>JAEUOR010000060.1 GCA_016790635.1 Burkholderiales bacterium
GCTCAGCCCGCCCCGACCTGCTGCAACCAGTCGTTGAGGTTGTAGTAGTTCGTGACCCGCGCGATGCGATAGTCGACCAGCTCGAAGAAGGCCCCCGCCGGCAGCACGTAGCGCTGCCCCTTCGCCTCCGGCAGGCCTTCATCGGTCTGCAGGTACTCGCCGTGGACCACGAATTCAGCGGCGGCGCGACGGCCGTCCTGGGTCGACATCACGACCACGTTGCGCAGTTCCTCGCGGTAGCAGCGCGCCATGTGCTCGAGGAATTTCGCGAAGGGTTCGCGCCCGCGCTCGGTGCGTCCCTGGTTGATGTCGTGCGCGACCTCGTCGCTGAGCAGGGCCAGCATGCCCTTCCAGTCGCCGCGGTTGAACGCGTTGTAGTAGCCCAGCACCGTCGAGGTGGCGCGATCGGCGGAGCGTTGCCCATCGATGATCATGCGATCCCCCCTGCCGCTGGCGGCAGCCCGCGCTGGAATCGCGGCTCCTGCCAGGGGAGCCGGTCGAGGTCCACATTACCACCGCTGAGGATCACGCCGATGCGCAGGCCGGCCACGCCTTCGCGCCCGGCGATCAGCGCCGCCAGCGCCACCGCGCCGGAGGGTTCGACCACCAGCTTGAGCCGGTCCCAGACCAGGCGCATCGCGGCGACGATGCCGTCCTCGCCGGCCAGCAGCACCTCGACCGCGTGCGCGCGCAGGATGGCGTAGGTCCGCGCGCACAGCTGCGCCCGCAGGCCGTCGGCGATGGTGTCGGGGATGATGTCGGTGACCAGCGCGCCGCGGCGCAGCGACGCGTGCGCGTCGGCGGCCTGCGCCGGCTCGCCGCCGAGCACGCGCACGCCGGGATCGAGGCCGTGGGTGGCGATGGCCGTGCCCGAGAGCAGTCCGCCACCCGACACCGGGGCGATCAGCGCGTCGAAGGGGCCAGCCTGCTCGACCAGTTCCAGCGCCGCGGTGCCCTGCCCCGCGATCACGCGCGCGTCGTCGTAGGGATGGATCAGCTCGGCGCCGGTCTGTTCCTGCACCGCGGCGCAGGCGGCGTTGCGCGCCGCCAGGGTCGGCTCGCACAGGATCACGCGCGCGCCCTGCTCGCGGATCTGCGCCAACTTGATCGCCGGCGCGTTGGCCGGCACCACCACGTGGGCCGGAATGCCGCGCACGCGGGCCGCGATCGCGATCGCGGTGCCGTGGTTTCCCGACGATTGCGTGACCACGCCGCGCGCCGCGTTGGCGGCATCGAGCGACATCACCGCGTTGCAGGCGCCGCGGAACTTGAAGGCGCCGCCGCGTTGCAGGTTCTCGCACTTGAAGTGCAGGTGCGCGCCGACCGCGGCGTCGAGCGCCGCGCTGCGCAGCACGGGCGTTCGCACCGCGTGCGGGGCGATGCGGGCGGCGGCGGCGCGCACGTCGTCGAGGCTGGGCGCGGTGGTGTCCATGCGGGCTCCGGAGGGTGGGCCAAGATACCCGCGCCGAGCGCCAGCGTGCTAGCCTCGCCGCCGCAAAAGAGGTGTAGCTACGACGTGGATCCGAAGGCGACGCGGGCCCTGGGCCCGCCGGTGCGACTGGCCGACTACCGGCCGCCGGCGTGGCTGGTGGACTCGGTCACGCTCACGATCGCGCTCGACTTCGACGAGACCTCGGTGCACGCGGTCCTGGCCGTGCGGCGCAATCCGGCCGGGCCGCCCGGGCCACTGGTGCTCGACGGCGCCGGCCTCGTCACCGACGGCGTGTGGCTCGACGGCCGCCGCCTCGATTCCGGCGCCCATGCCATCGACGAGCGCACGCTGACGATCCCGATCGCCAGCGCCCACGCGCTGGTCGAGACCCGCGTGCGCATCCGGCCCGACGCCAACACCGCGCTCGAGGGCCTCTATCGCTCCGGCCAGTTCCTGGTCACGCAGTGCGAGGCGCAGGGCTTCCGCCACATCACCTGGTACCCGGACCGCCCGGACGTGATGAGCCGCTATACGGTCACGCTGGTGGCCGACCGCGAGCGCTTTCCGGTGCTGCTGTCCAACGGCAATCCCGAAGCCGCCGGCTTCGCGGAGGGCAACACGCACTGGGCGCGCTGGAACGACCCGCATCCCAAGCCCTGCTACCTGTTCGCGCTGGTGGCCGGGCGCCTCGACCACATCGAGGACCGTTACGTCACCGCCGAGGGACGCGCGGTGCTGCTGCGCATCTGGGCCGAGCGCGACGCCATCGCGCGCTGCCACCACGCCATGGAATGCGTCAAGCGCGCCATGCGCTGGGACGAGCAGCGCTTCGGCCGCTGCTACGACCTCGACGTGTTCAACATCGTCGCCACCCACGATTTCAACATGGGCGCGATGGAGAACAAGGGCCTCAACATCTTCAACGCCAAGTACATCGTCGCCGACGCCACCAGCGCCACCGACGACGACTTCCTCCACGTCGAGGGCGTGGTGGCGCACGAGTACTTCCACAACTGGACCGGCAACCGCGTCACCTGCCGCGACTGGTTCCAGCTTTCGCTCAAGGAGGGGCTCACGGTCTTTCGCGACCAGGAATTCTCCATGGACATGAGCGGCAACGCCGACGGGCGCGCGGTGCGGCGCATCGGCGACGTGCGCGTGCTGCGCAGCGCGCAGTTTCCCGAGGACGCCGGCCCCATGGCGCACCCGGTGCGCCCCGACGCCTACCAGGAAATCAACAACTTCTATACCGTCACCATCTACGAGAAGGGTGCCGAGGTCGTGCGCATGGCGCAGACCATCTTCGGCCGGGCGGGTTTCCGTCGCGGCATGGACCTCTACTTCAAGCGCCACGACGGGCAGGCTGTCACCTGCGAGGACTTTTTCGCAGCCATGGCCGATGCCAACCCCGGCGCGCTGTCGCCGACCGAACGCGCGCAGTGGTTCCGCTGGTACGACCAGGCCGGGACGCCGCGCCTGACCGCCAACGGGGAATACGACGCCAAGGCGCGCACCTACACACTGCGCCTGACGCAGTCCTGCGCTGCCACCCCGGGCCAGGCGCACAAGGCGCCGTTCGTCATTCCCGTGACCCTGGGTCTGGTGGCGCGCGACGGCGCGGCGCTGCCCCTGCACATTTACGGCGAGTCAGCCGCGCGCGGCACGGAGGCGACGCTGCTCGCCTCCGGCACCAGCAACGTGTTCGTCTTCCAGAACGTGCCGCAGGCGCCGGTGCCCTCGCTCCTGCGCGGCTTCTCGGCACCGGTGATGCTTGACATCGAGCAGGGCGACGCCGACCTGGCGCTGCTGCTCGCCCACGACAGCGACGCTTTCAATCGCTGGGAGGCCGGGCAGCGGCTGTACCTGCGCCTCCTCACCAGCCTGGCGCGGACCGCGGCCGCAGGCGGCGCGCTTGCGGTGCCGGCGGCGGTTACGCGCGCGTTTCGCCGCGTGCTGGCCGACCCGGCGCTCGACGCGGCGTTCAAGGCCGAGGCGCTGGCACTGCCCAGCGAGACCTACGTGGCGGAGCAACTGGACGAAGTCGATCCGGTCGCCGTCCACACGGCGCGCGTGTTCGTGCGCCGCTCGCTGGCGCGCGCGGCAAGCGCCGATCTCAAGCGCGCCGTCAGCGCCAATGCGGTCAAGGGGACCTACTCGCCGGACCCGCGCTCGGCAGGAAAGCGCAGCCTGCAAGGCCTGGCGCTGGGGTACCTGGCGGAACTGGCGGAACCGGCATTGGAACGCGCCGCGCACGACCTCTACCTGGCCGCAGGCAACATGACTGACCGCATGAACGCGCTGGGCGCGCTCATGCTCTCCCGGTCCGAGCTGCGCAGCGACGCGCTGGCGCGCTTCTACGCGACCTTTCGCGACGACGCGCTGGTCATGGACAAATGGTTCGCCCTGCAGGCAGGCGCCCGCAGCGGCGCGGACGGCGGTGCGACGCTCGACACCGTGCGCAGCCTCCTCAACCACCCGGGGTTCTCGATCAAGAATCCCAACAAGGCACGTGCCCTGATCGGCACCTTCTGCCACGGCAATCCGGCCGGGTTTCACGCGGCCGATGCCGGCGGCTACGACTTCTGGGCCGACCGCGTGCTCGAGATCGACGCCTTCAACCCGCAGGTTGCAGCGCGCCTGGCGCGTGCCGCATCCGCATGGAGAAAGCTCGAACCCAAGCGCCGCGCCGCGCTTGAGGCACGCCTGCAGCGCATCGCCGCGGCCTCGGCCCTGTCCAAGGACACGCGCGAAGTCGTCTCCAAGACCCTGGGTTAGCGCCATGCGTGAAAAGGTACTCGCCAACGCGAGCGTCAAGCGTGTGGTCGCCGCGCTGGATGCCGCCGGCATCGCCACCGAGATCATCGTCACTGAGGAAGCCACGCCCTCCTCCCAGGCGGCGGCCGTCAAGCACGGTTGCGACGTCGCGCAGATCGCCAAGTCGGTGATCTTTCGCGGCCTGACCTCCGACCGCGTGGTGCTCGTCATCACCAGCGGTGCGAACCGCGTGGATGAGGCACGGGTGGTCGAGGCCATCGGCGAGGCGATCGGGCGCGCGGATGCTGCCTTCGTCAAGGAGCGCACCGGCTTTTCCATTGGCGGGGTCGCGCCGCTGGGGCATCTGCAGGCGCCGATCACCCTGTTCGATGAGACGCTCCTGGCTTTCGAGGTCATCTACCCGGCCGCCGGCCATCCCAACACCGGATTTGCGGTGGCGCCGCGCGCACTCGCTGAGGCCACGGCTGCGCGTGTCCTCGTCGTCGCATGATTGGCACATTCAGACAATGAAACTCCTGGTTCTCGGCGCCGGCGCGACCGGCGGCTACTTCGGCGGGCGCCTGGCCCAGGCGGCCCAATTGGGCAAGAGCGACATCGAAGTCGATTTCCTGGTGCGGCCGCGACGCGCCGACGCCCTGCGCGCACAAGGCCTCAAGGTCGTCAGCCCGCAAGGCGACTTCACCATCCCGGTCAATGCGGTGCTGCACACCGAACTCAAGCCCGTCTACGACCTGGTGCTGCTGTCGTGCAAGGCCTGGGACCTGGAGTCCTCGATCCTCTCCATCTACCCCGGCCTTACCCCGGACACCGCCATCCTGCCGGTCTTGAACGGACTGGCGCACTTCGACCGGCTCGATGCCGAATTCGGCGCCGGCCGCGTGCTGGGCGGCTGCTGCCACATCGGCGGCAACCTGGGGCCGGATGGCGTGGTACGGCAAATGACCGATTTGCAGCGCATCACCTTCGGCCTGCGCCCGCGCAACGACCGGTCGCAGCAGGCGCGCCTGGACGCCCTTGCCACGGCGTATCGCGCGACACCGGTGGATGTTCGCGCCAGCGACGATGTCGATCAGGACCTGTGGGAAAAATTCGTTCTGCTGGCAAGCCTGGCCGCCATGACCTGCCTGATGCGCGCCAACGTCGGCGACATCGTGTCGACCGACGACGGCGAACACCTGATGCGCGCGGTCTATGCCGAGTGCGAGGCCGCCGCGCGCCACGCCAACCATGCGCCGCGCGCGGCTGCGCGCGACGCGACCCTGGCCACGCTGACCCAGCGCGGGTCCAACTTCACCGCCTCGATGCTGCGCGACCTGGAGTCCGGCGGCAACATCGAAGCGGCGCACATCGTCGGCGACATGCGTGCCCGCGCGCGCGCCGCTGGCGACCCCGCGCCCCTCTTGTCGGTCGCCTGGGCGCACCTGCAGGCGCGCGATGCGCGGCGCGCCCGGGAAAACGGCTGAAATGGCACGCGTCGCCGGCCTCCACCTCTACCCGGTCAAGAGCTGCGCCGGGATCTCGCTCCAATCCGTCACCATCGGCCGTGCCGGCTTCGAGCATGCCGGCGTCGGCGACCGCGAGTGGATGGTCGTGGACGGTGTGACCGGCATCTTCCTCACCCAACGCCAATTGCCGCGCATGGCCTTGATCCAGCCGGCCATGCAGGCCTCGGCGCTGCAACTCACGGCACCGGGCCAGGCACCGCTTTCCGTGCCCCTGGGTGACTTTGCGCTGCACCAGGCGACGCTCTCGGTCAAGGTGTGGAACCACAGCTGCATGGCTTTCGACGAAGGCGATGCCGCAGCCGCCTGGCTCACGGGCGTGCTCGGCCGGCCCGCGCGCCTGGCCCGCTTCGACCCGTCGCATCGGCGCCTCTCGAATCGCGAATGGACGCAGAACGTCGAGGCGCTGAACCGCTTTTCCGATGGCTACCCCATCCTGACGATCTCGCAGTCTTCGCTCGACGAATTGAACGACCGGCTCGCCGAAGCCGGGCGCGACCCGCTACCCATGAACCGCTTTCGCCCCAACCTGGTGATCGACGATGTCGGCCCGGGCGACGAGGACCGTTTCGTCTCCCTCACCCGCGGCGACCTTGCCCTGGCGCCGGTCAAGCCCTGCCCGCGCTGCCCGATCCCGTCGATCGACCAGGCGACCGGCACCTTCGGTGACGACCCGCTGGACATCCTGTCCCGCTATCGCGACCACAAGACCCTGGGCGTCGTGTTCGGCCAGAACACCGTCGTCACCGCCGGCTTCGGCGCGACGCTGACAGTCGGCGAGCGCTTCACCACGGAGTGGAACTTTTGAGCGCGGCGCCAAGCCACGCCGAGCGCAACGGATTGCTCTTGGGATTGGTCGGTGTCGTGATCTTCAGCGCGACGCTGCCGGCCACGCGCATCGCGGTCCTGCACCTGGACCCGATCTTCGTCGGCCTCGGGCGATCCCTCGTTGCGGCAGTGCCGGCGGCGTTGTTCCTCCTGGCGATCCGCGCCCCGTGGCCCTCGCGCCGCCAGGCACTGCGCCTCCTGACGGTCGCCTTCGGCGTGGTGCTGGGTTTCCCGGCACTGACCTCGCTCGCGATGCGTCATGTCCCCTCCGCGCACGGCGCGATCGTGGTCGGCCTCCTGCCGCTCTTTACCGCGATCATGGGCGCGTGGCTCAACCGCGAGCGGCCGTCCGTGGGATTCTGGATCACCGCGGTCACCGGCAGCACACTGGTGGTCACGTTCGCGATCTTCAACGGCGGCGGCGCCCTGCACCTGGCGGACCTGGCGCTTTTTGTTGCGGTGGTGGTCGGCGCCTTCGGTTACGCCGAAGGCGCACGCCTGACGCGTGAACTCGGTGGCCGCGAGACCATCAGCTGGGCCATCCTCGCAAGCAGCCCCTTTCTCGTCTGGCCGGTCATAGGCGGCGTGGCACGCAGCGACTTTGCCTCCGCCGGCTGGCCGCAATGGGCCGGCTTTTTCTACGTCGCGATCTTCTCGCAGTTCTTGGGCTTTTTCGCCTGGTACAAGGGGCTGGACCTGGGCGGCGTCGCGCGCGTTTCGCAGGTGCAACTGTCGCAGGTCTTTTTCACCATGCTGATCGCCGCGTGGCTGCTGGGTGAAAAGGTGACGCCCTTGATGATCGTCTTCGCCGTCGCCGTGGTGGCAACGGTGGCGATCGGCCGGCGCATGCCGGTTAAGCGCGCTTGAGTACCGTTTGGCAGCGGACCTTCAATCCGCCTTCAACCCCAGACGCCGGATCAGCGGCACCCAGCGTTCGGTCTCGGCGCGGATCAGGTTGCCGAAATCCTGCGGCGTGCCGCCGGTAAGCGTGCCGCCCATCTGCGTGACCAGGCGCTCGCGCACCTCGGGCAGGTTGATGGCCTTGTTGAACTCCGCGTTGAGCCGCTGCACGATCTCGCCCGGCGTACCCGTCGGAACGACGAATCCGGAAAACGCCGTCGCCTCCGCTCTGGGATAACCCAGCTCGCGCACCGTCGGCACGTCCGGCAAGGCACGTAAACGCGTCGGATGGGTCACCGCCAGCGCACGCAGGCGCCCCTGCTGCACCGGGCCTAAGGAAGTCGTGACGGCGTCGAAGAACACCGGCACCTGGCCCGACATCGCATCCTGCAAGGCCGGGCCGCTGCCCTTGTACGGGATATGCAGAAAGCGGGTCTGGTATTCGGCGTTGAGCACCTGGCCCACCAGGTGCATGAGGGTGCCATTGCCGGGCGAGGCATAGGGCAGCTCGCTGCCGGGCCGGCGCGCGGCGGCCAGCAGGTCGGCAAAGGTCTTGAACGGTTGCTTGTCGTTGACCGTGATCAGGAAGCCCTGGGCGCTCACGTTGATCACAGGCGCCAGGTCGCGCAGCGCATCGTAAGGCAGGGTCGCCATGAGGCCGGGGTTGGTCGCGATCGGCGCCGAGACCATCAGGATGGTGTAGCCGTCCGGCCGCGCGCGCACCGCCGCCTCGGTGCCGATGACCGTGCCGCCGCCCGGCCTGTTCTCGATCACCACCGACTGGCCGACGCTCTCGCCCAAGACCTTGCCGAACACGCGCGCCATGATGTCGGTCGCGCCGCCGGGCGCGAAGGGCACGATGATGCGGATCGGCCGCGACGGCCAGGCGTCCTGGGCCACAACGGACGTGGCGAGCGGAAGCGTGGCGACGGCACTTGCGAACCAGCGGGTGACCAGTTGACGCAGGCTCCTAGACATGGTCCTCCGCGCCGGTTGCGACGCCCTCGCGCGCCAGGCCCGCGCGCGCGAGTCGCCAACGCAAGGTGTCGATGCGGTCCTCACCGAAAAACGGCTCGCCTTTGAAGACGAAGGTCGGCACACCCCAATGGCCGCTGGCGGCCAGCGCGGCCTGACTGGCCTCGATCTCGGCCTGGTGCGACGCCGGGTCGGCGATCGCCGCTTCCATGGACTTAAGGTCCAAGCCGGCGCGCGCGGTGGCATCGGCCAAATGCGTGCCTTCGTTCCAGCCGCGCGTGCCGCCGAAGATCAACGCGGAGACTTCGCGCGCAAAGGCCAGGCCGCGACCGCGGCGCTGTGCCTCGACCCCCAGGCGGGTCAGGCGGTGGATGTGCGGCTGCTCGGCGGCGATCTGGTAGGTCGTGAGGTCCTGCACGATGGGGTCGGGCTTCGGCCAGGCGTGCGGCATGCCCAGCATCTCGGCGCGACGTAGCCAGTCCAGCGCGATGTAGCGGGCGCGCTTCAGGTTGTCCGGGCTGAAAAATCCGGGCTCGCGCACCGCCAGCGGCAACACCGGGCGAAAGACCACCCGCACGCGAAAGTCGGTCTCCAGGCGCTGGGCGCCCGGGACGGCCAGATAGGAATAGGGGCTGCGAAACGACCAGAAGAGGTCGACGCCCTGCAGTTCGTCTGCGTTGGAGCTCATGGTCGCGCCCGGCGCCGCTTCAGGCCCACACCACCGGCGTGCTGGCCTTGACCCAGGCCTCGAACTGCGGCCCGTAGACCTCGTCGATGCGATTGCGTCTGACCTTGAGCGTGGGCGTGACAAAGCCGGACTCCGGTGTCCACGGCGTGGTCACGGCGGCGATGCATTGCAGCTTTTCATGCGCGTCGAGCTTTTCGTTCACGCTCTTCAAGTGCGCCGCGAGTTGCTCGGCCAGCGCCGCCCGGCCGGCTCCCTTGGCGGCCGCCGCCGCCTCGGGCGAGAGCATGACCAGGCCGACCGGCTGGTCCAGGTTGCCGCCGGAGACCACGGCGGCCTCGATGGCCGGGTGATTGACCAGCAGGTCCTCGATCGGCGCGGGCGCGACGTACTTGCCCTTGCTGGTCTTGAAGATGTCCTTGACCCGGCCCGTGATCACCAGGCATCCGTTGGCGTCGATGCGCCCCTTGTCACCGGTGCGCAGCCAGCCGTCGGCAGTGAAGGCGGCCTGCGTAAGTTCGGGCTCCTTGTAGTAGCCGGCCATGACCGCCGGCGAGCGCATCTGCACTTCGCCGGTCTCGGGGTCGAGGCGCGATTCCACTCCCGTGTAGGGCACGCCGACCGTGCCGGGATGGCTGGTGCCCGGCAAGGTGGCATGTGAAATCGCGGCATTCTCGGTCATGCCGTAACCCTCGACCATGTCCAGCCCCAGGT
This sequence comes from Burkholderiales bacterium, assembly GCA_016790635.1. Classification (GTDB taxonomy): domain Bacteria; phylum Pseudomonadota; class Gammaproteobacteria; order Burkholderiales; family JAEUOS01; genus JAEUOS01. The sequence goes on from JAEUOR010000060.1 coordinate 9,812, forward strand.
CGCGGTACCAGCGCAGCACCTCCGCCGGCAACGGGGCCGCGCCACTGCCGGCCAGGCGACAGTGCTCCAGCCCCAGGCCGGCGAGGACCTTCCTGCGCACGATGCCACGCAGGATGGGGATGCGCAGCAGGCGCTTCAGCTTTTGCGGCGGCATCTTGGCGTGTACACCCTGCTGGAACTTGACCCACAGGCGCGGCACCGACATGAAGACGGTCGGACGCGCGCGCTTCAGGTCGGCCAGGAAGGTATCGAGCGCGTCGGCAAAGTAGACATGCGCACCGTAGTGCACGGCCGGCACCTCCAGCACCACCCGCTCCATGATGTGCGCCAAGGGCAGGTAGGACAGAAAACGGTCGTCGCCGGTGATGCGGACGCGCGCCATCGACGGGCCTGCGGCCCACTTGAGGGCGGCGAACTTGAGCATCACGCCCTTGGAACGCCCGGTCGTCCCCGAGGTGTAGACGATGGTCCACAGGTCCTCGGGGCTGTTGACCGGCGACTCCTTGAGAGGCGCGGTCTGCTTGATGATGGCATCCCACGGCGTTCCCGACACTGCCGCGGGCGAGAGCGGCAGGGTGACGATCGGCAGCCCCGGCGGCACGCCGTCCTTGAGACCGCCGATCTCGTCCAGCTTGCCGACAAAGCACGCACGCGACTCGCTGTGGGTGAGTATGTAGTTGAGCGCGTCGGCGCTGAAGGTCGAATACATCGGCACCGAGACGTGGCCTGCCATCATGACCGCCAGGTCGGAGAGCATCCAGTGCGCGCTGTTCTTGCCGAGGATGGCGACCCGGCTGCCGGCCGGCCAGCCCTGGGCCTTGAGCCACGCGGCGATACGCCGCACTTCGTCGCCGGCCTCGCGCCAGGTGATGTCGCGCACCACCCCGCCGGGCGCGGGCTGGGTCAGGAACACCTTGTCAGGCGTGGTCCGCTCCCAGTGATAAAAGTACTCGAGCGGAACCTTGCCTTCCTGATCCTGGGCCATGCGAAGTCTCCGGGCTTTTTTGGTTGAAGGCGCGGATGGTAAACCAGGAGTGCGCACGGCCCCTCGCTGCCGCGCGCTTCGCAATGGCCTGCGACCCGCGTCTCTGACGGCGGGCCCGGGTTCAGTTCCCCGCGCGTATCGCTTCGGCGGCGCGCTCGGCGATCATGATGGTGGGCGCATTGGTGTTGCCGGAAATCAGCGCCGGCATGATCGAGGCGTCGACCACGCGCAGGCCATCCACGCCGCGCACCTTCAAGCGCGTGTCGACCACCGATCCGGCATCGCTGCCCATGCGGCAGGTGCCGACCGGGTGGTAGATGGTGTCGGCGCGCTCGCGGATCGCCTGTTCGATGCCCCTGTCGTCGTCCTCGCGCAGCGCCACGGTGTAGAGCTCGCGCCCGCGATAGGGTGCAAAGGCGGGTGCATTCAGGATGCGCCGCATGAGCTTGAAGCTGCGGATGAGCGTGTCGACATCCTCGCGGTCGGTGAGGAAGCCGGGATCGATCAGGGGCGCGTCGCGCGCGTCGGCGGAGTTCAGCCGCAGGCTGCCGCGCGAACGGGGATTGAGCACGCAGGAGTGCAGCGAGTAGCCGTGCCCCAGGTGGCGCGTGCGGTTGTGGTTGTCCACCATGCCGATCACGAAGTGGAACTGCACGTCCGGATCGGCCAGATCGGGCCGGGACTTGACGAAGCCGCCGACCTCGGCGAAGTTGGAGGTGACCTTGCCGCGCTGCTCGCGGCGATAGCGACCGATCTCGGAAATGAGATTGACGATGCCGCCGAAGGACATGCCGAACAGTTCGGTCGAGGCGTGGCGCCGATTGATGATGTAGTCGACATGGTCGTGCAGGTTGGCACCGACCTCGGGCGCGTCGACGATGGCTGCGATGCCATGTTCCAGCAGGTGCGACTTGGGGCCGATGCCGGAGCACATCAGGACCTGCGGCGACTGCAGCGCGCCGGCCGAGATGATGACCTCGCGCGCGGCGGCGATCTCCTTGACCGTGCCGCCGTGATCGACCAGCACGCCGACGGCACGCCGTTCGCGCAGCATGATCTTGAGCGTGGTCGCCGCGGTCAGCACGGTGAGATTGGGGCGCCCCAACGCCGGGTGCAGGTAGGCACGCGCCGCGCTCATGCGCTGGCCGCCCTTTTGCGTGACCTGGTAACGGCCGACGCCTTCCTGGTCACCGGTATTGAAGTCGTCGACCTCGCTGAACCCGGCCTGTTTGGCAGCGTCGATGAAGACCTGGCCGAATCGGCTGGGCGTGCGCAGATCGGCAACATTGAGCGGCCCGTCCTTGCCGTGCAATGGCGCCCCCAGGCGCTCGTTGCCCTCGGCCTTGATGAAGGTCGGCAGCACGTCCTGCCAGGACCAGCCGTCGCAGCCGTGGCCGCCCTCGGCGACCGGCTTGGCCCAGGTGTCGTAGTCGGAGGCGCGGCCGCGGATGTAGATCATCGCGTTCGTCGAGCTGGAGCCCCCCAGGGTCTTGCCGCGCGGCTGGTAGCCGCGGCGACCGTTCAGGCCGGGCTGCGGCACGGTCTCGAAGCCCCAGTTGCGGATTTTCATCGGCACCATGAGTGCCGCACCGGCCGGTGCGCGCACCAGCGGCGAATCGTCGCTTTGCCCTGCTTCCAGGAGGCAGACCCGCACTGCCGGGTCCTCGGACAGACGCCCTGCCAATACACAGCCGGCCGAACCGCCGCCGACGATCACATAGTCGAATTGCATGAAACGAGCCTTTTCAAGTGGCGCCGGCCCGGCATCGTGGCGATGTGCGGTCCAAGCACGTTGAGCAACCCGGGTCCCTCCGCGTCGGGCTCGTGTACTGCCGGTTGATTATCGCATCCGCTCCTGCCGCGTACAGGTCCTTCAGCGCATTTTGGAGGGAAGTCTCGGTTTTTCGATGCTGCAGTGTTTCTTATAGAATCCGCCCGGCTTTTTTTGACCTCTCCCTACCCAAGTCATTCCATGACAATTCCTTCAACACGCCGTCGACTGGTTCAAGCGCTTTGCGCGAGCGTTCTTCCGTTGCCGCGCCTTGCCGGCGCACAAGGCGCTTTTCCCAACCGCTCGCTGCGTGTCATCGTGCCCTTGCCAGCAGGCGGTGCAGCTGACGTGTCGGTACGCATTCTGGGTGAGTTCATGCAGCCGCTTCTCGGCCAGAGCATCGTCGTCGACAACCGGCCGGGCGGTCTGTTCCAGGTCGGCATGCAGGCCCTGGGTTCCGCCCCACCGGATGGCTACACGCTCATCCATCTCAACACCACCATGGGCGCCATCCAGGCCTCGTACAAGCGCTTCGACCTCCTGAAGCAACTGACCCCGGTAGGCGTCATCGGCACCACCATTGCCGTGCTGTGTCTCGCCAACAATGCGCCATTCAAGACTCTTCCGGAGATGGCCGCATGGGCAAAGGCCAATCCGGGGAGGCTTACCTATGGCTCCTTGGGCCCCGGCAGCATGGAACACCTGGCGATGGTCACCCTGCTGGGTCGGGCAGGTGCGAGCGGAACCAACGTGCCCTTCAAGGGCGGGCCGGACGGCGCGTTGGCCCTGGCACAGGGCGAAATTCATGCGATGCCCTTGCCAATGCCCCTGGTCCTCCAGTTCAAGGACAAGTTCCGACCGGCTGCAACCCTGGTTGAACAGCGCAACCCTCTTCTTCCCGACGTGCCGACGGCGCGTGAGCAGGGACTGGACATCCCGCCGGTGCAATACTGGGGCGGGCTGGCCGCGCCGGCCGGAACACCGAGGGCGTCGGTAGAAGCACTGGAGAAGGCGCTGGCTTCGGCGGTCAACAACCCCGCTTTGCGGCAGCGTTACATGCCTCTGGGGCTCGATCCCTTGTCAGGCGACTCGCAGGCGTTGACACGCATGATCGAGGCGGACCTGCGCTGGTTCGGCGACGCGGTCCGGGCAGCAAACCTCAATCTGAGCTGAGGCCCGCTGCGGTCTTCCCGCTCCGCCTCAGCGCGGGGACAACCGCAGCGTCTCACCGTGCCTGACGGCCACGAAGCGCGCCGGGTCGATGGCGGCCTCCTTGAGCGCCATGGCGAGCTTTTTCGGCGGCTCGTCGAGCGGCTCGTCGGTCATCTCGAAGGTGCCCCAGTGGACACCCAGTGACAGGTGCGCCCCGAGGTCCTGGTGGATGCGCACGGCTTCGGCCGGGTCGACGTGCTGGGTGCGCATGAACCAGCGCGGCTCATAGGCGCCGATCGGCAGCATCGCGAAATCGACCCGACCGAGGCGCGTCGCGATGTCCTGGAAGTCCTTCGAATATCCGGTGTCGCCGGCGAAAAGTATGTTCATGCCGGCGCCGCGCATGTACCAGCCACCCCACAGGGTCTGCGACCGATCGGTCCAGCTGCGTGCCGACCAGTGCTGCGCCGGGGTGAAGTGGAACTCGACCCCACCGAACGTAGTGCGATCCCACCAGTCGAATTCGTCGACTTCCATGATGCCGAGACCCGTGAACCAGGCCTTGACGCCGAGCGGCACCAGAAAGCGCGGGCCTCCGCCGGACTGCGCGGCCAGGCGGCGCACCGTGCCTTCATCGAGGTGGTCATAGTGGTTGTGCGAGATCACCACCACGTCGATGCGCGGCAGTTCTTCGAACATGAGCGCCGGCGGAACCTTGCGGACAGGCCCGGCGAAGGACACCGGCGAGGCGCGCGCGGTCAGGTGCGGGTCGGTAAGGATGTTGACGCCGCCGATCTGCAGCAACACCGTCGCGTGGCCGATCCAGGTCGCGGTGCGCTCGCTGCGGTTGGCCTTGAGATACGGCACATCGGCGGCAACGATCGGAAACGCGTAGCCGTTGGCGGGCGGCCGCGGCAGGCCCGCACGCAGGCGCTCCCACTGCCATTTCCAGAAGCTCGCGCGGTCGTTGCCGAGCTCCTCGACATAGTTGTTGCGGAATCCGGTCGGCGTGTGGTGCGGCTTGGAGCGGTCGTATTGCGGATTGACGGTGGTCGCGCACGACGCCGCCAGCATGGCGAGGCCCGCGGCCAGGATCAGCGCCGTCGCCGTCGACCTCATTCCGATGCCGGCCGCATGCCCGCGGCGCGAATGCGCTCGACCAGGAGCTTGCCCTTGCGCGCGCGGCGCCCTTCGTAGGTCTTGAGGGCTTTTACGCCCAGCGGCACGTTGAATTCCTTGCCGCCGCGGCCCGCGCCCTCGATCACCACCCCGCCGGGACCGACCGCGCTCACCGCCAAGAGGGTTTCCTTGCGCTCCATTTCCATGAGGATCACGCCGCGCCCGGCCGTCAGGGTACTGACCTCGTCGATGGCAAACACCAGGAGGCGCTGCAGCGACCCCATGACCGCGACGCGGGTCGTGCCCTCGGCGATCAGGGCGGGGCGGATGGGCTCGCTTTGTGCATCGACCTTGAGAAAGGCCTTGCCGCCCTTGACCCTGGAGACCATGTCGGCAATCCTGCATGCGAAGCCATAGCCGTTGGTCGCGGCCACCAGGACACGCGTCTCAGCTGGCCCGGCCAGCATGTGCAGGATGCGCGTGCCTGCCTCCAGGTCGATCAAGGTCGTGACCGGCACGCCGTCGCCGCGCGCGCCGGGCAGCTGCGCCACGGGCACCGAATAGGCGCGACCGTTGGAGCCAAGCAGGACAGCCTGATCCACGCTGCGGCACTCGAAGGCCGCGTACAGGGAATCACCCTCCTTAAAACTGAAGAGCGTCGCGTCGTGGCCATGGCCGGTGCGCGAGCGCACCCAGCCCTTCTCCGAAAAGATCACCGTGACCGGCTCGTCGGGCACGCTCTGCGAGACGACCGAACGGCCGGCTTCCTCGATGAGCGTGCGGCGCGCGTCGCCGTACTGCTTTGCGTCGGCCTCGATCTCGCGGATGACCAGCTTCTTCATCGCGCCTTCGTCGGCCAGGAGGTTCTCCAGTTCCTTTTTCTCGGCCTTCAGGTCCTTCAGTTCCTGCTCGATGCGGATGCCTTCCAGGCGCGCCAGCTGGCGCAGGCGTATCTCCAGGATGTCCTCGGCCTGGATCGCTGAAAGCTTGAACTTTTCCATCAGTGCCGGCTTGGGTTCGTCGGACTCGCGGATGATCTTGATGACCCGATCGATGTTCAGGTACACGATCATGCGGCCATCGAGGATATGGATGCGATCGTCCACCTTGCCCAATCGGTGGCGCGTGCGCCTGGTGACGGTCTGGAAACGGAACTCGCACCATTCCTCCAGCATGGTCTTGAGCGACTTCTGCTGCGGCCGGCCGTCGTTGCCCACGCTCACCATGTTGACCGGGACCGAGGACTCCATGCTGGTGTGGGCCAGCAGCACGGTCATGAATTCTGTCTGGTCGATCTTGGAGGTGCGTGGTTCGAAGACCAGGCGAACGGCGGCTTCCTTGCCGGATTCGTCGCGCACACGGTCCAGCACCGACAGCAGCAAGGCCTTCTGGTTCTGCTGCTCGGGCGAGAGCGACTTCTTGCCGGCGCGCACCTTGGGGTTGGAGAGTTCCTCGATCTCTTCCATGACCTTCTGCGTCGAGGTACCGGGCGGCAATTCGCCCACCACCACCTGCCACTGGCCGCGCGCCAGTTCCTCGATGTTCCAGCGGGCACGCACCTTGATCGAGCCGCGCCCGCTCGCGTAGGCGTCGGCAATTTCGCTGGCCGGGGAAATGATCTGCCCGCCCCCGGGAAAATCGGGGCCGCTGACGTGCTCCAGGAGTTCGGCATCGCTGATGCGCGGCTTGCGGATCAAGGCCACCGCGGCGCGGGCGATCTCGCGCAGGTTGTGCGACGGAATCTCGGTGGCCATGCCCACGGCGATGCCGGACGCACCGTTGGCCAAAAGCATGGGCAGGCGCGCCGGCAGGCGCTTGGGCTCCTGGATCGAACCGTCGTAGTTGGGCACGAAATCGACCGTGCCCATGTCGATCTCATCCAACAGGAGGCGCGCGATCGGCGTCAGGCGCGCTTCGGTGTAGCGCATGGCCGCGGCGGAGTCGCCGTCGCGACTGCCGAAGTTGCCCTGCCCGTCAATGAGTGGATAGCGCAGCGTGAAGCCCTGCGCCAGGCGCACCAGCGCATCGTAGGCGGACTGGTCGCCGTGCGGATGGAACTTGCCCAGCACGTCGCCGACCACGCGCGCGCTCTTGACCGGCTTGGCGCCGGCGCCCAGTCCCATCTCGTGCATCGCGAAAACGATGCGCCGCTGCACCGGCTTCTGGCCATCGGCGACATCCGGCAGCGCGCGGCCCTTGACTACCGAGACCGCGTAGTCGAGGTAGGCGCGCTCGGCATAGAGACCCAGCGGCAGGTAGTCGCCTTCGGGCAGAGGTGGCAGCGGGCCGCCACCGCCGGACGGCGGGTGGCCTCCGCCCGCCGGCGGCGCATCGTTGCCTGCGGCGGTCGTGGGGGTGTCGGTGCTGTCGGCGGCGAGCACTTCGACGCCCACGGGTGCTTCGGATGCAGGCGCTTCCAGGATGTCGGTCGCCGCTTCGGATTGTGTTTCCATGTCTTGCAAACTCGGGCCTTCCTCGGACTGTTGGGTTGGGTTGAAAAGATCTTCCTGCAGGCTGCCGGCGGCAGCCTTGTACTTGAGGCGCGGCTTCATCGTGTGGCCGGTTCGGTCGCGGCCGCAGCCGCGGGGTCACGCATCAGCCCGGGCACATGGCGCCCGCCGGGCGGCAGATTGCTGCGCGCCGGCAAGGTGATGCGAATGCGGTCACGCTCCGACTGCGATACCGCCGGCGGCATGGCAGGACCGCGCCTGGCCCCGCCGCCAAAATGTTCGTAGAAACGCAGCACCAGCTTGACATAGGCCTGGGTTTCGGGAAACGGCGGAATGGTGTTGCGAAAGCGTTGCACGGCACCCTCGCCCGCGTTGTAGCCCGCCAGCGCCAGGGACAGATCACCCTTGAAGAGGTCGATCAGTTCACGCAGGTAGCGCGTGCCGCCGCGGATGTTCTCCTCGGGGTCGAAGCTGCGCTTGACGCCAAAGCGTTCCGCCGTCCCCGGGATGAGCTGCATGAGCCCCATCGCCCCCTTGCGCGACACCGCCTGTGGCTCATAGGCCGATTCAACGGCGATGACCGCCTTGACCAGCGCGGCATCGAGGCGCTGGCGCTCGGCCGCGGCCAGCACCAGCGACTCGAAGCGCGCTACGTTGGGGCTCTTTTGCAGGCGCCTGAAAATGACGTGATCCGCCAGGTCGTCCGGCACCGGCAGGTATTTGAGCTCGGCGGCGATCTCGGAATCGCGTCCCGAATCCAGCACACGCTTGAATTCGGTCGTCGTCTCGCCCTTGACGAAGAGCTCGTAACGCGCGTCGAGCTTCTCGTTGGCCAGATGGATCTGACCCTTTTCGTCGATATAGCCGTACAGGTCGGCCCGCGCGCATGCGCTTGCGACCAGAAGGCCCGACATCAAGAGGAGGGACGGCAACAACGACGATTTCACTGCGCGATTTTAACTCTGCACCAGACCCTAGTCGTATTCGGGTCGATCGTGCTTGGTGGACAGCACGCGCATGTTTTCCGACAACGCGGCCATGAAGGCGCGCTTGTCGCCGCCCGCCGCGTCGTCCTGCCAGGTCATCGGCATGCCGACGTAGACATCGACAAAAAACGGCACCGGCACGAAGGCGCCCTTGGGCATGGACTTGCCCAGGCCGTGCATGAACACCGGCACCACGGGCACATCCGGAAAGCGCGACGCCAGCACCGCCACGCCGGACTTCAGCTCCTGCATGCGCTCCGGTTCGCCGCGCGTGCCTTCCGGAAAAATGATGAGAATCTCGCCGCGCGCAAGGGCTTCGTAACAGGCTGCCAGGGGGTCGGCGCCATCGTCGCCGCGCCGGCGCACGATCGGAATGATGCCGACGAAATTGAGCGAAAACCAGCCCAGGAAACCGGTCTTGAGGAAGTAGTCCGCCGCCGCCACCGGGCGCACCCGCGGAATGCGCCGCAGCGGAAACAGCGTCAGCATGGCCAGCGTGTCCAGGTGGCTGTTGTGATTGGGGGTGACGATCGCGGGTCCGCGCGTGGGCAGGCGGTTGCGATGGCGCACGTTCATGCCGAGCACGACCAGGCAGATCGGCCAGGCAAGCAGCACCACGAAGAGCCAGCGGCACAGGGCGCGCAACCAGAGGGGCATGGCGTGCTAGAAGTGCAGGAAGTAGACGAAATGAAAGAACAGCGGCGCGGTGAAGGTGAGGCTGTCGACCCGCCCGAGGATGCCGCCATGGCCTGCCGTGAGCGCATCGCCTTCGGACAGGCGCAGGTCGCGCTTGATGGCCGTGATGGTCACATCGCCCAGGAATCCGCCGAAGCCGATCAAGAGGCCGGCGGCGGCGGCCTGCAGATGATCCAGCGGCGTGAGCCAGGGCGCCAGCACCAGCGCGAGCGCGACCGTGCCCAGGGTGCCGCCCACGAGCCCCTCGGCCGTCTTGCCGGGGTGGACCGCCGGTGTCACCTGCCGCCGCCCCCACAACTTGCCGGCGACGTATTGCAGCACGTCGTTCATCTGCGTCAGGAAGACCAGAAAGAAGAGCAAGGCGACGCCACCGCCATTGGGGTTGCCCGCCTCCGGCAGGACCAGCAGGTAGGCCATGTGCGAGAGCGAGAATACGCAGGTCATGAGCCCGAACTGCAACAGACCCACCGCGCGCAGGAAACCCTGGGTCTCGCCGATCAGCACCATGCGCATGGGCAGCATCAGGCACCAGAACACCGGGATGAAGATGATGAACAGCCCGTACCAGCCGATGCCGGCGATCGTGTACTGCACCGGAATGGCCATGTAGGCCCAGAAGAGCACACGGTGGTCGGAGCGCCGCGTCGGAATCAGGGTCAGGTATTCCTTGAAGGCGACGAAACTGACGAAGCCGATCACCACGATCGACACATAACGGTTGAAGCCCAGCGCCAGGGTGGCCAGGACGAGGATGCCCCAGAAGCTCCTGACCTTGCGGCGCATGTCGGTGAAGTCGCGCCCGGGTCGCACGCGCTTCAGGATTTGCAGCGCGAGCGTGACCGCGACCAGGAGCGCATAGGCGCCGGCGAAGGCGAAGCCGACCGCCTCGGGAAACTGCGGCTGCGGAATCGATTTGGGCACGGCTTCGATACCGGCCTTGAGCGTCTGCGCGCCCTTTTCCAGCGGTCCGGCCAGCGTGCTCATGACCCTCCCCTGCCCCGTTGCAGCCCGCGGGCCGCAATGCGGCGACGCTTCAGATGTCCGCTTCGGCCTCGTTGCCGTGTTCTTCGAGCCAGGCGCGGCGTGCTGCGGCTTCACCCTTGCCCATCAGCATGTTGAATTTCTCGCCGGTCGAGGCGAAGTCGAGGTCGCCATAGCGCACCTGCAGGAGGCGGCGCGTATCCGGGTTCATGGTCGTATCCCACAGCTGTTCGGCGCTCATTTCGCCCAAGCCCTTGAAACGCGAGATCTGCCATGACCCGGCACGCACCCCCTCCTTGGCGAGCTTGTCTTCGGTGATCTCGAGTTCCGTCTCATCCAGACAATAGAGTTTGCGCATCGGCCGCTTGCCCGCCGCCGGCACATCGACGCGAAACAGCGGCGGCCGCGCCACGTACACATGGCCGGCATCGATCAGCGCCGGGAAATGGCGAAAAAAGAGCGTCAGCAGCAATACTTGGATGTGCGAGCCATCGACGTCCGCATCGGAGAGGATGCACACCTTGCCATAGCGCAGGCCCGAGAGGTCGACCGCGTCGCCGCGCACGTGCGGGTCCACCCCGATGGCCACCGCGATGTCGTGCACCTCGTTGTTGGCGAACAGGCGGTCGCGCTCGGTCTCCCAGGTATTGAGCACCTTGCCGCGCAGCGGCAGCACCGCCTGGAACTCCTTGTCGCGCCCCATCTTGGCGCTGCCGCCGGCCGAATCGCCCTCGACCAAGAACACCTCGGTTCGCCCGGCATCGGTGGACTCGCAGTCGGTGAGCTTGCCCGGCAGCACGGCCACACCCGAGCTTTTCTTCTTCTCGACCTTCTGGCCGGCCTTCATGCGCGCCTGCGCCTGCGAGACAACCAGCTCGGCCAGCTTCCTGCCGTACTCGACATGCGAGTTGAGCCACAACTCCAGGGGCGAACGCACCATGGAGGACACCAGCCGCACCGCGTCGCGGCTGTTCAGGCGCTCCTTGATCTGGCCCTGGAACTGCGGGTCGAGCACCTTGGCGGAGAGGACGAAGGAAGCGCGCGCAAAGACGTCGTCGGGCAGGAGCTTGACCCCCTTGGGCAGGAGGGAATGCAGTTCGATGAAGCTTTTGACTGCGCCGAACAGGCCCTCGCGCAGGCCCGACTCGTGGGTGCCGCCGGCGGTCGTCGGTATCAGGTTGACGTAGCTCTCGCGTGCGATCGCGCCTTCCTCGGTCCAGGCCACGACCCACTGCGCGCCTTCGCCCGCGGCAAAGGTATCGTCGGCCTCCTCGATGTGGCGTTCCCCCTCGAACCAGGGGATCACCGGCGCCGCGCCGGCGAGCGCCTCCTCGAGATAGCCCCGCAGGCCATCGCGATACAGCCAGGTGTGCGATTCGCCGCTCTTCTCGATGGTCAGGGTGACGGTCACCCCGCCCAGGAGCACGGCCTTGCTGCGCAACAGGCGCTTCAAGTCCTCGGTCGGAACCGCCACGTTGTCGAAATATCTGGGGTCGGGCCAGGCGCGCACCAGGGTGCCGTTCTTGTCGCTGCGCCCGGATTTCTTCAGGGCTTGCGCGACTTCGCCGCCCTCGAAGGCAATGCGATGCTCGGCGCCATCGCGCCACACGGTGGCTTCCAGGCGCTTCGACAGGGCATTGGTCACCGAGACGCCGACGCCGTGCAGGCCGCCGGAAAAGGTATAGGCGCCGCCGCCCTTCTTGTCGAACTTGCCGCCCGCGTGCAGGCGCGTGAAGACGATCTCGACGACCGGCACCTTCTCCTCGGGATGCATGCCAACCGGAATGCCACGTCCGTCGTCGGAGACCGATACCGAGCCGTCGCTGTGCTGCACGACGTCAATGCGCTTGGCAAATCCCGCCAGCGCCTCGTCGGAGGCATTGTCCAGCACCTCCTGGATGATGTGCAGGGGGCTGTCGGTGCGCGTGTACATGCCCGGGCGCTCGCGCACGGGTTCCAGGCCTTTCAAGACGCGGATCGATGATTCGGTATAGGAATTTCGGGCCATGCTCTTTATCGATACAGAAGATTCGGGAAGTTGTCGGTCAAAAGCTCGCGCGACCATCCACGGTCTGCGAGCCTGCTGGCGCGGCGCCAGTGCCGCGCCCTGCTGGAGTCAACCTTGTGCCGAAGGGTCGGCACCACCACCGGCTCAACCGCAAAACACCAGGTTGGCGAACTCGAACACCATGTTCGGCGACAGCCAGGCTGCGAAGGTCAGGCCCAGGGTCGACGCAAGCACGACGACGAGCGCAACTCGTGCCCACCGCGCCCGCGGCAGCCACTCCAGCGACTGCGCGTGGTCATCTGCGGCGGCGTCGGCGCTCAACGGGGGCGAAGCTCCGGCGGCGAACAGTGGAGAAAGACTCATGCAACGGATTATAAAGTCTTCGTCGCGACCGCCTCGCGACGTTGCTCGAGCGCCTCCCAGCGCTCCAGCAATGCCATGAGTTCGCCCTCGATGGCCTCGATGCGCTCGCGGGCCGGGCCGACCTCGTTGGGCGCACGCGTATAGATGTCTGGGTCGGCCAGACGCGCGTTCAGACCTGCCTGCTCGGCCTCGATGGCGCTGATGCGGCCGGGCAACTCCTCAAGCTCGCGCGCCTCGCGGAACGAAAGCTTGCGCGGCGCGGCGTCGCGTCCGCGGCGCGCGTCGCGCGGACTGGCGCGCGGCGCATCGGCAGCGGCACCTGAATGTTCGGCGCGCGCCGAAGCACGCCGCTTGAGGACCGCCTCCCAGTCGGCATGCCCGCCCGGGTTCTCGGTCCACCGCCCGCCGCCCTCGGCGACAAGCACCTGGGTGGCGACGTTGTCGATGAAGCGCCGATCATGACTCACCAGCACCACCGTGCCGTTGAACTGCTGCAGCAGCGATTCCAGGAGCTCCAAGGTATCGATGTCGAGGTCGTTGGTGGGTTCGTCGAGCACCAGCAGGTTCGCCGGGCGCGCAAAGAGTCGCGCCAGGAGCAGGCGGTTGCGCTCGCCCCCGGACAGCGCGCCGACCTTGGCCAGCGCGCGCTCCGGCGGAAACAGGAAGTCGCCCAGGTAGCCGATCACATGGCGCCGGCCGGCAGCGGTCTCCACCGACTCCGAGCCCGGGCTGATCGCATCGACCAGCGTCGCCTCGTCGTCCAGGGCGGTGCGGAACTGGTCGAAATACGCGACCTCCTGCCGCGTACCGCGCCGCACGCTGCCGGAATCGGGAGCAAGCTCGCCCAGCATCAGGCGGATCAGCGTGGACTTGCCCGCGCCGTTGGGTCCGATGATGGCAAGCTTGTCACCGCGCATGAGCGTCAAGTCCAGATCCTGCACGATGGGGGGCCCCGCAAAAGCCTTGCTGACCGCGGTGAACTCGGCCACCAGTTGCCCGGAGCGCTGCGAATCATCGATCGCCATGGCAACACGCCCCTGGCGTTCCTGGCGCCTGGCACGCTCGCGACGCAAGGCCTCCAGGCGTCGCACGCGCCCCTCGTTGCGCGTGCGGCGCGCCTCGATGCCCTTGCGAATCCAGACTTCTTCCTGCGCAAGAAAGCGGTCGAACTTCGCGTTGACGACGCGTTCGACATCGATTTGCGCGGCCTTGCGTTCCTGGTAGGCCGCATAACTGCCCGGAAACGAGAGCAGTCGTCCGCGGTCCAGCTCGGCGATGCGCGTCGCGACCCGGTCCAGGAACGCCCGATCGTGGGTCACCATGAGGAGCGCGCCGCGATAGCCAAGCGCCCACTCTTCCAGCCAGCCGATGCCGTCGATATCCAGGTGGTTGGTGGGTTCGTCCAACAACAGGAGGTCGGGCTCGCAGGCGAGCGCACGCGCCAGTGCGACACGCTTTTGCTCGCCGCCCGAGCACTGTGCAACCAGGCGCGCCGGGTCGAGCCCGAGGCGCTCGATCACCGCCATGAGGCGCCGGCGCGCGTCCCAGGCGCCGGCCTTCTCGATGCGCGTTTCAAGTTCAGCCAGTCGCACAGCAGCACCATCGGTGTCGTCCAGGCGCCTGGCCGCCTCCTCGTACTCCTGCAGTAGCGCACCCTCCTGCCCCAGCGACGCCGCGACCGCATCCAGTACAGTCGCGTGGGCGGCAAAACGCGGTTCCTGCTCGACCACGCCCACCCGGGCCCCGGGAGTGATGCGCACCGCGCCATCGTCAAGTAATCGCGCGCCGGCCAGTACGGCCAGGAGGGAGGACTTGCCGGCACCATTGCGGCCGATCAGCGCGATGCGCTCCCCGGCTTCGACGGCGAAGTCGACGCGGTCGAGGAGCGGCACATGCCCGTACGCAAGCTCTGCCCGCACCAGCGTGGCAATCGGCACGGTGACCCGGCCTAGTCCGGCCAGCGCTCGGCGACCTCGACCAGATTGCCGTCCGGATCGCGCAGGTAGATCGACCGGATCGGCCAGCGCGCCCCGGTGCGGCGCACCGGTCCGACCTCGATGGGCACGCCAAGCGAAGTCACATGCACGATCACATCGTCCAGCGGGACCGCGGCGATCAGGCAGAAGTCAAGCGAACCGGGAGACGGTGCGCGCGCGTAGATGTCGGTGACCGAGCGGTCGCCGGCCTGGTGCAGGTTGAACTTCTGGCCCCCGAACACCAGCGCCTTGCGGCGCGGCTTGGGAGGTTCGCCGAACTCCTCCAGGCGCATGCCCAGCACGCGGGTATAGAAGTCCACCGTGGCGCCCAGGTCCCGGCAGGTGATGACGACATGGTCGATGCTTGAGATCATATACCTGATTTTAACCGGGCCAAGGCGTTGTTTCGATGGGCTGGGGCCGCACGAATGGCGCCATGCTCGCAGCAGTCGGTCGGCGCTTCGGACCGGCTAGAATGCGCCCGCAAGTCGCCGCGCTCGCCGTAGTTCAATGGATAGAACGAGTGCCTCCTAAGCGCTAGATACAGGTTCGATTCCTGTCGGCGGGACCAACCTGCCAGGCCCCGCTGCGCTCGCTCCCGATCGGTTCTTCATCTCGGCTTGCGCCAGGCCGCTGCCGTTGTGCGAGGAAAGTTCCCGATGCGCGCTGCGCGCATCGCGCAAGACCCCCGGGGGCGGCCTGCGCGGAAAAACCGGTGCCAACGTGCCCCCTGCGGCCCACCGTGATCCATGGCACTCCGGCCTCAGGAAAACAAGCCTCTTTGCGCCATATGTCACAAGCAGGTCACGGAAATGGAAGAAATTTGCGATTTTGTGGCGGAAAATTCATTTCGTGAGGATTCGCCTGCAATTTGACATGTTTCCTGCACCGAACGGGGCTCTGTCGATGCCATTGTCATCACTTTTTTGCTGTGGGTTCAGCTTGCCGGGCAAGGACCCGTTTGAGAGCGGCCGGGCGTCCGCGAGATTTCAGCGGGATTGTGAAATTGTGTTCCATCGGCCATGCGAGTGACATATGTCACCTGCATAGGCCATCAAGTTGACATGTTTTGACATTCGCACCACCCCGTGGCAGTCCTAGCTGGAGTACCTTCGCATCCACGCCGAAGCGACCAAGAAGAATGACTTTTCCGCCCCTCTTCATTTTCCCCGCGAGCCGGCTTGCGGCGCGCCGTTTTCCTGGCACCGGGAGCTAGCATGATTCGTTTGTTCAGCCACTGGTTGCGGGCCCGCACGATCTTCGATCTGGCCGCCGACTTCTCTTTTGTCCTGGTCGGAGTCGCCGCAGCAATTTTCTGGGTCGGCAGTCACATGCAGATCGATCCGTTGGTCGTGCTGGCGTGTGCGCTGGCGCTGGCGATCACCACACTGTCGTTCAACGCCTGGATGGGCTTCTACCAATCGACCCACTCGCGCTCCCTCGCCCAATCGCTTTTGCGCGGCGCTTTCTCGCTCGGGTTGGCGGGCGCTGTGGCCTACGCGATTTTCACCTTCGCCCCGCTGGCCGACACCAGCCGCGACCTGCTCGCCGTGCCTGCCATGACGGCAGTTTTCGGCATGGTCGTGCATCGCCTGGGGGTAGCGCACGCTGGCAGCACGCCAATGCTGGTGCGCCGGGTGCTGGTGTTCGGTGCCGGCGAGCACGCCCTGGCGGTGCGCCGCGCGCTCGACAAGTCCGATCCCAACGTCCAGATCGTGGGCTTCTATCCCAGCCCTGCGGAAGAGGATATCCGGGTCCCGGCCGACCGCCTGCTCCCCAACACACAGTCGCTGACCGACACCGCGCGAGCCCTCAAGGTCGACGAAATCGTGGTCGCATTGAGCGAGCGCCGGGGCGGCGCCATGCCGTTGCGCGAACTGCTCGACTGCAAGCTGATCGGCGTCAAGGTGCTCGACCTGGCCAGCCACTTCGAGCAAACCCTGGGCCAGATCCGCCTTGATTCGCTGCGCGCAGGCTGGCTGATCTTCGGCGACGGGTTTCGCCAGGGAGCGTTCCGCGCCTTCCTGAAACGCCTGTTCGACATCGTCTGCGCCAGCATCCTGCTTCTCGTGTCACTGCCGGTCATGCTGATCACCGCGGTCGTCATCGTCATCGAAAGCGGATTCCCGATCTTCTACCGTCAGGAGCGTGTCGGGCGCAACGGGCGCCTCTTCAACGTCATCAAGTTCCGCAGCATGGTCACCGATGCCGAAAAGGACGGCAAGCCGCAGTGGGCAACCGGCAATGACGCCCGCGTGACGCGCGTCGGCCGCTTCATTCGCAAGACCCGCATCGACGAACTGCCGCAGATCATCAATGTGCTGCGCGGCGACATGAGCCTGGTGGGCCCGCGCCCGGAGCGGCCCTACTTCGTCGATCAGCTGACTCGTGAAATCCCCTTCTATGCGGTGCGCCATAGCGTCAAGCCCGGCGTGACCGGCTGGGCGCAGGTGCGCTATCACTACGGCGCCACGGTCGAGGATTCGGCCGAGAAGCTGCAGTACGACCTGTACTACGTCAAGAACAACTCCCTGTTCCTCGACATCCTGGTGCTGTTCGAGACCATTGGCGTGGTCTTGACCGGCAAGGGGGCGCGTTAGACCGCCTGACCTTCGACAGCTCTTCCGCTACTAGAAGATCGCGGAAGGAATCGGGGTTTCACTGCAGTGTGGGCAGTCCGTCCCCGAAGCATCATCCCGCAACCAGGTTTTTCAGGATACGATGCTCGCCGTGGTCACGGCGCCTCCGCCCATCCGTTGCAATGTTCCTGCACCACAAGGCGCGGAGCACGACACGCTGCCCCCGAATTGCCTAGACCGCTCGACAACATAGCGCCATGACCGTCATCGTTTGGGCCTACGGCGTGGCCGCGCTGCTGTATGCGGCGTTTGCGGGCCATCTCGCTTGGTCCAAGCGAGACTGGCGCGCCGGCCCTGCCAGTGCCGCCATGTTCGCAGCAGCTTGTCTGACCGCGACGTGGGCAGGACTCAGCGTTGCGGTCGGTCTTGCACGCGAGGTGACACTCCTGCCGGTCGCGTTCATCGCGGATGCGCTGCGCTACGGCGCGTGGTATGCGTTCCTGCTCCTGCTGATTCGACCTGTCGGTGCAGCGCGCTCCCCGGCGCGATTCCTGGCTCCGGCGGCCGGCGTGCTCGTCGTGACTGCGGTCGGCATCCACGGCCATGCGGCACTTGTTGGTTCCCCTGCGCAGACCGAATCTTTGGCGTCCCTGAACGCGCTGGCAATGATCATTTTCGGGCTGGTGCTGCTTGAGCAGGTGTTCCGCAACGTCGAGATCGACTCGCGCTGGAACGTCAAGCCGCTGGCCCTGGGGTTGGGTGCGGCGTTCCTTTTCGACCTTTACCTGTTTGCGCACGCCCTGCTGTTCGGCCGCCTCGACGGCGCGATTTTCGCCGCGCGCGGACTAGTGCACGCCTGCGTGCTGCCCATTCTGCTGGTTTCTACCCTGCGCACCAAGGACTGGGGCGCCAAGATCCGCCTGTCGCAAAAGGCTGCATTCCATTCGGCAACGCTGGTTGTCATCGGCGGCTACCTCCTATTCATGGCCGCAGTCGGCTATTGGGTACGCAACTTCGGGGGCGACTGGGGTAGCACATTGCAAGTCGCGCTGGTGGCCGGCGCCATGGTCGGGCTGGCAGTGCTGGTGTTCTCCGGCTCAATGCGGGCCAAGATGCGGGTCTTCATCGGCAAGCATTTTTTCAGCTACCGCTATGACTATCGCGAGGAATGGCTGCGCTTCACGCAGACCCTGTCGAGCGAGAACAGCGCGGCGAGTCTGGAACAGCAGGCGATCCGCGCCATGGCCAACCTGGTCGAAAGCCCCGGTGGCGGCCTGTGGATGCGCGGGGACGAGGGACGCAGTTTCACCCAGACCGCTCGGTGGAATGTTCCGGACCAGACCGTCGCCGAACCAGTCCATTCGTCGCTGTGCCGTTTCCTGTCCGAGAGCGGCTGGGTCATCAATCTTGAAGAGTTTCGCAGCTATCCGCGCCGCTATGAGGCTCTGGAACTGCCGCACTGGTTGTCCGACTTGCCGAACGCCTGGCTGATCGTCCCTCTGCTCGACGGCAATTCGTTGATGGGGTATGTGGTCCTTTCGAGCGCGCGAACGTCGATGGATGTCAACTGGGAAGTCAACGACCTCTTGCGTACCGCCGGCCGGCAGGCCGCCAGCTACCTGGCGCAGATGCGCGCCAACAACGCCTTGCTGGAGGCACGCAAGTTCGACGCCTTTAACCGCATGTCGGCTTTTGTGGTCCACGACCTGAAGAACATCGTCTCGCAGCTCGCATTGATGCTGAAGAATGCCGAGCGTCATCGCGCCAACCCGGAGTTCCAGAAAGACATGCTGATGACCGTCGAGCACTCGGTCGAGCGCATGCGACAGCTGATGCTGCAGCTGCGTGAAGGGGCCACGCCTCCGGGGACGCCGGTTGGCGTGGATCTTGGAACGATCATCGAACGGATTCACGCTGCCAAGACGGCGCAGGGCCGCGAAGTCGAGCTTTTCCTGCAAGAGCGCCTGATGACCCGCGGTCATCCGGAGCGCATCGAACGTGTGATCGGGCACCTGATACAGAACGCGCTGGATGCGACCGAAGGCACCCCTGCTCGTTCGGTGCGCGTGCGGCTTGGCCGCCAGGGCGGCCAAGCGCTCCTCGAGGTGGAGGATAATGGTACAGGGATGAGCCAGGAATTCGTGCGCGAGCGCCTTTTCAAACCATTCCAGACCACCAAGGATGCGGGCATGGGCATAGGCGCCTACGAAAGCTTTCAGTACTTGCAGGAATTGGGCGGCAAGATCAGCGTGGATAGCCGCGTCGGGGAAGGTACCCGCATTGGCGTGTTGCTGCCGCTTTTCGAAGTGGAGCCCGCGATGTCCATGTCGCGGCCGACGGCGCGGCAGGCAGCGTGACCAGTCCTCCTGCAAAACCGCGCCCGCTCCTGATCGTCGAGGATGACCCCGCGCTGCAAAAGCAGCTGCGCTGGTCCCTGGACAAGTTCGAGGCCCTGACGGCAGACGACGGCGAATCCGCTCTGGCCCAGGTGCGCCGTCACGAGCCCGCCGTGGTGACCATGGACCTGGGGCTGCCGCCAGACCCGGATTCAGTCTCGGAAGGGTTCAAGCTGCTTGAGAGTCTTCTGTCGTTGGCGCCCGACACCAAGGTCATCGTCCTGACCGGACAGAACGACCAGTCCAACGCGTTGCGCGCTATCGCCATGGGGGCCTATGACTTCCTGGCCAAGCCCATCGAGCCGGAACTGCTATCGCTGACGATCGAGCGCGCGTTTCGATTGCATGATCTGCAGGCGGAAAATCGCCGGCTGGCGCAGATGCGGCAGCCCGATTCACTGGGCGGCTTGCTTACGCGAGACCCGCAGATGCTCAAGTTATGCCGCACGATAGAAAAAGTAGCGGCGACGAGTGCAACCGTGCTCCTGCTGGGCGAGTCCGGAACCGGCAAGGAGTTGCTGGCACGCGGGCTCCACGACGCTTCGCCACGCAAGAATGAACGCTTCGTGGCAATCAACTGCGCGGCGATTCCCGAGAACCTGCTGGAGAGCGAGTTGTTCGGGTACGAAAAGGGCGCCTTCACGGGAGCCGCCAAGACCACCCCGGGTCGCATCGAGGCGGCCAATCGCGGCACGCTTTTTCTCGATGAGATAGGCGACCTACCGCTTCCCTTGCAGTCCAAGCTGCTGCGTTTCCTGCAAGAGCGTGTCATCGAGCGCCTTGGCGGCCGGCAGGAGATCGCCGTCGATGTGCGAATCGTCGGCGCGACGCATCAGGATCTGCGCGCATTGACCCGGGAATCCCGGTTCCGCGAGGACCTGTATTTCCGCCTCGCCGAGATCGTCGTGGCGATTCCCCCGTTGCGCGAGCGCATTGGCGACGTCGCACTCTTGGCCCATGCATTCGTGCGCCGTTTCGCTGACGAAAACAAGCGCGCCGGGCTGAGCCTGGGCGAATCGGCGCTGCATGCCCTGGAAACACATGCCTGGCCGGGTAACGTTCGCGAACTGGAAAACTGCATCAAGCGCGCGGTCATCATGGCTGAGGCCGAGCAGATCGATGCCGCCGATATCGGACTGGGCACTCCCGAGGCGTCGCAACCCGAAGATCTTAGTTTGCGCCGGATTCGTGAAGAAGCAGAACGGCGCGCGATCATCGCCGCAATATCACGCTCAAATGGCAATCTCGCCAAAGCCGCCGAGATCCTGGGAATCAGCCGCCCGACGCTCTACGACTTGATGCACCGGTTCGGACTACGGTGAATGCAGGCAGCGTCGGCAGCGAGCCAGACAAGACGCGAGATGGCGTTGCTCCAATAGTCCTCCCAAAGCGTCGATATTTTTTACATATAACTGACACATGGAATCGCTATTTTTTATAAGTAATTGATTTTATGTGTTAATTTATTTTTGGCACGACAGATGCTTAATAGAAGACATGGAACGGGCCAGGCATGAATGGTCCGAAAATTTGAAGTTGATCTGATGCCTTGCCAACCTAGAGAGGAATGAATATGAAACTCAAACACACACTCCGGGCAGCCTTGGCTGCGGCTGCGGTGTCGGCGTCGGTAGCATCGGCTCCGGCCAATGCCGTTTTGCTGCTGCAGTTTTTTGACGGCGCCGATTCCAGCCTCGGTTTCTTGCTGAACCCGAACCCCGGGCCTTTCAGCACGGCCGCAGCGACCCTGTCGTTTACCGGCGTTGTCAACGGCTGGTCGATCAGCGCGACTTCGGGCACTACCAACAACACCGTTGTGAACCCTGGGTATGGCCAGGTGCTCACCTTTACCGCCTTCCGGACGACGGAAGCAAATGACTGCGGCATCACCGGGGTCCCTGGTGTTGGTTTGGCAGGCTGCGGGCTGGGAAACACCGCCAATCAGGGCATCCTGAAGATGCGATTCACTGACACGGGATTCCCGCTTACCCTTGGCAGCAATCTTCTCTTCAACGCCAGCCTTGCCGTGACCAACGGTAACAACACTCAGCAGAACGGTGGGAACACTGCTTCGGCAAATTATGGCCTGGGCTATAACGCGTTGGTGCAAGCCGGTCCTCAGACAGGCGTTCCGGGTGTTGCGGAGGCTTACAACCAGTACAACTTCCTGGCTGGCGGTACCAATCTGATCGGCAATGGTTCCTGGAACGGCAATAATCCTGTCAACGCGTCGCGTGGCTTCACCCTTCCGTTCGGTCAATCCACAGCCAATCCTTTCTTCATGGTCAGCGGTGTTGACCTGGTGGCGCCCGGTGTCAGCGACTACAATCCCTTGACGGCTCAGGGTGGTTCGGTTGAAACGACCAACTTCGGCGGGCCTGGCTACTCCGGATCGAATGGCAACGCTTTCGCGGGAACGTTGACCGTGCAAGCCGTCACCCGAGTGCCTGAGCCGGGTACCCTGGCGTTGCTTGGAGTATCCCTCCTGGGTGTCGCTGCGATGCGTCGGCGCAAGACCCCCCAAGCTTGATCGTCAGACCGCTTTGTGAAAAGGCCCGCTTCGGCGGGCCTTTTTTTGTCGCTGTTTGCCGCGTTCGGAAAACGTCACCAAAATGATTGGCCGCCCCGGATCCTACACTTGCCCGCGCAACTGACGAGGACGCTGGCCCTATCTTCTGGTCAGCAATGCCGCGACCTTGCGCGCCACCTCAGCAACGCCACCAACCCGGAACGCTTCCCGCACTTGCAACTGGCGCAATCGAAGGGCTGCCAGGCTGCGCCGCCACGCGGGCTGTGCGGTGAGCATGCGCCTGGCGCCGATTGGGACACCATTAGCAGTCAGCCTCTCCATCCAAGCCGGTGCGTTGACGTTGAGAGCATAGCGCCGGTGCGCGACGATGCGGGCCTGCCTGCCAAGGTGCTGGCGCAACGTCGGGTCAGTCACGAGCCTGCTGATTGCCATTTGCCAATCGAGCGAATGCTCTGCAACTAGGAGGCCGGTGACGCCTGATTCGACACTACGTCGATACGGCGCCACGTCCGCGTAAGCGCCGGCGATCCCGCAGGCCGCGAATTCCCGGAACTTGTTGTCGGTCTTGCATCGATTCGCTTCGGTATCGCGCAGCGGCGCCAAGCCGATATCCCAGCGGCGCGATGCCTGGAACGCGACATACGTCGCGTAGTCCCTGACGTGCGGGAAATGACGCACGCGCCGGCACGCAGCCAGGCCCGATGGCATCACCCCAGCGAACTCGAACACGACCCTTGCATCCAGGTCCAAAACAGGATGGATCAGCGGGACGAGCACACCGAGATCGTCGATGCGCGATGGACTGCCCGCAAAACCGATGCGGATCTCACCCGTTGACCCGCCGGATTCAGACGCGACAAGTGCATCGTCGAAGAAAGTCGGCAAGACGACCACCCGGGTGCTAAATCGACCGACAAACTCAGCCAATTCAGGCGACTGGGTCAAGACCAGGGACGCGTTGGCAACTGCATGTTCGATCGACCCACGCACGGCCGGATGGCGATAGTGATGCGCGAGCGCCGAGTCGCCATCGATGCGCCAGAAATTGTCGTCCAGATAATAGAGATAGGGGCGCCTGGCGCGGGTCAAGGTATCGACCCACGAACGCAATAGCGGCGCATCGCAGCGGACAAACAACGGCACGCCGGTCGTGCCGAGATCCGCGGGGCAAAGCGTCGCCAGGCTGGTCTTTGTCCAATGCAGTCCGCGTCGCGCACACTCCCGCAACATGCCTTCGATGATTTGCGTGGTGGCGATCTCTGCCTCGGCCACCAGCACGATCTGCAGGTCGGGCACGTCGCGTCAGCGATGCAATTAGCGAAAGATCGCGAACGGCGCCAGAACCGGCTCCGGGCGCAGCAGGCGCGGACGCGCAATCTCGTACACTGCCACGGGGATAGGGGCGTCGCGCACAAACACGCGCACCCGCCAGCCCGGAAACAGGGGACCCAGCACCTCGCTCAGCATGAATTCGGCGGGTTGAAACGGATCGAGGTTCGCAAGCGGCAACATGGTCTGTGCGATGATTCGCTCATCGTGGGACACAATCTCGATCCCCACCACACCCGCGCGCGCGCGCAACAGAGGCCGTATCGCGAACCCCAGGCAGCTGAGTGTCTGCTGCCGACTTTCAATCCGGTACTCGCGAAATGGCACCGTTCGCAAATCTACGCTCAACTGCAGACGCCACGCATGTCCATCGCGAAACCGCCCCTCGGTGTATGCACGCAGTCCGTTGTAGCCCGGCGCAATTGCGTCCCACAGAGGGTCATGGCGCCTGAGCCAGACCATCAGGCGCTGTTGCAATGACCAGCGACCGGCGATGGCCTGCGCCATGAGATTGCCGACGACATCGCCGGCATCTCGCCAATCAGCAGCATCGCGCACAGCGTCCGCAGAGTTCGCCTCGGCGGCGTGGCGATGGGCTTCCTCTTCCCGCGCCCGGTACCAGGCGAGCAATCCGTTGGCAGCCTCGAGTTCGGTATCTATGAGCGAGGCGCGCATTCGCTCCCGCTCCGCGGACAATAGTTGGTCGTGCAGACGCCGATTTTCTTCGTGAGCGCCGGCGAGAACTTCCACCCTGCCCGTCTGCGCGGCTATGCTCGTCCTGACTTCTGCCAGTTCAGAACGCAAGTCTTCAGCCAGTTTTTCCCCTCTGAGCAAATGATCGTTGATCATTGCCTGCAGAGCGCGCCCGAGAGCCTCCACCCCGGCACTCTCGCGGCGCTCGGCGACGTCGAGCCGATTCTGCAATGCCTCGATTCGCTTCGCCGCGTGCGCCATTCCATCGCTCAGGTCCGCTGCCCGCCGCCTTGCGATGTAGGCGGGCTCGACGAAGGCGAGGCTGCCGTCGCCGGTGACCTGCGCAGACAGCCCGGTCCCGCTGTTGGGCTTCCAAGCCACCAGGTGATAGACGATTTGATCGCAGACGTCGAGCCTTTCCCGACGCAGTTGGCGCTGCCGCTCAGGCGACAGGCCGCGATAGTCGGGAAAATAGAAGAACTCCATGTGCACGAGCCTCAGGTCGACAGCCGCAGAGTTGCCGCCGGAGTCAGCCAAGCCCCATTGGAGCGCATGCGGATGACGATACTCATCGAGGTCGATCGCGACATTCGAGCTTGTGGTCCAGAAACGCGGCGTGTGCTCGTTGAATGCGCCGAGATGATAGGGATTGGCGAGGCTGAGCTTCTGCTCATTGTAGGGAGCCACGATGCAGATGGCGGCGCCATGTCGGCACACCCGGTAGATCTCCCTGATCGCATGCATCAGGTCGCGGACGTGCTCAAGGCTATGGGAAGCGACGAGGCAGTCGACACAATCATCCGCCAAAGGCAGATCCGCATCCAGATCGGCAACGATATCCACGCCCGCCGCCGGGCTGCGATCCAGGCCGATGAATCCCTCCTCCTTGCGGGCACCGCAGCCCAGATCTATTCGAACCGGCATTCGGCTGCTCATGCCTGCTCCGCCGCCATCGACCTTAACCTGGCGCGCAAGCGTTCCAGCGTATCCGCGAGTACCCGCCCGCTGCGGCCGTCAGCCCCTGCCTCCGCCTGGGTTGCAGGATCGGGACATCGCTGAGCGGCATCCCGATACATGCGGAATAGCGCGCCGGCAACGACGTCCTCGGTCGCCTCGGACTCGACGATTGTTCTGGCCAGAGCCAGTCGCCTCGCGCGTTCGCCGTCGTCCATGCGCAAAGCCTCGACCAGTCCTGCAAGAATGGCATCGGCGCTGTTGTCGCCAATGAGCACCCCGCACCGGGACGAGAGCACATCTCCGATTCCGCCGACCGCTGGTGCGACGACCAATCTGCGCGCCGCCATCGCCTCGAGGACGACTTGCGGAAGAGATTCCCAGTCACTGGCGCACAGGACCACATCGACATCGGCAAACATGGCCGTCGGGTCCGATACGAAACCAGTCAATCGAAGTCGCTCGCCGATACCGGCGTCGCGGGACGCGTCCAGACACGCCTGGACATAATCGGGGAAAAAGTGGTTATAGCCAACCAGACGTAGTTCGACCTCGATGCCGTGTAACTGGCGCAATTGGCCGACTGCCTGGATTGCCTGCAGTTGCCCCTTGCGCGCCTGGAGTGTCCCGAAAACACCAACGACCGGGACCTCCCGATCCCGACGCGGGCGTTCACCGATCTGAAAGTATGCAGCCGGCACCGGCGATGGAATGCGATACGCGGGCGAACCCAGGACTTTCGACCAAGCGTTGGCATACCGAAATGAATCCGAGTGGATGCCATCACAGTGCGACCATGCCACTGCCGCGTCGCTGGATGTAGCGTATAGCGAGGACACGTGGGGAACCCCTGCACGGCGGCATGCTTCGCCGACCTCGCGCATCAGAGTCACGCTGTGTACCAGCGAGATGTCGCGTGCATTCAACCAGCGCCACAGCTCTGCGATACAGCCATGGTCGAGCTGACGCTGATCTTGCACTTCTGTCTCAACCAAGAACGGCAGATATTCGACCTCGATTCCTGCCGCACGCGCGATGCGCGGCACTTCGCCATCCACCCCTTTGGAATTGAGAGGCAGGACCAGCACCGTGTCGAACGAGTATCGCTGCGCCAGTTGTGCATGGCGCAAGAGATGGTTTTCCCCTCCCCCAAGAAAAGGGCTATGGCAAAAGTACGCAATCCGGGCCCTGCGTGACTCCAGGCGTCGCTTGAGGCTTGCCCGGAAAGCTGCAGCATCAAGAGCCGCACCCAGCTGCCGCGCTCGCGACTCGCTGAGAAAATCCGCTTCGACCTTGCGCAGTGCTGCCCGCAGCATCGCAACCCTGCCGGCCACGCCAGCGGCGACCGCGGCGAGAATTGCATCCCGCCACTCTTCCGGCGAGGGGCCGCACTTGATGCCATCCAGACCATGGGTCACTACGCCATTCGGCTCGACATCGGAATAGATGCCGACAGCACCCGCAGCCGTGATTTCCAGAAACTTGATCGGACATTTTGCCTGCTTGGCCCTTCGCTCCGTCATCAGCGGAGCCAACATGATGTCGAATCCGCTTGTAGTGAGCCGATCGAGGTACTCCCCGTAACTGAAAGTGAACTCCTCACACTCCCACGGCGACTCGATCTGTTCGAGACCGGCTGGCCTGAATCCCCAAAAGCAGAACTCTGCCGCACTACCGAGCGATCGGCTGACGTCCACAATCGCGGGCCAGAGCCTCTCCAGTTCCTCACGCCGGGCGCTACTGCCGGCAAAGCCAATGCGGACCCGCTTGGAAGGTGCCGTCGCAGTCGACTTGACATAGGCCTTGCGCCTGGCCTCGTCAAGACGAAAGGAAGGGATGCTGGTCTGCAGCTGAACCCAGCGAGGGTTGAGGCCCGCGATCGAATCTACGATCAGGCGCGAATAACCCAGCGCGAGGTCCGCGTGGCGAATCTGCACCTCAAGGGATGCGCGATAAGGCGCTCCCGGGGCAAGATACGAAAATTCCTCACCCAGTTCATGGAACCACAAGAGGTCGTCATCCATGAGGAACACGACCGCTTTGCCGGCACGACGCGCGCAGCGGGCGAGCTCTTCCGCACGTGGTTCAATGGTCCTGTGCAACAGCAAAATATCGCACGCGGCCACATGGGATTCTTCGGCCTGGCTCTGTGGAACAAATGTGAATGCAAAACGAGGTTCGAGCCACGCCGCATTGTCGAGAATCGTTATGTCAAGTGTCGTGTCGAAATGCGCCTTCACCACCATCACATGCAACTTGCGCGACGGCGGGAGGATCTCCGGAAACCTGTCGCGATGCCTGGTGCGAAACGGTCCGATCTGCTGCCTCCAAATCGCTGCCGTCTTTTCCCCGCCGAGATGTCGGAGATGGCCGAGGCCGTCGATCCGATAGTCAGGAAAGCTCGCGGGCCGGAGTAGATGATCCCGGGGCAAGGCCATGTGCACACGCGCAGCATACGAGTCATAGTGCACGGTACGTCCCAAAGAGTCCGCGACGGCGGCATCGACCAGGCTTACGACCTCCGGAACATAAAGAAACCTTACGTGGCGAGCCCAGCGCAGCCAAAGGTCCCAATCGCACAACCGGCGCATGACAACATGGGCGTCATAGCCGCCGAAGCGCTCGAAAACGGCGCGCCGATGAAGAATGCTGTTATTGGCGATGTAATTCGACTCGACCAGGCGACTGTAGTTGAACGGAGAAGCAAGCTGGTACTCGGCATCCGCCTGTCGAAACACGCAGATTCCGTAGGCCACCTCGTAGTTCGGCTCCCGTTCCAGTGCGCCGACCAGGGTATCCAGCGCCCCCTGAGTCCAGCGATCGTCGTCAAACTGATAAGCGCAAAACTCCCCGCGCGCCATCGCAAGACCTTCGTTGACCCGCAATGCAGGCAGGCCGCTGTTTGAATCATGACGAACGTGCACGACGCGCTCATCGGCACGGACGTAGTCCGCAATCAGATCTTCGGTTCCGTCTGTCGAACCGTCGTCCATGACCAGCAATTCGAACGAGCCGAACGATTGAGAGAGTACCGACTCCATCGCCTGCGCCAGCAGGCCGCTGCGTGCGCGACAGAAGGTCGGCAGGATGACCGATACCTTGGGGTTCTCGATGAGGCACTTGCGTCGGTTGACCCTCGCACCCGCAAGAAAGTCGGCGGCGCGCATTTCCCGATGCGGTGAAAAAGTAGGGCCAGCCTCAGGAAAGTCGTCGAGGGCGGGTTCAGTGCCAGTTGCCATGTCACTCTACCCGCAGCACCCGCCGGGTATCGCAACGCAAGACCTCCTTGCCGGACAGGATCAAGATGAATAGGCGGTGGCTGCCTGGTGCGATATTCAAGGCAATCCTTTCAACCTTGAATCCACCGCGATCAAGCGCCGGATTGCCAAGCGCAGCCCCCAGCCCGTTGCGCACATAGCTTTCGCCAGAGACGAAGAACGCGGGATCTGTGCCGACCTGCACCGCTCTGGCCGCGCCAATAGTCCCGGCGCGCACATCCACAACGGCCCATCCCGCCAGTGCCAGGCTGGCCCCGCGCCGCAAAGGCATCGGAGAATTCTCGAACAGGGCGAAGTTCAACGCATCAATCTCACATCGCCCGCCGTCCTTGACAGGCAGGCCGGCGAATGATGGCGGCATCGAGCGGCTGAATTGCCTCGAGTCGGCGGCACCGGACGATCCCGGCACCAGGGCCGCCAGCGCACAAATCACTATGCAAACCAATTTATGGAAGAAAACCCGTCTCATTGATCATCCTTTCTACATCTGTCGAAGAACACCACCTGCGACCAGGCGGTGCCCGGGAAAATTGCCGCGTGGCCACGATCTCGCGCTGGAGCACCGCGGCGATCAAAGGACCCATCTCGCGATTGCCCATTACGATCACATCGCCGCTGGCGAAGTCCTGACGCCGGACGCTCCAAACGCGAGATATTGATCGACCACATCGGACGCCCGGCCATCGCTGACAACCTCACCCCGGTCGATCCAGACCACGCGCTCGCACATTGTCTTGAGATGTTCCAGGTTATGGGTTGCGAAAACCAGTATCTTCCCTTGCTCCATGAAGGACTGCATGCGGCGCGCCGCCTTGTCTGCGAAGCGGACATCGCCAGCCCCCATGACCTCATCGATCAGGAGGATTTCCGGATCAACGCTGGTCGAGATCGAGAACGCCAGGCGGATGAACATGCCTGCCGAGTAAGTGCGAACCGGGTAGTCCAGGAATTCTCCCAGATCCGTAAATTCCGCAATCGCCGGCATCTTCGCCTCGATTTCCTCCTGCGTCATGCCAACCAACATGCCGCGAATGCGAATGTTGTCCCAACCGGATTGATTCATTTCGAAACCGGTAGCGAACTCAAACAGTGGGCATACGCGTCCCCGAACCACGACAGCCCCCTCGGTCGGTGGGTAGATTCCTGCCATTACCTTGAGCAGGCTTGATTTTCCGGCCCCGTTGAGGCCAATCAACCCGACCCGCTGGCCCTGCGATATCTTGAGGCTCACCTGACGCAAGGCCTGCACCGAGAAGCCCGATTTTCGTTCTCGACCCGACACGCGGTCGACGAGCCATCCCCGGAGGCCGGCCTGGGTATCGATTCGGCCGTCGAATCTCAGGCCGACGCCCTTGAGTTCAATCCCGATCTCGCTCACAGCAGGTACACCACGCGTCGATCAAGCCGGATCGTCACAGCAAGCGCCAGCAACCACGTGACCGCAAGATACGTCAGGCAGAATGCATAACTCGACGACGCGGCCCACCCGCCTTCGAGTATCGGCGTACGAATGACATCGAGCAGATAGTGCCCGGGATTGAACCGATACACGAAGTCAAGCCCTCTTTCCTTGAGCAAGTGAACCGGGTACATGATCGGTGTCACGAAAAAGAGCACCTGAAAAATGCTCGAAGTTACGTGCGCGAGGTCACGAAATCGCGTCCCAAGATAGGCAAAGATGGTGATATGCGCCAGCGCCGTAAGCAGAACCAGCACGAGCCCTGGTACAGACAGTATCCAGCCCAATGGCTGAAATTTCCCGAACCAGAGTTGAATCGGCGGCAGAATGGCGAGACCGGCAGCCAAGACCAGTGCCTGGGTCACCAGACAACGTAGCAGGTAAATCTGCTTCGGATAACAGAATTGCTTGATGTATCCCTCGGCGTTGACGAACGCATTCGCGCCGTCCACACAAGTCGCCACCAGAAAGGCCCAAAGAACCACCCCCGCAGTCAGGAAAGGGACGGCCACTTCCACTGGCTGCGCAAACATCAGGCCGAAGAAGACACCGGCACCGACTACGAAGAATCCGGTGTAAATCAGCAGCCAAAGCGGCCCGAAAAAGGAGCGTTGAAAGCGAAACCGAATGTCCTGGCAGCCCAGAAAAGTCCACACGCGCCAATCGGCGAGCGCCTTTTGCCAGTCGGCGACCAGCCTCGCAGCTTCAGGCATCAGACTGTACCCGCGGGCTTCCGGAGCGCGAGTCCCATGCGGACCATGCCTGCACTTCGGGACTCCTCGAGGAATCCGGCGCGCGAATACACGTGAATCGCTCGTGCATTTTCGGACTTCACGTCAAGATAAACGTATTGAAGTCCAAGATCGCGTGCGCACCATTCGAGGAGTGCGGCACACGCCTTGGCGACATAGCCCTGGCCGGACATACCGGGCGCCGCGAGAAACCTCCCGATTTCCGCCTGCCTTCGAACGGGCTCGACACGGTACACGGCGGCCTGCGCCACCGCGATCCCGCTGCACTCGGCGACGAACATGAAATCGTCATCGCGCTCAAGATAATCCTCAAACCAGCGTAGATGATCTGCGCGAGGAATGACGTCCGAATGCTTGAACCAAACCCGCGCGTCGTCGCGGTTTCGCCAGCGCAGGAGCATGTCGATGTCCTTGCGTTCGACAAGGCGCAGCGACACCGGACCTTCCGTAACCAGCCGTACCGCTGGCTTCATCGGGCGTAGCGCAGGACGAGCGAAACCACGCGGCGAACATCGTCGAACCCGAGTCCGAGATGCATCGGAAGGGAGATCAATTCATCACTCGCACGCGCGGCTTCCGGGCAGGTACCCTGGGCGTAGGCATACATGCGATAGAGTGTGTTGTCCCGATAATGGACACCCGGATACACCTGATGCTCATTGAGGGCAAGCATCAGTGCATCGCGATTGCCGACCCGTATCTGAAACAGGTGGCAGGATGACTCGCAGCCGGGCACGACATCCACGGAGCGCACCGCGGCCTGGCCTGCCAGGCCCGCGCGGTACCACGATGCCAATTGACGCCGGTATGCGTTATCTCTTTCGACGTAGCGCAACTGCACCAGGCCGATTGCGGCCATGATCGAATTGCCGTGGTGCTTGAATCCGACCTCCTCGACGTCGTACATCCACTTGTAAGCGCCGCCCCCCGTGGTCCGTGTGTAGGTATCCTTGTTGATGCCTAGCCAGGCGAGTTTGCGCACCAATTCATCATGCTCGGCCAGACGAAAGCAGATCATCCCGGAATCGGCCGTTGGCAGGTTCTTGACCGCCTGAAAACTGAATACAGTCGCGTCCGCTTCGCCCCCTATGTGCCGCCCAAGCCAGCGAGTGCCGGTCATGTGTGCGGCGTCAATGACGAGCTTTAGTCCGCGTTCCGAGCATATTTTGGCGATCTCATCGAGTCTGCCGGTATTGCCCCCCATGCCGACAAATACGACGGCACGGGTGCGCGGCGTGATCCGCTGCAGCACGCTCTGCGGGTCGAGGCACAAGCTGGCATCGATATCGGCAAACACCGGCCGCAGGCCGTTGTACAGAATCGCGTGATTGGTCGAGACGAAAGTGAGGGGAGTCGTCACCACCTCGTCACCGTCCACCCATCCCCCTGCCCCCTTGAGCACATTGATAGCCAAATGAAGCCCGGCGGTCGCCGAGGAAAGAAAGTGCCCGTAGGGGAGGCCGGTGTAGTCGCACCATGCCTTTTCGAAGGCAACTGTCTTGAAGCCAAGCCCGGTCCAGCCCTTTTCGAGACATTCACGGATTTCGGTGAGGCACTCTTCGATGCGGAACTGTGGAACGAAGAGCTGGATCGGGTCGCTCAAATCAATCTCCGTAAACGCCGTTGCCGATGATTCAGCGTCACTCGCGAAGCAGGCGCTGAACTTCCGCTTGTCCCTTGAAGCGAGCGCCCAAAGCCGCCAACGCCTCAAGCTCGCGCCTCGCTTCAGCCCGCTTTCCGGCTTTGTTCAGGACAACTGCGTAATGAAGGCGAATCGGGGAATCCGGCGGCGATTTCGTCGACGCCTTCTCAAGCAAAGTCAGCGCACGACCCACATCGCCCTTGTCGACAAGCACCGATGCGAGGGTATCCATTATCGCCGGGTTGTTCGGCACGAGCTTGTAGGCACGCTCTGCCAAATCCAGCGCGTCCGGTTGCTTCAATTCACGAGCCAGCGACGCAAGATTGTTCAGGATCGCCGGATCGTTTGGCAGCAAAGCAAGCATGGCGCGGTAGTGCGCGGCCGCCGCGGAGAATTCCCGGCGCGAAATCGCGCTTTCAGCGACAAATCGACGAAATACGGTGTCGTTGGGAAATTCCTTGATGCGCGCAAGCGCGAACTGATCCGCGGCCGCCAACTTGCCCTGTGCCCCCATGACCGCGAATAACTTGATCGCGGTCTCGCTGGTGTCGGCGATCTTCATGGCACTGCGAAACGCCGCTTCGGCTTCCGCAAGTTCCTTTGTAACCAGCCGCACTTCTCCTTCCAGAACGAACCCTTGGGACGATCGAGGTTGTTCTCGCTGCAAGTTGCGTGCAAAAGCCAATGCATCGGGTGCCCGCCCTGTCCGGACATAGATAGCAACGATACGCAATTGGGCCGGAACAAAACCCGGGTTAGCACGCAATGCCTTCTGCAGGGACTCGATGGCACCACTATTGTTGCCCGCCGCTTCATGTGCATCGGCCATTCCCATATGACCGCCCATCGCGGTCGACTCTGCGGCCGCCATTTTCCCAAACGTCACCAGCGCTTGATTGAATTCACCGGCAACAATCTGTGCCTGCCCGAGAAGGGAAGCGATGTCTGCGGATGACGGCATCGCGGCGTACGCATTCTGCGCCGCGCTCAACGCCCGCCGCTTATCGCCCGCATCGATCAAGTGCCTCACCAGTGCCAGTCGCGGCGCAGGATCGGCAGGAGATGCCTCTACCGCCTTTTGAATCAGCGCCTCGATTTCCGCGGCAGGGGACTTTTGTGCAGCCTTGAGGCCTGCTAACGCGAGCATCGCAGGTACATGGCGAGGCTCCGCTGCCAGAACCTTCTCGAGGCGCGCCAACGCGTCCGCGCCCTTGTCTTGCGCGATATCCAGCTCCGCGAGGGACATGGCTGCCGGGAGGAAACTTGGGCTGAGGGCCACAGCATTCTCGAAGCTGCGCCGGGCGTCTGCGGTTTTTCCAGCGGCCAACAAAATCCGTCCACGCAGGTTCTGGACCATGGCATCGCGCGGGCGCTTCTTTTCCAGTTGCGTCAGGGACGACAGTGCTTTTTCGTATGATCGCTTCTCAAAATGCGCCGCGACAAGCGCAAGATCGGCGGTGATGCCGCTGTCGGTCTCGGCCATGCGCTCCAGATCGCGAGTACCCGCCTCAAATTGCCCTGCCGCCAATCGCGCAAATGCGAGTTGCAGGCGCTTCGAGGAGTCGTCCGGCTTCAGTTCAACCGCCTTGCGAAAAAAGCCCTCAGCCCGCTTGAAATCTCCCGCCTGCATGAATACTTCTCCGGCCACATGCAGCATGTCCGGATCATTCTCAATGTCGCGTAACGCCGGAGTGATGGTTTCGATCGCCCGGCTCATCTGACCCAAGCCGATATACGTAAGGGCGAGCCAACGCCGCACCGGAACAGATTTCGAGTCAATCTGCAGCGCGCGACGGAGATGGTTCTCTGCTTCGACAAAGGCGCCAAGCCTGTAACGCAAGGCCCCGGCTAGCTGCAATACACTGAAATCGTTTGGAAACGAGCGCAAAACCAACTGAATCCGTTCGGAAGCTTGTTGCAGATCGCCTTTGTAATATGCGACCTGCGCTTCCAGGAAAATCGTGCGGACCTGATTAGGTAATGCACGCTTCATTTCGGCCAGTTCTGCCTCGGCCGCAGCGAAATGGGGGGATTCCGGGCTGAAGCCGGCGCGCTGAAGTCTCACGAACACCAGGGCGCCTCGCGCAGAAGGATCATCCTTGCGAAGCTCGAGTGCCTTGCGATAACCCTGCTCCGATTGGTCATACTGCTGAAGCGCGAACAGGACCGAGGCGCGAAGATACTGCCCGTCATAGTCGCGCGGATGCTTGGCGATGAGTGCGTCCAAGAGACTGAGCGCAGCCTTCACGTCTCCGGCGGCAAGCTTGATACGTGCCTCAACCAGCATTGCCAGAGGATGATCGGACTGGGTAGCCAGCCCCTCCGCGATCTCCTTCGCCGCCGAGCCCTTGTCTCCGATAGCTAGGTAGGCAAGACTGAGATATGCCTTTGCCTCCACCTTTGCAGACGGTGAGGTGAGAAGTACGCCAGCAGCTTCGTGTATCACCTTGCGCGCCTCGCCTTTCGCCAAAAGGCTGCGCAACAAAAGCGGCAGAACCTGATCTACGGGAAACTTCTCATCCTTGGCTCTGCGCAATTCAATCTCGGCTCCCGCCGGGTTCCCGGATTCAAGCAAGGCCTTCCCGAGCAGATATCTTGCTTCCGGCGAATCCGCACGGTTGGCGATCACGTTCTTTACTTCGAGAATGGCAGCAGCGTGCTCTCCTTTCGCGAGAAATTCCTTGGCCTTTTCGAGTGAGCCGGAATTGCTGGCAGGATTGCAGCCGGTCGCAGCGATACAGAAAAGCGAGGCAAACAAATAAGCCGAGAGTCGCATAGCTAGGCTACCGGATCAATGGGTGCATCGAACCCCGCCATCAGGGTTCCAACAGTGGCAGTCTTTTCCACAAATTCCCGTCTTTTTCACAGGGAATTATACCGTCGCAGGCCGAGGGGCACCTTGCCCCTCTCACAGCGAATCACCGGAAGCAATCGACTACTCGCGCATGTTTTGATCCTTGACCGTATGCGCAGACGCGATCGACACCGGCCAAGCAATTTGCTTAGAGGCGGTTGAGAATCGTCGCCACTGCCAACCCGAGGTTTGCAAGCGGTGTCTGGCAGTACACCCCTGCAGAAAGAACTCCCTTGATCCGGCCCAGCGTACCTGAACGCCTGGCTAGCGCAAAGCAATCGACGGTCTCCTTGCAATCTTTGTCCATCTTGTGGCGCAGTCGGGACAACGCCGTCATGTTGCGTTCGTTCATTTCTCGAAAATGTCCGGCCAGCAAACGGGCAGCCCGCCGCACACGGCCCCGCATGAAGATATTGCTGCCAACCAGATTCGCAGCGTGTTGGCGGTATGCGACTGAACAATGAGAATCGTAGTGGATCACACCCCCGCAGGCAGCAACCACCAGATAGGTCCACCAGTCATGTGTTTGGACATCGATATCCGGGCCCGCCTCAACAAGCAAGGTACGAGCAGCCCCGTTGATCATCATAGTGTTCCCGCCTGCGACGCTTTGCACGAGCGCATTCCTGATTCCGACAGGGCGGGTGAACAAGGGCGAGAATCCGATCGTCTCGCCGTGCACATCAACCAGGCGCGTCCTTCCACAGTAAAGCGCGGGGGTGTCCTTCGGTTGGTTACTTAACCATCGAACCGCACGTTCTAGTTTGTCTGGCTCCCAAAGATCGTCCTGGTCACAGTATGCGAAATAGTCTGCCTGGATGTCGACCGCGCAAACCAAAGACAGGAAATTCGCGCAAAACCCATGCGCCGGGCCGCGCCGGACTTGCAGGCGTGCGTCTCCCCAACGACGCCGATAGCTTGCAAGAACGTCGAGCGTCGAGTCCTTGGATCCGTCGTCCGAGGCCTCGATCGACCAGTCGCGATGGCTTTGCTCCTGGATGCTGTCCAACTGTTGCGGAAGGAATGCGGCGCCATCCAGGGTGCCCAGCAGGATAGCAACATGCGCAGCCCTTGGGCCAGAAGCGCCATGCCGCTGTTGCCCTTGAGTCAACTCCTCAGGCACGATTGCTTCAATAGCTCCGACCAGTTTCCTGCCCAGCAACAGTCATGACCGTACCTAGGCACATCCACTACCTGGCTGTGAGGCGCCTGGGCCAGGTAGCGGGAGATTGTGTGCAGCGGGACAACCTGATCTTGTACACCGCGAAAGTGCGTCTGACGCACAGAAGTCGGCAGAGGGAAGTTCGTCGGATTGAGCGATCCGTACAGAGGCGTGACCTGTTTGGCAACCGTCCAGGCATCAATGTCCAGGGGAGCAGCGACAGTCACCAAGCAAGAAACGTCGCTTCTTCTGGATGCCACCAGAACCGCCATTGCTCCGCCTCCCGAGTAGCCGACAAGGTCGATCCTGCTTGCGCCGTGTCTGCGCCGCAGTTCTTCGACTGCAGCGTTGGTCATTGCCACTGCGGCCTCGCTGAATCGTCCCAAGGTCCAGAAAGCCGGGTCGCACACCGCCAGTCGATCAGGCCGCAGATACTGGCACGGTCGCCCGACATAGGCCACCGCCGGCGCGCGATCAGCCGCAGCCATACGCACCACTGTCGGAACCACTGGCGTAGGATCACTCGGTGGCTCATCTGGCCACGGCCAAGGCGCACCATCACTCTCGAGATAGATCGTCAGGCGCTCCGCCCGCGCGCCCCGGCCAAACGCAACCATGCGGTCGTCGGGTAACGCAAAAGAAACCAGGCTCGCCTCTGCGAGGATGACGGCCGCGCGTTCGCCCGGCGATTCGACCAACGCACAGCCGGCAACCAAAAAAAATGCCGATGCGGTCATCAGCCGCATCGGCAAGGAACTCCCGAACCTGCCTGAAAAGCCGGTGTCGGCGGTTTTCTGTTGTCTAGAAACGCAACCCAAGGTTGAACAACCATTGATTGTTCTTGACCTCCGAGCGGCTTTGCTCCGACGAATACTGGATACCGCCATACAAGGACCCACCCGAATTGAAGCGGATGCCGATGGTGGGCGTCCAAGCATCGCGGTCGTTGGCCGCACTCTGACCCGCAACAGGCTGCTGTGTCGGGCGATTGATGTCATGCACGTACGTCAGTCCGACATATGGCACGACGCCGCCAAAGTTGTAGCCGGCTTGGCCACCCAGGCGAAGCTGCGTCACGTTGACTGTACCGTCCGGAATGAAGGTTCCATTCGAGAGCGTGTATGCGCCGAGCCGATCATTGGCAAACAGGAGCGCGCCACGACCGGAAAGCTGCCAATTGCCCATGCTGGTGCGATAGGTCGATCCCACCGAACCAATAGTCCGCTCGGAGCGATACGTTCCGGTGCCGCCTCCGGAATTGATGTCCGTGCTGGTCCGGCCCAGCCCGATGGTCGCATCCAGTGCCCAGTTCCGATTCAGGGGCACGCCGATATACGGGGCGATCGTCCAGCCGCTACCGGAGAGGTTGCCTCCATTGAAATTGAGGCCGATCCTGCTTCGGTCGCCAGCAACCGCGACGCCCACGATCACCCGATTGGCCAGGGTGTAGTCGACACCAACCAGGCCGACCTCGATGTTGCCGCTGGACTGACGGGGGGCGAAATTGAATGCCACATCACTGCGGGAATAGGCGACCCAGGCATTCCATGCCGGTTGGCTGGCGCCCGCCAAGCCGGTCTGCCCCTGCCCTGGCAAGGCAAAGCGACGCATGCCGGTCCCGCCCACCGTCTGACCACCGCTAGCGATTGCTGCCACACCGCCGCCGATCACTAGTCCCACATTGCGCGAACCTTCCTGGGCCGCATTTTTCGAGGCGTCCGTGGCCGCGCCTTGGATCACTTCGGACGACGGGGTATTGCTGCTAGTCGCCGCTGCGGCGCCTGCCGCAACAACGAGAACCATGGCTAGCAAGCCGGAAACGAACTTCCGATTATGCAATTGCATTTTCGCTTTCCCCTTTATCCGAAGACACCTGAGCTGCTGCGTCTTGCAGTGCCGGACCCATAGGCCAGCGCAAACCGCAATACCTCTTTCAGAATGATAGCACGTGCCGCAACGCGATTCTGAGGTGAACTCCGAGCATATTGCTGCATGTCACTCATTTTGTTGCGGATTTGCAACGCGCAACACCTGTGCCAGAAGTTCCGGGGGGAGGCGCGACCTGGCCCGCGCCAGCGCTGCCGAAATGGTGCCCGAATCCTGTCGCGCGCGCGCCATCACAATTCTCTCGACATAGGGCTCGGCCTGCGCCGGAATGATCGCCTCCATTCGGTCAAGGAGTGCGTCGGCAAGTTCGAAGTTGCCTCGATCATGCTCCAGTTGCGCCCAGTTGCGATAAACCTGAGGCTGCACGGGGAACGCGATGCGCGCACGCTCGAACAGCGCGCGCGCATCCTCGTAAGCACGGTCGCCGCCGACCGGGTCGAAGCGCCGCAGCGCGGAGAGAGAACGCACCTGAAGGACGTTGCAAAGCGCGAGCATGACCCAGGGATCATCGGGAAAGCGCGCCAACGCCTCCTGGCCGGCAGCCTCGGCAGCGCCAAGTTCTGCACTGAACTCAACCCAATCGAAGCCTCGTTCCGCCCTGCGAATGCGATCCATGGCCGGTTCCAGCAACCCGAAAACGCGTCGCCGATGGAACTCCCTTTCTTCCGGCATGCGCCGGACCGCCTGTTCGCGCAGCAGCATCGCCATGGTCGGTCTTGGCTCATTCACCCACTGCGAGGCATGCAGCATCACCTCTGCATCTATCAGTCGCGCCACGGCGATGCCGCTGCCAAGGCAGAGCGCACCGCCGATGATCGCCAACGCCGCCCCGTTCAAGTGTCTCCCGACCTCATCG
The DNA here is from genome assembly GCA_016790635.1 of Burkholderiales bacterium. Classification (GTDB taxonomy): domain Bacteria; phylum Pseudomonadota; class Gammaproteobacteria; order Burkholderiales; family JAEUOS01; genus JAEUOS01. Next base: position 48,670 of record JAEUOR010000060.1, read on the forward strand.
GATGTGCGACGCGCCCCAAGCACCCCACCCATGACGACACACAGCACCGGCAACACTAGCAGCGGCAGCAAAACCGCCACCCGCAGGCCCCAGACGAATCCGTCGTCGCCACGCATGGACCAGGACACCCTTAGCATCAGGTACGAAACGGCGATGACCAAAGCTGCCCCGCCCCAAAAAATCCAGATGGTGCGCGCCCTGGCCGTCTCCCCTCGCGGCGCACGGATTCCCGGACCACCCCCGGCTAAGCCGCTGCGCGGCGCAACTGCGAACACAAGCAGCGCGAAACCCGACGCTGCGAGCATGGGCAACGCCGGGCGCCACGCCGACGTGGCCGCCGCCCCGCTTTCGGCTTGGGTCTCCGTGAGAACGGACACAAAACTGATGAACGCGGATATCAGCGCCAGCCCCGTCGCTGCTGCCAGCACATTGGCGTCGGCATCCGGCTGCCAGGCCGGCGGATCGTCGATAGCGGCGATCAGCACGGCCGCTGCGGCAAATGCCATCAGTCGTGTGGTCAATATCGGCACGTTGATTTGCGCGTCCAGCCAGTAGACCAGCAACGCAGCCGCCAAGCCGCATCGGATCGCGAACGCTTGCCAATCCGGCCGTGAACCGCCAGGCACCGCCGACAGGCCGCGAAAGCGCCAGGCCGCCCGCGCCAGCATCGCGATCCACCCTGCCGCCGCGCCCAGACCGAACGCAGGCGCTACGAAGGCCGCGAACAGTTGCCACGCCGCAAATGCCCCGCAGGCGGCCGCCAAGAGGCTGACCGCGCACCAGGCGATGGCCGGACCCGCTGCCGCGTCGCCGAACATGGCGCGCGCCCCCCCGTGCAGGGCCAAGCAGAATATCGCCCAGTACGCGAGCCAGCCAAGGATTCCATAGTTGAGGACGATGTCGTAGACATCGGCATGCAAGCGATCGTAATTGGTGACCGCCCAGTAACCTTCCAGATGCATGACCGACTCGGGAAGATGTCGGTAACCCCGCTCGTAGGCCAGATCAGGGCCCCGCCCGATCAGAAGCTCGCCAAGCTTCATTTCTGCCAGTGCGGAACGACCTGCCTGCCACAAGCCGAAACGGATTTCAATGCTGCGCGACGAAGCCTGGGTGCGCTCGGTCGCCGCGCTGCCCGGCTCGAATACCAGCCGTTGCAAGAACGGCTGGTGCTGCGCCCACTGGCGTGGCGCTTCGAAGAGGTTGATCACGAGCATTGCGGCGACAAGCGCGACTGGCGCTGTACTCAACCAGGCCACACCCCGCCACGCGCCGCGACGGGCGAGCAAGCACGCCGCGAACACAAACCCCGCTACCAGCAGCGCAAGGACCGGCCCGCGGCTCTGGGTGGCATAGATCGCGGCGCACTGGCACAGCGCAAGCAATCCCCACGGCAGGCGCTCCCACCTCGTGAATCCCGAGGTCATCACACGCGCCAGGGTAGGTACCAAAGCCATCGCAAGGTATGCAGCGAGAAAGTTCGGGTTGCCGAACGAACCGTTGACCCGCTCGGGGTCGCTGATGACAAACACATAAAAGTCGAGCCCGAGGCGTTGTTGCAACGCATACGCCGCTGGAATCACAGAGCCGATCACAAAGGCATCGCTTAACTGACGCATCCGCCCCGGCGCACGGGCCAGCAGGACGGTGGCTGTGAAAAACATGCCGCAGGCGATCCATGAAAGCAGGCCTTCGCGTCGGAACTGCGTTCCGTAGAACGCAGCGGCGGGCGCAGCTGACCAAATTGCGGACAATGAGGCCACCAGGACAAAAGCGGCCATCGCGGCCAGCGCGACACGGGCGTGAAGGTCCAGGCGCATGCTGCCGATGTTCCCTGCCGCCAGCGAAGCGGCGAATGCAGGCGCCGCGAGCAATACGGCCAGCGCGAGCTTGGGAACCATGAAGCCACGCTCCACCGCGACACTGCCGATCACCGGGACGGCCGCGAAGACGCCGACCACGCACAAGAATGCAATTGTCCCTGCGGCGCTCTGCGCGCCCGCCGCGGCTTGCGCTGCCGATACCTTAGTCATCGCGGGCCTTGCGCAAAACCAGCCAGCGCGGCGAGCGAAAGCGGGCGATGCGCGAATAAACGGCAACGTAACCCACGGCGAAAGCTGCGCACCCGACCTGCAGCGCCAGGGTGTTGTTCCAGAAGAGCGTAGCCGGAACAACACCGGCGCCAGCAACGGTCCAGAGATAGGGTGCAGTGAGCGCGTTGCGTTGGGTGCGATGCACTGCCAGATGCGTGCCGATCAGCCAGCGCACCAAACGCTTGTAAACCAGATGGTGCAGGTGCGCGACATCCGGCAAGCCGGGGTGGCTGCGGCGGATCACCACGCGGCGGTAGATCGTAAACAAGGTCTCGAAGATGGGATACGAACACACCAGTACCGGAAACCAGGCTGAAACCCCAGGATTGCGCGACACCAGGAGGATCAGGAGGACCGCGATCCAGAAACCAATCAGGTACGCCCCGCCGTCGCCCATGTAGATCAAGCCGCGCGGGTAGTTGAGCAGCATGAAACCCGTGATCGCACCAACCGCAGTCAGCGCGCACGCCAAGACGGCAATGTCTCCTGACTTGAAGGCCACATAGGCGATGCCGAGCAGGATCAGGACCGCCACGCCGCCCGCAAGACCGTTGAAACCGTCGATCAGGTTGAACGCGTTGGCAAGCCCTGCAACGGCAAAGCAGGTGAAAAAGACCGCCACGACCGGCAACGCCAGGACGCTAGCGAGCATCGCGATGTCGATGCGGGTAATCCAGGCCTCCAGCAAGTACCCGGCCACTGCGGCCGAGCAGACGGCGGCACCCAGCCGCAACCAGATACTCAAGCCCTGCAGAAAATCTTCGATCAGCCCGGCACAAAAAACCGGCACAGCTGAGACGAGCAGCAAAATACCAATGCGCGCCGCGTCAGAGGCCCCCGGCGCGTCATCTCCGAGTCGAACCAGCAGGCTGACCAACAGGCCGGCCGCGATTCCCACGCCGCCGGCCCGCCCGTAACCGCGCAAGTGCGCAGGGCGCACCCAACCCGCCCTGCGCGTTGCAAACAGATGTCTCTGGTTGCGGTTGCGCGTCAGATTGCCGCGAATGAGCAGCAGTGTGACAAGGAGGGAGACGGCCAGCGCAGCGAAGATGAATGCCAAATCGGCTCCAGCGTACTGTCACGGAACATGGTTTTGCAGCCGCACGCGCCGCACCCGGTCAAAGGATCGGCCGACGTCGTTGCACGTTGCAAGTAACTCGCTTTCAATCGCAGAGTTTTCTCGCCGCGGATTCTATTGGAACCCTGCCATTCACCAGACATGCGGCGCCTTGGAGCGGCGCCCAATACAGCCCGCCCGCCAGATATCATGCACGTCGTTCTCAAGCAGTCGATTGCAGCGCACCCGGACTAAGGGGGCGCCCGGGCAGCAATCGTGACCTAGCCGGATGAACGTACTCCCGCTCCGGTACCATGCCCGCCGCCTCCAGGTCGGCATGCGGCGCGGCCCGCCCGACCCAGGGCGATCGCGCCCGCAATCTGTAATCATGCCTATCCGGGTCGTGAAATTCGTTGCGCGACAGGCGCGGATTATCCCGCAGGTCACCCTGGCCACCCGTCAGCAGATTGGCGTTGCCGGCCAACAGATTGTTGGCGAACAATATGCCGTCCGCTCCCGCCGCGACGCGCAGTGCGATACCGCTGGGGCGCTCGTCGACAAAGGTGTTGTAGCAGGCGTAGAGGACGTTGGCGGGCCGGGGGTAGCCCTCGGCGCCGAAGGACAGCATGGTCGAATTCTGCGTCGTCGCGGACTGTTGAATCAGATTGCCCAGCACACGCACCATACCACCCCACGGGAACTCAAGCTCATAGCTGGCGTGGCCGTCATCGCCATCGACGAAGCGGTTGTAGGCGATCAGGCTCGTCAACGCCCGGCTCTTGAGCAGATGACCGACACGCGCGCCGTAGAACCAGCTGGCCCTCACCGAAAGCCGGCCAATGGCGCCGACGTACAGGTTGTGTGACTGGCCGTCGCCGGCACCATTGCCCCCGAACCGGCAACGCTCGATGACCAGTTCGCTGGCTTGGTGGCCGCTGGTCAGAATGCCGTTCTCATTGTCAAAGAACCCGCATTCTTCCAGCGTCAGCCGGCCGCGTTCAAGGCGGATGCCGGCACCGTTGCGATCGCGCACCCGCGCACCGATGAAATCGATACCCTCGACACGTATGGCGCCACCGCGAACTACCCAGATCGCCTTTTCCTCCGCTGCTTGCCCGGAGGCCAGCAGTCGCACCGGACCGCCGACCGCGCGGATGACCAGGCGATCATGCGTCCAGACCGAAGTGTCACCCGCGTAGTCGCCCGCATCGACCTCGATCGTGTCGCCATCGCGCGCCTGTGCGGCGGCGGCCGCAAGCGAACGCAGCGCGCGTTGTGGCCCCACTGGAATGGCGCGTCCGGCAACGGCGGGCGCAGGTGCGAACGCCGCGGCGCCGGCCGCCAGCAGCAGGCGGCGGCGCGCCCGGCTATTGCGGCTTGGCGGGCTCCTCGCTGCCACGCGATGTCTCGCTGGTCGACGGCGGTGCCGCCGCCGGCGCCGGTTCCCGCCACTTGCCGGCAGCGGTCAGCTTGCCTTTCAAACCGGGAAGATTGAATCCGCCCAGATAGGCCCGGTGAGCGCTTGCCAGCGCCTTGTCAAATTCCCCAACCTCGAAGTACGCGAGTCCCAGGTTGTACTGAAACACCGGGCTCGCGATACCACTCGCCTCGGCAACCTTCAGTTGCTCGAGAGCTCCCTTGCGGTCGCCCTTCTTGCCCAGAAACGTCGCAAAAATCATGCGCACCATGCCGTCATCAGGCCGAAATCGCACCGCGCGTTCGAAGTAGCAGTCGATCGTGCGACCCGAGCCCGTGGGCTTGCTCTTCTTTTCACGCTCGGCGAGGCGCATCATGGAGACCAGTGCGCGCGTATGGTTCGGGAACCTTTCCAGCGTGTAGGAAATATCGCCTCCGAGCGGCGCCGTTATACCCTTGATTAAGCCTTCGACCTGAGGAGTAAAGTGTGCATTCTCGACAATAGGAAGCTTGTCCTTATCGTGGCGGTAATCGTATGGTCCATATCTGCCAGGCGCAGGCTGTGGAGTGCCACAGCCACCCAAATCCTCGCGCTCCTGCGCAACCGCGCCCCAGATTACAGCCAAAAATACCAAGGGTAACAATCCACGCATCGCACCGCTCCCTTCCACCCCAACGGCCCCCGCCCGCTGCCCACGACAATGCAATCAAAGACCGAGCCAAGGCCGCCTCAAACTGCAGCACCTCGGAATTCAAGCGATCCGTATCAATGATTTACGAAGTGGCTGAAGCTATTGTGCCATAACCCGGCTTCCACCGGAAAATGAACGTGCGACGATGCAAGCCAGGGACGCCAACACGCGCCCCGCGCTCAACGGCTAGCCAGCGGCGGCTTGGATTTATGAAAAACACCCCTGCTTCCTGCCGAGCATCACGGTCCCGAGTCTGAGGTGACCGAGTTTTTTCGATACGGCTCGCTCTTAGGGCCGCGCTGCCAATTCGCCGCGGCATTTCCACTCTCGGCTCAGTGCAGCCCATCGCGAGACTTCCACGCCGCAACATGCCGCCGCGGACTACCCGGCGGCAACTTGCTCGGTTGCTGTCTTGGGCACAGCGTCGTGCTGTTGGCACCATAACTCGAATTGGACTACATCAAATATTGAAGGCGACATTTCTTGTTGACCCGTACGATGGCGATCGAGGTCCTGAACGATGGTGTCTACGCGATAAATCCCGCGCTCGCGCGCGGAGCGGCTGGCAAGCGTGTCACGCAGCGGCTCATAGAGCGGGCCCGCGAACCACTGAGACGATGGCACGGGAAAGCCCATCTTGTCGACTCTCGCGCGTACCACTTCCGGGATGCGCCCGCGCATCCCTTCACGTTGAATGAACTTGTTCCAGGGGCCGCTCATCCGCCAGCGGTCAGGCAAGCGGAACAAGAATTCCACCAGTCGGTAGTCCAGGAACGGCACTCTCGCTTCAACCGAATGCGCACTCGAATTACGATCCTCGACGCGCAAAATGCGCGGCAATGGGTCGCTGTGTACCGACCGAACCAGCGCCGAACGCAATCGATAGTCGGGCGCCTCGTCGAGCCGATCGCTGACGTGATGCGCCATTTCCGGCGCCAGCCAGCGATGCGAACGAAACGCGCGCAATTCGCGGTGGCGGGAGGCCACCTGCCATCCAGGCAGGCGCGCGGCAAGCGTGCGCCCCAGAAATCCGAGCTGAGTCAGGAACAATCGCGTCGCGTCCTCGCCGTGAGCGCGACTGTAGTCCGCAAGCTCTCGCCACGCCTCTCGCACGCGACCGCCCCGCAGCATGCTGTGCCAATAGTTGATGAAGTAGCTCGGGTAGCCCGCAGCGGTTTCATCCGCGCCTTGTCCGTTGAGAACCACTTTCAAGCCCCGCGCCGCAGTGAGCCGCATGAGTTGAAAGCCGACGACGGCGGTGAGTGAGTACACCGGTTCATCCTGAAAATGCAGTACCTTCGGCAGGTCATCCCAAAGCTTGAGCGCATCGGTATTCAGGAGCACCGGGGTCGCGGCGGTTTGCTTGAAGGTGGCTTCCAGGTACTGGCTCTCGTCGAATTCGCGCGGGGTAAAGCAAAATGCCATGAGGGGGTAATCGGTACCGGCCTCAGCACGGATACGCGCCGCAGCGCATGCGATGGCCGTCGAATCAAGTCCACCCGATAGGTGCACGCCAACAGGCACGTCGCTGCGCATGTGCAGGCGCATAGCGTCCTCAAACAGTTCCGCGTAATCGGCCGCCGGATCTGCCATCTCCTCAGGGGAAAAGTCATCGAGGCCCCAGTAGCGCCATTCACGATAGCGGCCGTCGAACTCCATCTCGAAAGCGCAGCCAGCACCGACCTGCTCGATCCCGGCGAAGAAGCATTGCGCCGAACGATCCAGTGCACCACGCAGCAGAAAATCCGCTGCAACGCGCCAATTGGTCTGATCGGCGTATTCCCCTGAGGCACGGATTGCCTTGATCTCGGAAGCGAACATGGCCGTACTGGCACTTCGATAGCGAAACAGCGGCTTGATTCCGAGACGATCGCGCGAGCCGAATAAGCGCCGCTCATACTTGTCGAAAATCACGAATGCCCACATGCCATTCAAGCGATTCACGCATTCGCGGCCCCATTCAAGGTAAGCACGCAACAACACTTCGGTGTCGCCGGAGGAATGAAACTGATGCCCACGCGCAGCCAGTTCGCGGCGAAGTTCCAGGTAGTTGTAGATCTCGCCGTTGAACACGATGGCGAATCGGTTGTCGGCGGATACCATCGGTTGATGACCCGCGGGCGAGAGATCAAGGATGGAAAGTCTGCGAAAACCGAGCCCGACTCCACCATCGCTGAAATAACCCTCGTCGTCCGGTCCGCGATGGTATATGGCGTCAGTCATGCGACGCACCTGTTGCATGTCTGCAGCCGAGCCATCCAGACGGAGGCATACAACCAATCCGCACATGTTTCTGCTCCGGTCGCGCCTGCGCGCTCCTCAATTTGCTTTGCCGTTATTCCCAGCTTTGCCGCCATGCCGCTTGAAAATCCATCCGAGGACCTCGCGCAACTCATCGCGTAAAGGCCCCCCTGACAGCCACAAGACGCCGACATAAATGACGGCACCGACTCCGGAACATACTGCCAGACGTGTCACAGCAATGCCGAGTTCATCGCCCTTGATCAACAGCTGCAGAACCAGCACCGCGACCGTCATGAACAAGGCGGCGTTTGTCGGCGCACGCAGCTGGTCCCAAAACATCCGCCATGGCAGCTCGATTTCTCGGAAGGCCTCGCCTATCATGCGAGTCATGACGAGCGGATAAACCACCACCCACGCAGTTGCAACTCCCACCCCGCCGCCAGAATGTGCACCGACCAGGAATGCAAGCGGCATGACCACAAACAGGACGGCATTGTAGGCAGCGAGAAACGTGGTCCTAAAGCGCGCTCGCAGAACGGGCGCAATCAACACGTCGATCGACCTGATCAGGGACAGGACGGACAGTAGCTGCAGGACCGGCACCATCGGTAGCCATTTGTCCGACAACACGACTCGAACCAAATCCTCTGCAACCAGGATGAAACCGAGGCAGATCGGCGTGGAGACACTGGCCGTTAGACGCAGCCCACGCAGCAGCATCTTGCGCATCGCGACACGGTCGTCTTGCAATGTCGCCATCAGTGGTACCGACATTTGATTGACGAGCGAGGAAATGCGCGTGACCGGAATACTCGCAAGGTCGCGTGCCATGGTGTAGAACCCCAGTGCCACTTCCCCGGATACTTTTCCTAGAACGAGGCTATCGCTCTGATCGTACAGAGTCCACATCAGACGCGAGCCGAATGTGGCGGAGCTGAAATCGAGGATTTCCCGCCTTCTGGATCCACTCACGCGCCAACCGGGACGCCAAGGCCAATAAAGGTACAACGCAAACGACTGAACCGCGGCGCGCGCCAGCATGCCGTAGATCAGCGCCCACACGCCCGCGCCATTCCAGGCCAGTGCCAATACAGTCACTAGCGAAACAACCGCTCCGCTGACTTCCGCCTTGGTGACCTTGTCCAACTGTAATTGCTTGCGCAGCAAGCCATCCGGGATGATGGCCAGCGCGCTGATCAGCAGCGTCAGTCCAACGACTCGCAACACGTCTGCGAGCGCGGGCGCATTGAACCAGTCACCGATGAAAGGCGCGGCGAAGTAAAGTGCCGCATAGCAGATGCTGGCGAGGCTGAAGCCGAGGTAAAAACAGAAATTGAGTTCTTCAACGGACAAGTCGCGAAACTGCAAGACAGCGGCGCCAAGTCCAAACTCCGAGATTAGGACCAGGACTGATATCCAGATTCCCGCGAGCGCCATCAAGCCATAGTCCGACGGGCTCAGCCATCGCGCGACCACAATCGTCGTGATGAAGGAAAGGACCTGCAATACACCGCGCGACCAGACCATCCAGAAAACGGATTTCGCGACTTGTTCTTTCATCCGCGTTTACCAAAGGATGGCAGGTGCGCTTGCGGCGAATCCAAGGCGATCAAACTGGACTCTTCCTCGCCACGCCCAGATGCAATGCAAGCGACTGGGCCGCACGGAGCATGCGCTGCCGCCAATCGATGTCCAGCAGCAATTTGGAAGGATGATGTCCCGTTACCTCGCGCACCCAGTAGGCCAATGCGGCTGATCGCATCCACGTGGCCGGCATGCCGGTCCGCTCAGCCAATTTTACGACCGCCGCGTTTTCCACACGATCGGCACCGCTGCCCTGCAGCCAATCGGAGAAAACGTCGCTCCACTGGCGGCCGGTTTTGAACATACGCCTATAGCAGATATAGTGAAGCAGGTCATTGCTGGAGAAGTCCTGCTCCGCCCAACGGTCCCAATCGATCAAAGCAAGCCGCCCTTGGTCTGCGTTAAAAAGCACATTGCCCCACCAATAGTCGCCATGGGTAAACCCGACGGAAGGCGGCTCGGTCTCTCCGCGCTCCGCGAATTCCAGCATGGGTGCGACATATTGCCGCTCGCCTGCGTCCGGCAATCGTGTCAGTAAATCGTGCAGCGGCGCCACGACCATCTCCCGCCAGACGTCCGCCGGTTCAAGCACGGCCGCGGCGGCGTCACGATAGGTCTTCAGTTCAATCAACAGGTCGAACGCTTGCTGGTCACCGCATTCGCGCTCCTGCTCCGAAATGCCGGCGTACGATGTACCGCTGACGTGGGACTCCACCGTATACGGAACACCATGAAACCGGTCGCTATATAGCGGCTGCGGACAGAGAAACGACTTGTGCTTGTGCGCAAGGCCATGCGCCCTCTCGAGGCCCGCAAAATTCTTGGCGACCCGCGATTCGCAGACAGGATCGAGCGCGACGCGAACAACCGCGCGGCTCTGCAAGGTGACAATCAAGCCCGCGGTGGAGGTCGCGCTTACCTTGACTCTGGGAAAACTCCGGTCGCCCTGGATCGAAAGGCGACGGCGCGTATCGTCGGCAAGTTCCTGAATCCAACTTGGTTGTACCTTATCGCGTCCGGCCACGACTCCGTACGAGGGAGTGAATGCACGGCTGCGCTCTAGCCTTTGCTTTATTCTCTTGCGCCACCCACCGGCCTCTCGGCCCGTCCTGGGCTCACTGCCGTCTAGCGCATATAGTTCGTGGAAGGTTCTGTAGTCTGGAATTGGCGCGAAAAATGAAGTACCGGGGAAGCCCGCCTCCGCCAACAAGTCACGCAGCTCGTTGCAGCCGTAAGTATAGGTTCTGTAAGGGTGCCCAGTGGTGCGACCAACCAGCATATCGGCCGCCCAGCGCGGCACAAGCGCAGCGTACTTGACACCAGTGTGATCCTCGGGCGCACCGAGAAAATAGGTATATCCGTAGCGGTTTTCAATACCAACGTAAAGATGTCCGTCCGGTTTGAGAATGCGCCGAACCTCACCGAGAAACGCGAGCTGCCCTTCGCGCACTGGTTGGCTCCCTTCCGCAGCCGACCATTCAAGTACCCCGTTCAGCACCACGCAATCGAAACTCCCCTCAGGAAAAGGCAATGGTCGGGTATCACCCGCACAAACAGCGCGAACATTGGTGAAACCCATCTCCCTCGCCCGCAGGGCAAGAAAGGTCACCCTCTCCAAGGTCAAGTCGCAGGACACCACTTCGCGCGCCCAGCGCGCCAAGCCGATCGATGTGATTCCGCTTCCACATCCGAGGTCGAGAACGCGTCGATTCTGCAGGGGCGGCAATACCGCCTTGAACGCAGCGCGGTTCTCGTCGGTAAAGACCGTGTGCAGTGCACGGCGATTGCGCTCTGGCGCTTTTGCGATCTGCTCGGCCAGCGCGCTTCGCCAATCGCCGTTGCGGCTTTGCCCAATCAGTTCACGCATCCGATCTTGCGGCAAAAGTTCATGGTAGTAAGCACTGTTTTCACGAACGATCGGGATGCCGTCTTGGACCGGATACGAAGTAGAACAGCCTGAACAATTCAGGGTTGCCGAATCGGGCCAATTCAGGTGCGTGCGGCATTTTGGGCAGAGCAACTGCATAGGATTTTTCATTGTGAAGTATAAGCTGGTGAATTGCCATGCTGTCTCAGAGCGAAAGCACGTGCTGAGAGCAGTTGATGGTATCGCATTTTGGGCCAACAACGATCGCACAACACGTGCCAAGTCGATATGGCTTGACGAGATGGGTTCCAGGACTCAAACACAAATTGTGCATGCTGCGCAGCGAATCCGGTACCGGGAACTCATAGGCAATCGAGCAGGGCCGCGAACTCCCTGCTGCGCGCCTCGCGCGACATCCCCGTCACGACATCCACGGCAGGAACACCTGCCCGGCCTTCGGCAAGCTGTCGAACGAAATTCATAAGCGTCGATTCGATCGCATCAGCCGATTCCAGCTTGGCGATGGCATCGATACCGGCACGGCGCACCAGGTCCGCCGTGTCACCAGCCGGATCCGTGATTGCAAGGATCGGTCTTCCCGCACGCAGGTACTCGTAGGCCTTGGCCGGGATCTGGTCGTTGCACCCTGCGTCCTGCATGATGAGCAATGCATCGACGCTCAGCATTTCCGCCAGCGCGTCCAGATATGGCAACGATGGTGCCAATTCCACGAACTCACCGACCCCTTGCTCCGCCGCGAGTCGGCGGATGTGGTCGTCGTGCGCCGATGCGCGAAAACGCAGCCGCACCTGCGCCGGCGTCAGGCGCCCCGTCGCATGCAGTCGCCGCAGGGCGCTGAACAGATGCGTCGGATCACGCTCCTGCGGGTAGAGGATGCCGCTGTGCAGGACGATCAGTGGACCGCCTTTGCGCCCGGCCCTTTCCGCGCGCAGCGCCGCCTGCGCGAAACTGCCTTCGTCAAAGCCGTTCTCCAGCAGCAGCATGCGATCAGCCGATCGCGGATAGCGCTCGCGGTAGGTGCGGACCGCGCCGGGTGTCGTGAATGTACAGGCCCTGGCTTGCGCTGCAGCGGTTGCCTCGATCGCCAAGAATTGCCTGTGGATCACCGGGTCGGCCGGGTAGCCGGGCTGCGCCATGGGATCGCGAAAGTCGGCGATCCAGGGTAGGCCGCTGCGGCGCGCGACCTCCGCGCCGATCAGGTGCGCGGTGGCGAACGGATAGGTGGACCAGATCATCGCAGGCGCGAATTCCCGCACCATGCGCACGCCCTGCCGGACGCCGTCGTACCTCCAGCTCACCCATCGATCCGGGCGCGCCGTGAAAGCGGCGTATCGCCCGAACAGCGCCAGGTGACGTGCCGAATCGAGCGCGAAGGCACGGCGCACCACGAGTCCGGCCGGAACTTCGGCGAGCAAGTCGTCGCTCGTTTGCACATAGGCGCGCGGGTGGGCAGTCAACACCAGTGGTTCCCAGCCGTGCGAGGGTAACTGTTGCACGAAGCGCAGCGTGCGCTGTATGCCGCTGCTGCCGGACAGGGGCGGGAAATGGTAAGCGATCATGAGGATGCGCTTCATGCAGGCTCTCCCAGGCCGGCAAGCCAATCCAGCGTTATTTCCTCGACGCGCGCCCGCCAGGCCGCGCTGGAAAAGGTATGGTCCGCTCCCTCGATGGTGACGCCGAGGACCCCGCCCGTCCCGACCAGACCGTGCCACGCCGGATCGGCTTGCGCGAACTCGACGAATTCCTTGGCCGTGTAGTCGCGTTCGCTCAGCACCAGGCGCACGCTGCCGCGAAAGCCGCGCAGTCCTGCCGCCATGCGTTCCTGGAAGCTGCCGGCCTGCAGTGCATTTGCGCCGCGCGACAGCCGCAGTTTGCCCAGCCATTCCGCAAGCGCCGTCCTGACCGCGACGCCGCCTCCGAACAGCTTGCGCCAGAACGCCACCGTCAGCAGCCGTTGCCTGTAGTAGTGGCGAACCTCGGTGCGGGCCAGGCTTGCTGCCGAGCGTACCCACGGATTGAGCAGGCACAGGCCGCCGATGCAGGCATCGTGGCGGGACTGCATGTACAAAAGGGCTGCTGAAGCGCCATCGCACAGGCCCCACAAGCCGATGCTCCGCACTGCGTCGCACTCGCGCTTGAGCACGGCGATTGCGGCCTCGATGTCCCCATCCACGGCTTCAAAACCGGGAAAGTCGCCATCGCTGTCGCCCATGCCGCGCAGATCGAAGCGTAACGAAGCGTAACCCGCCTCGGCCGCGTGCCGCGCCAGCAACACGAATTGCCTGTGACTACCGACACGGTACTGCGGGCCGCCCACCACCACCACCAGACCTGCCCCCTTAGGGTTTTTGGGGACGCACACGACCCCGCACAAGCGTGCCCCGCCGCTGTTGAACAGGACTGCCTTCTCGACAAAGCCGCTCACGCAGATTCCGCCGCGAACGCGAGCGTGGCCGCGAGCAGGCCCGGCGCGGTCTCGATTTCCTGGGTCTGCCAGAACCCGCTGCCGGTAATCGGCCGTGCGTCCACTTGCCACCCGGCGGCCTGCCACTCCGCAGTGGCGGTCCGGGACACCGGCGACAAGGTCGGTTCCGCTGCCCCAGAAACTTCGAACCAGCCGACCACTCCAGTGCCGGGCGGCGGCGACAGGCGCGCGGCGTCCAGACCGGCGGCGACTTGCGGCGACAGCGAATAGCCGGCCACCTCGACGGTCTCTCCGTCGAGCAGCGCCTCGCGCGGCCCGCGGCGCGCGTCGCCGCCGTTGTCCCGCCCTGTCAACCGGTCGCCGGCGAGCTTCAAGCGCAGGAACTGCTGCAGATGCTGCCGCCCCGAGACGACCGGTTGCCAGAAGATCATGCCGGGGCAGTCGGCCATGGACGGCGCCGCGGCGCTTGCCAAAAGGCAGCCCGCGCGCAGGCCCCACAACCATACCGGCAGACCGGCATGATCGGCCAACCACTCAGCCCCCGAGACGCCGTCGGCAACCCAGAGGTCCCACGCCGCTGCGCTGAAATCCGCCTCGCTGTCGCCGCAGCCGAAGTGGTCCTGCTGCAGCACCAGCCATCCGGCCGCTGCCAGCGCGCGCGCCTGCAAAGCCGCCATCCGGCGCGCCTTGTTCATCTCTTCGGCAAACGGATGCAGATAGAGGCAGGCGGCCAGCGGCGGCCGATTGACCGGCGCGTGCAATGCGCAGAACAAGCGGCCCTTTTGTCCGTCGCGGTAGAAGACTTCAAGCGACGGCGGCGCGAAGGCGATGTCAGGCACCGAGCTTTTGACGCGCAAATCCGACCAGCGAACCCAGGGTTACGAAGACCGCGCCGTCGACCTCGTCATCTTCGACCGCGAAACCGCAACGTTCCTCGAGAAGCGTCAGGATCGAGACGACGGCCATCGAATCGAGTTCTGGAATCGCGCCCAGCAGAGGCGAATCCTCCGACAACATGGCAGCCCGCTCACCCAGGCCCAGTACCTCACCCAAAATCGCTACTACTTCACGCCTGATGTCCAAAGCATTCTCCAACCACGCGCAGGCATTGGTCGTCGCGCACGCCCTCCGCGCCCGCCCGCAATAGTGCGAATCATACCCGGGCGGCCGCGCCGCACGCGAAACCGGTAACATGCCCGCTGCCCGAAATGGCAGATCAAAAAGCAATGGCTCGATCGCCGCAGCGTGACATCCCTCCGCACCGTTCGGTGCCCTGCTATCCCGTTTTCGGCCAAGCGACATTCGACGGCCCGCGCGAGTCTCCGCTACCCTGCCTGCTCGACCGACCCGGCGTCATACTCACTGCCAGCGGTCGCGTCGCGACTGCCCTGGCACTAGCCGGGTTCGGCATCGGACCGGGTGACCGGGTGCTGTTGCCCTCCTACCATTGCCCGACCATGGTCACTCCGGTATTGCACGTCGGAGCGACCCCGATTTTCTACGCGCTGGACGACAACGGAGCCCCGTGCCAGGCGAGCATCGAGGCGCAAGCGGCTGACAACAGGCCGCGGGCAATTGTCGTGGCCCACCTGTTCGGCATCGGTCTCGATCTGCGCGAGCTGCGTACCTGGTGCACCAAGCATGCCGTCGTGCTCATCGAGGATTGCGCGCACGCGCTGTTCGGCAGTGTCGGCGGTCAGCCACTAGGCGACAGCGGCGACGCGGCGATCGGTAGCCTGCCCAAGTTCCTGCCCCTGCACGAAGGCGGCTGCCTGGTGTTCAAGCGCCCCCCCGAACGTCGCCCCGCCCTGACCCGGAGCGGCATGCTGCGTCAAATCAAGGCCGCCGCGAATCTCCTGGAAGCAGGGTCGCGCGATAGCCGGCTCGGCGTCTGGTCGAGGCCATTGCAAGCATTGTTTGATCTCAAGCAGCGTCTGCGCCGCACCGCGCAGTATGAAGACGGGGGCGCAACGCCGCGCGACGGTTCGAGCCACGCACTCGCCGCGCCAGTTACGGTCGCCCCGCCTCCGCCCGCCAATGCCTGGATGGACGAAGCACGACTTCGAACCGCGGACATGGCGCGGCTGCCGACACGAGTCACGCGCTGGCTGGCCGCGCGGGCGCATCGCGAACGCATCGTTGCGTTGCGCCGCGCCCGCTTCGCTGAGTATCTCGCCCATGTCCGGAACCTCGAAGGGGTGCGTGCGGCAGTTCCAATACTGCCGGCGGGCAGCGTGCCATATGTGTTTCCTATCGTCGTCGAAAAGCCTGACCAGGTATTCGCCGCCTTGCGAACAGCCGGTGTCCCTGCCCTGCGCTGGGATCGCAGGTGGCCCGGAACACCCGCCCGTCCCGAGGACGTCGCGACGCGCTGGTCGCACGCCCTCCTGCAGCTTCCGTGTCACCAAGATCTGGATTGCTGTGACATGGGTCACATACTTGCGATCTGCCGTGCCGCCGCGGCCTGAATGCACCGGGCCATTCAAGCTGCAGGCGCCGCGGTGCCGGGGGTCCGCCGGGCTGCCTGCGGCGTGGAAATGCGGCACCAAAAGTAACCTTCTCCCGGCTTCTGGCCGTCCGCGCGTTCCGGTATGATCCGAAGACCAAAGACATTCCTGTCTCCTGTCTGCCTGCGCCGCCGCCAATCGCGCATTGCGCGTGTGAGCGCTGCGACCCGATGCCCGCCGAATTGTCTTCATTGCGAAATTTTCACGTCGCGTCAGACGCCGCACGCCGCGCCGAAGTCGTGACAGGAACGACGCGGCCTGCCGCCGACTTCGAATGGCAACTCCTCGCGCCCGGCAGCTTTTCCGCAAGGCACGCTGAATGGGATGCGTTCAATGACGCATTGTGGAATACGCCGTTGCTGTCGGCGTCCTTCGTCGGGGCCGCCCTGGACCATTTCGGCGACGGGTCCGAGCGTCTGGCAGTCGCCCGCGACGTGGACGGCGTTGTCGCGATGACCGTCCTGACCAAGGGCGAGCGTCTTGCCCTCAAGGCGTTCCAGGCTTCGCAACTGCCGCTCTGCCCGTGGATGCAGCGGCCGGGCAGATCTCTCGACACTCTTGGACGCGCATTGCTTGCTTGCACGCCGCCTTGGAAGCGTGTGTTGTCGCTCTCGCCACTTGACCCAGCAAAGCTACCGCGCATTCAAGACAATGGCTTGATACACACGAGCCGATACATCGATACCGGTCGCATCGAGTTGCCGGGCGATCTCGCCACCTTCGAGAGTGGCCTCAGTGCGAAATTTCGCGCCAACCTGATGCGGCGGCACCGCGCAGCGAGCGCTACGTTCGGCGATGTCACCCTCGAGGTCGAAACGCGCCCCGAACGCATGCAAGCCTGCATCGACCAATATGCTCACCTGGAAGGCGCGGGCTGGAAGGCGGACGCAGGCACCGCGGTGCGCGCAGGTGAAGCGCAGTTCGACTTTTATGTCGACATGCTGACAAGACTTGCACAAAAGGAACAAGCGCTGGTATTCCTACTTCGCTTCGGGGCGCGCGTTGCCGCCATGCAGTTGGCGGTCGCGCGTGATTCACGCCTCTATTTTCTCAAGACCACATACGACGAGGGCCTCGGCGCCCACGGACCCGGTGTGTTGCTGAAGTGGAAGCTGTTTGAAGCAGTTCTCACCGGTCAGTTGCCTTTTCGCCGTTGCGACTTGTACGGCCGCGTCAACGATTCGAATCGGAACTGGGTAACCACAGGACGCAGCCTGTATCACGCTAACATCTACCGGGGACCTTCAACGGCTGCACTGCACTTGATTTCTCGCGCTTTTCGGTCAGGCAGCGTGGCACCGGCCGACGACGCCGCAATGTCCTTAACGGACTCCGGCGCCGATCGTACCGCCGATCCGACTGGCGACCAACCGATCCCGCAGGACGCCTATGCCTTGAGCGCCAAACTGCCGCTTTTTCATTGCGCCGAGTGGTTCGATCTGCTCGTCCGGACCGCACTGCCTGCCGGGGAACGGCCAACCTTCATCAACGCGACTACCAGCGCGCCCCGCATGGGCCTTGTCGTGCCGTTGGTGAAATGCGGACAAGGACGTTTTCGCAGTCTGACCAATTTCTATTCGCCAACCTACGCGCCGATTTGCGACACGGCCGCCGGCATGGCGGCGGCGCAAGCGCTCGCCGCCTTTGCTGCCGATCCCCACAACGGAGTCGATATCCTTGAGTTGCTGCCCTTGGGGGAGAATCAGGAGTTCGAGCGGGAGACCACGTCCGCCCTGCGCGCTGCCGGATTTCAAACCGACCGTTTTTTCTGTTTTGCCAACTGGTATCTCGAAGTCGGCGGCCGCTCGTTCGCCGAGTTCTTCGCGGGCCTGCCCTCGGTGATTCGCAAGAATGCGCCGCGCTATCGGCGCCGCCTCGAGGAAAAAGGCATGCGCATCGAGATCGTGCGCGCAGCCACCCAGCGATTGGATGAGGCCGTCGCCAGCTTCGAGCACATCTACCTCAACAGTTGGCGCGCCAAGTCAGAGCCGTTCCCCGCTTTCATCGGCGAGTTGTGCCGCATGGGCGCAAGCCGCGGCTGGCTGCGCCTGGGCCTTCTGTTCCTGGATGGCACGCCGGTCGCGGCGCAGATCTGGCTGGTCAAGAACGGGGTGGCGTCGATCTTCAAGCTTGCCTACCTCGAAGCCTTTGCCAAACTGTCTGTCGGGACAGTGCTCACCGCCGAGATGATGCGCCTGGTCATCGACGAGGACAAGGTGTCGGTGGTCGACTACCTGTCCGGCGACGATGCCTACAAGCGCGACTGGATGAGCCATAGACGTGAACGGTACGGGCTGATTGCATTCAATCTGCGGCGCCCGCGCGGCTGGTACGGCGCGGCCATGCATTATTGCGGCGGCCTGGCGAAGGACCTCCGAGGCCGGTTGCGCGGCGCCTGGCGTAAGGCGGCGCCGACCCGTGCTTGAGCGACTCAACGCATCACACATGACCCCCCCTGACTTTGCTCTCGCACACCCCAGCGCGCCGTCTGTGATGATGGATGCAAGGCATGACTGACTCCGTACTTCTCAACGAACTGATCGAAGTATCGGCGGCCCGCGACGCCGCGGCGATCGCCTTGCGCCATGACCAGCGCGAACTGAGCTACGCCGACCTTGCCGCGGCGGTGCGCGGGTTCGGCGCCGGCTTGCTGGCTGCCGGTACGGAGCGCGGCGCCCGGGTCGCCATCTACCTTGAAAAGCGCGTCGAGACCGTGGTCGCAAGCTTCGGCGCCCCCGCTGCGGGTTGTGCGTTCGTGCCGGTCAACCCGCTGCTCAAGCCGGAACAGGCAGGTTACATCCTGCGCGACTGCAATGTGCGCGTGCTGGTCACCTCGCCGGAACGACTGAATCTGTTGCAGGCGACGCTCGCGCAGTGCCCGGACCTGCGTCTGGTGGTCCTCACACAGGGCGCGCGCGCGGCTGAAACCAACGCTTCCACGGCCGTTCCCGCGATTCCCTGGCATGAGTTCCTCGCCGCCCCATCGCGTGCAGGACACCGGGTCATCGATACCGACATGGCGGCCATCCTCTACACCTCCGGCAGCACCGGCAGGCCCAAAGGCGTGGTGCTGTCCCACCGCAACATGGTTGCCGGCGCGAAGTCGGTCGCATCCTACCTGGGCAACCATGCCGGCGACACTCTGCTGGCCGCCCTGCCCCTGTCTTTCGACGCCGGCTTCAGCCAGCTCACCACGGCATTTCATGTCGGTGCCCGCGTGGTGCTGATCAACTACCTGTTGCCGCGTGACGTCGTCAACGCCGTCGTTCGCGAAAAGGTCACCGGCCTCACCGCGGTGCCGCCGCTCTACATCCAGTTGGCGCAACTCGACTGGCCGAAAAGCGTGCCTGAGCACCTGCGCTATTTCGCCAATACCGGCGGCCGCATGCCCCTGGAGACACTCACCCGCCTGCGCGCACGCCTGCCGGGCGTCGCGCCCTTCCTGATGTACGGGTTGACCGAAGCGTTCCGCTCGACCTATCTGCCGCCCGCCGAGGTCGACCGCCGGCCGGATTCCATCGGCAAGGCGATTCCGAATGCCGAAATCCTTGTTCTGCGCGAAGACGGCACGGCCTGCGCCGACGGGGAAGTCGGCGAACTGGTGCACCGTGGCGCGCTTGTCGGCATGGGCTACTGGAACGACGCCGACAAGACGGCCGAGCGCTACAAGCCGCTGCCGGCCGGGGTCGGCGGGCGCGAGGCCGGGCACATGCTTACCGAAATCGCTGTCTATTCCGGGGACAACGTGCGCCGCGACGGCGAGGGCTTCCTGTATTTCGTCGGGCGCCGCGACGAGATGATCAAGACCTCGGGATATCGTGTCAGCCCGACCGAGATCGAGGAAGTGATCTATTCGACCGGCCTGGCGGGCGAAGCCGCCGCCTTCGGCGTCGATCATCCTTCACTTGGGCAGGCGATCGTCGTGGTGGCGACCCCGCCGCCCGGCGCCGGGCTGGATCAGGCGGCGCTGGCCGCCGCCTGCCGCGAACGGCTGCCCGCCTACATGGTGCCGGCGCAGATCATCATGCGCGACGGCCCGCTGCCGCGCAACCCCAACGGCAAAATCGATCGCAAGGCGCTGGCGACCGAACTGAACGACCTGTACGGAGCCTAGAGACCCTGTGACCGCACCCCCACGCCATGCACCGATGAACCAGTTCGCGGTGCGCGACGACTGCCTCTTGGTAGGCGGCATACCCCTACCTCAATTAGCCGCGCGGGTCGGGCGCACCCCCTTCTATGCCTACGACCGCAAGGTCCTGGATCGGCGCGTCGCCGAACTGCGTGCGGCGTTGCCCGCTGGAATCAAGCTGCACTATGCGATCAAGGCGAATCCCATGCCGGCCTTGGTCTGTCATATGGCGCAAAT
>JAEUOR010000066.1 GCA_016790635.1 Burkholderiales bacterium
CCGCGGGCCGACGTCGAGTACCGCGACCTGGGACTCGCCGCGGCCACGGGCGGGCGCATCGGCGCCAAGCACATCCGCGCCATCCGACCCTTCACGGAAGCCACCGGCTGGCACTGGCACGACATGCAGGGGCATTTCAACATCGTGCTCAAGGGCTGGATCCGCTTTCGCTTCGCCGGCATCGGCGAGGCGGTCACCGTGCATGCCGGCGCCTGCCTGTCGCAACCGGCCGGGGTGGCGCACAATGTCGTCGGCCGTTCGGACGACATGGAACTGATCGAGATCAACATGCCGGCAGCGTACTCGACCACCGACCTGGGAGGGCCGCGCGATGCAGAGCAACCCGCGCGCTGACCTGCGCGCGGCGAGCATTCGCCGGGCGTTCCTGCGCCTGGGACTCGCGATCGTCAGCGCGGCGATCGTCTTCGGCGTGTGGGAACTGGCCGCGCGCGTCTTCAAGCTGCCGGTCTACCTGCTGCCGCCCCCTTCGCTCATCTTCGCCGAACTCTCGCAGCGCCTGCCGCGGGTGCTGGAACATGCGCAGGCCACCACCGCAAGCATGCTCATGGGCTATGCGCTCGGAGTGGTCGTCGCCATCCCTTTGGCCATGGCGCTGGCCTACTCGCGCCTCTTCGAAGCGGCCGTGTACCCGACGGTGGTGTTCCTGCAGATCCTGCCCAAGATCGCGATCGCGCCGCTCTTCATCATCTGGTTCGGCTTCGGCACCTTGCCCAAGGTGCTGCTGGTCTTCCTGCTCACCTTCTTTCCCATCGTCGTCAGCGCGGTGGCCGGCTTCAAGTCCTGCGATCCCGACATCATCGAACTGGCGCGCTCCACCGGCGCCGGCGGTCTCAAGATCTTTCTCAAGGTGCGCTTTCCGAGCGCACTGCCGGAGATCTTCACCGGGCTCAAGGTGGCCGCCGCGCTGGCCTCGACCGCGGCGGTGGTGGCCGAGTTCGTCTCCTCCGACAAGGGCCTGGGCTACCTGCTCCTCACCTTCAACGGCGAACTCCTCACGTCCATGGTCTTCGGTACCATCATCGTCCTGGGCGTGATCGGGCTCGCGCTCTACTACATCGTCGAATTCACCGAACGCCTGGTGATTCCCTGGCACGTCGCGGCGCGCGCCGATGAGGTCGCGCTGCGTGCGGTTTGACCATCACTTCCCTTAAACGACAAACGAGGAGACTTGAAAATGCGCATGCTTCGAAGCCTGTCCCGCCTGGCCCTTGCCTTGGGCGCGCTCGCCGCGCTGCCCGCATCTGCCCAGGACAATGTGTCGCTGCGCCTCAACTGGCAGATCCTGGGTTTCCACTCGGCTTTCTACCTCGGTGTCGAGCGCGGCTTTTATCGCGAGAACGGCATCAACCTCACCATCAACGAAGGTCGCGGCGGCGCGGTCACCGCGCAGGCGATCGGCGCCAAGAGTGACCAGTTCGGCATCGTCGACGGCGGCACGACCATCGTCAGCGCCGCGCGCGGGATCCCTATCCGCACTGTCATGACCCTCATGAATGGCGGCATCTTCGCCGTCGTCGCACGGGCCGACGCCAATATCCGGACCGCCAAGGACATCGAGGGCAAGGCCATCGCGGTCACTGCCGGCGACGCGCTCACCCAGCTATGGCCCGCGGTGGTAAGGGTCAACAAGCTCGATCCGAACAAGATCCGCCTGGTCAATGTCGACCCGGCGGGCAAGGTGGTCGCGACCCTGGAGAAGCGCACCGATGCCCTCCTGGGCAGCATCGACGCACAGTCCTTCCAGCTGGAGGCCCGGGGTGTCAAGACCAACATGCTGACCTACGACGAGCTCGGTGTGAACCTGGTGGGCCTGACCGTGGTCGTGCACGAGGACTTCATCAAGTCGAGTCCGGACCTGATCCGGCGCTTCGTGCGCGCGACGCGCCGGTCGTTCGAGGTCGCACGCGCCGAACCGATGGCAGCCGCGCAGGCGGCGATCAAGATCAAGCCCGAGCTCGACGCGACCTCGCTGCGCCAGCAGCTCGAGGCCTCGCTTTCCAAGTTCGAGTCGCCCAACACCAAGGGGCTGCCGATCGGCGTGGCCTCGCTGAACGACTGGAAATCAACCTTGGACCTCCTGACCGAGTACCAGGGCATCAAGACCGACCGCGCCGCGACCACTTTCTTCACCAACGACTTTGCGCGCTAGGCCCGACCCCGCACCGGCGGCCCTGCGCGCATGAGTTCGCGGACCATCCGCCTCGAAGGCGTCTCTAAGCGCTTTCGTCGCGGTGCGGTGGAGACGCACGCGCTCGACAACATCGACCTTGCGATCGGCGCGGGCGAGTTCGTCGCCGTCGTCGGCCCCTCGGGCTGCGGCAAGAGCACCCTCCTGCGCCTGGTCGCGGGCCTGATCCCGGCCAGCGCCGGCGCCGTGCGCTTCGACGCCGAATTGGTGAGCGCGCCGCGCAAGGACACCGGCATCGTCTTCCAGAAGGCCAACCTGGTCGAGTGGCGCAACGCGCTCGACAACGTGCTCCTGCAGGTCGAGCTGAGGAGCCTGAGCCCGGCCGACTACCGCGAGCGCGCGAAAAAGCTGCTCGAGGCGCTGGGCTTGGGCGAGTTCCTCGACCGCCATCCGCATGAGCTGTCCGGCGGCATGCAGCAGCGCGCGGCCATTGCCCGCGCCCTCGTCCACAGCCCCGAAGTGCTGCTCATGGACGAACCGTTCGGCGCGCTCGACGCGCTCACGCGCGAGCAGGTGCGCCTGGACCTGGAGGCGCTGTGGCTGCGCGACCGCATGTCGGTCATGTTCATCACCCACAGCATCGACGAGGCGGTCCTCTTGGCCGACCGGGTGGTGCTCATGACCGCGCGTCCGGGGCGGGTCGACCGTATCCTTCCGGTCGACCTGCCGCGTCCGCGTGGCCTGGGCGCGCGCAAGGCGCCGGAGTTCGTGCGCCTGGTCGACGAGATCACGCGCGAGTTCCTGGCGCGCGGCGTGCTCGACGACCACGGCGCGCAAGGCCGGCTGGGGTGATGCGCGGCAATACTTGCGGTGCGAGCGGGTCAGGTGCGGGCGCGGCACCAGCGCTACCGTCGCGCCAGGCGCGCGCGTCGGTGTGTCCGCTGCGATGAACCAGCGGGCCGCATCGATCTGCGCGGCCCGCCTGCCGACAAAAGAGACCGCTTACTTGCGCAGGCTGCTGAAGACGTAGTCGCGGTCCTTCTGCGACGTGTGGCAGGCAAAGCAGGCTTCGGCGGCCTTGCCGGCGACGACGCGATCCCGCGAGTCGCCCTTGAAGCCCTCGTAGCCCCAGCCGCCGGTGGCCTTGTAGCGCTGCGCGTTCTTCACCATCACGCCGACGACCTTGCGCTCGCCCTCCTCGACGGCGTTGTTGGCGCTCTTGGTCGCCAGCAGATCGAACACGATGACGGCGCCGTCGGGAAATTTCCCGGCCTTGTAGCCTTGCACCGCCTTGCGATTGGCATAGATATGGTGGATGCCGCCGAAGGCGGCGAAGAGCGGATGGCCGTCGTTGATGATCATCGACTTCACGTGGTGCCATTCGCGGTATCCGATGGGATAGGCGACCTCGGTCGCGTGGCTGGTGGGTGCGAGGCCGGCGACGAGTACTACGACCAGGGTGGCGGCGAGATTGCGCATGAAGTTCTCCTGTGATCGAATGACGGATGCGCGCATTTCACGTCGGCTAAACGCCAATGGCAAGTGTGCACCGCGCGGTGGGGTAGATACTTTTTGGTGTGAATCGTTGACGATGCAGGGAAAAACCAATTTGCCCGCGGGCGTGCCTGCCAGCGCGTCGCGGATGGTCGAGGACATCGTCGGCTGCAAGTGGTCGATCGCAGTGCTCACTCTGGTGCGAAAGGGTGTGAACCGGCCCGGGGCGATGGAACATGCGATCGAAGGCCTGAGCGCCAAGGTGCTCAACGAACGCCTGCGCAAGCTCATGCGCTACGGGATCCTGGGCCGGACGAGTTATCCGGAGCTTCCTCCGCGCGTCGAATATGCGCTCACGCCGTTCGGCGAAAAATTCGTCGCGCTGCTCGACGGCGTCGAGCGCCTGCAAGCCGACATCGACAGCACGTCGATGCGCTGAAGCTCGGCGCGCCGTTTCTTCCATCGCGCGCGGCGCGAGTTCGCGCAGAAACTCGGCGACGGGCCCGGCCGGTCCGGGAAGAGCCCTTCCCTGCGGGTGAGCGGACCGCCGCACACGACGGCCAGTGACGCTCCTACAACCTTCGCACTAGACGAGCGGCTCGTACTCCGTCTACGCCTTCCGGCCGATGGTTTGGACCGCGCTGCGCGCGCATGCTTCCCGCACCGCCGCCGCGATCCCGCAGCAGCGGCCCGCGGGGAGAAAAGCATATGCCACAGGAGCTGCGCCCTGGCCAGGGCAAGCACGTCGGGGTGCGGCACGACCGCATGCTGCGCGAGGTCGGCGCTTTCGGTTTCGATGCGCCATCGGCGGCGGAGGCGCTCGAGCTGGTTGCGGCCTTCGCGCCGGGCGCGGCGGCCACACTCTGTCGATTTCGGCCGCTCCGATTCTGCTCGGACGCAGATTCACGCCGGCTCTTGCCGGCCTTCCCCAAGTACCACCCCACCAGGCCATGAAGCAAATTCCCGGCACGTACACATTCCGCCTGATCACATCGGAGGCCGAACTCCTGCAGGCCTTCCGGTTTCGCTATGAGGTGTACCAACAGTCGCCCGCCCTGCGTGCCCTGCTGAAGCAAAACCCCGCAGGCATGGACGTTGACGGCTACGACGCCTACTCCTGGCACTGCGGCATCTTCAAGAAAACGCCTGCAGGCGACGACATGGTCGGCTACCTGCGCGTGGTCGTGCAACGCGCCTTCGACTGGATAGAAGCACTGGTGAGCCGGACTGCGCAGGAGAATGGCTTGACGGTACCTCCTCGTGCCGCGGTCTACTACCACGAGAAGTCCTTTCCAAATCTGGAGGCCCTAGTCGGCGAGCCGCTTACCGAAGACGGGAGGTTCGCCGAGCCAGGGCGTTTCATCATCCTGCCGCAGTACCGCTCCACGGGTTTGGCCAGGTTTGCCATCGAGGGCGTGATGGCGTTGGGGTTTGCCGACCCGGCCTTGCAGGTGGGCCTTATCGATTGTCAAAAGCCGCACCGAATCATCTATGAGCGCGTCGGGTTTCGCTGGGTGGCCGCCCAGCACGAAAGGCCCAACGCCTTGCACCTGTTGGTGCTGTACCGCTCGGCAGTGGAAAAGCTGATGCCCGACCTGCCTGCCCGCATGGAGCGGTACCGGGAGCAAGGGGCTTTTGTGCTCGAACTCGGCCAGGTGGACTGGGGAGCGTTGCGCTTCCTCCCGGGTGTACTGCGCCAGCAGGCGCGGCGCTGGCTGCGGCGCCTGCGTTCGAAATGAAACGACATGCGAAAACTGAAAAGCATCCTCTTCTACCTGCTTGCATGCTTTGTGCTGCCCTTGCTGGGCAAACCTGATCTCCTCCTGCACGGACAGGTGCTCGCGCTGATGTCCGTGGCAGTTGTCCTGCTGCTCTCGCAGCCGGCGCTCGATCTGGCCGAGGCGCGCGAGCGGCAGTCCACCGACCGGCATTCCCTGCTGTGGATCACCGTGCTGGCCCTGCCCGCCGTCGTGGCACCGTTGGTGGAGTGGGCCTATTTCGGCCGCGGCGCTGCCGGCGCCGTTCCGGCGGTTGTGGCCGCCGGGAGTATCGAAGGCGGCAAGGTTCCGCCCTTCTTCGAGGCATTCTCGTGGCCGCCGGGCGCCCTCTGGATAGCATGCGGACTTGGCCTCATCGTCGGCGGGTTGGCCCTGCGCATTTGGGCCATCGGCACGCTGGGCGCAGCGTTCACTTCCACGGTGCAGGTTAGCGCAGGACAGTTGCTGATGAGCACCGGGCCGTTCCGCTGGGTGCGGCACCCGAGTTATCTGGGGGCTTACGCCACGTTTTTAGGCTGCGCCGTCTTCTTGCAGGCCTGGACCGGCCTTCTGGTCGCGGCGGCGTGCATGGGATTGGCCTATGCCATCCGCATCCCCGCCGAGGAGCGGACGTTGTCGGAACACTTCGGCGCCGAGTGGGCGGCGTACTGCCGGCGCACCCGGTGGCGGATGCTGCCGGGGATATGGTGAGGTCGAACGCAGGAAGCCCCCTCCCCGCGGGAGGCCAGGCCGCCGTCAACGACGGCCAGTGACGCCCCTACTACCTTCGCACTAGACCCTCAGCTCGTACTCCGTCTACGCCTTCCGGTCGATGGTTTTCGCTGCATGGCAAGCGCATGCTTCCCACATCGCCGCTGCAATCCCGCAGCGGCGCATTTCGGGGAGAAAAGCATATGCAACGAGAGCTGCGCCCGGGCCAGGGCAAACACATCGGGGTGCGGCACGGCCGCATGATGCGCGAGGTCGGCGATTTCGGTTTCGATACGGCATTGATGCTGGAGGCGCTCAGACTGGCGGCGGCCTTCACGCTGGGCGCGGCGGCGACGCTCTGGCTGTCCGCGCCCGCGCGATCGGTCGTGCTCGAACCGGCTGGCACAGCGCAGGTATTCGCGCCGGCGCCGGGTACCGATGTCGAGGTGGCAGTCCCGACTCCCGACACACCGCAGCGCGACGCGCACAGCGACGGCGGCGGGCATTGAGGGGCGGCCATGCGCAAATTCACTCCGGCACTGCTCGTCATCGCCGCCGCACTCGCCGCACCGAACAGCCGGGCCGACGAGACCTGGCTGCCTCCCATCGAAGAGTCAGTCCTGCGGGCCGAGCAGCACTATGCCCACGGCGCCTATTCCAACGCCTACGCGGACTTCTTCGCCGCCGCGATCCGCGGCCATGCGCGCTCGCAAGAGATCATCGGCATGATGTTGCTGCTGGGGCCGGAGGTATACGGGCCGGCCATCCAGCGCGATCGCGAACGCGCCCTCTTGTGGTTGGGTGAGGCGGCAGGACGCGGCCGCGAGGTGGCCGGCCGGGTCGCGCGGGCGATCGAATCGCGCAATGCCGCCGGTCGTGTCGGCGGTGAATACGCGGCATCTCCAGCTGCGGGGTCCGGCGCAAGGTAGCCACGCCTCATATGGCGGTGCCGGTCCCCGGCGCCCGGCAGGACGCGCGTCAGTAGTTGAACATGCGGTCGTGCTCGAGCGACAAGCGCACCAGGACCGTGGGCGGCGCAAACTCCACCGGTTTGCCTGCGATGTCGGCCTCGGTCACGCCGCGCGACTTGGCCGACATGCCGGACACGTAGAAGCGTGCACCGGCGGCGACTAACGCATCGAAGTGTTCCCGCAGCCGGCCCGTCCCCAGGCCGGCCAGGTTGTCCAGCACCGCGTCGCGCACCAGTTGCGCGGCGTCGCCGGCCAGGAACAGGTTGACGGTGTGGCCCTCGTCGGCCGCCGACTTGGCAACCAGGAAAGCGAGGGCCGCGCGGGTGGGGTTTTCCGGGCCGTGGGTGGCGTGAACAAGGATGCGGGCCATGCTGGTGTCCTTTGGGGTCGACTGCGTGCTTGTGATGGGGTGCCGGTCGGGACCCGGAGCTACTCCTCTTCCTCGGCCATGGCGAGGATGTCGTCGCGCGTGAGCTTGCCCACGAGCTCCGGGTGATCGCGGTTCACGTGCTCGCTGGCGGCCGCGACCAGTTCGTCGTCGGTCTTGCCGCGCACCACCTGCCCGCATTCGCAATTGATCAGCTTTGCCATGATGACCTCCTTGGTTGGACCGTGCACGTATTATGAAGACCGTGCATGAGCAAAACCTTGGTGAAACCTTGGCGCAGGGGCGCGAGACCCGCATCCACCTGTGCGGCCGCCTGACCGCGCGCCTGGGCGGCGAGCGCGTCGAAGGCGCGCTGCCGGGGCGCCAGGGCCGCATCCTGTTCGCCTACCTGGCCGCCCACCGCATGCAAACCGTGCCGCGCGACGAATTGCTGAACGTCCTGTGGCCGGACGAAGCGCCCGCCGCGGCGGAAGGCGCGCTGGCCGCCCTGCTTGCCAAGCTGCGCAAGCTGCTCGGCGCACCTGCACTGGTCGGCAAGCACGAGATCCGCTTGCTGCTGCCGGCCGGCGCCTGGGTCGACGTCGAGGCCGCGGCAGATGGCCTGCACCGCGGCGAGTCGGCGGCGGCGCTGAAGGACTGGGCGCGCGCCTGGGGTCCGGCGCGCGTCGCACTGCACATCGCGGCACGCCGCTTCATGCCGGGCTACGACGCGCCATGGATCACGGACGCCCGGCGCCGCATGGACGAGATGCTGCTGCGCGCGCACGAGTGCGTGGCCGAGAGCGGGCTGGGCATGGGCGGAGCCGAGATGGCGGCCGCGGAGCGCTCGGCGCGACGCCTGATCGAATTGGCGCCGCTGCGCGAGAGCGGCTATCGCCTGCTCATGCGTGCGCTGGCCGCGCGCGACAACACGGGCGAGGCCCTCATGGTGTACGAGGAGTTGCGTCGCGTGCTACGCAAGGAACTCGGCATCGCGCCGGGCGCGGCATCACAGCAATTGCATCGTTCGCTGCTCAAGACCGAACCCTAGGACGCGCGCTGTCCGGGGCGCGCCATTCAGCGCGCAGTCGTTCCTTCAAACAGATCGCGTCCCAGCTTGAGGGCGCGGATCTTGGCGTCGGCGATGCCGCGCTTCAGCATCCAGAAACCGCAGTCGGGATGGATGGTCTTGACCCGCCCGGCGCCCAGCACCTTCTCCGCCCGTTCGATGGAGCGCGCGATCGCGTCGGCCGACTCGGCCTCGGTCTTCTTGATGTCGATGACACCCAAACCGAAGCCGATCTTCGGGTCCAGATCGCGAAAGACTTCCAGTTCCTCGGCCGGGCGGTGCGCGCACTCCATGACGATGTGATCGACTTTGAGCGCGTTGAGATAGTTGATCAGGTTTTTCCACCCGCCCTTCTGGATGCTCTGCCCGCCGTAGTTGCCGAAGCACAGGTGCACCGCGGGCGTGGTCTTGACCGCCGAGAGCACGCGATTGATGGATTCGGCGGCCCACTCCCATTCGTGCGGCGCGCCGGGCAGGTTGGCTTCATCGACCTGGATGACTTCAGCGTCGCAATGCGCGACCTGCTGGGCGAGGATGTCGGCCAGGGCGAAGGCCAGCGACGGCGTGTCCTTGTAGTGCTTGTTCATGAGCATCTTGGCCAGCATGTGCGGGCCGGTCAGCGTGAACTTGAAGGTCTTGGTCGCCAGCGCCTTGGCGCGCGCGCAGGCCAGCGGCAGGTCCAGGTCGCCGGCGCCCAGGGGGCCCACGACCACGCCCGGCGGGCGGGTGCGAAAGCGTGTCGCCTCGGCGTGGCGATACGCGATGCGTTCCTCGAAGCGCATCTGCTGCACCACCCCCTCCAGCGGACGCACGAAGTACTCGATCATGCCGTTGGTCTCGGGATGATTGATATCGAAGCGATACAGCTCCCCATCGCAGACCACGTCGATGCCGGCCATCTCCTGGGTGGCGATGACCACGCGCGTGGCGTCGACCAGCGCCTGCTCGGACGGGGAGTTCACCAGCCAGTCAGGCACGGGGTAGGAACCGACGACGGTGGTCTGGATGCGCGGCATGAAGGGGGCTCCGGAAGGTGGCAAAGGGTGAGGACCAAAAAATCCTAACATAGGTAACCGGATCGTTACTTCGATTCGATGGCACGAGGCGCGCATCGGGCTACGTCATCCTGCATCGCCAGAGCCGGCGGGCCGCGGGTTAACCGTTCGGTTACACTCCTGATTCCATGACCCGCATCACCAGCGTCGAAGTCGGCCGCCATGACCTTGCACTGGTCGGCGACTTCAAGTTCTTCAAGAGCGGCAGGCGGCCGAGCGTCATCGTGCGCCTCACCGACGACGCCGGGCGCATCGGTGTCGGGCAGGCCGTGCCGGTCGAGACCTGGACCTACGAGACCGCCGAATCGGTCGAGACCACGCTGCGCCATTACCTGGCGCCAGCCGTGCTGGGTGCCGACCCTACGGACATTCCCGGCATCCACGCGCGCATGGAAGCGGCCATCCGCCCCTCGTTCTCGGTCGGCCAGCCGCTGGCCAAGGCGGCCATCGACCTGGCTTGCCACGACCTGTGGGGCAAGACCGTCGACCAGCCGGTCGCCTCGCTCCTGGGGGGCGCGCGCACGCGCGAGGTGCGCCTGAGCTGGACGGTCAACGCTCCCGGCCTGGAACGCGCCGCGGCGGTGCTCGAAGAAGGGCTCAGGCAAGGCTACGCACACTTCAACATCAAGCTGGGGCCTCCGCAGGACAAGGCCTATGACCTGCAACTCGTCGATCTGGTGCTGCGCGCCGCGCCCGATGGATTCCATTGGGGCGATGCCAACACCGGCTATACCCTGGACGACGCCCTGGAGCAGGCTCCCAGACTCGCCGACCGCGGCTTGCGGGCACTCGAGTCGCCCATGCCGCCCAATCGCATACGCGACTACCAGCGCCTGAAGCGCCAGGGTGCATTGCCGATCCTCATGGACGAGGGCGTGGTCAGCGCGGTCGATGCCGCCGAGTTCGCCGCCCTGGGCATGCTCGATGGCATCGCGATGAAGGTGGCGCGCTGCGGCGGGCTGTGGCATGCGCAGGGCATACTGGATGTCATGCGCCGCGAGGGACTGACCCTGTTCGCTTCCGGGCTCACCGATCCGGAGTTTTCTCTTGCCGCCTCGATCCACTTTTTCGCCGCCGCCGGTCTGGAACTCCCGGCCGCGCTCAACGGCCCGCAGTATCTGGATGGTCGCGGCACCAGCGACGTAGCCTTTCGCGCCACGGCCGACCGCGTGCGCCTGCCAGACGCGCCTGGCCTCGGGATCGTCCCGGACCCCGCAACCCTCGCCAACCTGAGTTTCGCCGCCCGCGCATGAATCGCCTGACCCCGCTACTGGGCATCTTCGCCTTCCTCCTCATGTGGGAGGCGGTCGTGCTCATCTTCAAGATGCCGCCCTACCTGCTGCCGGGGCCGTGGACGGTGGCCAAGATGTTCGTGGCCGAATTCCCCAAGCTCCTGTACCACGGCTGGGTCACGACCTACGAAATGCTGTTGGGCTACGTGCTGGCGGTGGCGGTCGCGCTGCCGCTGGCCATCGGCATCACCGCCTCGAGCCGCTTCGACCGCTTCATCACCCCGCAGCTGCTGTTTTTCCAGGTCGTGCCCAAGGTCGCCATCGCGCCCCTGTTCCTGGTCTGGTTCGGCGTCGGCACCACGCCCAAGGTGCTGGTGGCCTTCCTGATCTCCTTCTTTCCCATCGTCATCGACGCGGCCGTCGGGCTGCGGTCGATGTCCGCCGAGATGACCGACCTGGCGCGTTCCATGGGCGCCACGCGCTGGCAGATGTTCGCGCGCTATCGACTGCCGACCAGCCTGCCCTATCTTTTCTCGGGTCTCAAGGTCGCGGCGACCCTGGCGGTGGCGGGCGCCGTGGTCGGCGAATTCGTCGGCGCCGACAAGGGCCTGGGCTACCTGCTGCTCGTGACCAACTCCAACATGGAGACCGCGCTCATGTTCGCGACCATCGTCGCGCTGACATTGATCGGTCTGGTGTTTTTCTACATCGTAGAGTTCCTCGAAGCGGTCCTGATTCCCTGGCACGTGACACATCGCACGCGCGAGGGCAGCGGGACCATGTAAGTCCCATCCAACCCAAAAGGGAGACAAGCATGAAACGACTTGCATTGCTGTTGGCGGCACTGGTCTTCGCAAGTGCCCCGGTCGCGGCCCAACCCAAGCTGGAGAAATTTCCGTTTCGCCTGAATTGGACGCTCTACGGCGAGCACGCGCCCTTTTTCGTCGCGCGCGACAAGGGTTTCTACGCCGCCGAGGGGCTGGAGGTGGAGATCCAGGAAGGCAGCGGCTCGACCACGGTCTCGCAACTGGTCGCCTCCAACAACAGCCCGGTGGCCTACGTGGATGCCGCCACCATGATGCGCGGGATCTCCAACGGCATGCCGATCCGCTCGGTCGGCGTGACCTTGCAGCAAAGCCCGATGGCCTTCATCTACCGTGCCGACGCGGCGCGGCCGACCAAGATCGCGGAGATCAAGGGCAGCCGCATCGCCATGACCGCGGGCGACGCCAGCCTCACCATCTTCACCGCCTTCATGGGCAAGCTCGGCATGAAGGTCGAAGACGTGCAGGTCATCACCGTCGCCAACCCGGCCGCCAAGGAGCAGGCGGTGTTGAACCGCCAGGCCGACGCACTGCTGGGTTACTTCATGGACCAGGGACCGCGCATGCAGTTGCAGACCGGCGTCAAGATGGGCTGGACCCGCCTCTACGACATGGCCGGGGTGACCACGCTTTCCTCGGCCATCATCGCCAACAACAACTGGGTCAAGGACGCCAAGAACCAGGATTTGTTGCGGCGCTTCCTGCGTGCCTCGCAGCGCGGCTGGCAATACAGTTTCGACAATCGCGCCGAGGCGGCCGAAATCTTCCGCAAGGCAGCACCGGTGTTCACCCAGGAAATCGCGCTCCTGGAAGTGGATGGCACCATGAGCATCATCCGCACCGAACGCACCAAGGGCAAGGCCATCGGCTGGACCGATGTCGGCGACTGGCGCGACAGCCAGGACCTTCTGGTGAAATTCGCGAAGTTCAACCCGCCGGCCGACATCAACGCGTTCTACACCAACGAATATCTCTCCGAACCCCCGTACCTCCCCAAGCGCTGATGGCCGAGGAAGCGTACATCACCCTCGACGGCGTCGGCAAGGTCTACCCTTCCAAGGCCGGCCCCGTCGAGGCCTGCGGCGACATCAACCTCGCCATCCGGCGCTCGGAGTTCGTCGCCGTGGTCGGCCCGTCGGGGTGCGGCAAGACGACGATCCTGAAGATGATCGCCGGCTTGCAGCCGTACACGGCCGGCAGCATCCAAATCGACGGTCGCCGGGTCGACGGGCCGCATACTGACTTGGGGATCGTGTTCCAGGACGCCATCCTGCTCGACTGGCGCAGCGTGCTCGAGAACGTGATGCTGCAGGTCGATATCCGCAAGCTCGACCGCGCCGCGTACCTGCCGGTGGCGCGGCACCTGCTCGACATCACCGGACTCAAGGGCTTCGAGAACCACAAACCTTTCGAGCTCTCCGGCGGCATGCGCCAGCGCGCCTCGATCTGCCGCGCCCTGGTGCACGATCCGCCGCTGCTCCTGATGGACGAGCCTTTCGGCGCGCTCGATGCGCTGACGCGCGAGCAGATTTCCATGGACATCCAGCGCGTGTGGATGGAAAAGCGCAAGACCGCGCTGTTCATCACCCATAGCATTCCCGAGGCGGTGCTGTTGGCCGACCGGGTGGTGGTCATGAGTCCGCGCCCGGGGCGCATCGTGGAGATCATCGACATCGACCTGCCGCGCCCGCGCCGCATCGACCGCCTGCCGCCCATCTTCACCGACTACACCAACCGCATCCGCGAGATTTTCAAGGCGCGCGGCGTGCTGGCGATGGATTGACGTCACGATGACCGCACCCGCCTTCTCGATCACGGCCATCGACCTTTTCGAGCGCCCGGTCCGGCTGCGCCTGCCGTTTCGCTTCGGGGTGGTCACGCTCACCGCCTGTCCGCAGGCCTTCGTGCGCGCGACGATCCGCATGCCCGACGGACGCGAGGCCACCGGCGCATCCGCCGAGATGATCGTCCCCAAGTGGTTCGACAAGAACCTCGCGCTATCCAACGAGGACAACTTCGCGCAACTGCGCGCCGTGCTGGACATGGCGCGCGAGGCTTATCTCGCCGACCGGGCGCCGGACACCGCGTTCGGGCACTTCGCGCGGCATTACGACGCGCACCTGGCCGCGGCCGGCGCGCGCGACTTCAATCCGCTGCTGGCCAACTACGGCCCGGCGCTGATCGACCGCGCGCTCCTTGATGCGCTGTGCCGCGGCCTCGGGATCGACTTCTACAACGCGCTCAAGGCCAACCTGCCGGGCATCGACGCTAGGCGTGCCGAGTTCGCCGGCCTCGACATGGACCGCTTCCTCGCCGCAACGGCACCCGCGCAGACGATCGAGGCGCGTCACACCGTGGGCTTGGTCGACCCGATCAGCGCGGCGGACGCCAGGGAACGGGTCGGCGACGGCCTGCCCGAGACCCTCGAGGAGGTCGTCGCGCACTACGGGCATCGCTACTTCAAGCTCAAGGTGGGCGGCGATCCGGCCGCCGATATCGCGCGCCTGGAAGCGATCGCCGCGGTGCTCGATGCGCGCAATGCGCCCTACTACGCCACGCTCGACGGCAACGAGCAGTATGCCGACGCCGATGCAGTCGCCGACCTGCTCGCGCGCGTGCGCGGCGCGCCGCGCCTTGCGCGCCTGGCTGCATCGATCCTCTTCGTCGAGCAACCCATCAACCGCAAGACTGCGCTCGAGGCCGATTTCAAGGCTTCCCCGCTCGGCCTGCCGGTCATCATCGACGAATCCGACGGCACCCTCGACACCTTTGTCATCGCGCGCGAACGCGGCTACACCGGCGTCTCGTCCAAGACCTGCAAGGGCCTCTACAAGTCGATCCTCAATGCCGCGCGCTGCGCGCACTGGAATGCCGCGCAAGGCGGCACGCGCTACTTCATGTCCGCCGAGGACCTGACCACGCAGGCCGGGCTTGCCGTGCAGCAGGACCTGGCGCTCATCAACCTGATCGGCATCGGCCATGTCGAGCGCAACGGCCACCACTACGTCGACGGCATGGCCGCCTGCCCGGCGGCAGAGCAGGCCGACTTCCTGTCCGCCCACCCCGACCTCTACGAGCGCTCGCACGGCGCGGCACGCGTCGCGATTCGCGACGGCCGGCTCGCGATCGCCTCGCTCGCGTGTCGCGGATTCGCCAGTGCCGCGCTGCCGGATTTTTCCGCGATGGCACCGCTCGTCGCACCCACCTGACCCCAGCCCCATACCCGGAGAGACAGCATGGCCCAGCACACCCCCGGACTCGAGTCCCTGCACGGCAAACTCGGCCCGCAGCAGTCGCGCTACGTCGATGTCGAGGGCTTGCCGTGGCAGGCCACGCGCTGGCCCGGCATCGAGACCAAGACGCTTTTCATCGACCCCGACACCGGGGTGCAGACCGTGCTCACGCGCATGGCGCCCGGCACGGTGCTCACCGACCACATGCATGTCGAGATCGAGCAGACCTGGGTCCTCGAAGGGAGCCTGGTCGACCACGAAGGCGAGGCCAAGGCCGGCAGCTTCGTCTGGCGGCCCAAGGGCAGCCGTCATACCGCCAGCGCGCCAAACGGCGCGCTCCTGATCGGCTTTTTCCTGAAGCCCAACACCTTTTTCTGACACCGGCCCGCGATCCGCAGGAGCAGCATGGCATGAAATTCGGCGATTTCACCAAGATCAAGTCCCTGGGCACCACGCAGGGACTGCGCGAGAACCTGGTTCGACTCGGGCTCCCCATGCCCTGCGACGACGTCATCGCGACGGGGCCCGACGCGCCCCTCGGCGCGAAGCTCACGGCAGGGCCGTTTACCATCGGCAACCGCTTCGCCATCCAGCCCATGGAAGGCTGGGATGGACATGCGGACGGCAACCCGTCGGACAACACCTTTCGCCGCTGGCGCAATTTCGGGCGCTCCGGCGCCAAGATGATCTGGGGCGGCGAGGCCGTCGCGGTGCGTCACGACGGACGCGCCAACCCCAACCAGGTGACCATGACCGCGGCCACGCAGGGCAACATCGCCAAGCTGCGCGAGGAACTGGTCGCTGCGCACCGGGAGGCGATGGGCGACGATCGCGACCTGGTCATCGGCTTGCAGCTCACGCACTCGGGACGTTTTTGCAAGCCCGACGACCAGACCACGATGAAGCCGAAGATCCTGTATCGGCATCCCATCCTGGACCGCAAGTTCCGCCTGAAGGACGACCACCCGGTCATGAGCGACGGCGAGATCCGCGCGCTCATCGACGACTACATCGTCGCCGCCAGGCGCGCCTGGGACTGCGGCTACCAGTTCGTCGATCTCAAGCACTGCCACGGCTACCTGGGCCACGAGTTCCTCTCGGCGCGCACGCGCCCCGGGGAATTCGGCGGCTCGCTCGAGAATCGCACGCGCTTCCTCTCCGAGCTGGTGGCCGGCATCCGCGCCAGCGTGCCCGGCCTGGCCATGGGCGTGCGCGTGTCGCTGTTCGATTTCGTCCCCTTCAAGCCCGACCCGGCGCATCCGGACAAAAGCGTGCTGGGCCCCGGCGTCCCCGAGGACACCCACGGCCTCCTGCCCTACCAGCACGGCTTCGGCACCGATGCGCAGGATCCGACCCGCGCCGACCTCTCGGAGCCGCACGCGTTCCTGGATATCGTCGAGAAGCTCGGCATTCCCATGGTCAACATCACCCTGGGCAGCCCGTACTACAACCCGCACTTGACGCGCCCGGCGCTGTATCCGCCCTCGGATGGCTACCAGCCGCCGGAGGATCCGCTGATCGGCGTCATGCGCCACCTGGAAACCGTGCGCGACCTGAAACGCGCGCACCCCGGACTGGTCTTCATGGGCAGCGGCTACACCTATCTGCAGGAATTCCTGCCCAACGTCGCGCAGGCCGTGGTGCGCGAAGGCTGGACCGACCTGGTGGGCCTGGGCCGCATGGTGCTGGCCTACCCTGAGCTCCCGGCCGACGTGCTGGCAGGACGCACCCTCCAGCGCAAGCGCCTGTGCCGCACCTTCAGCGATTGCACCACCGCGCCGCGCAACGCGATGGTATCGGGCTGTTACCCGCTGGATGCGCACTACAAGAAATCGCCCGAGATGGTGCGCCTGACGCAAGTGAAAAAGGCCGCCAATCTCGCATGAGCCACCGACCACGCACGCGCCCCGCGCCGCGATGAGGAGTCACCGATGAACGCCCCCGAACGCCTGCGCTCCGTGATCCGCCTGCCCATGGCAGACGGCAACCTCGCCGACTTCCGGCTTTCGCAACCGCGCGATTTCCCGGCGCGCGCCTCCGGCGCCTTCACGCGCGTGGCCTACTCCGCCGCGCATGTCGTCGCCGATCCGCGCGCCGATCACGACCCCTGGTTGACGGCGGCGATCGACTGGGACGCGACCATCGCCTATCGCCGCCACCTGTGGCAACTGGGCCTGGGCGTGGCCGAGGCCATGGATACCGCGCAGCGCGGCATGGGGCTGGACTGGCCGACCTCGCTGGAACTGATCCGCCGCTCGATCGACGCATCGCGCGATGTGCCCGGCGCGTTCCTGGCCAGCGGCGCCGGCACCGACCACCTGGGCACGGGGGAAGCGAAGTCCATCGACGATGTGATCGCGGCCTACGAGACCCAGGTCGCTGCGATCGAACACCTCGGCGGGCGCATCATCCTCATGGCGAGCCGCGCGCTTGCGCAGGTGGCCCGCTCGCCCGACGATTACCTGAAGGTCTACGACCGCATCCTCTCGCAGGTCAGGCAACCGGTCATCATCCACTGGCTGGGCGACATGTTCGATCCGGCCCTGGCCGGCTACTGGGGCCACGCCGACGCGCTGGCCGCAATGGACGTGGCCGTGCAGGCGATCGGCGCCAACGCCGCACAGGTCGATGGCGTGAAGATCTCGCTCCTGAACAAGGACCACGAGATCGCCATGCGCCGCCGCCTGCCGCCGGGCGTGCGCATGTACACCGGCGACGACTTCAACTACGCCGAACTCATCGCCGGGGATGCGCAGGGACACAGCGACGCGCTCCTGGGCATATTCGACGCCATCGCGCCGGCCGCCTGCGCGGCGCTGTCCGCGCTGGCCAAGGGCGACCGCGCCCAATTCGACGCCATCCTGGCGCCGACCGTGCCCTTGTCGCGCCACATCTTTCGCGCGCCGACGCGCTTCTACAAGACCGGCGTGGTCTTCATGGCCTACCTGAACGGGCTGCAGGACCATTTCGTCATGGTCGGCGGCCAGCAGAGCGCACGCTCGCTCCTGCACCTGGCCGAGCTGTTCCGCTTAGCCGACGCAGCCGGACTGCTGCGCGACCCGGAGTTCGCCTGCGCGCGCATGCGCGCGGTGCTGGCCGTGCACGGCCTGTGAAAAGCGGGGTTGGACTCGTCGGTTTGGGACTGGTCGGCACCGCGCTGATCTCCCGGCTGCGCGCGGCCGGCTTCGACCCGCAAGGCTGGGACCACGATGGCGCGGCGCTGACCCGTTGCAGGCAAGGCGGCGGGCGCACCGTCGACTCCGCCGCCGCGCTCGGGCGCGAATGCGCGGTCGTGATCCTGGCCGTGTTCGATACCGCCGGCGTGATCGACGTGCTCGAAGGCGAGGATGGCATCCTGGCCGGCGGCACGCCGCAGGCGGTGATCGATTGCTCGACCGGCGATGCCGACACCCTGCAGGCGCTGGCGACGCGCCTGGCGGCGCGCGGCATCGACTTCATCGAAGCGCCGCTGTCGGGGTCGAGCGCGCAGATCGCCGCCGGCGAAGCGCTCATGCTCCTGGGCGGCGAAGCGCGAGCCATCGCGGCCCAGGACACGCTGCTCTGCGCCATCGCCGCCCGGCGCACCCACGTCGGCGGCGCAGGCATGGGCGCGCGCGCCAAGCTTGCGACCAACCTGGTCCTGGGGCTGAACCGCGCGGCGCTGGCCGAAGGCATGGCCTTCGCCGAGAGCCTCGGCATCGCGCCGGCGGACTTTCTCGAACTGATACTGAACTCGCCGGCCCGTTCGGAGGCGGCAGTGCAGAAGGGCGTGCAGATGGTGCGTGAAGATTTCGCCCCGCGCTCGCGCGTGCGTCAGCACCTGAAGGACGTGGAACTCATGCTCGCCGCCGCCCGGGCAAACGGGCGGCGCCTGCCGCTGACCGATGCCCACGCGGCGCTGCTGCGTACCGCAGTGGACCAAGGCGACGGCGACCTCGACAACGCCGCGATCCTGCGCACCCTGCGCCGCGCCCGCGCTTGAATCGTCGCGCCGGCCGGCCGCACCGATTCAGGGCGCGCCGCGGCGTGCCCTCACCTTGGCCTCCAGCGACTCCATGCGCCGGTCGCGGATCCCGAGTTCACGCAGGTGGGCCACGGTATCGAAGAGGTAGTCGCAGCAGCTTCCCATCGGCCCGGCCGCGGACGCCAGATGATGCGCGACCTGGTCTTCGTGCAGGTCGGCCACATAGCGGTCGTGGCGGCGGTTGGCGGAAAACGCGATCGCGTGCACCGGCCCCTCGGGCGTGCGCGCGCAGGTCCACACCGGGCGGTACGCCTTGGTGAACATCTCGCGCCGCCACAGCACCTCCAGCTCGGTCGGCGCGGCCTTGCGGGTGACGCGGTAGGCGACGCCTGAGCAGCTGCCGCCGGGCTCCAGCGAGAGCATGAGGCCGGGACGCTCCGGCGTGCCGCGCCCGGCGCGCACCCACAGGCAGAACTCGCGGTGGTAGCCGTAGATGTGCGCAGTGCGCCTTTCGACATAGTGAAACGCCGGGTTCCAGATCAGGGAGCCGAACGCGAACACCCAGATGTGACGCGGGTCGGGCGCGCTGTCCAGAAAGCCCTGTATCTGCGCCGTGCGCTCCGCATCGGACATGAAAGTCACTTCCGGCCCCATGAGCGCGCGCGCCGAGGCGTGGAAGGTGCCGTCGAGGATCGTTTCGCGGGTGAGCTTGAGCGCGGCCATGGGAAGCTGATTCTTGCACGTCGCCGCGGACACGCGCGGTTGCGGCCGGGACGGGGCAAAATACCCGCCCCGCAATCCATCGACCATCAGGGATCACCCATGCAAGCCCGCAACATCCTCATCACCGGCGCCGCCGGGCAGATCGGCGTCGCGCTGCGCGCCGGGTTCAAGGGCGTCTACCCGTTGCTGCGCCTGTCGGACCGCGCGCCACTGGCGGCCGCCGGACCCGGCGAAGAGGTGGTGCAAGCCGACCTGGGCGACATGCCCGCCATCGAGAAGCTGGTGCAAGGCATCGACTGCATCATTCACCTGGGCGGCGCCTCGACCGAGAACACCTGGGAGACCATTCTCTCGGCCAACATCGCCGGCTGCTTCAATCTCTTCGAGGCCGCGCGCAAGCACAAGGTCAAGCGCGTGATCTTCGCCAGCTCCAACCACGCGATCGGCTTTCACCGGCGCGAGCGCTTCATCGACAACACCGTGGTGCCGCGCCCGGATACGCGCTATGGCGTCTCCAAGGTCTTCGGCGAGGCGCTCGGGCGCCTGTACGCCGACAAGCACGGCCTGTCGGTGGCCTGCCTGCGCATCGGCACGTTCCGCAATCCGGACCGGCCGGACAACGTGCGTCAGCTGCAAAGCTGGATCAGCCATCGCGACATGGTGCACCTGATGCGCTGCTGCATCGACCATCCGGACTATCACTTCGCGGTCGTCTACGGGCTGTCCAACAACCTGCGTGGACGCTGGGACAACAGCAACGTCAAGTGGCTGGGCTACCGGCCGCAGGACGACTCCGAGGCCTGGGCCGCCGAAATCCTGGCCAAAGGAGAAAAGGAGAACGAGGTCTCGGCGCTTTTCCACGGCGGGTTCTACACGCCGATGGAGTTCGACGGCGATGTCGATCGCATCGACTGAACGGCGCGGGCACGCGCGGCGCCGGCGGGCCGCGGGGTCGCATGCCGCAAACACGCCCTAGGAGGGCCGCGCCGACGCCGGCAGCCCGAACACGCGGTCAAAAGCCCAGGTGAAGGCGAAGGTGTAGAAGAGGAAGAACAGGTTCAAGGCCAGATTGACCATGAACGACTCCAGCCAGGTGATCGACAGCCACCAGGCCGCCACCGGCAGGAGCACGGCCATGAAGCCGCATTCGAAGCCGACCGCGTGAACGATGCGCCGGCCCAGCCCGCGGCCGCGCGTGGCGCGCCTGGCCTCCCAGCGCTCAAACGCGGTGTTGTAGCCGAGATTCCACACCACCGCGAAGAGGGATGCGAACACCGAAAGGGCTCCCGCCCTGGCAACCCCGGCCTCGGACACGCTCAAGAACCCCAAGGTGCCTATGATGAGCGCAAAGGTCTCATAGAGCGCCACATAGACGACCCTTCGCCGCGTTCCTTCCAATCGCATGATCTCAGCGCGCAGGCCGCACGCAAGCACCGCCGCGGATTGTCGTCATGCAAACGTGGAACTGCGTGAAACGCCTGCGATGGGATAAAGTGAACAACTGTCGCAATCCGGGCCGCTCGAGACACGCAGTATGCCGCAGCCGCGCAGCCCGGCCCGCACCGTTCACCCGTTACCCCGATGAAATCAATCAAGGACATCAAGCTCTCCATGCTCGACCTGGTCGCCGTGCGCGAGGGCATGGGCGTGGGCGAGTCGATCCGCATCGCGCTCATGACCGCGCAGCACGTCGAGAAGCTGGGCTTCGCGCGCTACTGGGTGGCCGAACATCACAACATGCCCGGCATCGCCAGTTCCGCCACGGCGGTGCTGGTGGGCCACCTGGCCGGCGGCACGCACAGCATCCGCGTCGGCTCCGGCGGCATCATGCTGCCCAACCATGCGCCGCTGGTGGTGGCCGAAGCCTTCGGTACCCTGGCCGAGCTGTACCCGGGGCGCATCGACCTGGGGCTGGGGCGCGCGCCGGGCACCGACCAGTTGACCATGCGCGCGCTCAGGCGCGATCGCGTCGAGACCGAGGAGGACTTCCCGCGCGAGGTCGCCGAGTTGCAGCAACTGCTGGCCGCGCCGACGCCCGGGCAACGCCTGATTGCCATGCCCGGCGCGGGCACCGAGGTGCCGATCTGGCTCCTGGGATCGAGCCTCTTCTCGGCGCAGCTGGCAGCTGAGCGCGGCCTGCCTTATGCGTTCGCGTCGCACTTCGCACCGCGACTGCTCCTGGCGGCGCTGGACCTCTACCGGCGCAATTTCAAGCCGTCCGCGAAACTGGACAAGCCCTATGTCGTGATCGGCGTGCCGCTGATCGCCGCGCCGGACGACGCCGAGGCCGATTACTTGGCCAGCAGCACCTACCAGCGCATCCTGGGCATCCTGACCGGTCGGCGCGGCCGCCTGCAGCCGCCGGTGGATGGCTTTCTCGAGCGCCTGCACGTGCAGGAACGCGCGGCGATCGCGGATTTTCTGGCCGCAGCGGTGATCGGCGGGCCGGAGACCATTGCCAAAGGCTTCGCGCAACTGGCCGAGGTGACCCAGGCCGACGAGTTCATGCTGGTCTCGGACGTGTTCGACCCGGCGCTGCGGCTGCGTTCGCTGGATATCGCGGCCGCAGTGCATGCCGCGCCTTGAGTCGGTGAACGGAAGAAATCACATGAATCAGCGTCGTACGCTACTGAACATGTTCGGCGCCGCGGCGCTGGGAGGACTCCGGCCGGCAGCGGCGCAGACGAGCGGGCGCATCTGGCGCGTCGGTGTGATGCCCGGCGGTCCCATGGCGCCA
Source organism: Burkholderiales bacterium (assembly GCA_016790635.1). Taxonomy (GTDB): domain Bacteria; phylum Pseudomonadota; class Gammaproteobacteria; order Burkholderiales; family JAEUOS01; genus JAEUOS01. Next base: position 22,287 of record JAEUOR010000066.1, read on the forward strand.
CGCAAGTTCCAGTGGGACGTGTTCTTTCAGCGCATGCGCGAGTTGGGCTACGTCGAGGGCCGGAACGTCCAGTTCGAGGTCCGCGCGCCGGAGAAGGAAGGCGACCCGTTCGACGAACCGGCTGCCGACCTGGTGCGCGTCAAGGTCGATGTCATCGTCGCCACCGCCAACGCCGCCATCGCCGCCGCCCGCAAGGCGACGCAACAAATCCCGATCGTCATGTGCCCCGGCAGCGACCCGGTCGCCCTGGGATTCGTGACCAGCCTGGGCCGGCCCGGCACCAACGTGACCGGTGTCAACCTGCAGTTCGAGGAAACCGCCGGCAAACGGCTCCAGCTGCTCAAGGAGATGCTGCCCAAGGTATCGCGCCTGGCGTTTCTTTCCCACAACGCGCCGGGCGTCAAGGCACAACTGGAGGCCACACAGCAGGCGGCGGCGTCGCTTGGCCTCAAGGTGCAGGTCGTCACGGCGAACACCCCCGACGCGATGCCCGGCGCTTTCGATGAGGCCGTCAAAGGGCGCGCCGAAGCGCTGGTGATCTCGACGGGAAGTTTCACCTTCGGCATGCGCTCCCAGATCGCGGCGCTCGCCTCCAAGCATCGCCTGCCGTCGATCTTTACGCTTGCGGCGGGCACCGATGCCGGCCAGCTCATGAGTTATGGCCCGAATGACCGCGAGTACTACCGCCAGGCCGCAGGTTATGTGGACAGGATATTGAAGGGCGCCAAACCCGGCGACCTGCCGGTCGAGCAGCCGACCAAGTGGGAGCTGGTGATCAACATGAAGACCGCCAAGGCGATGGGTATCGTCGTCCCGCAGACGGTGCTGCTGCAGGCGGAGCGCCTGGTCGAGTGATTCCTGCCGGCCTTCGCGCTAAAGCGTCGGACTCGGAAACTCCCCGCCCATGGCGACCAGACCCCACGGCCCGCCCTGCGCGTCCCACGAAAACGAGATGTGCGCCATGGCCGCGTGGTGGTCGCGGAACATACTGCAGCGTCTCCCAGCCTGCCGTCATTGTTCGAGCTTGACGCCCAGCTCGCGGATCACGCGCGTGTAACGCTCGCTGTCGCTGCGCAGCGCCGCGGCGAGGTGCTCGGGCCCGGCGCGCACCACATCCACACCGATGCTTTCCATGCGCGCGCGCACCTCAGGCACCGCCATCGCCTTGTTGACCTCGGCGTTGAGACGCGCCGCCAGGTCGGGCGGCATGCCGGCCGGGCCGAAGACGGCGTACCAGACCGTCATCTCGACGCCGGGCAGGGTTTCCATGAGCGTGGGCGTGTCGGGCAGCAGAGCCGAACGTTTCGCTTCGGTCACAGCGAGCAAGCGCAGCTTGCCCGAACGCACATGCGGCAGGGTTTGCGTGCCGGCCGAGAACAGCACCTGGGTCTGGTTGCCGACGGTATCGAGCACGGCCGGAGCGCCGCCCTTGTAAGGAACGTGCAGCATGCTGATGCCGGCCGCCTTCATGAACAGTTCCGCGCTCAAATGATTGGTGGACCCGCCGCCCGCCGAGGCGTAGGCGAGCTTGCCCGGATTGGCTTTCGCATAGGCAATCAGTTCGCGCACGTTGTTCGCGGGCACCGCAGCGTTGATCACCATGGTGTTGACGACATTGGCCACCAGCGCAATCGGCGTGAAGTCCTCGACGCCCCGGAAGGGCATATTGGGAATCAGCGCCGGATTCATTGCATGCGTGCTCATGGAGCCGACCAGCAGGGTGTAGCCATCCGGTTTGGCTTTGGCGACGATGTTGGAGCCGATGTTGCCCGATGCACCGCTGCGGTTTTCCACCAGCACCGGCTGCCCGACGGAGCGCGTCATCTGCTCGGCGATCGCGCGCGCGATGATGTCAGTCGAACCGCCCGGCGCCCAGGGCACGATCAGCGTGATGGGTTTGTCGGGGAAGGCAGCGGCGCTGTGCGCCAGCACGAGCGCAGCGCAGCCGAGCAAACGCGCAACGTGACAAATCATCCGGTCAAGCATGGCAGAACTCCTGAAATCGACTTAAGGGAACACGCGCGGAGAGACTTGGAGGAGGGTGCAAAAAGGAATGTACGCGATCCACACGCCGCGGTGAGGTGCGGCCTTCGGCGCCTGTCAGCGCCCGACCGCATACCCCTGCATGCCGCGCGGATTGGCGGCGGCACGCAGCACCAGCCGGCCTTCCGCATTCTGCGCACGGCTGCATGCTGTAAGGCGGCTCTCCGACCAGGGTTCGCCCGCCACCCCATGAACGGGGGCTGGGGCCCTGGATGCCGGTCTTCGCACTAAAGCGTCGGGCTCGGAAACTCCCCGCCCATGGCGACCAGGCCCCACGGCCCGCCCTGCGCATCCCACGAGAACGAGATGTGCGCCATGGCCGCGTGGTGGTCGCGGAACATGCGCTGGATCGGGTAGCTGTCATAGATGCCGTTGGCGCCGGCCAGCGCGTGCATCTGGTCCACCGCCTGGGTGCACAGCCCGATCGCGAACGCGAGGTTGCGCTTGATGCGCAACTTCTCCTCGACGGTCGGCGCGCGGCCGGAGGCGGCGATCCTCTGCCCTTCGGCGCAGTCGGTGCGCAGCATCAGGCAGGCAGCCTCGACCTGTGCCGCGGCGGAGGCGACGCGCAATTGCACGGCCTGGAAGTCGCGCATGCGCATGGCGGTATAGGCCGTGCTGCGGGCCTTGATCGAGTCGATCGTCAGGTCCACCGCCGCCTGCGCGTTGCCGACGATCGCGCCGGCCAGGCAGTGTCCGCCCCAGGACGACAGCGGTACCGCGTAGACCGGGTTGTCGTTGACGGCCGCGCCCGGGTAGGTCTTCTCGCCGCGCGCCAGATACATGCACAGCGCGCGATGCTCGGGAACGAAGGCATCCTTGACCTTGACCGACTTGGAGCCCGTGCCGCGCATGCCCAGCACCTGCCAGTCGTCGATCAGCGCGTAGTCGGAGGCCGGCACCAGGCACATGCGGTGATCGACGACACGGTCGCCATCCTTGACCAGGCAGGCGAGCATGTTCCATTCGCTGCCGTCCACCCCGGAAGAGAAGTTCCAGTGCCCCGACAGCAGGAACCCGCCGTCGACCTTTTTCGCGCTGCCCTGCGGGAAGGCGATGCCCGATGCGATCAGCGCATCGCGGTTGGCGCCCCACACCTCGTTTTGCGCGCGCTCGTCGTAGAGCGCGAGCATCCAGTGATGGATGCCCAGGTTGCCGACGTTCCAGGCGGTCGACAGGCACCCGCGCCCGACTTCGTAGGGCACGTCGAAGACCGCCTCGAAATCCAGTTCCATGCCGCCCCAGGTGCGCGGCTGGCCCCAGCGCAACAGTCCGTTGGCATTCAGATCGGCCAGGTTTTCCGGCAACAGCCGCCGCGCTTCCTCCTGGCGGCCCGCGCGCTCACGCAGGGCCGGCACCAGCGCCCGCGCCCGCAACCGCGCGTCGTCCAAGGTCAGACCGGCGAAACCGGCATCGAGTTCGCGTGGCGCGTTCACGCGATTTCTTTCACGCGCGCCATCTTGGAATAGTCCTGCGCTTCGGCGAGCCACTCGGTGGCATCCTCGATGCCGAAGAAATTGAGTTCGATCATGAGGCCGTTGGGATCCTTGACGAAGTATTGGAACAACTTCGAATCCGGGAAGTAGCGCGGCCGGTAGTCCATGCCGAGTTTCTTGAAGCGCCTGGCGAAATCCCCCGGTTCGGTGGCCAGGAAGGCGATGTGATCGACCACGCCGGTCTGGTCGGTGCGCGCATCGGGCGGCGTCCCCAGGTAGTACTGCGCCGGATTGGGGATGTTGTGCGGCCCCATGTGCACCTGGATCTTGCCGCCGACCCCCAGCCAGTAGCCGGGAAACGGAAAGTCCGGGCGGTCCATGACCTGGAAACCGAGGACATCGACATAGAAGTCCTTGGTCGCCTCCAGATTGTTGGCGCGAACGAAGTAGTGGTTGATGTCGGTGACAGGCATGGCGCGCTCCGCGATGGAAATTGACAGGTTGAAAAGGGCCTCGAACGGTTATCCTAGCATCCGCAACAAGCTCGGGAAAGGTGCAAAGTGGCCTCGCTGTCCTGCCAGGTTCTGGTCGCCGGGGGCGGCATCGGCGGATGTGTCGCGGCACTGGCCGCAGCACGCGCCGGGGCGCGCACCATGCTCATCGAGCGTCTGGCTTTCCTCGGCGGCAGCGCAACGGCCGCGGCGGTGGGCCAGTTCGTCGGCTGGGAAACCGCCCGTGGCCGGCGCGTGGTGGCCGGGATCGCCGAGGAGATCGTGCAGGCGCTCGTGGCGCGTGGCGCCTCGCCGGGGCATGCGCACTTCGTCATGTCCACGGGGCACCGCATGGATCGGGTCAGCTACGACACCGAGGCGCTCAAGGGCGTGCTCGACGACCTCATGGCCGCGGCCGGTGTCGAGGTGCTCTTTCATGCCCAGTTCATCGGCCTCGAGTGCGCCGGCACGCGCATCACGCGCTGCAACGTCATGGCCCGCGGCACCAGCATCACTCTCCTGCCGCAGGTTGCGGTGGACGCCTCCGGTGACCTGGAGCTCCTGGCGGCCGCCGGCGCGAGCTTCCTGCCGCTGGAACCCGGCGAGACCATGCAACCGGCCACGACCATGTTTCGCTTCGGGCCGATCGACTACGCGGTCTTCGACGCGCTCACCGGACCGGAACTCAAGGCGCTGTGCGAGGCAGGCGTGGCCGCGGGCGCGCTGCCGCGCGCCGCGCTGCACCAGAGCCGCGTGCCGGGCGGCGACGAAGGCTGGTTCAACGTCGGGCGTGTTGCGGTCGACTCCACCGATCCGTTCGCGCTCTCGCGCGCGGAAGCCGAAGGTCGCCGCCAGGCCTACGCCGCAGCCGCGTTCATTGCCCGCGCGGTGCCGGGTTGTGCGCGCGGGCGCCTGACCGCGCTGGCGCCGCAACTGGGCATTCGCGAATCGCGCCGGCTATGCGGCCTCTACGTGCTGAGCGAGGACGACGTGCGGCGCGGCACGCGCTTCGCCGATGCCGTCGCGGCCGGCGCCTACCCGATAGACATCCATCCCGCCCAGGGGGCGGGCCTCAAGTTCGAGACGCTCGGCGAAGACCATTCCTATGCGATCCCGCTGCGCTGCCTGATTCCGCGCGGCATCGACAACGCCCTGGTCGCGGGGCGCGGCATTTCCGCCAGCCACACTGCCCATGCCGCGACGCGCGTCATGCCCGGTACCATGGCGATCGCCCAGGCGGCCGGCGTGGCGGCGGCGTGGCTGGCACAAAATGGCGGGCGGGCTTGTGACCTGCCGGCAGACGAACTGCGCCGCACATTGGCTGCGTCCGGCGCGCTGGTGCCGTGAAACGAAGGCCCGCGCTCACTCTGACATCTCTAGAGGTTCTGCCCATGCACACCGCACCTTCCGTCGGACGCCGCAAGGCGCTTCTGGCCGGCGCCGCCAGCCTGTTGCCACTCCGCGCGCACGCAAGTGACGCATGGCCGGCACGGCCGCTGCGCATCATCGTGCCGTTCGCGCCGGGCGGTCCGGCTGACGGTTCCGCGCGCGTCCTGGCCGAGGCCATGGCACCACAGCTGGGCCAGAACATCGTGGTCGAGAACCGTCCCGGCGCCGCCGGCATGATCGGCATCACCGCGGCGGCGCAGTCCAAGGACGCGCACACGCTCCTGATGGGTTCGACCTCGATGGTCGTGACCCCCAGCCTCAATCCCAACACGACCTATGACGTCTTTCGCGACTTCGATCCGATCGGCATGGTCTCGGCCCAGCCGCTGGTGCTGGTGGTCGCCGCGACGTCCTCGATCCGCAGCGTGCCGGACCTGGTGGCGGAAGCGCGCGGCGGGCGCACGAGTTTCGGCAATTCCGGCAACGGCACGCTGGCGCACCTGACGGCCGAGCTGTTCGCCATGCAGGCTGGCGTCACCATCGTGAGCGTTCCCTACAAGGGCGAGAGCGCGCTCATGCCGGACCTGATCGCCGGCACCGTGAGCGCGGGCTTCATCAACCTGCCCTCGGTACTGCCGCAGGCGCGCGCCGGCAAGCTGCGGCCGATCGCCGTATCGACCGCCCAGCCGATCGCCGAACTGCCGGGCGTGCCGCCGTTCAAGGCCGCCGGCATCGCCAACCTCGAGGTGCAGGGGTGGGCCGCGCTGCTGGCCGCCAAAGGCGTTCCGCCCGAGGGGCTGGCGCGCGTCGAGGCGCAGCTCGCCGCCGCGCTGGCGAGCGACACGGTGAAGAAGCGCTTTGCCGACTTCGGCGTGACGCCGGTGACGAGCTCGCGCGCCGGGCTCACCGACTACCTGAAGAGCGAAGCGACGCGCTGGGGCAATGTGGTGCGCTCGCGCGGCCTGCGGGCCGAGTAGAAGACAACAAGCCCGGTCGGCAGCCGCTACGTCGCCCCGACCTCGTACTCGATCGCCCAGTAGTACTGCCACTCGCGGTAGCGGAAATCGCGGCACATCCCGGCGGTCGCTTCCCGCAGTTCGCTCTCGGTCGGGAAGTTCTTGAGCACGCGATGGGCGCTGCCGTCGGCGAGCGTGCGCGTCTGGTAGGTATTGCCCTCGGCATCGCATTCGCTGATCGCGGTGCTGCTGCCCGCCACGAAGCGGTTGTCCAGAAGCACGACCCGGGCGCGCGCGTCCAGTGCCGCGTGCAATCCGCTCAGGAAGGCCGCCAGACGCGATTTCGGCACATGCGAAATCCAGAATCCGGCAAAGCCGGCGTCGAACCCGCGCCGGGTTTGCGGCAGCGCATAAGCGTCGCCGACCATGAACTCGACCTTGCCCGGCGCGACGCGCCCTTCCGCGATGCGCATGGTCTCCGGCGCCGCGTCGAGCGAGAGCATGCGCGTCGCGACCGGCGCGATGAACTGCGTCCAATAGCCCGTGCCGCACGCGACCTCCAGCACCGCACGGCCGCCGAGCGCCTCGGCAACCCAGCGCTCCATGCTGCGCAGGTCGGCCTGCCGTTCCGGCTTGGCGTAGATGCGGTCGTACTCGGGCGCCCGCTCGGCATAGTAGGTCCGCATCGGGTCGGATGAGGTCATGCCGTGGCCTTGCGCAAAGCAGGGATCGGGTCGACGTCGAACTTGCCCAACAGCATCTCCTTGTCAAACAAACCCGGTTTCTCCATCCGCGATGGTACTGCCGAGACTCAAGTTCAACCGCGGCGAAAGCGAACGATAAGCCATGCGATCAGGCCGCCAGCCGGCCCGATCAGAAACAGGTTGAACGCGGGCAGAAAAATGAGACCAAGACGATCGGAGGTCTGCCCGGGTTCGACAAAAAACACATAGTGACTGTAGAGGGTGGTGATGAGGGTCGCCGACGCCATGCCGACCGCGATGGCGCGCAGGTTGGGGTAGACCCCGATCATCGCGGCGACGGCAAACGGCAGTGCGCACCAGAAAAAGACCACGGCGGCGCCCTCTACCGAATGCTGGGTCGCCTGGATGAAAAATTCGCGCGCCAGTACCAGGAGCCCGAAGGTCACGGGCACGATCAGCGCGGCGGGCGAGGCGATGAACTTGCTGGACATCGAAGGCCTGAGGGCAGACTCCATGAAGTTCGCAAGGTCGCCCGCGTCGCCCTGCGGCGATCGTGATCACTGAGATGTCAAACCGCGTCGCCAGGCGGACGTGACGCTTTGTCGGGCGGCACCGACACAGTCAACATCAGTTGACGGCAGCGCGATTATGCGCCGCCAGGGTGGCGTGACCCGAAGCTAGGCAAACATGCGTGGCTGCGCCGTCATCAGCCCGGGTGGCATCGCCTGCGCCACCGCGCGCGTCACCTCCCCGATCACCAGCATCGCCGGGCTTGCGATGCCGCCGCGACGCACGGTTTCTGCGAGTGTGGACAAGGTTGCGGTCACGCTCTTCTGTTGCGGCAGGGTCGCGGCGGAGATGGCCAGGGCCGGGGTCGCAGGGCCCAGGCCGCCTGCGACCAGGCGTTCGCAGATGTGCTCGACGTTGGCGACGCCCATGTAGATCATGAGGGTCAACCCGCTCCGGGCCAGCGCGGCCCAGTCGGGCTCGGTCGCGCCATCGCGGCGGTGGCCGGTGACGAACGCGACACCGGGGCAGGCGTTGCGGTCGGTGGCGGGCACGCCCAACGTGGCGGTGGCGGCCAGGGCGCTGGTGATGCCGGGCACGGCCTCGATGTCCAGCCCGGCCTCCAGGGCGGCGCGCCATTCCTCGCCGCCGCGGCCGAACAGGAAGGGGTCGCCGCCCTTCAGGCGCACGACCGTGTGGCCGGCCTGCGCTTCGCGCACCATCAGGCGCTCGATGAAATCCTGCGGGGTGGACTTGCAGCCACCGCGCTTGCCGGTGTCGATGACGCGCACATCGGCGCGGGCGTGCGCCAGCACGGCACGGTTGACCAGGGCGTCGATGAGGATCACGTCGGCCGCAGCGATGATGCGCGCGGCCTTCAGGGTCAGGAGTTCCGGGTCGCCGGGGCCCGCGCCGACCAGCCATACCTTGCCCTGACCTGTTGTCGGTTTCATGGCGCGACAGCCTCGGTGGTGCGCGCCCGCGCAGCCAAGGTATGCAACTCGGGAACGCAGGAACCGCAGCTGGTGCCGCACTTGAGGCTTCCCTTCCAGTGCTCCACCAGATCGATGCCGGAGGGCGCGGACGCAGCGGCAGCGGCGAGCGCACGTTCGTCGATGCCGTAGCAATTGCACACGGTGCGCCCTGCGCGCGGCATTGCGACCGGCGGCCTGGGGCTGGGCCGCAGGAGTGCCAGCGACGGTACGGCCAAGGTTGCGTCGGCCTTGTGCCATTCAAGCAACCAGTCTTCTCCCGTCACATCACCCAGCAAGGCCGCGCCGACCAGCTTGCCTTGTTCCAGGCGCACGCGGCGCGACTGCCCGCGCACCGGGTCGGCGTAGACCAGCACCCGCGCGTCGGCCAAGCCGAAAAGCGCGAGCATCGGCGCGATGGCTTCGTCGGTCGGTGCCGTTGCATGCGCCAGGCGCAGCACCAGGCCGTGTCGGTCGCGGCCGAAAGGCACGCAGGAGGCATGGCTCAATGGTCGTGCCCAGCGCATGGCCTCGCGCCGCGCGCGTTGCGCTTCGCCTGCCTCGAACCACGCGAACAGCACGGCGCGCCAGGGCAGGTCGGCGTGCGCGACCGCGAGTGCGCTGTGCTTGAGTTCCGGCTGTTTTGACACCGGGTCGATGGCACTTTGCGTCAGCGTGTTGATCCCGCCCGAGACGAACTCGCTGCCCCAGTGCATGGGTACGTAGGCTTGGCCGGATCGCAGGGTGTCATCGGCCATCCATGGCAGCACCATGCTGCCGCGCCGCGTCGTCAGGCGGATCAGGTCGCCGGTCTTGAAGCCGCGCCGCGCCGCATCGCGCGGGTTGAGCGACAAGGCCGGTTCAGCGACATGGCCGAAGAGCCGCGGTGCGCGCGCGCTGCGGCTCATGCCGTGCCAGTGGTCCCGCAGGCGACCGGTGTTGAGCGCCAGTGGATAGCGCGCGTCGACCGCCTCTGCCACCGAGCGGTAGGCGACCGCGGCGAACTTGGCCTTGCCGGATGCAGTCGGGAACACGCCATCGCCATACAGGCGTACACGGCCTTGGGCAGCGCCTGCCGGAAACGGCCACTGCTGCGGGCCGTCGCGCTCCAGGATGTCCCAGGACAAACCGCCGATGTCGAGGTCGCGCCCGCGCGTGGTCTCGCGGTGCTCCAGCCAGACCGATTGCGCATCAGAAAAAGCAAACAGCGTCGGCGTGCCGGGCCGCAGGCGCGCTTCGAGCGCGCGAGCGAATTCGACGCCGATCTCCCAGTCCGGCCGTGCCCGGGCATAGGCCGGCCGCGCGGCGCGCACGCGCGAAATGCGGCGCTCCGAGTTGGTGACCGTACCCTCCTTCTCACCCCAGGTGGCGGCCGGCAGCAGCAGGTCGGCGAAATCGGCGGTGGCGGTGTCGCGAAACGCCTCGGCGACGACCACGAAATCCACCTTGTCCAGCGCGCGCGCGACCAGCGCCTGGTCAGGCAGGCTTTGTGCGGGATTGGTGCAGGCGATCCACAGTGCCTTGATGCGTCCGTCAGCCGCGGCTTCGAACATTTCCACCGCGGTAAGTCCCGGTGCCTCGGGCAGCGCAGGCACGCCCCACAAAGCCGCCAGTTCGGCACGGTGCGCGGCGTTGCCGGGATCGCGATGTCCGGGCAGGAGGTTCGCCATGCTGCCGGTCTCGCGCCCGCCCATGGCATTGGGCTGGCCAGTGAGAGAGAACGGACCCGCACCGGGCTTGCCGATCTGCCCCAGGGCCAGGTGCAGGTTGATGAGCGATTCGTTCTTGGCCGTGCCGCTGGTGCTCTGGTTCAAGCCCTGGCAGTAGAGCGACAAGAAGCCTTTGGCGCTGCCGATCCAGCGCGCCGCCTGCACCAGGTCGTCGACGGCCAGACCGGTCAGCTGCGCGGTACGCGCCGGGGTGAAGTCGCGCACGGCGTCGCGCAAGGCGTCAAAACCCTCGGTATGCGCGTCGATGTAAGCGCGGTCGATATGCCCGTCCCACAACGCGAGGTGCAAGAGTCCGTGATGCAGCGCGACGTCGCTGCCGGGCAGTAGCGCCAGGTGCAGGTCGGCAGCGCGCGCAGTCTCGGTCAGGCGCGGGTCGGCGACGATGACCTTCAGGTCGGGACGCCGGGCGCGCGCGTCCTCCAGACGTCGATACAGCACCGGGTGTGCCCAGGCGGCGTTGGACCCGGTGATGAAGATCACATCCGCGTGGTCGATGTCCTCGTAGGCCGTCGGCGGTCCGTCCACGCCCAGGGTGCGTCGATACCCGGCCACCGCGGAAGACATGCACAGGCGCGAGTTGCTGTCGATGTTGTTGGTGCCGACCAGGGCGCGCGCGATCTTGTTGAAGACATAGTAGTCCTCGGTGAGGATCTGGCCGGAGACGTAGAACGCCACCGCGTCCGGTCCGTGTTCCTTGATCGCCGCGGCGAACTTGTCGGCGGCATGCGCAATCGCCGCATCCCAGGCGACGGCCTCACGCGCCGCCCCTCGCGCGCCGCGCAGCTGCGGCTCGCGTACGCGCGCGCCTTGCGCAACGGCCTCGTCAGCGGTCAGCGCCAGTGTGCTGCCCTTGGTGCAAAGCCGGCCGAAATTGGCAGGGTGGTCAGGGTCGCCGCGCACGTCCACGATGCGGGTACCTTCGCTGGCGATCACGACGCCGCAGCCGACCCCGCAGTACGGGCAGGTCGAGCGGGTCTCGCGATACGAGGGCGCGAGCATCGGGATCTTCAGGCAGCCAGCCGGGTGCGGCCCAGGACTTCGGCTGCGTCCAGCAGCACGCGACCGTTTTCGACGACCACCGTGAAACGCTGCGCGCAGCCGACATCGGGTGCCTGGGCGCACCCGTCGGCCAGCCCGATCTGCCAGTTGTGCAGGGGACAGGCGACGCGTTCGCCGTAGACGATGCCTTGGGACAAGGGCCCGCCCTTGTGCGGGCAGCGGTCCAGGAGCGCGAGTACCTTGCCTGCGGAACTGCGGAACAAGGCGATGTCGCCGCCCTCCTTGCGCGACACCACGCGCGCACCGGGAGCGGGAACATCCTCGACCGCGCACACGTCGATGAGTCCGCGCGCATCCACCGCCATGGCGTTCGCGCTCATACGGCCAGCGCCTCGAACTGGCGCGTATCGACCTTGGCCGCGCGCAGTTCATGCCAGGGATCGGGCTCGCCGTCGAGCGCGAACTGCAGGCGCGCCCACAGTGCCTTGCGGTTCCCGGCGTTCTCGAGCACGGCCTTTTTCACATGCTCCATGCCGACCCGGCCGACATAGTGCACGGTGCGCTCCAGGTACCAACCCTCCTCGCGATACAACTGCAGGAAGGCGCCCGAATACTCCAGCACTTCTTCAGCGGTCTTGACCTTGACCAGGAACTGCGCGACTTCAGTCTTGATGCCGCCGTTGCCGGCGATGTAGATCTCCCAGCCCGAATCGACGCCGATCACGCCCACGTCCTTGATGCCGGCCTCGGCGCAATTGCGCGGGCAACCCGAGACCGCCAGCTTGACCTTGTGCGGCGCATACATGCGCCACAGGGCCTTTTCCAGGTCCTTGCCCATCTGCGTCGAATCCTGGGTGCCGAAGCGGCACCACTCCGAACCGACGCAGGTCTTGACCGTGCGCAGCGCCTTGGCATAGGCGTGGCCCGATGGCATGTCCAGGTCGCGCCAGATCGCCGGCAGGTCGGCCTTTTTGGCGCCCAACAGGTCGATGCGCTGGCCACCGGTGACCTTCACGGTCGGTATCGCGTACTTCTCGGCCACCATGGCAATGCGCTTCAATTCGGACGGCGTGGTCTCGCCGCCCCACATGCGCGGGATCACCGAGTAGGTGCCGTCCTTCTGGATGTTGGCGTGCGCGCGCTCGTTGATGTAGCGCGACTGCGGGTCGTCGATCGCCTCCTTGGGCCAGGTCGAGATCAGGTAGTAGTTGATCGCGGGACGGCAGGTGGCGCAGCCGTCGGGACTCTGCCAATCCAGGAAGCGCATGGTTTGCTCGCGCGTCAGGAGCTTGTGCTCGCGGATCGCACGCCGCACTTCCTCGTGGGTGTGGTCGGTGCAGCCGCACACGGCCTTTTTCTGCGGCGCGGCCGAATAGTCGCCGCCTGCGGTCGCCATGAGGATCTGTTCCACCAGCCCGGTGCATGAGCCGCAGGAGCTGGACGCCTTGGTGTGTTTCCGGACCTCGTCCAGGGTGAAGAGGCCTTTTTCCTTGATCGCCTTGACGATGGTGCCCTTGCATACGCCGTTGCAACCGCATACCTCGGCGTCCATGGCCATCGTGGCCGCCTTGCTCTGTCCCTGGTGCCCGGTGTCGCCCAGGCTGTCCTCACCGAACATCAGCGCGTCGCGGATGTCGGCGACGCTGCGACCCTCGCGCAGCAGGCGAAAGTACCAGGCACCGTCCGCGGTATCACCGTACAGGCAGGCACCGATCAGCTTGTCGTCCTTCAAGACCAGCTTCTTGTAGACGCCGCCGACCGGGTCGGCCAGGGTGATGGTCTCGGTGCCCGCGCCGCCGGCGAAGTCGCCAGCCGAGAACAGATCAATGCCGGTCACCTTGAGTTTGGTCGAGGTGACCGAACCCGCATAGCGCCCGATGCCGAACTCGGCCAAATGGTTGGCGCACACCTTGGCCATGTCGAACAGCGGCGCGACCAGGCCATAGGCGACGCCGCGGTGATTGACGCATTCACCCACCGCGTAGATGCGCGGGTCGTAGGTCTGCAAGGTGTCGTTGACCTGGATGCCGCGCTCGGCAGGCAGGCCGGCAGACTTGGCCAGCGCCGTGTTGGGGCGGATGCCGATGGCCACCACGACCAGGTCGCAGGCGATCGGCTCGATTCCCTTGACGCGCACGGCCGCGACGCGACCCGACTCGCCGCGCACCAGTTCTTCGGTCGACGCGCCGATCAGGAAGCGGATGCCGCGTGCCTCCAGCGAGGCCTGCAGGAGCTTGCCCGCGGCCTCGTCCAGTTGTCGCTCCATGAGCCAGCCGGCCAGGTGCACCACGGTCACTGCCATGCCGCGCGCGGCCAGGCCGTTGGCTGCTTCCAGACCCAGGAGCCCGCCACCGATGACCACTGCGCGCTTGCCCGGACCGGCCGCCGCGATCATGGCACGCGTATCGGCGATATCGCGATACGCCAGCACGCCCGGCAAGTCGATGCCGGGCAGGGGCGGCAGGAACGGATTGGAACCGGTCGCGAGCAGCAGGCGGTCGTAGGAGGTCTCGCTGCCGTCGGAGGCGATGACGCGGCGCCGCGTGCGGTCGATGCGCTTGACCTCGACGCCGGCCTTGAGCGTGATGCCGTTGTCGCGGTACCAATCCCAGCCGTTGAGCACGATGGCGTCGAAGTCCTGTTCACCCGCCAGCACCGGCGAGAGCAGGATGCGGTTGTAGTTGGGCTGCGGCTCGGCGCCGAAGATCGTGATCTCGTACTTGTCCGGCGCAAGCTTCAGGAGCTCCTCGACCGTGCGCACGCCGGCCATGCCGTTGCCGACCACCACCAGGCTGGGCTTGTTCATCATGATTCTCCGAGGCAACGCGCCCTAGGCCGCAAGCTTTTTCTGCTTCTGGTAGAGGAACTCCAGCACCGCGGAGCGCGCGTCGATGTAGGTGGGATCGTGCGCGAGCAACAGGCGATCACGCGGACGCGCCAGCTTGACTTCCAGCACCTCGCCGATGGTCGCCGCAGGCCCGTTGGTCATCATGACGATGCGGTCCGACAGGAGCACCGCCTCGTCGACGTCGTGCGTGACCATGAGCACGGTGCTGCCGGTCTCGCTGACGATGCGCATGAGTTCGTCCTGCAGGTTGGCGCGCGTCAGGGCATCGAGTGCACCAAAGGGTTCGTCCAGGAGCAGCATGCGCGGCTGCATGGCCAGCGCACGGGCGATGCCGACGCGCTGCTTCATGCCCCCGGAGATCTCGCCCGGGCGCTTGGCCTCCGCGTGCGCCAGCCCCACCAATTCCAGCGCGGCGTGCGTGCGCCGCTTGAGCGAGGCACGATCCTCGAAGTCGCCGAAGACCCGCTCGACGGCCAGGTACACGTTGTCGAAACAGGTGAGCCAGGGCAGAAGGGAATGGTTCTGGAAGACCACACCGCGGTCCGGTCCGGGGCCCCTGATCTCGCGCCCGGCGCAAAGGAGGCCGCCCGAGGTTGGCACCGTCAGTCCCGCGACCAGATTCAGCAGGGTGGACTTGCCGCACCCCGAGTGTCCGATCAGGGTGACGAACTCTCCCTGTGCGATGTCGAGGTTGATGTCGGACAGTGCGATGAAGGCGCCGTTGTCGGTCTCGAAGACCATTCCGGCGCCGGCGACCTGCAGGTAGCGCGAGGCGTCCTTGACCGGAACTTCCTTGCGCGGCTGGGTGATGGGAACCATGGCCGTCTCCTTACTTGTACTCGAAGCGCCGGGCCAGCGCGATCAACCCGGTCTCGAGCAGGAGACCAACGATGCCGACCACGAAGATGGCAATGATGATGTGCTGGACATTCAGGTTGTTCCACTCGTCCCACACCCAGAAGCCGATGCCCACCCCGCCGGTCAGCATCTCGGCGGCGACGATGACCAGCCAGGCGACGCCGATTGACAGACGCACGCCGGTCAACACGAAGGGCAGCACCGCAGGGAAAAGGATCTTGGTAAAGATCTTCCACTCCGACAGGTTCAGCACGCGCGCGACGTTCATGTAGTCGGCGGGAATCTGCCGTACGCCCATGGCGGTGTTGATGATCATGGGCCAGATGCTGGAGATGAAGATGGTCCAGATCGCGGCCGGATGCGCGCCCTTGAAGACAAGCAGGCCGATCGGCAGCCAGGCCAGCGGCGAGACCGGACGCAAGAGGCTGATGATCGGTGACGTCATGTCGGACAGGAACTTGAAGCGCCCGATCATGAAGCCCATGGGGATGCCGATCAACGCGGCCAGGCCGAAGCCGAGTCCGACGCGTTTGAGACTCTCCAGGATGTTCCAGCCGATACCCTGGTCGTTGGGTCCCTTGCGATAAAACGGGTCGGAGAACACCTTGACCGCGGCATCCCACACCTTGGCCGGTCCGGGGATCTGCCCGCCGGTCTGGGCGATGATCTGCCAGATCAGGACGAACACCGCAAAACCGGCCAGCGGGGCCAGCACGGCCAGCGCGCGGGCGCGGCGCCGTGCCTGCACGATGGCCGGGCTGGGCGTGGGCCGCGCAGCGGCGGGCGCGACAGGCAGAGCGGCCTGTGCCTCGGTGTCCCGGGTGTCGGCAGCCACCGGCCGCACGCCACGCGGCGCCTTGGCGTCCATTTTCACGTCGTTCGCAAGTATTGCGCTCATCGCTTTCTCCATGCTTCTGTGCGAAACCTGACCTCTCCGGAACCCTGCGCCCGCTTCAGGCCGCGTTGATGCGGAAGCCGCCCGCGTACTTGCGCGGATCGCGCCCGTCCCAGACCACGCCATCGGATAGCTTGCTGGTACGCATCGGATCCTTGGGGACTGGCACCTTGGCCAGGGTGGCGGCCTGCTTGTAGAGCTCGATCTGGTTGACCTGGCGCGCCACGGCCAGGTAGTCCGGGTCTTCCTTGATGAGGCCCCAGCGGCGATGCTGGGTCAAGAACCACATGCCGTCGCTGAGGTAGGGGAAATTCACCGCGCCGTCGTTGTAGAACTTCATGTGGTTGGGGTCGTCCCAGGTCTTCCCCAGTCCGTTCTGGTAGCGGCCCAGGATGCGCTGGTTAATGACGTCCACCGAGGTGTTGACGTAGGCGCGGTCGGCGATGGTCTCGGCCATCTTGTTCTTGTTCGACAAGCCCGCGTCGATCCACTTGCTGGCTTCGAGGATCGCGGCCATGACCGCGCGGCAGGTGTTGGGGTTCTTCTTGACGAAGTCCAGCTGCGTGCCCAGCGCCTTCTCCGGGTGATCCTTCCAGATATCCTGGGTGGTCACGGCGGTGATGCCGATGCCGTCGGCGATGGCGCGGTGATTCCAGGGTTCACCGACACAAAAGCCGTCCATGTTGCCCACGCGCATGTTGGCCACCATCTGCGGCGGCGGCACGGTGATGACCTTGACATCCTTCATCGGGTTGACACCCGATGCGGCCAGCCAGTAGTACAGCCACATGGCATGGGTGCCGGTCGGGAAGGTCTGCGCGAAGGTGTATTCGCGCTTCTCCGTCGCCATCAGTTTGGCCAGCGAGGCTCCGTCGACGGCGCCCTTGTCCGCCAGTTTCTTCGACAACGAGATCGCCTGGCCGTTGTGGTTCAGGTTCATGAGTATGGCCATGTCCTTCTTGGGACCGCCGACGCCCATCTGCACCCCGTAGATGAGGCCCCACAGCACGTGCGCCATGTCGAGCTCGCCGTTGACCAGCTTGTCGCGCACGCCTGCCCACGAGGCCTCCTTGGTCGGGATGATCTTGACGCCGTACTTTTCATCCAGCTTCAGGACCGAGGCCATGACCACCGACGCGCAGTCGGTCAAGGGGATGAACCCGATCTTGACCTCCTTTTTTTCCGGCGCATCGGACCCCTGCGCCCAGGCGGCCTGACGTACCCCTGATGCCAGCGTGCCCATCAGGCCCGCGCCGCCGAGCGCAGCGGCCTGGGAAAGAAAACTGCGGCGCTTGCGCAACGGGCGCGAGGGATCGTTGACGGCTTTGCTTGCGGGGTCGGACATGTCGTTTCCTCGTATCGGGTCATCGGGGCACACAAAACAAAAAGGGCGCGCACGCGGCAGAAGCCCAAGACCATCGAAGGCCTTGCGGATTCCAAGCGTGAACGCCCTTGTCGGGACCGCGAACCGCCATTGGCTCGCGATCTCGCCGCGACGACAACTCGCCGCGGCCATGCCCAGACCTGAGCAAAGCCCATGCCAAAGCTGTGGGAACGAGGACTTTCTCCTCTGAAAACACGGCCGCTGCCGCGCCACGGATGCGCTCAAGTGCGCATCGCCTGCGGTTCACCGACGCACAGGCTTGATGCCCTGGTGCACTGTTGCAGTGCACCAAAATCCCCTCAGGGCTCTAGCCGAGCAACTCCACCGAATCGATCAACTGTTGCGCGACTTCGGCCAGGCGCTTCTGCTTTTGCATCGCCATGGAGCGCAGCAGGCGGTACGCCTCCTCCTCGGCCACGCCGCGCCGCTGCATGAGGAGTCCCTTGGCACGCTCGATCACGGGTCGCTCGGCCAACTTGCTGCGTGTCTCATCGAGTTCTTCGACCAGGCGCCGGTGGACTTCAAAGCGCGCCATCGCGACTTCGATGATGGACTTGACGCGCGTGCCCTCGAGGCCGTCGACGATGTAGGCCGATACGCCGGCGCCGATGGCGGCGCGCATCCCCGCCTCGTCACTGTCGTCGACAAACATGACGATGGGCCGCGGCGTGTCGCGCGAGGCCAGGGAGAGGTGTTCAAGCGTGTCGCGGGTCGGCGAATCGCTGCCGATCACGATCACATCGGGTCGCTCGCGCTCGATGACCCGCGAGAGGTCGAGCGCGGACTCGCCCTGCACTACGATATCGTGCCCGGCTTCGCCGAGGCCGGCGCGCACCACCTCGGCGCGCTCGGTGCTGTCATCGATGACCAGGATGCGCAATGTAAAAACATGATTCAGGTGGACTTGCGATTGACTCGCAACTCCCATGCCAGCCGCGCCGCCGCGGCAGCGGGCTAGGCGGCAGACGCCTCGCGCAGCGCGTGCCAGGCCTGCCAGTCGCGCCCGGTATGCACGGTGCCGCACTTCTGGCAGGTGCGCGCCCGATCGACCAGGTTGTAGAAGCCCTCGTAGGCACGCGGCAGGTCGGCGACGATGCTTTGCAACTGCACCTCCGCCCTGTGCACGCGCGTCCCGCACTTGGCGCAGTACCACTCGAAGCCGTCGACCTCGCCCGGCGGACGCGCACGCTCGATGACCGTGCACAGGCTGCCGGGTTCGGGGCGCTGCGGCGAATGACGCACGTGCGCCGGCAGAAGGAAGATGTCGCCTTCCTTCAAGTCCACGCGCTCATAGCGGCCGCGATCCCAGACCAGCAGGTGCGCGTTGCCGCGGAACTGGTGAAAGTACTCCTCGAAGGGATCGTCGTGAAAGTCGGTGCGCTGGTTGGGCCCGCCCACCACGGTGACGATGATGTCGGAGTCGGCCCAGATCTGCTGGTTGCCCACCGGTGGTTTGAGGAGGTGCGCGTTCTTGTCGATCCACGCGCCGAAGTTGAGGGGCAGGCCGAATTTCATCGCATCCATCTCCTTGATCGTCTGTCGGTCTCACTCGACCTTGATGCCGGCATCGCGGATGACTTTGCCGTACTTGGCGATTTCGCTCTTGATGAAGGTCAGGAAATCGGCCGGGCCGATGCCCGAGGGCTCCGACCCCGAACGGGCCAGGGTTTCGCGCACGTCGGTGCGTGCGAGCGCCTTTTGCACTTCGCGGTGCAACTGGCCTACGACCTCGGGCGGCGTCCTGGCCGGCGCCAACACGCCGAACCAGGCGAGCGTCTCGTAGCCGGCGACGCCGGACTCGGCCAGGGTCGGCACTTCCGGCAAGGAGGCCGGCCGGCGCGCGCTGGTGGCGGCCAGCGCCTTCAACTTGCCCGCCCGGATGAGCGGCATGACCGAGGGAATGTTGATGATCATGGCCTGCACCTGGCCGGCCACCACGTCGGTGACCCCGGGTGCGGCGCCCTTGTAGGGCACATGCAGCAGGTCCAGGCGGCCCATGGAGCGCAGGAGTTCGACCGAGAGGTGCGAGAGGCTGCCGTTGCCCGCCGACGCGATGGTCACGCGCCCCGGCGCGTCGCGCGCCATCTTCGCGAACTCGGCATAGTTCGCAGCCGGCACGCCGGCGCCGACGATCAGCACATTGGCGGCGGTCGAGATCAGCGCCACGGGCGCGAAGTCCGCGATGCTGTCATAGGGCAACTTGGGATAGAGGCCGGGCGTGACGCCGTGCGAGCTGCCGTTGCCGATGAAGAGCGTGTAGCCGTCGGGAGCCGACTTGGCCACTGCGTCGGCGCCGATGCTGCCGCCGGCGCCCGGGCGATTCTCGACGACGAACTGCTGGTTCATCGACTCGGCCAGCGCGCGCGCCAGGGTGCGGCCGAGCACGTCGCTGCCGTCGCCGGCGGTTGCCGGCACGACCAGCTTGACCGGACGCGTGGGGTACTGCGCGAACGCACTGCCGGAGGCTAGCGCGGCCAGGCCGCAGACGAGGAGCAAAAGGGTGCGCATAAGAGGGGCCGTCGGGTTCACGCGAGCTTGAGGCCGCTCTCGGCCACCGCCTTGCGGATCGTCGCGCGCTCGTTCTCGGTCAGGTTCAAAAGAGGCCGCCGTACCGGACCGCCGACCTGGCCGATGCATTCCATCCAGTACTTGGTGTGCGCCTGCGGCGTGCCCTTGGGGCGCGATGCGCGGAATGCCGCGCGCACCGGGTTCAGGCTGTCGCGCACTTTCTTGGCTTCCGCGGTCTTGCCGGCAAAGGCCAGGCGAGAGTACTCGTTGATGCGCTGATCCACCGCGGTCTGCATGGTGAAAGGCGGGGTCGAGCACAGGTACAGGCGCCAGCCCAGTTCGACGATGTTGTCGAACCACTCCTCTTCCGAAGCGGTGGAGACGATGATCTTGTCGCCGGCCAGGCGCGTGAGTTCGGCGTACTTGGCGCGCGGCACGCTGTACTTGATCGCGACCACGTTGGGCAGTTCGGCGATCTTCGCGCACAGCGCCGGGCTCATCTCGTAGCCGCAGTCCGGGTGGTTCCAGAGCGCGATGCCGATGTCCAGGCTCTCGGACAGGTGACGGTAGTACTCGTAGACGGTGTCATCGACCTCGTGGCCGAAGTGCAGCACCGGGCTGTGCACGACGATGTAGTCCGCGCCGATGGCCTGCGAATGGCGCGCCAGGTCCAGCACCACGTCCAGGTTGGTATCCGAGCATGAGGTGACGATGCCGGCACGGCCGGCGGCTGCCTCGACGGCCAGCTCGAAGGTGCGCTTGCGCTCGGGGACCGACATGGAAAAGAACTCGCCCTGCTTGCCGGAGACAAAGAGGCCGCCGAGCTTCAGGGTATCGATCCAGTGCTTGAGGTTGGAACGAAACCCCGCCTCGTCGAGCTTGAGGTCGGCGGTGAACGGCGTCGCGGTGGCAGCCCACACGCCGCGAAAATGCTCGCGTGAATAGGCCTTGGCGTCCTTCCTGGTGTACTTCATGGGTGATCTCCTTGCGGGGCATTGCGGATGGTACGCCACAGGCGTTCCGCGGTCAGTGGAATGTCGGGCGGGACGATGCGAAGTGGCGCAAGGGCATCGGCCGCGGCGTTGTAGAGCGCGGCCGGCACGCCGATGCAACCGGCCTCGCCGACGCCCTTGGCGCCCAGGAGGTTGGTGGTCGCGGGCGTCGTCAGGCTCACGATCTCGATGTCCGGCATGTCGGCAGCGCGCGGCAGCGTATAGTCGAGAAACGAGCCGGTCAGGAGTTGCCCGCTCTGGTCGTAGCGGATCGCCTCCATCAGCGCCTGGCCCAGGCCTTGCGCCAGGCCGCCGTGCAGTTGGCCCTCGGCCAGCTGGGGGCAGAAGATGTGCCCGGCATCGTCCGCCCACAGCAGGCGCTCGATGGTCGGCACGCCGGTGTCGCGCGCTATCGACAGGCGCAGCATGACGCAACCGGCGCTCCATGCCTCGCCAGGGGCGGTGTATTTTTTCTCTACCGTGATGGGCAGGGCTGCGCCAGCCTCGCGCCGCGCCGCCGCCTCGACGGCCGCCGCGTGCAGTGCGCTGCCGCCGATGGCGATCGAGCGGCTGGCCAGCGCGCCGATGCCGTCCGGACAAGTCTCCGTATCGCCAACCTCGACCGTGACCTGACGCGATTCGATGCCGAGCGCCCGGGCGACGATCGCGGCGAAGGCGGTGGCGTGTCCCTGGCCCTGCGCCGGCGCTCCGCTGGCAGCGAAGACGCGCCCGTCTGCCTCAAGGGTGACGCGCGCCCACTCCCAACCCTGGCCGCAAGGTTCGACGTACATCGCCACGCCGATGCCGACCAGGTCGCCCTGCGCACGTCGTGCACGCTGTGCGGCGCGCTCCGCCGGATAGTCGAAGCGCGTGCAGGCCAGGTCGAGGAGCACCGCGTAGTCGCCGGAGTCGAGCGTCTCTCCGGTCGGCGTGCGCCACGGCATGGCGCTGGCCGGCACCAGGTTGTCCCGACGCAGTTGCACCGGATCGATGCCGCCCGCCCGGGCGGCCACATCGATGAGCGATTCCATGAGCAGCGCCGCCTCGGGCCGCCCGGCGCCGCGATAGATGTTCATGGGCGCGGCGTCGGATGCAGCAGCCTCCGCGTCGATGTCGATCGCGGGGACGACATAGGGGCCGGGCAGGATGCGCGCCGCGTTGCGCAGCGGCATCGCCGCCGAATACGGCAGCCATGCGCCGAGCGGAAAGCGCAGGCGCGCGCCCAGGCGCGTGAAGCGCCCCTCTGCGTCGCACTCCAGGCGTCCTTCCAGCAGCGCGCCGCGCCCATGCGGCGCGGCGGCGAAGTCCTCTCCGCGCGCAGCTGTCCAGCGCACTGTCGCCTTCAACCGGCGCGCAGCGAGCGCGACCGCCAGTTCCTCCGGGGTCACGCTGGCCTTGGCGCCGAAGGCCCCGCCCACATCCGGTGCGATCACGCGCACGGAGGAACGGTCAATCTTCAGCGTCGCGGCGATGTCGTCGCGCGCGCGCGCCGGCGACTGGGTCGGCAACCACACCGTCAGGCGATCGTCCTGCCAGGAAGCGACGATCGCGCGCGGCTCCAGCGGCGCCGCACAGACGCGCGGCTGCGCGAGGCGCACTTCCGCCGACATCCGCGCGTCACCGCTGCCGCTGCCCGACCGATACGCCAGCGCCAGGAGTGGTGGCTCCACGCCGCCATGATCGGTCGTTGCTTCAAGCGCTTCGACGTCGATCCCGACCGCCTCGGCGGCGTCCTGCGCTTGCGCCAGCGTCGCCGCGATGACCAGCGCCACAGGTTGGCCCACCCAGAGCACGACACCGTCTGCCAAGAGCGGCACGTTGTGCGCGACGCGCGCCGGCAGCAAGGGATTGATGGCGGGCATCACCGCGCCCTCGATGTCGGCCACCGTGAGGACCGCGCATACCCCAGGCATTGCCCGCGCGGCAGTGGCATCGACTCCCCGCAGGTGCCCGCGCGCGTGGCTGCTGCGGGCAAAGGCCGCGAACCATGCGCCAGGCGGCGCCACGTCGGTCACATAGCGCCCGCGACCGCGTACCAGCGCCGCGTCTTCGACGCGCGCCGGAGCGTAGGTTGAGGCTGCGGAGGTCGCCATGGCGCTGAAATTAGAACCTGCCGCGCCGCGCCGCACCAGCGCAAGTTTCTGAACCATCGTGAAGCATTGCTTAAAACCAGCGCGGCGCCGCTATAGTGTCGAGCCCCCTATCGGTCGCGCCGCATGCCCGCCAAGCCGCCCCGCCCGTCGCCCCTGGCGCACGTCACCCTGCGCCAATTGCGCGCGTTCGCCGCGGCCGCGGAAGCCAGGAGCGTCACCCGCGCCGCCCTGACGCTGTCCCTCACCCCTTCGGCGCTGTCGATGCTGATCCGCGGCCTGGAAGCCGAGCTCGGCACGCCGCTCTTTGATCGCAGCGGCCGGCGCTTCGAGCCCACCGCGGCCGGCCGCGAACTGCAAACCGCGCTTGCGACCGTGTTCGCCGCTCTGGAAGACGCGTTCGAGCGAGTGCGCGCGGCCGGCCAAGACCAGGGCGGGCTGGTGCGCGTGGCCGCCTCTCCGCTCTTGGCCGCCGAACTCCTGCCGCGCCTGATCGCTGACTTCCAGGGCGAGTTTCCGGGCATTCGCGTGCAACTCTCCGATCTGGGCGTCGAGCAGGTGGCCGGTGCGGTGCGCTCCGGGCGCGCCGACATCGGCGTGTGCACGGCCGACGCCGACGCCGCCGACCTGACCCAGATGCCGCTGTACCGCGACCGCATGCTGCTGGCCTGCCCGGCAGCGCACCCGCTGGCGGCCCGGCGCTCGGTGCGCTGGGCCGAGGTGGCGGGCGAACCGCTGATCGTGTTGCGCGCAGGCTCCGGCCTGCGCGCTCTGGTCGAAGCGACCTTGAAACAAATCGGCGCGACGCTGCGCATCGCGCAGGAGGTGACCCACGTCAGCACCGCCACCGGCCTGGTCGCCGCCGGGCTGGGGCTGACCATACTGCCCTCCCACGCGCTGGAACGCGCGCGTGCCGAGGGCGTGGTCCGGGTGCCGCTGGTGGAACCTGCGGTCGAACGCGCGGTCGTCGCACTGCTCGCGCCAGGCAGGACGCAACACCCGGCGACCGAAGCGTTCTCGGCCTACCTCAGATCGGCCCTAGGTCCCCTGGTGGCAACGGCTCGCGCAAGTCGCGGCGCAAAGTCACGGGTCTGACTCACCCTCGCCGGTCAGTGCGCGAGCGGCTGCGGCGCCGCTCCCTGCGGCACCACACCCATGGTCGACGTCGCCTGCGCCTCGGCATCGTTCCAGGCCGCGCAGTTGCGCACCGTCTCGCGCACCCAGCGCATGAGGGCACTGTTGTGGGTGCGTTCGTGCCACACCATCGACACCGTCGCCGCCGGCACGCTGAAGGGCAGGTCAAGCACCTGCAGGGGCAGCACGCGCGCATAGCGCGCCGCACCGGCGCGCGCGATCGTCCCCAGCAAATCGGTCTGCGCCACCATCTGCGCGAGCACCGCCGCCGAGGTGGTGCGAAAGGCGACGCGTCTCGCCAGGCCGAGCGCGCTCAACGCGCGGTCATTCATCATCTCGATGGTGGTGTGATGCGACGCGGCCCCGCCCCAGTACCCGTGCGCCGCGGCGATGTAGGTCGGCAGGTCCAGCGAGCCAGCGACGACCGGATGCCGGCTGGCCGCGATGCAGCACATGGTGTCCGAAAACAGCTCGACCGCGCGCAGCCCCTCGGAAAGCTCGACGAAGTAGCCGACCGTGAGGTCGACCTCACCTTCTTCCAGCCAGGCGCGCATGCGCGTGCGATCCGGCGGGACAACGACCACCTCCACGTGCGGCGCCTGCGCGCGCAGCGCGGGCAAAAGCCGGGGCAAGAGGATGGAACTCGTGTAGTCAGTCACCGCCAGAGTGACGCGGCCGCTCACCTCGGCCAGACGCGTCTCGCCGGGGTCCGACAGCGCGGCTGAGAGCGCGCGCAGCGCCTCGCGCACCGTGCCGTGCAATTCGGTGGCGCGCGCGGTCGGGCTCATTCCCTTGTTGGTGCGCACCAGGAGCGGGTCCTTGAAAAGCTCGCGCATACGCGCCAGCGCGTTCGACATCGCCGGCTGGCTCATGTTCATGCGCACCGAGGCGTGCGTCACCGAACGGTCGGTCATGAGCGCGTCGAAACACGCGAGGAGATGCAGGTCGATGCTGCGCAGGTCCATCTGCGCATGGTCGCACATCGGCGCCGAGCCGCGATGTTGCGTCGCAATATCAGCCTGGCCGATGCGCACATCGCACGCGCCGCGTTGCCTGCCCGTCATCCGCTCCCGATACTGCGCCCGTCCGTGCCGAGGAGGCTGTCGTGAAAACCCGCAAGCTCAAGCCCGAAGAACTGCCGACCTACATCGCCCGCTTCGCCGAACTCAAGCCCAACAAGGACGCTTACGCAAGTCTTGACAGCGTGCCCCCGGAGGCCTACGAGATGGTCGCCGCGCGCGACATTTACGTCCTCATGGGCCCGCAACCTGCGCCCTCGGTCAACCCGGCAGCGACCCGCCCGGCGGTCGAGGGTGCGCCCGGCACGACCGTCTACATCGTCAAGTGCCCGCCGGGCAACGGCCCGGCGTTGCACTCGCACAACCACACCCGCGAGACCTTCATGGCGCTCGACACGCCTTTCGAGGTCCGCGTCAACGACACCGGTACGCTCGCCACCTTGCTCAAGCCTTTCGACCTCTTCGCCGTGCCGCCCGGTGTGACGCGCGCTTTTCGCAACCTGGGCGACCGCGACGGCCACCTGTTGGTCATGGTGCAAGGCCCTGCGGAAGCGGTGCTCAACGACATCTCTCTGCCTCCGTCCGTGGGCGAAGAAGTCGCGCGGCGCTACGGCAAAGGCGCGCGCGCCGGCCTGGAGAAGATAGGCATGGCCTTCGACATCGAGGTCGAGGTCTGAGGACGCCCGCAAAGCACCGACGTCAGCCGCGCCTGATGTGCCGATTCGGCGCGCGGCATTGCCACCCCGGACCCGCGCGGCTGTAATGCCGCCAACACCCGCCACCCGAGACAGGAGAACCCAGTGCCCATCGCCGTCATCAAGCCCAGCAACGAGGACATGCAACGCTGCGTCGTGCGCCATCGCGAGATGCGGGGCACCGCCGACGGTTTTCCCGATAGCGACCTGCCGGGCTGCTATCGCGTGCTCTACAACTACATGGGCTTCGCGCCGCCCGCAGAGCCGGGCGCGACCAGCCCGGTCGGCAACACCGTGCAGCCGAGCATCAAGCACCTGAAGGCCGGCTTCGGCGTCGCCTTCGTCAAGACCACGCCGGGCAATGGCGTGCCCTTTCACGTGCACGACGCCAACGAGACCTTCATGTCGCTTTCCGGCACCTGGCGCTGCGAGTGGGAAGGCGCCGAGGGAGTCGGCCACGCGATCCTCGGCCAGTACGACCTGATCTCCTTCCCGGCCGGCGTGCAGCGCCGCTTCGAGTCCGTCGCCCTCGACCCGGGCACGACCGAAGGCATCCTGCTGGGTGTGCTGGGCGGCGACCATCCGGGTGCGGAGTATTCCCCCGAAGCGACCGAGATGCTGGTCAAGGCCGGCAAGCTGCCGCCCGAGGCGCTCGAGCCGTTCAGGAAAGCCGCCTGAACATGGGCGCCCGCGATATCGCGACCCTGCGCCTGGAGGATTTCCAGGCCGCCTTTCCCGAGACGGCCGTCATGGCCGGCGGCGGGGAATGGCACTATCGCGAAACGCGGGATACGGGCGAGCCCTTGATCCTCCTGCCAGGCGCGCAGGGCACGGGCGACGTGTTCTACAAGACCGCCCTCCTTCTGGGCACGGAATTCCGCGTCGTCACCGCGACACCGCCGGCCTGGGCTGACTGCGAGCGCATCGCCGGTTCGCTCGGCGCCTTCCTGGACCAGCTGGGTGCCGAGCGCGTCGATCTGCTCGGCGCCTCGCTTTCCGGCTACACGGCGCAGCACTTCGCACATCTGCACCCCGAGCGCATCCGCACCCTCTTCCTTGCCAACACCTTCCACGACGCCGACATGTACCTTGCGAGCATGCCCGGCGCCGAGGCTATTGCCGCGACCCCGGCGGCCTCCCTCATGCAGACCTTGCGGGAGCGCATGTTCGGCGCGCCTGCGACCCAGGCGGCAGAAGAAGAACTCAAGGCGACGATGCGCGCGCTCATCGGCTCGCGGCAGAGCGCCGACACCCTGAAGACGCGCATCCTGGCGCTGCGCATTGCGCGGCCGGTGGCGCGCGTGCCGCTGCCGGATGCGCGCATCGTCCTCATCGACGCCGATGACGACCCTGTCATCCTGCCGGCCATGCGAACGGCGATGCGCGAGCGCTATGCTGGGTGCGCTTTGCATGCAATCATCGGCGGCGGGCACTACCCCGCCATCCTCAGGCCCGTCGAGTTCGCCGATGCGCTGCGTTCGCATCTGACGGGCTAGGCTTTCTTCAATCACCAACCTCAACAACGGAGACAGATCATGAAACGGAAGCTCCTTACCCTGGTTCTTGCGGCATCCCCGGCATTGCTTCTCATTCCCGCCACCGCCCAGGCACAGCAGGAAATCACCTTGCGCATCGGTGCTGGCCATCCCACCCCCGCGCTTGCTTATGTACTCGCCCATGACACCTTCTTCATTCCGGAAGTCGAAAAGCGGGCAAAGGCGAAGAACATCAACGTTCGCTTCGTCAAAGCCTGGGCCGGCACGGTAGCGAAGGTCGACGGCATCGTCGAAGCCACCCAGAAGGGCACCTTGGATATCGGCTTGGCGGTTCCCGTGTTCGAACCCACGCGGCTGGGGCTCTTCAATTTCGGCAACCATACGCCCTTCGGCCCGACCGATCACATGATCGTCGCACGGGCGGCGACGCGCATGATCAAGGAAGTTCCCGCCCTCAAAGACGGCCTCAAGGCCTTCAACGCGGAACCCATAGGCATGCAGGTGTCGGAGCAATACGGCATGACTCTGAAGAACGACTTCGCCAAGCTGGACGATCTCAAGGGCAGGAAGATCGCTTCGGGCGCGGTCAATGCGCCCTGGTCACAGGCGATCGGCATGGTTCCGGTCGCGTTGCCGGTCACCGAAAACTACCAGGCCATGCAAACGGGGCTCATCGACGGCAATATTTACTTCATCTCCGGCATGGCCGCTTTGAAGTTCGCGGAGATCGCCAAGGTCTACTTCAAGACCGATTTCGGCAGCGTCCCGGGGTCGCTGACGATCATGAATCTGGATACGCGCCGGCGGCTCCCGCGCGAGCTCAACGAGATCATCGATCAGGTATCCGACGAAACGGCGGTCCGGATCGCCGAGATCGGGCAGCAGCGCGACCGCGATGTCGAGAAGTCGATTGCCGGCAAGGTGCGCATCGCCACCATTTCGCCGGAAGACAAGCGACGCTGGGCCGAAGCGCTGCGCGAACTTCCCGGCAAGGCCGCCAAGGAACTCGACGGCCGCGGCCTGCCCGGAACCCAGGTGTACCGCACATGGCACCAATTTCTAAGAGATGCCGGGCACAAGTTCGCGGTCGAGTACACGTTCTGAGTCGACAACCTGAAAAGACCTGGACATCATGAGCATTCTCGCGGGAAAGTCCGCGCTCGTCACCGGCGGGTCTCGCGGCATGGGCAGGGCGATCAGTCTGGCGCTCGCCCGCGCCGGCGCGGACCTCGCGGTCAACTACGCGAGCAGTCGGTCGTCGGCTGAAGACCTGTGCGCCGAGATCAGATCGATGGGGCGTCGCGCCGTCGCGCTGCGCGCCGACCTGTCAGAGCCGGAAAGCGCGCGCGGACTCGCGCGCGAAGCGATGGACGCGCTCGGCGGCATATCGATTCTCGTCAGCAACGCCGGGGTGGGCGATATCCGAGCTATCGACCAAGTCGACGAGTCGACCTGGGATCGCACGCACAACCTCAACTTGAAGGCGGCCTTCCTGCTCTCCCAGGCAGTCGTTCCCGGGATGCGTGCAGCCAAGTGGGGACGCCTGATCTATATCGCGTCGACCGCCGCGCAGACCGGCGGCATCGTCGGCCCCCACTATGCATCGTCCAAGGCCGGCTTGATCGGGCTTGCGCACAGCTACGCCTCGCTGCTGGCGCGTGAAGGAATCACCGCCAATGCGATCGCAATGGCCCTCGTGGAGACCGACATGCTCAAGGCGGCGCCCAATGTGAAGCCGGGGGTGGTCCCGGTCGGTCGTTTCGGTGAACCCGACGAAATCGCGCGTGCCGCAGTTCTGCTTGCCGAGACCGGTTACATCACCGGCCAGACGATCAATATCAACGGCGGGGTCTATTTCTCCTGAATCGTGAACAACCTGGAGCCTTGCATGAACCCAGTAACCCTGTTTTCCGAAGTCTCTTGTCCAGCCGAGAATGCTGTGACCGTGCGCGCTGCACTGGAGCGTTTCGTGCGGGAAACGCGCGCCGAGCCGGGTTGCCTCGTATTCGAACTCGCGCAGCATCCGAAAGAACCGCATCGCTTCGCCTTGTACGAGGTTTTCGAGGGACAGGCCGGCTTCGATGCTCACGCCGCCGCTCCGCATGTCAAGGACATGTTCGCGTTTCTTCAATCGCAGGGAGCCAAAGCGACTTTCGACTTCTGGACGCTGCTCTCGCCGCTCGCCGTGGCGAAGTGAGGCAAGCCAAACCAACCTACCGGGAGATGCCATGCAATTCTTGAACAAGAACGTACTCATCACAGGCGCCGGCTCCGGAATCGGACGAGCCACCGCGATCGAATTCGCCCGACGCGGCGCCCGCGTCGTCGTCTCGGACCTCAACGACTCCGATGGCCAAGCAACCCTGGGAATGCTCAACGCTGCGCAATCGGGCGCGCACGTCTACCTGCATGCCGATATCCGGCGCGACGAGGACGTCGCCAAGCTCATCGAAGGCTGCTTGAGACTCGGGAATCTCGACGTCGCCGTGAACAACGCGGGTGCACCTTGCCCTCCCCTGCTGTTCGAGGACCAGACCGATGCGCAGTGGGATATCACGGTCGGGACGAATCTGCGCGGCACCTGGAAATGCATGCAGCATGAGATCCGCGCGATGCGCAAAGTCGGACGCGGCTCGATCGTCAATCTGGCCTCGGTCGTCGGGTTGGGCGCGCTCCCGGCGATGAGCCCCTATGTCGCAAGCAAGTTCGGGATCGTGGGGCTCACAAAGGCGGCGGCGCTTGAGTGCGCAGCGGCGGGAATTCGCGTCAACTGCATCTGCCCGGGCATCATCGCAACCAACATCGTCAATGCACTTCCCGACGAGGCCAAGAAGATGATCGTCGGCATGCATCCGATCGGCCGCATGGGCGACGCGGAGGAGGTGGCCCGGGCCATCTGCTGGATGGCCTCCGACGACGCGAGTTTCCTGGTCGGCGCACACCTTACCCTGGACGGCGGGTATTCGGCGCAGTAGCCTCCGACTCCTCCAAGCCTCCAATCATTTCTCAGGAGAACCTGCAATGAAGACCACGTATTTCGATTCGAGGGCGATGCAGACCCGGATCGCACGGTTCAAGTCGATTCCCTCGCAGAAAAACGACGCGCTCGCCAAGCACGGCATTCCCGTCGAAGCGATGGAAATGATCGCGGCCAAGGACATCATGTACTACCTCGGACCAAAGAACTCCGTCGCCGGAGCGTCCGGCGGGACCGCGCCCGCGGTGGACGGGCAGCCCGGGCTCTCCGTCTACGTGGTCAAGTGCCCGCCTGGTCAGGGCCCGATGCTGCACGCCCATCAACGGACACACGAGACGTTTTTCTGTCTGGATGGCCGCTGGGAGGTGCGCTGGAACGACGACGGTTCCGACAGCGCGATCCTGGAGCCTTACGACATGATTGCTGTTCCGGTCAACGTGTCGCGGGCGTTCCGCAACGTCTCTGAACGGGAAGCGCACCTCTTGGTGATGATCCAGGGGGACCCCAACGACATGACCGACGTTGCCTACGCGCCCGCGGTCGGGGCGGAGCTCGTAAACCGCCATGGACCGCAAGCCAAGGCCGGTTTCGAGAAGATCGGGGTGACCTTCGACGCCGGCGTCTAGGCCAGATACGCACTCAAGGCCGCTCGCGCGGCAAGGGGGGATTGTTGGAGCATTGGATTCGGACCGGCTCGCTTTGGATGCACAAGATCGGCGCTTTGCTGGTCGTCGTCATGGCCGCGGTGATCATGTACGACGCGTTGGGGCGCCTGTTGTTCAACCGTCCGTTTGCCGGCACTGCGGAACTGGCGTCGACGGCGATGGTGGTCCTCACCTTTCTCCAGGTCCCCTACGTCATTCTCGAGAAGAAGCTGTTGCGCGTGACATTTCTTTTCGATCGTGTCGGCCCAACAGCACGCGGCGCCCTCAACGTCTTCGCTTATCTCTGCGGGACGCTGTTCTTCTCGGTGTTGTTCGCGACATCGATCGAACCCGCGCTCGAGGGCTGGCGGATAGGCGAGTACTTCGGCTCAGCCGTTTTCCGCATTCCTGGATGGCCCTTGCGCTTCGCTACCCTGTTCCTCTGGCTCGTCGCCGCGCTCGTGTGTCTCTACTTCCTCGTCGAGGCGCTTCGCGGTCGCATGACGGAACGCGAAGAACAGCTGCCGGATTGATGCGCCATGGGAGCCAATGGAATCTGGTACGTGCTGGGTTTGATCGCGATCCTGTCCATTCTCGGGGTGCACGTTGCTTTCGGGTTCGCCATCGCCGCGTCGATCGGACTGTATTTCTCGTTGGGTGGCTGGGCGCCGATGCTCAACCTGCTGCAACAGACGGCGCTTTCCGGAGTCAAGGACTACAACTTCATCGTACTTCCGCTATTCACGGTCATGGGCATGCTGGTCGCCTACTGCGGTGCGGCGGCTGATCTGTTCAACGTGGTCAATCGGCGCCTTGCCGGTGTGCCCGCACGTCTGGCGGTCGCGACCGTCGCCGGCAACGCCGTCTTCGCAGCGGTGACCGGGGTCGGCGTGGCGGCGGCGGCGGCGTTCTCGCATGTCGCATACCCAGTCATGCGGACACTCGGGTATTCACGCAGCTTTGCCACCGGATGCATCGCTGGCAGCTCGGTGCTGGGGCTGCTGATCCCTCCGTCGGTATTCATGATCGTGTGGGCCATTCTTACGGAACAATCAGTCGGTAAGCTCTTCGCGGCAGGCGTATTCCCGGGACTCCTGCTCGCGTTCCTGTATGCGGTCTATTGCATTATTCACGCGATCATCGACCCCTCGGTCGCCCCTGCCGGGAGTATCGGAGGTAAAGCGGCGCAAGCTCCGGCGACCGCCCCGGAGCGGCGCGCGGAATTCACCGGCTGGTTCGGCGTCGTGCTGCTGGTCGTCGTCACGCTGGGAGGCATCTGGCTCGGTTTCGTGACGCCCACGGAAGGTTCAGCTGTCGGGCTTGCCGGCAGCGCAATTCTCGCGCGCGCGAAAGGACTCTCCTGGCAACGCCAGTTCGATTGTTTCGTGGAGGCCGGCAAGACGGTGACGCCCATTCTGCTGCTCCTTGTCGGAGCGATGATGTATTCCAAGCTGCTCGCCCTGGAAGGCGTACCCGACAGGGTCAAGGACCTCATGGCGGGAATGGGATTGTCAAAAGAGGGGACCTTGCTCTTCATGGTCGTCGTCTGGTTCATCCTCGGCGCCTTGATCGACTCGATATCGATCATGCTCCTAACGGTTCCCATCTTCTGGCCGGTGGCTGCCGCACTCGGCTACGACCCGATCGTCTTCGCGCTCGTCGGGATTCTGGTCATCGAGGCAGGCATTCTGACGCCGCCCTTCGGCCTTGGGGTTTTCGTCGTCAAAGCGGCCGTCCCGGATCGTCTGATCACCGTTCGCGAGATTTTCGTCGGTGCGACCCCGTACTGGATTCTTATCCTCGTGGTTGCGTGGCTGGTCTATGCATGGCCACCTCTTTCGACATGGCTACCTTCGAAGATCTGATATGACCGCGACCGTGGAAACGATGCGGGCCGTCCATGTCACCGCCCCGGGCGGTCCCGAGGTTCTGAAAACGGTCCTCCTGGCGTTGCCCGTTCCCGGCCCGGGGCAGGTTCGGGTTCGCGTCGCCGCCATCGGTGTGGGAACTGCGGACCAGCTGGTGCGCACCGGCCGCTACCCTTGGATGCCTGCGCTGCCCGCTGTGCCGGGAATAGAGGCCAGCGGGATCGTCGATGCCGTCGGCCCCGGCCCGAACCGCTACAAGGTCGGCGACCGGGTTGCGATTTCGGCGGAACACAACCGCAATTGCTACGCGGAGTTCGTCGTCCAGGACGCGGCATGGGTGTTTCCGGTCCCGGATAAAGTCGATCTTGTCGAAGCCGGATGCCTGGCCACCTATCGAGTCGCGTGGCACCTCCTTCACACGGCGGCGCGTGTTCGCCCTGGAGAATGGGCGTTGATCATCGGCGCAGCGGGTGGAGTGGGAGCGGCGCTGCTCCAGCTATGTCGAGACGCAGGCGTCCGTACGGTAGCCGCCGTGCGCGGCGAGCTAAAAGCGGATTTCGCGAATCGCATCGGCGCGGATCTTGTCGTCGACACGCGCAGGTTCTCGCTGGCCGAGGCCGTTCGCGATGCGACCGGCGGCGGCGCCGCGTTTGTTTTCGATCCCGTCGGCGGCGATCAATTCACCACCCACCTGGGGTTGCTGAGCGCTGTCGGAACCCTGACTCTGTACGGTTTGATTGACGGATGGCCGCCGGAGAATCTGCTCGACCCGATGCGCCGTCGCGTGGCGATGAGCCCGGCAATTCGCTTCTTTTCGTTGCACTCTTTCGACGACAAACCGGCGATCACGGCCGAAGTGTCCGAAAGGATCCTTACACGAATGGCGAACGGGGCGATCCGGGTTCCTATACACCAGCGATTGCGGCTCGATGAGGCGTCAGTCGCCCACCGAGCCTTGGAGGAAGGGAAGGTAGTGGGAAAAATCGTACTTGTCCCAGAATGAGGCGAGTCCATCCCAACACGCAGCCAGCAACGCCCCGTAAACTCTTTCAGGTGGTCGATCTGGCGCGCGCCGAGACGGACAAGCTCAACTGCACCTCCTACGGGCCGGGCGCTGCCCGGCAGCTAGCGACGGACCTCATCGAAGACGCCACCAAATTGCAGTTGACCGATGTCCCCTACGAGCAGGGTGCGCCCAACGGCGATACGGGCGTGCAGGTTCCCCTGGTCATCGAACCGGCGGGTGCGATCATGCAGTTCATCAAGGCGGGAAACGTGCGCGCAGTCGCCTATTCGGCAGCCACGCGCCATCCGCTCGCCCCCGAGGTGTTGACCTTGGCCGAGAACCTGCCGGGCCTCGACATTCCCGGCAGGCACGGTAGCTGGCTGCCTGCCGGAAAACATTAAACTCGACTGATCGCGGCGAGCGAGCGCCGCCCTTCCGGAATCACACGCATGGCCGCCTACTGCATCTCCAACGTCGAAGTCCTCGACCCCGCCGCCTACGAGAACTATCGCTCGCGCACCCTGGCCACGATTGAGAAGTTCGGCGGGCGCTTCGTCGTGCGCGGCGGCAAGGCCGAGGCCAAGGAAGGCGCTTGGAAGCCGCACCGCATGATCGTGGTCGAGTTCCCCGACCTCGACACCGCGAACCGCTGGTACCACTCGCCGGACTACCAGGCCATCATCGGCTACCGCGAGAAGAGCGCGCGCACCGACTTGGTCATCGTCGAGGGCCTGTAGCGGCGCATTTCCGATCATCCATTTTTCAACCCCGGAGCAACGCTTTATGAGTGTCATCGAACGCGCCTTCGTCGCCCAGCGCGACGGCCACACTATCCCCGGCGTGCTGTGGCTGCCCGCAGGCGCCACCGGCCGAGCACCGCTGATGCTGATCAGCCACGGCGGCGGCGGCCACAAGAAGTCCAAGGTGATCCAGGAAGTGTCGGCGTCGATGGTCGCGCGCGGGTTCGCCGCCGCCGCGATCGACGGCCCGATGCACGGCGAGCGCCGCGCGCAGATCGAGGAAGGCCCGCCGGTGCAGGGCGAATTCGTTTCGCGCTGGAAATCCGGCCCCGACAACGGCGGCATGGTCGACTTCATGATCGCCGACTGGAAGGCAGCGCTCGATCACCTGGTCACGCTGCCTGAGATCGACGGTGCGCGCGTGGGCTGGAACGGCCTGTCGATGGGCACCGCGTTCGGTCTGCCGTTCGTCGCCGCCGAGCCGCGCATCAAGGCTGCGGTGCTGGGCCTGTGGGGCCTGTGCTTCCCGATGAGCGAGCGCCTCGGCACCGATGCGCCGCAGGTCGCCTGCCCGGTGTACTTCCAATTGAAGTGGAACGACGAACTCTTCACCCGCCAGGGCCAGCTCGACCTCTTCGACAAGCTGGGAACGGCCGACAAGCGCCTCAAGGTCTACATGGGCAAGCACGCGGAGCGCGGGCCGGAACAGCGCGCCGACGCCGAAGCCTTTCTCGTCGAGCGGCTGGCCGGCTCATGACGCGGGGCCGCCGCCTGCGCTCGGGGCCGCCACGATGAAGCTTGCGCGACTATTCCATTCACGGAGGACAACGATGCGTTTCCTGTGGCTGGCCCTGATCCTGTGCGCGGCGCACCCGCTCGCGCCGGCGCTCGCGCAAACCTTTCCCGACCGTCCGCTTAAGCTCATCGTGCCGACGGGGGCCGGCAGTTCGCCCGACATCCACGCGCGCCTCTTCGCCACCGAGCTCGCGACCCTGCTCGGCCAGCCGGTCGTCGTCGAGAACGTCGCCGGCGCCGCGGGCATCATCGGCACCGAACGGGCGATGAAGTCCGCGTCCGACGGGTACACGCTGCTGTACGGCTACAACCAGCTGGTCACCATGAACCCGGCGCTGTATGCAAAGCTGCCCTACGACCCGGCAAAGGACATGCAGCCGGTCACGCACATCCTGAACGGCTCCTACATCTGGATCACCGCGGCCGGCAGCGGCATCCCCGGCATGCGCGAGTGGCTGGCGCAGGCGAAGGCCCAGCCGGGCAGGCTTACCTACGGTACGGGCGGCACCGGCACCGCGGCCCACCTGGGCGGTGCCCTGCTCGAGACCATGGCCGGCATCGACCTGCTGCACGTGCCGTACAAGACCGGTCCCGCCGCGGTGACCGATGTCCTCGGCGGGCAGGTCGGCGTGACCATGGAACCGACCGGGTCGGCAGTCCGGCTTGTGCAGGGCGGCAAGATGCGGGCGCTCGCGGTGACTTCGGCCGCGCGTCTGGCGGTGCTGCCGGAGGTCCCCGCGGTTAGCGAAATCCTGCCGGGCTACGAGGTGCTGGGCTGGCACGCCATATGGGCGCCGATGGGCACGCCTGCGCCGGTCGTCGCCCGCTTGAACAGCGAGCTTCGCAAGGTGCTGGCCTTGCCGGCGATCCGCAAGCGCCTGGCCGATGTCGCCCTCGAGCCGACCGGCTCGACCCCCGAGGAGGTCGCGGCGATCACCGCGCGCGAGGCCGCCGTCTGGTCCAGGCTCATCCGCGAAAAAAGGATCCGGATCGATCAAAGCGTGTGAGAGAACTCGTCGCGTCGAGCTACGGCCGCTTCGTGCAGGCCGCCATCCTCGCCGAGCATTGCCGCGGCGGCCCTCGATGCGAGCGCCCGGCGCCAATTGACCTTCTTGCCTTCGCTGGAGACCCGCATGAACACCGTACTCGCCCCGCCCCCGGTCGACCTCGCGCGACGTTTCGCACCTTACGCCGACCTGCGCGAAGAAACCAAGGCCTTCGCCGATGTGCAGGACCCGCGTTTCCGGCGCAAGATCCAGTACGCGATCTCGCCCAAGGGGCGCGCGGGCCTGTGCAACATAGACGCGCCGCATTCCTTCGAGGTGACGTTCCTTGAATCCATGCCTTCCAAGGGGCCGGTGCTGCACTATCACAACTACCCCGAGATCTTCATCGCCATGCAGGGGCAGTACTCGATCGTCTGGGGCAACCACGGCGAACACCGGGTCGTGCTCGAACCGCTCGATATCTTCTCGGTGCCGCCCTACCTGATGCGCCAGGTCGTCAACACCGGCGACTGCCCCGGCATCTCGATGGTGCTGCTGGACGACGAGGACCCGATCAACAACATCTGGATCCTGCAGCGCGAACTCGATCGCGAGCGCGCCGAAGGCAAGGTCGATCCGCGCCGCAAAGGCGCCATCGGACGCGAGATGAGCGAATTCCAGATTGCGCGCCAGGTCGCCAAGTTCGCCGACCTGCCCGAGAACCGCGGCGTCTTCCCCGGAGATGAAGCCGCCGGCGACCCGGGCGCGGTCTACTACGCAATCAAGCCGGGCGCGCACGGCGGCACGGCGGCGATCACCTCGCACCACCGCTTTGCGCTGGCCTACCATCAC
Organism: Burkholderiales bacterium; assembly: GCA_016790635.1. Lineage (GTDB taxonomy): Bacteria > Pseudomonadota > Gammaproteobacteria > Burkholderiales > JAEUOS01 > JAEUOS01. The sequence continues at coordinate 59,300 of JAEUOR010000066.1, forward strand.
ACCGCGCCGGGTCGCGGATCGGCGGTGCGCAGCACCGACAAGACCACGGTCCTGATCGGCATGCGCGGGCGCTACGAGGTAAAGATGGGACCGGGCCTGGCGCAGCGCGTCGAACTCGGCGTGCGCGACACCTTGTCGATCCCGCCAGGCATGCCGCACCAGGCGACGGCCATCGACGGCGGCGGGTCGCTCATCATGGCGATCTTCGACCTCGTCTATTGAGCGGGTGCCTGATGCAGTGCGCAGGTAGTACCGTGCGGGATACGGTCCGCACGCCGCTGCGCGCTCGCCATCTACGACGGGGGTGACCCGGCCCATGGCTGCACCCGCGTCCGCCGCCTTCCCCACGGCCACGCTCGTGCTCCTGGGGCTCTCCAACTTCGTCGTCGGCATGGGCGCCTTTCTGGTCATCGGCATCCTCACGCCGATGGCGGTCGACCTCGGGGTCACCAAAGCAGAGGCGGGGCTGCTCATGACGATTTACGCGATCGTCTACGCGCTGAGCTCGCCGCTGCTGGTGGCGTTCACCGGCCATGTCGAACGCGTGCGCGTGCTCGTCGCCGGCATGGCCGTCCTGTCCGCGGGCGCACTCGCAGCGGCTCTCGCGCCCTCGTTCCCGCTGCTTCTCGTTGCACGAGCGCTCATGGCGCTGGGCGGCGGCGTGGCCTCTCCCGTCGCGGCGACGATCGGCGTCGCGCTGGTCGCCCCCGCGCTGCGCGGCCGGGCGCTGGCGCTGGTCTTCGGCGGCATGACCACGGCGCAGGTGATCGGCGTGCCCGCGGGCGCCTGGCTGGGCTACACCTTCGGCTGGCGCACGGCCTTCGAGGTGGTCGTGGTCTTGGGTATCGCGACGGCGGCGGCGCTGTTGTCGGCGATTCCGCGCGGCCTGCCAGGGCAGCCCGGAGGCCTCGCCAGCCTGGCTGCGACGCTCACAGAGTTGCGCCTGGTGGCGGCGGTCGCGTTCACGGCATTCTTCATCGGCGGCCTGTACGCGATCTTCACCTTCATCGGGCCCTTCCTGGAGGCGAGGTATGCGTTGGGGCGTGACGGCGTCACCACCGCGCTCACCATCTTTGGCTTGGGCGCAGTCGCCGGCAGCATGCTCGGCGGGCGCCTCACGGATCGCATCGGCCCGACGCAAACCCTGGTCATGCTCTGCGTCGCGCAGATCGTGCTGATGCCGATCATCACGCTGATCCACGCACCGCTCGCGGCCGCGATCGCGCTGATCGCGCTCTGGAGCGCCCTTGGTTGGGCCTTCATGGTGGCGCAGCAGGCGCGCCTGGCCGCCCTCGACCCGGCGCGGGTCAGCGTGCTTTTCGCGCTCAACGCGGCCGCGGTCTACGTCGGCGCGTCGGTCGGCTCGGCCGCCGGCGCCGTCGCGCTCGACCGCTTCGGGCTCGATGCCCTCGGGCCGGCCGGCGCCGCTATGATCGTCGTTGCGCTCGCGAGCATCGCGCTCGTCGCGCGCTTGCCGCGCCACAGTGGCGCGGACGCCTGATCGATTCCGACCACGCATAGAGCATGGTGTCGCGACCGGTCTGACGCGACCGGCGTAAGGGGCGAGGGGCTCAGGCGGAGCGGGAAATCTTCAACGGCAACACTGTCGACGTCTTGACTTCCTTCAGCGAAAAGCTGGTCTGCGTGTCCTTGACGTTGGGCAGCGCCATCAGGGTGTCGAGCGCGAACTTGGAATAGGCCTCCAGCGATTCGCACACCACCGTGAGGAGAAAAGCGCCTTCGCCGGAGATGACGTGGCAGGCGACGATCTCGGGCAGGTCGGCGATCGCTTCCTCGAACTTGCGCTCCTGCACTGGCGTGTGGCGTTCGATATCCATGCGCACGAAGGCGGTCACCCCCAGTCCCAAGGCACGGCGGTCGAGCACGGCCTGGTAGCCGGCGATGACACCTTCTTCTTCGAGGCGCTTTAAGCGCCGCCAGCAGGGTGAAATCGACAAGCCCACCTTCTCGGCCAGTTCGGCGTTGGTGAGGCGGCCGTTGCGTTGCAAGGCGTCGAGGATTTTCAGGTCGGTGCGGTCGAGTCGTGCTTGCGACATGTTCTTGCCCCCAAAAGCACAATTCTAGGAAAAAACAGGGCGCGGACCCTTCGCAAAATGGAAAATCAGAAAAAATATTTCCATCACGCGTCGCTATACTTCCATTCGCGCGTCGGCATGGCGGCGCACGCCGGCTCGCGTCAGAATGCCCGCTCCATCGTCGAGACCCGCCCCGCAAGGACATCGCCATGAACGCCCCCGTCGACCCCAAGCTCCTGGCCGCAGTCTCGCTGGAAGACAAGTACACCCACGACGAGGGCACGGCCTTCATGACCGGCACGCAGGCGCTGGTGCGCCTGCCGCTCCTGCAGCGCAAGCGCGACCTGGCTGCGGGAAAAAATACCGCTGGCTTCATCTCCGGCTACCGCGGCTCGCCCCTTGGCGGCTACGACCAGGCGCTGGGCAAGGCGAAAAAGCATCTCAAGGAACACCACGTCGTCTTCCAGCCCGGGGTCAACGAGGACCTCGCAGCGACTTCGATCTGGGGCACGCAGCAGGTCAACCTGTTCCAGGGCGCCATGTACGACGGCGTCTTCGGCATCTGGTACGGCAAGGGCCCAGGGGTGGACCGCTGTGGCGACGTCTTCAAGCACGCCAACATGGCCGGCACCTCGCCTTTAGGCGGCGTGCTCGCGTTGGCCGGCGATGACCATGGCGCCAAGTCCTCGACCACCGCGCACCAGAGCGAGCAGATCCTGATCGCGGTTTCCACGCCGATCTTCTATCCGGCCAGCGTGCAGGACATCCTCGACTACGGGGTGCACGGCATTGCGCTGTCGCGCTTCGCCTCGCTCTGGAGCGGCATCAAGTGCGTGACCGACATCGTCGAATCCGGCGCGACGGTCGACCTCTCGACCTCGCGCATCCAGCCCGTGCTGCCGGAGGTCGCGCTGCCGCCCGGTGGCCTGGGTATTCGCATCAACTTCATCGACTTCCTCGGCGAAGAGGACCGGCTCCTCAACTACAAGCTGCCGGCGGTCAAGGCCTATGTGCGCGCCAATGGCTTAAACCGCGTGCTGTGGAGCGAAGGCAGCGCGGTCAAGCCGACCCTGGGGCTGGCCTCCGCCGGAAAGGCCTACGCGGACCTGCGCCAGGCACTGGCCGATCTGGGCATCGACGCCAAGGTCGCCGCCGACATCGGCCTCCGGCTTTACAAGATCGGCGTGACCTGGCCGCTGGAGGAGACCGGGGCGCGCGATTTCGCACGCGGCCTGTCCGAGATTCTGGTGGTCGAGGAAAAGCGCCCGCTGATCGAATCGCAGCTGAAGGAAATCCTCTTCGGTATCGACGGCGCGCCACGCGTGACCGGCAAGACCGACGGGAGCGGCAAGACCCTCCTGCCGCTGCAGGGCGAACTGACGCCTTCGATCATCGCGCGCGCTGTCGTGGCGCGCCTCATGCCTTTCCTGCCCGCAGCGCTGAAGGAGAAGTTCGCCGCCCGCATCGCCTATCTGGACGAGCGCGAGGGCAAGGTCGCGCGCACGCTCCCCATCGCGGTGCGCACGCCCTACTTCTGCTCGGGCTGCCCGCACAACACCTCGACCAGGGTACCCGAAGGCTCGCGCGCTCTGGCCGGCATCGGCTGCCACTACATGGCGCAGTGGATGGACCGCGAGACCGCGACCTTCACCCACATGGGCGCCGAAGGCGTCACCTGGGCCGGTGCCGCGCACTTCACGAGCGAAAAGCACGTCTTCGTCAACCTGGGCGACGGCACTTACTTCCATTCCGGCCTGCTCGCGATCCGCGCCGCGGTCGCCTCCAAGGTCAACGCGACCTACAAGGTGCTCTTCAATGACGCCGTCGCGATGACCGGCGGGCAGCGCCACGACGGGCCGCTCAACCCCTGGCTGATCTCGCAGCAACTGCACGCCGAGGGCGTCACGCCCATCATCGTCGTCACCGACGAACCCGAGAAATACCCGGCGGGCACGGCCTGGGCGCCGGGCACGACGGTGCGCCACCGTGCGGAACTGGACGCCGTGCAGCGCGAGCTGCGCGAAAAGCCCGGCATCTCGGCCATGATCTACGACCAGACCTGCGCCTCGGAAAAACGGCGGCGCCGCAAGATCGGCCAGTTCCCCGACCCGGCCAAGCGCGCCTTCATCAACGACGCGGTCTGCGAAGGCTGCGGCGACTGCTCGGTGGCCTCCAACTGCATCTCGGTCGAGCCACTCGAGACCGAGTTCGGCCGCAAGCGCAGGATCAACCAGAGCTCATGCAACAAGGACTATTCCTGCGTCAACGGCTTCTGCCCGAGTTTCGTCACCGTCGAAGGCGGCGGGCTCAAGAAGCCTTCGCGGCCACAGGCGAGCGCCAAGGCCGGCGCCGACGCGACTGAATTCCCCGACTTTCCGGCACCGACCATCCCCGCGGTGGACAAGCCCTACAACGTGCTCGTCACCGGCATCGGCGGCACCGGGGTCATCACCGTCGGGCAGATCATGGCGGTCGCTGCGCAGCTCGAAGGCAAGAGCGCGCAGGTGCTGGACATGTCGGGCCTGGCGCAAAAGGGCGGCCAGGTCACCAGCCACGTGCAGATCGCGGCCTCGCCGGATGACCTGCACGCGACCCGCGTCGGCACGGCCGCGGCGGACCTGGTGGTCGGCGCGGATCTGGTCGTCACCGCGGGCAAGGACGTGCTTTCGCGCATCGGCGCGGGGCGCACGCGCGTGCTGGTCAACAGCACGCTTTCGCCCACCTCATCCTTCGTCAAGGATCCGAACTGGAAACTGCCGTCCGACGCCCTCGAAGCCGCGCTGGCGGAGGCTGCCGGCCGCGACCAGGTCGCGCTCGTCGCGGCGACGCGCATCGCCACCGCCCTCATGGGCGACGCGATCGCGGCCAACATGTTCCTGCTGGGCTTCGCGTTCCAGAAGGGCTTGATCCCCATCGGCGAGGCGGCACTCCTGCGCGCCGTGGAACTGAACGGCGTCTCGATCGACTTCAACAAGAAGAGCTTTGCCTGGGGACGTTACGCCGCCCTCGACGCTGCGGCCGTCGAGCGCATCGCCACGCCCGCGCAGGTCGTCTCGATCGCCGCGCTCAAGCCCGCCGCATCCGGCCTGTCGCGCAACATCGAGGAGGTCATCGCCAAGCGCGTCGAGTTCCTGACCGCGTATCAGGACGCGGCCTACGCGCAGAAGTACAGCGACTTCGTCGCGCAGGTGCGCGCGGCGGAAGCCGCCAAAGTGGGCGGCACGCGGCTCACCGAAGCGGTCGCGCGCTATTTCTTCAAGCTCATGGCCTACAAGGACGAGTACGAGGTCGCGCGCCTGCATGCCGACCCGGCGTTCATGGAAAAGGTCAGAAGCCAGTTCGAAGGCGACTACAAGCTGGTCTTTCACCTGGCGCCGCCGCTCTTTGCCAAGCGCAACGCCAAGGGCGAACTCGTCAAGAAAGCCTACGGCCCGTGGATGATGAAGGCCTTTGGCGTGCTGGCCAAATTCAAGGGCCTGCGCGGCACGGCGCTGGACATCTTCGGCTACACCGAGGAGCGCAAGACCGAACGCGCGTTGATCGGCGAGTATCGCGAGACGATCGCGGGCCTGCTGGGTGCGCTTTCCAAGGACAACCTGGCGACGGCAGTCGCGATCGCGTCGGTGCCCGAGGACATCCGCGGCTACGGGCACGTCAAGGAGCGCCACCTCAAGGCTGCGAACGAGAAGCGCGCCAAGCTTCTCGCCGAGTGGAGCATGCCGCAGGCCAAGTCAGCTTAGGAGCCAGGGCAGCGCAAGGCGAGAGCGATGGCGGGTCGTCTTCCACCGACGGCTTTGCCTGCTCGAGCCGATATCCCCACGGCGCCGGGGCGCCGCGCAGATGTTCACACGAGCGCTGCCAGGCCCCACGTTGGCACGAACCGCTGAAGGAGACACTCTTGACCCAACCCGCCCAGCCGCTGCGCGTCGGCTTCCTGCTCTTTCCCGACATCACGCAACTGGACCTGACGGGTCCGTACGAAGTCTTCGCTTCGCTGCCGGACACCAGGGTCCACCTGATCTGGAAGACCCTCGATCCGGTCGCCGCGGTCACCGGGATGAAGATTCTGCCCGACACCCTCATGAGCGAGTGCCCGCAGCTCGATGTCCTGTGCGTCCCCGGCGGCCCTGGCATGGGACCGCTGATGATCGACGACCAGGTGCTCGACTTCATCCGCAAGCAGTCAAAGGGCGCGCGCTACACGACCTCGGTGTGCACCGGCGCGCTGGTACTGGGCGCTGCCGGCCTCCTCAAGGGCAAACGCGCCGCGACGCACTGGATGTCGATGTCCATGCTCGCTCCGCTGGGGGCGACACCGGTCGACGAACGCGTGGTCGTCGATGGCAACATCATCACCGGCGGCGGGGTCACCGCGGGCATCGACTTTGCGCTTCGTGTCGTCGCCGAGCTGCGCGGCGTGGAAACGGCGCAAGCGGTGCAGCTGCGGATCGAATATCAGCCCGCACCCCCATTCGATGCCGGCTCACCCAGGACAGCGCCGCAGGCCATCGTCGAAAAGGCGCTCGCCAACGCGGCGCCCATGATCGACAAGCGCAACGCGTTGGTCGAAACGGCGGCGCGGAAGCTGAAGCCTTAGGCCGGACGCGCTCCCCGCACGACGCAGTGCAGGTGCCTGGAAATCAGGCGATCCGGCTGGCAATGCCCCGAGGAGCGGCCCCGAAGCCGCCTTGATCCTCGCATCGCGCGAAACGCGCCGGCGGCATCATCATTTTCCTCGACCGGCCCCGAACCAGGCATGGCCCGGCCTGCTTTCGCGATGCAAAAGTCCATACCTGTCCAAGCCCTGCGCCCCGGCATGTTCGTCGAGCGCCTGCCCGGTTCGTGGATCGATCACCCGTTCTGGCGCTCGCGTTTCGTCCTCGAGAGCGAAGAGGACCGGCAGACGATCATCCAGACCGGCATCGCCGAAGTATGGATCGACACCAGCAAGGGACTGGATGTCGACGAGCCCGCACCTGCGGCCGAAGATCAGGAACTCGCTCCCGCTCCGGCGGTTGCGCAGCCCGATCCGGAAGGTCAACCCGCGCCAGTGCGCCGGGTCGCCATGGCCGACGAGGTCGATCGTGCCCGCAGCATCTGCAAGGACGCCTCCAAGTCGGTGGTGTCGATGTTCCAGGAGGCGCGCCTGGGCCGCGCCATCGCGGTCGAGGAGGCCGGCGAATTGGTCGACGAGATCTCGGCCTCGGTCGAGCGCAACCCCGGCGCCCTGATCAGCCTGGCGCGCCTGAAAACGGCGGATGACTACACCTACATGCACTCGGTGGCGGTGTGCGCGCTGATGGTCGCGCTGTCGCGCACCCTGAGACTGGACGAGGCAGCAACGCGCGAAGCCGGCATGGCCGGCCTGCTGCATGACCTGGGCAAGGCGCTGGTGCCGCTGGAAGTCCTCAACAAGCCGGGCAAGTTGACCGATGAGGAGTTCGCCCAGGTCAAGGCGCATCCGGAACACGGCCATCACATGCTGGCCGAAGGCGGCGGTGCCGGGCCCGGCACACTCGACGTATGCCTGCACCATCACGAGCGCATCGACGGGCGCGGCTATCCGCACGGGCTGTCCGGCACCGACTTCACGCAGCTTGCGCGCATGGGCGCCATCTGCGACGTCTACGATGCCATCACCTCCAACCGACCGTACAAGGCCGGCTGGGATCCGGGCGAGTCGATCCGCCGCATGTCCGGCTGGTGCAAGGACCATCTCGACGAGCCGGTGTTCCACGCCTTCGTCAAGAGCATCGGCATCTATCCGGTCGGTTCGCTGGTGCGCCTGTCCTCGCAACGCTTGGCCGTGGTCGTGGAGATGGGCGCGCACTCGCTCCTGACCCCCAAGGTGCGCGTGGTGCTGTCGGTGCGCTCGCGCGAACGCGTCGCGCCCGAACTGATCGACCTGGCGGCCAAGTCGGTCAACGAAAAGATCGTCGGCGTCGAAAACCCGCAGGACTGGAAGCTGACCGGTCTGGAGAAACTCTGGGCCGGCTAGGCGGGAACCCTGGACCGGGCAGCATGCGCGACCACAGTCGGCCGTCGGCAAACCCGCGCGATTCAAGCAGCAGGCTGCGCACCATCGCGACGTTTACCAAGCATCCTGGATGCGCCCGGATTGATGCGTCGCGCAATGCCGTTGTCATGGTCAAAGGGACTGCACAAGCCCCTTCCGGCTATTGCTTCAACGGGCGTCCTGTGTTGTGATTGTGGTCTGCTGAGCGCCAGCTTGAACCGGGGCCGCGTCGCCTAAGACACAGGTTGCGCGCAGCCGTCTTCCGCCATAAGGATCATCATGGATAGCATAGCCCGTCCCATGCTGCGGCATATCGTCGGCGCGAGCTTGCTTGCCGTCTGTGCGTCGTCGCAGGCGACCAACTACTCCTGGACCATAGGCAACTACTCGTTTCTTCCCAACCCGATCACCATGTCGGACTCGGTGACCGCGGATGCGGGTGGCGACAAGAATTTCTCCGGCATCTCGCTTGTCAACGACGGCGCGATCTTGTGGAACCCCAGCGAACGCCTGGGCTTCGTTTCATCGAGCCTCACGAACAACAATGTCGTCGACCTGCGCGGGGATGCCAACCTCACCTACGTAGGGGGGGCAGCCTCCACGTTCATCAACAACGCGACTTTTCAGAAGAGCGTCGCCTTCGGTACCACGACCATCGGCAGCGGCATCTCGTTCACCAACAACGGCGGCATCATCCGAGCCGCCGCCGGAACAATTGACTTCGCCAGTGGATCGGCGACCTTCAACGTCGGGACGCAGTTCACCGGCGCCGGCGTCAACCGCGTGAGCAGCAGCGCAAGCTTCAACGGCGCTTTCACATCCGACAACCTCGTTCTGACCGGCGGCAATTTCACCGGCAGCGGAGCGTCGATCGGCGGTGCCGTGTTGTGGACCGGCGGCCAACTGGTCGGCAACTGGACCGTGGGGTCCGGCCACACCCTGCACGTCCAGTCGGACATCGACAAAAACTTCTCCGGCGTCGCCTTCACCAACTTCGGCGCGGTGAACTGGCAGACCAGCGAGCGTGCCGGCTTCGTTTCGTCGGCAGTCACCAACCACGGCCTGTTCGACCTCAAGAACGACGCAAACCTGACTTACGCGGGGGGTGGCGCGTCGTCGTTCACCAACGCGGCCACCGGCATCTTTCGCAAGAGCGGGGGCGCGGGGGCCAGCGTGATCGGCAGCGGGGTGAGTTTCATCAACGACGGCGGCGTCATCAATGCCGCCGCCGGAACCATCGAATTCGCCGGCGGGTCGGCCACCTTCAACGCCAACACACAATTCACCGGTGCCGGCGTCAACCGCGTCAGCAACAACGCCAGCTTCAATGGCGCCTTCACTTCGGCCAATCTGGTGCTCTCCGGCGGCAACTTCACCGGCGGCAGCGCGTCCATCAGCGGTCCGGTCGAGTGGACGGGCGGCCAGTTCGTCGGCACCTGGACCCTGGCAACCGGCCACACCCTCTACGCCCGGACCGGCAGCGAGAAGAATTTCTTCGGCACGACCTTTGTCAACGACGGCACACTCAACTGGCAAACCGCCAATCGTGTCGGCTTCGTGTCGTCTGCCTTCGTCAACAACGGCACCTTCAACCTCGAAGCCGATGCCAACCTGACCTACATCGGCGGGTCTGCGTCCTCGTTCACCAACAACCTCACCTTCCTGAAGAGCGCCGGCACGGGAACCACCACCATCGGATCGTCAATCGGGTTCGTCAACAACGGCGGCACCATCCAGGCAGACACCGGCACCATCGACTTTGCCGGCGGGTCAGCGACCTTCAACGCGGGGACGCAGTTCAGCGGCGCCGGCGTCAATCGCGTCAGCAACCACGCCAGCTTCAATGGCGCCTTCACTTCGGCCAACCTGGTGCTCGACGGCGGCAACTACACCGGCGGCGCTGCCGTCATCGGCGGCACGGTCACCTGGACCGGCGGCCAGTTTGTCGGTGGGTGGACCCTGGCCTCCGGCCAGACCCTCAATGCGCAGTCCGGCATTGACAAGAACCTTTCAGGCACGGCCTTCGTCAACAGCGGCACGCTCAACTGGAACACCACCGACCGCATCGGCTTCGTCTCATCGTCCTTCACCAACAACGGCATCTTCGACCTCAAGGCCGACGCCAACCTGACCTACATCGGCGGGTCTGCTTCCTCGTTCACCAACAACGCCATGTTCCGGAAGAGTGCCGGCGCAGGCACCACCACCGTCGGTTCGGCGATCAATTTCATCAACAACGGCGGCACCATCCAGGCAGACACCGGCACCATCAACTTTGCCGGCGGGTCGGCCACCTTCAATGCCAACACGCAGTTCACCGGCGCTGGCGTCAATCGCCTCAGCAACCACGCCAGCTTCAATGGCGCCTTCACTTCCGCCAACCTGGTGCTCGAAGGCGGCAATTTCACCGGCACCGCTGCCGCCATCAGCGGTACGGTCGCCTGGACCGGTGGCCAGTTTGTCGGTTCTTGGACCCTGGCCGCCAGCCAGACGCTCAACGCGCAATCCGGCAGTGACAAGAACTTCTTCGGCACGACCTTCGTCAACAACGGGAGGCTCAACTGGAACACGGCTGAACGCGTCGGTTTCGTCTCATCGTCCTTCGTCAACAACGGCACCTTCGACCTCAAGGCCGACGCCAACCTGAGCTATGCAGGCGGGTCAGCCTCTTCCTTCACCAACAACGGCACGCTGCGCAAGAGCGATGGCACGGGCAGCAGCACCATCGGCAATGCCGTGAACTTCTCCAACCCGGGAACCATCGAAGCCCTGAGCGGCACCCTGGTACTGCCGGCCAACTTCAACAACGCCGGCTTCATCAAGGGCAATGCGACCGTGCAGACGACCCTGCTGATCAATGCGGGCCACGTCGCTCCCGGTACCTCGCCAGGGGTTCTGACGCTGGCAGGCAATTTCCAGCAGACCTCTTCGGGAACGCTGGACATCGAAATCGCCAGCACCAGCGTCTTCGACACATTGATCGTCAATGGCAACGCGCAGCTTGGGGGTACTCTCGCGCTGCAGTGCATCGGCGCCTGCGCGATCGCCACCGGCAATTCCTTTGTCGTCCTCGACGCCACCGGCGACCTGACCGGCACCTTCGCTACCGTGACCACCAGCGGTTTCGGCGCCGGCTTCGCATACACGCTGCAATACGACACCACCAACGACCTGGTGCGCGTGAACGTCACCAATGCCGGCATCCCCCCGATTCCGGAGCCGCACACCTGGGCTCTGCTGATCGCAGGCCTGGGCTTGGTCACGACGCTGGCGCGTCGGCGCGCCACGCGCCGCTAGTCTTGCACGTTGCGCCTGTCGCGCCGCCAGGAGTGGCGGGCGCGGCCGGCGCGCCTCAGTTGCCTGGTTCGCGTCTCGCGCCGTCAATGCCGCCGTCGGGCGGGGCATCGCGCCCATCGCCCAAGGCCGCGCGATAGCGCGACGGCGCCCGCCCGGCCTGACGCCGGAAGAACCGGCTGAAGTAGGCCGGATCGTCGAATCCCAGTTCGCTTGCGATCACTTCGACGGTGGCGCCGGAATAGGCGAGGGCGCGGCGCGCCTCCAGCAGCAGGCGTTCATGCAGCAATGCCAGCGCCGATTGCCCGGTCGTGGCGCGGCAGACGCGGCTCAAGTGATCCGCGGTGACTCCCAACGCGTCCGCATAGAACGCGAGTTGATGCTGGCGCCGGAAGTTGAGTTCGATCAGCGAGCGGTAGCGATGCGTGAGCGCATCGCGCGCGGCCTGCCGTTGCAGCGGGCCAGGGGTTGCGCCGCCCTGACGCAGCACCCAGACCACCAGCAGCGTCGCCAGCGCGGCCAACGCCTCGGCGCGCCCGGGCCGGCTCTGGCTGAACTCATCGGCGATGCGCGCGAACAACTGCGCACAGGCATCGAACTGCGGCGCGACGGCCGCCCGGTCGAGGATGATCGAATGCGCCAGCCGGCTGGCCAGGGTCGGCGAGGGGGCGAGCGCGTGGGCCAGCGCCGGGGTCGGCAGCGTGACCTGCTGGCCGGCACTTTCGGCGGCGTACGCGAAGCCGTGCACCGTGCCGGGAGCGATCATCCACAGTGCCGGAGCGTCGAGGCGATGCGTGGCGCCGTCGATGGTGGCGTTGACGCGGCCTGCGGCAAGCAGGTGGATCTGGTGCAGGCCCTGATGCCGATGCGCCGGAATCGTCCAATCGTGCAGGCGTCCGCGCACCGCGATGGTCTCGTAATGCAGCCAGTCTTCGGGCTGGAAATGTCGCACCTCCCGGAAGGCGACAATCTGCGGGGTGGCAGCAGCAGGCATGGGCAGGCGGGGCACGGGCGGACAAGCGATTCTGGCCGGAAATGTACAAGGCCTGCCATGTTTCGTCCATGGTGCCCGCGCGGGAGGGCGCCTAGGCTTGCAACCCGGCCCGGCGCCTTGCCGGTCGCGTTGAAGAATGGAGATCCGCATGCAACTTGACCGCCGCAGTTTCCTGGGCGCTACCGCCCTGGCCGCGCTGGGTCTGGCCGCACCCGCGCGCGCGCAACTGGCCGGCACGGCCAGCATCATTTCCGGCTTTCCGGCCGGCGGCATGGGTGATTCGGTCTCGCGTCCCATGGCCGAACGCCTGCGCGGACGGTACGCGGCCAACGTGATCGTCGATTCCAAGGTCGGCGCCGGCGGGCGCATCGCGGCGGAGTTCGTCCGGCGCGCCGCGCCCGACGGTCTCACGATCCTGCAGATTCCCAGCTCGATCATGGTGCTCTATCCGCACATCTACAAGAAACTAAGCTACGACCCGTTGGCCGACTTCATCCCGGTGGCAAGCACGGCGGTCTACGACGTGTCGTTCACCGCCGGGCCCGGCCTGCCGGCCGAGATCCGCACCGTTGTGGATTTCATCAAGTGGGCGCGCGCCAATCCGAAGCTCGCCAACTACGGCGTTCCGGCGGCGGGTTCGGCGCTCAACTTTGCCGGCATGATGTTGAAACGCGCGGCCAATTTCGACTTCACTTCGGTCGCCTACAAGGGCGGCGCACCCCTGCTGCAGGACCTGCTGGGCGGCCAGGTGCCGGTCAGCTTCAACGTGCTGGGCGAGGTCCTGCCGCACGTGCGCGCCGGCAAGCTGCGCTCGCTGGCCGTGGCTACCGACAAGCGCTCGCGCTTCCTGCCCGAGGTGCCGACCTTCATCGAGCAGGGGTATGCGGATGTGGTGCTCAACGAATGGCTGGGCTGGTTCCTGCCGACCAAGACGCCGCCCGAGATCGTGCGCCGACTGTCCACGCTGGTACGCGAGGGGCTTGGCGCGCCGGAATTTGTCGAAGGCCTCAACACCCGCGGCCTGATGCCGCTGGCGTTGTCACAGGAGGATTTCGCCGCCATGTTCAGGCGCGACTACGACAAGTGGGCCGGCGTCGCGCGGGCCACCGGTTTCGTCGCCGAGGACTGATGCCCGTGGCCGCAGACCTGGAGATCAACGGCGCACAGGCGCTGGTGCGGGCCATCATGGCCGAGAACGTCCAGCAGGTGTTCGGCCTGGTGGGCGGCAAGCTGGCGCCGCTCTTGAAGGCCATCGCCGACGAGCCGCGCCTGACCTACACGGGGGTGCGTCACGAAGCCGCCGCGACCATGATGGCCGCCGGCTACGCCGCCGGCACCGGGCGCATCGCACTGGCCCTGGGCGAGATGGGGCCGGGCACGCTCAACCTGGCATCGGGCCTGGGCGTCGCGTACAACAACAGCCTGCCGCTCCTTGCCATCACGACCAACCAGCACCGTGCCGCGGCCTATCCGCACAGCGGCATGTTCATGGACTTGGATGCGCTTGCGGTGACACGCGCGATCACCAAGTGGAACGCCGTCGTGCACGATCCGCGGCGCATCCCCGAACTGGTGCGACGCGCCTTTCGCGAGGCGTTCTCCGGCCGGCCCGGGCCGGTGCACCTGGACGTGCCGCAGGATGTGCTCGCCGCGCGCTGCACGTTCGGCGCCGATACCTTCGACCTGACGCCCGCGCAGTACCGCGCCATCGGCACGCCACGCCCGGATCGCGGCGCTGTCGCCGCCGCCGCGTCCCTGCTGCGCGACGCAAAGCGGCCGCTGATCGTCGCCGGCGGCGGGGTGGTGGCCAGCGGCGCGGTCGACGCGCTGCGCACGCTGGCCGCGCGCCTGGCGGCGCCGGTGCTGCCGACGCAGATGGCGCTGGGCGTGGTCGCCTCCGACAGTCCGCATTTTTTCGGCCACGGCGGCATCATCGCCGGCGAAGCGGTGTGGCAGACCGTCGCGCGCGCCGACGTGGTGGTCTCGGTGGGCTGTCGGCATACCTCGTGGATGTGGGACGAGCGCGGCCCCCTCGTGCGGCGCTCGCACCGCGTCATCAGCATCAATCTCGATCCGTCCGCCTTGGGCGCACCCGTCGCGCACGAGGTGTCCATGCAGGCCGACGCACGCGCCGCGCTCGAGGACCTCATCGACGCGCTGGCCGCGAACCAGCCGCGGCCGGCTGCGGGCGAGTGGCTCGCCGAGGCGCGCGGCCTGCGCGCGGCGTATCGCACCCGGCTCGACACCATGGCAGACGAGGCAGGCGAGGTGATGCACCCGGCCGCGCTGGCGCGTGCCGTCGCCGCGGCCCTGCCTGCCGGAGCGCTGGCGGTCTATGACGGCGGCCACACCACCTTCTGGAGCAACGACTTCACCCCGGTGGCGGAGGCGCGCACGCGCTTTCACGAACCCATGATGAGCCACCTGGGCTTCGGCCTGCCGTACGCGCTGGCCCTGCAACGCGCGCATCCGCGACGGCCCGTCGTCCTCATCACCGGCGACGGCGCGTTCGGCTTCACGATGAACGAGCTCGACACGGCCCGGCGCTACGGCCTGAACGTGATCGTGGTGATCCACAACAACGCCGCCTGGGGCATCATCCGCGCCGGGCAGAAGAACCAGGGCGGCTTCGAACTGGGTTCCTCTCTCGAAGGCACCGACTATGCGGCCATCGCGCGCGGCTTCGGTTGCCATGGCGAGCTCGTCAGCGCGCCGACCGAAGCGGCGGGTGCATTCGAGCGCGCCTTAGCCGCGCGTCTGCCGGCGGTGCTCGACTGCCGCACCCGCTTCGTGCCCCACCCCTGCCTGCCGGGCTTTGGCGCGATGAACCGCTACAGCTTCGATTCCGTGGCCGGGGTCACCGGCCCGGCCGGCGTGGCAAACTCCGCCCTTCCCACCACCACCCGATCATCATGAGCAAACTGACCATCACCCAGGCCAATCGCATCATCGCCGCGGGTTTCGAGTACGCGCACAAAAACAAGATCAAGCCGCTGGGTATCGTCGTGCTGGACGACTCCGGCAACATCGTCTCCGCGCAGCGCGACGACGGCGCAACCATGTTCCGCATCGACGTGGCCACCGGCAAGGCCTGGGCCGCCGTGGGCATGGGCGCGTCCAGCCGCGCGCTGGCCGCGCGCGCCAAGGACAACCCCAATTTCTTCGTCGCCCTCGCGGCCACCGGCAAGGGCCGCTTCCTGCCGCAGACCGGCGCGGTGCTGATCAAGGATGGTGCAGGCAACGTCCTGGGTGCCGCCGGCGCCAGCGGCGGCACCGGTGAGGAAGACGAAGCGGCCTGCATGCACGGCATCGAGGCTGCCGGCCTGACGCACGGTTGAACACCATGCCAGCCCCAAGCGGGATCGACGTCCACACCCACATCGTCCCGGAGAAGTTCCCGGCCTATGTCGGCGCGGCCGCGCCCTCGAACTGGCCGTCGATGGCGCCGGCGCATGCCTGCCACCAGCACGTGATGATCGCGGGCAAGGTTTATCGCACCGTGTCGGACCAGTGCTGGGACATGACGCGGCGCCTTTCCGACATGGACGGCATGGGCGTGGCCGAGCAGGTCATCTCGCCGATGCCGGAACTCCTTTCCTACTGGCTGCCCGCACCCGTCGCGCAGCAACTGCTGCGCTTCATCAACGAAGAGATCGCGCGCTACGTCGCCGCCGGCGGCGCGCGCCTGACCGGCCTGGGTGCGGTGCCGCTGCAGGACATGAAACTCGCGATCGCCGAGCTGGAGTACGTGGTCGGCACGCTCAGGTTTCCCGGTGTGGAGATCGGCAGTCACATCGACGGCAAGCCCTTGGGCTCGCCCGAGTTCGAGCCTTTCTTCGCCGCCGCCGAGGCCATGGGCGCGTGCATCTTCGTGCATGCGTTGAGGCCGCATATGGACCGCGTGGTCGGCCCGCCGGCGCTGGAACAGGCGCTCGCCTTCCCGGGCGAGATCGGCATGGCCGCGGCATCGCTCATCACGACCAATCTGATCGAGCGCCACCCCGGACTGCGCATCGCGTTTTCGCATTGCGCCGGCGCGCTGGGGTTGATGTTGCCGCGCCTGGAGAGCATCCGCGGCAAGGTGCCGGCATTGGCCGAGGCCATCACCTCCTCGCCCACCACGCAGGCGCGCAAGTTCTTCTACGATGCGCTGGTCTACGACGCACCGACCCTGAAGCACTTGAGCGCACTGTTCGGTCCGACGCAGATCATGCTCGGCACCGACTACCCCTTTGTCGTCCATGAGCCGGACCCGCACGGAAGGATCGAGGCCTGCGGCTTCGACGCCGCGACCCGCGCGCTCATGACCACGGGCAACGCGCGGCGCTTTCTGGGGCGGGCGTGAGGCGTCGCGCCTTCGTCGGCGCCGGCGCGGCCGGTCTCCTTGCGGGGCCGGCACGTGCCCAGGCCGACTACCCGGTGCGACCGGTACGCCTGATCGTACCCAACTCCCCCGGCAGTTCGGTGGACACCGTCGGCCGGGCATTGGCCCTCCACCTCGGCACGACGCTGAACCAATCCGTATTCGTTGAGAACCGCGCCGGCGCGTCGGGCCTCCTGGGACTGGACGTCGGACGCGCTGCACCTGCCGATGGTCATACCCTGATGGTCGCCTCGACCAGTTCGATGAGCGTCGCGCCCCTGCTCAAGAAAGCCCTGCCTTTCGATGTCATGCGCGACTTCGACTTCGTCGCGCAGATCGCGGTGCTGCCCAACGTGGTCGCAGCCAACGCGGGCCTGGGCATCAACAACGTGCGCGGGCTCATCGCCTACGCCAAGGCGCATCCCGGCCGCGTCAACATGGCCTCTGCCGGGGTCGGGTCGATCTCGCATCTGGCTGGCGTGGCCTTGTCGACCGCCGCGGGTTTCGACTCCCTGCATGTGCCCTACACCGGCGGCGGACCGTCCGTGGCCTCGGTTGCAGCCGGCCAGTCGCACTGGACCATCGCGCCGGCACCCGCCATCATGCCCATGGCCAAGACCGGACGCATCAAGCCGCTCGGGCACAGCATGGCGCGCGGCGCCAGCGTGCTCGAGGGCCTCCCCAGCATCGCCGACGAAGTGCCGGGCTTCGAGTTCAACGCCTGGATCGGCATCGTCGCGCCCAAGGGCCTGCCCCCACCGGTGCTGACGAAGGTTCGTTCGGCGCTCGACGCCGCGCTGCGCCTGCCCGCGCTGGAGACGTCCTTCGCCGGCAACGGCGCCTTTGTACGCTTCACCACGCCGACGGAGTTTCGCGCCATGCTGACTGCCGATATCGAACTCAACCGCCGCGCCATGAAGACCGCGGCGATCGAACCCGAATAGGAATACGCCGTGCAGGGTCCCCTGGTCAACGAAATGCAAAGCGTCGCGATGGGCGTGCCCGACGTGGCCGCCGCGGAGCGCTTCTATACCGACATTTGGCGCCTGAGCGTCGCCGCCCGCACACCCACGACCGTCTACCTGCGCGGCACCGGTGCCGCGCACCACATCGTCTCCCTGACCGCCGCGCAAGCGCCGGAACTGCTGGCCCTGACCCTGGGCGCGCCTTCGCGCGAGGCGATCGATGCGCTTGCCGCGGCCGTGCCGCGCCATGGCGGAACCGTCCTGGCCGCGCCTGCCGAATCGGCCGACCCGGCAGGCGGATACGGCCTCGCCCTGCGTGATCCGGAAGGGCGCATCCTGCGCGTGGTGCACGGCACCGCCCGCCATGCCGACACGACGCCCGAGCGTGACCGCCCGCAACGCCTGGCGCACGTGGTCATGAACAGCCGCGACGTGCCGGCGATGCAGCGCTTCTACGCCGACGCGCTGGGCTTTCGCCTCTCGGACCGCACGCGCATCATGGCCTTCATGCGCTGCAACACCGACCACCACAACATCGCACTGGCGGACGCCGACAACGACTGCCTGAACCACATCGCCTTCGTCATGCCCGACCTGGATGGCGTCATGCGCGGCGGGGGGCGCATGAAGGACGCCGGCCACCCGGTGCAATGGGGGCCCGGCCGCCACGGCCCTGGCAACAACGTCTTCAACTATTTCGTCGGACCGTTCGATTTCGTCATCGAATACACCGCCGAGGTTTCCACCGCGGACGAGGACTACAAGGTCGGCATGCCAGAGGACTGGAAGTGGCCGCCGGGGCGCATCGACCACTGGGGGGTGGGCACCCCGCCCTCGGCGGAACTCAAGGCGGCACAACGGCGCATCCGCTTCGCCGACAACCTCCGGGTCTGAAGACCGGGCCGCCCCCGGATCGCGCCGCATGCAGGACTACGACGTCGCCATTGTCGGCTTCGGCCCGGCCGGCGCGACCGCCGCCGCGCTCCTGGGCCAGGCCGGCGTGCGCACCCTGGTCATCGATCGCCTGACTGAAATCTACGATCGCCCGCGCGCGTTCTCGCTGGACCACGAAATCATGCGCGTGTTCCAGAATCTTGGCCTGGCCGCGGAGATCGCCCCGCATGTAGCGCCCTTCTCCGCCTCGGAGCACTACGGCGTGGATGGGCAGCTGATCCGCCGCCTGACCATGATCGACCCGCCCTATCCGCTGGGCTGGACACCTTCGATGGTGTTCCTGCAACCGCCGGTCGAGGCCGCGCTGCGCCGTTGCGCCACGGCCGCGGCGTCGGTGCACGTTGAAACAGGCGTTGATCTCACGGATCTGCGCCAGGACGAGAGCGGCGTGACACTCGATCTGGTCGGCATCGAAGCCGGCGCGGCGCCGCGCAGGGCACGCGCGCGCTACCTGATCGGCTGTGACGGCGCGTCCAGCACCGTTCGGCGCCTGGCAGCCATCGCCAGCGATGACCTGGGATTCGACGAGCCCTGGCTGGTGGTCGACATCCTGCTGAAGGACGGCGGCGGCGCGCGCCTGCCCCCGGCCTCGGCGCAGTTCTGCGAACCCGCCCGTCCGATCACCTACCTGATCGGCACGCGCAACCACCGCCGCTTCGAGATCATGCTCCTGCCGGGCGAGGACCCGCGCGCGATGGAGGCGGACCCGGCGGTGTGGCAGTTGCTCAAGCGCTGGCTGGCGCCCGACGAGGCGACCCTGTGGCGGCGCGCCAGCTACCGCTTTCATGCCCTGGTCGCCTCACCATGGCGCCGTGGCCGCGTGTTCCTCGCGGGAGATGCCGCGCACCAGCAGCCGCCCTTCCTGGGCCAGGGCATGTGCCAGGGCGTGCGTGATGTCGCAAATCTGTCTTGGAAACTCGCCGCGGTCCTGTCCGGTCGGGCCGGCGCCGCCCTGCTGGACACCTACGGCGAGGAACGCAGCGGCCATGTACGTGCGCTGACGGCCACGATCAAGCATATCGGCGAGGCGGTCTGCGAGCGTGACCCGGCCCGCGCGCGCCAGCGCGACGCCGACCTGGTCGCGCAGCAGGGCGGAACGGTCAGGAGCGTGCCGCGCCAGGACCTGATACCGCCGCTTCGGAGTGGCCTGGTTTCCGGCCAGGAGCACGCGGCCATCGGCACGCTGTTCCCGCAACCCTGGGTGGCCACCGCGGCGGGCAGCGGGTTGCTCGACGACCTGGCAGGCGGCGGCGTGCGCGTCATGCTGGCTGCCGACTTCGACGCGACGGCGCTGGCGGATGACGCCGCGGCGATCGGCGCGCGCCTCATCCGCTTTGTCGCAGGGCCGCCCACGGTCGGCGCGGCATGCGAGGTGGCCGAGCGCGACGGCATCGTCGCTGCCTGGTTTGCACGCCACGACGTGCGCATGGCGCTGGTGCGTCCGGACCACTACGTCTTCGGCGTGGCCAGGCAGAGCACCGACGCGCTCGCGTTGATCGTCGCCCTGCGCGCCGGCCTGCGCGGCGCCTCCGAACAATCTTCCCAGACCTGACGCCAGCCCGCGGCAACGGGCAAGCGCCACCGCTAGAGGTACGGGTCGCCCGGACTGCGGCCGCGCACGACCCTGGCCGGCACGCCATAGGCGACCACGCGGTCGTCCAGTGGCTTCATGACGACTGCACCCGCTCCGACGACGACGTGCTCCCCGATCCGCGCCCCGTGCGCCAGGGTCGCGCCGATGCCGATCGCGGAGTAGGCGCCGATGCGGCAATTGCCGCCCGTGACGGCGCGCGGCGCCATGCTTGCGAAGTCTCCCAGCATCGAATCATGATCGAGCGACGCGTGGGTGTTGAGGATGCAGAATCTGCCGACCGACGCACAAGCGTTGATGACCGCGCCGGCCATGACCACGCTGCCTTCGCCGATGACCACCTCGGCCGCGATCGATGCGTCGGGGTGGACGACGGAGAAGAAGGTGATGCCGGGGCACAGAGCCGCGATGCGCGCCGCTACCTGTGCACGCACGAAGTTGTCGCCGATGGCCACGATGACGCCGCGCACGGCGTGCCGGTCGATGAGCCCCGGCAGGTCCTCTTCCTGGCCCAGGACAGCATGGCCGAGGGTCGTTTCCCCGACCTTGCGGAAGCGATCCAGCAACCCCACGACGTTGCGCCGCCCTTCGCGCCGCACGGCATCGATAACCACCTTGGCCTGCCCCGACGAACCGATGACGACGATGTTGTCCATTGCGCCTGGCTTCTTTCTATCGGTTGAATACTACGACGCCGGCGCTGTGCCTGGCAAAGGTCTTCCGGGCCGCCGCCTGCCCACACGTCGCGCGCGACGCCGGTATTCTTGCTATTCTCCACCTCTTGTCCCCGAGCGCCGCAGGCGCTCCTTCCATCGAGGATCACCGCCATGGCCAAAATGCGCATCGAAGGCTCTTTTGTCGCCCCGCCGACACCGTTCAACGAAGACGAGAGCGTCGATTTCGGCGCCTTTCGCGCGCTCATTGAACACCAGGAGAATAACGGCACGGTCGCCGTTCTGATCATGGGCTCCACCGGCGAGCCCTCGCTCCTGTCGCCGGAAGAGAAAAAGAAGATCGTCGTCGAGACGGCAAAGCTCAAGACCGGCAAGATGAAGTTCTTCTACGGCTGCACCGGCAACACCACCGAGCAGGTGATCGAGAACGTCCGCTTCGCCGCGGCCAATGGCGCGGATGGTGCCGTCTTCGCCGCGCCGCCCTACATCTGCGGATCGGAAGACGACATCGAGCGGCATTACCTCGAGGTCGCCGATGCGGTCGATTTCCCGCTGGGCATCTACAACAACCCGCCGCGCATCAAGACCGACCTGCACTGGGACAACATCCTGCGCCTGCTCAAGCACCCCAACTACGTGATCCTGAAGGAGTCGACGGCGCGTGTAGCGCAGGTGGCACAGGTGCTCGCGGCCAAGCCGGATGCGACCGTGATGTGCTGCGATTCGCCCAACCTGGGCCTGGTGGTGCCGACCATGACCCTGGGCGGGCACGGCACGGCCAACATGACCGGCAACATCGCGCCGCGCGAAATGGCCATCCTCTCCACGCCGTGGAAGAGCTTTGCCGACGCCGAGAACTTCCGCGCCATGTACCTGAAGCTCCTGCCCTTGATGCACTTCAACTACTCGGCAATCAACCCGGTTGCGCCCAAGTCGCTGATGCGCGCCCTGGGCCTGCCGGTGGGCAAGCTGCGCAGGCCCCTGCGCAACCTGGAAGGCGAGGCGCTCATGAAGGGTATCCGCATCGTCCAGGAACTCGGACTCGACAAGACCTACGGCTATCGCGTGCAGCCCAAGCTGGCGCTGGCGGCCTGAACGGGCCGCGGACCCCCATGTTCTTTGCATCGCTGCGCCGGCACGCGGCGCTGGTCGCGCTCGCGCTCGGCGCCGCCTGGGCGGGTGCGCCCGTACTGGCCCAGGAGTACCCGAACCGGCCGATCCGCATCGTCATCCCGACGCCCCCCGGCGGCGCGGTCGACGGCGTGGCGCGCATGACTGGCCAGAAACTGGGGGAACTCATCGGCGCCACGATGGTGATGGAAAACCGCGCCGGCGCCTCCACCACGCTGGGCGCCGATCATGTGGCCAAGAGTGCGCCCGACGGCTACACCCTGTACATCAACGCCTCGATCCATTCGATCAACCCGTACGTGCTGAAAACCCTGCCGTACGATGCGGTCAAGGATTTCACCCCGATCGCCGAACTCGCGCGCGGCCCGCTGCTGCTCTCGGTCAACACCGGCGTGCCCGCCACCTCGGTGCGCGAGTTCGTCGCTGCGCTCAAGGCCGAGCCGAAAAAGTACAGCTTCGCAACCTCGGGCTTCGGCTCGGCCGGGCACCTGGCGATCGCGCTGTTCCGCGCGCGCGCCGGCGTGGACGTGCCGATCGTGCAGTACAAGGGCACCGGCCAGGCGTTTCCCGACCTGATCGGTGGCAGCGTGCATGCCATGATCGATCCGGTGCTCTCCTCCGGCCCGCAGGTGAAGGCCGGCAAGCTGCGCGCATTGGCGATCACCAGCGCGAAGCGCAACCCGCAGTACCCGGACGTGCCAACGGTCATCGAGGCCGGCATGCCCGAACTGGAGTTCTATTCCTGGTACGGGCTGTGGGGCCCGGCGCGTCTGCCGCGCGACATCGTCGCCAGACTGGAAGCTGCCGCCATCCGCGCCGTGCAGTCGCCCGAGGTACGCGAACGCATGCAGGGCCTGGGTTTCGAGGCCACCGGCAACAACGCGCAGGCGTTCGCTGCGTTCATCGCCGCCGAGTCGGCCAAGAACGAACGAATCATCAAGGACGCCGGCATCAAGCCCGAATAAGAATCTACCTGGCAGCCGACATGACCGACACACCCACCCGCCGCGCAGTCCTCGTCACCGGCGCCGGATCCGGCATCGGCGCCGCCACCGCTCGACGCTTCGTCGCCGAGGGCTGGCAGGTTGCGCTGAATTACCTGGAAGACGGCCAGCTCGCCACGGCCCAGGCCATCGCCGAACTTGCGCGCGCGCCAGGCCAACAAGCCATGGCGATCAAGGGCAGCGTCACCGAAGACAGCGACTGCGTGGCCATGGTCGCCTCCGCGGTGGCAGCCTTCGGCCGCCTCGATGCCCTGGTCAACGCCGCGGGCATCAGCAAGATGGTGCCGCAGGCCGACTTGCACGGCCTGTCAGCCGCCGATTTCCAGCGCATCTACGCGGTCAACACCATCGGGCCGTTCCAGATGGCGCGCGCCTGCGCACCGCACCTCAAGGCCACCGGCAACGGCGCGATCGTCAGCATCTCCTCCCGCGCGGCGCTCTCCGGCGGCGGCTCGTCGATGGCCTACGCGGCATCCAAGGGCGCACTCAACACCCTGACGCAATCGCTGGCCCGCGTGCTCGCGCCGGAGGTGCGCGTCAACGCGGTGTGCCCGGTGTTGGTCGAACAGGGCTTCGTCGAGCGCTTGGCGCCGGAATCCTTTGCCGAGCGCCGCGCGCACCAGATCAAGACCTCGCCGCTAAAGCGCATCGGCCACCCCGACGAAGTCGCGGAGACGATCTACTGGCTCATCTCCAGCGCGGCGATGATGACCGGGTCCATCGTCGAGCTCGACTTCGGCATGCACCTGAACGCGGTCTAAGCCTGCCGCGCTCGCGCCGCCGACGGTATCGCGGCGCGAGCGCGCCGCTCAGTCGGGCTTGATGCCCTGCGCCTTGATGATCACGCCGAAGCGCTCGCGGTCGATGCGCGCACGTTCGGCAAACTCGGCCGGGCTCATCGGCGCGGGCTCGCCGCCCAGGGCGACGATGCGTTCACGGACAGCAGCCGTGCCGAGGATGCGATTGATCTCGCGGTTCAAGCGGCCGATGATTTCCGCGCTGGTGCCGCCCGGAGCGTAGAAACCGAACCAGCTGTCGGCGTCGAAGCCGGGCATGCCGGACTCGGCCACCGTCGGCGCATCCGGGAACAACGGCGAGCGCCGCGGGCTGCCGACAGCCAGGAGGCGCAGCTTGCCCGAGCGCACGTGCTGCAGTCCGATGCCCGGGTCGAACATGAAGTCCAGCTGCCCGCCGAGCAGGTCGGTCAGCGCCGGCGCACCGCCGCGGTAGGGGATGTGCACCATGAAGGTCTTGGTGGCCGCCTTGAACATCTCGGTGGCGATGTGCGGCGAGGAGCCGTTGCCCGGCGAGCCGAATGACAGCCGGCCCGGATTGGCGCGCGCATGCGCGATGAACTCGGCCACGGTCCTGGCCGGGATCTCCGGGCGCACCACCAGGAACACCAGGACACGCGCGGCAGCCGCGACCGGAACGATGTCCTTTTGCGCATCGAACGGCATGCTCGGGTAAAGGTGCGGGTTGATCGACACCGTGCCGCCCGAAGCCATGAGCAGGGTGTAGCCGTCGGCCGGCGACTTGGCCACGACGTCGGCGCCGATATTGCCGCCGGCGCCCGGGCGGTTCTCGATCACCAACTGCTGGGACAGCGCTTCGCTCAACTGCGGTGCGATGGCGCGGGCGATCACGTCGGCGGCGCCGCCGGGCGGAAAGTTGACGACGACGCGGATCGGTTTGCCCGCAGGCCAGGCCTGCGCGAGGGCGTGGCCATTGGCAAGCGCTGCGGCGACAGCCAGGAAAGCGGCGAAAAAGGCGTTCATGCAGGTCTCCGTTGCGAGGTGGAATTCTGCGCGGCGGCGCGCGGATGAAAGCGGATGGGCATGGCCTTGGGCGGACGCGGCGTGACACCCAGGGGCGCCAGCACACGATCCAGCGGGCCGGCCTCGGGCGCGGCCTGCGCGGCTTCGCGCGCCTGGCGCACGGCGCGCGCGCGCTCGGCCGCATCTGCGATGCGTGCGGACTCAACCAGGTTCTCGAGGATGCGCGTGAAGTTTTCCTTGGCGCGCGCGTGGGTATCGGAGTAACCCTTGATCAGCCGTCCGCACAGGGCGATCTCGATGGCCAGCGCGCCCTGCGGCGCCGCGACGATGGCCGCGAGCCAGCGTTCGATCAGCGCCTGCTCGCTGGCGAATCGCGAGGAGCGGCGCCGCAGGTGCTTCATCGCCGCCAGGGTGCGCAACTGCAACACGCCCAGGACCGACGTGCTCACGACGTGGATGCCGTCTTCGAAAACCGCGTTGCGGCCACGGCGCCTGGCAAAGGCGCGCACGCGCCGCGCCAGGCCCTCCGGCAGCAGGTCGGCGAGCTCGTCGTAGCCGGGCTTGAAGAATTCGACCACGCGGATCGGTTCGCCCTGGCCGATGCCGGCCTCGGCGCGGATGCCGTCGAAGCGCTCGGGACGCGACTTGAGATCGGCCACGCGCGCGATGTCCTCGTAGTTCATCCACAGCGCAAGGAAGCGTGCGGTCTCGCGCGTCAGCATGAAGCCGGGTCCGCCACCCAGGGCACGGTCGGCGGCGAGAACGCGCGCGACCCGGTCGAGATACAGCGCCGCATAGGCGGCGTCCTGGAAATCCTGCGCACGCGCCACACCCAGGCCGAGCACGTCGTGCACCTCGGGCGGAAACTCGCGCGTCACGCGCGCCGCCAGGTCGCCGGCGGAGGGCCGCGCCGGGCGCTTCTCCTGCGCCGGTTTCGTTTCAGCCGTACCCGGTGCCTCGCTTGCGCGGGCAAAGCCTGCCGCAAATCCCTTGAGGCTGGCTTCGATACCCTTGCCACCGGCGCGGATCGCGTTCTCGGCGTCGGCGCGCGCCAGCGGCAGCACGCCCGCGCCGACGAGGGCACCGAACATGACTGCCGAGATCACCGTGCCGGCGCGCGCGGTCTCCGCCTCCATGTCGAAGAGAATCGCGCGCCGGGCCGCGCTGCGTGCGGCAGCGATGGCGCGGTCGGAATCGAAGCGGCCGTCCGCCATGCCCGTCTTTTCGAGCGTCATGTAGACCCGGTGCGTCGAGGCGATGAGCGTGGTCCGCCCGGTCACGAAGCCACTTTGCACGGCGCGCGCCGCTTCGGCCAGTTCCGAATAGAGCAGCACATCGACCTGGCCCGGCATGGGTGCCAGGCACAGGATGGGGCGCTTGTCGCCGAGTTCGGCGCGCCTGACGGCCAAGAGTTCGATGTAGTAGGTGGTGGCGCCGGTGCGCTGCGCCACCCCCGGGATCGAGGTCGCCTGCACCGGATAGTCGGCGGCGCGCGCCGCTTCGACCACCCAGTCGGCGAGCACGCCGCCGCCCTCGCCGCCGAGAGCGCCGATCAGGAGCGTCAACGTGCGCGGCGGGTTCATGCCGCCCTCCCCGCACCTGCCGCCCGCCGCGGCGTGATCCAGCCGATGATCCATTCACGCACGCGCCGCTTCACGCGGTCCCAGGCGGTCGGGTTGAAGGTGATCTCGGTGCGATAGAAGCTCGGACACAGGGTGGCCGCGTGCGAGACCTCGCCGCACAGGCCGCAGCCGACGCAGTTGTTGTTGACATGCGCGACCGGATCGACCTTGAGCGGGTCGCTCGGGTCCTTGATGGTGAGCGACGGGCAGCCCGAAAGCCGGATGCAGGCATGGTCGCCGGTGCAGACGTTCTCGTCCACGCCGTAGCGCACGCGCACCACCTTTTCACCGCGCCTGATTTTTTCGGCGTTGACCGGGCGGATGCGGCGCTGCCGCTCCAGTTGGCACTCGCCCTCGGCGATGATGACCTTGAGGCCGGGTTCGCGCGTGGTCAAGGCCTCCTTCAGGGTCTTGATGACCTCGCCGACGCGATAGTTGTGCACGCTCTTCAACCACTTGACGCCCGCGCCCTGCAGGGTCTCCTCGATGGTCATCTGGCTGCCGGTGGCGCTGCCGGCGCCCGCGATGCGCTTCAACTCGTCCTCCGGGGAAGAGACCAGTTCCTGCGTGCCGGTGGCGGAGGTGTAGCCGTTTTTCATGATGACCAGCACACCGTCGCCGCCGTTCAGGAGGTTCGACGACACCCCGGACAGGAGTCCGTTGTGCCAGAAGCCGCCGTCGCCCATGATGGCCACCGAGCGGCGCTCCTGGAAAGGTGTCACCCCGGCGATCGACGCCAGGCTCATGCCGTAACCGAGGATGGAGTTTCCCTGCGAGAACGGCTCGAAGGTGCCGAAGGCGTGGCAGCCGATGTCGGCGCCCACGTGCAGGCGACCGGTCTCCTCCTGCACCAGCTTCATGGCCGAAAAAAACGGCCGTTCGGGGCAGCCGACGCAGAACGTCGGCGGGCGCGGCGGCACCGGCGCGCCCAACAGACGCAACCCGTCCGCGCGCGCAGCCTGCGCGGCTGCGAGCGCGGCTGCCGAAGCGCTGTCGACAAAGCGGGTCACGCCGGCCAGGATCGCCTCGGTGGAGTATTCGCCGGCGGATTGCAGCAAATCCTTGCCGGCAAGGCGCGTCTGCAGGTCGGCGCGGCGCAGAATCGTTCCCACCTCCAGCTCGATGTACTCGGGCTGGCCTTCTTCAACCACCAGCACCGCGGACTTGCCGGCGCAAAAGCCGCTGATCTCCTCCGGCACCAGCGGGTAGACCACGTTCAGGCACAGGATCGGCACCTGACTCTCGCCGAAGGCATCGGCCAGGCCCGCCAGTTCCAGCGCGCGCATCAGGTTGTTGTAAAGCCCGCCTTGCACGATGATCCCGACATCGCGGCGCGTTCCCGGGAAGCTCTCGTTGAGCCCCTTCTCGACAATGAAGCGGCGCGCCGCCGGCATGCGCACTTCGGTCTTCAGTTTTTCCTGCTTGAAGGTCACCGGCGGGTGCGACAGGCGGTCGTAGAGGAACGCGGCCGGCTCGGGGAGCGGCGCGCGGGTCGATACCGCGGGAGCGCGGTTCGCGCTCGTGACGAACTCGCCCTGCAGGTGGCAGGCGCGGATGCGCAACTCCATGATGACCGGCGTGTTGGAGGCCTCCGAGAGCGCGAACGCGGATTCGACCGTGCGCACGATGGAGGTCAGGTTCGGCCGCGGGTCGACCAGCCACACCGAAGACTTCATCGCGTAGGCGTGGGTGCGCTCCTGGATCACCGAGGCGCCCTCGCCGTAATCCTCGCCGACGACGATCAGCGCGCCGCCGACCACGCCCGCGGAGGCCAGGTTGGACAACGCGTCGGCCGCGACGTTGGTGCCGACGATGGACTTCCAGGTCACCGTGCCGCGCGCCGGGTAGTTGATGGATGCGGCCAGCATGGCGCAGGCCGAGGCCTCGTTGGTGCACGATTCCACGTGCACGCCCAGGGTATCGAGATAGTCGCGCGCCTGCACCATGACGTCGAGCAGGTGCGAGACCGGCGCGCCCTGGTAGCCGCCGACGTAGGACACGCCGGACTGCAGCAAGGCCTTGGTGACCGCCAGGATGCCCTCGCCGCGGAATACCTGGTCATCGCCCAGTTTCAGGAGTTCGATTTCGGCGGCGAACGAGCGTTCCATGGCGACCGGCGCCCGGCTTCAAGAGGCGCGAAGAGATGCGAAGTCACGGATTATCACCCTCCTTCCGGGCGCGACATTCCGACTACACTTGCCGCCCCGACCAGATCGATGCGAGTCCTCCATGCCTGTTGGCCGCCGCCGCTTTCTCGCCGCCTCCGCGATGCTGGGCATTCCTGCCGGAACACTGCGCGCGCAATCCGGCGCGACGCCCACGCCGGGCATGACCGAGGGACCCTTCTACCCCGAGGCCTTCACCGCCGAGCCCGCGACCAACCTGGTGCGCGGCACGCTCAAGGGCAACGCGCAAATCATGCGCCTGGAGGGCCGCGTCGCCGATCGGGCCGGGCGCGCCATCGAAGGTGCGCGCGTCGAGATCTGGCAGTGCGATGCGCTGGGGCGCTATACCCATTCGCGTGACGGCGCGCCTGCGGAGCGCGACGCCAACTTCGCCGGCTTCGGCTGGATGCGCACCGACGCGAGCGGAACCTACGCATTCGCCACCATCCGCCCGGTCATGTACACCGGGCGCACCCCGCACATCCATGTGGCGGTCAAGGTGCGCGGCCATGCCGGACTCGTCACGCAGATGTTCATCGCCGGCGAGGCGCGCAACGATAGCGATTTTCTGTACCGCTCGCTCACCGCGCAACAGCGCGGCGCATTGACAGCCAGGATCTCGGGCGAGCCTGGCGCAAGAAGCGCGCGCTTCGACATCGTATTGGCCTGAACCGGGGGGCCGCTGTCGCGCCCCGCCCTGCGTCGGCAGGACCCTTCGCCGGAGTCAGGCGTCGGGCCGCAGCAAATCCAGCACCATCTCGACAGTGAGCGGCTTGGTGAGGAAGCCGTTGATGACCTCCAGCGAGCCAGCCCGATCACGGTCGTAAAGCGAATTCGACGAGGTGAGCATGACGATCACCACGGTGCGCGTATCTCGCAGCAGCGGCGCGGACGCCTCGGCAACGGCGAAGCCGTTCATGTCGGGCATGTTGATGTCGAGGAACACCAGGGTGGGAATGTTCAGGTCGGCGCCTCGCAGGAACTCCAATCCGCCCTCGCCGTTCTCGCGCACCACGATCTCGCCGGCGAATCCGGCCTTCCGGATCATGATCGAGTGAAAGGTGTTGTCGTCGTCGTTGTCGTCGATCAGCACGATGCGTCGGTACGCCGTCACTGTCATTCTCCCTGGGTAGAAGCCATGGCCAGCGCGGGCAGCCATACATGGAAGCAGGAGCCTTGGCCGGGTTCCGAAGTGGCCCAGATACGCCCGCCATGCAGCTCGGCGATGCGCCGGCAGATCGCCAGGCCCAGGCCGGTGCCTTCATAGGCCTTGCGCGAATGCAGGCGCCGGAACACTTCGAAGACGCTTTCCAGCTGGGCCGCCGGGATGCCGATGCCATTGTCGGTGATCCGGATTTCGTGGCCGCCGGCGGATGCAATTGCCTCGCAGGCGATGCCGGGTGCCACGCCTTCACGGCAGAACTTGATCGCATTGGCGATGAGGTTCTGCAGCAGGATGCGCAGCAGGTGGCGTTCGCCACCGATCACCGGCAGCGCGCCAGTGGTCAATCGCGTCCCGGTGCGCTGTATCGTCGCGGCAAGATCCTCGGAGATTTCGGTGATCAGCTCGGCCAGGGGCACCGGCGCCGACGCGGCCGGCAATTGCTCGAGGCGCACGAGTTCCAGGAGGTCGTCGAGCAGGTTCTTCAGGCGCCTGCCGCCGCCCAGGATCCTGTTCAAGCAGTCGCGGGCGGCAGGATCAAGCGCCCCGCCATGGTCGACATCGAGCAGGGTGGCGAAGTTGACGATCGAATTCAGCGGCTCGCGCAGGTCGTGCGAAAGGATGTGGATGAAACGCTGCTGCGCCAGGGTTCTGTTCTCGAGCGACGCCACCGTCGCCGCCAGTTCCTCGCCACGCTCCACCAGCGCCGTTACGTCGCGCCCGCGCAGCACCGTGCCGACAATGCTCCCGTGGTCATCGCGCACCGGTAGAACGCTGATGTCCATGTGGCACTTCCCGCGCGCCTTGTAATGCCGCTCCGACCGGTAGTGGCAGACTTCACCCGCCTGCGCGCGCTCCGCCTCGGGTTTGATGCGGGACTCAAAGTAAGCCTGACCGAAAATTTCGGCTCCGGATCGGCCGAGTACGTCCTTGGAAGTGAGCCCGTTGTAATCGAGGTAAGTCTGGTTGACATAGCGAAAGACGTAATCCTTGTCGACGTAGGCCATCAGGTCGGTACTGAACACCGCTACGGCGAGCATGTGCTCGACCTCGCGCTTGGCAGCCTCCGCCGCAAGCTTTGCCTCGCGACGCGCGAGCCGCCCGCGGTCGAGCAGGGCAGCGGCCAGGCGCGACAGTCCGGCCAGCGCCTCCAGTTGGTGGCGTTCAAGCCGTCGCGGCGCCCGGTCGATGGCGCAAACCGTTCCGAGTGCCATGCCGTCAGTGGTGACGATCGGCGCGCCGGCGTAAAAGCGGATCGAAGGGTCGCCGGTGACCAGCGGATTGGCGGCAAAGCGCGGGTCGGCATGCGCATCCTCGACCACCAGCATCTTGCCCGGATCGAGGATCGCGTGGGCGCAGAATGCCAGCTCGCGGGGCGTCTCGGTCGCATCGAGCCCATGGCGCGACTTGAACCATTGCCGATCCCGGTCGACCAGGGAAACCAGGGCGATCGGGGTGCCGCAGATGGTCGCGGCAAGGCGGGTGAGGTCGTCGTAGGCGCTTTCCGGATCGGTATCGAGCACCGACATGCCGTCCAGCGCCGCCAGGCGCCGGGCCTCGTTCGCTGGAATTTTTGCGGGAACCATTGCGGGGGCTTTTTGGATCGGGCCGATGAGCGAACACGAACGCGCAGACAAGTCGCGCGCATGATAGTGGGTTTTCGTTATTGAACGGGCGGAGAACCCGGCTCAGCGCCCTTGCCAGGCAGGCGGGCGGCGCTCCAGGAAGGCGCGCACGCCATTCCTGAAATCCTCGCTGCCGAAGCACATGCGCACCAGGTCGTCGTCCTCGACATGCACGGTCATGGCTTCGCGCAGGCGCCGCAGTTGCTCCTTGGTCGCCGTCAGGGTGAGCGGCGCCATCCCGGCCACCAGGCGCGCCAATTCGTCGACGCGCTGCGTGAGGGCATCGGCGTCCGCGACCACCTCGGTCACCAGGCCAGCGGCCTGCGCCTCGTCGGCCTCGACCAGGCGTCCGGTGAAGATCAGTTCGGTCACCCGCGCCGGACCGATCAGCGCGGCCAGGCGCGCGACGTTGTGGATTGACAGGCAGTTGCCCAGGGTACGGGCGATCGGGAAGCCCAGGCGCGAGGCGCGCGTGGCCACGCGCAGGTCGCATACCGAAGCGATCGCCGCACCACCGCCGGTGCAGGCGCCGTCGATCGCGGCGATCACCGGCTTGGGACAGCGCTCGAGCAGGCCGACCGCGTCGCCGAGGCGCTTTTCGTAGGCGATGCCGTCTTCGCCGCTCTTGAAGTCGAGAAACTGCGAAATGTCCGTACCAGCCGCGAAGGCCTTGCCGCCGGCGCCGCGGATCACGACCACGCGGATGGCCGGATCGGCGGCAACCTCCCCGGCGATGCGCGCCAGGCCCTCGTACATGGCATAGGTCAGCGCGTTGCGCGCCTGCGGGCGGTTGAGCGTCACGTGCGCGATGCCGTCACGCGATTCGTAGATCAGGTCGTCGTCCAAATGGGCTCTCCGGAAGAATGGCAGGCAGCAGTGCCAGCGCCGGAAGTCTATTGCACGACGCGCCTCACGTGATGCGCCGCCGGCCCGTGCGGTGATACATTGGTCATCACCTGTGCGACTGATCGCAAGGCACACCACGCCGCAGCACAACCATGCGAACGCTCCTCATCGTCTTCCACTCCGCGACTGGCGGCACGCGCCAGATGGCGGAGGCCGCGGCGCGCGGTGCGGGCGGCGAAGACGGTGTGACCGTACGCCTCATGCATGCCGGGGCCGCGGCGCCTGAAGACGTGCTCGCAGCGCACGCTTATATCTTCGCGACCCCGGAGAACCTGGGCTCGATGGCCGGTCTCATGAAGGACTTCTTCGATCGCTGCTATTACCCGGCGTTCGACAAGGTCAACGGCTGCGCCTACGCCAGCATGGTGTGCGCCGGCAGCGACGGCCAGGGCGCGGCGCGGCAAATTGAGCGCATCGCCACCGGCTGGCGCTTGAAGCCGGTTGCCGGCCCGCTGATCGTCTGCACCCACGCGCAGACGCCCGAGGCCATCCTCGCCCCCAAGCACATCGCCGCGGCCGATCTGGCGCGCTGTGAAGAGGTCGGGCACATGCTGGCCGCGGGCCTGGGCGCTGGGGTGTTCTAGAGCGGATCCGGCGTACCGCGCCAGGACCCCTGCTTGAGCGATAATCCGCGCCTTCGCCGGCAGCTCCCGCAGCGGCGCGCCTAGGGTCAACCCTAGTTTTCCTGCGCTGTTGAATCAGCACAATCACGCCCTCATATGCGACTCGCGCGCGGGTCAAGCGCGCGCGAAGCTCGTCAAGACGAACACGACAAGAACCCATATGATCCAGATCGAGAATCTGACCAAGACCTTCGGGCGCAAGACCGCGGTCGACAACCTGTCGTTCACGGTCGAACGCGGCGAGGTGCTGGGCTTCCTGGGGCCCAATGGCGCCGGCAAGTCGACCACCATGCGCATGATCACCGGCTTTTATCCGCCGACCGCCGGGCGCATTCGCGTCGGCGGTGCGGACGTGACCGAGGAGCCACTCAAGACCAAGGCCATGATCGGCTATCTGCCCGAGAACGCTGCGGCTTACGCCGACATGACTGTGCACGGCTTTCTCGATTTCGCCGCCGAGATGCGCGGGATTTCCGGCGATGCACGCAAGCGCGCCATCGGCCGTGTCGTCGAGTTGTGCTTCCTGCAAAGCGTTCTGCACCAGTCCATCGACACCTTGTCCAAGGGTTATCGTCATCGCACCTGCCTGGCGCAGTCGCTGATCCACGAGCCCGACGTGCTGATCATGGACGAGCCCACCGACGGACTGGACCCGAACCAGAAGCATGAGGTGCGCACACTGATCCGCGAGATCGGCAAGACCAAGGCGGTGGTGTTCTCGACCCACATCCTCGAAGAGGTCGATGCGGCCTGCACGCGCGCCATCATCATCGACCGCGGACGCATGGTCGCCAACGGCACGCCCTCGGAGTTGAAGGCGCGCTCAGAACTGGCCGGCGCGGTCACCCTGCGGGCCGAAGGCGTGGGCGCCGACGCGCTGGGCGAGAAGCTGGGCGCGCTGACCGAGGCTGTGCGCTGGGAGCGCATGGCAGACGAGGGAGTGCGCGTCTATCCGGCCGCCGGCGCGCAGGCCACGCTGGTGCGCGCTGTCGTCGCGCTGGCCGAACGCGAACACTGGCGCCTGGGCCAGCTGTCCACAGACGAAGGCGCGCTGGACCAGGTCTTTCGCTCGCTCACCCTGCCCGACACGGTCAAGAAATGAAGCACTCCCCCACCGCATCCATCCTGGCGATCGCGCGGCGCGAAACGCGCTCGTACTTCGGCTCGCCGGTCGCCTATGTGTTCCTGGTCATCTTTTTGCTCATGACCGGGTTCTTCACTTTCACCGTCGGCAGCTTCTTCGAGCGCGGCGAAGCCAGCCTGGCCTCGTTCTTCGCCTGGCATCCCTGGCTGTACCTGGTGCTGGTGCCCGCCATCGGCATGCGCCTGTGGTCCGAGGAGCGCCGCTCGGGCACCATCGAACTGCTCCTGACCCTGCCGGTCAACCCATGGGAGGCCATCCTCGGCAAGTTCCTGGCCTCGTGGCTGTTCTTGGGCCTTGGCCTGGCGCTCACCTTCCCGGTGGTCATCACGGTGAATTGGCTGGGCGACCCCGACAACGGGCAGGTCATCGCCGGCTACCTGGGCAGCCTGCTGCTGGCGGGCGCCTATCTTGCGATCACCGGCATGACCTCGGCCATGACGCGCAACCAGGTGGTCGCCTTCATCCTGTCGGTGGTCCTGTGCCTGTTCCTGATCCTGGCCGGCTTCAACCCGGTGACCGACATGCTCACGCGCTGGGCCAGCCCGACGGTGGTCGAGGCGGTGGCCGCGTTTTCGGTCATGACCCACTTCGACGGTTTCCAGAAGGGCGTGATCGATTCACGCGATCTGCTGTTTTTCCTCTCCGTGACCGGCTTCGCGCTTTTCGCGACCGCGATCATCCTGCGCAATCGTCGCGGAGGTTGATGCCATGAAAAAATCCGAGAACCTCATCTACTCGGCGATCGGCCTGATCGCCCTTTTCCTGCTGCTGGTGGCGGCCAATTTCCTGGCCTCGCGCGGCGCGGTGCGTGCCGACCTGACCGAAGGGCGCATCTACACCCTGTCGGAAGGCACCAAGAAGATCCTCGGCAAGATCGACGGCCAGGTGAAGATCCGCCTGTACTCGACCAAGGGCGACATGCCCGTGCAATTGAAGAGCTTCGGCCAGCGCGTCGAGGACCTGCTTGCCGAATTCAAGTCGGTGGCCGGCGACAAGCTCGTCATCGAGAAGTACAACCCCAAACCCGATTCGGACGAGGAGGACGCCGCGCAGCTGGATGGCGTCGAGCCGCAGCAATTGGCCACCGGCGAGCAGTTCTACCTGGGCCTGTCGGTATCGCGCCTGGACCGCAAGCAGACCATGCCCGGCATCAACCCGCAGCGCGAGCGCCTGCTGGAATACGACCTGATCCGCCTGATTGCGCAGGTGGCGGTGACCGAGCGACCGGTCGTGGGCCTGATGAGTGCCCTGCCCGTGCAGGGCGCTCCATTCAACATGATGACCCGGCAGCCGACCGAAGCCTGGGTGCTGCACGGCGAGTTGAAGCGCGACTTCGACCTGCGCGTGGTCGATTTCAATGCCGACAAGATCGACCCGGCGATCAAGGTGCTGCTGCTCATCCACCCACGCGACATCTCCGAGCGCACCGAGTACGCGCTCGACCAGTTCGTCTTGCGTGGCGGCAAGCTGATCGCCTTCGTCGACCCGCACATGTACTTCGACCAGCAACCCAACCCGATGATGCCGATGGCCCAGGGCCAGCCCGGGCAGTCGACCCTGCCGACGCTCTTCAAGTCCTGGGGCGTCAACATGGAAGTGGGCAAGGTGCTGGCGGATGTGACCTACGCCTCGGGACAGGGCCAGCGCCTCACGCCCACCATCATGACCCTGAACCGCAGCGCGTTCAATCGGGATGACGTGGCCGTAAGCCAGGTCGAGACCCTGCTCCTGGCATTCTCGGGCGCCTTCGACATCAAGCCCGCGGCCGGACTCACGGTCAGCGAACTGATGCGCTCCTCGCCCAACAACATGTTCGTCGACTCCATCGTCGCCTCGGTGTCGGGCGACGCGGCCATGAAAGGATTCGCACCGACCAACAAGTCGCTGCCGCTTGCGGTGCGCATGACGGGCAAGTTCAAGAGCGCGTTTCCGGGCGGCCAGCCCGCCGATCCCCGCGCACCGCCAGGCGCGCCGCCCGGTGCTGCCGCCGGCAAGGACGAGCCCAAGAAGGACGCCACCCCGGCCGCTGCCCTCAAGGAAGGCGCCGCCGACAATACCGTGGTGCTGGTGGCCGATGCCGACATGCTTGCCGACGGCGCCGCGGTCGAAGTGCAGAACATCTTCGGCCAGCGCGTGGTGATCCCGTCGAACGGCAACCTGGCGTTCGTGCAGGGCTTGGTCGAGCAGGCCGCCGCCGGCGATGACCTGTCGTCGCTGCGTTCGCGCACCTCGATCTTCCGCCCGCTCACGGTGGTGCGGCAGATGGAGACCGAGGCGCAAAAACAGTACTTCGGCAAGATCAAGTCGCTCGAGGACGACCTCACGCAGACCACCGAGAAGATGCAGGCCCTGCAGAAGCAGTCGGGCGGGCCGAAGTCGGCGCAGATCCTCTCGGCAGCCCAGCAGTCGGAACTGGACCGCTTCAAGAAGCGCGTCGCCGAGTCACGGCGTGAACTGAAGGAACTGCGCAAGAACCTGCGTCAGGATTCCGAAGCGCTGCAGTTCTGGACCAAGGTGGTCAACATCGCCTTGATGCCTGTCCTGGTCGCGCTGTTCGGCCTGGGACTGTGGTGGTCGCGCCAGCGTCGCGTCGCGGGAGCCTGACGATCATGAGCAGCCGCATCGCCGCAATCCTCATCATCCTGGCCGTCGCCGCCCTGGGCGGTTCGTGGTTCCTGCTCAAGGACGAGGGCAAATCCTCGCCGACCGCGGTCAAGCTGGGCCAGACGCTCTTCCCGCAGCTGCAGGCCGAGGCCATCGCCAGCATAGTCGTCGCTGCGCCGGACGGCACGCTGACCCTGGCCAAGAAGGAAGACCGCTGGGTCATTGTCGAACAAGGCGGTTTCCCGGCCGACATCGACCGCGTCACCGAACTGGTCGTCAAAGCCATCGAACTCAAGACCGGGCAGAGCGAGCCCATCGCCGAGAAGGAACGCGCGCGCATGCTCCTGGGCCCTCCGGGCAAGGGCGAGGGCGCGGCGACCTCGGTCGCGTTCAAGGACAAGGACGGCAAGGTCCTGGCCGAACTCCTGGTCGGCAAGAAGTACTTTCGCAACGAACCCGCAGGGGACCCAACCAAGGCCCTGGGCGACGGCCGCTTCGTCATGCTCGCCAGCGACACCACGCGCGTGATCGTGGTCTCCGACCCGCTGCGCCAGGCCAGCATCAAGCCGGTCGACTGGATCGCGCGTGAAGGCTTCGGCATCGAGAACGTCAAGACCCTGGATGTGAAGGTGGCCGAGGGCGGCTACAAGCTCGCACGCGAGGTACCAGACGGCAACTTCGTGCTCGACGGCAAGGGCGGCGAACTCGACCCCTTCAAGGCCAGCGGCGCGGCCTTGGCGCTGGGCCGGCTGGAACTGGAAGACCTGGGACCCAAGGAAGCCGAGGCAGGTTTCGACAAGGGATCGCAGATCGTCGCGACCACCTTCGACGGCCTCACCTACACCATGAAGGTGGGCGCGCTGGCCAAGGACCGTTACCCCGTGCAGGTCAGCGTCGAGGGTACGCCGACGCGCGCGCCCAAGCCCGCGCCAGCCAAGCCTGACGAAAAGGCCGAAGACAAGGACAAGCGCGAGAAGGCCGCGGCCGACGAAGTCAAGCGCTTCACCGAGCGCGTCGCGCGCGAAAAGTCGCTCGCGCCCTTTGTCGTGCTGGTGGCCAAGAACAAGCTGGACGAGGTGTTGAAAAAGCGCGACGACTTCCTGAAGAAGGAAGAAAAGAAGGACGGCGACAAGAAGGACGGTGCCAGGAAGGACGACAAGAAGGGCGCGAAGAAGTAGTCGCGGTCAGCGCATCACTCCGGCGAGGGTGACCCGAAAACAGGCGCCCCCGCCCGGATGGTCGTCACATATTGCATCGCCGCCATGCCTGCGTGCGATGCTTCGCACCAGCGATAGCCCGAGTCCGGCGCCACCCACTGCCTCGCTGTGCCCGGCGGCACGGTAGAAGGCCTCGAAGATCCGCTCGCGCTCGGCCGCGGGCACGCCGGGTCCACGATCGCACACCTCCAGCGTCGCGGTCGCGCCTGAGGCCGACAGCCGTACCTCGATCGGACCATCGACGCCGCCATGGCGCCGCGCGTTCTCCAGCAGATTGCGCATCAGGCGCCGCAGCAGGCGCGCGCTGCCCAAGGCTGTGACGACGCCGCTGCCCGCAAGCTCGGCACCGATGCGTGCGCATTCCTCGGCAGCCAGCGCCGTCAGGTCGACGGGCTCGAACGCCTCATCGGCGGTGCCGCGCGCATCCAGGCGGCTGGCGAGCAGGATCTCCTCGATCAGCAGGTCGAGTTCCGCGATGCTGCGATTGACTTCGGCGCGCGCGCGCGCCTGTGCGTCCGGTGTGCCGGTCTCGATGATCTCCAGCGCCATGCGCATGCGTGCCAGGGGCGAGCGCAACTCATGCGAGGCATTGGCAAGCAGGTTCTTGTGCGCGCCCACCAGCGCCTCGATGCGCTCGGCCGCGGCGTTGAAGCGCGTCGCCAGCAGCGCCACCTCGTCGTGGCCGCGCACCGGCACGCGCGCGGCCAGGTTGCCCTCGCCCAGCGCCTCGACCCCCTCGCTCAGGTCTTCCAGACGCCGTGTCAGGCGGCGCACCACGGGGTACGCGGTGACGCCGACGGCGAGCACGATCACGATCAGCCAGAAGAGAAAACCCGGACCGCGCCAGCGCGGACCTTCCCAGCGCGCGACGGCGACGCGGCCGTCGTCGAACTCCGCGCGCACCTGTGGCAAGCCCTCCCGGTAACGTGCGTCGAGGCGCGCGGTGCCGATGCGCCTGCCCTGATCGTCGGTCAGGGTGATTTCGCGCGGCAGTTCCGGCGCCATCAGGCGCCACGCCGCGCCAGCCAGGAGGCCGACGACCAGGAGGCTTGCCAGGAGGGCCAGCCAGACATGGAGGTACAGGCGCCGGCCCGGGCGCCTGCGGCCATGACGCCGCACGGAAGGGTGCGGGCGATCGATCACGCGTCCTGCACGCGCGCGAACACATAGCCGGCGCCGCGCACGGTGACGATGCGCCTGGGCGCCTTGGGGTCGTCCTCGATGGCGGCGCGTATACGCGCGATGTGCACGTCGATCGAGCGGTCGAAGGCCTCGAGGGCCTCGCCCTTGATCGCGTCCATGATCTGTTCGCGCGACAACACCCGGCCGGCGCGCTGCGCCAGCGCCAGCAACAGGTCGAACTGGCGTGCGGTGAGTTCGCGCTCGCTGCGATCGACGCGCACCCGCCTTGCGCCGGGATCGATCTCGAGGCGTCCGAAGCGCAAGGGCGCCATGTCGCCGTCCGCGACGTTGGTCCCGCGCTGGCGCCTGAGCACTGCGCGCACACGCGCCAGCAGTTCGCGCGGCTCGAAGGGCTTTGGCAGGTAATCGTCCGCGCCCAGTTCCAGACCGACCACCCGGTCGGTCGCCTCGCCGCGCGCGGTCAGCATGACAATCGGCACGTCCGACCCGGCGCGGATGCGTCGGCACACCTCCAGCCCGTCGCCGTCGGGGAGCATCAGGTCCAGGAGAACCAGGTCAGCCGTATGCTGTTTCAGCCAGGCGACACCTTCGGCCGCCGTCTCCGCGTGCGCGACGTCGAAACCGGCATGGGTCAGGTACTCGATGACCAGCGCCGCCAGGCGGCGGTCGTCCTCGATCATCAGTAGCTGCTGGGTCATCACGATGAGTCTACATGGGGCTTGTGAGCGCTTCCGCCAGTCTGGCGGCGGCGGATTGCGCGCGCGTGTGGCGCGTGTAAAGAAACGTGAAGCTGTCCGGCCTAGCTGGTAGAGTCTTGCGTCATCCCCACTGGAGCACCGGATCATGTTTGCACACGTCGCCCGCTGCAGGAGATTGATGATGGCTTGCGCCCTCGGGCTCGCGGTCGGCAGCGTGCATGCGCAAGCACCCTGGCCGACCCGCGCGGTGCGCATCGTGCTGCCTTTCGCCGCCGGCGGCTCGACCGACGCGATCGCGCGCGCGCTGGGCGCGAAGCTCTCCGAAGCCTGGGGCCAGCCGGTGGTCATCGACAACCGGCCGGGCGCGGGCGGCGCGATCGCCGCCGAGCATGTCGCGCAGGGCAGCATGGACGGCTACACGCTCCTGATGTCGACCACTTCGACCCAGGTGATCCTGCCCATCGTCAACCGCAAGCTGGGCTACGACGCGCAGCGCGACTTCGCGCCCATCGTCATGGTGGCGCAGGCGCCCAACCTGCTGGTCGCGAGCCCCACCCTGCCGGTCACCAAGCTTGCCGACCTGATCTCGCTGGCGCGCGCCAAGCCGGGTGCATTCACCTTTGCCTCCTCCGGTACCGGCACCATCACCCACCTGATCGGCGAGGCCTTCGCGGCCGGCGCCGGCATCAAGGCGGCGCACGCACCCTACAAGACCGGCGTGCAGGCGATCCCGGACCTCGTCTCGGGCCAGATCGCCTGGCAGTTCGATTCCATCGTCTGGACCCTGCCGCAGGTGCGCGCCGGCAAGTTGAAGGGACTGGCGATCACCAGTCGCGAACGCTCGCCGTTGGCGCCTGAACTGCCGACGGTGGCCGAGTCCGGGCTGTCGGGCTTCGAGGGCATCACCTGGTTCGCGCTGGTGATCCATTCCGCGGTTTCGCGCGACCTGGTCGGGCGCATCAACGCGGACGTCAACCGCGCCCTGCGCTCACCGGACCTGAAGGACCGGCTGGCCGCACAGGGGGCGGAGGCCAGCGGCGGATCGCCCAGCGACGTGTGGCGCGCGGTGCGCGACGATACGACGCGCTGGGAGCGCGTCATCCGCGAGGCCGGGATCAGGATTGAATGAGCGCCCGTCATACCTGACTCTGCGTGTCGCATAACCGGCGTCGGACACATGGTTGTAGAATATTTCAACAACCGCAGACCGGGAGTCAAAGCATGAGCACAGTCAATTTCAGTGTCCCGGAAGAGGTGAAGGAAGCCTTCAACCGCACCTTCGAGGGCCGCAATAAAAGTGCGGTAATCGCCGACTTGATGCGCGAAGCGGTCTTGCGCGACGCGCGTCAGCGCGAGAGCGAAGCGGCCTTCGCGCGCATACTCAAGCGTCGCGCGAGTGCTCCCAAGGCGAGCGATGCCGACATTCGCAGAGTCCGCGTCCGCGGGCGACCGTGAATTTGGTCATTGATGCCAGCGTGGCGGCCAAATGGTTTCTGGCCGACTCGCCCGGCGAAGATGACGCGGAGCGGGCGCTGGCGATTCTCGCCGGAACGGTGGCTTGCGAACATGTGCTGCATCAGCCGCCGCATTTCGTTGCCGAAGTCGCAGCGGTACTGTCGCGATTGAAACCGGATCAAGTGCAGCGCGATATCGCCGATTTGCTGGCTATCCGCTTTGAACAAGGGAATTCGTCCGAAATCTACGCAACCGCCATATCGATGGCGATCCGGTACGGACAGCATGTCTTCGACACGCTCTATCACGCCACCGCCATTCGATCCCCGGACGCCATGCTGGTAACGGCGGATCGGAGGTACTTCCTGAAAGCTGGCGCAGCTGGACGCATTTGCCTTCTGAGCGATTTCGAAGGCGCGGGCGCGTAGAGGCCGTTCGGATCGGTCTCCCGATCCGGCGTGCTCAGGAATTGCGCCGTGCCGGACGCACGAATCGAAGCGGATGTTCCTGCGGCGGTCTCGGCGCGATGCCGTGGCGGCCCAAGGATGCGTCGAGTCCCCTACCTTCCGGGTCGGCCAAGGCCGCCTCGCGCGCGGCGAACACGGCCTTCGCGCGCTCGTCCGGATCGGTGACCGTCGGCTTGTCCACCAGGTTGTCGAGGATGCGCAGGAGGTTGGCACGGCCGCGCTTGTGGGTGTCGCTGTAGCCCTTGATGAGGCGTGCGCTCATGGCGATCTCGAAGGCCAGGCGCGGATGTGCGGCCGCCGCTTCGATCGCGGCCAGCCAGCGTTCGATCAGCGCCTGCTCGTCCGCATAGCGGGCGCTGCGGCGGCGCCAGAAGCGCAGGCCCGCCATCGAGCGCAACAGCAGGAAGCCGCTCACGGAGTTGCTCTTGATGTGCATGCCGACCGACAACCTGTCGGCCAGTCCGCGGCGGATCGCCCAGGCGTGAAAGCGCCGGGACAGGGCAGGCGGCATGAGGCCGGCGATCTCATCCAGGCCGGGTTTCAGGAACTCGATGAAGTGCGCCGGTTCATGCGGCTTGGCCAGCACTTCGCTGCGCACGCGCTCGAAGCGGCTCTTGCGGGTCTTGAGATCGGCAACGCGGATCACATCCTCGAAGCTCATCCACAGCGCCAGGTAGCGCGCCGTCTCGGTGATGAGCATGGCGTCCTTGCTGCGTGCGAGGAGGCGTTGCAGGCGCCTGAGGTACAGGTCGGCGTAGGCGCGATCCTGATAGTCCAGCATGCGCTTGACGCCCTCGGCAACGACTTCGCGCGCCTCGACCGGATAGGCGTCGTACTCGCCAGGGGCTTGGGTGCGGGCGACGACAGGCGGCGCGACCGGCGCTGGCGCTGCGGCCGGGACGTCGCTACCGGCCGCAGCGAAACCTGCCGCGAAGCCGCGCAGGCTCGCCTCGACCCCCTTGCCCGAGGCGCGGATCGCGGCCTCGCACTGCTCGCGCGACAAGGGCAGCCGGGCGCTGCCGGCCAGAGCGCCGAACATCACTGCCGAGATGACCGTGCCCGCCTTCTGCGCGGCGTCGGCCATGTCGAAGAGGATGGCCCGGCCGGCGACTTCACGCGCGGCGGCCAGGATGCGCTCGCCCGCGTAGCGCCCGTCGCCCATGGGCATTTTTTCCACCGTGGCGTAGATGCGATGGCTGGAGGCGATGAGCGCGGTGCGCGCGGTCACCCAGCCGTTCTGCAGCGCGCGGCCGGCTTCGACCAGCTCGGAGGCGACCATCAGGTCCACGTTGCCCGGCGTCGGCGTGAGCGCCAGCACCGGGCGCCGGCCGCCCAATTGCGCGGTCGGCACGGGAAAGATTTCCAGGTAATAGGTGGTCGCACCGGTACGCTGCGCCACGCCGGGAATCGAGGTGCTCTGCACCGGCAGGCCGGCCGCGGTGGCGGCATCGCGCAGCCAGTCGGCCAGCACCCCGCCGCCTTCGCCGCCCAAAGCGGCGACGAGGATGGTGATGGGGCGAGTCGCGTCGGTCGCCATGCTCAGGCCGGCTGGAACACGCCGATGACGGCGCCGCGCAGCCTCGCCTTGACCCGGTCCCACCAGCCCGGGTTTTGCACGATCTCGGCACGGAAAAACGAGGGGCACAGCACGGCCGCATGCGCGACCTCGCCGCACAGGCCGCAGCCGACGCAGTTGTTGTTGACATGCGCGACCGGGTCCACCCTGAGCGGGTCGGACGAATCCTTGATCGTGAGCGAAGGGCAGCCGGAGAGGCGGATGCATGAATGGTCGCCCGTGCAGGTGTCCTCGTCTACCCCGTAGCGCACGCGTACGACCCGCTCGCCGGCCTTGAGCTTGGCCGCATCGACGGGCTTCTTGCGCCGCTGCTGCTCGAGCATGCACTCGGCCTCGGCGATGATGACCTT
This sequence comes from Burkholderiales bacterium, assembly GCA_016790635.1. Classification (GTDB taxonomy): domain Bacteria; phylum Pseudomonadota; class Gammaproteobacteria; order Burkholderiales; family JAEUOS01; genus JAEUOS01. The sequence goes on from JAEUOR010000066.1 coordinate 102,857, forward strand.
GAGACCGTTGTAGCGCGTGGTCATGGCCTCGCGCAGCGTGGTCAGGGTCTCGGCGACGTTGTAGTTGTAGACCGTCTTCATCCACTTCACGCCCATGCCGGTGAGCGCCTTCTCGATGCCCATGTCGGTGGCGCGATGCTCCTGGCTCTGGTGCGGCGAGGACGGCAGTTCCTGCGTGCCGGTGGCCGAGGAGTAGCCGTTCTTCATGATGACCAGGATGCCGTCGTCGTTGTTGAACACCGCGTTGGACACGCCCGAGGACAGGCCGTTGTGCCAGAAGCCGCCATCGCCCATGACGGTGACGGTGCGCTTGGCGAAGAGCGGATTGATCGCGGAGTTCGACGCCAGCCCCAGGCCATAGCCCAGCACCGTGTTGCCGATGTTGAAAGGCGGCAGCGAGGAGAAGAGGTGGCAGCCGATGTCTGACGACACATGCGTGGCGCCGACCTCGCGCTCCATCAACTTCATGGCCGAGAAAACCGGGCGTTCAGGGCAGCCGACGCAAAAGCCCGGCGGGCGGTTGGGCACCGGGCCGCCCAGGAGTTCCAGCGCGCGCGCCTTCGCCGTGGCGATAGCGGCGGGCGCAGCCTGCGCCGCCTGCGCATCAAAACCCGCCGGCGCGGCGGCCGCCAGGAACTTCGCCATACCGGTCAGCATGACCTCGCCCGTGTACTCGCCGGCCAGCGGCAGCACATCCTTGCCGTGCACGCGGGTCTGCAAGTCGGCGCGGCGCAGCACGGCGTGCAGCGCATCCTCGATGAAGGCGGGCTGCCCCTCCTCGACCATCAGCACGGCGCGCTTGCCGGCGCAGAAGGCGGTGATCTCTTCGGGAATCAACGGATAGGTCACGTTCATCACGTACAGCGGCACTTTCGATTCGCCGAACGCATCGGCCAGTCCCAGCTGCTGCAGCGCGCGGATGACCGCGTTGGTGAGCCCGCCCTGGGTGATGATGCCGATGTCGGCCAGGCGCGCCGAACCGTCGGCGAGCGGCCCGTCGTGGGTCTCGTTGAGCTTCTCGCGGCGAATGAATTCCACCGCCGCGGGCCAGCGCGACTCGATCTTCTGCTTTTCCTGCGCGTACGACGACGGCGGCAGGACGATGCGACCATAGTCGAAACTGGGCTCCGTGAGTGGCGTGTTGCGCGAGATCGCCGGCGCCCGGTTGTCCTTGCATTCGAAGCTGCCATGCACATGGCAGGCGCGGATGCGCAACTCGACGAAGACCGGCGTGCTGGATGCCTCGGAGAGCTCGAACCCCTTCTCGACCATGCGCACGATGGTCGGCAGCTCGGGGCGCGGATCGAGCAGCCACATCTGCGACTTCATCGCAAAGGCGTGGCTGCGCTCCTGCATGATCGAGGAGCCCTCGCCGTAATCCTCGCCGATGATGATGACCGTGCCGCCCATGACGCCCGAGGACGCCAGGTTGGCCAGTGCATCGGAGGCGACGTTGGTGCCGACGGTCGACTTCCAGGTCGCCGCGCCGCGGATCGGATAGTTGATCGACGCGCCCAGCATGGCCGCGGCGCCGGCCTCGGACGCGTTGGCCTCGAAATGGATGCCCATCTCGTCCATCAACTCGCGCGCGTCGGCCAGCACGTCGATCAGGTGCGACACCGGCGCGCCCTGGTAGCCGCCGACATACGACACGCCGGATTGCAGGAGCGCCTTGGTCACGGCCAGGATGCCCTCGCCGTGGAAGGTGTCGCCTTGCTTCAGGCGCAGGAGCTTGATCTCTTCCTTGAAGGAGCGTTCCATGTCCTGATTTCCTTTTTGGCGCCCGTTCGGATCAGCTGGCTATCGCTTTGACGGCATGAATCGGCGGGCAGCCTGAAGTATCGCAACTAGCGCAAAGTACCAGAGCCGGGGCCAGTGTAGCGAAAACCTCGCGGGCTACAGATGGACGCGCCCGCGACCGATTCAATCTTGCGCCTGTTGCGGTTGCTCATGCAGCCGATCATGCAGCCTTGAGGTGTTTGTCGAGAAAAGCCAGCGACGCTTGATCGGCGTTCGCGGCAGCGACGGCATCATGGTTCGGACCACCTGCAAGCGCGAAGGCGTGATTGACGCCCGGATGAACCGAGACACTGACGTTCTCGATTAGGGCAAGCGAGGTGACGATCTGCTCGCGGACCGGCGGAGGCACCAGCACATCCTTCTCGGCCATGTGCAGCAATACGGGGCAGCGGAGCGCCGGGGCCTCACCCACATACTTGTCAAGATTGACGCCGTAATAGCCGACCGCACAGTCGACATCGGAATGCAAGGCGAGCAAAAACGCCATGCGACCGCCGAGGCAGTAGCCGAGGGTCCCCACCCGGCCGTTGCAACGCTCGTGACTGCGCAGGTACGCCAGGGTTGCGCGCATGTCGTCGAGCGCCGGCGCATCGGCGAATCCGTCGTTGAGGGCAAGCGCCCGACGCTGCTCCTCTGCCGTCACGGTCGCAGGGTCATTGGCCAGCATGACGCCGGGTTCTTGCCGCCAGAACAGGTCCGGCACGGCCACGAGATAGCCCCGGGCGGCGAATTCGCGAGCCAGGCGCCGCATGACCGCATTGACGCCGCAGATGTATTGCAACAAAACCAGGCCCGGCCCTTGGGCTGATTCCGGAACGGCAAGGTAAGCATCGAAGCGGCCACAATCGGCTGATTCGATACGGACGGTTTCTTCGTGGCTTGACATAAGTTTCTGCTCCAGTGCGGATTGCTGCTCGGTCAGGCGCGCAAGGCCGTGCGCAGGGACGTCAGGCCACCATCCACGACCAACTCAATACCGGTCGTGGAGCGCGATTGAGGACCGGCCAAGTAAGCAATGGCGTCCGCCACTTCGTTTACAGAGACCATCGCACCTGTCGGTTGCAGTCCGCGGAGCTGCGCCATGCGCGCTGCTGGATCAGGCGCGGCGGCGACCGCGCGCTGCTGCCAGGCCGTGTCGACGACACCGGGCATGACGCAATTGACACGGATCGGCAAATCGATGAAATCCGCCGCCATCGCGCGGGACATGGCTGCGATCGCACCTTTGGTCGCGCTGTAGAGCACGCGATCCGGCAATCCGACAGTCGCGACCGTCGAGCCGACATTGACGATGGACGCATGGCTGGAGCGACGCAACCAGGCGAGCGCCGCTCGGCCGGTGCGCACCATGCCGAGCACATTGATGTCGAACAACCGATGCCATTCGGCATCGCTGTTGGCGTCGATATCTCCACGCGCGCCGACACCCGCATTGTTGATGACAATATCAATGCCACCAAGCGCCTGCGCCGCGCGCGCAACAGCAGCGCGTACTGACGCGTCGTCCGCGACATCGCAAATGATTCCGGCGAGCGGCGCATCGACATCCCGTGGGTCAAGGTCGAGGCAAGCGACCCGCGCACCGCGGCGTGACAACACGCGCGCTGCTGCCAGGCCGATGCCGGCGCCGCCACCGGTCACGATGGCGCGCATTCCGGCGAAATCATCCGGGTCTTCGGTCATCAAGAGGTTCCAGCGGCCATGCCAGCAATCCTCATTACAGCTGCGCAGCCGCGACAGCCGGCGATCGGCGATGCGCGTGCCCGGCCCTCGCAGGAATTCGCAAGCCCTGGAAGTGCGCGGCGACAACGATCAGCCGGTACTTCCAGAACGCTCCTTGGGCCACCGCGGCCAAGCCGGCAATCGCGGCCGCCGCGGCGACGAGCTGCGAGCCGGGGACCAAGGCATACACGGCAAACACCGCGGCGGCCAGCCATTGTCCAACCAGGCTCACCCTACGTGCTCCAATGTTCAACTCCCCCTTCGTGTCGGGCTCGACCTCGGCGACGAACCGCGGCCAGATGATCGCAAGCATCAGTCCGGCGACGGCAGCGACGGCGGCTGCCATACGACCACCCATGCCGGGCGCCGGAAGAGCGGTCAGGACCAGAAAAAGCAGGCCGGCGCCTTCGAACAAGGCGGTGAGCACCAGCAGTGGCGGAACCCGCGGTGATCGCCACGCCGGTATCCCGCGGGCCGTGTGCAATATCTTCGCTTGCGATACCAGGAAGCCAGCGGCGCCGATTGCCAGCGCGACCAGGGCGACTGCATGCGGACGCGCGAGCATGGCGGCCATCGCCGCGTAAATCAGCGCAACGCAATAGGTTTCGCGTGTCATCCATGAAGTTTGCCAGCGCGTGAGTACCCGCCAAAAGCGGGCCTTGCGCCCCAATTTGAGGAAGACACAGAACAAACCGAAGGCCATGAGCGCGCCCGCGCCAAGGTTGACGCCTGCCAGCCAGGCAGTTGGTAGCCCGGCCAGTGCCCAGGCGAAGAAAGCAGCCAGCATCAGGCCGGCAGCCGCGCCGCCGGCGATGAAATTCATGGCCGCCCGAATGTCCCAGGAGCGCTGCACCGGCCCGGGCGTCGAAATGTTTTCGCGCCGCTCGCCGATATAGAAGATGTGCGGATTGGTGCCCAACTCGGCATGCATCTGCCGCCCACCCGCGTCCGCCAGCAGGCGTGCCGCCCGATCCGCAGGATCAGCGAGATTACCGAAAGTGATCGCCTGGCTGATGCAAGCATTGGCGCACGCCGGAGTGGCGTCCGGGTCGACGCCGGGGACCAGCCCGCGCGCCAGGCCATCGTCAATGCGATCTTTGCAAAACGTGCATTTTTGCGCCACTCCGTCGCGCTCGCCCTGTTGCGCGGTTCTTTCGGTCGGCATGGGGGCGCCCCCATAGTAAGTGGGCGGATCCTTGTCAAGCGTGCGTGCCTGGTAGGGACACGAGACCACGCAGGAGCTGCAACCGATGCAGGTGTCGTAGTCGATCACCACGAGTCCGTCGTCGCGTTTCCAGGTCGCGCCGGTCGGGCAGACCGGCACGCAAGGCGGCTCGTCGCAATGCTGGCACCCGGTCAAGAGGAAGCTGCGCTCAACGGCGGGAAATTTCCCGACCTCCAGGTCCAGCACGTTCCGCCACAGGATGCCGGGCGTGGTCTGGTTGGTCTGCTTGCAGGCGATGGTGCAGGTCTGGCAGCCCACGCAGGCGTCCATGTCGAACACCATCCCATAGCGCGTGCGGCCGGGCTCGATCGCAACAGCTTCCGCCAACGCCGCACTCATGATCGCGGAGCCCCGGGCCGGGACCGCCCCTTGCGGCGCCCGGCGGCGAAGCCTGCCATGTCGGCCGGGCTGGCCTTGCGCACGCGGACGCCCGCGAAGTCGTTGACGCTGCCGGTCCCGTCGGTCAGCGTCAAGGACATCGGCGTAACGGTATTCAGGCTGGCGCGCCGCACCTCGCTGGCGAACGGCGTCGCCCACTGGTCGAATTGGCCGGTCACGACGATGGTGTCCGGACGAATGCCTTGCTTCAAGGTGGCCCGCCCCTCGGTGGCGCCCACCGGCGACTCGATGACGATGGCATCGCCTTCCGCGATGCCGAGGGATGCCGCGGTGTCGCTGTTGATCATGACGCCGCTATTGCCGGTCACACCGTCGGCGACCTCCTTGATCTGGGCCAAGGCGACGTTCGCACTCCAAGCGTACTGCATCGACCGGGCGCTGATGGCCCAAAGCGGGTAGTCGGATGGCTCCTTGCCGATCTCGCGGACGTATTCATCCCAGATATCCTGGAAACGGTGATACGCCGGCAATGCCTCGTACTCGCCGAGCTGGCGGTCCCACCAGGTGATGCCGTTTTCATGCAGGCGATTGCCGAGCTGCGCGCCGATCCGTTTCACGCGCTCCTGATACGGCAGCTCGAAGCGCATGCCCTTGGCCTTGAACGCGGGATAGAGGTACCAGGATTTTTGCGGGAACGGGCGCAACAGGTAGCCGTGCTCCTTGAACCATCCGATGCCGTGAACTTCTTCACCGTCGGTCAACAGGTGCGAGGCGGCGCGCGCGAACCGGTCCCAAATCTCCTCGCACGAATAGACGCGATCGAGCTCGAGGGAATAGTCGAAGCCGGCGCCGCGCAAAGGAACCTGCTTGTAGCCCATGCCGCGGTTGATCGCATCGTTGTATTCGGCGAGCATGCCGATGCGTTGGGCCAGTCCGGTGACGATGTCGGTGATGTCCATCACGTCCGCATCGGGCTTGACCACCGGCTGGCGAATCGCCCAGCCCTGATGACGCCAGAACTGTTCGTTGATCTTGATCGAACCGATCTCGATGAGTTGCAAGCCCTCCAGGTCGGTCGCTTCCGGCAACAGGACATCGGCCATCCAGTTCGACTCGTCCTGGGTGTAGGCGAAGGCGACCGTGAATGGCAGTTCGGCGATGCGCTCGGCGACGCCGGGGGCGTCGAGTTGCGAAATCGCGGGATTGGTGCGATAGAACATCCATACGTCGGGCATCTCCGGCCGCTCGACACCGGCGGGCGCCTCCTTCTGGAACAGCCAAGGCAGGTGCGCCGGACCAAGTGCCGCCGATTTGAGATCGGTACCGACCATCGGGGAAAGCATTTTCCAGAAATTGCGCGATCCGGGCTGATTCGACCAGCCGTCACGCGATGTATCCATGAACGGGAAATCCAGCACCCCGTCGCGTTCGCGCCGCACCTCCATGCGATCGTCGAAAGGCTGGGTCAACTTGACGCCGGCGCCGATCATGCTTCCCGGCACCTCGAGGGCGCCCACCAGCACTCCCAGCATGGTCGCCGCCCAACAACATTGATAGCCTCCCCAACCGTTGTTGACGTTCTTTCCGAGCAGGACGGCGACCGGCCGCAACGGCATGGTCTCCCCGTCGATAACGGTGGTGGCGCCCACCCGGGCGCGGGCGACGAACTCGTCGGCGATCTCGCGGATGCGGGCCGCTTCGATACCGCACTCCAGCGACGCCCAGTCCGGCGTGTAAGGCCGCATATGGTCGCGAAACATCTCGAATGCGGGGCGCACCCGCGCGCCCTGATGATCCCAGAGTTGCCCGTCCGCCCCTTCTTCTACGCCATCGGCGACGAACTCGCCGGACAGCGCCGCCCGGCCGATCGGCGCGTCAAACGGCTTGGCCCGGCTATCGACGGCGTCCCAGATCAGCGGTTTGCGCGACTGGGCATCGCGCAGGTAGTAGCCGTTCGGCGCGACCAGATACGGTGAAGTGGTGGACTCGGAGAGAAAGGGCAGATCGCAAATTTCCGCCCATGGCCGCTCCCACAAGATGTGATGGATCAATGCGTAAAGAAAGGCCGAATCCGTCTTGGCCTTGATCGGCAGCCACTCGCCGGCCTGGGCGCCGGTCGGCGACAGGCTCGGTTCCGCCTGGATGCGCACCAGGCCGCGCTTGCGCGCTTCCGCTTCGCGCCACACACCGGTGACGCCGCCGGAAGCATAGGTGTTGCGTCCGCAACCGATGATCATGTCGCACTGGGGTGTATCGGCCGACACGATGAACGCGCGGTGCCACATTTCGCCGTACACGTGCTCGGAGTGATTGCACTTGATGCCCGCGCCACCGCCGAAGCCTGTGTCGACAGCGCCCCACGCGGGAAGGAAATGCAGGAGCGTGCCCATGTATTGCTGCGGAGTATCCCCGCCGCCATGGGTGAAGGCGAAGCGCGGATAGCCCTGCGGATTGACCAATCCCTTTTCACGTATCGCGCGCATGCGTGCCGCGACCATGTCAAGCGCCTCGTCCCAACCGATCGCGACGAATCCGGGATCCTCGTCGCGCCCTTTCCTGGGATTAGTCCGCTTCATGGGGCTCTTGACCCGGTGCGGGTTGTAACTCTTCTGGATCACCCCGTAAGCCTTGACACAGACACGCCCCGCGGCAGGGTGCTCCGCGGCAGCGTCGAAATTGGGCTCGACGCGAACCGCAACGCCGTCTTCGACGACGACTTTCATGAGGTCCGGTCCCTGCACGCATTGCTTGCAGAACATCGGCACTTTCTTGACCGTTGTCGGCATCGTTCGGCTCCGCGGCTAGCCCATCAGGTTCGGCAGGAACAGCGCGATCGACGGCAGCGCGACGACCAACGCGATCCGCAGTGCATCGGCGACCAAGAAAGGGATGACACCGCGGAAAATGCTGGTCAGGCTGACTTCGCGCGCGATACCGTTGATAACGAAGACGTTGATGCCATACGGCGGAGTGATCATGCCCAGTTCGCATACCATGACCACCAGCACGCCGAACCAGACTGGATCGAAGCCCAGAGCCCGGATCGTCGGAAACACGATCGGGATGAAGATGAGGATCATCGCGATGGTGTCGAGGAAACAACCTAGGATCACGAAACCCAGGAGGATGAGTACCAGTGTTCCCATGGGGGGCAGGGGCAGCGAGGTCAACGCCGCGGAGATCGCCTGGGGTGCCCCTGTCACCACTAGGAAATTCCCGAATAGCACCGCCCCGATCAGGATCACGAACAGCGAAGCGCTCACACGGATGCTCTCGACGAATGCACCGCCAGCTTGCCTGAGTGTCAATCGACGCTGCAAAAGCGTCATCGCAAGGGTCGCCGCCGCGCCTGCCGCCGCCGCCTCGGTCGGCGTGAATAGGCCGACATAAATTCCACCGATGACAAAGCTGAAAATGAGAAGTGCCGGCCAGATGCCGCCCAGCGCGGCGAACTTCTCGCGCAGCGATAGCTGTTGGTCCGAGGCCGGCATGGATTGCGGGCGGCGCCAGGCGATCCAGCGCACCGCCGCGAGATACATGAGCGCCGCTACCAGACCCGGCAGGATGCCGGCGACGAACAGTTTGCCGATGTCGGTCTCGGTGACGAATCCGTACAAAATGAACGGCACCGACGGCGGAATGAGCACCCCGAGTGTCCCGCCGGCTGCGACCGTCGCGGTCGAGTAGCGCGGTTCATACCCGAGGCGGTTCATCTCCGGGAGCGAGATGCGCCCCATGGTCGCGGTCGTCGCCACCGACGAACCACAGATGGCCGCGAATCCGGCACAGGCGGTAATGGTCGCCATCGCCAGCCCGCCGCGCAAGCGGCCGACCCACGCCGCCGCGGAACGATACAGCTCGGTGCTGATGCCCGACTCCCGCGCCAGCGTTCCCATGACCACGAACAGCGGGATCACGGCGAAATTCAGGTCCGCCGCCGATTCCATCGGCGACAAGGCGAGAAGCTTCCAGGCAGCCAGGTTGCCGCTGCTCACGGCAAATCCTAAGATCCCGACCGCAGCAAGCGCGAGTCCGATAGGCACGCGTAGCGCCATCAGGCTGAAAGCGGCCACAAACCCCAACACCGCCAAAACGCCTGGACTCATGCCTCCCCCGACGTTGCGCCTAGTCGAACCTTCCCACCACGGAAAGCGTGAATCGCCAGAACCAAGGCGGCGCAACACAAGCCCACGCTGGCCGCGGCAAAAAAGGGCCAGAAAGGCATGCGCAACTCAAAGGTTCCCTGGCGCCCGGAGTAGATATCGAACACGCGTCCGATGGAAGCGATGGCCATGGCGCCGACGATCAGCAAGGTGACCGCGCGTGCACCCACGTCGATGCGACGTCGGCCGACAGGACCGAGCCGCTCCCACAGCAAATCGACTTGAATATGCTCCCCATGCAGACAGGCGCCGACCAGACCGAAGAGGATCGCCGGCAAGAGCAGCAAGCGTGCGAGGTCATCGCCGTCGAGCATGGGTCGGGCGAACGCGTAGCGCGACGCCGCCGACGCCGTGACCAGGCACATGACTAGGAACAGCAACACACCACCGGCGCGTTCGGCGAAAAGTACCAATCGATGCATCGCAGGGTCGCAGCGTCCTGTTGGATTGATCAACGCCTTACTTGACTTGTGCGTCTTGTCGCGCGACGGCCTTCATGAAACCCTCGAAGACCGCGTTGGCATCGACGCCCCGCCCGGAGACCTCCTTCATCCACTCCGCCTTGACCGAAGCGGCAAGTGCCCGCCACTTGGCCATGGCATCCGGCGGCGGCACCGTTACCTCGCGACCAGGCTCATTGCGAGAGCGCAGAGTGGGGAGGCCAGCGTGTTCGACGTCGTACATCGGCTCGGTGAAGCGGCGCGCCGCTTCCGGCGTGCAGTTGTCATCGATCGCACGCTTCTGGCGGGGCGACATCTGGGTGTACTTGGCCTTGTTCATCACCACGACCCATGCGGGTTGCGAGAGCGGGATATCTAGATGAAACTTGACGGACTTGTCGACGCCGAACGCGATCTGGGATGCCGGAACGCCGGTGGTGCCGTCGATGACACCGCGATCGATCATTTCACGAGCCTGCGGATTGGCGCCCGGCACCGCCGCGCCACCCGCCAGGCGGATGAGCGTAGCCTCGGACGACGAGGACGGACGAATCTTCATGCCCTTGAGGTCTTCCGGGCTGACGACCTTGGCTTTGGTATGCAAGGTCGATGAATACATCATGTGACCAAAGCACAGTTTGACGTCCGCCATTTCGCGCCCTTCATAAGCGCGATACCACTCGGTCAAAGCCTGGCTGCCACCACGGGAATCGTTGATCAACATCGGCAGTTGCGATACCGCGAAGATCGGGAATCGACCGGCGCTCAGGCCGGGGTTGTGCCACGCCAGATCGGCAATGCCGTCGCGCGCCATGTCGTAGTGGTCACCCGGTTTTCCAAGCTGCCCTGCCGGGAACACGGTTACCTTGATTGAACCCCCTGACGCGGTCTCCACGGACTTGACCCAGTTGGCGATGGACCCTGTGGCGAGAATGTGGGTTGGCGGAACCCAGTGCGAAAACTTCAGTGTGAGGGTCGACTCCTGCCCCCAGGCGAGAGAAGATGCGAAACAGGCGGCAAGGCAAGCGGTTCGGCGGACGGTGAACATGGCTGATCTCCTGTTGATGGAATCGGATTAAAGATCGATGCGCATGAGGTCGTGCGCCAGGCGCAATGGACCCCGATAGTGCTTGCGAATGTCGGCAGCTACGATATCCATCTGGTGCGGCCCCATTTCATCGACCGGCAGGTGCGCGCCAGCGGCGCGCTTGATGACCGGACTCAAGGAATCGAAGTGTCCGAAATGAGTGGCGCAAAGGCTCTTTGCCCCGGCACGGGTCGCCAGCTTCCCGAGTTCGGTCGGGCTGGTGTGGGCGAAGGTTCCAACGTTCGATTTGCGCCGGTGCTCGATGAAGGCTTCGGGGAAGGTGCACTCGTGGATTAGGAGGTCGGCGTCACGCGCAAGCTCGACCATGGCCTCGCAGGGCGCGGTGTCGCCGGAAAAAGCGATGACCTTTCCTTCGGCCTCGACCCGCACACCGAAACACTCGCAGATCTCGCGGGGGATGTGCTCCACCCAGTCGGCGTATACCTTGATGTCGGCATCCTGATAGATCAGGCCCGGCTTGACCTCCGTAACTTCCGGCAGGATCGCCTCGGGGTTGGACTTGCGCAGCTTGTACTGGCTGCGCGCCAGGATATCGACCTTGAATGCGCCTTTCTCGAAAAGGTGCTCGACGTAGGACCTCGTGCCGCGGGGGCCAAATACCTGGGGCGCACCAGTACGGTTGAAGACCCAACTGGATAGGACGAAAAACGGCAGGCCGCAGATGTGATCGTAATGGAGATGGCTCAGAAACACCCAGCCTACGTCGGCCGGGTTGATGTCGGCGCGCACCATCTGGCGCGTGGCCCCTTCTCCGCAGTCGAACAAATAGTGCCTGCCGTTATCCAACGTCAGCAGGATGGAGGACTGGCAGCGGTCGGGGTCGGCCAGCGCGGCCCCGGTTCCGAGAAGGGTTATTTTCATTTTCGCGTGACCTGATCGGTCGGTGCCGGCAATGGGTGAAGGATCGTTTCAATCCGCAGATGGCGCGCGTGATAACGGACATCGGCCACATACACCATACGACCTGCCCGATCCCATACGATGCGGATGACTTCGACGACCGGAGTACCGACCGCGACCTGAAGCTGGCGCGCGACCTCCAGATCGGCGGTCGAGACTGCGAGCCGCTGCACTGCCTTGCCCATCGAGCGCTTCAGGCGACGTGCGAGGAGCGGAAGAACCGGTCCATTCGAATATGCGTCCGCGTCGCGCGCGTGGGTCGCTTGGTCCAGGTACACGCTGGTCAAGCTGTAGGGCGTGGTCCCTGTGTAGTTGACGCGACGTGTATGCCAGTACTTTGCTGCCAAACCGTCCCGGCCGGCTTCCGGCGGCGGCATCGAAAAGTCACTCACCAGCGTCACAGCCCGCGAACCCAGTCCGTCGATGTGGGCGATGAGCGCATTCCACTCCGTAGGCAGGATCAGCCAACGCTCCTGCGTCGCATCCCGGGTGACGAGCGTGCCCTTGCCCTGTGAGCGACGCACGAGGTTCTCAACTTCGAGTTCAGCCAATGCCTGACGCATGGTGACGCGCGACACACGGTATTCCTGCGTCAACGCTTCGATCGCCGGCAGGTATTCACCCAAGCGCCAGTCCCCGCCCTCCAAGCGGCGCCGCAGCAATCCGGCTACCTGGACGTAAAGCGGCACCCCGTTGCGAACCAGGGAAGGCGCGACCAGCTGATCATCGATCGGCGGTGGGGAGGAATCAACTTGTATTAACATTATGATGATATGATAATCATGGATGAGAGAAGGAGTCAAGAGCTGGTTGCCGCTAAACGATCAACGTCCAGGGAGTCTTGTTCGAGGCTACGATCGCTGACAGGATCGGCGCGCCTTGGCAACCGCCGGCACAGGACAAGCCGAATAGCTGCGGCGCGGTGTTCACCGCCAGGATGCCTTCACCGCGGGCAATGCCACCTTACTTCAGACGAAGGGGCTTGATCTCTGCCTTGAAGGACTGTTTCATGGATCGATCCTGGGTTGGCCCCGCTTGGTTCGGCGGCTTGACTGTCAGGCGGTGTGAGCACCTGATTGATGGAAGCGTCACGTCAGGCCTGGGCCGGTTATTACAGCACCAGCGCTCGCACCGAGCCGTCGGTATCGACGGCGCGCACTTCTATCAGTCCCGAAGGCCGGTAACGCGCATATCCTCGATCGCGATCGCGGGCCCCTTGTACTTGAGCAAAGCCTGTATGTCTTCCAGTTTGACGGTTTTCTTGACCGGCGCGGGGGTGATGCGAGCGCCTTTGCCGTCGACCTCGACGTTAACGCGCATCCCTGGTTTCAGCCCCAATGCCTTGCGTACTTCGATCGGCAGGACGATCTGGCCCTTGGTGGAAACGAGAACGGCGCTCACGGAACACCCCAAACGTATTACCTGGTGGGAATTTTTCACGGGCTCTCGGCGTCGCGTGACTACGCCATTGGCGCAGGGCAACGTTTCAGGCGGCTTCCATGCCGCTCTCGAGCCGGGCCGCGTCGGCGGCCGGGGAATTGATGAACGCCAGCAATGCACGCACGGCCTCAGGCCGAGCGCAATTCGCCGATACCCCGGCCGAAAACGTGGTGACGAGCTGGATCGCCGCCGGCAGCGGACCAATCACGTCGATGCCGGCCAAGTGCTTGAGTTCGGAAAGCTGCTGGAAGCCCAGATCGGCCTTGCCCTCCGCCACCAACTGGCCCACCGGCACGCCGGGCGGCGCCTGCACGATGCGCGGGCGAATTTCATCGGCGATACCCCAGCGTTCGAAAAGCTTCTCCAAGTAGACGCCGGACGGGCCGGTGGAATAAGACACCGACGGCGCCGCGCGCACCGCGTCGCGCACCGCTGCTTCATCGGACAGGGCTGGCCGCGACGCGCCACGGCGCACCGCGACCGCGATGCCCGAGCGCACCAGGTCGACGCGTCCGGGAGCCAGCAGACCCTCCGCGATCAGCTTGTCGATGTTGTCGGCGGCCAGCACGGCGGCATCGAACGCCTCGCCGCCGCGGATGCGCCGGTTGACGTCAACGCCACCGATGCTGATGGCATCGACCGCCTGGCCGGAGGCATTGGCATGCAGCGGGCAGACCCGGGCGAGCAGTTCCTTGGTCGCCATCGAGGAGAAGAGCTTGAGTGCGGTGGTCATGGGATAGCAGGGCCTTCGCGTACGGAATTCGCCGGCGACCAAAAGCCGGCCTGCGATGATAGCGCGATGCTCCCGTCTGCCTCGGCCACGTCGCTCGCGGCCGAGGTTCGGCGGAAACACCCGCGCCTGTGGCGGCATGGTCGGAACAACCAAGGGCCGCCGAACGTGGTATTGTTGTATTCCTGTAATACAGGGAGAGTGCCGTGGCGGTATCAGTACGACTCGATCCAGTGCTGGAAGCCCGGCTGACGCAACAAGCCGCCCTGCTCGGCGTGACCAAGTCGGACTTCATCAAGGACGCGCTGGAGCGGGTACTTGGCATGAAGGATCCAGCCGCCTTGCTGCGTCAGGTTCGCCGTGCCGGCCCCATGGGGCGGCCAAACGCATCCGCGCAAGTGTCGGCGACCATGAAGGCCAGGCTGCGTGCGAAACGTCCTGATTGACGCAGGACCCATGGTCGCGCTGTTCGCGACCGACGACGTCCATCATGCCCGCTACGACGCGCTGGTCGCGCAAGGGACGGTCGACGGGCTGCGCCTGGTGACCACCTGGCCTTGCGTGATCGAGGCGTCCTACATCCTCGACGCGCCATGGCGATTCGAACTCCTGACCTGGGTGGAGCGAGGCGGCGTCCAGGTTTTCCCGTTCGACGCGGCGCACTTGAGCGTCATGTTGCCCTGGATGCGGCGCTATACCGAAAAGCACAAGCGTGACATGGACTTGGCGGACGCCTCCTTGCTTTGGCTGGCATCCGAAACCGGGCTGCGCGAGATCATGACCATCGACGTCAAGGACTTTGCGCGCTACCGCTTGCCCGAAGGCGATGCGCTGACCTTGATTTGAGTTCTGCCGCGCCCTACCCGATCAACGCCGGCAGCCAGGTCGCAACAGCGGGTACGAAAAATACCAGCGTCAACAGCAACAGGCTCATCACCACATAGGGCACCACGGCGCGGAAGATGTGTGCCATGGTCACCTCCGGCGGTGCCACGCCTTTCATGGTCATGAGCAGCAACCCGTGCGGCGGCAACAGCAGCCCCAGCTGCATGCAGATCAGGAACATGACGCCGAACCAGACCAGGTCGATGTTGAGCGCCTGCACCACCGGCATGAAGATCGGCAGGGTGATCATCATCATGCTCACCTGATCGACGAAGATACCGAGGAAGATGAGGATCAGCATCATGCCCATGACCACCGCCCACGGCGGCAGGCCCGTGCCGGTGATGGCCTGGGCGATGCCGTTGGACGCGCCGGAGAACGAGAGGATCTGCGCGAAGGTGGTGGCGCCGACGATGATGAAGAGGATCATGGCCGAGATGGCCACCGTGCCTTGCAGCGAGGCCATGAGGTTCTTCCGGTTGAGTGCGCGATAGGCCAGCGCCAGCACGACCGTGGCCAGCGCACCGACCGCGGCCGACTCGGTCGGCGTGCCCCAGCCGGCCGCCATGGCGCCGACCACCACGCCGAAGATCGACACCAGCGGCAACACGTACAGGAAAAACGGCTTGAAGCGCTCGGCGCCGCGGTATTCGGTGAGCGCGCTCGACGGAGCGAGCGAGGGCGTGAGCTTGACCCGGACGATGATGTAGCCGACGAAGGCGACCGACAGCAGGAGCCCCGGCACCACGCCGCCCAGGAGCAGCTTGGAGATCGAGATGCCCGACAGCGAGCCCAGGAGCACCGTCAAGGCCGACGGCGGGATCAGCATGTCGACCGCGCCGATGGCCATGACCGGTCCGGTGGCAACGGTCGGGTGATAGCCGCGACTGAGCATCACCGGCACCATCAGGCTCCCCAGCATCGCGGTGGTGGCAATCGTCGAACCCGAGATCGCCGAGAACACCGTGCCGGCCACCACCGCCACGACTGCCAGGCGTCCTGGCACCTGGCGGATCAGGCGCTCGATGCCGTCGATCACCTTGACCGCGATGCCGGTGTGGAACAGCACCTCGCCCATGAGGACAAACAGCGGGATGGGCGTCAAGGAAAAGCTCATCACCGAGTTGACGCTATTGCGCGCCAGCTGCATGAGCCCCGGTTCGCCGCCCAGCCACAGCCACGCGCCGAGCAGGTTGATGGCGATGAACGAGAACGCGACCGGCAAGCCGATGAACAACAACAGCGTCGAGCCGCCCAGCATCAGCCACGCGGCCGCGGTCCAGCTCATGCGCGCCTCATGGCAGCGGCCTGCCGCGAGCACCCACGATCATTCCCCGTCATGCGGCACTCACCGCATCGTCGCGCGGCGCGGCAGGCCCGGCGGCGAGCCGGCGCATGCGAAACACGAACTCGATGGCCAGCAGCAGCGCGCAGGCCGGCAGCGGCGCCATGAACCACCATTCCGGCATGACCAGGGTCTTGATCGATACCGCGCCCGCCGCATAGCTCTTCTGCGTCGCCAGCCATCCGTACCAGAGGAGCAGCAGGCAGCAACCCAGGCCGATCACATCCGCGGCCCACTCGCACGCATACGCCGCACGTGCGGGAATCGCGCGCAGCACGATGTCCACGCGGATGTGCCGCCCGGCGCGCAACAGCCACGGCGCGGCGAACATGGTGATCGCGTAGAGCAGCAGTTCGGAGACCTCGTTGCTCCACGCGATGCCGCGCGGCAAGCCTGGGAAGGCGACGTTGCGCAGGAAGACATCGCCGCAGATGATGAGCATCATCGCCAGCAGCATCAGGCTGGCGAGAACGGTGAGCGCGCCCGTCACGCGGGCGAGCACACCGTCGAGACGCTGCAAGGCGCGTCGCCTACTTGGAGGTGAGGGTCTTCAGCTTCTTGGCGAAGTCGGCGTTGACCCGGTACGCGGCCTGCCAGCCGGTGTCATAGGCCGCATCCAGGTAGCGCTTGGTGCCCGCGGCATCGAACCTGATCACCTGGATGCCGGCCTTCTCCTGGCGCGCGGTTTCGTCCTTGGCATAGCGGGTCCATTCCGCCGTGTTGAGCGCTTCGAGCGCGAGCATCTGCTTTTCAAGATACGCGCGCTGCTTGGGGTTCAAGCCCTTGAACTTGTCCAGGTTGGCGATGATCGACACCTCGGCGTCGTAGAAGCCCGGGTCGATGCGGAACTTGGTGCGCTCGTGCCAGTTGAGGTCGAAGATGCCGCCGATGGGCCAGCCGTAGCCGTCGACCACGCCGCGCTCCAGCGCCGTGTAGACCTCGCCCGGCGGCGTGGTGATGACGGTCGCGCCGATGGCCTGGAAGAACTCGCGGTACACCGGGGTGATGCGCACCTTGAGGCCCGTCAGGTCGGGCTTGTCGACCTTCTTGGTCAGGTACACGTGAAAGGGCTGGTTCTCGACCACCCGCCCCAAGTAATACATGTTGGCCTTCTTGTTCCACAACTCGTTGATCGCTGCAAAGGCGCCGTTCTTGCGTTGCTCGGCGATGCCGATCTGCGTCAATTTCAGGAAGTCTGACTCCGGCATGACGTTGGTGTAGAACGCGCCGGTCGAAAAGCCCAGGTCCACCACGCCGGTCTTGACGGCATTGCCGACCTCGAAGGTGGGGATCGCCTTGGGCCCGCCGATGAAGTTGATCTGCACATTCCCCTTGCCCTCGGCGTTGACCTTGGCAATCCACTTCTGCAGGTGCTGCACATAATAGGAATTCTCGGCGAAGGCGCTGACCATGCGCAGCGTGACTTCCTGCGCCGCGGCGGGCAGGGCACAGGCGGCGAATGCGGCGGCGATGACGGCGGGGCGGAATTTCATGCAGGTCTCCTGAATCGTTGTTATCGGGTCGGTTCGGTCAGCAGCGCAGGCACGCCTCTCTGCATCACATCTTGCACTGGCCGACGAACGAGTCCTGGTGGTTGGTGAGGATCTTGCCCATCAGGCGGTTGGTGATGCGCCCCTGGTTGTCGCGGTGCACGACGCGCAGGTAGTAGTCCTGGATCGGAAACTGGTTGCGGTTGAACTTGAACGCGCCGCGCAGCGACTTGAAATCCGCCGCCATGATCGCGCGGCGCAAGGCTTCCTTGTCGTCCAGCTTGCCCTTGACGCGGCGCACGGCCGAATCGATCAGCATGGCGGTGTCGTAACCCTGGGCTGCGAACATGGTCGGCAGGCGCTTGTGTTCCTTCTCGAAATCGCCGACGAACTTGCGGTTCTGCGGATTGTCCATGTCGTGGCCCCAGAAGGTCGAATTGACCGAACCCAGGAGCGCGTCGCCGACCGCCTTGATGGTGTCCTCATCGGCCGAATAGCCGGGCACGAACAACTGCGAGGTCTTCGACAGTCCGGCAGCCGCGTACTGCTTGATGAAGTTGACCCCCATGCCGCCGGGCAGGAACATGAACACCGCGTCGGGCTTCTTGGCCTGGATGTTGGCCAGGTCGACCGAGTAGTCAAGCTGGTTCATCGGCGTGTAGACCTCGTCGACGATATTGCCCTTGTAGAAGCGCTTGAAGCCGGACAGGTTCTCGCGCCCGCCGGGGTAGTTGGCGGCGATGAGATAGACGTTCTTCACGCCGCGGTCGGTGAGGAACTTGCCCATCGCCCCGGGAATGTCCTCGCTTTGCCAGGCGGCGGCGAAGAAATTGGGATGGCACTTGGCGCCGGCGTAGTCGTTGGGCCCGGTGTTGGGGCTGATGTAGAAGGTCTTGGCGTCCAGGATCGCCGGCACCACCGGCAGGATGATGTTGGAGAAGACAATGCCGGTGATGATGTGCGACTTGTGCTGCTGCAGGTAGCGGTCCACGACCTGCTTGGCCACGTCCGGCTTCAGTTGATCATCGGTGATCTGCAGGTCCAGCGGGATGCCGCCCAGGCGACCGCCGGCATGCTTGACGGCGAGGTTGAAGCCGTCGCGAATGTCGATGCCGATCACCCCGCCAGGGCCGGAGAGTGTGCTGAGAAAGCCGACGCGCAGGGTTTCCTGGGCATGGGCGGGTACAGACAAGGCTGGGACGGCAAGCGCGGCGGCAAGCACCACGGCGGCACGAACGGACATGGCAATCTCCTCGGCGAAGGTCCTGGTCGGACCGTACTTCACGGATGCTGCAACGGACAGCGCATGACTTTAACAAAGTTCACCCGCCCCCCGAAGCCCTGCCGTACACTCAGGCGCATGTTCGCGACCGGCGCCCCACCCACTGCTGCGCAAGTCAAGGCACGCGCAAGAGCGCTGGGCGCCGACCTGGTCGGCATCGCCAGCGCCGCCACGCTCAACGCCTTTCCGCCCGACCCGCGCTGGCCGCAGACCCCGGAACGCATCTCGCCCTATTGCAAGAGCGTGATCGTGATCGCGCAGCGCATCCCGGTCGGCGCGTTTCGCTGCAAGACCAACACGCCGGTGCAGTACATCGACATGCTGGTCCTGCGCAAGATGGACAAGGTGGCCTATCGCCTGGCCGCGGAACTCGAAGCCGCGGGTCACCCGACTTTCGTCACCGCGTCGCAGGAGACCGAGTGGACCATGAAGCGCGCCAGCTACGGGCGGCTTTCCACACGCCATCTGGGTGTGGAGGCGGGGCTGGGTACGCTGGGCCTGGAAGTCAATATCCTGACCCCGGAGTTCGGCCCGCGCGTCTACCTGACCGGCATCCTGACCGAACTGGAATTGGAGGCGGACCAGCGCATCACCGAACAGGTCTGCATCGGCGAGTCCTGCTCGCGCTGCCTGCACTCGTGCCCGGCGGATGCGGTGCTGCACTGGGGCATCGACAAGCGCCATTGCGCGACCGAAGCACAGGAATTCGGCTTCGCGCAGATCGCCAAGTTCTTTGAGGCGTTCATCGACGCCGACGACGCCAGGCGCCGCGGCATGGTCGTCTCGCGCGACCTGTTCGGCTTCTGGCAGGGCCTGCTCCGCGTGGTCGGCTCGTTCGGCGACTGCCCGCGCTGCCTGGCCGTGTGCCCGGTGGGCAACGACTATCACGCGCACCTGGCCGGCCCGCAAAAGGACATCCCGGAAAAGACGCCGGAAAAGGTGACCCTGGCCAAGAAGTACAAGGCCGCGCGCGCCGAGCACGAGGCTGGCGGCAACACGCTGCCCGGGCTATCGGACTGGAACCGCCGCTGGGTCGGCGAAGAGGGCTATCAGGGCATGGTCGCGCGGCAGTTGCAGGAATTCAAGAAGGCCCAGCGCGAGCGCGAAGCCGCATTGGCCGCGGAGCAGAAAGACTGACATGGTCGCCATCACCCGCACCCCGCTCACCGCCGCCGCCATCAAGGCACGCGCCCGCGAACTGGGCGCCGATCTGGTCGGCATCGCGGACGGCGCCGAACTGGAAAAGCATCCCCCCGACCCCGCCGACCCGCGCCGCCCGTCCGACATCACCGACCTGGATGGCGGGCGCGTCATCGTGCTGGCGAAGAAAGTCTCCGCCGGCGTGACGCGCATCAAGGCCTGGGGCGACCGGCACAAGTACTACAACGACGAGCTGGCGCTGACCATGCTCGAGGAGACTTCCCTCGAGCTGGTGTACTGGCTCGAAGACCAGGGCTACCCGGCCATCATCATCCCGCCGACCCACGTCGACCCCTGGCGCTACCAGGACGACCCCTCGCAGCACCAGACCACGCTGCTCTCGCTGCCGCACGCCGCGGTCGAAGCCGGCCTCGGCACGTTGGGGTTGAACCTGCAGCTTCTTACGCCTGAGTACGGCCCGCGCGTGCTCCTGACCGCGGTGCTCTGCTCGGTGGACGTCGAATGCGACAAGCCGATGACCAAAGCCTTGTGCAGGGGCCCGGCCTGCGGCCGCTGCCTCACGACCTGCCCGGCCGACGCGGTCGGCCACTGGCAGCGCGACTGGCCCGCCTGCGACACGCACCGCTCGCCCTACGGCTTTGCCAAGCTGGCCGGGCATGTCATCAACATCATCGAAGAACCGGACCCGGCGAAAAAGAAAGACCTGCTCAAGAGCGAGACCCAGTTCAACCTGTGGCAAAGCATCCTGCGCGGCTCGGGCGTCATCACCGGTTGCCGGCGCTGCGCCGACGTGTGCCCGGTCGGCGCGGACTACGAGGCCATGCTCAAGGACGCGCTGGACGAAATCCCCGAAGCAACCCCTGGCAAGGCCGAGCGCCTGGCGCAGATGGCCGCGCAGGAAGCCGCCGGGAAACGAGGGCAGTACGACGCGCATGCGCGCTGGATTCGGGAATCCTGAAGACGCACGCCAGCCACATGACCACTCCGCGCCCACCGTTGCGCCGTCCGCTGCCCGTCAGCACCGCAGACATCGCCCGCATCCAGAGCGAAGGCCGGCGCCGCGCCGTGGCCCAGGCGCAGCGCGCGCCCTTCTACAAGGGCAAACTCGACCACGTTGACTCCGCACGCCTGGACGACCCTGCCGAATGGGCCAGGCTGCCGATCCTGGACAAGGACCAGCTGCGCGCGCTCACCGACGCACAGTTCTACAGCGACTTCTGCCTGCCCGCGAAAGACATCAGCGAATTCTGGCGCTCCGGCGGCTCCACCGGCCGCCCACTGTTCTACCCGCGCAACCGCGAGGACATGCGCCACGCCATGACCGGCTTTGGCCGCCTCTACGACTGCCTGGGCCTGCCGCCGGGCACGCGCATCCACTGCTCCTTTCCGCTGGGCATCCACCCGGTGGGGCAAATGCTCGCGCGCGCCGCGCAGACCTGGGACCTGGCAGTCAACTGGGCCGGCGCCGGCACCACCACGCCGTCGGCGCTGCAACTGGAACTCATCGACCGACTCGGCGCCCAGGCCTGGATGGGCATGTCCAGTTACGGCCTGCACCTGGCCAACCTGGCCGACGCGCAGGGCATCGACCTCGCGGCCAAGAGCGTGCGCTCCATCTTGTGCTCAGCCGAGCCGCTGTCGGACGCCAAGCGCGAAAAACTCGAGCGCGCCTGGGGCGCGACCGTGCGCGACACCTTCGGCATGACCGAGGCGGGCATGATGGGCTGCGAAGACCGCGACGGCCCGGGCCTGGGCTTTCGCGTCTGGACCGACCTGTACCACGTCGAAGTGCTGGACCAGACCACGCTCGCCCCGGTACCAAACGGTCAAGTCGGCGTGCTGGTTGTAACACCGCTCTTCACCAACAATGTCACCCCCTTCCTGCGCTGGAATTCCGGCGACCTGGTCACGCTGACCCCGCCGCAGCCCGACACGAGGAATCCGTTCTCGGTGTTCCCGCTTGTCAAGCACGCGCACCGTACCGTCGGATTTTTCAAGGTGCGCGGCGTGAATCTCAATCACGCCGAATTCGAGGACTTCGTCTTCGCCAACGCGGCGATCAACGACTTCAAAGCCGAAGCCTTGGCCGCCGACGGCAACGACGTCTTCAAGGTCTCGATCGAAGTCAAGCGCGGCGCGGATGCCGGCGCGGTTGCCGCAACGCTCAAGAACAGCGTCAAGCAGCGCTTCGAACTGACGCCGGAAGTCGAACTGTTGCCGACCGGCACCTTGGCGCGTGAGTTCGAGGCGGCGATCAAGGCACCGCGGTTCGTGGATCGGCGGTGACGTGGAAAGCGCGTCGAGCCTGAGTCGCACTCTTGTCGACCGAACCAAATGCCCTCGGCCAAAGCCTGCGGTGTTTGTCGGCAGTTTTAATCGGGGTGCAAAAGCATCCACTGCGGCGAAGGCCGTTGCGCGACAGGGATTTGAGGTATTCCGGAGGTTCGATATATACCTCACCAGCTCTGTTAATCCGCAGCCCCTGCGGTATACATCACGTTAGACCGCATCCAAGGCACGCCATGGCTGAAGGCCCATCCCACGAGCAGCGAGAGCACGATCTCACGATGCATGTATTTTCGATCTCCGCCGCCATGGTCGGGGTATGCCTTACAGCAATCGGGATACTAAGGTTGG
>JAEUOR010000079.1 GCA_016790635.1 Burkholderiales bacterium
CTTGGTGACCGGTTTCCAGTCACCGCCGGACAGCCGCCAGCGCACACCCGCGGCAATCAGCCGCTGGGCCTGCGAACGCGACGCGGCCAGGCCGCGGTCGACAAGGAGTTGATCAGCACGCAAGGTGGAGTGCCACAGACAAGATCAAAGGCGCCGCGGAACCGGCTTTGCCGGGCCGCCAGCGCCGCCCCCTGGGGGGGTGACGCCGCAGGCGGCGCGGGGGGGGTCAATACCGATACGTGTCCGGCTTGTACGGACCGTTCTTCGGCACGCCGATGTACGCGGCCTGCTCGTCCGACAGCTCGGTCAGCATGGCACCGACCTTCTTCAGGTGCAGGCGGGCGACCTTCTCGTCCAGGTGCTTGGGCAGCACGTAGACCTTGCCCACATCGTAGCCTTCGGGGTGCGTGAACAGCTCGATCTGCGCAATGGTCTGGTTGGCGAACGAGTTGGACATCACGAAGCTGGGGTGGCCGGTGCCGCAGCCCAGGTTCACCAGCCGGCCCTTGGCCAGCAGGATGATCTTCTTGCCGTCCGGGAAGATCACGTGATCGACCTGGGGCTTGATCTCTTCCCACTGGCACTTCTCTTCCAGCTTCGCGACCTGGATCTCGTTGTCGAAGTGGCCGATGTTGCAGACGATGGACTGGTCCTTCATCGCGGCCATGTGTTCGTAGGTGATCACGTCGCGGTTGCCGGTGGTGGTCACGAAAATGTCGGCCTTGTCGGCGGCCCATTCCATGGTCACGACCTTGAAGCCTTCCATGGCGGCCTGCAGGGCGTTGATGGGGTCGATCTCGGTCACCCACACCTGTGCGCTCAGCGCGCGCAGGGCCTGGGCCGAGCCCTTGCCCACATCACCGTAGCCGCAGACCACGGCGACCTTGCCGGCGATCATCACGTCGGTGGCGCGCTTGATGCCGTCCACCAGGCTCTCGCGGCAACCGTACAGGTTGTCGAACTTGGACTTGGTCACCGAGTCATTGACGTTGATGGCGCGGAACATCAGCGTGCCCTTGGCCGACATTTCCTTGAGGCGGTGCACGCCGGTGGTGGTCTCTTCGGTCACACCCAGGATCTGCGCGCTCTTGCGGCTGTACCAGGTGCTGTCTTCGGCCAGCTTGGCCTTGATGGCGGCGAACAGGATGCGCTCTTCTTCGCTGCCCGGGTTGGCCAGCACCGACAGATCCTTCTCGGCGCGCTTGCCCAGGTGCATCAGCAGCGTGGCGTCACCGCCGTCGTCCAGGATCATGTTCGGACCCTCGCCTTCGCTGCCCTTGGGGCCGAAGTCGAAAATGCGATGGGTGTAGTCCCAGTAGTCCACCAGGGTCTCGCCCTTGACGGCGAACACCGGGGTCCCGGCGGCAGCGATGGCGGCGGCGGCGTGGTCCTGGGTGGAGAAGATGTTGCAAGAAGCCCAGCGCACGTCGGCGCCCAGGGCCTTGAGCGTCTCGATCAGCACGGCCGTCTGGATGGTCATGTGCAGCGAGCCGGTGATGCGCGCGCCCTTCAGGGGCTGCTTGGCCGCGAATTCCTCGCGGATGGCCATCAGGCCGGGCATCTCGGTTTCGGCGATGCGGATTTCCTTGCGGCCCCAGTCGGCCAGGCCGATGTCGGCGATGGCGGAGTCGGCGGAGGGTGCGTTGACGCGTGCGTTCATGGTTTGCTCCAAAGCATGTTTGAAAAAACCACTCGCCGGGGGAAGGGGAAAAGCTCACCACGCGGAAAGTGGATGAGCGTCGTTGCTATGACTCCGAGCCTCACGCCCCGCCAGTGCTGGGGGCGCTGCAACGCTCCTCGGATAGGCGCCGATTATAAAGGCAAAGGCCCGCAAGCGCCGCCCGCCCCACGGACAGGCCTGACACGCCTGCCCGGTAAAATTGTCGTTTTCGCACGCCTGCCGGGGCGTCCTGTCCCCTGCGCACTCCCTTCTGGAATTCCTTGTGTCCTACGCCCCCGAAACCCGGCGCCGCCGCACCTTTGCCATCATTTCCCACCCCGACGCGGGCAAAACGACGCTGACGGAAAAGCTGCTGCTGTTCTCGGGCGCGATCCAGATCGCCGGCGCCGTCAAGGGCCGCAAGGCCAGCCGCCATGCCACCTCGGACTGGATGGAGATCGAAAAGCAGCGCGGCATCTCGGTGGCCAGTTCGGTCATGCAGATCGAGTATCGCGACTGCGTCATCAACCTGCTCGACACCCCCGGCCACCAGGATTTTTCCGAGGACACGTACCGTGTGCTGACCGCGGTGGACGCGGCGCTGATGGTGATCGACGCCGCCAACGGTGTGGAGGCGCAGACCCTGCGCCTGATCGAGGTCTGCCGCGCGCGCAACACGCCCATCCTCACCTTCATCAACAAGATGGACCGCGAGGTCAAGCCGCCGCTCGACCTGATCGACGAGATCGAGCGCGTGCTCGGCATGCCGGCGGCCCCCTTCACCTGGCCGGTGGGCATGGGCAAGCGTTTCGGCGGGGTCTTCGACCTGAAGCGCGACCGCATGCGTGTCTTCCGTGCCGGCGAGGACCGTGTCACCGAAGACGACGAAGTCATCGAGGGGCTCGAGAATCCGGCTTGTGTCGAGCGTTTCGGCAGCGCCTTCGAGGAAGCGAAGGGCGAGATCGACCTGGTGGTGGGCGCCTCGCCCGAATTCGATCGCGAGGCCTTCATCGCCGGCCGCCAGTCGCCGGTGTTCTTCGGCTCCGCGATCAACAATTTCGGTGTGCGCGAGGTGCTCGATGCACTGGTCGACCTGGCGCCCGCGCCCTTGCCGAGGATGGCGATCCAGCGCAAGGTCGAGCCTACCGAGCCCAAATTCACCGGCGTGGTGTTCAAGATCCAGGCCAACATGGATCCGGCGCATCGTGACCGGATTGCCTTCGTGCGCATGTCTTCCGGGCACTTCGAGCGCGGCATGAAGCTGCGCATCTGCCGCACCGGCAAGGACATTCGCACCAACACGGTCGTGTCGTTTCTCTCGCAGCGTCGCGAACTGGTCGAGGACGCCTACGCAGGCGACATCATCGGCATTCCCAATCACGGGCTCCTGCAACTGGGTGACACCCTCACCGAAGGAGAGGCGCTGCAGTTCACCGGCCTGCCTTTTTTCGCTCCGGAGCTGTTCCAGACCGTGGAGATGGTCGACCCGCTGAAGAGCAAGCAGCTGCGCCAGGGCTTGACGCAATTGGGCGAGGAGGGCGCGATCCAGGTGTTCCGCCCGCTGGGCGGCGGCATGCTGCTCCTGGGCGCGGTCGGGCAGCTGCAGTTCGAGGTGGTGGCGCACCGCCTGCAGCACGAATACGGCGCCGCCGCGCGCATGGCGCCTTCGCGTTACCAGCTGGCGCGCTGGGTGACCAGTGATGATCCCGCGGAACTCAAGCGTTTCATCGATGCCAATTCCCACCGCGTCGCGCATGACGCGGTGGATGCGCCGACCTTCCTGGCCCAGCACCACACCGAGCTGCGCGCGGTGCAAGACCTATGGAAGAACATCCGCTTTCACGCCATGCGCGAGCACGCCGGGCTGATGTTCCAGGAGCGCATGGCGCAATAGGGTCGTCCCGTCTGGGATTGGCCAGTTGCGCATCGTCGCACGCACCGCGCAGCGAGCGCGACGACGCGCGCAGGGGCTGCCCGTCAGCTTCGCCCCCAGCTGCGCCGCTCGCCCATCCGGCGCGCATGCTCGGCAAGCTTGCCGCGCTGCTCGGGCGTCAGCACATCGGCGGCTTCGGCCAGCGCATCCATGATGCGCTTCGAGGTGCCATCCGCCAGCGCGACCTGCTCGACGCGCAGCTTCTCGATCGCCGCGCGGTCGATCTGCGGTGCGGCGACCAGCGCGACCGCCTGGGTGCGCGCGGTACGCATCTTTTCGCGCAGCGGCAGCAGGTCGCGCGCTGCCGACTTGGCGATGCCATTGAGCTTGTCGCGCTGCTCGGGCGTGGCATCGACCTCGGCTGCGAGATGCCGCACCATGCGCTCGACCCGGTCATCGACGCGCGCCGGATCCATGGCGGCTTTCCAGAAGCCGTGCGGGCCCTGCGCGTAGGACTTGCCGGCATAGCCGCCGGCAAAGCCCGCGGCCGCGGCGACGGCCAGCACCACGACGATGCGGCCCAGGCGCGCGCTGGGGGAGTGCCTGTGACGGCAGGTACCGTTGCCAGTCTCGGGGGTGAGGGTAGAGGTTTCCATTTTTTGACTCCGGTTGTGGGCGGGATCGCCCGGTGGAGTCACTTTGCGCGTCGGGTGTTGCCGCGGCTTGTCGGCTGGGTAAAGTTTTGTTGCCGGGCGAAAAGGCTGGATCAAGTGCGGACCGTTCTGTGCCCTACATTGTTGCCAAAATTTGCCAAACCGCTTAACCTTGGCCCATGAGCACCATGAACATATCTTTGCCGGACACCCTGAAGTCCTTCGTGGACGAGCAGGTCGACCAACGAGGCTATGGCACTAGCAGCGAATACGTGCGCGAATTGATTCGCAAGGACCAGGATAGGCAACGACTGCGCGATTTGCTGTTGGCGGGCGCCGCGTCCCCACCCGGTAAGCCCGCTGGTGAAGCCTACTTCGCCAGCCTGCGCCGACGCGTGCGCAAAGCCTCCAAGTCGCGCGCTTGAGGGCGCCTGACAAACCCGTCATCCCGCGACAACTGGCGGACCGGGATGTGGACGAGATCATCGCGCACTATTTGGGCGAGAACGCCGAATCGGCAGCGCTCGGATTCATCGACGCACTGGAGCAGGCCTATGTCCACATCGGCCGGCATGCAGGTACCGGATCGCTGCGGTACGCTCAGGAAATGAATGTCCCTGGGTTGCGCTTTTGGCCGCTGACCCGCTATCCCCACCTCGTTTTCTATGTCGAACGCGCGGATCACATAGACGTTTGGCGGGTGTTGCACGGGAAGCGAGACATCCCGACATGGATGCAGGAACCCAGCGACAAAGTCGGGCCGTGACTGCCGGTCGGCCACAGATGCCATGGCTATGGCCTGCGAGTAGATTTCCTGAGAGCCTGACGCCGCGCCGTGGCGCTTACTGGAGGGATTTTCAATGACGTACCTGATATTGGGCCTCATCCTTTTCCTAGGTGTGCACTCGACGCGTATCGTCGCTGACGGTGCACGCACGCGTGCCATCGAGCGCATGGGCGCGAACGCCTGGAAGGGTCTCTACACGCTGATCTCTTTGGCGGGTTTCGCGCTCATCGTCTGGGGCTACGGGCTGTCGCGTGCCGAAGGCGGCTTCCTCTGGAATCCGCCGGTGTGGACGCGCCATGTCACCGCGCTTCTGATGCTGGTGTCCTTCATCCTTCTCGCTGCCGCCTATGTGCCGGGCAACGCGATCAAGGCGGCAGTCGGCCACCCGATGGTCGCGGGGGTCAAGATCTGGGCGTTTGCTCACTTGCTCTCGAACGGTCGGCTGGGCGACATCGTGCTGTTCGGTGCGTTCCTGGCGTGGGCGGTGGCGTCTTTCGCTGCTGCGCGGCGGCGGGACCGTGCCGCCGGCGTGGTTTACCCCTCGCGCGGCGCAATGCGGACACTGGCCGCCTGCGGCGCCGGGCTGGCACTGTATCTGGGGTTTGTGTTCGGGCTGCACCTGTGGCTGATCGGGGTGAGGCCGTACTGAGCTATATATTCTATTTTCGAATTTGAAACTGGCAATTAATTAGTTTTCTGGTTATATGGAGACAGGTAGGCTTGCGGGTCTTGTTGGTATGACCGGACCCAGCCATGTCCTTTACGAATCGAGTCGTCAGCTTTCTTGCCTTGTTCGCAGCCATCGCGGCAGCCCATGCTGAGGCGCCGGTCGCTGTCCAGAGCGGGCTTTCTTCGCCGCATGCCGCTGTGATCCGGCACATGGCCTGGGACCGGGAAGCGGGAGCCCCGGCCGTGACCTGGGTCGGCGCCGGTCAGGCATCCGACGTGTCGGTGGTTCCGGCAGGGGTTGCCGTCGCGCGCCGCAGCGCCGGGGAAGACTTGAAGGTCGTCTATGTCGTGTCGCGTGACGCAAACGGCTTCAACGTTCTTGTCGTAAGTCAGCGCACGCTCACAGAGCGGCGCGAGCCGGTAGAGCAGGTATTGGCTTGGCACGAGCGCGCGCGGCGCTGGATGCTGGATAACCCGACCGAAACGGCGCGGGTCGTGGCGCAAGGTGCGGGAATTCCGACTGAACACGCGGCTGCAGCGTTGTCCGGACAGGAGTTTTACGTTGCCCGCCCGGGCCCGGCGTTGGCCCAAGCCCTCAAGGCCGGCGGTGCCGACGCGACCTTGGTCGGGGTATTGATAGACGATGCACCGATGCGTGCGGCCGTGCGTCGCGTGGAACACGCACGGCCGGCGCAGGTTCAGGTGCCAGTCGCCGCGCTGCGCTGACCGGTCGGCGCGCGGCGCCAACACGGAAGACCGAAGCGGCAGCGCGCGAGGGGATCTCCCGCCGCAGTCTGTGGCGACAACACGGGGCGTCGTTTCGCCCTGCAGTTCAAGCCGTCGGCGTCAACCCGCCCCAGCGTTCGACCAACCCGCGGGACTCGATCCCGAACAGGTCCAGCACCCGCCCGACGGTGTGATTGACCAGGTCGTCGATCGAGGTCCTGGCCTGGTAGAGCGCCGGTACCGGCGGATAGATCACCCCGCCCATCTCGGTCACGGCAGTCATGTTGCGCAGGTGCGCCAGGTTGAGCGGCGTTTCGCGCGTGACCAGCACCAGGCGGCGGCGCTCCTTCAGTGCCACGTCGGCGGCGCGGGTGATGAGGTTGTCCGAATAGGCGTGCGCAACCGCGGCCAGGGTCTTCATGGAGCAAGGCACGATCACCATGCCGGCGGTGAGGTAGGAGCCGCTGGCAATGGCAGCGCCGATGTCGCGATGATCGTACGCGACGTCGGCCAACGCCTCGACCTCCTTTTTCGACATGCCCAGTTCGTGCTGGGTGTTGAGCGCG
Organism: Burkholderiales bacterium; assembly: GCA_016790635.1. Taxonomy (GTDB): domain Bacteria; phylum Pseudomonadota; class Gammaproteobacteria; order Burkholderiales; family JAEUOS01; genus JAEUOS01. Next base: position 6,935 of record JAEUOR010000079.1, read on the forward strand.
GCGGCGTTGGAGACCACGACGTGGGTTTCCCAGCCCTCGATGCCGCGCACGGCTTGCAGAAGCCGCACGCCATAGAGGCTGCCGCTGGCACCGGTGAGCGCCACGACGAGGCGATGTTTGGCAGCCGCGGTCATCAAAGGATTGTAGCGGCTGGCGTGTAAGATCGATTCATGCAGGGCACGGCGACACAGGGCACGGCGACACCCGGGCAATTCGAACAGTTCTTCACCCGCATCGCGCGGCGCCTGGTCGGCGTGCGCGAGGTGGTGCCCGTGTCCGGCGGCTGCATCCAGCCTGCCTATGCCGTGACGCTCGCCAGCGGCGAGACCGTCTTTGCCAAGGCCGGCACGCCCGACGAAATGGGCCGCCTCAAGGCCGAAGCCGGCGGACTCAAGGCATTGGCCGAAGCGAACGCGATCCGCGTGCCGCAGGTCTTCGCCGCGGCCGGCGAAGGGCGCCACAGCTACCTGGTCATGGAGCACTTGAAACTCGTCCCCGGCACGCCCGCGTCGTTCGCGCGCCTGGGGCGCGAACTCGCGGCGCTGCATCGCGCCGGGGCGACCGGCTTCGGCTTCGAGCGCGACAACTATATCGGCGCAACCCCGCAGTCCAATGTCATCGACACCGACTGGCCGCGCTTTTTCGGCGGACGACGCTTGATGCCGCAACTGGCCCTGGCGGAATCCGGCGTTCACGCCGGCGGCTGGATCGACGAGGGGCGCAAGTTGGCGGAAGCGGCGCGCGCGTTCTTCCCCGGTCACGCGCCGACGCCGTCGCTGCTGCACGGCGACCTGTGGGGCGGCAACGCCGGATTTCTGGAAGATGGCACGCCGGTTCTCTACGATCCGGCCGTGTACTACGGTGATCGCGAGGCCGATCTGGCGATGACCGAACTCTTCGGCGGCTTCCCGGCCGAATTCTTCGCCGCCTATCGCGAGGCCTGGCCGCTCGATGCCGGCTACGTGACAAGGCGTGATTTCTACAACCTCTATCATGTGTTGAACCACGCCAACCTGTTTGGCGGCAACTACGTCGCCCAGGCGCGCGACCTGATCCTGCGCCTGACGGCGACGATTCGCTGATCCCTGCAACCACCACCAAGGACCCAACATGCCCCTCATCCACATCAGCCTCTTTGAAGGCCGCACCGTCGAACAAAAGCGCGAGCTCGCGCAGGCCATCACCAGCGAGACCTGCCGGGTGCTCAAGATCGAGCCCTCGTCGGTGGACATCATCTACGAAGACATCAAGAAACACGATTGGGCCACCGCCGGCAAACTCTGGTCCGACCCGCGCTGACCCTGCCTGAGACACTGCCTTCGCCGATCCATGACGACCGTGTCCGACCTGGTCTTTTTGAGCGCCGCTGAACTCGCGCGGCGATTTCGCGACCGCTCGCTCTCGCCGGTCGAGGCGACGCGCGCGACGCTGGCGCGCATCGAGGCGATCAACCCGCGCATCAACGCCTATTGCCACGTCGACGTCGAGTCGGCGTTGAACGATGCGCGCGCGTCCGAGGCGCGCTGGTTGAAAGGCGCGCCGCTTTCGCCGATCGACGGCGTGCCCACCGGCATCAAGGACCTGATCCTGGCGCGCGGCTGGCCGACCCTGCGCGGCTCGCTCACCGTCGATGTGGCCGGGCCGTGGAACGAAGACGCGCCGGCCACCGCGCGCCTGCGCGAAGCGGGCGCCGTGATCCTGGGCAAAACCACCACGCCGGAGTGGGGCTGGAAGGGCGCGACCGATTCGCCGCGCACCGGCATTACGCGTAACCCGTGGAACCCGGAGTGCACGCCCGGCGGCTCGTCCGGCGGCGCCTCGGCGGCGCTCGCCGCCGGCATGGGGGCGTTGCAGGTCGGCACCGACGGCGGCGGGTCGATCCGCATTCCCAACGCGTTGACCGCCACCACCGGGATCAAGGCCCACTTCGGGCGCGTACCGGCCTGGCCCTTGTCGCCCATGGGCAACGTTGCGCACGTCGGCCCGATGGCGCGCACCGTCGAGGATGCGGCGATGCTCCTGGACGTGCTTGCGCGCCCGGATGCCCGCGACTGGACCGCGCTGCCACCGACAGAGCCGGCGTATGCGGCCGCGCTCACGCGCGGCGTCAAGGGCCTGCGCATCGCCTACAGCGCGCGACTGGGCTACGTGTCGTATGTCGATACCGAAATCGAATCCGCGGTCGCCGCCGCTGTCCAGGTCTTTGCCGATCTGGGCGCCACGGTGGAAGCCGCCGACCCGGGCTTTCCCGACTGCGGCCCGCTCTTCGCCACGCACTGGTTCTCGATCGCGCGCAACACCTTCGGTCGTCTGCCGCCGGACAAATACAAGCTGCTCGACCCGGGCCTGCAAGCCACCTGCGAATACGCCGCACGCTACGGCATCGCCGATTTCCTCGACTATCAGGCGGGACGCGTGCAGGTCGGCGAGGCGATGAAGACATTCAACACCCGCTACGACCTCCTGATCACACCGGCCACGGCCGTGCCTGCCTTCGCGGTCGGCCGTGTCGCACCGGAGACGCCGCCGGGCATCAACGCCAATCCGGCCGACTGGACCTGGTGGACCCCGTTTTCCTACCCTTTCAACCTGACCCAGCAGCCCGCGATGAGCGTCAACTGCGGCTTCACCAAAAGCGGCTTGCCGATCGGCATGCAGATCGTCGCGCCGGCGTATCGCGAGGAACTCGCGCTGGCGGCGGGGCATGCGTTCGCGGCGACACGAGCGCGGATCGCGTGGCCGGAGTCGAAGGCCTGATCCGCGAGGCGCGCGCCCTGGCGATCGCGTGGGCTGCACTCTGGCGGGCCCAGGTGGCGCATCTGCTCCTGTTCGCGGCGGCACCTTTGGTGCTTGCACTGCTGCAAGTGGCGCTGGGTATTGTCTTCCTGCCGTTCTTGCTGCTCAGCGCCGGGGACCGGAGTGTCGAACTTGCGCGCGCCGCCATGCATCTGCGTGATCCGGCTTGCTGGGTCATGTTGGCGCCTTGCAGCGTCGCCGACAAGGCCCTGTTCACCTTTCCTTGGGCGAGCGCCATGCGTGATGCGAGCCCCGCGCCAGGCACCCCCGAACCTGAGCCGTTTCTGCCGCTGCCGTCGGACTTCACCGTGCGCCACGCCTGGTTTCTGCTGTGGTTGCTGTGGTTTCTGTCCTACCTGACCAAGCACGGGCGACAGGGCAAGGAGCAAGCGCGGCGCACCGTGGATGCCGCGACGAGCGCGTCGGGCAGGAATTCAACGGCCCCGGTCGCATCGTCAATCAACTCTCGCATCGCCCCAGCGACGGCGGTTCTCACGGAGGCGTCGGTCGAGCGCGCTCCGGATCATTCCGAAGTACGCCCCATGTTGCGCGTTGCAGGCGGAAGCATGGCGCACTTCCGCCTGGCGGCCGGCAGTGTTTCGAAAGCAGTCGTCCATCGCAGTGTCGAAGAACTCTGGTACGTCGTGGCCGGCACCGGCGAACTTTGGCGCAAGACCGGAGCCCATGAACAGATCGTCAAGCTACTCCCGGGCATCAGCGTCTCGATCCCGGTCGGTACGAGCTTCCAGTTCCGTGCCACGACGACCCTGGAGATCATCGCGACGACCATGCCGCCGTGGCCCGGCGACGATGAGGCGATTGCGGTGCAAGGGGTCTTTGAAGAATCGCAATCCTGAATGCGCGGCCGCGGCCGGCAATGACGAGAGTCCGATATGGCAACCGCAGAACAGTTGAAGCAAAAAATCAAGGTCGTGATGTTCGACCAGTACGGTACCGTGGTCGACATGCAAAAGGGATTGACCGAGATCGCCGCGCCCTTCCTCAAGGCCAAGGGTTGGACCGGCAACCCGAACTCGTTTGTCACCTGGTGGCGCCGCACGCACTTCGAGAACTCGATGATCGATGCGCTCCTGCACAAGGAGCACACGTCCTATCGCGAGATCGGCCATCGCGCCGTCGCCTACACGATGGACCGGGCGGGCATTCAATACACCCAGGAAGAAGTGCGTTACCTGGTCGCATGCATCGAGAAGCTCACCTGCTTTCCCGACGTCCCGGCCGCGCTGGCCAGGCTTCAGTCCAGGTACAAGATCGTCGTCCTGTCCAACGGCGACCCGGACATGCTTGAGACCGCCAAGCAGTATCACAAGGTGCCGTTCGACGCGGTCATCTCAGTCGCCGCAGCCGGGTCATTCAAGCCACATGTAGCCACCTACACCAAGGCCGCCGAGATCATGCGGGTGCGCATGGACGAAGTGCTGTTTGTCGCCAACCACGCCTTCGACTGCGTGGGCGCCAAGGCCGCCGGGATGTACAGCGCGTTCATCGATCGCCGCAAGCGTCCCTTCGGCGCGACGCCGCATCAACCGGACATATGGGTCGATGACATGAAGTCGCTCGCTGAGCAGATGGTTTGAATCGCTAATGCGCGAGACGAACTTTGATGGTTCCAGCTTCGACCAGAACCTGGTGCGGTCGTACCGCAACGGTGCACGGCGCCGACAAGGGTGCGCCGGTGCGCACGTCGAAGCGCCCGAAGTGCAGCGGACACTCGATGACATGGCCCTCCAGATAGCCGTCCGAGAGCCGCGCGCGCATGTGGGTGCAGGTGTCGTCGGTGGCGAAGACTTCACCGGCGACGTTGTAGAGCGCGATGCCGCGTCCGCCGATTTCGACGCGGCGGGCTTCACCTTCAGGAACATCGTCGACGTTCGCGACGACGACCCACGCATCCGCGCTCACCCGCCTACTCGCAGATCACGTTGAGCAGCGCCTGGCGGCCTTCGCGGACCGCGGCCAGGCCGCGCGCCAGCGCGCCCGGCAGTTGCTCGCGGCTGCTGACTTTTTCCCCGTAGCCACCGGATGCCTCGCAGTACTTTTCGAAGTCGGGTGAGGGCGCGAGCGGGGAGAGCGGCACATGCGGCGCTTTGGCCGCCGCGCCCTGGCCGTACATGCCCTTGGTCGCCAGTTCGACTGCGCCCCATTTACCGTTGTTGCAGACGATGGTCAGCACCGGTATGCCGTGCGCCGCGGCGGCCTGGTGGCAGGCGGCCGGGTTGGCAAAGATGTAGGCGCCGTCGCCGATGGTGGCGATCACGGTCGCCTCTGGCCGCGCCTGGCGAATGCCCATCGCCGCAGGCAGGCCCCAGCCCAGGCCGCCGGCGGGCGGCAGGCTGTAGAAGCTGCCCGGTGCGTTGAAGTGCAGGTACTGGCGCAGCGCCCAGTATTCGTTGACCACGATGGCATCGGCCGGCTTGGCCAGGTTCAGGCAGTGCGAGAGCCAGGTCTTGGTGATCGCGCCGCCGCGTGCGCGGTCGGCGTCTAGCGCGGCGGTATTGCGCTTGGCTTGCGCGTCGCGGATCGTCGCCAGACGCGTTGCGCGCGCGGCCTGGGCGGGCTTGGTCTCTGCATCGGTGGCAGCGCGTCGCGCGACGAGCGCGTCCTTGAGCGCGGCCAGGAAGGGTGCAGCGCCGGCAGTCACGATGAGATCGGCGCGGTGGCTGCGCACCGGGTAGTCGGCCCACAGCGGGTCGACGCCCACCTGGATCACCTTCGCCTCCGGCTTGGGCGCGCCCTGGCGCGGAATCCAGGGTACGTCGGATTCGAGGGTCAGGACCACGTCGGCGTCGCCAACGAGCGTCTCCGCCTCGAAGCCGGCGTGCGCGGGGGAGTCCGCGGGCAGGCAGATCATGCGCGCCTTGTTCTCCACCACCGGCAGGGCCCAGGTCTCGGCGATCTCGGCCAGGAGGGTCACGGCGCGCGGGTCGCGCCCGCTGGCTGCGGCGATGATGAGCGGCGCTCGCGCACTGGCGATCCACTCGGCGGCGGTGGCCACCTGCGCGGGGTCAGGGTGCGGCTCGCTGGCGGCGGCAGGCGCCTGCGCGCTCCAGGAGAGTTGTTCCAGCGGCGCGGCGATGACTTCGCGCGGCAGGGTCAGGTACACCGGGCCGCGCGGCGCGGCGTGGGTGATGGCCAGGGCGCGCTCAGTGACTTCGCGCACGTTCAGGCCGTCGCGCAACTCGTAGTCCCACTTGACCAGTTCGCGCAGCATGCCGGCCTGGTCGTACATTTCCTGCGCCCAGTGGATCCACGCATTGCGCGCGCCGGTGCGGCCGGATTCAAAGAGCGGCGTGCGTCCCGCCGCCAGCAACAGCGGCACCTGGTCGCGCGCCGCGTTCATGAGCGCGCACACCGCATTGGCGGTGCCGACCGATACGTGCAGCATCACCGCCTGTGCGCGACCGGTGGCGAGAGCGTAACCGTGCGCCATGCCGACGGCCAGGTTTTCGTGCGGGCAGACAATGGGTTCCGGGTACAGCAGTCCGGATGCGGCGGCGCGTGCGTAGGCTTCGATCAGCGGCGGGGTGTCGGTGCCGGCGTTGACGTAGAGGTAATCGATGCCGCGCGCCTTGAGCAGCGCCAGCCAGGCCTCGGCCACCGTGGTCGTGGCGACGGTGGTGAGTTCTGCGTGTTCGGCTTTCATGCGACCTCCGTAGCGGGCTTGGCCGTGGCGGCGTTTCTGCCGGCGGCGCCTTTGGTCGGCAACGATCGAGCGGCGTCTTCGAGAACGGTGCCCGCGAAGTACTTGGGGTTCATGCCGAGGTGCAGGGACGCCGGGTTCACGAACATGAGTTCGCGAAAGTCGGCCGGAGTCAGGAGCCGGCCCTCGACCAGGCTCCAGGCTTCCGAGAGCACGGTCTTGGCTTCCATGACATCCCAGTGGCCGATGTCGGAGCCGAACATGGCTTTCAGCTTGGCGCCGACCGGCGACAGGCGGCGGTTGAAGGCCACCGACATCATGCGGTCGTCGGCCTCGCAGCCGAAATAGAAGTTGTCGCAAAAAAGCGGCTTCAGGTCGGCCACTTCACGCATGCCGCAAGCCTCGAATTCATCGAAGGGGTCGGGGCGTTCCGGGCGCGCGGCACGGTGGTGCGGCGCGGCGCGAATGCGCTCGCCGGTCAGGTAGGCGTTGCCATATTCATCGAACAGGCGGGCCAGGAGGTCGACATCAAGCGCAGCAGGGTCCAGGGTGGCCAGGAGGGTGTCGCGGTTGCGCTTCTCGAAATGCTCGACGATGTCGTTGAGCAAGCCCATGGCCCAGGCGACGCCGCCTTCGAGAAAGCCGAAATTGAGGGTCGGGAAGCGCCTGGTCACCCCGCCGAAAAAAAGCGCGCGGCAAAAGAAATCCGCGCCCTGCGCGAAGCTGCCCAGGTGGTTGAAGACATAGTTGGTCGGCGAGGCACGGTAGCCGCTGCCGCGCGCCGCGGTGTGGCAGACCGGCGCCACGCCCAGTTCCACGCAGCGCCGCCAAAAGGGGTCGTAGTCGTAGGGCGCATCCATCGCGATCGAGCGGGTCGACTCGGAATACGCCGCCAGTTGCGGCGCGGCGCGCGCGATCTCGGAGTGCGGGCGGCGAATCTCGGTGCCGATCATGATCGCCTTGTGGCCCAGCTTCAGCACCGCGTGATCCAGTTCGGCGATGGCTTCTTCGGGTGTGAAGGTCGGAATCACCGCCACCGGACGCACGCGGTCGCCGACCTCATTGAACATGTCGGCATACATCGTGTTCAGGGCGCGGCAGGTGGCCTGGCGCAACTCATCGTCGCCGATGTAGAGCCCCGGGATGCCGTTGGTCGTGTAGCAATGCGCAAAGTCGATGCCCGCCTCGTCCATGCGCGCGCGGAACAATTTCGGCAGCATGGCCATCGCGCGGTCGCCGGTGTGCTTGCCCGAGGGCACGCCCCACCAGATGGTGCGGGTCTCGAACTTGTACGGGTTGCCGCGCATGCGCGCGCGCGAACGCTCGACCATCGCGCTGCCGGCCACCTGCGCCAGAAAATCATCCAGCGCGAACTCGCACTCCAGCACGTGCGCATCGGCGTCGATGACCGGATGGTCCAGCTTGGCGCGTACATCACAGCCGGGAAATTGCGCAAAGCCTGACATGGCGTCTCCCTTTGTTCAGTCCTTCTTGAGCATGTGCTCGTAGGAGGCGCCCATGACTTCGTGGATCGCCTGGCCGGACTTGAGCGCGCCTGCCATCGCCGCCTCGCGCGCGGCGATGGCCTCGGCCGCCGCGAGCACGCGCTCGATATCGGCCGCGGCAATGAATGCGACTCCGCTGCCGTCGGCCAGCACGTAGTCGCCGGGGTGCACGGTGACATCGCCGATCGCCACCGGGCACTGGTTGCCGGCTTCCGCGATGCGTCCGCGCGCGGTGCGCGCCGTCGTGCCGCGTGCGAACACCGGAAAGCCGTGTTCGCGCGACTCGTCGATGTCGCGCACCAGGCCGTCGCTGATGACCCCGGCCACGCCCTTGAGTTTGGCTCCCAGGGTGAGGATGCCCCCCCACGAACCGGCCTCGATGCCGGAGCGCGACTCGATGACGATGATGTCGCCGACCAAGCAGTTGGCGATCGCGGTGGTGCCCAGATGACGCGGCGGACCGGCGGTCGGCGCCACCTGGTCTTTTGCGACCAAGCGCGCGGTGACCACGCGCCCGCCGATGCGCGCCTCGGTCGCCAGGCGCGGCAGGCCGTTGACGTAACCACGCATGCCCAGCTTGTCCAGCGCGTCGGACACCGCGCACACGTCCACGCGCTGCAGGCGCGCAACCAAGGATTGATCTATTGCCATCGTGCGAATCCCATCGCGTTGCCGGTGCCCGCCTCGGTGCGATAGCAGGGCACGTAGTCGATCAGGTCGAAGCGCTTTCCGGCCGCATGCATGGCGGAAGCCACCGGGTACCAGTTCTTCATCTCCGAGGTGTTGCCCAGGAACAGGTTTTCCTCCACGCCCGCGAGCAAGGTCTCATCGTGGTTCCGGAAGCCTTGCAGGAAGCGCGCATCGAGTTCTTCGTCGACCACGAAATGCGTCCAGCCGCCGGAGGCGACCAGGACCACGCGCAGGTCGTTCGGCCATGCCGCGATCGCGCCGGCCAACGCACGGCCGAAGGCGAGGCAGCGTGCCGCGCTGGGGATGTTGTCCGGCACGCCGCCATTGACGAATACCGGCACGGTGCGCGGCGGTTGGTCCTGCATGATGCGCCGGTAGATGAAACCGAAGGCATGCGGTATGCCCTGCTGGCGATCCTCGCCTTTGGGCAGGCGCGCGGACTGTGCGACATCAAAGCCGGCTCCCGTGAGCGAACGCACCATGGAGCGCGCCAGGTCCGGCGCGCCGGGATAGGTCGCGCCTTCGGGCGGGCAGTGGCCGGCCTCTGCGATGGCGATCCCTGGCGGCAGCCTGGCGCGCCGCGCCTCGTCCAGCGGCACGTTGGCGATCGTCTCGCCCGTGTAGACCGTGAACGCACCCGTGAAGTCGTCCTGGAACACCTCGCGCTGGTCGTTGCCGACGATCACCGCGACATCCGGGGCGGCGGCACGAAACGCCTGCGCCAACCGGTCCAGTGCGCGCTGGCAACGCGCAAAGCGGGCTTCGCGTTCGGGCAAGGCGGCCTCGCCGGTGAAGTCCTTGTCGCGCCGCGCCTTGAGGGTGGCGAAGTCGATCAGGGCGCCTCGATAGGCGTGACGCGGATTGTTGCGGTCCGCACCGGCGCGCAAGTCCCACTGTGCCGGCGGTGTGGCCAGCATGGGGCCATGCGAAGAACCCAGCCCGAGGACGATCTGCGCCATGCTCAGCCGCCGACTTCGTTGGGGCGCCAGCGCGAAAAGCGGCGCTGGATGCGATCGGCGATCGCGGTGATCACGATGCCGGCGGTCGCGGTGATGAGCACGCCGCACAAGAGCAGGTCGGTGGCGAAGGTCTGGCCGGCGTAGGCGATCATGAAGCCGATGCCCTCGTTGCCCGCAAAGAGCTCGCCGACGATCACGCCGATCAGTCCGTGCGCGACGCCCTGGCGCACCCCGGCCAGGATGAAGGGCACCGAGGAAGGCAGCGCGATGGTGAGGAAGATCTGCCGGTCCAGCGCGCAGTAGGCGCGCGCCGCCTTGAGCAGGTCGGGATCGAGGTTCTTGACCCCGGCGATGGTGTTGATGAGGATCGGGAACAGGGCGGCTAAGAAGATGATGAACACCTTGGACCACATGCCGATGCCGAACCAGATGATGATGAGCGGAATGAAGGCGATGCGCGGCGTGGCATAGAAGGCGTTCAGGAACGGATCGACCACCATGCGAAAGTGCCGGTACCAGCCGAGCAGGATGCCCAGCGGGATCGCGACCAGGCAGGCGAGCCCGAAGCCGACCGCGAAATTGCGCCCGCTGTAGGCCATGTCGGACAGCAGGTTGCCCTCGATCAGTTCGTGCACGAAGCGCTTGGCCACTGCCGAGGGGCCGCTGAAGAATAGGGGAGAAATGCGGCCGGCCTGCCAGAGGATCTCCCAAATGACCAGCACCACGGCAACCGCGACGCTGCCCAGCACCAGCGCGGTGTTGCGTTGAAACCAGGTCTGGCGCGGGCGTTCGCGGACTGGCGCAACAGGCACGCCGGGCGAGCCACGGGCCAGGGCGGAAGGAGGGACGCTCATGGGTTTCCTTTCAATCCGGCGCGCGCACCACGCCGATGCGCGCCGATTCTTCCTCGATCAAGGACCAGACGCTGTCGACCAGGCGCAGGAACTCCGGGTCGCGCTTGACCGACAGGGCACGCGGGCGCGCGAAGGGAACGGCGAATTCGCGCTTGATGCGCCCGGGCCTGGTGCCCATCACGACCACGCGGTCGGCCAGGTAGGCCGCCTCGTCGATCTGGTGGGTGATGAAGAGCACGGTCTTTTTCTGTTTGGCCCAGATTTTCAGGAGTTCGGACTGCATGAACTCGCGTGTCTGCGCGTCCAGCGCGGCAAACGGCTCATCCATCAGCAGCACCTCGGGGTCGGTTGCCAGCGCCCGCGCCAGGTTGACGCGCTGCTGCATGCCGCCCGACAGTTCCGAGGGGTAGCGGCCCTCGAAACCGGACAGGCCCACCAGGGCGATGAAATGCGCCGCGCGCTCGCGCATGGTGGCTTCGTCGAAGCGCCGCTGCATCTCCATGCCATAGCGCACGTTGCCGGTGACCGTGCGCCAGGGCAGGAGGCTGGCGTGCTGGAACACCACCGCGCGCGAGATGCCCGGGCCATTGACCAGTGCTCCGCCGATGCGCAGCGATCCTTCGTCGTATTTCAAGAGCCCGGCAACGACGTTCAAGAGCGTGGTCTTGCCGCACCCCGAGGGACCCACGATGCAGACGAACTCGCCGTCGGCAACCGCAAGCGAGACGTCCGCGAAGGCCAGGAACTCGCGCTCCTCGCGCTCCAGCCAGTAGCGGTAGGTGAGGCGCTCGATGTCGAGCTTGATCTCGCGCGTGCCTGCGGCACGGGCCTCCGGATCGATCATGCCCGCCATGGCCGGGGCATTCATGTGCCGAAGGCTTCCTTGAGCTTGCGGTCCTGCTCGGCCTTGATGCCGGGTCCGAACAGCTTCTCGAACCAGCCCTCGCGGATCAGTCGAATGACTACCGAGTTGTCGACCAGCTGGCGGAAATCGAAGCTCTTCAAGGCCGGATTGGCGTCGCCGTCGCGCTCGACGCCGGATGCGATCGCGCCCTTCAGGATCATCGGGATGCGATCGAGCAGGTTGTCCTTCAGATACAGGTCGTAGACACGCGCGGTATCGACCGGCGTCTCGGCGCGATTCTGCGCCGAATAGCTCTTGATGGCCTGCACCTTGTCTTCGTAGAAGCGCTTGATCGCTTCCGCGTGTGCCTTGATGATGGCCTCGGGCACCGCCGGATTCTGGGCCGCGAAGTTCTTGCGGAACAGGTAGACCGTGGAGACGAAGATGTCCGGAAACTCCGAGATGTAGGCGAGATTGACGAACTCGCCGCCGTCGATGAGCTTGAAGAACGAAGGTGTGGTCAGGAGCGCCGCGTCCACCTGGCCCGCCACCAGGGTCGCGACGCGGCCGGCCGCGTCCGCGCCGCTAGGTACCCAGATCACCTCGCGCGGCCCGATGCCATATTTCTTGAGCATCGACACCGTGAAGTGATACGGCGTATCGCCGACGCGTCCGACGCCGATCTTCTTGCCCTTCAGGTCCTGGCCGCGCTTGATGGTCTTTCTGGCCACCAGGCCGAAGCTGCCCTTGTTGAGCGAGGAACCCATCGCGATGAAGGACGCGTCCTTGGTCGCCGCGTTCATGACCGGGTCGATGCCGTAGTTGGCCATCTGCGCCTCGCCGGAGGTGAGCATGGCGATGCCGGCCGGATGCACGCCGAAGACCAGATTGACATCCAGGCCGTATTTTTCATACAGGCCGGTGTCCTTGGCGATGAACATGGGCCACGACGCGCCGCTGCGGGTCGGGAAGGAGATGGTGATCTTGCGCGGGGCCTGGGCGCGCGCGCGCGGAGCGGCCAGCGCGCCCGCCGCCGCGAGGGCGCCTGCGCCGAGCAGGTGCCGACGTCGGGAGGGAAGGACGGGCGGGTGGATCGAGATCGGCGGCTTCATGACGGTGTCTCCGTGGTTTTTTGTCCGGGCGGGGCCGGCGCGTCGCCGGCGAAGCGATTGGCGCGGATCACGCGCAGGCGCCGCACCATCTGTTCGCGCGCGCCGTCGGCGTCGCCGGCTTCGATGTGGCCCAGCAACTTGGCGTGCGCTTCGACCGCGCGCGCGGCGATATCCGGCGTGGTGTGGCGCGCGTAGGCCGGCAGCAGCATGTGACGCAGCGCGCGAAACTGGGCGATCAGCGCGCGGTTGTGCGAGGCCTCGACGACGCCCAAGTGAAAGCGCATCGACAGGTCGGTGAATTCCGCCGGCGATCCGATCAGGCGCTTCAGTTCCTCGAGCAATCCGCGCAGGAGTGTCAGGTCGGCCGGCGTGGCGTGGCGTGCCGCGAGTTCTGCGGCCATGGCCTCGATGCCGATCTGCGCGTCCAGCATTTCGCTCCCGGAAATGCCGATCAGTTTGAGCTGCACGGCCAGCGCGTCGGCAAAAAGTTCGGCGTTGCCGTGGGCGATCACCGCGCCGCCCTTGGCACCGGCGCGGATGGTGACAATGCCGACCGCGGCCAGCGAGCGCAGCGCGTCGCGCGCGGCCATGCGCGAGACGCCGAAGTCGCGCGCGATCGAGCCTTCAGTACCCAGGAAGTCGCCCGGTTTCAACTTGTCGGCAAAGAGCGCGCGCCGTACCTGGCTGACGATGCGCCACGACAGGGTGTCGGACTGCACCGGCTCCCACAGCGAGGGCGCGGGGGTGGCGTCGGACGGGTCGAATCCGGTCGTCCAGGCGGGCGCCGGGCTTTGCTCAAGTTGCATCAAAAAATAATATGTTATTAAAGTAAGGGCCGCAAGGTGCCAGGCATCACAATCGATTGCGCGTTGCAGCAAGGATTTAGCTGGAGTTTTGCGTCAGTTCAGTAATAACATATTATTTTTAAGCCGCTCCAAGCGCATGTCGCAAAACCCCGCCCTGGATCGCAAGGTTGTCAAGTCGGTGCTGTTCGATTCCGGCGAACGCGATCCGCGACTGCCTTTCCAGCGCCAGGCCGAGTGGGGGCCGCCCGGCTCGCCCATCACCTTCCTGATGGGGGATGATCCGCGCCTGCCCACGATGCCCGCCAGGCCGACCTTGATCGATTTCTTCCGGCTGCGGTTCTCGGCTTCGACCGTGCACCACCTGCTGCAAAGTGCCACCCATGCCTTGACCGCCGGCCTGCCCGAGAAGATCGTGCTGGCCTGCCTCCTGCACGACATCGCGGTGGCCGGATTCATCCGCGGTGACCATGGTTACTGGGGCGCGCAGCTCATCGAGCCCTACGTCGATCCCGAGGTCGCCTGGGCGATCCGCTACCACCAGGCACTGCGCTTCTTTCCGGATGCCGAGGCCGGCTACGCCTACCCGCAAACCTATGTCGGATGGTTCGGCGCCGACTACAAGCCGGACGCCTACATCGAGGCGGCGTATCGCGAAGCGCGCGCGCACAAGTGGTACGCGACGGCGCGCCTGATCACCATCCACGACATCTACTCGCAGGACAAGGAGGCCAAGGTCAGCCTGGACGCCTTTGTCGACATCATCGGGCGCAATTTCCGCCAGCCTGCCGAGGGACTGGGATTCGATGCCAGCCCGGTGGCGCACATGTGGCGCACCATGATCTGGCCGACCCGTTTCCTGTGAGCGCATCGTGCTGAACGAGGAACGCAACCGTACCCTGACCCAAGTCGGCCGCGGCACGCCCATGGGCGAGCTCCTGCGGCGGCACTGGATGCCGGTGGCGGGCGTGGCCGAGTTCGATGACACGCCGATCCGCGCCTTGCGCCTCATGGGCGAAGACCTGGTCCTGTACAAGGACCTCGGCGGCAAGTTCGGCCTCATCGACCGGCGTTGCGCGCACCGGCGCGCCGACCTTCTCCATGGTTACGTGGAACCGGACGGACTGCGCTGCAGTTATCACGGCTGGAACTATGACGCGACGGGCCGCTGCATCGGCCAGCCGTACGAGGATATCGCCCACCCCGAACTCAACGCCAAGGACAGCGTGCGCATCACGGCCTACCCGGTCGAGATCAAGGCCGGCCTGGTGTGGGCCTATCTGGGACCGGCGCCGGCGCCGCTGGTGCCGGACTGGGAGCCCTTTTCCTGGGGCAACGGCTTTGCGCAAGTCGTGATTTCTGAGGTGCCGTGCAACTGGCTGCAATGCCAGGAGAACTCGATCGACCCCGTGCATTTTGAGTGGACCCATTCCAACTGGAAGACGCGCCTTGCCGGCCGCACCGGTCCCTACGCGCCGACCCATCTCAAGGTCGGCTTCGAGGAGTTCGAGTTCGGCCTGGTGTACAAGCGCATCCGCGAGGACACCAGCGAAAAGGACCCGCTGTGGGTCATCGGCCGCACCTGCCTGTGGCCCAACGCGTTTTTCCTGGGCGACCATTTCGAGTGGCGCGTACCGATCGACGACGAGAACACGCTCTCGGTCACTTGGTCGTTCATGCGCGTGCCGCGCGAGTCCGAGCCCTATGTGCAGGAACGCATTCCTGCCTGGCGCGGCCCGACGGTCGACGCCGATGGACGATGGATCACCTCGCACGTCATGAACCAGGACTTCGTCGCCTGGAGCGGGCAGGGGCGCATCGCCGACCGCACGCAGGAGCACCTGGCGCCGTCGGACGCCGGCATCGTCATGCTGCGCAAGCGTCTCTTCGACGACCTGAAGGCGCTCGAAGAGGGGCGCGACCCGCGCGGCATCCTGCGCGACCCCGCGAAGAACCTCGCCGTGCGCCTGCCGGTTGCGGCGCGCCGCGCGCTGACCGAAGGCATGACTCGCGCCGAGCTCCTGGCCCACCCGCAGTTCAAGGGCATGCTCGCCGACTACGTGTTCCAGGCCGGCCAGCCGCGGGCGGTGCGCGCGGAGTTCGAACGCGCCATGGGGCTCATTCCCGGCACCGGCCAATTCGCCTCCTAGTTCAATCCCACGCTTCGGAGACAGACCGCATGATCATCGACTGCCACGGCCACGTCAGCGCACCGGCCGAACTGTGGGCCTACAAGGCATCCATCCTCTCGCATCGCGGCGCGCACGGGCGCGGCAAGGTCATGGTGACCGACGACGAGATCCGCCGCGCGTGCAACAAGGTCGAGATGGCGCCGGTCGGGCACCTCGACATGCTGAAAAAGAACCGCATCGACATGCAGCTGATCTCGCCGCGGCCCTTCCAGATGATGCACAGCGCCAAGCCGGCGCGCGTGGTGCACTGGTTCACCGAAGAGACCAACAACATCATTCATCGCCAGACCCAGCTCTACGACGGTTTCTTTTTCGGTGTGTGCGGGCTGCCGCAAGTGGCGGGTGCGCCGATCGAGGAGGCCTTGCCGGAGCTGACGCGCTGCGTCACCGAACTCGGCTTCAAGGGCTGCATCCTGAACCCCGACCCGTTCGAGAACAGTGGCACCGAGGCGCCGGCGTTGGGCGATCGCTACTGGTATCCGCTCTACGAAAAGCTCTGCGAACTCGACGTGCCGGCGCACATCCATGCCACCGGCTCGCACTCCGAGCGCACCCCCTACACGGTGCACTTCATCAACGAGGAGACCATCGCCGTTTACGGCCTGGTCAATTCGGACGTCTTCAAGGACTTCCCGTCGCTCAAGATCGTCTGCTCGCACGGCGGCGGCGCGGTGCCCTACCAGGTGGGGCGCTTCCAGTCGTCCTCGATGCGCAAGCCTGGCGGCCAGCGCTTCATCGACGGCATGAAGAAGCTCTACTACGACACGGTGCTGTATTCCGAGGGCGGACTCAAGCTCTTGATCGATCTGGTCGGCCCGGAGCGTTGCCTTTTCGGCGCCGAGTGTCCCGGCGTCGGTTCGGCGGTCAACCCCGTGACCGGCACCACCTTCGACGACATCGCGCCCATCATCGAGTCCTTCGACTGGCTCACCGCGGCGCAGAAAAAGATGATCTTCGAGGACAACGCGCGCGCGCTCTTCAAGCTGGCGTGACGATCGGCTATCCTCGGGGCAATTTGTGACCCGGGGGTAAGCGATGACGGCAACGGATGCGGCGGCGGCCGACGCGGAGAGGCGCCGCACGCTGATTGAAGCGGCGCGTGCCCTGGTTCCGACCTTAGGCGAGCGGGCGGTGCAGACAGAGCGCGACCGGCGCATCGCGCGCGCCACGCATGAGGCCTTCGTCGCGGCGGGCTTTTACCGCATCCACCAGCCCAAGCGCTTTGGCGGCAGCGAACTGGGTTTGTCGATGATGATCGACCTGGCCGCTGAACTGGGGCGCGGCTGCGGATCGAGTTGCTGGGTCTTCACCAACCTGGCCGTGCAGAACCTGATCCTCGGCATCCACTATCCGCAAACCCAGGAGGAAGTGTGGGGCAACGACGGCAACGCCCTCATCGCCTCGTCCTTCCCGGCCAAGGGCGGCACGACCCGCAAGGTGGACGGCGGCATCGTCTGCGACGGCCTGTGGAGCTTCGCCAGCGGCGTGGACTACGCCGACTGGAACAACATGCAGGTCTTCGTCCCGCAGGAAGGCGGCCCGCCGCAGCACCGCTTCGCGCTGGTGCCGCGCGCGCAGTACGAGGTCATCGACGACTGGAACGTCGCCGGCCTGGCCGGCACCGGCAGCAAGTCGATCCGTCTGAAGGAGTGTTTCATTCCGGAGCATCGCACCCTGCCGACCACGCTGATCCTGGGCGGGGTCACGCCGGGCAGCGCGCTCAACCCGTCGGCGCTGTACCGGATCCCGCCGCTGACCCTCGGCACCAAGGTCTTCGCCGGGCCGGCCTTGGGCATCGCGCGCGGCGCGCTCATGGCCATGGAGGACGAATTGCGCACGCGCAAGAACGTCGCCGGAGCGCCGATGTGCGAACTGCCGACCACCCAGGTACGCATCGCCGAAGCCGGAGCGGAAATCGCCGCCGCCTGGGCGCTCCTGGTCAAGGACTGCGACGACGCGCTGGCGATCGTCAGCGACGGCACGGTGCCGGACATCGATACGCGCGCACGCTGGCGCCTCAACAATGCCTTCGCCGGGCAATTGTGCCTGCGCGCGGTCGAACGCTTGCACCCGCTCATCGGCGCGCGCGGCCTGGACCCCGACAGCCATTTCCTGCGCGCCTGGCGCGACATTCACGCTGCCGTCCTGCAATTCACCATGGCGTGGGACGTGCAGGCGGTCAACGCCGGGCGCATCCGCTTCGGCCTGCCCTCGCTCGACCCGCGCGTCTGAGCCCCTCAGGCGATCGTCAGATCGCGAGCCAGGCGCCGTCGCGCGCACCCGACTCGAACGCCAGCTCGACGATGCGCACCGAATGCCAGGCGGCGTCGAAGCTGCACGCCGGACCTGTCCCGGCGCCGCCCTGGCCCAGGATCGCGGAAACGAAATCGTGCGTGGCGGCACCTGGAGTGTCGTCGGCTTGCAGCGTCTCCACCGGTTGCCGGCCGCGATCCCAGCGCGTCAGTTGCCAGCCGATCGGAATGTCCAGCGGGCGCCGCAGTTCCACAAGGCCGTCTTCGCCGAAGATGCGCACTTCGTCCCACATGTGCAGCCCGGCAGTGATGCAGGTGAGGTGGCAGCGCAGCGGCCCGAAGTCGATCTCGATGAAGCCGCCTTCATCCGACTTGCCAGGCGCGCCGGGACGTACGGTCGCGCGCACGCGCTCGGGAGCGCGGTCCAGCAGCCAGGGCAGCAGGTCGGCCATGTGTGCGCCGCGCCCGGTGAAGGGGCCGCCGCCACCCAGTGCGGGGTCCAGGAACCAGCCGGCCCGCTCGTAGCCCAACTGCACGGTCTCGACGTAGCGAACCTCGCCGATGGCGCCGTCACGGATCAACTGCCGCGCGCGGAGGCACCCCGCGTCGAAGCGGCGGTTGAAGGCGACCGCACCGATCACGCCCGCCGCGCGCGCGGCGCCCGCCAGCGCGCGGGCTTCGGCCGAGTGCATCACGAAAGGCTTGTCGCACAGTACGTGCTTGCCGGCCTGGACGCACCGCATCGCATGTCCTGCATGCAGGGTGTGCGGCGTGCTGATGATGACCGCATCGCAGGCGCCGGGGGCGAGCATGTCCTCGATGCTCGGAGTGAGGACGGCGCCGGCGCGCGCCGCAGTGTCTTTCAGCACCTCGCTGGTGCCGGTGTCGCAGATCATCGCAAAGCGGGCGCGCGACTCCGCAGCCAACGCCGGCACGTGATAACGGCGCGGGAAATTGCCGCAGCCGAGGATGGCGATCGCGGGTTTTGACTTCGGGTTCACTGCAATGTCCCTTCCAGAAAGAAACGCAGGGTGATGTCCCAGGCCTGCGCCGCCACCTGCGGGTGATAGGAAGCGCGGGTGTGGTTGAAAAAGGCGTGCTCGGCGCCCTTGAAGACGGTCAGCCGGTGCGGATGCCCGCGCGCGACAAAGCGTTGGCGCAAGGCCTCGACATCGCATTCCGGCACGATCGGATCGAACTCGCCGAACAGCCCCAGGTAAGGCACCTCGATCAGGTCGGCCAGGTCCATCGGGATGAAGGGTTTGTTGGCCTGGCGTTCGAAGCTGAGGCGCCCGTAGAAGTTCACCACTCCGGCCAGGCCCTCGCCGCAGGCGCCCAGATAGTGCGCGAAGCGCCCGCCCATGCAGAAGCCCCATACGAAGACGCGCGTGCCGACAGGCGCGCGCTCACGCAGGGCGCGGAGGAAGGCGCGACCGTCGCGAATGCCGCGCGCGTCGTCGTAATCCAGAAAGGACTGCGTCACCGCTTCCGGCGGGTCGCTCTCCACCGGCGCGGCGCCGCCGCGATAAAGATCGGGCGCCAATGCGGCTACGCCCTGCCCTGCCAGGCGGTCGCAGATACTGCGGATGTTCTGATTGACACTCCAGATTTCAGACAGCACCAGCACGGCGGCGACGGGCGGGTCCGCCGCGGGCATGACCTGATAGGCCGGTACCTCGACGCCGCCTGCGAGCGGGATGCGCGTGTCGGTGGCGGTGATTGCGAGCGTCATTTTTTCCTGTCGGTGTCATTCGAAACGGATGGTGACTTCGCGGCCCAGCGCGGCGGCTTCGTAGGCTGCCAGGATCATGGCCAGGGCGCGCGCGCCGTCTTCCAGGGTAATTGGCGGCGACTTGCCATGCGCCAGCGCGTCGAGAAAGGCGAGGGCGTTCTGCTGGTGGAATCCGCCTTGCTTGAAGCGCGGCACCGTGTCCGACACGGTCCAGGTGCGCTCCCCGCCGGTGTAAGTCTTGAGCCAGGCGGCGTTGCAAAAATCCTTCGAGGCCAGATCGACTCCGCCGACGATCGCACTGCCGGTCTGCCCGTAAACCTCAATCGAGTTTTCCGCGGCGACGAAGTTCCAGCTTGTGACCAATTCGGCCAGCATGCCGTCGGCGTAGCGATAGGTGGCGATCGCGAGGTCTTCGACGTCCAGGCCGAGCAGGGCGCTCGATTGGACTGCCGTGACCGCGACCGGCTCGCCGAACATCCAGCGCAGGAAATCGGCACCGTGCACGCCTTCGTCGATGAGGGTGCCGCCGCCGCTGGCCGCCCGCTTGGCGTGCCAGCTAGCGGCAAAGCCGGCATCGCGCCCATAGAAATGCCCGTGCCGGACGCGCACCAGGCCGATGCGGCCGAACTCGCGCGCTTCCAGTCGGCGCTTCAATTCCAGGTTCACCGGATCGAAGCGCTTGGGAAAGCTCTGCATGAAGAGGACTCGAGCCACGGCCGCGCGGATGCGCCCGCATTCCGCAAGCGAGGTCGCGAGCGGCTTTTCACACAGGATCGCGCGTCCCGCGCGGGCGGCGCGCTCGATCAGGTCGGCGTGGCGCGCGGTCTCCGAGCAGATCGCCACGGCGTCGCAGCCGGCCAGCACGGTGTCGAGGTCGGCCTCGAACGGCACCGCGTGTGTCGCCGCGGCGCCGCGTCCGCGCGCGGCATCGTCGTCCCAGATCGCGGTCAGCGTCGCCAGCGGCGAGGCCTTGAAGACCTCGCTCCAGAAATTGGCGTGGTAGTGCGCGAACGACAGCACCGCCACGCGGATCGGGGATGTCATGCCTGCCTCCCGGCGACGAATTCCTCGCGACCTGAATCATGGGCGCGATAGATCGCCTCGGCCACCTGCACGCTCGCCAGTCCGGCGACCGCGGTGTCGTCCGGCGGCGCATCGCCGCGCAGCATGTCGATGAAGGCGCGGTGCTGCCGTTCGCCGGCAGCGCGCGCCGGCAGGGGCGGCACCCGCCATTCGCGCGTGCCGCCGTGAGCGGGCGCATGCACGGCCAGCAAGCCGCGCTGCGAGCGCAGCCAGATCGTGCCGCGTTCGCCATAGATTTCGAGCGTGAAGCGGTCGCAGCCGGCTACCTCGCTCATGCTCATCTCGTGGCTGGCCAGCGCCTCGCCGCCGAGCCGGTACAGGGCCAGCGCGTGGTCCTCGTTGTCCGGGTGCACGACGCTGCCGTCGGCCAGCTTTCGCTCCTTGCGCAAGAGGGCGATGCCGGCCTTGACGCTGACGATGCCGCCGAACAGGTGTTGCAGGAGGTCGATGCCGTGCACGCCCAGCTGCATGACCACGCCGCCGCCGACCCGTTCGCGGCTGTAAAACCATTGCCCCCAATCCGGGCCGGGCGTCGCATTGCGCATGCGCATCGAATAGGGCGTGCCGATGGCCCCTTGCGCCAGCAACTCGCGCGCCAGCACCACTTCCTCGAAATGCCGATGCATGAAGCTCACCGACAGATGCACGCCCGCGGCGCGGGCTGCGGCGATGATGCGCAGACAATCCTCGGCGGTGCGCGCCATGGGCTTTTGCAGCAGGATGTGCTTGCCGGCCGCCGCTGCGGCGATGGCGATTTCCGGATGCGTGTCGTCCGGCGTGGTGATGACGACCGCGTCGACGTCGTCGCGCGCCAGCACGTCGCGCCAGTCCTGCGTCACCGTCGCGATGCCGTGGCGCGCCGCCAGCGCGGCGGTCTTGGCCGGCGTGCGCCCGGCGATGACGCGCACCTCGGCATCGCCGGCCGCAGCCAGCCCGTTCAAGTGATAGTCGGCGATGAAGCCGGCGCCGATCATGCCGACGCCGACCCGCCCGTTTGCAAGTGCCACCTCAGGCCTTCCAGCGCCCTCCGACACGGACCAGCGACGCGTCCAGTCCCGCCAGCGGGTCGGTGAAGGTGTAGTCGAGCACATTCATGCGCTTCTTGATGCGCCCGCTGGCTTCCAGGAACGCGGCGGTGCGTTCCATGTCGGCGACGTAGGCGTCATCGAACCCGGGGTTGAACACATAGTTGCCCCAGATGGCGCGCACCAGGGCCAGGTCCTGCTTCTGGAACTCGGCGAACATGCGCTGCACCTCATCGAGATTGGCCGGATTGGCGACGTATCGCTGCGCCCGCAGCAGCGCGCCCACGGCCGCGCGCAGGGCATTGGGCGAGCGGCGCGCGAACTCCTGGCTCACCACCAGCACGCTGCGGCCGTCGGACACCTTGACGCGCTGGCCGTTGTTGGCGCTGAAGTAGCTGGTCAGGCCGCTGTGCACGACATTTGCGATGCCGGTGGCCAGTGCCCGGTTGGGCCAGGGCTCCCAGCACAGGAGCGCCTGCACGTTGTTGGACGTGAGGCTCGCCAGCTGCTCCGGCGGCGGCAGGTTGACCACCTGCAGGCGCTTCTCGTCCAGTCCATAGTGCTTGGCAAGGGTCGAGAGGAACGCGCTTGAGGTCGAGCCCTGGAAGAGGCCGATCTTGATCTTGTACAGGTCCTCGGGCGTGCTGACGTTGGCGTCCTTGCGCACGGTCAGCTTTTCAACGTCCCAATTGACGCTGGCGGTGCCGACCACCACCACCGGGATGCCGTTGTGCACCATCGAGATGGGTGGCAGGTTGCCCGGCGTCCAGAGCTGGATTTCACCCGCCACCAGCGCTTCGCCGGCCAGGTTGCCGGACTGGAAGGTGCGCGTCTTCACGTCGCTGAAACCGGCTTCTCGGAACCAGCCTTTTTGCATGGCGACGATGTGCGGCGCGAACGGCGGATCGATGCCGAAGCCCATGGACAGGCTGGCTGTCTCGGGCCGGCCGGTCTGCGCGGAGAGGGTTCCGGGAAAAACGGCGCCGGCGGCAAGTGTGGTTCCGGCGGCGATGAAGCGTCTGCGGGTATTCATGGCGTGCATCCTTTCTCGGTGGATACTGCGGTTGTGCAACTCCTCCCTTTCAATCGCGATGGGTTTTGTCCTGCCACTTTCCCATCCACTTGGCCAGCAACACGCCCAGGAGCGCGTCGGTGGCGAGGTTGAGTGCGCCGATGACGAGGATGCCGAGAATGATCACCTCGACTTCCCCCAGCTGGCGCGCATTCATGATCAGATAACCCAGGCCCGATTCGGCGGCGATCAGCTCGGCGGCCACGAGCACACCGAAGGCCAGGCCCCAGCCGATGCGTAGTCCGGTCGCGATGTCGGGCAAGGCGGCGGGAATCGCCACCTTGACCAGCAACTCCGGCCCCTTGAGCCCCATGGTCTGGCCGGCACGCAGGAGCGTCGGGTCGATGCCGGCCATGCCTTTCCAGGCATTGGTCAGCACCGGGAAGAACGCGCCCAGGAAGATCAGGAAGATCTTGGACGGCTCGCCCAAGCCGAACCAGACGATCGCCATCGGTATCCACGCCAAGGGCGGTATCGGCCGCAGCAGTTCCACCACCGGGCGAATCAGGTTGCCGATGACCCGGTACCAGCCGCCCAGAATCGCCAGCACGATGCCCAGGAGCGCACCCAGCGAAAAGCCGATCGCGATGCGCTGCACGCTTGTCAGCATGTGATTGGCCAGGTCGGCCGGAGGAATCTTCCTGAGCCCCGTGACCACCGCATGGGACGGCGGTGGAAACACCGCCTGGCTGACCATGCCGCTCCTGGCGAGCCCTTCCCAGACCGTCAGCGCGAGGACCACGCCGAAGAGCCCCAGGAGCATGCTTGCCGCCCGGGTATTCATCGCCGCACCTCGGACAAGCCGCGCTGCCAGGGCAGGAGGCGCCGCTCCAGGGTTTCCATGCCGGCTGCGAAAAGCACGCCCAGCACTCCCAGGAGCACCATGCCGACGATGGTGACATCGGTGCGGTAGAAGGTGCGCGCTTCCATGATGAGCGCGCCCAGGCCCTGGATGGTGCCGATCATCTCGGCGCCGACGATCACCATGAAGCCGACGCCCAGCGCGGTGCGCGCGCCGGCGAAGACGCGCGGCAACGACGCCGGCAGCACGATCCGTGTGAATATTTCCGCCCGGCCTGCGTCCATGGTCAGCGCGGCGCGCACCAGGGTCGGGTCGACCTGCTTGACCGCGGCTATCACGTTGGAGAGCATGACCCAGAAGCAACCGTAGGCGATGAGAAGGGTCTTGGAGAGTTCCCCGGTGCCGAACCAGACGATCACCAGCGGCAGGAGGCTCAAGGTGGCCACCGAGCGCGCGAACACCACGATCGGATGGGTCAGGCGATCGAGGGTGCGCGAGGCGCCGATCGCGATGCCAAGGGGGATGGCGATCGTCATCGCCAGGGCGAAGCCGCCGAAAATGCGCCTGAGCGTCGCCAGCACATGGGTCCACACGCGCACGCCTTCGGGAAACCCGCTGATCGCCAGCTCCCAGGCGCCGCGTACCACCTTCGAGGGCGGCGGGAAAGAGTGCGGGCGCAGCCACCCGAGCGCGGAGGCTGCTTCCCACGCCGCCAGCAGCGCGACGATCAGGGCCGCGCCCTGCAGGAGGGCCGCGCGCTCCACCGACACGTCGCGCATCAGTGCAGGCCCCGCCAGATCGCGTCGTGCAGGCGCATGAGTTCCGGGTCGCTGCGCTCGCGCGGTCGCGCACGCGCAACCGAATGCACCTGTGCGATGCCGCCGTCGCCCATCACCACGATGCGATCGGCCAGGGTCAGCGCCTCGCTGATGCTGTGCGTGACGAAGACCACGGTCTTGCGCCGGCTCGACCAGACGCGCAGGAGTTCGACCTGCATGTCCAGGCGCGTGATCTCGTCCAACGCGCCGAAGGGCTCGTCCATGAGCAGGATCTGCGGATCCAGCGCCAGCGCGCGCGCGATGGCCACGCGCTGCTGCATGCCGCCGGACAGCTCGGCCGGATAGCGCTCGCCGGCCGCGCCCAGGCCGACCAGTTCGAGCAATTCATCGGCGACCCGGCGCGCCTCTTGTGCGGGCAAGCCGCTCTTGCGGGCGCCGAACTCCACGTTGCCGCGCGCGGAAAGCCAGGGGAAGAGCGCACCCTGCTGAAACACCATGCCCTTGCCGCGCCCGGGCCCGGTGACGCGTTCGCCATCGACCCGTACTTCGCCGGAGGTCGGCGCGACCAGGCCGGCGATGATGTTGAGGAGCGTGGTCTTGCCGCAACCGGACCGTCCCAGCAGGCAGACGAACTCGTTCTCCTCGCACATGAGATCGATGCCGCGCAGCACCGGCGCCGATCGCGCGTCGCCAAAGCGCTTGGTCACGCCGAGCACCTCGATCTTGGGCGACGCCGGCATGCTCAGGCCGCGGTCCTTACTTCGGCATCGACCCCGGGCGGCGGCGTGTAGACCAACAGGCCCTCCTTGCGGATGGCATCGTTGCCACCCCAGTATGCGGCCTTGGCGCGCTGTGCATCGCGGGCGCGGCGATCGACTTCGACCGGGTCGCAGATGGCGTGCAAGGCCCGCGTCAATTCGACCAGCTTGTCCGCGCAGGCCGGGTCGCTGCCGAGGTCCGTTCGTTCGTCGGGATCGGTCTCGAGGTTGAACAACTGAGGCGGCGCATCGACGTGCGCGATCAGTTTCCACGCGCCGGAGCGCAGCATGAAGACCCCGCGCCGAGAGCCCGCCGCATGGTATTCGGCGAATACCGGCGCGCTGCGCGTGGCGGTGTGAAAGAGCGAGCGCCCCGGCAGGTCGGCCTCCGCAGCCAGTGGCTCCAGGCCCGCACCTTCGACGATGGTCGGGTACAAATCGACCTGCGAGACCGGCGTCGGGTCGACCTTGCCCGCCGGAATATCCGGACCGCACAGGATCAGCGGAATGCCCGCCCCGGGTTCGAGCAGGTTGGCCTTGCCGAACAGGCCGTGCGCGCCGAGCGCCTCGCCATGGTCGCTGGTGTAGAGGATGCGCGTGTTGTCCAGGAGACCCAGTTCTTCGGCGGCCGCGAGCACGCTGCCGATCTGCCGATCGATATGGGTCACGACCGCGTAGTAGGCCGCGGCGATGCGCCGCAGCGCGGTCTCGTCCGTCATGGCCTGGAAACCCATGATGCGCCGCAGGTGCGAAAGCGAAGCATGCTCGGGGCGCTCGTGCGGGCGAAACAGCGGCGGCAGCGGCATGTCCTCGAGGGGATAGAGGTCGAGCAATTCCTGCGGCACGGTGAAGGGCGGATGCGGGCTCACGTAGGACACGAACAAGGTCCAGGGTTTGCTGCCGCGGCCGGCCCGGGTGCGCAGCCAGTCGATCGCCAGGCGGGAGATTTCGCGGTCGTAGTCCTGGTAGTGCGTGGTGCCGACCCCGGACTGTTCGAGATAGAGCTCCCACTGGCCGCGGTTGACCGGCTCTTCATCGGACCAGCGCAGGAGCATGCTGACACCGCCCTTGCCGTTCAGGATGTGCATCGGCGCGCGTTCCTCGG
Organism: Burkholderiales bacterium; assembly: GCA_016790635.1. GTDB lineage: Bacteria > Pseudomonadota > Gammaproteobacteria > Burkholderiales > JAEUOS01 > JAEUOS01. The sequence continues at coordinate 32,959 of JAEUOR010000079.1, forward strand.
AGAAGCCGTTGTCGTCCTCGGTCGAGCGGAAGTGCAGCTTGCCCACCGACACGACCTCCGACCCCGCATCGCGCACGCGGTGCATCCAGCTGGGCACGCGGCCGTCGTAGACGATCGCGTTGTCCCAGTAGCCGGTCTGGTACGGAAAGCGCCCGGTGGCGATTGCCGCGCGGGCCGGGCAGCACAGCGGGCTTGCGCTGTAGGCGTTGGTGAAGCGCGTGCCGCGCGCGGCCAGGCCGTCGAGCACGGGCGAATGCACCACGGGGTTGCCGTAGCAGCCAAGCGCGCTGCGCGCATGGTTGTCGGAAAGGAAGAAGAGCAGGTTGGCGGGTCGCATGCTGGTCGCGGGATGGTTGGTTGACGCTAAGTCCTAGTCGGCCAGGACGATGCCGGTCCGGCTGATCACATTGCCCAGGCGGGCGCGCTCGGCGGCCATGAAGGCGCTGAACTCCTCGGGCGTGTCGCCCACCGGTACCGCGCCGGTGCGCGCGATGCGCTCGCGCACGTCGGGCAGGCGCAGCGCGCGGACGATCTCGGTGTTGAGGAGCGTCACGATCGAGGGCAGGGTGCCGGCAGGGACGGTGATGCCCCAGGACTGCGAGATGTCGTAACCGGGTACGCTCTCGGCGATGGTCGGCAGGTCCGGCAGGCCGGGGTTGCGTTGCGCGCCGGTGCTGGCCAGCGCCCGCACCCGGCCGGTGTTGATGTGCGGACCCGCGGCGATCGGCGAGGTGATGATGAGCTGCACGCTGCCTGCGATCACATCCAGCAGCGCCGGGCCGGCCCCCTTGTAGGGGACATGGGTCATCTTGACGTCGGCCAGGAGGTTGAGCATTTCTCCGGCCAGGTGGGCCGGCGAGGCGATGCCCGCGGAGGCGTAGTTGAGGCTGCCCGGGCGCTCCTTGGCCAGGCGCACCAGTTCGGCGACCGACTTGGCCGGCACTGACAGGTTGACGACCAGGACGTTCGAGGTCGACGCGATGCGGGTGACCGGCATGAAGCTCGCAACGGCGTCGTAGGGCAGGTTCTTGCGCAGACTGGGCAGGATGGCCCACACCGAGGTCGTGCTCATGAAGAGCGTGTAGCCGTCCGGCGGCGCCTTGGCGGCGATCTCGGCGGCCAGGATGCCGGAGGCGCCGGGCCGGTTGTCGACGACCATTTGCCAGCCGAGGCTATCGGCGAGCTTTTGCGCCAGGATGCGCCCGAGCGTGTCCGGCGAGCCGCCGGTGGCGTCCGGGACGATCAGGCGCAAGGGCTTGGCGGGATAGGGTTGCGCGGAGGCGCCGCACGGGATGAGCGAGGTGCAAAGCAGGGCAAGCAGCAAAGCGGCGGAACATCGCATCGTGGTCTCCCGGATGTGGAGTGCGAGTAGGCGGTGAAGGCGCTTGTCAGCGCAGGTCGATGCGATATCGATAGCGGTCGCCGCGCATGTAGGCCTGGCGGAACTCGCCCGGTTTGTCGCCGACCAGGAAGCTGTGGCGTTCGACCAGGAACACCGGCGTGCCCTCGGCGATGTCCAGGTGGCCGGCGACGAATTCGTCGGCGATGGCAGGCTCGAGGTACTCCTCGGCGCGCAGAAAGGCAAGCCCGTGGCGTTCCTCGAGCAGGCCGTAGATGTGTTCGTGCTCGAGATCGGCACGGTCCAGGCCGGGCGCCAAGGCAGTGGGGATGAAGCTGCTGGCCAGGGTGATGGGCACGCCCTCCATGAACTGGATACGCACAACCTCGAACACCTCGGCGTTGCGACCCAGCTTGAGCAGGCGCTGCATGTCGGGCGACGCCCGCTTGCGGCCGACGCTGAGCAGCCGCGACTCCGCGTCGTGCGGCACGGCGCCGACACGGAAGTTGCGATACGACCCCAGCACGCTGCCCTCGAACTTGGGCTTGGCCACGAAGGTACCGCGGCCCTGCCGGCGCACGATGCGACCCTGGTTCTCCAGGTCGTCGAGCGCGCGGCGCAGGGTGCCGCGGCTGACGCCGAAGTGATCGCACAGTCCGGTCTCGGAGGGCAGCTCATGCCCTGCGCGCCAGCGCCCGGAAACGATCTGCCGGGTGATGCTTTCCTTGATCTGGTGATACAGCGGCGCGACGTCGTCGGGCATCAGGCCAGCCAGGTCGTCCAGGTCCCCCTCTGTTGCAAGCGCCGCCAAGCCGCCCATCCTTGTCCGCTCCGAAGCGCGCCCGTCCGGGCACATCAACTTGTATATACGTCTATATCTATGCTACTGTACTTCGCAGTCGGTGCGCAATCACGCCGGCGTTTCCAATCCTCTCTTGCCTCATGCGATTCGCGCAATTGCCCCTGCAAGACGGCCTGACCAAGGGTTTGCCGGCCTCGCTTGGCCAACTTCCGCCCGCCCAGGTCGGACGGCAGGGCTGGAACGTGTTGGCCGAGGACCTGCCCCTGCCGCTGGCCTTGCTCAAGGACTCATCGCTGCGGCACAACTCGCAATGGATGCGGCGCTTCCTGGCAATGGCCGGTGCCTCCATCGCGCCGCACGGCAAGACCTCGATGAGTCCGCAGCTCTTCGCGCGCCAGTTGGCCGATGGAGCCTGGGGCATCACGGTAGCGACGGTGCAACAGTTGCGGGTGTGTCGTGCCGCCGGTGTCGACCGGGTGCTCATGGCCAACCAGCTGGTCGGCCGCCAGGCCGTGGGCTATGTGCTCGATGAACTGGCGCGCGATCCGAAATTCGAATTTCTGGCCTTGGTCGACTCGGTTTCGGGGGTCGAGTTGCTGGCGCAGGCGGCGGCGCGCCGCAACCCGGGCCGACCGCTCAAGCTGCTGGTCGAATGCGGTTTCCGCGGCGGCCGCGCCGGCTGCCGCAACCTCGACGAGGCCCTTGTGGTTGCGCGCGCGGTAGCGCGCGCGCGACCCCATTTGGGTCTGGCTGGAGTGGAAGGCTTTGAAGGCGCCGTGCCGGCAGCCGGTCCGGAAGAACAGGACCGGCGGGTGCGTGAGTTCGTCGCCTTCATGGCCCAAGTCGCGAGTGCGGCGGCGGCAGAGGGCCTGATCGATGATGGCGAGGTCATCCTCAGCGCCGGCGGCTCCGCCTGGTTCGACCTGGCCGCCGAACTGCCGCACCAGCTCGGCGACCGCTCTGCACGGGTGGTGTTGCGCAGTGGCTGCTACCTTACCCACGATTCCGACATGTATACGCGCGCGGCAAAGGCCATGCGCGAACGGTCGCCCGCCGTCGCCGACCTCGGGCCCGGCTTGCGTGACGCGCTCGAGGTCTGGGCCCACGTGCAGTCCCTGCCGGAGCCGGGTCTGGCGATCCTGGGCATGGGCAAGCGCGATGTTTCTTACGACCTTCACCTGCCTTATCCGCGAATGATGGTCCGGCCTGGCGCCACGGGCGTGCCGGCCGCTTTGCCCGACGGGTGCGAGATCACCGCGCTCAACGACCAGCACGCCTTCATGCGCTTGCCGCCGGACGCTGCGCTCGCCGTCGGCGATCTCATCGGTTGCACGATCTCGCACCCGTGTACCACCTTCGACAAGTGGCGCTTCCTGCCCATCGTGGACGACCAATACAACGTCATCGAAGGCATCAGCACCTGGTTCTGAAGGCCGTCGCGTCCCGGACGGACGCGAAAAAAGCGCATCATCCGCAACCACAACAAGTCCATCACCTTAAAGAGGAGACACAAGAATGATTCGAGTTCGAGGAGGAGGGTTGGGTAGCGTCGTGGCGCTGGGAGTCGCGGCGCTCATGGCGGCCGTCGCCGCGCCGGCAACTGCACAGAGGCTCGCGCCGATCACCATCGTGATCAATCAGTCGCCATGGTTCGGCGGTTTTTCCAAGGCGGTCGACGCCTACGAGAAGGAGACCGGCAACAAGGTCACGCTGGACGTCAACCCGTTCGCCGGCAGCGCCGAGAAGCAGCGCAATTCGGTGCGCGCCTCGCAGGGCCAGTTCGACATCCTGGTCATGAATTCCACCTGGCTGGCGGAGTTCTATCACGGCGGCTTCCTGACGCCCTTGGGCGATCTCGACCCCACGTTCAAGCTCGACCCCCAGGTGCTCTCCTATGACGACACCGCCTACTGGGACGCGAAGAACAAGACCAACAGCGCCAGGACCGGCGCGCTCTATGGCGTGCCGCTCAATGGCAACATCCAGCTCTTGTTTTACCGTGCCGACCTGTACCAGCAAGCCGGGCTCAAGGTGCCGGAGACCTGGGAGCAGCTCATGGCCAACGCGCAAAAGCTGCACAGCCCGCCGAACGTCTACGGCATGGTGTTCCGTGGCGCGCGCAGCGCTTCCGACATCTCCTACGACTGGATGCCCTACCTGCACAGCCACAACGGCGCGATCTTCCGGAACGAGGCGGCCGGTGATTTCACAGTCACCCTGAACAGCCCGGAAGCTAAGCGTGCGCTGGATACCTACGTGGACATGGCCAGAAAGGTCGGGCCGCCCAACCCCGGCAGCTACGGCCAGGCGCAGGTGATCCAGGCGCTGGTGACCGGCAAGGCCGCGCACGGCACGCCCGTCATCGCGGCCTGGTCGCAGATGGACGACCCGACCAAGTCTGCCGTTGTCGGCAAAATCAACGTTGCCGTGCTGCCGCGCGGCCCGGGAGGCAAACCCTCGCCGACGCTGGGGCATTTCATCGGCGCGATCCCCAAGAACATTCCGCGCGAGCGCCAGGTCGCCGCGCTCAACTTCCTCAAGTGGTTCCAGACCGCGCCGGCGCAGCGCATCGTCGCCGCGGCGGGTGCCCCGCCGATCCGCAAGGACGTGCTCGAATCCGATCTGGCGGCTAGACCTGAGAACCGCTGGATGAAGGCAATGGTCGACTCGGCACCCTTCCCGCGCTCCATGTATTCGGTGCCTGAGGGACCGCAAATCGTCTCTGTGCTGGAACTGCGCTTGAACCAGGCGTTGATCGGCGAGAAGGGTTCCGCCGACGCACTGAACACCGCGGCTGGCGAGATCGCCGAGATCATGCGCAAGGGCGGTTACAAGACCGGGAGGCTGCCGGACCTCAAATAGCGCCCGCGGCTTGCGCCGGCGATGAACGGGCACCTGCTGGGCGACGCGCGGCGCTGGCGGCATATCGCGTTGGCGCCGACGCTCGCGGTCTACGTCCTCCTGACCGCGCTGCCGATCGCGAACCTCCTGGCATTGTCGGTCAGCGAAGTGCGCTGGGAGGCGGGCGCCTCGCAGTGGCGCGGCGCGGGGATCACGCACTACGCCGAGATCGGCCGCGACCAGCTGATTCGCGCGGGGCTTGCCAACACCGCGCTTTTCGCCGGCGCGGCCGTCGCGCTGGAGATGCTGATCGGCTTCTTCCTGGCGCTCTTCGTCAGTCGCGTCGTGACCGGGCGCATCGCCTATCGCACCGTCTTTCTCCTGCCCATCCTGATCCCGGGGATCGTCATCGGCGCGATCTGGAAGCTCATGTACAACCCGGATTTCGGCGTCATCAACCAGGGCCTGGCGCTGGTCGGCCTGGCGGGGCGCGACTGGCTGGGCGAGAAGAGCCTGGCGCTGGCGGCGGTGGTGGTGGTCGACGTGTGGCACTGGACGCCCTTTGTGTTCCTGCTCATCCTGGCCGCCATCGAATCCCTGCCGCAGGATGTCTTCGAGGCGGCGCGGGTCGACGGCGCCAGCGCCTGGCAGGAGTTGCGCCACGTGACCCTGCCCATGCTCCTGCCCGCGCTCGCGGTGACGCTCCTGTTTCGCCTGATCGTCTCCTTCAAGGTGTTCGACGAGGTCTATCTCCTGACCGGCGGCGGCCCGGGCACCGCGACCGAGGTGGTGAGTTTCACGATCTACCGGCGCTTTTTCACCGAGGACCGCATGGGCTACGGCGCGGCAATCTCGGTCGTGACGCTGTTCGCGCTGGCGCTTGTGATCCTGGCGGCCCTGTACGGATCGCGGCGCTGGTCGAGGGCGGCGACGTGATCGCGCGCGTCGCGCTGGCCCGATGGGGAATGCACGCGGTGCTCCTGCTGTGCGCCCTGCTGGTGCTGTTTCCGGTGCTGTGGATCGGCATCGCCGCGTTCAAGACGCAGATCGATCTCCTGACCGGCAAAACCTGGTTCACGCCGACCTGGGCCAATTTCAACGAACTGCTCTTTTCGCGCTCGTCGGACTACCTGGCCAATTTCTTGAACAGCCTGTTGGTGGCGACGGTCAGCACCGTCGCCGTGGCGCTCATGGCGACCCTGGCCGCGTACTCGCTCAACCGGCTGCGCTGGCCGGCCTGGGTGCCCACCCTGGTGCTGCTCTGGTCGGTGGTGTTCCACATGCTGCCGCCGATCACGATGGTCGGCCCGTGGTACTTCATGTTCCGCTCGCTGGGCTTGAATGCCACCTACACCTGCCTGATCCTCACCAACATCGCCCTCAACCTGCCGGTCGGCATCTGGCTCATGTCGGTGTTCGTGCGAGACCTGCCGATCGAACTGGAGGAGGCGGCGCGCGTCGACGGCTGCACCACGCCGCAGATGCTTATTCGCATCGTGTTTCCGCTGGTGCTGCCGGGATTGGCGGCGATGTCCATCCTGGTCTTCGTCTTCAGCTGGAACGAGTTCGCGGTGGCCTTGAACCTTACCGACCGGCGCACCGCGACGGTGCCGGTGGCGATCGCCAAGTTCGCCCAGGAGTACGAAATCAAGCACGGCGTGATGGCGGCCGGCGCCCTGCTCTCGGCGATCCCGGCGGTGATCGTGCTCCTGTTCGCGCAACGGCACATCGTCAAGGGCCTCACTGCCGGGGCGGTGAAGTAAGGTTGATTTCCAACCGCATCCGTTTTCGACGTACGTGCTTTTCTGATTGTCTCTGCCGTTCACGTGGGGCCGCTTCCGGTCGGGACCGGACGTTGCGGCCGGTCAAGCTGATCGTTCCCTTCGCTTTCGGCCGCGCGCCGCTTTCTCGGGTATAACCCTCCCGGCGCGACCCGCGCTGCACGGACTCCCGCCATGACCGAACTCGATGGCCGCACCGGCCTGCCGTCGCATGCGCCACTGACCCTGACGCACGTCATCTACGCGCTGCACGCCTGGAGCGCGCTGGCCGGCATCACCGGTACCGCTTTCATCGTCACCGCGTTCCTGGCCGGCTGGCCGTCCATCCTTGCGGTGATTCTCAACTACGTCAAGCGTTCGGATGCGGCCGGAACCTTTCTCGAGAGCCACTTTCGCTGGCAGATTCGCACCTTCTGGTTTGCCCTCCTTTGGTCGGGAATCGGCCTCCTGGCCTTCGTCACCCTGATCGGCATCGTGGTTGCGATCCCGATCTGGATCGTCACCGGCTTGTGGGTGCTGTATCGCATCGTGCGCGGCTGGATCGCGCTGGCCCAGGGTCGGGCGTTGCCGGTGTGATCCGGGAGCTGCGGAATAGACCGCGCTCCCAGGACGTATACCCATTTCCCGTCGGGGCGGGCTGGTCGCAGGCTTGTCTCTGCATCCGGTGACAGCGCCGGTTCGTAAAAGAGCGGGGTGGTTCGTTGATGCGACGGGGAAACCAAGGCATGGCAAGGACGGCAGGCGGAGTGGCCCGCGCATGACGCGTTCCCTGGTCCTTTTCAACTACGACTGGGATGTCACCGGGTTCGGGGCGCTTGCCGGCCTCCATCCGCACGACAGCCGCGGGTTCGACCTCTTCAGCTTTCCCAGCAACGCGCGCCTGGCCTGGTTCGACATGGAGCGCTATGTCGCGCGCCTGGCGCGTGGCGCGCGCAGGCGCGGCTGGGGGGCGGTCATGTCCAATCATGAACAGTTCGGGGCATTGGCCGCAGCGCTCCTGGCCGAGCGCATGGGCTGGCCCGGTACGCCAGTCGCCGCCGTGCTGGCCTGCCAGCACAAGCTCCATGCGCGCCAGGTGCTGCAACAGGTGGCTCCGGAGGCCAACCTGCGCTTCGCTCCGCTCGACGCCGTCTACGGCGGCCCGGTGCCGGAGGGCCTGGCCTATCCGCTGTTCGTCAAGCCCGTCAAGGCCGCCTTCTCAGTGCTGGCGCGCACGGTGGCCGACCACGCGGACCTGCATCACCACACGCGCTTCGGCGCCTGGGAGTTGTGGGTCATACGTCATCTGGTCGAGCCTTTTGAGCGCATCGCCGCCCGCCGGCTGCCCGCAGCCGGGACGGCGCATCGCATGATGATCGAGGAGCCCGTGCAGGCGCCCCAGTTCAACCTGGACGGATATGTTTTTCGCGGTGAAGTGCGCGAAATCGGCTTCGTCGATGCAGTCATGTATCCGCGGACCCAGTGCTTCATGCGCTTTCAGTTGCCCAGCACGCTCCCCGAGGCCGTGCGCGCGCGCGCGCTCGATGTCGCGCGCAGATTTTTAGGCGCAGTGGGCTTCGATCACGGCATTTTCAACATGGAGTTTTTCTACGACGCGGCGACCGATCGACTGACCGTGATTGAATTCAACCCGCGCATGGCATCGCAGTTCGCAGACCTGTATCGACGCGTCCTCGGCGTCGATATGCACCACATTGCGATCGAACTTGCCTACGGGCGCGACCCGGCAGCGCTGCCGCGTGCGCTGCCCAGTGCCGGTGCGGCCGCCAGCCTGGTCTATCGCGTTTTTCCCGGCGAGGCGGTGCCGGCCATGCCGGCGCGTGGCGAGCGCAGCCGGTTCGAGGCGCGCTTTCCGGACGCCCTGTTATTTGAGTTTCCCAAGGATCGCAAGCAGATCGAGCGCGATTTCAAGTGGCTGTCCAGCTATCGTTACGGAATCGTGCATCTGGGCGGACGCGACGCAGATGACTTGCGACGTCGCGCCGACAAGGCCAGCGCCATGCTCGGATGGGTCGCCCCTTTCGAGACCGTGCAACATCACGCGCCGGAGCCGTCACGGCGGCCGGCTTTCCTGCCCGCCATTTCCGGGGAGTCCTATCCATGATGCAAACGTTCCGCAATGCCGCGCTTTTGCTCCTGATCGCCCTGTCCGCGGGCTGCGCGGCGATCAACTCGCAAAACCCTGCGGGCAACCTGCGCCCGGTCAACGCCGTGGCCGACGGTGACGACGCGCGTGTCATGCTCAAGGGGGCCGATGTGGTCGCCTACTTCACGCAAAATCGCTACGTGCAGGGGTCGGCGCAGTGGAAAAGCGTGTACGAGGACGTGACTTTCCGCTTTTCCTCAGCCGCGAACAAGGCCTTGTTCGACCGCGACCCGAAGCGCTACCTGCCCGAGTACGGAGGCTATTGCGCCAACGGCATCGTCTACGGCATCCCGTGGGGTGGCGATGCCGACAGCTTCATGATGATCAATGGCAAGCTCTACATGTTCGGCGGCCAGGGTTCGCGCGATGGCTGGAACATCGACCCGGCCAGGAATCTTGCCTTGGCGGACAAGTACTGGAAGGAAGAGGTCTCGCAAACCAACAGCTTCTGGCAGCGCTGGAAGCGCCTGGTGTTTCGCGTGCCGCACTACCTGAGCGGCGCGCAACTGGCGCAGGCGGTGGCGGAGTCCAAGGCGAAAAAGCCTTAGGCCCGTCGCGGGCGCGGGAAGCGTTGCATCGCGTCGCTCACAGTGCGCAGCTGCGAAACCCGGCGAAGATGTCGTTGCGGTCCGGCGTGAAAAAATTGCGGTAGCGCGCATGGCGCATGCGCGCGTGGGTGGCGACGGATGCGCCGCGCAGCACGCGCCGCGAGCCGAACCACGGTGCCGAATAGTCGCGATAGGGGTGCGCGACAAAGCCCGGGTAGGGTGCGAACGGGCTCGCGGTCCATTCCCACACCGAGCCCCACGCGAACCCCGGAACGTAGAGCGCGGCATGCTCCCACTCCGCCTCGGTCGGCAGGCGCCGCCCGGCCCAGGCGCACCAGGCCTCGGCTTCATGGCAGGTCAGGTTCATGACCGGCTCCGCGGCAGCCAGCGGCACCCAGCGATCGAACCAGTGCCGCTCCCAGTCCGAGCCCGCGCGGCGCCAGAAGCGCGGGGTCGTCGCGCCGGTCTGCGCAAGCCATGCCCGACCAGCCTCGCTCCACAGGCGCGCATCGGCGTAGCCGCCGGCCGTGACAAAGGCAGCGAAATCGGCGTTGCTGACCGGCGCGCTGTCGATCACGTGGTCCGCCAGCGCGACCTCCATGTTTGCGAGTTCGTTGTCGAACGCGAACCCGCCGTCCGTCCCGCCCAGGCGCACGCGGCGCGCTGCCACCGCCAGGTCGCGGCGCGCGTGGGCCTCGGGGACGCCCACCTCCGGCACCGCGAATCCCAGCCCGTGCGCCATGTAGATGCCCGCTTCGCTGTGCATGTCCTCGTGAAACAGGGCCAGGCGATAAAAGTACAGGTCGGCATCGCCCGTGCCGGCGCGCAAAAGCAGGGCGCAGGACTCATCGAGAGAGTCGGCCAGGTAGGCATGGGTGCGGCCGGCGTCCGGCAGTGGCAGCGACCAGCGCGTCACGTGCGGGACCGCGCTGGAATCATAGAGGGCGTCTGCATTCGGCAGAAGCGATTCCGCGCGCGGCGCCGCTGGGTCGGCCTCGATGCCGCAGCCCTTCTGCGGGTTGCGCCCGATCCACCACTCCTGAAACCAGCCGATATGCCCCAGTTCCCACAGCGGCGGATTGAGGTCACCGCGCTGCGGCACGGAGAGGCCTGGCAGGGCCCGTGCGTAAGCGTCGTGCACGGCCAGGGTCCTGGCGCGCGTATCGGCCAGCAGGTGCGCCAGAGCGGCGGCGTCGGCGGTGCGCGCCGCCCGGGCCTGGGCCGAAAGCGCGTCAATGGGTGGTGTACCGTCTGACATGAAAGCGACTATAAAGCGCAAATGACGCGGCCGAAAGTCCTCATCGTCACACCCGCCGTGGCGTCGTCCAACAACGGCAACTGGCAGACGGCCTGGCGCTGGTCGCGCATGCTCTCGGGCAACTACGCCACGCGCATCGCGCTCGAGTGGCGCGGCGAGGAAGCCGACCTGCTCGTGGCCCTGCACGCCCGCCGTTCGGCCGGCTCGATTCACGCCTGGGCCGATGCGAGGCCGCGTCGCCCGCTGGCAGTGGTGCTGACCGGGACCGATCTGTACCGCGACATCGCCGTCGATGCCAGGGCGCAGGACTCCTTGCAGTTGGCAGACCGCCTGGTGGTACTGCAGGAACTGGGGGGGCGCGTACTTACTGAGGCGCAGCGGCGGAAGACGGCAGTGATCTTCCAGTCGACGCCTGCGCGCCGGGCGCTTGCCAAGCCGGTCTCGCGATTGCGTGCACTGATGGTGGGCCATTTGCGCGATGAGAAATCACCCGAGACCTATTTCGCGGCCGCGCGGCTGCTGGCGGGGCGCCCCGACATCCTCCTGGATCACATCGGCGCGCCGCTCGACGCGCGCCTGGGCGATGCGGCGCGCGAGTGCATGGCCGCCTGCCCCAACTATCGCTGGCTGGGCGCCTTGGATCACGAAGCCACGCGCCGACGCATCCAGCGTGCCCATGTGCTGGTGCACGCCAGCCGCATGGAGGGCGGGGCGCACGTGGTCATGGAGGCGGTGCGAAGCGGCACGCCGGTCATCGCCAGTCGCATCGATGGCAATCGCGGCATGCTGGGGAAGGGTTACGCGGGCTGCTTCGCCTGGGGAGCTGCGCACCGGCTTGCCGCGCTCTTGGTAAAGTGCCGGGTGTCCCAGGGCATGGCGGACGGATTTCTGGCGCAACTTGCGGCCCAGTGCCGCGCGCGTGCAGCGCTGTTCGAGCCGGCACGGGAAAAGTCAGCGCTCATCGCCCTGGTACGGCAACTGTTGGGCAAAACAAGAATCGGTTCATGAACACCGACGTTGGTCCCTCTTCTTCGATGATGCGCGGCAGGGCAGGCTCCTTTGGCGGAGGCTGCTCCTGATCGCTCGCCTCATCCCCGGGCTCGCCAGGACGTCGGTCCTGGCCGTGCACCGTTCGCCCAAGCATCTTTTCAGCAAGCCATCGGTCGAGGCGATCACCCTCGTCGAAGGGCTGGGCGTGGCCGGCGATGCGCACTATGGTGCGACCGTGCAGCACCGCTCGCGCGTGGTGCGCGACCCCACGCAACCCAACCTGCGCCAGGTGCACCTGATCGATGTGCGCCTGTTCGCCGAACTGAAGCGCAAGGGCTACGAGATCGGCCCTGGCGAACTGGGCGAGAACATCACCACGCGCGGGGTGGACCTGCTGAAACTCGCGACCGGCACCCAGCTCATCATCGGCGATGCGGTTATCGAGATCACCGGGCTGCGCAATCCTTGCCGCCAGCTCGACGACTTTCGTCCCAAGCTCATGACCGCCGTCCTGGAGCGTGACGCCTTCGGCCGCCTGGTGCGCAAGGCCGGCGTGATGGGCGTGGTCGTCAGGGGCGGCGTCGTCGAGCCCGGGGCGAAGATCCGGGTGAAAAAGCCTGCCGGGCGGGCGCGGGCGCTGCGGCCAGTCTGACCGGCGCGTCTGGCGACCGCGCCTTGTCGCGGCGATCAGGGCATCAATGCCGTCAGAGGCGTTCGATGATGGTCGCGTTGGCCATGCCGCCGGCCTCGCACATGGTCTGCAAACCGTAGCGCCCGCCGCCATGCTCCAGCGCACCCAGCATGGTGGTCATGAGCCGCGCGCCGGAGGCGCCCAGAGGATGGCCCAGCGCGATCGCGCCACCCAGAGGGTTCAAACGTGCCGGGTCGGCGTCGAATTCGCGTTGCCACGCCAGGGGCACCGAAGCAAAAGCCTCGTTGACCTCGATGTGATCGATCTGGGCGATCGTCATGCCGGTCTTCTGCAGCACGCGGCGCGTGGCGGGGATGGGCGCGGTCAGCATCATCAAGGGGTCGTCGCCGATCACATCGAACCCGACAAAACGCGCGCGCGGCTTCAAGCCCAGCTTCATCGCCATGCGCTCGCTCATGACCAGGAGCCCCGCCGCGCCGTCGGTGATCTGCGAGGAGTTGCCGGCAGTGACACGCCAGTCGATGTGCGGGTAGCGCGCCTTCATTTCGTCGCTGGCAAACGCCACCTTGAGCTGGCCCAGCCCTTCGGCATTGGTCGAGGCGCGGATGGTCTCGTCCTCGCCGACCTGTCCCGCCGGGGTATCGACCGGAATGATCTCGGCAGCAAAGCGGCCTGCCGCGCGCGCGGCAGCGGCGCGCTGGTGCGACTGCGCGGAATACGCGTCCAGTTCGTCGCGCCCGATCTTCCATTTGTTGGCCACCAGCTCGGCGGAGACGCCCTGGCCGATCATGCCCGGCTTGTAGCGTTCCAGCACGCTCGGCGAGAAGGGGTTCTGGCCGATGCGCGCGCTGCCCATGGGAACGCGGCTCATCGACTCCACGCCGCAGGCGATCGCAATTTCGTAAGCCCCGGCCATGATGCCCTGCGCAGCGAAGTGCACCGCCTGCTGGGAGGAGCCGCACTTGCGGTCGATGGTGGTCGAGGGCACGTGGTCGGGATAGCCTGCTGCCAGCCATGCAAAGCGCCCGACCCCTGCCGACTGCTCGCCCGCCTGAGAAACGCACCCGGCGATCACGTCATCGACCGTGCCGGGGTCGATGCGGTTGCGCTCGATCAAGGCCATGAGCACCGGCTTCAACACGTCGGTGGCGTGCAGTTCGGACAGCGACCCGCCGGGTTTGCCGCGGCCCATCGGGGTGCGGACGGCGTCGACGATCACGGCTTGATTGGTCATGCGGGCTCCTCGGATTCCTGCTCTTGTGCTTGAGGCAGGCAAGTTTACTGCGATGATCTGCCACAATCGACGCCTTGTCGCCCCCGCAATCCCTCGTCCCCATGACACTTCGTCAACGCCTCGCCGAGCCGCGCCTGCTCCTCGCCCCCGGTGTCTACGACGCGCTGACCGCGCTCGTCGCCACGCAGTCAGGCTTCGAGGCGCTCTACCTGTCGGGCGCGTCGATTGCCTACTCGCGCCTGGGCCGCTCCGATATCGGGCTCACCACCTACAGCGAGGTGTGCGACACGATCGCCATGATCCGCGAGCGTGTCGCGACGCCGCTGATCGTCGATGCCGACACCGGTTTCGGCAACGCCCTCAATACACAGCGCACCGTGCGCGGGTTCGAGCGCGCCGGCGCCAACCTGATCCAGCTGGAGGACCAGGGCTTCCCCAAGCGCTGCGGGCATCTGGAAGGCAAGAGCGTCGTCGCGAAGGCGGAGATGATCGGCAAGCTCAAGGCGGCGCTGGACGCTCGTGCGAGTGCGGAAACCTTGGTCGTCGCGCGCACGGATGCGGTGGCGGTCGAGGGGTTTGATGCCGCCATCGACCGCGCTGAGGCCTATCTGGAGGTTGGGGCGGACGTGCTGTTTGTCGAGGCGGTGCGCTCGGAGGCCGAGATGCGCACCCTCAACACCCGCTTCGCGGGACGTGTTCCGCTCTTGGCCAACATGGTCGAAGGCGGCAAGACGCCGCTGGCGAGTGCGACAGCGCTGCAGGCGCTCGGTTACCGAATCGCGATCTTTCCCGGCGGCACAGCGCGTGCGGTGGCCTTTGCGCTGCAGGGCTACTACGCCAGCCTCAAGGAGCATGGTACGACCGCGCCGTGGCGCGAGCGCATGCTGGATTTCGACGGCCTGAACAAGATCATCGGCACGCCGGAGTTGCTGGCGCTGGGGAAGAAGTACGAAGCGTGAATCAGGCGCGGCTGCCGCGCCTCAACACGGCGTGACGAATTCAGAAGGGTGCGTTGAGTACCTTGGCGCGCTTCGGGTCGAAGAAGGCAAATGCACGGAACGGGGCGTGACATTCGACTGGCATGTTCTCGGTAAAGGGCAGCGCGCAACTGCGCCTGATATCGCTCTTGCAATTTTCGTTGGATATCCATAATCCGGCATGCCCTCTCCAATTCGAACCCCGGTCCTCATCGTCGGCGGTGGCCCGGTCGGCCTGACGCTTGCCGCCGAACTCGGCTGGCGCGGCACGCCCTGCCTCTTGGTCGAGGAACGCACCGCGCCGACGGCGCACCCCAAGGCGACCTTGCTGGGCGCGCGCTCGATGGAGTATTTCCGCCGCTTCGGCATCACCGATGCGATCTACGCCGCGGCACTGCCGCCGGAGATCAACTACTTCATCACCTTCTCGACCAGGCTGGCGGGGCGCGAGCTGTATCGGGTGACGTCTCCCTCGATCCGCGAAACCATCGAGCGACCGCCCGCGGTCATGGCGCGCTATCGCGAGCTCTCGTGGAGTCCCTACTACAAGACCCAGATCGGCCAGCAGGCGCTCGAACCGGTGCTGTGGAAATACGCGGCGTCGCTGCCGCCGGTGACGCTCAGGCACGGCTGGCGCTTTCTTGACTTCGCGCAGGATGGGGAAGGCGTGAGCGCCCGCATCGCGGAGGTCGCGAGCGGGCGCATCGAGAGCGTGCGCGCCGACCACCTGGTCGCGTGTGACGGCGGGCCCAGCGCGATCCGCAAGGCGCTGGGCATCCGCATGAACGGGCGCGGCCGCATGCGCGCCAACGTGAGCTTCTACTTTCGCTCGCAGGAATTCCTGCAAGTGCACGGCAAGGGTCTGGGCAATCTGTACTTCGTGATGTCGCCGGACAGTTTCGGCGTCTTCACCGCGATCGACGGGCGCGACTTCTGGAATTTCCAGTACTACTTTCTCGATCCGGCCAAGGAGACCGAGCACCTTGATGCGCGCGAGGTGTTGACGCGGGCGGTGGGCCGGCCATTCGAGTTCGAGCTCAAGGGAGTGCAGCACTGGCACCATCACCAGTCGGTGGCGCGGCGCTGGCGCGACGGGCGCGTGTTCCTGACAGGCGACGCGGCGCACCTTTTCGTGCCCACTGGCGGGGTCGGCATGAATACCGGCATTGGCGATGCGGTCGACCTGGGCTGGAAACTGGACGCCGTGCACAAAGGCTGGGGCGGCGCGCACCTGCTGGATAGCTATGAGGACGAGCGCAAGCCGATCGCGGTGCGCAACAGCGTGATCTCGGCCAACAATTCCGACAAGATCGACATGGTCATGGACGAGATCCTGCCCATCATCGACGAGGACTCGAACGCGGGTGAGGCACATCGCGCCGCGATCACGCGGCGCATCCGCTGGATGGCGCGCCAGTTCAATTCCGCCGGCACGCACCTGGGCTACCGCTACGTCGACTCGCCGGTGATCGTGCCCGATGGCTCGCCCGAGCCGCCGGACGACTTCATGCAGGTGGTGCCCTCGACCTGGCCCGGTTCGCGCGCGCCCCATGCCTGGACCGGGGCGGACACCAGCGTGCGCGGCCACAGCACGCTGGACTGGTTCGGAGGCGGCTACGTGCTGGTGAGGAGCGCGGCCGCTTCTGCGGCCGATGGATTCGTCGCGGCCCTGCATGCGCGCGGCGCGCCGTGCACGGAGCGAGTCATGCCGGCGTCGATCGAGCGGCTCTACGAGTCACCCCTGGTGCTGGTGCGCCCGGATGGTCATGTGTGCTGGCGCGGCACGGCGTTGCCCGAGGACCCGGACGCGGTCGCTTCGCAAGTCACGGGACACGCTGCCTGACGCCGACCGATGCGGCGTTGCCCGCTCAGCGGCGCACGCCGGGTGACTCGATCGGCAAACCCTGCGCGCGCCACATCAGGAAGAGTTCCAGGTCGACCAGTTCGGGCGCGCCGGGCAGCGGCATCTCGGCGCGCACGCCGAAGAAGCAGGCGCGCAGGCGCCGGTGCAGCGAGCCGGTGGACTGCCACTCCAGGCGATAGGCCGGATAGGCGTTGGGGTGGCCCTGGCTAATGGTCTCCGACAAGAGGCGCCGGCCCGCGTTCCAGTCGTGGCAATGCATGCACGCCAGGTTCATCTGGCCGATGCGCGTCGAAAAGAGGATGCGCCCGCGCTCGAAATGCTCCTGCGCCGGGCCGTCGATGCGCACGGCCAGGGGCGAACCGCGCGACGCGCGCGCGATGTGTGCGGTGAGCGCGAGCAGTTCCTCGGATTCATAGGCCAGCGCTGCGGCGCCTTGCTGCGCGGTGCGGCAGAGATTGACGCGCCCCTCCAGGTTGACAAGCGTCTTCGTGCCGGTGTCGAAGCGCGGATAGCGCGCCGCCACGCCGCGCATGGACATCTGCGCATCCTGATGGCAGGAGGCGCACGAGCGCCCCGCGGCGCCGACGGGCCGCGCCCAGGCGGCCGCGCCCCGTTCGGCCCACAACATCGCGGGGTTGGCGAAGTCATCCGCCTGCATGGCGCGCAAGTCGGAACTCATGAAGCTGCTGCCGGAGCGCAGCTGGTCCAGCGGCAGGGCGCGCTGCGGGCCGGCAGCCGGGGAGGTCGCCTGTGTGCTGCCAGCGACGGGCCAGGCCAGTGCGACGCCGAAGAGGAAGATGCGCAGCGCGGCCGCCGACCTCACCCGAAGTCCCGTCCGGATCAGGCCGCGACGTTGACGGCGGCGCGCTCGCTCTTGCGCTGGCCACTGTCGTCGGTCCATTCAAAGACCAGCTCGCCGGACTCGCGCGCGGTGACGTAGAAGGTGAACAGGGGATTGGCGGAAATCCCGGAACTCGGTTCGGCGCGGAACACCTCGGCGCCGTTGTAGCGGCAACTCACTTGCCGGATCACGTTGCGCGGCACCGGCTTGCCCTCGTCGGTCACGCGGAAGCCGGTCTCCATCTCGTGGCGAATGATGATCTTGACTTCGAAATCCTCGCCGCGCCGGACCGGCGCGACGATCTGGATGCGCGCGTCGCTCATGGTGCCGGCCTCATGTACCGTCAATGCAGGCCGAGATGGTCACGATCACCTCTGCCACGGCCGCAAGCAGGGTGCCGTCGGCCAGGGTGGCGACCGCGGCCACGCGCTGGGTGCCCGCCAGGCGCACGCGCGACTCGACCTCGATGCGCTTGACCGGCAGCGGGAAGTGGAACACCGCCATCTGCGGCACGGGATTCTTTTCCGAGAAGAGGTGCAGGCTCCTGACTTCCGCGCCAGCGGCGAACGGTCCGGCCACGCCCAGGCGCACCGGCACCACGTTGCCGTTGTCGGCGATGCGAGGGATGTCGAGCGTCACGCGCTCCATGCGCGCCGGGCGACCGGCCAGAAAGGCGCTCAATGCCGGCACCTCGGGCAGCGCCTGCGCCAACGCAGCGCGCGGCCACACGGGTGCGAGCGTCGCGACCCCCAGCAGGGCGCGCCTTGTCGACGAAGCGGGAGCGCGATTCACTTGAGACTCGACAAATAGGCCACCAGGTCCTCCACCTGCTGGGCGCTGAGTATAGGCCGCTCGCGATACGTCGCGGCGACGCGCGTGAACCCTTCGACCCGATGGTAGGAGGGCATGATGGTCGCCGGGTTGATGCGTGCGTTGTCGACCAGACGGGCGCGCAGCTGCGCCGGACCCAGTCGCGCGCCGATGCCTGCAAGGGTCGGCGCAAGGTCACCGGCAAACCGAACCCCGGGCGCGGCGTGGCAAAGAATGCAGTTGGCCGGGTCGCGCGCTGCCAGGAGTGCGCGACCGCGTTCGGCATCGCCGTCGGCCGCCAGCGGAACAGGCAGCGCGTCGCCGACGAACGCCGGGACTGTCTGCGCGGCAAGCGAAGCGCTTGCGGCGGCCAACACCAGCATGAGGATGAGTCGGGCCAAGGCGTGCGCCAGGTAACGGGGACCCGGGATTATCGTCGTGCGCGCCAGGCGTCGTCGCCGGCTGTCTTGCGGCGGCGCAACATGCG
This sequence comes from Burkholderiales bacterium, assembly GCA_016790635.1. Taxonomy (GTDB): domain Bacteria; phylum Pseudomonadota; class Gammaproteobacteria; order Burkholderiales; family JAEUOS01; genus JAEUOS01. Next base: position 51,529 of record JAEUOR010000079.1, read on the forward strand.
TGTGCTTGGTCAGGTGCGGGGCGTACGCCTATACTCGGCGCCGCTTCACATCGTAAGCCCGGTTTTGTCCGGCCGCCCATCCCCAGCGAGGAACTTCCAACATGGCAAAACTCAATGTCAACGGCAAGACCGTCGATGTCGCCGTCGAACCCGACACTCCGCTCTTGTGGGCGATCCGCGAACAGGTGGGCCTGACAGGCACCAAGTTCGGCTGCGGCATGGCGCAGTGCGGCTCCTGCACCGTGCACATCGACGGCCAGCCGGTGCGCTCCTGTGTGCTGCCGGTCTCGGCGGTCAAGGCAACGCAGAAGATCGTCACCATCGAGGGCCTCTCGTCCGATTCGACGCACCCGATCCAGAAGGCCTGGGTCGAACTCGATGTGCCGCAATGCGGATACTGCCAGTCGGGCATGATCATGGCGGCCGCGGCGCTCTTGAAGAAAAAGCCCAAGCCGACCGACCGCGATATCGACGCCGCGATGACCAACATCTGCCGCTGCGGCACCTACCAGCAGGTGCGTGCCGGGATTCATCGCGCCGCCGAGATCACGCGCGGTGCCGCAGCAGCCAAGAAAGCCTGAAGGGAGAATGCACATGAACACAACCATGAACCCGTCGCGCCGTCGCTTTGTCGTTGGTTCCGCCGCAGCAGGCGGGGGCCTGGCTTTCGGCTTTGCCCTCCCCTCCGGAGAGGTCTTCGGTCAGGTCGAGCGCGTCGCCGACCTCTCCAAGCCCGAGATCAACGCCTGGGTGGTCGTCAATCCGGACGACTCGGTGGTTATCCGCATCGCCCGTTCCGAGATGGGCCAGGGCACGCTCACCGGCCTCGCGCAAATGGTCGCCGAGGAACTCGAGTGCGACTGGAGCAAGGTGTCGACCGAACAGCCCACCCCTGGGCAGAACCTGGCCAGAAAGCGCGTCTGGCGCGACATGTCCACCGGCGGCTCGCGCGGCATTCGCGGTTCGCACGACTATGTGCGCCAGGGCGGGGCCGCGGCGCGCGAAATGCTGATCGCCGCCGCCGCGCGCGAGTGGAACGTGCCGCCCGGTGAGTGCCGCGCTGCCAACAGCGTGATCACCCACACGCCGTCGGGACGCAACACCACCTTCGGCGAGGTTGCCGCCGCAGCCGCCAAGATCGAGCCCCCCAAGGAAGTGAAGCTCAAGGACCCGAAGGACTGGAAGCTCATCGGCAAGGGCGTCGCCCGCCTCGACACCAAGGAAAAGGTCAACGGCTCGCGCGTCTACGGCGCCGACCTAAAGCTGCCCGGCATGCTCAATGCCGCCATCAAGGCCTGCCCGGTGTTCGGCGGCAAGGTGGTGAGTTTCGACGAATCCAAGGTGCGCGGCATGCCCGGGGTCAGGCATGTCCTCAAGGTAGGCGAGAACAGCGTCGTCGTGGTTGCCGACACCTGGTGGCGCGCCAAGAAGGCGCTTGACGCGCTGCCGATCAACTGGGACCTGGGGCCCAACGTCAACGTCTCCTCGGCCACCATTGCCGAGCGCAACAAGGTCGGGCTGGATGCGACCGAATCGGTCTTCGTCGGCAACAAGGTCGGCGATTCCGGCGCCGCCATCGCCGGTGCGGCCAGACGGGTCGAGGCCGTCTACAGCTATCCGTTCCAGAACCACGCCACCATGGAGCCGATGAACGCCACGGCCGTGTGGACCGCCGAAAAATGCGAAGTGTGGTGTCCGACGCAGAACGGCGAAGCGGCGCTGTCGGCCGCCTCGGCCGCGGCCGGGCTGCCGCTGGAGAAGTGCGACGTTTACAAGATCAACCTGGGCGGGGGCTTCGGCCGCCGCGGGCGCAGCGACTACGTGACCCAGGTGGTGTCGATCGCAAAGCAGCTGCCGGGCACCCCGATCAAGCTCATCTGGAGCCGCGAGGAGGACATGCTGCACGGCACCTTCCACCCGGTCACCCAGTGCAAGATGACCGCCGGGCTGGATGCGCAGGGCAATATCACCGGCCTCAACATGCGCATCTCCGGGCAATCCATCCTGGCCGGGGTGCTGCCGGCGCTGCTCATCAATGGCGCCGACATGCTCACCTTCCAGGGGCTTCTCCCGGTCGGCCACGAGCGCTTTGGCGATCATGCGATCTCCTACGCGTTCGACAACCTGACCATCGACCACGCGATGCGCAACACCCATGTGCCGCCGGGGTTCTGGCGCGGGGTGAACGCCAACCAGAACGCGATCTACATGGAATGCTTCATCGACGAGCTCGCGCACGCGACCAACCAGGATGCACTCGCCCTGCGGCAGAAACTGATGGCCAAGAACCCCAAGGGCTGGGCCACGCTCAAGGCGGTGGCGGAGCAGGGTGGCTGGGGCAAGCCGCTGCCCGCAGGCCGCGGGCGCGGGCTGGCGGCGTTCTACTGCTTCGGCGCCTATATTGCCGCGTGCGCCGAGGTCAGCGTGTCCAAGGCCGGCAAGCTCAAGGTCGAGCGCATCGTTGCGTCAACCGACTCCGGCTACGCGGTCAACCCGAAGCAGATCGCCCACCAGGTCGAGGGATCGTTCGTCTATGGCCTGGGTGCGATGCTGCACCAGGAATGCACGGTCAAGGGCGGGCGCATCGAGCAGGAGAACTTCAACACCTATCAGTGCCTGCGCATCTCGGAAATGCCCAAGGTCGAGACCATCGTCATGCCCTCGGGCGGCTTCTGGGGCGGGGTCGGCGAGCCGACCATCGCGGTGGCGGCGCCGGCGGTGCTGAATGCGATCTTCAACGCCACCGGCAAGCGCATTCGTCACCTGCCGTTGAAGGACGCTGACCTCAAGGCCTGAGTTGCGCCGCCCTGCGCGGGCGGTACTGTTGATACACGGGGGGCGCAAGCCCCCCGTTGTCATTGGGGCTGGCGCACCGCGGTGGTCGCACCCCGCATAATCCGCGCCTGGATTCAACCTGCGTTCCCGCGACCCATCTCATGAGCCTGCCACCTGCCGCACCGCGCCGCCACCTGCACACCCGCACCATCGACTGCCAGGGCTATGCCCGCGAGGACGGGCTCTTCGATATCGAGGCGCGCATCGTCGATACCAAGACCTACCCGATCGACGAGCCCTACCGCGGTTTGCGCGCGGCCGGCTCGCACGTGCACGACATGCAATTGCGCCTGACGCTCGACACCGACATGATCGTGCGCGACATCGCGGTGGCCACCGCGCATGCGCCCTACGACCCCTGCTTCACCGTCGAGCCGGCCTTCAGGAAACTGATCGGCGCCAAGGTCGGCGGCGGCTGGCGCAAGGCGGTGCAGGAAGCCGTCGGCGGCACCCGGGGCTGCACGCACCTCAAGGAACTCCTGATGCCGGCGGCGACGGTGGCGTTCCAGACCATGGGGAGCTGGCCCAAGAAGGGCGAGGCGCCACCGACCAACGCCGACGGCACTCCCAGGCGTCCCTATTTCATCGATGGCTGCAAGGCGTGGGCGGCCGACGGGCCGGTCGTCCAGCGTCTCTACCCGATGCACTACCAGCCAGGACGCAGCGCCTGACCTACGCGAGCGGCGCCGGCGTGCCGTGCAGGTAGGGCTTGAGTGCCAGCCACGCGACTTCGTGGATCGGCGTGGGCACTCCCAGGCGCCGTCCTTCGCGCACGACATGCCCGGACAGGCTGCCCAGTTCCAGCGGCCGACCCTTCGCCAGGTCGTGGTACATGGACGCATACATGGTCTTGGGAAAGGACTGGTGGATGGCCAGAGCGCGCTGCGGCGCGTCGTCCGGCAGGGTGAATCCGGCCGCACGCGCGACGGCGGCGACCTCGCTGAATGCGCAGAGCGCCATGGGCACGATCTCGCTGTCGTGGTAGATGTAGCCGGCCGGCAGGCGAAACAGGGAACACAGCGCCGCGTTGGTCGAGAGGCCCACGAACTTGGCCCATTGCGCGGTGCGCACATCGGCCAGCACCTTGGCATCGAAACCGGCAGCCACGCAGGCGTCGCGAAACGCCAGGGCGCGCGCGCTCATGCGCCCGTCGGCCTCGCCGAAGTGGAGGCTCGACATTTCCGAGGTGTAGCGGATCACCCCGGGCGCGGTGATGACGCCGGACACCATCGCCAGGCCACCCAGCACGCAATCCTGCCCCAGCACCGCGCCGATGCGGTCCTGGTGATCGACGCCGTTCAAGACCGAGATCACGGTCGCGCCGCCCTGGACCAGGGGCTTGAGCGGCGCCGCGGCGGCCTCGATGTCGTAGGCCTTGACCGCGAACAGGATCACGTCGCATGCGCCGGCCTCGACCGGGTGCTCGACAAAGCGTGCGCCGGTGACCTCCTTGACGCCCTTGGGCGTCTCCAGGCGCAGGCCGGCGCGTCGCATGGCCGCGAGGTGCGCGCCGCGCGCGACGAAGGTGACCTCGTTTCCTGCCAGGGCCAGCAGGCCGCCAAAGTAGCCACCGACCGCGCCGCTGCCCATGATGGTGATTCGCATTGCAACTCCCATGATTGCCAAGTGCCAATCCGAGTGTGCCACAGGCGCCCAGGCGCTATGATTGCGTCCTCACGCCACCATCCCCTCTGGAGTTCCACCATGGCCCACGCCTTCGTCTACGACGCCATCCGCACCCCGCGCGGCAAGGGCAAGTCCGACGGTTCGCTGCACGAAGTCAAACCCATTACGCTCCTGTCGGGCGTGCTGCGCGAACTGCAGTCGCGCCACGATTTCGATACCGCCGAGGTCGAGGACGTGGTCATGGGCTGCGTGTCGCCGGTGGGCGAACAGGGCTCGTGCATCGCCAAGACCGCGGCCTTGGCCGCCGGCTGGGACTGGAAGGTCGCCGGCGTGCAGCTGAACCGCTTTTGCGCCTCGGGGCTGGAGGCGGTGAACCTGGCCGCGCAAAAGGTCGCCTCCGGTTGGGAGGACCTGGTGGTCGCCGGCGGGGTCGAGTCCATGAGCCGCGTGCCGATGGGCTCGGACGGCGGCGCCTGGATGCAGGACCCGCAGACCAACTTCGATACCCGCTTCATGCCGCAGGGCATCGGCGCCGACCTGATCGCGACGCTGGAGAACTTTTCGCGCGAGGATGTCGATGCCTTTGCGATGCGCTCGCAGCAAAAGGCCGCCGCCGCGCGCGATGCCGGCAAGTTCGATGCGAGCGTCATCCCGGTGCGCGATGCGCTGGGCATGACCATCCTCGAGCGCGACGAATTCATCAAGCCGCGCACGACCATGGAAGGCCTGGCCGGACTCAAGCCCTCGTTCGCGCAGATCGGCGAGATGGGCTTTGACGTGGTCGCGATCGCCAAGTACCCGCAGGTCGAGCGCATCAACCATGTGCATCATGCCGGCAATTCCTCCGGCATCGTCGACGGTGCTGCGGCGGTGCTGGTCGGTTCGGAATCCAAGGGGCGGCAGCTGGGTCTGACCCCGCGCGCGCGTGTGGTCGCCACCGCGCTCTCCGGCGCCGACCCGACCATCATGCTGACCGGGCCCATGCCGGCCGCACGCAAGGCGCTGGCCAAGGCCGGACTTTCGATCGACGACATCGACCTCTTCGAGGTCAACGAGGCCTTCGCGGTGGTGCCGATGAAATTCATGAAGGAACTGGGCGTGCCGGCCGAGAAGGTCAACGTCAACGGCGGCTCAATCGCCATGGGCCATCCGCTGGGCGCCACCGGCGCGATGATCCTGGGCACGCTGATCGACGAGCTGCACGCCAGAAAGCTGCGCTACGGCCTGGCCACGCTGTGCGTCGGCGGCGGCATGGGCATCGCCACCATCGTCGAACGCATCTGAATGAACGCGGCGGATGCGGCGGCGCCGCGCTCCGGAGCCGCGGCAGTGCTTGTGGAGACGCGCGAACGCGTCACCACGATCACGCTCGATCGGCCGCATGCCAGGAATGCGGTCGACGGTCCGACCGCCGCCGCCCTGTTTGACGCGTTTCGCGCCTTCGATGCCGACCCCGCGGCCGATGTCGCGGTGCTGTGCGGCGCCAGCGAGACTTTTTGTGCCGGCGCGGACCTGAAGGCGGTTTCCGGCGGCATCGGCGCGAATGCGCGCGCCAACCCGCTCAACGAGGACATGGCGGCGCCCGCACCGATGGGCTGCACCCGCCTCGTGCTCTCCAAACCGGTCATCGCGGCGGTGAGCGGCTACGCGGTGGCCGGCGGCACCGAACTGGCGCTGTGGTGCGATCTGCGCGTCATGGAGGAAACTGCCACCTTCGGAATCTTCTGCCGCCGCTGGGGCGTGCCGCTGATCGATGGCGGCACCGTGCGCCTGCCGCGCCTGATCGGCATGAGTCGCGCGCTGGACCTGATACTGACCGGGCGGCCGGTAGGCGCCAAGGAGGCGCTGGAGATGGGGCTGGCCAATCGCGTCGTGCCGCATGGCCATGCGCGCGCGGCCGCCTTCGAGCTGGCGCGAGGAATCGCCAGGTTTCCGCAGGCCTGCCTGCGCTCGGACCGCATGAGTGCCTACGAGCAGTGGGGCCTGGATCATGACGGTGCGATGAAGAACGAGTTCGCGCATGGCCTGGGAACGATCAGGAGCGGCGAGACCGTCGCCGGGGCGGCGCGCTTCGCTGCCGGCGCCGGTCGGCACGGCGATTTCGGCACAGGCTAGGCGGCGCGGCCCGGGCGGGCCATAGCCAATACGGGAGACAGCGGCAGTGCAACTCGCTTCATTGAAGCGCGGCATCCTGTGCCTAACCTTCGACAACATGGGCAATGCGCTCGCGATCGCCGAAGGCCGGGTCGGCCGGCCGGACCCTGAGGAACCGGGGCTGGCGGTGGGCTATCCGCGCCTGTTGGACCTGCTTGAAGAACTCGACCTGCGCGGCACGTTTTTCATCGAAGGCTGGAATGCCCTGCATCACCCGGACCGGGTGCTGGAATTGGCCGAGCGCGGTCACGAGGTCGCGCTCCACGGATGGCTGCACGAACGTTTCGGCACGCTGGATCGCCTGCGCGCCCAGCAGGTGCTGTACGACGGGTCCACCGCGCTTTCCAGCCTGGGCCTCACACCGACCGGATTCCGCGCCCCTGGCGGATTACGCGGGGCGCACACGGCGGAATTGCTGGCCGAACTGGGCTACGAGTACGACAGCAGCGCCGCCAGCGCCGCCGAGATCGCCGATCTCGACGACGACAGTCCCGTCGCGTTGACACTGCTGGCCCCGCGCCTGGCGCACATTCCCTGGCGCGCCGCGCTGGTCGATTCGATCCAGTACCTGCGCCGCCCGGTTCGCCCCCGCTCGCCTGCCGAGATGGCTGCCGCCTGGATCGCCGGCATCGATCGTGCCGCGACTTCCGGTGGCGTGGTCACCATGGTCGTGCATGCCTATGTCAGCGGCGTCGATCCGGATCGCCTGCAGGCCGTGCGCGAGGTCTTGACCTACGCACGGAAGCGCAGCAACCTTGACATCACCGGCGCTGGCGTGATCGCCGAACGATTGCTTGCAACCCACGGGTAGGGGAATAGTCATGGAAATCGGGAAGCGTTGGTTCGTCGTGCTAGCCCTCGCGCACCTGGCGTGGGCGCCAACGGTGGCAATGGCGCAGGCCTGGCCTTCGAAGCCGGTGCGCATCGTGGTCGCCTTCGCGCCCGGTGGGTCGCTTGACTTCGTCACGCGCAATGTCGCCGAGCGCTTGTCCCAGGACCTGGGCCAGACCTTCGTGGTCGAGAATCGTGCCGGGGCGAATGGCAATCTGGCTGCGGAGCACGTCGCCAAGCAGCCCGCGGACGGGTATGTGGTGCTCGCCACCGCCGACGCGCTGCCGGCCGGCGCGCACCTGCATCAACTGGGATTCGATCCGTTGAAGGATCTGGTGCCGGTCATCCAGCTGACCCGGCAGCCGGTGATACTGGCTGTGCATCCGTCGCTGGGCGTCGGCAGCCTCGCGGAACTGGTCGCGCTGGCCAAGTCCAAGCCCGGCATCGGCTACGCGACTTCGGGAGCAGGCTCCGGCCAGCATATTGCCGGCGAATGGTTCGCCCGCCTGGCCGGCATCTCGCTCACCCACGTACCTTACAAGGGCGGCGGGCAGGCGATCATCGACCTGGTTGGCGGACAGGTGCAGATCGGCTCGCTCGGCAACACGCCGGTCATGCCACATTACCGCAGCGGCAAGCTGCGCATCCTCGCGCAGACCACCGCGGCGCGCGCCGCGTCGCTTCCGGAGGTGCCGACCTACCAGGAGGCCGGGTACAAGGGCATGGTGCTGGACCAGTGGCTGGGGCTGATGGTGCCCGCCGGCACGCCGACAGACATTGTGCGGCGGCTCAACGGCGCGGTCGATCGCGTGCTGGCCCTGCCGGCGCTGCGCGAGCGTCTGGCGCCGCAGGGGCTCGAGGCCGTGGGCGGTTCGCCTGAGCAGTTCTCGCGCCTTTACCGCGAGGACTACGAGAAGTACGGGCGGCTGATCACGGAACTGAACATCCGCCTCAACTGAGGGGCGCGGCGGGCATCACCACGCAGACCGGGCGGCTTCGCCGGGCGGCGCCTGCGTGGCGGACGGCGTCACTCAGGCAGCAAGCGACCGCGCAATGAGCATGCGCTGGATGTCGGACGCGCCCTCGTAGATCTGCGTCACGCGCACTTCGCGATAAATGCGCTCGACCGGAAAGTCGCCGACGTAGCCATAGCCGCCGTGGATCTGGATGGCGTCCGAGCAGACGCGCTCGGCCATCTCGGAGGCGAACAGCTTGGCCATCGAGGCCTCCTTCAGGCACGGCCGCCCGGCGTCCTTGAGCGCGGCCGCGTGCAGCACCATCTGGCGCGCGACCTCGATCTGCGTGGCCATGTCGGCCAGGCGGAACTGCACCGCCTGATGGTTAAAGAGCGTGGCGCCGAACGTGGTGCGTTCGTGGGCGTACCTGAGCGCCGCCTCGAAGGCCGCGCGCGCCATGCCGATGGCTTGCGCGCCGATGCCGATCCGTCCGCCCTCGAGCGACGCAAGCGCGATGCGGTAGCCCTCGCCCGGGGCGCCAATCATGTTCTCGCCCGGTACACGGCAGGCCTCGAAGGCCAGCGCGGCGGTGTCGGAGGCGTGCTGGCCGAGCTTTTGCTCGATGCGCGTGACCCGATAGCCGGAGGTGGTGGTCGGCACCAGGAAGGCGCTGATGCCGCGCTTGCCGGCAGCCTTGTCGGTGACCGCGAAGACGATCGCGACATCCGCAGTCTTTCCCGAGGTGATGAACTGCTTGGCGCCGTCGATGACCCAGGCGTCACCATCGCGGCGCGCGCTGGTGCGTATCGCCGAGGCGTCCGACCCGGCGTGCGCCTCGGTGAGCGCGAAGGCGCCGAGCATCCGGCCCTGCGCCAGCGGCTTCAGCCATTGCTCCTTCTGCCCCGGCGTGCCGAAGTTGAGCAGGATGTTGCATACCGGGCAGTTGTTCACCGACAGCACCGTCGAGGTCGCCGCGTCACCTGCGGCCACCTCTTCCAGCGCGATGGCCAGCGCCGTGGCATCCATGCCGGCACCACCGAATTCCTCGGGTACGGCGACGCCGAAGAGGCCCAGCGCCGCGAGTCCCTTGAGGGCCGCGGCAGGGAAGCTTGCGTCGCGATCCCAGCTGGCGGCGTGGGGCGCGATCTCGGTGGCGACGAAGGCGCGCACCGCGTCACGCAGTTGCTCGTGTTCGGTGGATAGAATCACTGTGGTTTTCCTCTGGTGTCGCGGGGTGGATAGTGAAAATTCTACCGGTGGGATGTGCCTTGCTTTGCGGGGGGGCGCTTTGGGTGCTCCTCTCGCATGCACCCGCTGTTGCGCAAAACTACCCGGCGCGCGGCGTGCGGGTCATCGTGCCGTTCTCGCCCGGCGGCGCGGTGGACGGGCCGATGCGCGCGGTCGCGCAGGAATTGTCGCGCCGCATGGGCCAGCAATTCGTGGTGGACAACCGTCCCGGCGCGGGCGCCACGATCGGCAGCGAGGCGGTCGCGCGTGCCCCGGCGGACGGCTACACGCTGCTCCTGGCTTCGCAGACCAACGCGATTTCCGCCACCCTGTACCCGAAGCTCACCTACGACATGATCGAGGACTTCGCGCCGATCACGCTCATCGGGCGCGAACCCGGCGTGCTGGTGGTGCACCCCGGCCTGCCGGCCAAGACCGTCGCCGAGCTCATTACCCATGTTCGCGAACGCCCGGCCCGCATTGATTTCGCGTCCTCCGGCAACGGCAGCGGGCAGCATCTCTTCGCAGCGCTCTTCAACACCATGGCCGGGTTGCGCATGAACCATGTGCCCTATCGCGGCAGCGGCCAGGCCACCACCGACCTCCTGTCCGGCCAGGTCACGGTGTCGATTCCCGGCGTCGCCGGCATGCTGGGTCATATTCGCGCCGGCAAGTTGCGCGCGCTTGCGGTCACCGGCGAAACGCGCTCCAAGCAGTTGCCTGATGTGCCGACGCTGGACGAGGCGGGCGTCAAGGGCTACTCGGCGTATGTCTGGATGGGCCTGGCGGCGCCCAAAGGCACGCCCGATGCCATCGTGGCGCGACTCAATCGGGAAGTGCTGGCCGCGCTTTCGGCCGATGATGTGCGCACGTACTTCGACAACGCCTCGATCGAACCAGCGGGCTCGACGCCGGCCGAGTTCGGTTCGTTCTTCCGCGCCGAGAAGGATCGCTGGGCGCGCGTGATACGCGAGACCAACGCAAAGATTGATTAACCACACAAGAGCGGGGGACAGAATGGCGGAAGCAAGGGTCGAGGGCGTCGAACACTGGACCAGCAAGGGCGAGGTCAAGCTCTTTCTTTGGGAAAAATATGTCGACTCGCCCGCCGGCAAGCCGGCGGTTCTGTTCGTGCATGGCTCGTCGATGGCATCTACGCCGACCTTCGACCTCACGGTGCCGGGCCGGCCGGATTCCTCAGTCATGGACTGGTTCGCACGGCGCGGCTTTGTCTGCTGGTGCGTCGACATGGAAGGCTACGGGCGTTCGTCCAAGCATCGGGACATCTTTTGCGACATCGCCAACGGCGCCGACGACCTGAAGGCCGCCACCGACTACATCGCGGCCAAGCGCGGCGTAAGTTCCTTCCTGACCTATGGCATTTCCTCCGGCGCGCTGCGCGCGGCCCTCTTCGCCGAACGCCACCCCGAGCGGGTCGCGCGCCTGGCCCTGGATGCTTTCGTCTGGACCGGCGCCGGCGCCCCGACCTTGGAGCAGCGGCGCAAGAAATTGCCCGAGTTCATGGCCAAAAAGCGCCGGCCGATCGACCGCGCCTTCGTCTATTCGATCTTCGAGCGCGACCACCCGGACTGCGCCGAGAAGCGCGTCGTCGACGCCTTCGCGGATGCCATCCTGGCACTCGACGACTCCATGCCCAACGGCACCTACATCGACATGTGCTCGAAGCTGCCGGTGTGCGACCCGAAGAAGATCAGCGTACCCACCGCGGTGCTGCGCGGGCAGTTCGACGGCATCGCCGCGCTCGACGACCTGATCGAGTTCTACAAGCTCCTGCCCAACCCGGACAA
>JAEUOR010000002.1 GCA_016790635.1 Burkholderiales bacterium
GTCCGCCCCTTGACTCCAGCGCCCGTGCTTCTCACCGGCGGTAGCGCCAGCATCGTTTTCTGACTGCCTGAAGCCTCCCTGGAGCAATCCATGAAGATCGCCGTACTGGGCGGGGGCAACGGCTGCTATGCAGCCGCCGCCGAGCTGTCCGAAAAGGGCCACGAGGTCCGCTTCTGGCGCCGCGACGCCGCGGCGCTGAAGCTTGTGATCGAAGCGGGCGCCATCACCGTCAAGGACTGGCGTGGAAAGCGCGAGGTGAAGATCCCGCTTGCCACTGCAGACATCGGCGCGGCGCTGCGCGGCGCCGAACTGATCGTGATCCCGACCCCGGCCTTTGCCCAGGCCGACATCGCCCGATCGATGGCGCCGCATGTCGCCGATGGCCAGGTGGTGTTCCTGCCGCCGGGCACCTTTGGCAGCTATGTGATGGCCAAGACCCTGCGCGAGGCCGGCAGCAAGGCCAAGCTGACCTTCGCCGAGACCGGTACCCTCCCCTACCTGGTGCGCAAGCACGGACCGGCGGAGATCCAGATCTCGGTGTATGCCACGAGGCTGCCGACCGGCTGCTTTCCGGCGAACGATTCGAAGCGCGCACTGGAGATCATTCGCAAGGCCTACCCCTCGGTGGAGCCCGCCGAGGACGCGCTGGCTGGCGCGCTGATGAACGCCGGCCCCATCATCCATCCGCCGCTCATACTGATGAACGCCGGGCCGCTGGAGCATTTCGACAAGTGGGACATCCACAACGAGGGCACGCAGCCCTCGATCCGCGCGGTCACCGACCGGCTGGATGCCGAGCGCATGGCCACGCGCGAGGCGCTGGGCTATGGCAGGCCGCACTTTCCGCTCTCGGACCATTACACCGGCGCCGATGAATGGATGTACGGCAGGAAGTCGCACCAGATGCTCACCGACTCGGGCGACTGGCGCGAGCATATCGTGCTTACCGAGCACCGCTACATGCGCGAGGACGTGGAATACGGCCTGGCACTCCTGGTATCGGTGGCCGAATGGGCGGCGGGCGGCAAGAACGCCTGCCCGATCGCCGCGGGGCTTCTCGCCATGGGTTCGGCGATCTGCGGCGCCGACTTCCGCCGCGACGGCCCGCGCACCCTGGAAAAACTGGGCCTCGCCGGACTGGACCGCAAGGCGATGACCCAACTGCTGCAGGTGGGGCTCTGATGGCGACAAAGAAGGTAGCGAAGAAAGTAGCGAAACCTGTCGCGAAGCGCGCCGTAGTCGGCGCAGCGCATCACGAACGCGCCGTGATCGGCGCATTGGGCGCCGGGCGCATGGGCCGCGGCATCGCGCATGCCTTTGCCTTTGCCGGGCACGAGGTGTGGCTGATCGACGTCAAGGCGCGCTCGCCCGAGGATGCGAAGCGCCTGGAAAAGGAGGCCCGCGCCGAGGTCAAGACCAGCCTGCAGCTGCTCGCCTCGCTCAAGGCCTTCGACCGGCGCGCCATCCCGAAGATCATGGCGCGGGTGCATTTCGCCGCGCTCGCCGACGCGCCTTCCGCCTTGAAGCATGTCGACGTGCTGTTCGAGGGCGTGCCCGAGACCATGGCCGCCAAGCGCGCGGGCCTCGCCTACGCCTGCCGCCATCTGCGCGCGAACGCCATCATCGCCTCCACCACCTCGACCTTCCTGGTCACCGACGTGGCCAAGTTCGTCACGCGACCGCAGCGTTTTCTCAACGGCCACTGGCTGAACCCCGCGTTCCTGATCCCGCTGGTGGAAGTGAGCCCGCATGCGGGCACCTCGCCCGCGGTGCTGCGGAGGTTTCGCGCGCTGCTCGAATCGGTCGGCAAGGAGGTGGCGCTATGCAAGCCGGCGCCGGGCTTCATCGTGCCGCGCCTGCAGTCGCTGATCATGAGCGAGGCGGCGCGCATGGTGGAAGAAGGCACGGCCACGCCCGAGGACATCGACCATGCGGTGCGCTACGGCTTCGGCTTTCGCTACGCCAACATGGGCCCGGTGGAGTTCATCGATTTCGGCGGACTGGACATCCTGCACTACGCCAACCTCTACCTCAGCCGCACGCTGGGCAAACGCTACCGGGCGCCCGCCATCATCGGCCGCTACATGCAGGAAGGCCGGCGCGGGCTGCGCGAGGGCCGCGGCTTCTACGACTGGCGCAAGGTGGACACCGCGGCCTACCGCAAGGCCACCCTGGGACGCATGGTGGCGATGCTGCGGTTCATGAACAGGCTGCCGGCACCGCGCTAGCTTGCATCTTTACCGAACCACCCGCTTGCCCGCCCGGGTGGCCGCATCGCTGCGCCTGCAGCCTACTTTTTCTCCAGGCGCCTCACTTCGGCGCGCATGAACTCCAGCGCGGCCTTGCCGTCGACGTTCTTCTTCGCCGCCGCCGCGATCCAGTCACCCTCGAGCCTGGCCAGGCGCCCGCGGATCTCGTTCATCAGCGCCGGCGAGGCGACCTTGACATCCACCCCGGCCTTCCTCATGTCATCGATTGCCGCAGCGTTGGTCTTGTCCCACAGCTCGCCCCAGGCACGCGCCCAGTATTCCCCGATGACCTTGTCCACCGCTGCCTGGTCCGCAGGGGAGAGCGCCCTGAACTTCGCTTCGTTGATGATCAGCGCTTGAACGTTCTGGTTGAAGCCGCCGGGCACATGCAGGCCGTGCTTGACCGTGCTGGTCACCTTGAAGCCCGGGATGGATTCCGGCGGAAACAGCTCGCCATCACCCACGCCCTTGGAGAGCACATCGAAGGTCTGCGGCGCCGGGGCGAAGAACGGCGTGGCGCCTAAGAGCTCCACCACCGCCTTGGTGATGCCGCCCGCTTCGCGGATCTTCTGGCCCTTGAGGTCATCAAGCGAGTTGACCTGCTTGTTGGTGGTGTAGATCTGGTAAGGACCTACCAGGGCAAGACCGCCGAACTTGACGCCGTCGAACTCATTGGCCTTGGCAAAGAAGCGCTCGTAGGTGCGCTGGGCAGCCACGGACATGGCCGAGTTCTGGTCCGACAGGAACGGCAGCTCCAGTCCGCCGGTGAGCACGAAACGGCTTGCGGTGTAGGAGGTGGTGATGTTGGTGACATCGGCAACGCCGTTTCTCACCAGATCCAGATGCCCTTGCGGAGCGCCCAGCGGCGCGATCACCTCGACCCTGACGCGCCCCTGGGTGGCGGCTTCCACTGCCTTGGCCCAGGGCAAGGTCACCTGGGAGCTGACCGGGTGGGTGGGCGGCAGCCAGTTCGAATAGCGCCACACGGTCTGGGCGGCGGCGATGCCCGAGAACAGGGAGGCGGCGAGCGCTGCGGACATCACTAGGTTCTTCTTCATGGCATCTCCAGGAAAACGGGTTGGTTGGACCGGAAAACCTACTTCATGAACGATGGTAGCAACAGAACGACGGACGGAACAAGCACCAGCAGCGAGATGCGCAGCAGGTCGGCCACCACGAACGGCGCCACCCCGCGGAACACGTTGCCCGTGCCGACGTCCCGAAACAGGCCGGAGATGACGAACACGTTCAGCCCCACTGGTGGCGTGATCAGGCTGATCTCGGTCGCCACCACCACGATGATGCCGAACCACACCGGATCAAAGCCCAAGGCACTCACGATGGGAAAGAACACCGGCACAGTGAGCAGGATCATCGTGATCGACTCGAGCACACAGCCCAGAACGAAATAGATGGCGATGATGGCGAAGATCACCGCCACCGGCGGGACGTCCAGTCCCTTGACGAACGCCGACAGCGCGGCCGGAAGCCCCGCGACGTTGACGAAATTGGAGAACACGATCCCGCCGATCAGCACCGCGAACATCACAGCGGTGGTGGCTACTGTTTCCAGCAGCACGCGGCCGATGGCAGGCCAGTCGAGCGTGCGCCGGGCCAGCGCCACCGCCAGCGCTCCAAAGGCGCCGATGCCCGCCGCCTCGGTGGGGGTGAACACGCCGAAATAGATGCCGCCGATCACCCCGAGAAACAGCGCCGCCACCGCCCAGACCCGGCGCAGCGCCGCCCAGCGCTGGGCGGCGGACATGCGCTCACCCGGCGGGCCCGAGGCCGGATCGCGCCAGACGGTCCATTGCACCGCGGCGATGTAGAAGAGGATGCCGAGAATTCCAGGAAGGATTCCAGCGGCAAACAGCTTGCCGATGTCGGTGCTGGTCATGATGCCGTAGATCACCATCACCACCGAGGGCGGGATGAGGATGCCAAGCGTGCCGCCCGCGGCGACGCTGCCCACCGCGAGCCGGTCGGAGTAGCCGAACTGGCGCATTGCCGGGACCGATACCTTGCCCATGGTGGCGGCAGTGGCCACCGACGAGCCCGACACGGCGGCAAAGCCGCCGCAGGCCACGACGGTCGCCATGGCCAGCCCGCCGCGCCGGTGGCCGAGAAAGGCGTTGGCCGCGCCATAGAGTTCCCGGGACAATCCCGCGTGGTTGACGAAATTGCCCATCAGGATGAACATCGGCAGCACCGACAGGCCGTAGTTCTGCGCCGTCTCGAACGCGATCTGTCCCACCATGTAGGCCGCGCCCTGCCACCCGTTGAGCATGCCGAAGCCGGCAAAGCCGATGGCAAGCATCGAGAAGGCGATCGGGATTCCCATCAGGGAAATTCCGATCAGCAAGGCAAACGCGAGCAGTCCGGTGAGCATTCCCGGCGCCTAGTCCCGGTAGCGCAGCGCGCGCCAGGCAACCGACAGGAAGACGATCACCGCGAGTGCCGCCATCGCCGCCATGAACCAGGCAAACGGCGCATTGGGAAGATCCAGGTGCGAGGAGCGGTCGCCGAGCCGTGCGAGTTCGTTGCCGCGCAGCAATAGCCGCCAGGCGACAAAGCCGATCACCAGCGCTGCGACCAGGCTGCCGAACACCCGCTGCCAGCGCAGCAGGGTCCGCGGCAGCATGTGATCGAGCAGATCGATGCGGATATGCTCCCCGGTCGCCGCGGCGATCGGAATGCCGGCGAACACCAAGCAGGCGAGCAGGAACTCGGTGGCTTCCGCCGAACCCTTGAGCGGGCGATCAAGGAAGTAGCGCCCAACCACGTCCACGACCGTGACTGCCATCATCAGCACCACCAGCGCGCCCGCCGCCCAGGCAAGCCAGCGTAACGGCCGGGCCATGGCGGGCGCTGAAGGAGTACGGTCAGAGTCGCTGGACATCGAATCGGCAAGGTCAATCGGAATGGTAACCGCCGCTATGGCGCTGCGGCCGGGAGCAAGCTCTTGCAGCCAAACCTGCCAGCGGGAGTTTAGACTGGTGACCCCGAATCAAGGCGCGTTTGCACATGTCCCGCTCTATCCTCCCGGAATCGCGCATCCACCCGGCGGTGCGCGACTTCGTCGCCGGCTACAACGCCGCGATCGTTCGTGAAGTCGAGGCCGCAATCGCCGCCGACGACATCGTGGTTGTCGGCATGCGACAGAACCCGTTTCCGCGCAAGGCCAGGAAGCTCCTGGAGGCGCGCGGCCATGTGTTCCGCTATCTCGAATACGGCAGTTATCTGTCGGACTGGCGCAAGCGCGGTGCGCTCAAGGCCTGGAGCGGCTGGCCGACCCTGCCGATGATCTTCATCAAGGGCGTTTTGATCGGCGGGGCAGAGGACTTGGGGCGGCTGGATGCGAGCGGCGAGTTGAAACGCCTGCTGGAAGCACCGCGCGCGGCTTGAGTCGATATCCGGCAGCGAGCGCGCGGACGTGTCTGTTCTGGATGCCCTGATTCCCGCCGCGGCGCGCGGCGACACGGCCGCGGCGCGGCAGGTGCGCGCCGTGGTGCGCTCGCTACTGGCGATCTCGGCCACGCTTGCGGGACTGCTGATCGGGTTCCTGCTGCTACGCAGTGCGCCGACCGCGGTCGAGGTCGGCATGTTCGCGATGGCGCTCATGATCCCGCTGGCGGGCATCGCGCTGATCCGATTGACCGGGCGCATCGTCGCCGGCTTGGTGCTCATCACCATGGCCGGCATGGCGCTGCTCGGTGCCTGGGCGTGGATGACCGGCGGCATCCATTCGGTGGTGCTGCCCTGGGCGCTTGCGCTGCTGGCCTTGCTCTCGATCTTCGGCAACCTGATCCTCCTCACGGTTGCCGGGGCGCTGCTGGTGACCATGCTGGTCGTGCTTTACGTGGCTTCGGTGCGCGGCTGGAATCCGGAGTCGCTCTTGCCCGCCGATCTGGTTGCGGAAATGCTGCTCCTGTCGCTGCTGTCGTCGGCCTTGCTCATGGTATTCGCGGCTGCGCTGGTGCTGCGCGAACGCGAAGAGTCGCGTCGGCGATTGCGCGCCGCCCACCATGACGTGCTGGCGGCCAGCCGCGCCAAGTCGGCGTTCCTGTCCTCGGTGAGCCACGAATTGCGCACACCCCTGGCCGCGGTGATCGGCTACGCCGAGGTCCTGAAGCTGGATGACAGCGAGCCATTGACCCGCACGCAGGGTGCGCATGTCGAGCACATTCTGGTGGCGGGCGACCACCTGCTGGCACTGGTCAATCAGATGATAGAGATCGGACGCATCGAGGCCGGCGACCTGGAATTGCACGTCGAGGCGGTGCGCGTTTCCGAAGCTGTCGCCGCTGCGCTGGCCATGGTCGAGCTGCCGGCCGGCCGGCGCGGCATCGTGATCGAAAACCGGCTGCGTGGTGACATCGAGCATTTCGTTCGTGCCGATGCGACGCGCTTGAAACAGGTGCTGGTCAACCTGATTTCGAACGCGCTCAAGTTCAATCGTGACGACGGCCGCGTCGTCGTCGCGGTGGTCCAGGGCTCGCCCGGCTTTACCCGCATCGCGATCAGCGACACCGGACTGGGCATCGCGCCCGAGATGCTTTCCGGCATTTTCGATACCTATGCGCGCGAAGGCGCCGGGTCATCCCGTCAGGGCTCGCGCGGACTGGGCCTGTCCATCGCCAGTCGCCTGGTCGCGGCCATGGGCGGCGGCGTAGGCGCAGAGTCGACCGAGGGCGCTGGTTCGACCTTCTGGGTCGAGTTGCCGGCAGCGGACTGAGGCTCGCCGCCATCGAGGAGCCGGTGGGGAGCGCAATGGGCCGCGTCTCTGCGTGGTGATACAGTAGCCCTGGACAAGAATTGGTGGTTAGACTTTTCCGTACCGAGAAATCAGACTCATTGAGTTGACGCGATGAACGACCGCCTACCCGACTGGTCCGCGCTGCGCGCGGAGTTTCCGACGCTCGAGCGCTGGACCTACCTTGACGTGGCGAGAAAAACCGTGCCACCGCGCTGCCAGGAGCGCGCGTTCCAGGAATACACGCGCGACATCTACGAGACCGCCGGCGCCGAGTCCTGGGCGGTGGATCAGGTGACCGGCGCGCGCGAGGCGCTGGCACGGCTGCTCGGCGCGAAGCCGGCCGAAATCGCCTTTACCAAGAACACCACGGACGGCCTCAACATTGCCGCGCATGCGTTCGAGCTGAGGGCCGGCGACAACGTCGTGCTCTCCGACATGGAGCACACGGCCAACCTCTGGGTATGGAAGCACTGGGAGGCGAAGGGCGTGGAACTGCGCAAGGCGCGCAGCCGCGACGCTCGCCTGCCGCTCGACGCGTTCGAGGAGCAGATGGACGCGCGCACGCGCGTCGTGTCCACCGCCTGGGTCACCTATGGGAATGGCTATCGCGTCGACCTGCCGGGTCTCGCCAAGCTCTGCCGCGCGCGCGGCGTGAGGCTGGTTGCCGACGGCGTGCAGGGCGCCGGAATCCTCGCCACACCGCTTGGTGAACTGGGGCCGGACATGATTGCGATCGGCGGGCACAAGGCATTGTTCGGGCTGACGGGGTCCGGCATACTGTATTGCCGCGAGGCGCTCGTCGAGCAAGTGACCGTGCCCTTCGTCAAGCAAGCGCAGGCGCAGCCGGGCGTCAGCGCTCATGCCAACAGCCAGTTCGACTATATGCGAATCGCGCACCGCTTCGAGGGTGGCAATCCGAATTTCCTCGGCGCGCGTGTGCTGCGCGCGGGAGCTGCATTCATCGAGTCCATCGGCCTTTCGCGCATCGAGACACGCGTGCGTGCACTGACCGACGAATGCCTGCGCCAGGTGAAGGCCGCGGGACTAACTTCGCGCACGCCGCAGGAGTGGGGGGAGCGCGCCCAAATCGTAAGTGTCCCGGTCGCCGACGCCGCCGGCGTCATGGCGCGGCTGCGCGAGAAACACCGGATCATCGTCAACGTGAAGGATGAGGCGCTGCGTCTTTCGATGAGTTTCTTCAACAATGAAGAGGACATCGAAAAGACGGTGAGCGCGATCAAACGGGAGATCAGTTGAAATGAAGCGCTTCGCGTTCCTCCTGTCGACCTTGCTCGCCGCCGCGAGCGCGCATGCCCAGGACTGGCCGTCCAAGCCCATTCGCCTCATCGTGCCCTACGGCGTTGGCGGCGGCTCGGATTTCGTCGGCCGGCTGGTAGGGCAAAAGCTCTCCGAGCAGCTTGGCCAGCAGGTGGTAGTCGAGAATCGGCCCGGCGCCGCGTCGCTGGTCGGGACCGAGGCGGCGGCGCGCGCGGCCCCCGATGGTTACACGCTGCTTCTCGCCGATTCCGGCTTTACCATCAACCCGGCTTTCTACCGCAACATCAAGTACGACCCGACCAAGGATTTTGCCCCGGTGAGCGTCGTTGCCGAGACGCCCTACCTGCTGGTCGTCAACCCATCGCTTCCCTTTGCAGGGAGCCTGAAGGACTTTCTTGCCGCGGCCAAGGCGCAGCCCGGGCGGATCAACGTTGGGTCGGCGGGCAACGGAAGCGGCACCCACCTGACTGCGGAATTGCTGAAGCTGCGTGCGGGCATCGACCTCACGCACGTTCCCTACAAGAGCGCGGGGGCCGCTGTCGGTGACGTGGTGGGCGGGCAAATCCAGGCGACCATGAGCTCGCCGCCCGCGGCGCTGCCGCTGGTCAAGGCCGGCAAGCTGCGCGCGCTCGCGGCCGCTGCGGCAAAGCGCAGCAGCCTGATGCCCGACGTGCCGACCTTTCTCGAAGGTGGCGTCGAGGGGGTGCAGGTGACCAACTGGTATTCGGTGATGGCGGTGGCCGGGACCCCGCGGCCCATCATCCAGCGGCTGCACGCTGAAGTGGCGCGCGCGGTGGCCTCGCCGGACATGCGCGAGCGGCTGAACGGCGGTGGCCTGGAGCCGGCGCCGAACACTCCCGAGGAATTCGGTCGCATGGTTGCAGGCGAACTCACGCGCTGGATGCAGGTGATCCGGGACGCGAAGATTCGACAGGAATAGGCATTTCGAGTAAGGGCCCGGCCATGGATGCGCGGGCCCGGGGACAGCCGACGTTCGAGCTTCCTACGATCGTGCCTGGCCCCGCAGGTGCAGCGCCTGCAGTCCGCGCAGGTTGATCATCGGCCGCCAGCGAATTTCCTCGTCGACGAGCGCCAGCGTGCCGAAGCGCTGCAACAGCGCTTCGAAGGCCACTTCGGCTTCCAGTCGTGCCAGTGGCGCGCCCACGCAGTAGTGCACGCCGCCACCAAAAGCGAGTTGCGGGTTCGGGTTGCGGCGAATGTCAAAACGTCCGGGCTCGACAAATACTGCAGGGTCGTGATTCGCCGCGCCCACCATGCAGTACAGCGCCTCGCCAGCGGGCACGGTCAGGTCGCGGATGGTCCACGGCTCGATCGTGATGCGGGCCACCATGTTGGTCGGGCTCTCATAGCGCAACATCTCTTCCACGGCCGAGGGCAGCAGCGTGGCCGGGTCGCTGCGCAGCAGGGCGAACTGATCGGGGTGGCGCAGCAGCGCGAGCAGTCCGTTGCCCAGAAGGTTAGTGGTGGTTTCGTGCCCGGCCACGAACAGCAGGATCAGGTTGGCGAGCAACTCGTCATCGTCGAACGCCGGTTCGTCGCGCTGCGCGGCGATCATCCGGTCGAGCACGGTGTCGCCCGGGTGTACGCGGCGCCGCGCGACCTGTGCCTCGAGGAACGCCGTGAGTTCGGCCACGGCGCGCGCACCCTCGGCGCGTTCGGTGCGCGAAGCCAGCGGTTCCACCACGCGGGCGGCGGCATCCGACCAGGCCTTGGCCTGATCGAAGTCGCCGGCGTCGATGCCCAGCAGATCGCAGATCACGCGGATTGGCAGCACCTGCGCGAAATCGCGCATGAAGTCGAAGGGCGTGCCGTCGGCCGGCAGCGTCGCGACGAGCGCGCGTGCAGTCGCGGCGACGCTCTCGCGCAGGGTGCGGGTGGTCACGGGGGTGAAGGCCGCGGCAACCACGCGTCGCAGACGCGTATGCACCGGGGCATCGTTGAAGAGCATGAAGCGTTCGGCCGCGTGCTCCAGCGCCGATCCGGCGACAAAGGGGCGCTGCTTCGCGTAGCCGCTGTGTTGCCGGGGATCGCGGCTTAAGCGGGCGCTCTGCATCACGGCGCGGCAATCGGCATGGCCCAGCAGCAGCCACAGGCCCTGGGTGTCGCGGTGCACGCGGCCGCGCTCCCGCAGCCTAGCCGCCTGTTCGCGCGGCGCGGTCAGCCAGGCCGGGTCGCGTAGATCTGCCAGCGCACGCGCCAGCGTGGGAACGGTGAGGGCGGTGTCGGCGGGCGTTTGATGGCCCGCGGCGGCGGCGGGTGCCTCCAAAGCATGCAGCGTCATGGCGATGGGCTTTCTCAGGTTATCGAGATCGCGTCGGTGTGACGCGCGTTCTCGGAGCTGCATTGTCAATGCGGCCCCAGCGCGACCACAGTCGGCCCACTACGGTACGGCGGCTGTGCAACGACCGTACGGCTACGGTGCGGCTACGGTATCAGGGCCCCAGCAGCTTCCACTGGTGTGCGCGGTTCACGGCCTCGGAGCGGTTGCGCGCGCCGAGCGTCGCCAGCGCGCGCGCCACGTGCATCTCAACCGTGCGCGGGCTCAGGCTCAGCACGCGTGCGATCTCCTTGTCGCTCAGGCCGCGGGCGACGTGCTGCAGCACGTCGCGCTGGCGCCCGGTGAGTTCTGGTGCTGCGCCTCGAGGTGCTGCTCCCTCATTGCCCTCGATTGTGGCGAGAAACTGCGATATTTCGCGCTCGATGGTCGGCCAGCCGGGGTCAGTGGCCAGCGGCAGGTGGTTGCGCCCCGGCACGCTGACCCAGCGCGCGCCCGGCACCAGCGACGCAACCAGCTCACCTTCGCGCTGCAGGATCAGCGAGTCGTCAGCCACATGCATGACAAGCGTGGGGCAACGTACCTGCGTGGCGTCGGCGCGTGCGTCGAGCTCGAAGAAGGCCTGCATGTAGCGTGCGGCCATCGGGCCGCTCACGCTGTGCCGATGCAGCTCGTCGTAGGCGTCGAGCACGCCGGTCGGCGCAGTGGGCATGAGGTGCGCGGTGAAAAGGCGTCGGAAGGCGCTGGCGTCGTGTCCCCAGCCAAGCTCGGCGATACGGACCATTTCCTTGAAGACGATCTGGGTCTTGGCGGACAGCCCCTGGTGGAACACGCCGCGCACGAAGCCGGCGTACAGCACCAGCGCGCGCACCCGCTCGGGGTGGCGCGCCGCGTAGCGAATGGCGATTGCCGCACCTTGCGATATGCCCAGCAGCACGAAGCGATCCTGGCCGCTGGCATCAGCCACTGCTTCGAGGTCGCGCACCCAGGCATCGAGCGAGATGTCGTCGACCTCGCGGTCGGAAAGGCCGCAGCCGCGGGCGTCGTACCACAGCAACTGGTGCGTGCGCGCAAGGTGATCGACCCAGTGCCGCGTGGAGGGCAGCTGCGCGTCGGCCTGCAGGTTCCCCAGCCAGTTGGCTGCCTTGACGATGAGCGGCCCGCGGCCCACGCTGCGCATGGCGAGCTTCACGCCATCGCTGGTGGTGCAGTAGCTGAGTGGCCCGGCCTGGGCGAGGGTGGGGCGGGGCTTGGTCACGGCAGCGGCCTGAACTGACGGGCGGTCACTGATGCTCGAACAGAGGATTCTTGCGGGCTCCCGGCACGGCGATCTGGTGTGAAACGCGGTCAGGTCGCCGGCGGCGCCACGTTCAGCAATAGCCAGAAGAGGCCAAGCCGGCCGGCCGCTTCGATGAACTCGTCAAACGAAACCGGCTTCTGCACATAGGCGTTGCAGCCGCTGCGGTAGCCGCCGAGCACGTCCTTCTCCTCGACCGAGGTGGTGAGCATCACGACCGGCAGCAGCGCCGTGCGCGGCGTGGCGCGGATACGCTTGAGGACCTCGAGCCCCGAGATCTTCGGCAGGTTGAGGTCGAGGATCACGACCGCAGGCAGTTCGGGCGGCTTTTCGTCGCCTTCCTTGCCAAACAGGCGCTCGAATGCCTCGACGCCGTCGCGTGCAACCACGATTGGATTGGCGATGTTCTTTTTCTGGAACGCGAGAATCGTGAGGTCGGCGTCGTCGGGGTTGTCCTCGACCAGCAAGATAGCAGGCTGCTGCACCTTCTTCCTCCCGTCGACCTTCAGGCCGGTAAAGTGAAACGAAACGTCGCGCCCTTGCCTGGCATGCCCTCGCCTTCGACGCTGCCGCCGTGCCTCGCCACGATGCGCAGCACAGTCGCAAGGCCCACGCCCGAGCCCTCGAACTCGTGCGCCCCGTGCAAACGCTGGAACGGCATGAAGAGGCGATCAGCGAAGGTCATGTCGAAACCGGCGCCGTTGTCGCGCACGAAAAATTGTATCCGGTCTCCGGAACGACCAGTCGTGCCCACCTCGATGCGCGCGGGGGAGGCATCGCGGCTGTATTTCAACGCATTGCCCATCAGATTGTTCAGCAAGACACGCATCAGGCCCGCATCGCACCGCGCCCGCATCCCCGGCGCGATGTGCCATTCGACGCGCCGGCCCTGCACCTCTGGCGCGAGGTCGTCCACGACCTGGGCGGCGAGCGCCGAGAGATCGACGTCCTCAGGCTGGAGGGGCGCGCGCGTGACCCGCGAGAGCGCCAGCAGGTCGGCAATCAACTGGCCCATGCGCTGTGCCGCGGCGCGCACGCGTTCGAGCAGGCGCCGGGCCGCCGGGTCGAGCTGCGCCGCGTGCTGGTCGAGCAGCACCTGGCTGAAGCCGTCGATGGCGCGCAGCGGGGTGCGCAGGTCGTGCGATACGGAATAGGAGAATGCCTCGAGTTCCTTGTTTGCCGTCGCGAGTTCCGCGGTGCGCTCCGTCACCTTGCGCTCGAGATCGGCATTCAGCCGGCGCAATGCGTCCTGCGCGTCTACCTCGGCCGTGACGTCGCGGCCCGTGCCGTGGTAGCCGAGGAATGCGCCGGAGGCGTCGAACAGCGGCGTGCCGCTGATTTGCGACCAATAAAGGCGTCCGTCCTGGCCCCTCCGCGCCGTCATCAGATCGCGAAACTCCTCGCGGCGCGCCAGCACTGCACGATGTGCTGCCCAATCGGCCTCGGTCAGGTTCGTCACGCCGATTTCCCATCGCGTCTTGCCGTAGTCGGCTTCCACGGGCAGGTTCATGCGACGCAGGATCTCGCCCGCACGCAGCACGAAGCGGTGCTCGGAGTCGGTGCGCCAGTAGAAGTCCGACGACAGATCCACCAGCGCGCGATAACGCTGCTCGCTGTCGCGCAGCGCGGCCTGGGTGCGCTTTTGCTCGGTCACGTCGCGGCCCACGGTCAGCAGGTGCGGCTCGCCGCCTACCTCCAGCACCGCCATGGAGATCAGCATCTGATGCAGGCCGCCGTTCCGGTCGCGCATCAGCACCTCGGCATCGCGTACTGCAGCGCCCGTCCTGATTTTTTCGAGGAGCGCCTTGCGCTCCTGCGGACGAACCCACAAGCCAAGGTCCAGAATGCTGCGGCCCGCGGCCTGCTCGCGCGAATAGCCGCTGATGCGCGTGAATCCTTCGTTCACCTCGATGAAGTCGCCGCTGTCCGGCTTCGAGAGCACCACCCAGTCCGGGCTGAAGTGAAAGGCCTTGGAGAATTTGTCCTCCGATTGGCGTAGCCATTGCTCAGCCAACACGCGATCGGTGATGTCGGTCGCCACGCCGAGCACGTGCACCGTGCCGTCGGGCCGCACGAGCGGTACCTTGACCGTGCGAAACCAGTGCGTCGTGCCGTCCGGTGCGGTATTGATCTCGTCCCGGGTCACCCGCAGCCGGGTTCGGATCACCTCCTTCTCGGCGCCGACGAAGGAAGCGGCCTCGGATGCATGCTCGTGGAACTGGCTGGTCGACTTCGCCAACAGCGACTCCATACTCGTCCCGTAATAGTCCGCGGTGCGTTGGTTGGCGAACAGCAGGCGGTCGTTCGCGTCCTTTACGAAGATCATGTCCGGCGAGGTGTCGACGATGAGCTGGAGAAATTCCTTGGTCTCCTGCAGCGCGGCGGTGGCGCGCTTTCGCTCCGTGACGTCACGCGCGACTACCAGGGCCGCCTGCTCGCCGTCGATCATCAGCCGCGCCGAGGCCACCTCGATCTCGATCGGCGCACCGTCGAGCCCGACGAACCGATATTCGATGCCGGGCAAGGCGGGTGCGCCATCGGCCAGCGCCTGGAGCCGTGCACGCGCGAGGTCGCGTGAATCAGAGTGTGTGAGCTCGTATACGGAGCGCCCGATGAGGTCGGCGGTGTCGCTTGCGCGGAACAGGCGTGCCGCGCCCTGGTTGGCATACGTGATGTGGGCGTCCTTGATCACATAGATCGCATCCGGCGAGACTTCCACGAGTCTGCGGTAGCGTTCTTCGGACTCGCGCAGGGCGGCTTCCGAGCGCAGCCTCTCGGTGAGGTCGATCGAGATCGCCAGCATCAGGCGCTTGCCGTCCTCCTCGATGACCTCGGCGGCGATCAGGCGCTCGAACTCCTCGCCGTTCCTGCGCCGCGCGCGCGCCTGGAAATCCCGTACGCGGCCCTGCGCCGCGAGGCGCCGGTGGAGTTCGTCGCGCTGCCGCGAATCCGCCCAGATGCCCATCGCCAGGCTGCGCTGGCCGACCAGTTCCTCGCGGCGCCAGCCGAACATGCGCTCATAGGCTTCGTTCACGTCGAGCATCGCACCGTCGACGGTATCGGCGATGACGATCGCCGCCGGGTTGTTGCGGAACACCTTGGCGAGGCGTTCGTTCGCCGCGCGCAGCGCGGCCTCGGCGCGGCACTGCTCGGTGACGTCGAGCACCATGACGAGCAGGATTTCCCCGCGGGCGTCCTCGATGATCTCTCCCGATACCAGCACATCAATCACCGCGCCGTCGCGCTTGCGCGTTCTTGCCGCATAGTCGGTGGCGCGGCCGTCCGCGGCGAGCAGGGCGCGGAAGCGGTCGCGTCCCGCAGGATCGACCCACAGATTCAGGTCGTCCACGACGCGCCCGACAGTCTCCTCGCGGCGCCAGCCGTGGATTCGCTCGTAGGTCTCGTTGACGTCGAGCACGACGCGGGAGCTGGCCTGCAGCATCATGATTGCCGCGGGGCTGCCGCGGAATATCTTCTCCAGCCGTTCGCCGGACGAGCGCAGGGCGGCGGCAATCCGGCGTGTCTCCGTCACGTCGCGGAATATCGCCGCGACCATCTCGAGGCGGCCCTGCGCGCCATAGACGCCCGAGATGCTGATCTGCACGTCGATCGGTGTTCCGTCCTTGCGCAGGCGCACGGTCTCGAAGGTCGGTGTGGGCTTGCCCTGCTCGAGCATCACCGTGTTCTCCCGCGCCTGGTGTTGGTACTGCGCGGAGGAAATGAGGGAGATGTCGCGGCCGATGGCCTCGGCCGCCGTCCAGCCGAACATGCGCTCGGCCGCGGCGTTCCAGGTGAGGATCTCGCCGTTCGGACGTCGCGTGATGACGGCGTCGCCGGTCGTCTCTACGACCGCAGCGAGGCGCGCGCGCGCCGCCTCCGCCTCGCTGCGCTCGCGCTCGGCTGCGTGCTGCAGCCGGCGCGCCGCCACGAGCGTGCCGGCACCGGCGAGGACGAAGAGCAGGTACAGCGCGGCGGAAAAGCGCATCTGCCGGAACCACTCTGCGAGCACCTTGTCGTGCGGCACCGAGACGACGGCGACCAGGCCGTGATCGCGCAGGCGCTGGTGCGCGCCCAGGCGCCGCGTGCCGTCCAGTCCGAGGTCATCGGCGAAGGCGCCCGTCTCGCCCGGGGCGAGCGCAGCGATGCGCGCTGTCAGCGAGTCGGGCAGCGGCGTCGTGTAGAGCCGCTCCCGCAGCTCGGCGGCGAGCGGCTGCGCCAGCTGCAGGTAGCCGTCTGTGCGCAGGAGGTGCACGCCGTAGCCCTCGGGCAGCGCTACACGGGACAGGAAGTAGTCGCCCGTTTCAGTCGACATCCCGCCGCCGACGAAAAGCCGCACTACACCGGCCCGATCGCGCACGGCATAGCGCATCGGCATCACCCAGTCGCCGAACGGGTTGCGGAACGTGCGCGCGAGCGCCAGTCCGCGCTGGCCCTCCGCATCCGTATAGGTTAGCAACGTTGCCGCGTCCCTGAGCGCCCCGCCCGGCACCTGCGGCCCAAGGGGCGCGCTGAGGTAGAGCGGCTCGCCTGACGTGCGCAGCACGACCACGCGCTTGAATCCCGGGGTGCTATCGGCGAATTCCTGCATCACGGCGGCGATCGCGGCCCGGTCGTCCCGCTCGTCCAGCTCGAGCAAGCGGTCGCCGATCACGCGTGCGTTTCCCGCGACCTGGGTAAAGGTGGATTCGGTCGCCTGAGCGAAGAGCTGGGCAAGCAACCGGGTTTCCTGCGCGGCGTCGCGCAGCCTGTCCTGCCAGAGATAGTGGCCGTGCACCGCGAAAGCGGCTGTGAAGAGGGCCAGCAGGCCCGCGCCGGCGAGGGCGAACGGAGGAAACCGCCTGCGCCCGGCGCCGGCTGGTGTCGCCGCTGTGTTCGACGCCCCCATGCGGTAGATTCTACCGAACCGGATTCCCGGAAAACCGGATCATGCCTGAGCGTACGTCTTGGCGCGCGACGTATGCCGCTGGCGCCGCGGTCCTGGACGACGCGGTAAACCCGGGCGTCAGTCGATGCCCGGTCGGCTGCACGCGGCAGCAGACCGAGTCTCGCCTACAAGGCGCCTTCGGCGGCCAGGCGGCGAATCATGCGGATCGCATCGACATCGGCCGCCACGTAGGCCTGCTTGACGAAGCCGTCGTAGAACTCGCCGGCCGGCGCGGCGCCGGCCGGCACGCCAGTTTCGTACTCGAAGCGCACGAAGAGGCTGCCGGGGTGGGGCATTTCGATGGTCGTGGTCATGGTCGCGCGCGCGAGATTCGGGGCCGGCTCGACTTCGACACGCAGGCGACGCATCGGCTCGAATTGCACCGTATCGTGCACGATCAGGGACCCGTAGCGCAGTTCGCGCCGTACCCAGTTGTCACTGCGTTCCAGAATCGCTGCTGAGTCCAGGTTGTCGGCGAAGCGTTGCGGCTCCAAGGCGCGCAGCTCGAGTCCGCGCCACACCTGCTCCTGCGTCAGCGGGTCGATGAGAGGATTGAAAGGATCGTTGATCTCGACCAAGTGGGCGAACTTCAATCGTTGCCCCCGAAGATGCAGCTGAGCATGCTGATTGATCCCATGTCGATGCCGGAGGTCGGGAAGGCGACCGCCTCCCCGGGTTGGCGCGCGCCGGCGGCGACGAGCAGCGGCAGCAGATGCTCGGGCGTCGGATTGGCCAGTCGTGCATCCGGATCATGGTCCACCAGCCGCTGTAGTGCGTCTTCATCGCTTGCGATGAGGGCATCGCGGACTGCGGTCTCGAAGCGCGTCGCCCAGGGGTAGGCAGACGCAGTACCATCCCTGCGCATGGCGCGCAAGTTGTGAACCACGTTGCCGCTGCCGGCGATGAGCACGCCGGACTCGCGCAAGGTGCGCAGGCGCCTGCCGACCTCGAGATGAAATGCCGCCGGTTGGGTCAGGTCCAGCGACAGCTGAACGACCGGAATATCGGCGGCCGGATAGGCGTGTCGCAACACGCACCAGGTGCCATGGTCAAGGCCCCATTGCCGGTCCGCCGCCACCGGCAGCGGCGAGAGCAGGTCGCGCACGCGCTCGCCCAGCGCAGCGCTGCCCGGCGCCGGATAGGAGAGTGCATAGAGTTCCGGCGGGAAGCCGTGGAAGTCATGGATCGTGGCTGGTCGCTCAGCGCCGGTCACGCGGAGCCCTTGCGTGCACCAATGCGCCGAGACCATGAGGATCGCCGCCGGTCGCGGCAGGGCCTCTGCGATGCCGCGCCAGGCGCGCGGATAAGGGCCGTCGTCCAAGGCCAGCATGGGGCTGCCGTGGCCGAAGAACACAGCCGGCATGCGCAGGGGACCGAGGCTCATGCGCGTTTATGCTCCGGTTTGATGGTCCAGAGAAAGGCCTTGCGATAGCGGGTCGGCACATCGAAAGTCCGGTCCGGCGCCCAGTCGCCCATGTCGAAGGCGTTGGAGACGATGCGCGAGCCGACGGCCAGTTCCTTCCACAACTTGGGCCGCAGCTTGACGTTGAGCTCCGGCAGCAGGTACAGGGTGATGACCGATGCCGGCGACAGGTCGACGGTGAAGATGTCGCGCACGGCAAAGCGCACGCGCTCGTCGACGCGCTCGGCCAAGGCATTGGCGGTGGCCCATTCGACCAGGTTGGGATTCAGGTCGAACCCCAGCCCCTGCGCGCCGCGCCGCGCGGCGGCCACCACGAAGCGGCCGTCGCCGCAGCCCAGGTCGTAGACGCGATCGCGCGGGCCGACGTTGGCCGCGTTGATGAGGGTCTCCACCACCGCCAGCGGCGTCGGTTCATAAACGACGTCCGCGGTGCGCGGCGGGACGCAGGGCGGCGCGGCGCTGTTCTGCGCCGATGCGCTGGAGGCGATTGCCGCAGGCAGGGCGGCGTGCAGGAAGAATCGGCGGTCCATTCGCGTGCTCCGTGAAAGCAAGTGGCTGATTATCGCAAGGGCGGCGCGGGCGGCACGTAGAATTCCAGCCGCGATGGCTGCGATCCTCCTCTCCACCCTCAACGCGCGCTATTCGCACGCGTCGCTGGGCTTGCGCTACCTGCGCGCCAACATGGGGCCGCGCCGCGACGACACGCAGATCATGGAATTCGTGCTGGGCGTCAAGGCCGAAGTTGCGGTCGAGCGCATCCTGGCGGCCGCACCGCGCGTGGTTGGTTTTGGTGTCTATATCTGGAATGTCGAGGAGACCACGCGCATCGTCGCGGTCCTCAAGGCGGTCGCGCCGCACGTCACGGTGGTGCTGGGCGGGCCCGAGGTGAGTTTCGAGACCGCCGAACAGCGCATCTGCGCGCTTGCCGACTACGTCATCACCGGGTGGGGTGACTTGAGCTTCGCGCGCCTGGTGGATGCCATTCTCGACGGCCCGCGTCCGCTGATGAAGGTGCATGCGGGGGTGCAGCCGCCGCTGGACCAGCTGGTCCTGCCCTATGACCTGTACGATGCAGAGGACATCGCGCAACGCAATCTCTACGTGGAAGCCTCGCGCGGCTGCCCCTTCAAGTGCGAGTTTTGCCTGTCCGCGCTCGACAAGACCGCGTGGCCGTTCGACCTGGATGCGTTTCTTGCACACATGGATTCATTGCATCGCCGCGGCGCACGGGTGTTCCGCTTCGTCGATCGCACGTTCAACCTCAACCCGCGCACCGGGCGCGCGATCCTGGATTTTTTTCTCGCGCGCATCGAAGCAGCCTCCGACGATCCTGTCTTCGTCCACTTCGAGGTCGTGCCCGACCATCTGCCCGACGCCCTCAAGGAGGCGATCGCGCGCTTTCCCGCCGGGACGCTGCAATTCGAGATCGGCATCCAGACCTTTGATGCGGAAGTGCAGGCGCGCATCTCACGCCGCCAGGATAACCGGCGTGCCGCGGAAAACATCCGCTGGCTGCGCGAGCACTCCCGGGCTCACCTGCATGTCGATCTGATCGCCGGCTTGCCGGGCGAGGACCTGGCGTCGTTCGCGCGCGGCTTTGATCAGCTCGTGGCGCTGGGCCCGCACGAAATCCAGGTCGGCATCCTGAAACGCCTGCGCGGGACGCCGATCATCCGCCATACCGACGCGTATGGCATGCGCTACAACCCGGAGCCGCCATACAACGTGCTCTCCACCGCCGCGATCCCGTTTGCCGACATGCAGCGCATCGCGCGATTCGCGCGTTACTGGGACCTGATTGCCAATTCCGGGCGCTTCGCGGCAACATTGCCGCTGTTGCTGGCGCGGCCGCCGCAATCGCCCTTCGCGCGTTTCATGCATCTGGCCGATCGGCTGTTCGCGCAGGGCGGACAGACCCATGGCATCGCCATGGAGCGTTTGTTTCGCCTGGTCGGCATGCACCTGGTCGAAGGGCTCGGCCTATCCTCGGCCGAGGTCGGCGCGGCCTTGCAAAAGGATTACATCACCGCTGGCGGCAAGGGTTCGTTCGAGTTTGCCGGCGCCATGCTGTCGGCCGCGCGTGCTGCGCCTGCGCGTCTGCCGCGTCGCCAGGCCCGCCACGCCGCCTCCGGCGGCTGAGTTCGAAGCTTCGTCAGCGTGCCCTCAGAGCTGCCGCCGCTTCGGCGACCAGCGCAGGGCCGCAGTAGATGAGCCCGGTATAGAACTGCACCAGGCTGGCGCCAGCTTCGATCTTTGCGCGCGCGTCCGCGCCGCTCATGATGCCGCCCACGCCGATGATGGGCAGGGCGCCGTCCAAGTGGGCTGCCAACTCGCGAATGACGCGGTTGGACGGCTCGAAAACCGGCGCGCCGGAGAGTCCGCCGGTTTCCTCGGCGTGCGGCAATCCGGCGACGGCATCGCGGGCCACGGTCGTGTTGGTCGCGGTGATCGCATCGATGCGGTGACGCGCCGCAAGTCGCGCCACGGTCTCGATTTGCGCGCTGTCCAGATCGGGGGCGATCTTGATCGCCAGCGGCACGTAGCGGCCATCACGGTCGGACAGGCGCGCCTGCTCCCGCTTCATGCGCTTCAGGATCGGCGCGAGTGCGTCCTCGTCCTGCAGGGCGCGCAGGTTCTTGGTGTTGGGCGAGGAGACATTGATGGTCGCAAACGCGACGTGGGCGTGCAGCTTGTCGTAACAGATCGCGTAGTCGTCACCGGCGCGTTCCAGCGGGGTGACCAGGTTCTTGCCCAGGTTGACCCCGATGACGCCCTGGTAGCGTGTGCGGCGCAAGCGCTCGACCAGATGATCGACGCCCAGGTTGTTGAAGCCCAGGCGATTGATCACCGCGCGTGCGCGTGGCAGGCGAAAGACACGCGGCCGCGGGTTGCCGGGCTGCCCCAGGGGCGTGACCCCGCCGAGCTCCAGGAAGCCGAAACCCAGGGCGCCGAAACCTTCGATGCACTCGCCGTTCTTGTCCGCCCCGGCCGCCAGGCCGACCGGGTTGGGGAAGCGGATGCCCATGACGGTGCGCGGATCGTCGGGCACGCGCGGTGCGACGAGCCGGATCGCGCCGGTGGCGGCCATCGCGTTCAAGGCGCGCATGGTGGCGGCGTGCGCGGCCTCGGGCTCCAGGCGAAACAGCGCTGCGCGCGCCAGTGGAAAGGCGGCGGAGAAAGTCACTTCCGAAGCGCAGGGCCGCGTCCGGCCGGGCGCGTGATCAGATCCACTTGGACACGTTGCCCGGCGCGTAGCGGCCGAGCCGGTCGAGCACATCATTGACGTCGGTACCGACGACCAGCCAGTCCTTTTGCCCGGCAGGCAGGAAACCGTCGTCGATCATGCGGTCGATCATCGCCAGGAGCGCGTCGTAGTAGCCGGCGGTGTTGACGATGCCGATCGGCTTCCTGAGTCCGCCCAGCTGGGCGCGACTCCACATGTCGCTCATCTCTTCCAGGGTGCCGACCCCGCCGGCCAAGACCAGGAAGCTGTCGGCAAGCACTGCGAAGCGGTGCTTGCGTTCGGCCATGTCGGCGACGACCTCGCAAACCTGGATGCGCTGGTGCATGAGTTCGCGCGACTTGAGGAACTCGGTGATGACCCCGTGCACCCGGCCGCCCGCGGCTAGGGCCGCGTCGGCAACCGCGCCCATCAGGCCGCGGTGTCCGCCACCATAGACCAGCAGGAGATCGCGCGCGGCGATGCTGCGGCCCGCAGATGCCGCGCTGGCCGCAAAGCACGGGTCATGTCCGGTATTGGAACCGCAGAAGACGGCGACGGATTTCAAGTTGGATCGGTGTTGCGTGGTGATGGCGTGGATGCGCCAACAGGATTTTACCCGCGGGCACGAGGCGCCTGCCGGTGCGTCCGCGCGACCGTGGCCAGGTGACCCTCCCCGCGGCGGCGTTGGCAGGCCCTACAATGCCGGTCTTCCATGTCCAACCAGAACCGCGAGTTCGTCATCCAGGGTGTCAACACCCGCGGCGAGGCGTTCCGTCCTTCCGACTGGGCCGAGCGGCTGGCGGGCGTCATGAGTTCGTTCGGCGGCGGGCGTCTGGGCTATTCGCCATACTGCTTCCCGATCACTTCGGGACGCATCAAGTGCGTGGTCGTCGACGCACGGCTCAAGGAAATAGAGCCGATGGCGTACAACTTCCTGGTCAATTTCGCGCGCGACAACGAACTGCAAGTGCGTCCCGGGCGCGATGCCGAACGACCCGAGGCGGGCGACGTGGCGGCACAAAAAAGGCCGCCCTGAACCCCGGGGCGGCCAGCTTGCACTGCCTGCAGGTCAGGCGAGGGCCTTGACCGCGGCGGACAGGCGGCTCTTGTCGCGCGCCGCCTTGTTCTTGTGGACGATGCGCTTGTCGGCGATCGAATCGATCACCTTTTGCGCTGCCTTGAGGCTGGCCCCGGCGACTGTCTTGTCACCGCCGGCGATCGCCTTGCGCACCGACTTGATCGCCGTGCGCAGACGCGAGCGCAGGCTCGAGTTGCGGGCGTTTTCCTTGATGCCTTGACGCGCGCGCTTGAGCCCGGAGGCGGTGCGCACCGTTCTTTTCTTTGCTTTTGCCGCTGTTGCCATGGGTTGTCCCGAGTCGGAATCCGGTAAAGCCCTACAGTATAGCAGAGGAGAGCGGGCCGACGCAGGTGTCGCGCGCATGGCGACCGGACAGGCCGGCCTGTCGGGGCATGCCCGGCGCCGCGGCGGTTATACTGGACCACGTGAATCTTCTCGGTGCACTCGCCAGGGTCAGCGGCTTCACCTTCGCCTCGCGCGTCACCGGGCTCATCCGTGAATTCCTGATCGCGCGCGCCTTCGGCGCCTCCGCCGCGACCGACGCCTTTTTCGTCGCGTTCCGTATTCCCAACCTGCTGCGCCGGCTGTTTGCCGAAGGGGCTTTCGCGCAGGCCTTCGTGCCGATCCTGGCCGAATCGAAAAACCGCGTGAGCGTTGAGGAGACGCGCGATCTGATCGAACATACCGCCGGCGCGCTCAGCGTCGCCCTGGCGATCGTGACTGGCCTGGGCGTGTTGTGCGCACCGCTGGTGATCCTCCTGACTGCGCCCGGCTTTGCGCAGGATGCCGGGAAATTCGAACTCACCGTCGCCATGCTGCGCCTCACCTTCCCGTACATCCTCCTGGTGTCGCTGACCGCTTTTGCCGGCGCGGTCCTCAACACGTGGAACCGTTTTTCGGTGCCGGCAGCGACCCCGGTACTGCTCAACCTGTCTTTCATCGCCTGCGCGTTGTGGCTCGCCCCGCATGTCGATCCGCCCGCGCTGGCCCTGGCCTGGGCGGTGCTGATCGGCGGCGTCGCCCAGTTGGCGCTGCAGCTGCCGGCGCTCTCCCGGCTGGGTGCGCTGCCGCGCCTGCGTTTTGACTGGCGGCATGCCGGCGTGCGGCGCATCCTGCGCGCCATGGCGCCGGCGCTCCTGGGCGTTTCGGTGGCGCAACTGAGCCTGGTCATCAACACCATCATCGCCTCGTTCCTGGTCGCCGGCAGCGTGTCGTGGCTCTACTACGCCGACCGGCTGATGGAGTTTCCGGCCGGCATGCTTGGCGCCGCCCTGGGCACGATCCTCCTGCCCAGTCTCTCCAAGGCGGTCGCCGACAGCGATGCGGCGGGATACTCCAACCTGCTTGACTGGGGCCTGCGTCTCTCGCTGCTGCTCGCGGTTCCGGCAACGCTGGGCTTGGCGCTGCTGGCCACACCCATGGTGACGGCGATGTATCACTACGGGGCGTTTTCCGCCGCCGATGTCGCGGCGACCCGCAGCGCGCTGATGGCCTATGCCGTGGGGCTGGTCGGCCTGATCCTGGTCAAGGTGCTGGCGCCCGGCTTCTATTCGCGCCAGGACATCCGCACCCCGGTGCGCATCGCGATCTTCACCCTGATCCTCACCCAGGTCTTCAACGCCGTGCTGGTGTGGCCGCTGGGTCTCGGGCACACGGGCCTGGCGCTTGCCATCGGCCTGGGCGCGATCGTGAATGCCGGGCTCCTGTGGCGCGAGCTGCTGCGCCGGGGCCACTTCCAGGCACGTCCCGGCTGGCTATGGTTTCTAGCGCGCGTCGCGCTGGCCAACCTCGTCATGGCCGGCGTTCTCCTGTGGCTGTGCCCTCCGGAAGCCCACTGGCTCGCGCTGCGCGAGCGTCCCTGGGAGCGTGCGCTCTTGCTCGGCGGCATGGTTGGCGCCGGCGCGCTGGCCTATCTTGCGGCGCTTGCCGGACTGGGCTTCCGGTTGCGCGATTTCCGTCAGTCACTGCGATGAGCGATTCCCGTCTCGAGCGTTTTCGCGATGCGGTCGCCCCGGAGCGGCGCCGCATCGACCTGACCGAAGCGGCGCTCCTGTGCGCGCAGGATGCGTATCCCGACCTCGACATCCTTGGCGTGCGCGCCGAGATTGACGCGCTGGCTGACCGGCTGGCGCGGCGCCTTCCCGAGGACTTCTCAACCACCCACCGCCTGATCGCGCTCAACAACTATCTGTTTCGCGAACTTGGCTTCAGCGGCAACATCGACGACTATTACGATCCGCGCAACAGCTTCCTGAACGACGTCCTGGCGCGTCGCACCGGCATCCCCATCACCTTGTCCATCCTCTACATGACCTGCGGGGAACGTCTCGGACTGAAGCTTTCCGGCGTGTCCTTTCCCGGGCACTTCCTGGTCAAGGCCCGGGTCAACGGCGGCGATCTGGTGTTGGACCCGTTTGCCGGAGGACGCTCGCTGTCGGAGGAGGACCTGCGCGAACGCCTGGGCCAAGTCGCGGGAAACAGCGCATCGCGCGAGCTGCCCATCGCCGAGTTTCTCGATGCTGCATCGCCGCGCCAGATTCTCGGCCGCCTGTTGCGCAATCTGAAGGCGATCTATCTGGAAAAGGGCGACGACCAGCGCGCGCTTGCCGTCA
Organism: Burkholderiales bacterium; assembly: GCA_016790635.1. GTDB lineage: Bacteria > Pseudomonadota > Gammaproteobacteria > Burkholderiales > JAEUOS01 > JAEUOS01. The sequence goes on from JAEUOR010000002.1 coordinate 25,137, forward strand.
TGCACCGCCTGGTGATTCTTCTGCCGGACGTGCCGGAGGAACGGCGTGATCGGGGACAGGCCTTTGCGCGACTCGAGTGTCCGCGCGCCGCGGCGCAGGATCTGGGCTTCTATGCCGCAGAACGACCGCATGCGGCCGATGCCGCGCAAATCGCGGCTGCGCTGGCTGCGGTGACAGTCCAGGCGGCGCGCCTGAACTGAAGGCGGGTCGCGCGGGCGCGGATCAGCGTCCGGCGGCGGTACCGTCGCGCCGCGGGTCGGCGGCACCATGCCAGCGGCAGCTGCCGTTGCCGGCCCCCTGGCGAGTCGGTGCCGGGGAGTCACAGACGCGCGATATGGCATGCACGCCGCTCTCGATCGCCAGTTCCACGACATCATGCCCCTTGGCGCGGAGTTCCCGCGTGAGGTCGGCCGGAAAGCGGCCGCGCTCGACTTCCAGCGTGCCCGCACTCCCCAGGTTGCGACTGCCGAAGTTGGGCAACTCGAGCACCTGCTTGATGGGCATCTTCCAGTCCAGGCTGGCCACCAGGACCTTGGCGACGAAACTGATGATCACGCTGCCGCCCGGCGAACCGGCCACCAGCACAAGCGGGCCGCGCTTTCCATCCGCGCCGCGTTCGAACACCAGCACTGGCGACATCGAGCTGCGCGGCCGCTTGCCTGCCTCGACGCGGTTGGCGACCGGCTTGCCTTCGTGTTCGGCCAGAAACGAAAAGTCGGTCAGCTGGTTGTTGAGGATGAAGCCGTTGACCATCAGTTGCGAGCCGAAGATGGTCTCGATGGTGGTGGTCATCGCCACCGCGTTGCCGCGCGCATCGACGATCGACAGATGAGAGGTGGAAGGCAGTTCGGGCGAGCGATCGTCGGCGCGCGAGAGTTGCACGCCGGGGGGAACCCCGGCGCGCGCCAGGCCGGACGACGCAGCGCCGATCGCGCGGGCACGCTCGCGCAGGTAGGCCGGGTCGGTCAGGCCCGGCGGCACGATGACGAAATCACTGTCGGCGACATAGCGATTGCGATCGGCGAAAGCGAGCTTGGCCGCCTCCGAAAACAGGTGCACGGCCTCCGCGGAAAAGGGCGGCGCCGCCGCGAAACCGGCGGCGTCCAGCATGCCCAGCATCTGTGCCAGCGCGATGCCTCCCGACGAGGGCGGCGGCATCGAGCAGATCTCGTAGGCGCGGTAGGGGAAGCACAGCGGCTGGCGCAGCTTGGCGCGGTAGTCGCGCAGGTCAGCCACCGACAGGTGGCCGGGGTTGGTACCGTGGGCGCGCACCTCGGCGGCGATGTCGACCGCGCTGTCGCCGGTATAGAAATGGTCGGCGCCGTGGCGTGCGATGCCGCGCAGGAGATTTGCGTAACGCGGATTGCGGATCAAAGTCCCGATCGGCTTGGGACTGCCGTCCTCGTTGAAATACAGCGCGCGCGCCTCCGGGTCATTCTTGAGCGCCTGATCGACTGCCAGCCAGCGCGAAAGTTGCGGGCTGATGGGATAGCCCTTGTCTGCCAGGCGGATGGCAGGCGTGAACAGATCGCCCCAAGGCAGGCGGCCATGCTTCTTGTGCGCCATCTCGGCCATGCGCAATACACCGGGAACACCAACCGCCAGGCCGCCGACCAGGGCGCGCCTGAACTGCATGGGCTTCTGGCCGGCTTCCATGAAGAGGTCGGTGGCGACTGCTGCCGGCGCGGTTTCGCGGCCATCGTAGGCTTCGACGGCTCCGGACTTCGCCTCGAAGTGCATCAGGAAGGCACCGCCGCCGATGCCGGACGAGTGCGGCTCGACCAGTCCCAGCACCAGCTGCACCGCGATGGCGGCATCGACCGCGGAGCCGCCCCGGTCAAGCATCGCCGAACCGGCGGCGACGGCCAGGGGGTGGGCGGCCGACACCATGTGCCGCTGGCCGACCGCGGTGTCCTTTTCCTGGAAGCGGCTGCCGATCGGGAATTGTCCGACGCCGAGCGGCTGGGCAAGCGCCAGCGGCGCAGCCGCGAACCAGGCCGCGGCGATCGTCGCGGCCGCCAGCGCGGGAGTGCGTGCTGCGCGCTGCAGGCGCATGGTGCGCGCGGCCGGCGAGGCGGAGGGCGGCGTCGTCATTTCCGGATCAGCGTGGCGCCATGCGGATCGCGCCATCCAGGCGAATGGTTTCGCCATTCAACATCGCGTTCTCGAATATGTGGCGCGCCAGCGCGGCATACTCCTCGGGCTGGCCCAGGCGCGGCGGGAAGGGCACCTGGCGCCCGAGGGATTCGCGCACGTCTTCCGGCAGGCCCGACAGGAGCGGGGTCAGGAACAGGCCTGGCGCAATGGTCATCACGCGCACGCCGTCGCGCGACAGGTCGCGCGCGATCGGCAGGGTCATGCCGACGATGCCGCCCTTGGAGGCCGAGTACGCGGCCTGGCCGATCTGGCCGTCGAAGGCCGCAACCGAAGCGGTGTTGATGATCACGCCGCGCTCGCCGCCCGCATTGGGAGTGTTCTTGAGCATCACCGTTGCCGCAAGCCGGATCATGTTGAACGAGCCGATCAGGTTGATGTTGATGACGCGCGCGAACTTGGCCAGGTCTGCGGGCCCGTCCTTGCCCACCGTCTTTTGCGCACCGCCGACGCCGGCACAGTTGACGAGGCCGTCGATGCGGCCGAAGCGCGCGACGGTTGCGTCGACGGCAGCCTGCCCGTCGGCGGCGTTGGCGACATCGCAACGCGCGAATACGCCGCCGAGTTCCGCGGCCAGCTTTTCGCCGGCTTCGACATTGAGGTCCGCCAGCGCGATTTTCGCTCCGGCTGCGGCGAGATTCCTGGCCGTTGCCGCACCCAGACCGGACGCTCCTCCGGTCACCAGTACCACTGCTCCCGAAACTTGCATGATGATCCTCCCGAAAAAAGAAAAGGGCGGTCGCGCCGGATCGCGCAGCCGCCCCGAGAATGTCTTGCGCGGTACCTGCCCTACAGCAGCGGCACCATCAGCAAGGCGACGATATTAATGATCTTGATCAGCGGATTGACGGCCGGACCGGCGGTGTCCTTGTAGGGGTCGCCCACGGTGTCACCCGTGACCGCCGCCTTGTGCGCGTCCGAACCCTTGCCGCCGTGGTTGCCTTCCTCGATGTACTTCTTGGCATTGTCCCAGGCGCCGCCGCCGGTACACATCGAGATCGCGACGAAGAGGCCCGTCACGATGGTGCCCATCAGGACGCCGCCCAAGGCCTGCGGCCCGAGAATGATGCCGACCAGCACCGGCACCAGCACCGGCAGGATCGACGGGATCATCATCTCCTTGATCGCCGCGGTGGTCAGCATGTCGACCGCGCGCCCGTACTCGGGCTTGGCCGTGCCTTCCATGATGCCCTTGATCTCGCGGAACTGGCGGCGCACTTCCTCGACCACCGCGCCGGCCGAGCGACCGACGGCTTCCATGGCCATGGCGCCGAACAGGAACGGGATCAGTCCGCCGATGAAGAGGCCGATGACGACCTTGTGGTCAGCCAGGTCGAAGGCGAAGTGCATCTTCTTGGCCGCCTCCAGCGCGTGCGTGTAGTCGGCGAAAAGCACCAGCGCAGCCAGACCCGCCGAACCGATCGCGTAGCCCTTGGTCACGGCCTTGGTGGTGTTGCCGACCGCATCCAGCGGGTCGGTCACGTTGCGCACTGCCGGCGGCAGTTCGCTCATCTCGGCGATGCCGCCGGCGTTGTCGGTGATCGGGCCGTAGGCGTCGAGCGCCACGATGATGCCGGCCATGGACAGCATCGAGGTCGCCGCGATGGCGATGCCGTACAGGCCCGCCAGCGCGAAGGCCAGGTAGATCGACAGGCACACCACGATCACCGGCCAGGCGGTCGACTTCATCGACACGGCGATGCCGGCGATGATGTTGGTCGCGTGACCCTTGGTGGACGCTTCGGCCACGTACTTGACCGGGTGGAAGTCGGTGCCGGTGTAGTACTCGGTGATGTAGACGAGCAGTCCGGTCAGCGCCAGTCCCACCACGCAGCACAGCCACAGGCGCATGACCGCGCCGGAGGCGAAGCCGTCGCCGGCCAGGGCATTGTCAGGGATGAACATCTGCGTGATCGGATAGAAGGCGATCAGGGACAGCACGCCGGCCACGGCCAGGCCGCGGTAGAGCGCGTTCATGATCTTGCCGCCTTCACGTGCCTTGACGAACATGCAGCCGATGATCGAGGCCACGATCGAGACGGCGCCCAGGAGCATCGGATAGATGACGCCGGCATCGCTGCCCTTGATGAGCAGCGCGCCCAGCACCATGGTCGCGATCAGGGTCACGGCATAGGTCTCGAAGAGATCGGCGGCCATGCCGGCGCAGTCACCGACGTTGTCGCCGACGTTGTCGGCGATGACTGCCGGGGTGCGCGGGTCGTCTTCGGGGATGCCGGCCTCGACCTTGCCCACCAGGTCGGCGCCGACGTCGGCGCCCTTGGTGAAGATGCCGCCGCCCAGGCGCGCGAAGATCGAGATCAGGGACGCGCCGAAGGCCAAGCCCACCATGGGCTTCAACAGGTCAGCCAGGGTCACGGTCTTGCCCAGACCCATCGGTGCCGCGCCGTGCAGCACGCCGTAGAAGCCGGCCACGCCGATGAGGCCCAGGCCAACCACCAGCATGCCGGTGATCGCGCCGCCGCGGAAGGCGACGTCAAGCGCCGGCGACAGGCCCTGGGTGGCGGCCTGTGCGGTGCGCACGTTGGCGCGCACCGATACGTTCATGCCGATGAAGCCGGCCGCGCCCGACAGCACCGCGCCGATCAGGAAGCCGGCGGCGGTCATCCAGCCCAAGCCCGGGATCACGCCCAGGATCAGGAAGATCACGACGCCGACGATGGTGATGGTCTTGTACTGGCGCGAAAGATAGGCCTGGGCGCCCGCCTGCACCGCCGCGGCGATTTCCTGCATGCGCGCGTTGCCGGCCGGCAGGGCCAGAATCCACTTGAAGGTCAAGAAGCCATAGGCGACGGCCAGAATACCGGCCGCCATGGCGATCCACACAGGGGTTGACATCAGCTCCTCCGAAGGGCTTTATTGGGTTGCTTGATTTGTGATGCCCGTTTGATGCACGCACCGCGAAAACGCCAGCGCCGCCAGCCGGTGGCGCACGGCCCCCACGTTTCGCTCCGGGCAGAACTACGGAATTATAAAAGATTCGGCCAGCTTCTTCGGCACCGGCTTCAACTTGAGCCTGGGATAGGCCGGCAGGCCATTCCGGTAAGGCGGGACGTCGACACCCGCGATCAGCGGCAACAGGTAGTCGCGGCAGGCCTGGGTGATGTGAAAACCGTCGCCGGTGATGAACTTCTTCGGCATCATCTTCTCGTGGTTGGCAACCTTGGAAAGCGCCACCGGCTCGATCTTCCAGCGATAGGGCTTGTTGGAGGTGCGCTTGATCGCCGCCATGACCGCGGTCTTGCCGGCCACCGCATAGCGTACTGCCTCGCGTCCGACCGCATAGGCTTGCAAGACGTCGGTCTTGGAGGCGAGGTGACGCGCGGCGCGTTGCAGATAGTCGGCCACGGCCCAGTGATACTTGTATCCCAGCTTGTCCTTGACCAATTGGGCGATGAGCGGCGCGACGCCGCCCAACTGGGCATGGCCGAAGGCGTCCTTGAGACCGGTCTCGGAGAGGAACTTGCCTTCGGCGTTCTGCAATCCCTCGGACACGGCGATGGTGCAATAACCCCACTTCTTGACCGTCGCGTCCACGCGGGCCAGGAAGCGCGCCTCATCGAAGCGAACCTCCGGCATCAGGAGGATGTGCGGCGCCTGCCCGGCTTCCTCGGCGGCCAGTCCGCAGGCGGCCGTGATCCAGCCGGCATGACGGCCCATGACCTCGAGCACGAAGATCTTGGTGGAGGTGCGCGCCATCGACGCCACGTCCATGCCTGCCTCGCGCATCGACACCGCCACGTACTTGGCGACTGAGCCGAAGCCCGGACAGTTGTCGGTCTCGGCCAGGTCGTTGTCTACCGTCTTGGGCACGCCGATGCAGGCGACCGGATAACCCAGCGCGCGGCTGACTTCGGAGACCTTGTTGGCGGTATCCATTGAGTCGTTGCCGCCGTTGTAGAAGAAGTAGCCGATGTCGTGCGCGCGAAATACGTCGATCAGTCGGCGGTACTGCGCTTCGGACTGCTCGAAGGACTTGAGCTTGTAGCGGCAAGAGCCAAACGCGCCGCCCGGGGTGTGGCGCAGTCCGGCGATGGCCGCGGCCGACTCCGCCCCGGTGTCGATCAGGTCCTCGGTCAGGGCGCCGATGATGCCGTCGCGGCCAGCGTAGATGCGGCCGATGTGCTTCTTGTGCTTGCGCGCCTCTTCGATGACGCCGCAGGCAGAGGCATTGATGACGGCGGTGACGCCACCGGACTGGGCATAGAAGGCGTTGCGCGGCACGACAGGCTCCTTGGGGATTTCAGCTGAGGGCGGCGAAGGCGGCGTCGCGAACCGCGTCGACCGCGCCGATGCCGTTGATCTTGCGGTAACGAGGGGCGCGCGCATCGCCGGCGGCGGCCCAGCCGGAGTAATAGCCGATCAGCGCGCGCGTCTGCTCGTGGTACACCGCCAGGCGCTTCCTGACCGTGTCCTCGCGGTCGTCGTCGCGCTGCACCAAGGGCTCGCCGGTGATGTCGTCGAGGCCCGCGACCTTGGGTGGATTGAACTTCAGGTGATAGGTTCGTCCGGAGGCCAGATGCACGCGGCGCCCGCTCATGCGCTGCACGATCTCCGCGTCGGGCACGTCGATTTCGAGCACGTAGTCGATGTCCACGCCGGCAGCCTTCATCGCATCGGCCTGCGGAATCGTGCGCGGAAAGCCGTCGAACAGGTAACCCTTGGCGCAATCCGGCTGCTTGAGGCGATCCTTGACCAGACCGATGATGATGTCGTCGGAGACCAGCCCGCCGCTGTCCATGACCTTCTTTGCCGCCAGCCCGAGGGGCGAGCCCGCCTTGACCGCGGCGCGCAGCATGTCGCCGGTGGAAATCTGCGGAATGCCGAATCGCTCCTTGATGTGGATGGCCTGGGTCCCCTTGCCGGCTCCCGGCGGTCCCAGCAGAATCAGTTTCATGGTTTTAGTCTCCCTTGCGTGGAAATTCTAGCCGCAATGGCTCCTCAGCCGTTGTGCGCGAAGAGAGTCCGCACCAGTTCGAGGTCGGCGGCGGTGTCCACGCCGGGTGCCGCGGTCGCGCTCGTCACATGCACCGCGATGCGCATGCCGTGCCACAGGGCGCGCAGCTGCTCTAGGGCTTCGAAGCGCTCGAGCGGCGCCGGTTCGAGGTGTGGAAAGCGGCGCAGAAAGCGTACCCGGTAGGCGTAGATGCCGATGTGGCGATGCACCGGCAGCCCGGGTGGCAACATCGATCTGTCGCGGGCGAACGCATCGCGTGCCCACGGGATGGTCGCGCGGCTGAAATAGAGCGCGGTATCGCGGGCGTCGAGGGCGACCTTGACCACATTGGGGTTGAACAGGTCGTGCGCATCCGCGAGCAGGTGGCTGGCGGTGGCGATCTCGCAATCCTGGCGCCGGTCGAGCAGCGTGGCCACCGCGGCGATGAGGTCCGGCGCGATCAGCGGTTCGTCGCCCTGCACGTTGACCACGATGGCGTCGTCGGCAAGTCCCAGCAGTTGCGCGGCTTCGGCCAGCCGGTCGGTCCCCGAAACATGATCGGCGCGAGTCAAGAGCGCGCGATGCCCATGGCTCTCGACAATCGACTTGATCTCGTCGTCGTCGGTGGCGACGACGACCTGCAGGGCGCCGCTGGCGCGCGCGCGCTCGGCCACGCGCACCACCATCGGCTTGCCGCCGATGTCGGCCAGTACCTTGTTGGCCAGGCGCGAGGAGGCGCGTCGCGCGGGAATCAGCGCGACGAAGGGCGTCATCGCGCCAGTTCGTCCTCGGCGAGCTTGCGCGCTTCTTCCTCGAGCATGACGGGGATGCCGTCGCGCACGGGGTACGCGAGTCTGGCCGAGCGCGAGATCAGTTCCTGGCGCTCGCGGTCGTACACGAGCGGGCCCTTGGTCACCGGGCAGACGAGGATTTCAAGCAGTTTCGGGTCCACTCCAACCTCTCCACGATCGCATCGATGAGCCCGGTCGGAACATTCGCGGTGACCGGAGCGACCCACAGGCGCGGGTCGGCGAAGGCCGCGCATTTTAGCGCGTCCTTTTCGGTCATCAGGATGATGTCGGCGTCAATCGAGTTGAAATCCGCCGCCTGGAAGGCGTGATGGTCGGGAAACGCGCGGCAGTCCGCCGTCAGGCCGGTCGCGGCCAGCGCATCGAAGAATCGTGCCGGATTGCCGATGCCGGCGACCGCGGCCAGGCGCTTTCGGGCCAGACTCTGAAGGGGCGCGGCGGTGTGCGGCGCATTGATCTGGTGCGGCGCGTCGAATTCCAGGGTCATGGCCCATGCGCGTCGCGGGACGCCTGCGGCCCCTGCGCCGTTGATCACCACCGCATCGACACTGTCGATGCGCTGCAGTGGTTCGCGCAACGGTCCAGAGGGCAGCAGCCGCCCGTTGCCCGCGCCGCGATTGTCGAAAACGGCAATCTCGAAGTCGCGTGCGAGGCGCAGGTGTTGCAAACCGTCGTCGCTGATCAACACGTCGGTGCGCGGGTGCGCGGCCAACAGGGCGCGCGCGGCGGCCACGCGATCGGGTGCGACCCAGACCGGCATGCCCGTGCGCCTTCTGATGAGCAGAGGTTCGTCGCCGACCCGGGACGGGTCAGCCTCCGGGCTGACTTCGAGCGGGGCATCGATCTGCGCGCCGTATCCGCGCGACACCAGACCCGGCGTGAAGCCACGCGCCGCCAGCGAATTCGCCAGCGCGACGGCCAGCGGGGTCTTGCCCGTGCCGCCCACGACAAGATTGCCGACGATCAGCACCGGGACCGGCAGTCGCTCCGCTTTGAGCCATCCGCGCCGATACAGAGCGCCGCGCACGGTCATGAGCACGCCGTACACGGAGGCCACGGGCAGCAGCAGGGCGCAGCGCCAGGTCAGCCCGCCTCGCCACCAGTCCGCGGCGATACCCATGCGCACCCGCGCGGTTCCGGTGCCGCTACTTGGCCGAGGACTGCGTGGTGAAGGTCACCTGGCCGAGTCCGGCCATCTGCGCGGCCTGCATGACGTGGATGACCGCCTGGTGGGTTGCCTGGGCGTCGGCGTTGATCACCACCACCGGATCCTTCTTGCCCGTCGCGGCCGACTTGAGCTCGGCCGACAGGGTGGCGACGTCGCGGAACGTCGTTGCGACGCCATTGATCGCGTAGCGCGCGCCGGAGGTCACCCCGACATTGATCTCGTTGGGCCGTTCGAGTTGCTTCTCGGCGTCGGCCGTCGGCAGGTTGATCTGCAACTCGGCGTACTTCGAATAGGTGGTCGTGATCATGAGGAAGATCAGGATCACCAGGAGGACGTCGATCAACGGAATGAAGTTGATCTCCGGCTCCTCGGGCTGCCGGTTGCGGTTGCGGAAATTCATCCCGGCGTCTTCAGGCCTTGCGGTCGCCGTGCGCGATATCGAGAAGCTTGATCGCCGCCTGCTCCATCTCGACCACGAATCCTTCCACCTTGGCGCGGAAATGGCGGTAGAAGATCAGCGCCGGCACCGCGATCAGGATGCCGAAGCCGGTGTTGTACAGGGCTACCGAGATGCCTTGCGCCAGCGCGGTCGGGTTGCTGCCGGACGGGCTCTGGCTGCCGAAGATCTCGATCATGCCCACCACGGTCCCGAACAGCCCCATGAGCGGCGCCGCGGTCGCGATGGTGCCCAGGCCGTTGAGAAACCGCCCCAGTTCGTGGGTGACGAAACTGCCGGCCTCCTCGATGGCTTCCTTCATGACGTAGCGCGAACTCTTGTCATTGCGCAGCCCCGCGGCCAGAACGCGCCCGAGCGGTGAATTGGCCTCGATCTTGTCGATCAGTTCCGGCGTGATCTGCTTGCCCTTGTAGAGGGTCAGCACCTCACCCAGCAGTCGCTCGGGAATCACCTTGGACTTGCGCAGCACGATCAGGCGCTCAATAATCAGCGCGACCGCGATGATCGACGCGATGATCAGAGGATAAATCGGCCATCCGGCCGCCTTGATGATGTCCAGCACGAAGGCAACTCCCCGTCTCGGCTCGCGCAGCTTGCGCGATGCGGTCCGCAGTTTAACGGAAAGGTCAGGTTATCCACAACGACGGTGGATAACCCTGTTGAGAAACGCTCTGCCGGTCCGCCGCATGCCTTGTGCGACAACGATCTGCGGTTGTCTGCCCGCGCATTGGGCGGTCCGCATGCGGGAGCGCGCGAGTTCATGTTGAGTCGTCCCACCGACCCCGTAGCGGTAGGCAGCATGGCCGGCGGGACGTCGCGTGCCATGAGCGTGGCCGAACTCAACCGGACGGCACGCAGTCTGCTCGAGAGGGGCCTGCCGTTGGTGCAGGTGGCCGGCGAAGTGTCCGGCGTGGCGCGCCCCTCCTCGGGGCATGTGTATTTTTCGCTCAAGGACGGGCAGGCGCAGGTGCGCTGCGTCCTCTGGAAGGGGCGAGCTGCGGCGCAGTCGTTCCTGCCACGCGATGGCGACGCCGTCGAGGTACGGGCCGGCGTGACCCTGTTCGAAGCGCGTGGTGACTACCAGCTCAATGTCGAGTCGGTGCGCCGCGCCGGGGCAGGCGCTCTCTACGAGGCTTTCGTCCGTCTCAAGGAGCGTCTCGGCCATGAGGGATTGTTCGACGCCTCGCGCAAGCGCGCGCTGCCCGTTTTTCCGCGCGCGATCGGGATTGTTACCTCGCCCGACGCAGCGGCCTTGCGTGATGTGGTCACCACGCTTAAGCGCCGCGCGCCGATGATCCCCCTGGTGCTCTACCCGGTTCCGGTGCAGGGCGAGCGGGCGGCGCCCGCGATCGCCGCGGCGCTGGCCGAGGCGAATCGGCGTGCCGATGTCGATCTGCTGCTCGTTTGTCGCGGTGGCGGCAGTATCGAGGACCTGTGGGCATTCAACGAAGAGATCGTGGCGCGCGCGGTCGTGGCAAGCAGTCTTCCGGTGGTGTCAGGGGTCGGCCACGAGACCGATTTCACGATCTGCGATTTCGCCGCCGACTTGCGGGCGGCGACACCGACCGCGGCCGCCGAACTGTGCGCTCCGGCCGCGACGGAACTGCTTGCCCGACTGGCCGGCGGCGCGCTTGCGCTGGCGCGCGCTGCGGCCGACCGGGTGGCGACCTTGCGCCAACGCCTGGACTGGTCCACGCGCGAGCTGGTCGCACCGCAGGTGCGGCTCGAGGCGCAGAAAAAGCATCTCGAATACCTGGCGCGGCGCCTGGCGAGCGCCGCGCAGCTGCGCTTGTCCGCGATGGCCGCGCGCGCCGATCGCGTCGCCGCTGCCTTGCGCGCCCCGGACTCCGCGCGCTGGCGCGAGCGACTGGCGGGTCAACGACGCAGCCTGGCGTTCGCGGCGCGAGCCGAAGGCACGGAGCGCGCGCGCAGACTGGCGGCGCTGAAGGACGCGCTGGGACATCTCGACCCGCAGCGGGTGCTCTTGCGCGGCTACAGCCTGGTGCGCGATGCAGAGGGCCGCCTGGTGCGTGACGCGGCGCTGCTGGCAACGGGCGACCTCCTGGCGATCGATTTTGCCAATGGCAGTGCGAAGGCGCGGGTCGAATAACCCCTCTGCCATCGGGTTTGCCGCGCCGCGCGGGCTGCCCTACAATCGCGCTCCTGCCGGCCGGCGTACCGGCCAGGCTTCAACTCAACACCCGCTCCCGGAGAATCCGCGATGGAACACAAGCTTCCCGAATTGCCCTACGCGCTGGATGCGCTCAGCCCGCACATCTCGAAAGAGACACTCGAGTTCCACTACGGCAAGCACCACCAGACCTACATCACCAATCTCAACAACCTGATCAAGGGCACTGAATTCGAGAACATGAGCCTGGAGGACATCGTGCGCAAGTCCTCCGGCGGCATGTTCAACAACGCCGCGCAGGTGTGGAACCATACCTTCTACTGGATGGGCCTGTCCCCCAAGGGCGGCGGCGAGCCGTCCGGCGCGCTGGCCGCAGCGATCAACGCCAAGTGGGGCAGTTTTGCCAAGTTCAAGGAAGAGTTCACCAAGGTGAGCGTCGGCACCTTCGGTTCGGGCTGGGGCTGGCTGGTGAAGAAGGCCGACGGCTCGCTCGACCTGGCGTCGACCTCGAACGCCGCTACGCCGCTGACCGGTGCCGACAAGCCGCTGCTCACCTGCGACGTGTGGGAGCACGCCTACTACATCGACTACCGCAACGCGCGTCCCAAGTACGTCGAAGCGTTCTGGAATCTGGTCAACTGGGACTTTGTGGCGAAGAATTTCGCCTGACGACCGGCCGCCTGCCGGTCGTTGCAACGCGCCCGTCGCGCCGGCTGCCCCATCGTTGGAGGGGACCGAGCGCGGCGCGCGACCCTGATGGGTCGGGATCGCGCGGCCTGCGGGGTGCGCCCGACGGGCTTCTGACCTGACTGCCTAGGCCATGTCCCAGAAGCCCAAGCGAATCAATCTCGCCCTGCAGGGCGGCGGTGCCCACGGCGCGTTCACCTGGGGCGTGCTCGATCGCCTGCTCGAGGACGGCCGGCTGGCATTCGACGGCCTGTGCGGCACCAGCGCGGGCGCGATGAACGCGGTGGTCTGCGCCCATGGCATGCAGCGCGGCGGGCGCGATGGGGCGCGTGCCGCACTCGAGGAGTTCTGGCGCAGGGTTGCAGCCGCCGGCGCGGTCTTCAGCCCGGTGCGCGGATTGCCCTTTGACGCGCTCTTCGGCGGGGCCTGGCGCGCCGCCAGCCATGCCGCCTTCGACACGCTGACGCGCAGTTTTTCGCCCTATCAGTTGAATCCGCTCAACTTCAACCCGCTGCGCCAGGTGCTGGAGGCGGTGGTTGATTTCGATGCTCTCAAGGCCTGTGACTGCGTCGAACTCTTCGTCTGTGCGACCAATGTCCGCAGCGGCAAGCCGCGCATATTCCGCAACCGTGAGGTCAGCGCGGATGCCGTGCTCGCGTCGGCCTGTCTGCCCTACCTGTTCCAGGCGGTCGAGATCGACGGCGAGGCCTACTGGGACGGCGGCTACATCGGCAACCCGGCCATCTATCCGCTGATCTACGAGACCCGCACGCGCGACATCCTGGTCGTGCACATCAATCCGATCGCGGTTAAGGAGGTACCGCGCACCGCGGCGGAGATCCTCGACCGCGTCAACGAGATCTCCTTCAATTCCTCCCTGGTGCGCGAGATGCGCGCCATCGCCTTCGTGCAGAAGCTCATCGACGATGGCTGGATCAAGGACCAGCACAAGTCCCAACTCAGGAAGCTGCGCATGCATGCGCTGTCGGCAGACGAGGATCTGGCCCACCTGGGGCTGGACACCAAGCTCGATGCGTCCTGGGACAACCTGGTCGCGCTGCGCGACAAGGGGCGTGCGCGCGCCGACCTGTGGCTTGCCGCCAATCACGCGGCCGTGGGCCGCAGCGCGACGGTCGACCTGCGCGCGGCCTACCTGTGAGGCGCGCGCGCCGGTTCTAGGCGACCTTGAGGGGAATCTTCAGGTCGTGGATGCGCGTCTTCCAGGCCTGCGGCCCGGTGACGTGTGCCGAGGTCCCGCCCGAATCGACAGCGACGGTGACCGGCATGTCCTTGACGTCGAATTCGTAGATCGCCTCCATGCCAAGGTCGGCAAAGGCCACCACCTTGGCGGCCTTGATGGCCTTGGCGACCAGGTAGGCGGCACCGCCGACGGCCATCAGCGAGGCGCTGCCGTGTTTCTTGATCGATTCGATCGCGACCGGACCGCGCTCGCCCTTGCCGATCATCGCGATGAGCCCGGTCTGGCCCAGCATCACGTCGGTGAACTTGTCCATGCGCGTCGCGGTGGTCGGACCAGCCGGGCCGACCACTTCGTCGCGCACCGGATCGACCGGGCCGACGTAGTAGATGACCCGGTTGGTGAAGTCCACCGGCAGCTTTTCCCCGCGTGAGAGCATGTCGGCGATGCGCTTGTGCGCCGCGTCGCGGCCCGTCAGCATGCGTCCGTTCAGGAGCAGGGTGTCGCCGGGTTTCCAGGCCGCGACCTCGGCACGGGTCAGCGTGTCCAGATTGACGCGCTTGCTCTTCTCGACGTCCGGAGTCCAGTTGACCTTCGGCCAGTCGTCCAGGGAAGGCGGATCGAACACCGCCGGGCCGGAACCGTCGAGCACGAAATGCACATGGCGGGTCGCGGCGCAATTCGGGATCATCGCGACCGGCTTGGAGGCGGCATGGGTCGGATACTGCGCAATCTTCACGTCCAGAACGGTGGTCAGACCCCCGAGGCCCTGCGCGCCGATGCCCAGCGCGTTGACTTTCTCGTAGAGCTCGATGCGCAACTCCTCTGCCTTGTCGGCAGGGCCGCGGGCCAGCAGCTCGTGCATGTCGATCGGTTCCATGAGGACTTCCTTGGCCATCAGCATGGCCTTCTCGGCGGTGCCGCCGATGCCGATGCCGAGCATGCCGGGCGGGCACCAGCCCGCGCCCATGGTGGGGACGGTCTTGAGCACCCATTCGACCAGGTCGTCGGAAGGGTTCATCATGATGAACTTGGACTTGTTCTCGCTGCCGCCGCCCTTGGCGGCGACGTTGACATCGACATCGCCGCCGGGCACCACGTCCATGTGTATCACTGCCGGGGTGTTGTCGCGCGTGTTCTTGCGCGAGAACTGCGGGTCGGACAGCACCGATCCGCGCAACACGTTGTCCGGATGGGTGTACCCGCGCCGCACGCCTTCATTGACCGCATCGGCGATGCTCCCTGCAAAACCTTCCCACTTCACATCCATGCCGATCTTGAGGAACACGTTGACAATGCCGGTGTCCTGGCAGATCGGCCGGTGGCCCTGGGCGCTCATGCGGCTGTTGGTGAGTATCTGCGCGATCGCATCGCGCGCTGCCGGCGACTGCTCGCGTTCATAGGCGCGGGCGAGATGGGCGATGTAGTCCTTGGGGTGGTAGTAGCTGATGAACTGCAGCGCGTCGGCGATCGAGGCGACGAAGTCGGAATAGCGGATGGTGGCCATGAGCGGGCGTCGGTTGCCGTTAAACTCGATCGATTCTACGCCAGCGCAATTGCATGCATTCGACCCCGACACCTGCGCGCCAGCCCAAGGCAACATGCTCGGCCGCCTGATCGGCGTCCTGCGGGGTGCACGCGCCGCGCCCGCCGCGAGGGCCTGGGCTTTCGCGCCGGCGGATCTGCCTGCGACCGACACAGTCGCGCTTGAACTCGCTCTGGGTGCGGCGCTGGCGGGCTACGAGCATTACCTGCAGGGCGAATCCGGAGGCGCAGAGCGGGAGTTCACTTCCGCACGGGCGCATGATCCGCAACAACGGATCGCGCTGCACTTCCTGAATCGCGGCCGCGAGCATCTCAACGGCAACGCGCCGGACGCCGCCGAGCCCTGCCTCATGCTTGCGCACCTGCTGGTGCCGGGCGCCGCGTTGCCGCTCGAGATGCTCGGCTTCCAGGCCTACCTGGCAGGCGATGTCGCGGCTTGCCGGAACTGGTATGACCGTGCGCTCGAGTGTGCGAGTGCCGACGAACGCGGCGCCCTGGCCTTGAACCGGCTCGTGCTGACCGTGCCGCAGATCGCAGCCAGCAGCGCGGAAATCGCCGCCTGGCGGGCCGGGTTCGAGGCTGACCTCGGGCGCATGCTTGCGAACCCGCCGATCGTGGAGGATCTGCTCTCCGGGCTGCGCCGGCCGCCCTTTTTCCTGGCTTACCAGGGCTTCGATGAGCGGCCGCTGCTCGAAAAGGTGGCGCAACTCCTTCTGCGCATCGACCCGCGCCTTGCCCATGCCGCTGCGCACGCAGGCAACCCCGAGCCCTTGCACGGGCGCCGCATTCGTCTGGGTCTGATATCGCTGCACCTGGGTCGCCACTCGGTCGGCTTGTGGTACCGCGACCTCTTCCGGTTACTGATCGAATCGCGGCAATTCGAGGTGACCCTGATCACCGACGACGCGGAAGCCGATGCGGGACTCAAGGCGGCGGCGGTCGCGCACGGCACGCATGTGCGGATTCCGGCCGATCTTGTCATCGCGCGCGAGGCCATCGCGGCGCGCCGTTGCGACATCCTCATCTACACCGATGTCGCGCTGCACGTGTTGCCCTACCTGTTGTCGTTTGCGCGCCTCGCGCCGCTGCAGGCGCTCCTGGTGGGTCATCCTGCCACGTCCGGCGTGCCCGCTGTCGATTGGTTCATCAGCAACGTCCACCAGGACCAGGTCGGCGCCGCTGCCCACTACAGCGAAAAATTGGCGCGGCTGCCCGTGATTCCGGCCTATGTGGCAAAGAACCCGGCGCCCACGCGACGCTCGCGCGCCTCGTTGGGGATGGACGACGGCAGGCACTACTACCTGTGCCCGGTCATGCTGCAGAAGATCCATCCGGACTTCGACGCGGCGCTGGCGGGCATCCTGGCGCGCGACCCGCAGGCACACATCATGTTTTTTTCCGACCGCACCCGCCCGCTCTGGCAGGAGCGGCTCGAAGAGCGCTTCGCGCGTGTGCTGGGCGATGCCGCGCGACGCATCATTTTTCGACCTTTCGTGCCCAAGGACGAGTTCCTGGCACTGCTCGACGCCGCCGATTGCGTTCTCGACCCGCCGCACTTCACAGGCGGAGTGACTACCTACATGGCGTTTTCCCTGGGCTGCCCGGTGATCACACTGCCCGGAGCGCTGTTCCGCTCGCGCATGACCAGCGGGATGCTGGCGCAGGCCGGAGTCGAGGACACCGTCGCTGCCTCGCTGGATCAGTATGTGGAACTGGCGACGACCTACGCTGCCGACCCGGCGCGTCGCAGCGCGACGCGCGAGCGGCTCCAGGCCGCCGCGGACCGCTTGTTCGCCACCCCACAGGCCGTTTCCGCTCTGGCCGACTGGATCGAGACGGTCGTGGCATCATCGGTCGATCAAACCCTCGGGAGAAGCACTTGACGACTGCTGCTGCGCTGGTGCCGGGCGTTCGCGCCAGCAAGTCCATCGTTGTTGCTGAGGAGCACACCGCGCCGCACGTGGGCAGCGGTCAGGTCCGGGTGCTGGCGACACCGGTGCTGATCAACCTCTTCGAGGCGGCGGCGCTGGCCGCGGCGGAGGGCTTCGTACCGGCCGGCCGCCAGACCGTCGGCACGCTGCTATCGATGCGCCATCTGGCAGCGACTCCGGTCGGCATGCGCGTCGAGGCCCATGCCGAGGTGATCGCCGTCGAGGGGCGCCTGATCCGTTTCCGCGTCTGGGCCGAGGATGAAGTCGAGCCGATCGGCGAGGGTGTTCACGAACGCATCATGATCGGGTTGGACGGGTTCGACACGCGCATGGGCGCCAAGATCCTGCGCCGCGTGCCCAGCGTGCGCAAAAGCGATTGAGCCGGGACTAGGCCGCGGCGGCGATCAGAACCGCGTTGACCCCGCCAAAACCGAACGAGTTCGACATGACCGCGCGCGCGTCGGGCAGATCGCGCGCCGCGAGCGCCACGTAGTCGAGGTCGCACTCGGGGTCGCGCTGCCACAGGTGCGCGGTCGGCGGCGCGACGCGCCGGCGCAGTGCCATCAGCGCAGCCAGGAATTCCAGCGCCCCCGTCGCGCCCATCAGGTGGCCATGCAGGGCCTTGGTGGCGCTGACTGCGATTGCGTCCGCATGAGCTTCGAATACCGCGCGGATGGCGCGCGTCTCGACGACATCGCCGACCTTGGTGCCGGTGCCGTGACTGTTGATGTGCGCGATGGCCGATGGCGCCATGCCGGCGTCGGTCAGCGCCATGCGCATCGCGCGTGCCTGGCCGCCGGCGTCCGGCTGGGTGATGTGGCTGGCATCGCTGGTGTTGCCGTAGCCCGCCACCACCGCCCACGGCGTGGCGCCGCGCGCTGCGGCCATGTCTTCACGCTCGAGCACCACTGCGGCCGCTCCCTCGCCCAGCAGGAAGCCGGCGCGGTCGCGCGCGAACGGTCGGCAGGAGGTTTCAGGCCGTTCGCCATCCGCGCGCGCGATGGTGCCGAGCGATTCCCAGGCCTTGATCACGCCGCGGGTCAACAGTGCCTCGGATCCGCCGGCGATCGCCCGGTCGACGACGCCGGCGCGAATCGCGCGTGCCGCCTCGCCGATGGCAACCGCTGACGACGAGCAGGCCAGGTTGAAGGTATAGGTAGGTCCGAGGACGCCGAACTCGATGCCGATCTGCCCGGCCGCGGCGTTGTTCATGGTCTTGACGATGGTCGAGGGCTTGAGCCGCGCCGCCCCGGCGACAAGCAGGTCCTCGTACGCCGACTCCAGGGTGGCAGCACCGCCCATGCCGGTGCCCCAGTAGACACCGGCGCGTTCGCCGTCAAGGGTGCGCAGGTCGAGCGCCGCGTCGCGCACCGCACTGCGCGCGGCGATCAGCGCGAACATGCTGGCACGATCCAGGCCGGTCAGCGCGATCTTGCTGAATTCCGCGGCGACATCATCTTGGACGATTCCGGCCCAGGGCGTCTGCAGGTCCTTGGCCCATGGCGCGGCGATCCTGCGGATGCCGCTCCTGCCGCCGGAGAGCGCGTCGAACACCTGCTGCGGGTCGCGCCCCAGCGGGCAGATGACACCCGCGCCGGTGATGACGACGCGCGTCACGCGACCGGGGCTGCAGCTTTCCTGGCCAGGAGGCGGTCGATCTCCTCCGCGATCTGACCCACGGTCTCGATCGGCGCCGGTTCGCTGTTCATGTCGAGCCCGAAGCGTTCCTCCAGGCTGAAGAGGAACTCGATGGTTGCCAGCGAGTCAACGCCGAGATCGGCCAGCTTGCCCTCGGGCACCACCTGTTCGGCGCTCAGGTCGAACTGCTCCATGAGCATCTCTTGAACGACCTCGAGCGTGGTCTTGTTGGTGGTCATGACGCCAGTGCCGCGAACGAAAGCGCGCATTCTAGCGACATCCCCCGCTGCTTCACCCCAGCCGCCGCATCCCGCGCCGCCCGCCGTGTCAGAAGCGCTTGGTCAGCATGAGCGTGTTGCCGTCGCGCTTCATCTCGACGCGGTTGAGGAAGCTCATGCCCAAAAGGCCGATGCCGATGCCGGGTCCTTCCAGAACACTGCCGTCGACGTTGAAAAGCGTGATCGGTCCCAGTGCCACCGAGTCGAACTTGACGCGCCAGGCGCGCACCGTGCCGTTGGCCGTCGAAGCCAGTACTGGCGTGCCGTTGCGGTAGTTGATGCCGACGCGCTGCGCGGTCGCGGCATCGATGGCGATCAGGGTTGCGCCGGTATCGACCAGGAAGGGCAGCGCGACGCCGTTGATCTTGGCTTCCGCGGTGAACATTCCGCCGCGCGTCTCCTTGAGCTGGATACTGGGCCGCGTATCGCGGCGCTCGCTGGGGCCGGAGCGCATGGCCAGGCGCAGGTTGCCGCCCTCGCGCGCCATCGACAGCTGCGACAGGAAGCTCATGCCGAGCAGCACGACATCCTTCGACCCGGCGCCTTCGCCGACGGCCGCGTCGATGTCGGTCAGGGTGATGGCGCCGACGCGCACGCTCCTGAGCGTCACCTGATGGGCAGTGCGTGGCCCGCCGGCCGTGTTGGCCGTGAACGTCGGCCCGTTGCGCCACGCCAGTCCGATCCGGTCGGCCACCTCCGCTGGCAGGTAGACCATGCTGGCCCCGCTATCGACCAGAAAACGCACCGCGCGATCATTGATCGCGCCGACGGCCAGGAAGTGCCCGGTGGAGTCGGCGGGAAGAACCACTTCGGCGCCGTTCGGTGCGGCCTGCCCTGCCGCCGCGGGAGGCGCGCCGCCGCGCCTGACGCCGGCCAGCGACTCCCCGACCCGCAGCGCACGCCGCTGGCCATCGATTTCCAGGGTGGCTTCCGCGGCGCCGATGGCGACAACAGTCACGCCTTCTGCAGTACGCTGACCGACCGCCAGTGTGCGCGGCGCGCCCCCGTCGATGGAAACGACCGCCTTGCCCGGGAACAGCCCGACCAGGCTGACCTGCGTCGCCCAGGTCAGGGCGGGCAGCAGGGCAAGCCAGAGCGCGACCGCCGTGCGCAGCGTGCGCATGACCCTAGTCGCGAAAATTCTGGAAAGCGAGCGGGAACTCCGTCACCTCGCGGCGCACCAGCGCGATGGCCGCCTGCAGGTCGTCGCGTTTGGGCCCGGCCACGCGCACGGATTCGCCCTGGATACTGGGCGTGACCTTGATCCTGGCGTCCTTGATCAGGCGCACGACGCGCCGCGCCAGTTCGGAATCGATGCCGTTGCGTACCTTGATCGATTGCTTCATCTTGTCGCCGCCGATCTTCTCCGGCGTGCCCGCATCGAGAAAGCGCACGTCAACCGAGCGTTTGGCCATCTTGGCGAAGAGGACGTCGCGCACCTGGCCCAACTTGAACTCGTCATCGGCAAAAGCAATCAGTTCGCGTTCCTTCTGCTCGACGCGCGCGTCAGAACCCTTGAAATCGAAGCGATTGGCAACCTCCTTGTTGGCCTGGTCGATCGCGTTCCTGACTTCGACCATATTGGCTTCGAGAACGATGTCGAATGAGGGCATGGGGAAAAATCCAGGCAGGCCGGCAGACCATTGTAGTGGCGAAGCCCGCGCGAGGCGAGGCGCCGGCATCGTATAAATTCCGCTTCCGGCGCCGGCTTGCGCCTCCGTCCCATGCCCATCCTCGAACACGACGTAGCCCTCCGGGAATACAACACCCTGGGCCTGGCGGTACGCGCCCGGCGCCTGGTGCGCTGCCGCAGCGCGGCCGATGTGGCCTGGGCGGTCGCGCTGGCGCGTCGCGAGGGCTGGCAGCGCCTGGTTCTGGGAGGCGGCAGCAATGTCGTCTTCACGGGGGATTTTGCCGGCCTGGTACTGCGCATGGAGAGTCGCGGCATGGCGCTGGCGGGACGCGATGCGCGCTCGCGCCTGGTGCGGATCGCGGCCGGCGAGGACTGGCATGGCGTGGTCATGGCCACGCTCGCACGCGGCTGGCCGGGGCTGGAGAACCTGGCGCTGATTCCCGGCACGGTCGGCGCGGCGCCGGTGCAGAACATCGGCGCTTACGGCGTCGAGCTGGAATCGCGCTTCGAATCACTGCGCGCCTTCGACACGCAGGCCGGTCGGGTGCTGCAGATGGATCATGGCGCTTGCGGTTTCGGTTACCGCGACAGCGTCTTCAAGCGGAATCCGGGGCGCTTCGTGATCCTGGAGGTGACCCTGCGCCTGCCGCTGGTGCATGCCCCGGTCACGACCTATGCCGATGTGCGGGATACGCTCCTTGCGCGCGGCATCACACAGCCGTCGGCGCAGGACATCGCCGCAATCGTCATCGCGGCCCGGCGGTCCAAGCTCCCGGACCCCGCCTTGCTCGGCAACGTCGGCAGCTTCTTCAAGAATCCGATCGTCAGCGCGGCGCGCATGGCTGCGTTGCAGGCGGCGCACCCCGGGTTGAACGGGCACATCCAGGCCGACGGCAACTTCAAGCTGGCGGCGGCGTGGTTGATCGACCAGGCCGGCTGGAAGGGACGTCGGGTGGGCGCGGCGGCGGTGCACGAGCGGCACGCCCTGGTGTTGGTCAATCGCGGCGGTGCCACCTCCGATGAGGTCGCGCGCCTGGCAACGACGATCCGTGCCGACATCCGGCGGCGCTACGCGATCGACCTGGAGGTGGAGCCGGTTTTTGTCTGAGGCCGCGTTGGCATGACCGCGCGGCCCGTCTGGCTTCGTCGATACGCTAGAGTTCAGCCAAAGCGCGCCTGCGCCGGGCGCCGCGACCCACATTTCGTCGACATCATGGATTTCGATTTTTCCCAGCTTACCGAGTATCAGCGCTACAAGCTCATGGCCAGCCTGATCGTGCCGCGGCCGATCGCGCTGGTCACGACGCTCTCTGCCAACGGCGTGGTCAACGCCGCACCGTTCTCGATGTTCAACATGATGGGCGAGGAACCGCCGATCGTGATGATCAGTGTCAACAAGCACTCTGACGGGCAGATCAAGGATACGGCCGCGAACATACTGGCCAGTGGCGAGTTCGTCGTGCACCTGGCCGACGAGGCCATCGCCGAACAGATGCACGCCTGCGGCGAACGTCTGCCTCCGGAGGTGAGCGAGGTGGAGCGGGTCGGATTCTCCACCGCGCCCAGCAATGCGGTCGCGCCGCCGCGCATCGTCGAGGCGCCGGTCGCCTTCGAGTGTCGCCTGTGGGAGAAGCTCGAGACCGATAGCCGCTACATCTTCATCGGCCGCGTCCTCTGGCTGCATGCCCGCGAGGGACTCATCGACATCGAGTCGTTTCGCGTGCGGCTGCAGGACTACTTCCCGGTCGCGCGCTTCGGCGCCAGCTTCTACATCAACACGCGCGAACGCTATCCGCTGGGCGTTGCGGGGGGCGGCGGGCAGGCATCGCGCGCGACCCCGATCGACGAGATCTGAGGCGAACGGACCTGCCTCGGCCACCCCATCACCGATTCACGCAACGCGCCTTGCGCCTCAAAGGGAGATCCCATGTTCGAACCCACCATCGTCGGCAGCCTGCCCAAGCCCGCCTGGCTGGCGGAGACCGGCAAGCTGTGGCCGCAGTGGCGCGCTGACGGCGCCGACCTGGCCGCGGCCAAGCGTGACGCCACGCTCTTGTGGCTCAAGGCCCAGGAGGACGCAGGGCTTGCCGTCGTGACCGACGGCGAGCAGTCGCGCCAGCATTTCGTGCACGGCTTTCTCGAGTTCGTCGACGGCATCGACTTCGAGAACAAGGTCAAGATGGGCATTCGCGACAACCGTTACGACGCGATGGTGCCGCAAGTGGTGGGCCCGCTGGCACTGAAGGGCCGGGTGCATGCCGACGAAGCGCGCTTCGCCAGGGCCCACACGCACAAGAAGCTCAAGATCACCCTGCCCGGGCCGATGACCATCGTCGACACCGTGGCCGACCGCTTCTATGGCAGCAAGGAAAAGCTCGCCATGGCGTTCGCGGAGATCCTCAACACCGAGGCGCGTGCTCTGGAGGCCGATGGGGTCGATGTGATCCAGTTCGACGAGCCGGCCTTCAACGTCTACATGGACGACGTCAGGTCCTGGGGAATACGCGCGCTGGAACGCTCCATCGAAGGACTGCATGTCACCACCGTCGTGCACATCTGCTACGGCTACGGCATCAAGGCCAACCTGGACTGGAAGGAGACCCTGGGCGGGGAGTGGCGGCAGTACGAGGCGATCTTTCCGGCCATCGCCGCCAGTCGCATCGACCAGGTCTCGCTGGAATGCGCCAATTCGAAGGTGCCTCCCGAACTCATGCGCCTGCTCAAGGGCAAGGACGTGCTGGTCGGCGTGATCGACGTCGCGAGTGACCGCGTCGAGACCGCAGAGGAGGTCGCGGCGACCATCGGCAGGGCACTGAACTACGTGCCGGCCGCGCACCTGATTCCCTGCACCAACTGCGGCATGGCGCCGATGGATCGCGAGGTGGCGCTGGCCAAGCTTACGGCGCTCACGCAAGGGGCGGCGCTGGCGCGAGAGCGCTACACGGACAGCGGCCAGCCGCGCTAGACCAAAGCGGTGGTGTGCCGCGACTACTTCTTGGGCGCGTCGTCCTCGTTGCAGCGCGCCTTGGCCATCTGTGCGTCCAGGCTCTTGCGCTGCTCGGTGTACTTCGCCATCTGATCGGCGTTGCCGCCGCGCGAGAGGATTCCCGAGACGATCTCGCGATTCGCCTTGAGCGGGTCGCACTGTGCCTTCTTGATCGCGCTGGCGCGTTCGGCCGCGGACTTGTCGAGGGGGGCGTTGCCGGTGCCCGGCGTGGACGCGGCTGCCGGGGGCTTGGGCACGTTCCTGGCGTCGACCGGCACCCCGCCGGGGCAGGGTGAGGCCTGATAGACGTTGCCGCACTTGTACATGGTCTGCGCGGCGGCGCCCGACGCGGCGAGGGTCAGCGCGGCGGCAAGAAAAGAGAGGGCGAATCGCATGATCAGGAGGACGGCCTACTTCCTGCGGCCTTTTGCCAGGTTGCCGGCAATGCGCATGCGCAGCGCATTGAGCTTGATGAAGCCGGCGGCGTCGGCCTGGTTGTAGGCGCCGCCGTCGTCGTCGAACGTGGAAATCTTCATGTCGAAGAGCGAATCGCTGGCCGATTCGCGTCCCACGACCATCATCGTGCCCTTGTAGAGCTTGAGCCTGACCTTGCCGTTGACGGTCTTCTGCGACTCGTCGATGAGCACCTGCATGAGCTTGCGCTCGGGGGAGAACCAGTAGCCGTTGTAGATCAGGCGCGCGTAGCGCGGCATCAGGTCGTCCTTGAGCGCAAGCACCTCGCGGTCCAGCGTGATGGACTCCATCGCGCGATGCGCTTTCCAGAGGATGCTGCCGCCAGGCGTCTCGTAGCAGCCGCGCGACTTCATGCCGACGTAGCGGTTCTCGACCATGTCCAGGCGGCCGATGCCGTGCTTGCCGCCGATGGCGTTGAGCGTCGACAGCACGGTGGCCGGGCTCATCTTCTTGCCGTCGATCGCGACGACATCGCCGCGCGCGAAGGTCAGCTCGACGACCTGCGGTCGATTGGGCGCCTTTTCGGGCGAGACCGTCAGGCGCCACATCGATTCCTCGGGCGCGTAGTTCGGATCCTCGAGGATGCCGCCTTCATAGCTGATGTGTAGCAGGTTGGCATCCATGGAGTAGGGCGCGCCGCCGCCCTTGCGCTTCTTGAAGTCGACCGGGATGCCGTGGCGGTCGGCGTAGGCGAGCAGCTTTTCGCGCGAGAGCAGGTCCCATTCGCGCCAGGGCGCGATGACCTTGACGTTGGGCATGAGCGCGTAGGCGCCCAGCTCGAAGCGCACCTGGTCGTTGCCCTTGCCGGTCGCGCCGTGCGAAATGGCGTCGGCCTTGACCTTCCTGGCGATCTCGATCATGCGCTTGGCGATCAGCGGGCGCGCGATCGAGGTGCCGAGGAGGTACTCGCCTTCGTAGAGGGTATTGGCGCGGAACATCGGGAAGACGAAGTCGCGGACGAACTCCTCCTTCAAATCGTCGATGAAGATGTTCTCTTGTCGGATGCCCATCTTCAGCGCCTTGGCGCGCGCGGGGGCGACTTCCTCGCCCTGGCCGATGTCGGCGGTGAAGGTCACCACCTCGCAGCCGTAGGTGTCCTGCAGCCACTTGAGGATGACGGAGGTGTCCAGGCCGCCGGAATAGGCCAGGACCACCTTGTCGACCTTCGCGGCACCGCCTTTTCTTTTCTTGTCGCTCATTTCGCTTCCACTTTTCCCAGTAACAGGTATTCGAGCAGGGCCTTCTGCACGTGCAGGCGATTCTCGGCCTCGTCCCACACCACCGAATGCGGCCCGTCGATGACCGCCGCCTCGACTTCCTCGCCGCGATGCGCTGGCAGGCAGTGCATGAAGAGGGCGTCGGGCCGGGCCGCGCGCATCATGTCGGCATCGACACACCAGTCGGCAAAGGCTTTTTTTCGCGCCTCGTTTTCAGCCTCGAATCCCATCGAGGTCCAGACATCGGTGGTGACCAGGTCGGCGCCGCGCGCGGCGTCCATCGGGTCTGCGAATTCCTCGAAGTGGTCCTGGCCGAAGAGCCCGGCGCGCTCCGGCTCGACCTCATAGCCCGGCGGGGTCGATACGTGCACGTTGAAGTCCAGCACCTCGGCGGCCTGCAGCCAGGTGTTGCACATGTTGTTGGAATCGCCGATCCAGGCCACGGTCTTGCCGGCGATCGACCCGCGGTGCTCGATGTAGGTGAAGATGTCGGCCAGCACCTGGCAAGGGTGATATTCGTTGGTCAGCCCATTGATGACCGGCACGCGCGAGTTGGCCGCGAAGCGTTCGATGATGTCCTGCTCGAAGGTGCGGATCATGACCGCGTCGACCATGCGGCTGATCACCTGTGCGGCGTCCTCAACAGGCTCGCCGCGCCCCAGCTGGGTATCGCGCGTGGACAGGAAGATCGACGAACCGCCCAGCTGCTGCATGCCGGCCTCGAAGGACAGGCGCGTGCGCGTCGAATTCTTCTCGAAGATCATCGCCAGGTGGCGGTCGAAGAGCGGGTGGTAGGTCTCGAAGGACTTGAATTTGGCCTTGATCCACGCGGCGCGCGCGAACAGGTGCTCGAACTCGCCGCGCGAGAAGTCCTTGAACTGGAGAAAATGTCTGATCGCCATGGGCGAGCGTGTCGCGCTGCTCGAAAAACAGCGCGAGATATGAAACACTGGCAAGCCTTAAATTATAGCTGACCCCTCACGTGCGACAGAGGCGAACCAAGCGATGACACGCCGCGTGCTGGTGTTCAACGGCGACGCCGACGGCCTGTGCGCGGCGCAGCAACTGCGCCTGTCGGGCTTTGTTCCCGATGCCATTGTCACCGGGGTCAAACGCGACATCGGGCTCCTTGCGCGGGTGGAACCCGCCTGCGACCTGCGCGTCGCGGTGGCCGACATTTCGCTGGATGTGAATCGCGCCGACCTGCTGCGCCTCTTGGACGCCGGCGCGAAGGTCGATTGGTACGACCACCATTTCGCAGGCGAGATCCCGCCGCATGCCGGGCTCACCGCGCGCATCGAGACCGCCCCCGACCGCTGCTCGGCGCTGATCGTCGACGCGGCACTGTCCGGTCGTTTCAGTTCGTGGGCGGTGGCGGCAGCATTCGGCGACAACCTCGGTGAGGTTGCGGCGCGGCGCGGGGCAGCCGCCGGTCACGATGAGGCCGCGCTCATGGTGCTGCGCGAATTCGGCGAACTCCTCAACTACAACGCCTACGGCGAGAGCGAGGAAGACCTGCATCACCCGCCCGCACAGGTGTTTGCCGGCTTCGGCGATTGCGCCGACGCGCTTGCCTATGCCCGCGACGCCGCGATCGTCCCGCAACTGCGCGCAGGCATGGCCGAGGATCTGGCGCTCGCGCGCGCTGTGCCATCCCGCTCGATTGGTGCGGGGGCACGGCTATTGGTGCTGCCGGCTGTTGCCTGGGCGCGTCGCGCATCCGGGGTATTGGCCAACGAACTCGCGCGGTCGCGGCCGGGGCAGGCGCATGCGGTCCTGACGTCTGCCCCAGGCGGTTACCAGGTCAGCGTGCGGGCTCCCCTGTCCCGACCTTATGGTGCTGCGGCACTGTGCCGTCGCTTCGCCACCGGCGGAGGGCGCGAGGCAGCCGGTGGAATCAATCACCTGCCGCACGCCGACCTCGCGCGCTTCGAGGCCGCGCTGGCAGTTGCCTACGGGTAGACCCTGTGGGATTTTGACAACAATTAACCGTAAATTGGATGATGTTGTCGTCAAATAAAGGCAAAATGATGTAGTCAGCGGTCTTTCCCGTCATCGATTCATGTCATCCACCGACGCGGCCCCCGACGCTGCCGATGCCCGCAGCCCGCTAGCCCGCATTTCGTCCTGGTTCAAGGAGCGGGTAAAGACCGAGGACGACCCGTCCCCGGCTGGTGGCGAGTTGCGCGCCTGGCAGCGCGAACTCGATGCCTGCGCGCGCGAACAGGGCGGTCCGGTGGCGGCCCGGGCGCGGGCGCGCGAGCTCATCGACCTCTACCTGGCCATGAATGGGGTGACCCGCCTGGAGGCCCTGCGGGTCTTCACCACCCGCCTGGGCCCGAATCCCGAAAACATCGCCGCTGCCGCCGCGCGCCATGCGAGCGCGCTTGGTTCGGCCGATGAGTGGCAGGCGGAAATGGCGCTGCGCGCCAGCCTGGCCTCGCCGCGCGCGCGCGTGATCCGCCAGTTCGGTGCCGCGCCGCACGGCGTGCGTTTTTTGGTTGACCTGCGCGCAGACCTCCTCGGGCGCCTTGACGAGGCGCCTGAGCTCGCCGTGCTGGAAGATGAACTGGCACTGCAACTGGGCGACTGGTTCGACGTCGGCTTTCTCGAACTCAAGCGCCTTTCGTGGGAATCGCCCGCGCATGTTCTCGAGAAGCTCATGCAATACGAGGCGGTGCACGAGATCCGCTCCTGGACCGACATGAAGAACCGGCTCGACCACGACCGCAGGGTCTACGCGTTCTTCCATCCGCGCCTGAAGGACGAGCCGCTGGTGTTCGTCGAGGTCGCGCTCACGGAGGCCATCGCCGGCAACGTGCAGGCGATTCTCGATGAAGGCGCGCCGCTGTTCGATCCCAGGCGCGCCCGCGCGGCGATGTTCTACTCGATTTCCAGTACCCAGGAAGGCTTGCGCGGCATTTCCTTCGGCAACTTCCTGATCAAGCGCGTGGTCGAGGACCTCAAACGCGACTTCCCGCGCCTGCAGCAGTTTTCCACGCTGTCGCCGATGCCGGGATTTGCGCGCTGGCTGGCGGCGACCTCCGGCGTGCCCACCGCGCTGCGCGACGCCCTCGCGCGTCGCGACTGGTTCGACGATGCCAAACTTTCGGCCGAGCTGCGCGCCCCGCTCATGAGCCTGGCCGCGCAATACCTGCTGGAAGCCAAGCGCGGCGCGGGACCGGCGCCGGCGCAGCCGCTGGACGCCGTGGCGCGCTTTCATCTGGGCAACGGCGCGCGTGCCGAACGCCTGCAGTGGCTGGCGGACCGCTCGCCCAAGGGGCTTTCCCAGTCGCACGGACTGATGGTCAACTATCTATATGACCTTGACGAGATCGAAGCCAACGTCACCCGCCTGTCGACATCCGGCGAAGTCGCCGCTGGCCCACGCATGCAGCGCCTGGCACAGATCGGCGCGCGCATGCGGTCCGAAGCGGCAGCGAGTGCAGGTTAAAATTCGCGCCGTTTTGCGGCATTGACCGGACCTACAAATACCCCGTGGCGAGTCTTCGCCGCGGCGACAACCCAGGAGACCAGAAACATGTTCAGCAGACGACAGTTCGTCGCCGGCGCCACCGCGTCCGCGGCCCTGGCGGCGACCGGCCAGGCGCGTGCGCAGGCCTGGCCCGCCAAGCCGGTGCGGGTCATCAACCCGTTTCCTGCCGGCGGTGGCACCGACGCCTTTCTGCGGCCGATCGCGGCGCGGCTTTCGACCACCATGGGGCAGCAATTCACGGTCGAGAACCTGGGAGGCGCTGGCGGGACCGTCGGCGCGGCAGCGGCCGCGAAGGCCCCCGCTGACGGCTACACACTGTTTTGCGGCGCGGTACACCACACCATTGCCGAGACGCTCTACACACGCCTGCCGTACAACCTGGAACGCGACTTCGTTCCCATCACGGTGCTGGCCTATGTGCCGAACGTCGCGGTCATTCATCCCAAGTTCACCAGCATCAACAGCATTGCCGACCTGATCGCCTACGCCAAGAAAAACCCCGGGCGGCTCAATTTCGGTTCAGCCGGCAACGGTACCTCGCATCACCTGACAGTCGAACTGTTCAAGCAGATCACGGGAACCTTCATGGTGCATATCCCGTATCGAGGCGCAGGCCCTCTCATGGTCGACCTGCTTGCCGGCGCGGTCGATTTTGCCTTTGACGGCATGGGCACTTCAGCGGCGCAGATCCGCGGCGGCAAGCTCAAGCCCCTGGCCGTGACCTCGACCAAGCGCACGCCGGCCTTTCCCAACATTCCGACCATGCAGGAGGCCGGCATCAAGGGCTACGAGGCGACCACCTGGTACGCGCTGTGGGCCGTCAGGGGTACGCCGCCGGAGGTGATCTCGCGGACACAGGAGGAAGTGGCCAAGGCACTGCAGGAACCCTCGATCAAGGAGATCTGGTTCAACCAGGGCGCCGAACCCGGCGGCAACTCCCCGGCGGATTTCACCCGGTTCATTCGCAGCGAGATCGAGAAATGGGCCAAGGTGGTCAAGGCCTCGGGCGCAAAGATCGACCTTTGAGTTCGCCGATCGAGTTCGCCATCGACGGTCGCATCGCGACCGTCACCCTTGCCACCCCGGGCAAGCTGAACGCGCTGTCCGTGGCGTCCTGGGACGCGCTGCGCGATGCGTTCGCCACGCTCTCGGCCGACCCACGGCCGCGCGCGATCGTCGTGCGCGGCACTGGCGGCAACTTTGCCGCCGGTGCCGACATTTCCGAGTTCGAGACGGTGCGCTCCAACGTCGCCGACGGCACTGTCTATCACGAGCGGACGGTCAAGGGCGCGCTCCTGGCCATCTCGTCCTGCCCGATCCCCACCGTTGCGCTGATCGAGGGCGCCTGCGTCGGTGGAGGCCTGGAGATCGCCTGCTCGTGCGATCTGCGCATCGCGGCCGAGTCGAGCCGTTTCGGCGTGCCGATCAACCGGCTGGGCTTCCCGCTCGCGCACAGCGAATTGACCGCGCTCCTGGCGCTGGCCGGCCGTGCGATTGCGCTGGAGATCCTGCTCGAAGGCCGCGTCTTCGGCGCGCGCGAGGCCTATGAGAAGGGTCTGCTCACGCATGTGGTCGCCGACGACGCGGTCGAGGCCGAGGCCTACGCGACCGCGCGGCGCATGGCGGAGGGCAGCCCCGCGGCGGCGGCGGCCAACAAGCGCTGGATCGCCAGGCTGACCGCCATGCCCGAGCCGCTAACGGAGGCCGAAAAGCGCGATCACTACGGCTACTTCGACACCGCCGACTACCGCGAAGGCGTGCGCGCCTTCCTGGCCAAGACCAAACCCGAGTTTCCCGACAGGTAAGCCCATGCCCGGCCCGCTCTCGCACGTCCGCGTCCTCGACTTGTCCCGTGTTCTGGCCGGCCCCTGGGCGGGCCAGAACATGGCCGACCTGGGTGCCGAAGTCATCAAGGTCGAGCGCCCGGGCAAGGGCGACGACTCGCGTGCCTTCGGCCCGCCGTGGCTGACCGGCGCCGATGGCAAGCCCACCAGCGAGGCGTCCTATTACTTAGCCGCCAACCGCGGCAAGAAATCGGTCACCGCCAACCTGTCGCACCCGGATGGCCAGGCGCTGGTGCGCGAACTGGCCAAGACCTGCGACGTGGTCATCGAGAACTACAAGTTCGGCGACCTGGCGCGCTATGGCCTGGGGTACGAGGACTTGAAGGCGGTCAATCCCGGCATCATCTATTGCTCGGTGACCGGCTTCGGCCAGACCGGCCCATGGCGCGAGCGCCCCGGCTACGACTTCATGGTGCAGGGACTGACCGGACTCATGAGCGTGACTGGCGAGCGCGACGACGTCGCTGGCGCCGGCCCGATGCGGGTCGGCATTCCGATCATCGACATCCTGACCGGCATGTATGCGTCGGTGGCGATCTGCGCGGCGCTCGCGCATCGTGAAAAGACCGGTGTCGGCCAGCATCTCGATCTGGCGTTGCTCGATACCGGGCTTGCGTTCCTGTCGATCCAGGGCATGACCTATCTGACTACGGGCGTCGTCCCGGGGCGCATCGGCAACACACACCCGACCATCGTCCCCTACCAGGTGTTCCCGACCAAGGACGGCAGCGTCATCCTGGCCTGCGGCAACGACAACCTGTTCGGCAAGTTCTGCAAGGCGGCTGGTTGCGAGCACCTGGCCGGTGATGCGCGCTTCGCGAAGAATGCCGGACGCGTCGAGAATCGCGCCGTGCTGGAGCCGCTGCTCAACGCAGTATTCGCGACGCGCACCACCAAGGAGTGGGTCGTCATTCTCGAAGAAGCAGGTGTCCCCAACGGCCCGATCAACAGCATCGAGGAGGCCTTTGCGGAGGAGCAGGCCATCGCGCGCGGCGCGCGCTTCGATCTACCGCATCCGTTCGGCACGACTCCGATGATCGCCAGCCCGATGAAATTCTCCGCTACGCCGGTACGGCAGGACACACCGCCGCCGACCCTGGGGCAGCACACCGACGAGATCCTCGGCGCCATCGGCATGAGCGCCGAGAAGATCGCGCAACTGCGCAAGGCAGGCGCGATCTAGGTTGCCCGCGACTACGCGAGCGGTGCGCCCGGTGACGCTCGAAGACCTGCGGCGCTTTGCCCTCGCGCGCAGCCTCTTCGCGCCGACGACCTTGAAGCGCGCCATCGACAAGCTCGGTTTCGTCCAGGCCGACCCGATCCGCGCGCCGGCGCGCGCCCAGGACCTGACGCTGCGGCAGCGGGTCAGGGGCTACCGCGCCGGCGACCTGGAACGGCGCTACGCCGACCTGGGAATCGAGGAGGACTTTTTCGTCAACTACGGCTTCCTGCCGCGTCCCATCCACGCGCTCATGCATCCGCGCAAGGCGCGCCTGGCATGGAGCCCCGCGCGGCGCCGCCAGGCCGAGGCGGTGCATGCATTCGTGCGCGAACACGGGGTCGTGCATCCGCGCCGCGTCGACGCGCATTTCAAGCACGGGCGCGTGATCAGCGGCTTCGGCGGGGCGTCCTCGGCGAGTACGCGCATGTTGGACGACATGCACTACCGCGGACTCCTGCGCGTCGCGCGCCGTGAAGCCGGGATCCGGCTCTATGCAGCGCGCGAGGCGAGTCCGCCGGTGGCCGACCCGCACGCGGTGCTGGATCGACTCATCGATGTCATCGTCGCCAAGTACGCGCCGCTGCCTGCCGCTTCGCTTGCGCAACTGGTGCGGTTCCTGGGCGGTGGCGTACCGCAGTGGCGCAGCCAGCTTGGCAGGAGTCTCGACCGCGCCAAGCAGCGCCTGGCGCACGCCGACGTCGAAGGCATGGCTTGGTATTGGCCGGCCGGTGAGGCCATGACCGCGCGCGGGCCCGACGACCGCGTGCGCCTGCTCGCGCCCTTCGACCCCGTCGTGTGGGATCGGCGGCGCTTCGAAATGTTCTGGGGCTGGGCCTATCGCTTCGAGGCCTACACCCCGGCCGCGAAGCGCAGGCTTGGCTATTACGCGCTGCCTCTGCTGTGGCGAGACAAGGTCATCGGCTGGGGTAACCTCAGTGTCAGCGACGCAGCCCTTGTTGCGAGCTTCGGCTATGTCTCCGGAAGGGCGCCGCGTGACGCGGCGTTCCGGCGTGCGTTGGAGGAGGAATTGCGGGACATGCGTGTATTCCTGGGTGTGGGCAAGGCATGAACGGCGATCTCGGCAGCTTGCGCATGCTGATGCGCTACAGCGCCTGGGCCAACGGGCGCATGTTCGATGCACTGGCGGCGCTGCCGGCGGGCGAAGCCGAGCGTGCGCGTGCGACCGGCTTCGGCAACATGCTGCACACCCTCAACCACCTGCTCGTGGTCGATCAGATCTGGCAGGCGCACCTGGAGGGGCGCGCGCACGGATTCACCGCGCGCAACACCGCGAGCCATCCGCCGCTGGGTGCGCTGCGCGAGGCGCAGGAACAGCTCGACGCTTGGTACATGCAGTACGCGGAGCGCATGAGTGAAGCTGCAGCTGGCGAAACCGTGCGTTTCGAGTTCGTCGGCGGCGGCAAGGGCGCGATGACTCGCTCCGACATCCTGCTGCACGTGGTCAACCACAAGACCTACCATCGCGGCGTGGTCGCCGACATGATCTACCAGGTGCCGGCGCGGCCGCCGGTCATGGACTTGCCGGTGTTCCTGCGCGATGTGCCGCAAGCTGCGACCGAAACGCCGCCGGCGTCGCCACGATCGGGCGCGCCCGAACCGGAACTCCCCGCGCTGCCGACCCTTGCCCGGGGGCGCTATCGCCACTACAAGGGCGGCGAGTACGAGGTCCTCGATGTGACGTGGCACAGCGAAACCCGCGAGCCGATGGTGCTCTACCGTCCGCTGTACGGCGACTCCGGACTTTGGGTGAGGCCTTACGCGATGTTCGTCGAGGAGGTTGTCGTGGATGGCAGGCGGCAGCCGCGTTTCGCACTGCTTGGCGACGAGGTCCGCACGGGCAACTGACCCGTGACGAAGACAACTCACTCATGTTGACCGCTGTCGACGGGCAATCGCATTCCGCGCTTGGCAATGCGCCGCGCCGACGTTTTCTCGGTCGTGCTTTCTGTGCTGCCCTGCTGGGCAGTCCACACCTGGCCCCTGCGCAGCAGTTGCGCGTGCCGTTGGCCGACATGCACAGCCACTTCGGCCTTATCACGCGGCGCCTGGCCGATTCCGGGCTGGCCGAGGACATGCGCGAGCAGGGCGTGGCGCTGCTCGCCTGGACGCTGGTATCGGACGCGCGCTGGATTCGCGGCACGCCTTTCGGAATCGAGCAGTTCAGGGAGCCACAGCCGGGTGAACTGGGGCGGTACTTTCATGCCAGGCTGGACCTCATGCGCAATTACCTCGCGACGCACAAGCTCAAGACCGTGCTCACGGTCGCCGATGTGGATGCCTGCCTGGCGGGCGAAGCCGGCGTCGTGCTTGCTGCCGAGGGTGCGGACTTTCTCGAGGGACATATCGGAAATCTGGAGGCGGCATTCGACAAGGGCTTGCGGCACTTGCAGCTGGTGCACTACATCCGCACGCCGGTCGGTGACTTCCAGACAGTCGCGCCGGTGCACAACGGCCTGAGCGAGACGGGCCGGCGCCTCGTGGAGGCGTGCAACGCCCGCGGCGTGCTGGTGGACCTGGCGCACTGCACGGGGCCGGCGGTCGACCACGCGCTGGAAGTGGCCAAGCGACCGACGGTCTGGTCGCACGGCTGGGTGGACGGGGAGGGCGGCGACTGGCGCGACCCCTACGGGTTCCTGCGTCGACGCCTGTCGATCGCCCACGCCCGCAAGATTGCCGCGCGCGGCGGCGTGGTCGGGCTGTGGGCACTGGGACTGTCGCGCCCAGGTCGTCTATGGCCGGTAGGACCTGCCGACACCCGCGCGTATGCGCGCGAAATCGTCAAGCTGGTCGGCATGATCGGCGCCGAGCACGTGGCTTTCGGCACCGACATCGAGGGTGTCGGGCCGAACTGGGCAGTCAACCACTATGGCCACCTGCGCAACGTCATCGATCATCTGCAGGAATTCAAGGTCGCCGCTTCCGTCATCGAGCACGTGGCCTGGCGCAACTACGCGCGCGTGCTCAAGGCGGCGTTGCCCGGCTGAGTGCCTTCTCTGAGAATGTCGGCGCCCGCGGTCCTGCGCAGGTCGAGTGCTGCGCTTCCTGCGATCACTGTCCTGTCGCACGCGCCGCGATCGCGCGCAGCTCGGCCTTGATCACCTTGTTGTTCGGGTTGCGCGGCAGGCCATCGAGGCAAACCAGGTGCTCGGGCAGCTTGACGATGCCCACCTGGCGCTGGTCGCGCAGCCATGCCACCAGGTTGGCGAGCGACAGGGTCTGACCGGCGCGCAGCACCACGCAGGCACAGACGCGCTCGCCCAGCCGCGGATCGGGCAGCGGCACCACTGCCACCTCCGCGACGGCCGGGTGTTCGGCCACCAGGCCCTCCACCTCGGCGGCAGAGATGTTCATGCCGCCGCGGATGATGATGTCCTTGGCGCGGCCGGTGAAGCGGTAATGCTCGCCCTGCGCGCCGGCGATCTCGAACAGGTCGCCGCTGCGATAAAAGCCGCGTTCGTCGAAGGCCGCGGCGCTCAGCTCGGGCTCGTTCAGGTAGCCCGTCATGACCATGGGCCCGCGGTAGCGCAATTCACCGGCGCGACCGGGTGACAGGATGTCCTCGCCCGTGCTCAAGTCCACCAGCCGGGTTTCGACCAGTGCTGAAGCCGGATGCGACCAGGCGAAGCCGCCGCTGCCGAAGCGCGGAAAGCAGTGGGCGCGCAGGCGCGCATCGGGAACGTCCTGCGGCGTGGCGACGAGCGAGGCGCCCTCGGTCGACCCGAAGAAGTTGATCACCCGCACGCCGAAGCGCTCCTCGAAGGCCTGCAACAGCGCCGAATTCAACGGCGCGGAGCCGGAGCCGACGTACTTTAGGTGGCGCAGGTCCACGTCGCGCAGCAGTTCCGGTCGCGCCAGCAGCGTGGCCACCAGCGCCGGCGCCAGCGCGGTGAAGCTGATTCGCTCGTCGTGCAGTTGACGCAGGAACAGCGGCAAGGTGAACGGGTGGTGATTGACCAGCGTGGCGCCGTGGTACAGCCAAGGCGTGAGGCTGCCCACGAAGGCGCCGTGCGTCACCAACGGGCGGCCATTGAGCAGGCGGGTGTGGGCGCCGACCTCGTAGGCCCCGCCGATCTGCGGCCCGTACAGCATCCAGTCGTTGTGGGTGCGCGCAACGCCTTTGGCGCGGCCCTCGCTGCCCGAGGTCCACAGAATGCTCACGGTTTCATCGGCGCTGACAGGGTGGGTGGCCTCATAGGCGGCCAGCCGCGCCCGGTCGGCTGCGATCGGCAAGGCGCGCCACAGGTCGGTGACGCCGGGGGGCAAGACTGCCTCGGCGGGCGCGAACGCCAGGACGGCCGGCGGGCGCGCCTGCCGTGCGGCCAGAGCGGACGCCATGGCCGCGTGGTCATGCGCGCCGATGCGCGCGCTGACCACGATGGCCCGGGCCCGCGTCCGTTGGAGCATCGGCTCGAGCTCGTGCTCGCGGTACTGCGCCACGGTCGGGCTGACGATGATGCCCAGACGGGCGCAGGCCAAATACAGCGCAGGCAAGGCGTGGTTGTTGGCCATCTGCACCAGCACGACGTCGTCCTTGTTCAGCCCGGCATCCAGCAGTGCGCAGGCCAGCCGCTCGACCAGTGAATGCACCTGGGCCCAGGTGAGTCGCTGCGGCGCCTCGCCCGTGACCTCGGCCAGGTTGGGCGGGTCGACCAGCGACTCCCGCCCGGGCGCCTCGCGGGCGTGACGTGCCAGCAGGTCGTGCAGGCGGGTCTCGCCCCACCAGCCGCGTTCGCGGCGCTCCTGCCGGGTGCGCGCGTCGTGGATCAGCATGTGCCGAGCCGGTGCCGCTGCATCCAGGGATCGGTCAGCTCCGCAGCCAGGGCCGCGGCGTACTCGTCACGCAGGCGGCCGACCACCGTGCGCACGGGCTCGATGGCCTTGATCTGCCCCACACCCTGGCCCGCGGACCAGAGGTCCTTCCAGGCTTTGCCGCCGTCCTCGCCGCGCGTCAGGTCGAAGCCTCCGCGGCGCACCTCGAGGCGATCGGGGTCGAGTCCGGCGCGTGCCAGGCTGGGGCGCAGCTTGTTGGCCCAGGCACCGGTGATGGCATTGGTGCAGACGATGTCACGGCTGGCACTGTCCACGATCATCTGCTTGTAGTCCGGCACGGCCAGGCTCTCGTCGGTGGCGATGAAGCGTGTGCCCATGTGCACCAGGTCGGCGCCCAGGATCTGGGCCGAGCGCACGGCCGCGCCCGTGGACATGGCACCCGCCACGACCAGCATGCCGTCGAAGAACTCGCGCACGCTGGCGACGAAGGCCGGCGCCGCGATCATGCCGGTGTGGCCGCCGGCGCCGGCGCAGACCAGCACCAGCCCGTCAACGCCGAAGCGGGCGGCCTTGGCCGCGTACTCGGGCGTGTTGACGTCGGCAAATACCAGGCCGCCGTAGCCGTGGACGGCTTCGACGATGGCCTGCGGTCCGCCCAGCGCCGTGATGACGATGGGGGCGCGATGCCGCACGCACAGGGCCAGGTCGTCCTGGAGTCGTGCGTTGCTGCGGTGCGCCACCAGGTTCACCGCCCAGGGGCCGACCTGCGGTTCCCTGGCGCGGGCCAGCGCGGCCGTCAAATCGGTCAGCCAGCGGTCCAGGATTTCGCTGCTGCGGGCGTTGGCTGCCGGCAGCGCCCCAATGATGCCGGCCCGGCAGGCCGCCTCGACCAAGGCTGGGCCGGAGACCAGGAACATCGGCGCGGCGATCACCGGAAGTGCCAGACGGTCCAGCAGCGCCGCTGGCAGACGCGTGCGTTGCGAGTTCATTCCAGCGTGATCTTGAGTGTCTTGTTCAGTTCGCGCAGTTCGTCGAGCTCGCGCGCGACGCGGGCGGCGAACGCATCCCCGCTGATGCTGCGCGGCTCGACCCCGCCCTTGCTGTAGCTCGCCACTACCGCCGGGTCGGTGACCGCCGTGGTGAAGGCGGCGATCAGCCGATTGCGCACGGCAGCGGGTACCCCGGCGGGCAGCGCGAAGCCCAGCCAGCCGGCGCTGACATGCGCGATGCCCAGTTCCTTGACCGTGGGCACGTTCGGCAGGCTGGCCAGGCGCCTCTCGCCGGTGTAGGCCAGAGCCACCAACCGGCCGCTCTCCACCATCTGCTGGCTGGCCAGCGACGAGAAGCCGAATTCCACCTGGCCGCCGATCAGGTCGGTGAGCAGCGGGCTCTCGCCGCGGTAGGGCACGTGCAGGGCCTTGATGCCGGCTGTGTACATGAACTGCTCGGTCGCCAGGTGAAAGCCGGTGCCCAGGCCGGTGGAACCGAACTTGATCTTGTCAGGGGCAGCCTTGGCCGCGCTGATCAGCTCGCGCAGGCTCTTGTGCCCCGATTTCGGATGCGTGTTGATCAGGTAGTGGGACTCGAGCACCAACGTCAGGTAGGACAGATCGCGGGTCGGGTCGTAGGGCACGTTGCTGGCCAGTGCGGGACCGGCGACCACGCCGGCGTTGGTGACCACGCCGATCGTGTAGCCGTCTTTCGCGGACTTGGTCAAGGCGTCGGTGCCGATGCGCTGGCCGGCGCCGGCCTGGTTTCGGAACACCATGGGCTGGCCCAGGATGGCGCCGGCCTTTTCTGCCACCACCCGTGCATAGCCGTCCACGATGCCCGGCGGGAAGGGGATGATCACGTTGATCGGTTTGTCCGGATAGCCTTGCGCGCCGGCCAGGCTGGCAGAGAGCAGGGTGGCAAGCGCGATCAGATGGCGTCGCAGCAGCTGCATGGGGTGTCTCCTATTACTTTGTCGGGAACGGGGGTTTGACGGCAGTGATGGGGTTCAGCGCGGCTGACATCGCCGCGCCAGAAAGTCCAGCACGGAGGTGTTGAAACGCTGCGCATCCTCGGCCCAGCCGAAGTGGCCCAGCCCGGAGAGATTGACGAATTCGGCGCCGGTGACCTTGGCTGCCATCTTCTCCATCACGGCAGCGGGCGCGGTCTTGTCCAGTTCGCCGGCGATGCACTGCACCGGCACGTCGAAGGTGGGCAGCACGTCGCGCGCCTCGAAGCCGACAATTGCGGCCACGGCCGCGCGGAAGGTTTCCTCGCGCATCTGGCTCACGGTGGAGACGACCAGGTCGACCGCCGGTCCGCCGGCTCCGGGGGCCATCATGGCACGCAGCATCTCCGGCGCGTAGTCCGGGATGCTGCGCCCTGCGTCGAGCGGCGCGACACGCGCGCGCACGAACTCGCGCTGCCAATCGCCGTCGGGACTGCCAAAGGCGGCGCTGGTGGCCGAGAGCACGTAGCCGTGGATGCACGCGCGGGCATGACGCCAGGCCTGCTGGGCGATCATGCCGCCCATGCTGTGGCCCATGACCACGTTGCGCTCGCCACCTTCCTTGTGCAGCAGCAGCGTCAGCGCGCGCGCGCAGTGATCGATGGTCAGGGGCACGGGCAGCGGGGACAGGCCGTAGCCGGGCGCGTCCCAGCCGACCACGCGCCAGCCGGCGGCGGTCAGTGCCTGGATCTGGTGGCGCCAGTATTCCTTGGCGCCGAAGGCGCCGTGCAGCAAGAAGACCGTGCCGCCGTGCGCGACCCCGCGCGGGTGGTGAACGGCGTAGTCGGGCAGGGTGAGGGATGTGCTCACTGCGGCACCCTCAACGCGCTGGCCGGCGCCCAGCAGGCATGCGCCCCCATCGGGATGTGGTGCGGCAGGATGACGCGGCACAACGGGCCCTGGGCGATGTCGCGTGCGTCGAACACCGCGCACTCGCCTTTGCCCGTGTTCAGGTTGGTGATATAGGTGATCAGGTAGCCGTCGTCTTCGGCCTGCGAGCCCTCGCGCGCGGCGAACGGCGACTCGCTCACGTAGCAGCCCTCGGGCGCCTCCCAGCGCTGGGTACGACCGGTTTGCAAGTCATACTTTTTCAAGCCGTCGAGCTTCCACTCCGGTTTGACCAGTGCGTTGTACACGTAGCGGTTCGGGCGCCCCTTGACGCGTGCGTCGACCATCGAAAATTCGGTCACCTCGTCGTCCAGGTCCTCTTCGTGCGTCTGCCCGGTCTTCAGGTTGAAGCGCCAGCGGTGCATGCGCGTCTCCTGCAGGTCCATGGACAGCAAGGCGTGCATGCGCGCGTAGCCTTCCTTGGGCAGGCCGCTCAGGTCGGGCACCGGGTTGGTCTGGATCGCGCCGTCCATCACGATTTCGTCGCCCACCTCGTAGGTGTTGGCCAGGTGCAGGATGTAGCAGGGCATGCCCTCGAACCACTTCACGTCCCGGTTGGTACCCATGCGCGGGATCACGCCGAAACGTGCCGGCACGTCGCGGTGGAAGTGCAGCCGATGCTGGCCGCGCTGAAGGTACGCGGGGTCGAAGAACATCGACAGGTCGTGCAACACGCAATAGTGTTCGCTCATGCCCAGGTCGTGCGGCCAGGGGGCGTGCTGCAGTTCGATCGGCTCATAGTGCACCAGCTGGTTTTCCGCGCTGACCACGCCGTAGTTGAAGTAGGGCGCGGTCTCACCGTAGTTGAAGAACATCATTTCGCCGGTGTGTGCATCGACCTGGAAGTGCGAGCAGATGCCGCGCGTGCCGAGCGCACGCGCCCAGGACGGGTCCGGGCCGAGCGTCTCGAGCGTGACCGGATCGAGCCGGTAGGGTTCGCTGCACTGGCTCATCGCGGCCAGCGCGCGCCCGGCATGCACCTTCACGTCGGTGCCGGCGTTGTCCTTCATCGCGCCGATCGAGCCCCAGCCGCGCAGCACGGCCTTGCGCGGCTCGATGATGCCAGGCCAGAGCGAGCGCCCGGCGGCGGCCTCGGCCAGGAAGCCGGTGGTGCGGATGAATCGGTTGCGGTAGGTGACCTTGCCGCCTTCGAAGTGCGTGCAATGGATCATGCCGTCGCCGTCGAAGGGGTGGTACTTGCCGATCGGCGCGTGGATCTGGTTGTGGCCGTTGCGCAGGTAGACGCCGTTCAGGTCGTGCGGTACCTCGCCTATCACTTCGAGATCGGGT
Organism: Burkholderiales bacterium; assembly: GCA_016790635.1. Classification (GTDB taxonomy): domain Bacteria; phylum Pseudomonadota; class Gammaproteobacteria; order Burkholderiales; family JAEUOS01; genus JAEUOS01. The sequence continues at coordinate 65,927 of JAEUOR010000002.1, forward strand.
GTGCTCGCCGTCCACTCGTCATGACAGGGGCGCCAGTTGTCGCCGAGGTAGGGGTTGTCGCTGGGCAGGCAGTCGAGTGTGTAGTGGTGTTCCAGGGTCTTCATCTGTTCACTCCGGTTTTTGGTGTGAGCGCGTGCGTGTGGCGCCGCGGCTCAGCTGATGCGTTCGAACACGGTGGCCGTGGCGACGCCGAACGCGCCGGGCAGCGCAGCCACGCCGAGGCGCAGGCCGCGCCGTTCCATCTCGTCAAGCAGGCAGCTCACCAGCATCGCACCGGTGGCACCCATCGGGTGGCCGAGCGCGATCGAGCTGCCGTTCACGTTGAAGCGCTCCAGATCGATGCCCAGGCTCTTGATGTAGTGCAGCGTGATCGCGGCAAAGGAGTCGCGCACTTCCCACAGGTCGATGTCGGCCACGCCGAGGCCGGCGCGGGCCAGGGCTTTGCGCGTGGCGTCCACCGCGCCGGTCTGGGTCAGCGGTACACAGGCCTCGGCCTGCGCCAGGATGCGCGCGCGCACCGGCAGGCCATGCCGGCGAGCCGCGGCTTCGGTGCCCAGCAGCACTGCGGCGGCGCCATCGGCCATGCAGGGCGCATTGCCGGCGGTGTGCACGTGCCGGATCTCGGAGAGGCCCGGCTCGCGCTCCAGGCCCCACGCATCCAGGCCGTTGGCACCCGGTTCGTACACGGTGCGCAGGCTGGCCAGCTTTTCGATTGTGTTGGCCTCGCGGATGTTCTCGTCATGCTCCAGCAGCACCCGTCCGCCCGCGTCGGTGACCGGCACCATCGAGGGCGCCAGCCCGCGTCGCCGCGCCGCGAGCGCGCGCGCCTGCGACAGCGCTGCATAGCGGTCGCAGTCTTCGCGCGTGGTGCCTTCGCGTGTGGCCACCAGATCGGACGACCAGGGCGGCGGCACGAAGCCGATGCGCGCGGCCAGCGTCTTGTCCGTGTAGTACGTGGCCTGATCGCCAAACATGGGCACGCGCGACATCATCTCTACGCCACCTGCCACGGTCAGTCCGTCGGCTTCGCGCGCCTGCTGCGCAGCCCAGTTCACGGCGCTCAGGCCCGAGGCGCAGTAGCGGTTGATGGTCACCGCGCTCAAATGCGGACTCCAGTCGGCCAGCAGGCTCGCGGCTTTGCCGATATTGCCGCCCTGCTCGCCGGTCTGGGTGACGCAGCCGAACACGCCATCGTCGACCTGGGCCGTGTCCACGCCGGTGCGTGTGTGCAGGGCGCGCAGCACGCCGGCCAGCAGTTCCACTGGGGCGACGGGGTACAGGGCCCCGCTATCCTTGGCGGCACCGCGCGGCGTGCGCAGAGCGTCGATGACCACGGCGGGGTTGGCGAGCAGCATAAATGATTTCGTAAACAGACTAATATTGGCGCAGTTTGTCATTCCTGATTTCGGTCAGAAATTAGGGAAAACCCGTATAATTTGCCGCTGTCGAACCCTGCCCGCAGCGCAGCCATGACGCCAACATCCGCACCGCCCGATCCAGCTCTCGTCCGCACTTCCGGCGCGGTGGCAGCGCAACGCACGATCGCGGTGGTGGGCGATGTCTGGTCGCTGCGCCTGCTGCGCTCGGTGTTTCGCGGACGCCGTCGGCATGGTGATTTCGTTGCCGAACTAGGCATATCCCGAGCAGTACTGTCCGACCGGCTGGCCCGGCTGGTGGAGCATGACGTACTGTTGCGTCACGCCTTGCCGGGGCGTCACCCCGAGTACCGCCTGACCGAGCGCGGGCTCGACCTATGGTCGCTGTTCCTGGCCATGTGGCAGTGGGAGGCCGACTGGAGCCAGTGGGACGATGCGCAGAGTTGGGCCATCGACCGCCCGCGCCCGCAGGTACGCCACACCGAGTGCGGTCAGGTGATGCGGCCGCAGTTGCGCTGCGGGGCCTGCGGCGACGCGGTGCTGCCCTTCGACACGCGTGCGGGGCCGGGGGAAGCGGAAGCTGAGCCTGGCGCCCACGTGTGTGCGGGTGACGGCGCGATCAGCCAACCCGCCGCATTGGCGGGCTCGACTGCCCGCCCGACGCCGGATTCCGCGTTCCGCCGCGGGCGTGGTGCGCAGCGCGAGCAGGGCACGGCACTGGCCCAGGTCGTGGGTGACCGCTGGAGCGCGGCGGTGGTGGCAGCTGCCTTTCGCGGCGCGCGCCAGTTCGCACAGTTCCGGCAGCAAATCGGCATCGGCCCGGCCCAGCTCAGCGGCCGGCTGGTCGAGCTGCAGGGGCTGGGCCTGCTGCGGGCGCGGCGCTATGCAGGGTCGCGACAGGAGTACCGGCTCACGCGCGCCGGCATTGCGCTGTTCCCGATGACGCTGGAACTGCTGCGCTGGGGCAACCGCTGGCTGGCCGGGCCGGGGGAGGATTACCCGGTGCAGCATCTGCCCTGTGGCCAGCCGCTGCACGCACGCTGGCATTGCGACCAGTGCGGCGAAGAATTGAAGCGCGAGACCGTGAGTTTCGGCTGACGCTGCGTGCCAAGCGGCGGCTTACAATGACGCGTCTGCATAGTTCGCCTTCCGCGGCGTGCAACGCAGTTCCGGCATGCGGAACGCGGCGCAGTGCGCGTTGGTGCGAAGACCGGGTGTTGTTTAGATTCCAGCGCAACACAACCAACCGCATACTCGCCCATGAATCACTACCGCTTCCCCGACTACCAGGTTGCTGGCGACGCCGATTCCACCGTGTTCCTGCTGCACGGCGCGTATGGCGCCAAGGACTACTTCCGTGCCGAGATTGAAACGCTGGTGCGCGCCGGCTACCGCGTTGTCGCCTGGGACGCACCGGGTTACGGCATCAGCCCCTTGCCCCAAGGGGGACTCTCCATCGAAGGGCTGGCCGAGGCCGCGGCGCGCCTGATCGAGCGCGAGGGCACGGCACGCAACGTCGTCGTCGGCCACAGCATGGGCGGCATCGCCGCGCCGCTGGTCACGCTGCTGGCGGGCGACAAGGTGCATGGGCTGGTGATCTCGGCGACAGTGGCGTCGTTCTCGCGCAAGTCCGAGCAGGACAAGATCACCTTCGTCGAAGAACGTATCGGGCCGATCCGGCGTGGCCAGCCCTTCCGCGAAGCGGCGCTGCCGGTGATCCGCTCGATGTTCGCGCCGGATTCGAAGGGCCCGCTGGTCGACTTGGTCACCGAGGTCGCGGCCGGAATGCGCGGCGAGACATTCTGCGCCGCCATCGAAGCGATCACGCGCTATGACGGCGAGGACAACCTGCGCCGGGTAAAGGTACCCACGCTGCTGGTCGCCGGCGAGGCCGACAAGGTCGGGCGACCGGAGGGCATGCAGTCGCTGACCAAGCTGATCCCGAACGCGCGCTTCGTCTGCATTCCCAACGCCGGCCACTATGCCTTCGCCGAACAGCCCGCGGCATTCAATGACGCGCTGCTGGGCTTTCTCGACGAGGTGATGCGGGGCCGCTGTGAGCCATCCGCCGTCGCGCGATGAGCACCGAGCCTTTGGCCGCGACAGCCGAGGCGCTGAAGATGCGCCTGCCAGGCTTCACCCCGGCCGCGGGGTACCGACTGCTGATCGTCGGCGGCTGCGGCGGCATCGGCCGTGCGCTGGTCGCTGCCGCGGTCGAACTCGGCATCGAAGTCAGCGTGCTGGATCTGGCGCGCTCGATCGACGCCGGCGAGCGCAGCGCCGGCGTCGAGTACCACGCCTGCGATGTCACCGACGAAGCGCAGGTGCGCCAGGCTTTCGCCGCCGTGGCGGCACGATGGCAGCGGATCGACGGCCTGGTCAACCTCGCCGGCTACACCGGCGAGCGCATCGCCGTGAAGGACATGAGTGCGGCCGAGTGGGACGCGATCGTCGATGCGTCGTTGCGCGGCAGTTTCCTGGTGGCGAGAGAGGCCGCGCCGCTGCTCGCCAAGTCGGCCGCGGCCGGCGCAGGGCCGGCGGCGCTGTTCATCTCCTCGACCTTCGGTGTTCGCGTACAGCATGTCGGTTACGCGCCATACGCGGCAGCCAAGGCCGGCGTCATCAACCTGGTGCGCGCCCTGGCCACCGAATGGGCACCGGCGGTGCGCGTCAACGGCATCGCGCCCGGCGTGATCGACACGCCATTCCTCACCGGCGGTACCGGCCGTGCGACCAAGCAGACCGGCATCGATCTGCAACGCTTCACGGCCGGTGTGCCGCTGGGTCGGCTGGGCCAGCCGCGCGAGATCGCGGCCGCGGCGCTGTTCCTGCTGAGCGATGCCGCGGCCTACGTGCACGGTCAGACGCTGCACGTCAACGGCGGGAGCTACATGGCATGAATAAACAGGCCTGCAAGGTACCGGAGGCGGCCAGCGGCTTCATCGGCGGCGGGTCGCTGCCATCCGGCGCGGTTTACAAATCCACGTAGTGCATCTTTCAACCAGGAGCTCATCGTGCAGCAGATACTCAACACCTATCCGTCCACCATTGCTTCCGACAGCGATCACCCCTTCCTCACCGGCTTGTTCACCCCGGCGATGCAGGAATGGGTGGCCGACACGGACAGCATGCGGGTGATCGGCGAGCTGCCGAAAGACCTCAGCGGCATCTACGTGCGCAACACGCACAACCAGGTGCATGAGTCGATCGGCATGTACCACCCGTTCGACGGCGACGGCATGCTGCACGCGATGCACTTCGAAAACGGGCGTGCCACCTACCGAAACCGCTTCGTGCAGACCACAGGCTTTCTGGCGGAGCAGGCGGCCGGTCGCTCGCTGTGGCCGGGCATGCTCGCGCCGCACCTGGGTGCGCGTCGCGGCTGGGGCTCGATCGGCGCGATGAAGGACAACGCCGGCACCGACGTGAAGTGCCATGCCGGCAAGTTGATCGCGAGCATGTCGCAGGGCAGCGAGCCGTGGCGGCTCGACCCGATCTCGCTCGAAACGCTGGGCCCGGACGCCGACTGGGCGCGGCTGGTACCCGACGGCGTGGCCTCGCACTACAAGATCGACCCGGAGACGGGCGAGATGATGTTCTTCAATTATCCGGAGAAGCCGCCGTACTTGAACTACGGCATCGTCGACAAGCACAACCGGCTGGTGCACTACGTGCCGATCGACCTGCCTGGCGCGCGCTGGCCGCACGACCTTGGCATCACCAAGAACTACACCATCCTGCACGACCTGCCGTTCTTCTTCGACCCTGCGCTGCTCGCAAAAGGCCAGCGCAAGGTCACCTTCTTCCGCGAGATGCCGGCGCGTTTCGGCGTCCTGCCGCGCCATGGCGACAACGCGCAGGTCCGCTGGTTCGAGGGCCGGCCGTGCCACATCCTGCATCTCGCGAACTGCTATGAGGACGGCGACGAGGTCGTGATGGACGGCTGCATCATGACCAATCCGCACAAGCCCGCGGTGGGCGAGAGCAACGCCGACGGGCGCCAGGCAGCGTATGCGCGCATGCGGGCGCACCTCGACAAGTACAACAACCCGACGATGATGTACCGCTGGCGCTTCAACATGGCGACCGGGACAACGCACGAAGAGCTGATCGACGATGAGATCACCGAGTTCCCGATGGTCAGCAACGACTATGTCGGCCGCCCGTACCGCTACAGCTTCAACGTGCTCTACGAGAAGGGCGAGTGGCTTTTCCGCGGCCTCAAGCGCTACGACATGCAAACCCGCAGCACGCAGCGGCTCGAGTACGGCAAGGGCTGCTTCGGCAGCGAACCGCAATCGGCGCGCCGCGTCGGCGCCACGGCCGAAGACGACGGCTACGTGATCACGTTCGTGAACAACGCCGTCGACGAGCGGTCGGAGTGCTGGGTGATCCCCGCCTCCGACATCACGCAGGGGCCGCTGGCGCGCATCATTCTGCCGCACCGTATCTCGGCGGGTACCCACTCGGCCTGGGTGGAAAGCGACCGCATACAAGGCGAGGCCCGCGACCCGCGTTATCTCCCCGCTTGAAGCCGCCTGTCGGCACGCCTGCACGGCGTGTCGCGATGGGGCGGTGCCGCTTCAGCCCGCGGCGCGCCGCTTGCGCGCCGGCGCAGCGGCCATGACCCCGTCGGTCAGGTGGTCTGCAACCTCGCGCACCTGCCGTACCAGGCGTGGTCCGACGATGTTGGTGAGGTGCGCCGTCGACAGCGCGGTCGAGGGTCCGGCGCAGCCGAACACGAACACGCCGCGCTCGCCGAGCGCGAGCGGGGCGCTGACGCCCGCGACCGCGCCGTCCCGGCCGCGGCGCGAGACAACGAAGCCGCGTCGTGCGACCTCGCGGTGAGCGCGTTCGACGTCGACCCGCACGGCATCCCAGTCGTTCGGATGCGCGCGCCGCAGTGACTCGAGCAGACGCACCCGCTCGGCCAGCGGCACGGCCACCAGGTATGCGAGCCCGAGCGAGGTGTCGCGCAGCGACACATGCGAGCCGCCGTCGGTGTAGGCGGCGCGCGCGACCCGCGGCGGCCGGACAACCTCGATCATGACCATCGAGCGGCGCTCGCGCGTCGCCAGGATGACGCTCAGTCCGAATTCCTCGGCCAGCGCCTGCATGCGCGGGCGCGCGACACGCTGCAAGCCGAGATGGCGCTGGACGCTGGCGCCCAGCCCGAGCACGCGCGCGCCGATGCTGTACTTGCGCGTGCCCTCGTCAAGCCTAAGATAGCCGAGGGCGGCCAATGTGCCCGTGAGGCGCGACACTGTCGCCTTCGGCAAGCCAGTGATCTCGACCAGTTCCTGGTTGCCGAGCAGTTCGACCCGCTCGAACGCGGCCAGGACTTCAAGCCCCTTGGCGAGCGTGGCGACGAAGCCGGGCCGTGCGGCCTCGGGCACCCGTCGGCGTGCGTCGGCGCGAACAGCATCGACTCCTGGCATCACGCTCCCCCAAGCCCACCCGCCGCGCCATGCGGCCGTGCCGCGACGTTCCGCGGATTGGAGCTGAGAGCGTATCACGGTGGCGACTGGCCGCCGTTGCCTAACCCGGTTGATTCACCAGAGTGTCGACATTGGGGCGCACTGGTGAAGAGTGGGTCTGCGGCTGAATTGCGGATGCCGATGAAGCGGTCGTTCTTATCCGCCGCGATCGAGAATCGATCGCTTTTTCGGGGGGTGCTTGGTGCCGGCCTGTCCTTTCAGGCGGAAGACTGTGCCTTCAATCGATCTTGATGGCTCCCGAGCGCACCAGTGCACCGTAGCGCTCGTCGCCTTCCTGGATCGCGCTGCGGAACTGCGCCGGTGTGCTGGCCCACACGTCCAGGCCGAGTTTGTCCAGGCGTTGGGCCACCGACGGCGTGCGCAAGGCCTTGGTGAAGGCCTCGCCCAGCCGCGCAATCACTGAGGGCGGCGTGCCGGATGCGACCGCGTAACCGACCCAGCCGTCGGAGACGAAATCCACACCCTGTTCCTTGAAGGTGGGCACCTGCGGCATGGACTCCTCGCGCCGGTTTCCGGACACCGCCAGCGCCACCACCTTGCCGCCGTCCATCACCTGCGCGCGCATGGTGGTGGAGAGCAGTGCGTACTGGATCTGGCCACTGATCAGGTCGAGGAAGATCCGCGCCTCGCCGTGGTAGGGCACATGCGTGCCCTGGAATCCCATCTTGTTGGCCATCAGTACGTTGTTGAAGTGAAAGCTCGTGCCGGCTCCGGGCGTGCCGTAGTTCAGCTTGCCCGTATTGCGCCGGGCGTAGGCGGTGAACTCGGCCAGCGTGCGTACACCCAGGTCCTTGTTCACCGCCAGGATCAGGGAGGTCTGGACGGCAGCCGTGATCGGCTCGAAATCCTGCAGGGGCCGGATCTTGTAGGCCGGGTTGGTGAGCGGCAACGTGATCATGGTGGCCGGCACCACCAGCGCGACGGTGTAGCCGTCGCGCGGCGCGGCCAGCACGCCCTGCAGGCCCACCTGGCCACCGGCCCCCGGTTTGTTCTCCACCACCACCTGCGTGCCCAGCACCGCGCCCAGTTCGTCCCCGAGTGTGCGCGTCACCACGTCGGTCAATCCGCCGGGCGGGTAGGGCACCACGATCTTGATGGGCCGCTCCGGCCACTTGTTCGCGAGTGCGGACGCGGCACACAGGCACAGGGCCAGTGCAGCCAGCGCGCGTCGGGTCATGGTGGGTATGGAGCAGGGCATCGAAGGCCTCCGTCGGGCTTAGGGTGGTGGGTCGGGGTGGCGTCAGGTGCGCCACAACTGTTTGCGTACGAAGCGCACGGCGTACACGATGAATACGGCATACGGCATGGCGAAGGAATAGAGGCCCGCGTCATCGATGCAGGCGTACTGCGCCTGGATGTCTCCTTGTCAGCCACGTCCCTCAATTTCGGCCGGATTGTGGCGCGCCGCTGCGGGCCTACCAAGACTCATCGGAAGCAGTTTCAATACGCGGAACTGGATTGATTCAAGGCTATACAAGCCGGCGTTGCCGCGCCGATCACACCTTGCCGTCCAGGATCTCGACCAATACCGCCGCCGCACGGTCGCAATCGGCGCCCGAGACATCCAGGTGCGTCACCAGCCGCAGCTTGGTCGGCCCGAGCGCATTGATCAGCACGCCGCGCGCGCGGGCGCCCTGCACCAGGCCCGGCGCATCGACGCGGGCGCTCTCGAGTTCGAAGACGACGATGTTGGTCTCCACGCGGTCGAGCGCGATCTTCACGCCCGGGCAGGCGGCCAGGCGCTGGGCGATGCGGCGTGCGTTGGCATGGTCCTCCGGCAGGCGCGCCAGATGATGGGTCAAGGCGTGGTCGCAGGCGGCGGCGAACATGCCGACCTGTCGCATCGCGCCGCCCAGCATGCGCCGCTGCCGGATGGCGCGGCTGATGAGGTCGCGCGGACCGGCCAGGATGGACCCGGCGGGAGCGCCGAGCCCCTTGGAGAACGCGACCATGACCAGATCAAAGGGTGCGCAGGCTGTGGCGTGCGACTGGCCGGTCACCGCGCAGGCGTTCCACAGCCGTGCGCCGTCCAGGTAGGTCGCCAGGCGCAATTCGCGCGCGGTCGCGCAGATGGCCTCGACCTGGGCGGGCGGGAAGACGCGCCCACCGTGGCGATTGTGCGTGTTCTCGATCTGCACCAGCGTGGTCGGCGGCAGGGGCAGGACCGGCGAGTCCTGCGGCTTGGCCATTCGCCTCACGTCCGCGGCGGTGAAGAGCCCCTCGCCGGGAATCTCGGTGCACTGCACGCCGGCGTTGGCCGCCGATCCGCCGGTCTCGTGCCAGGCCGAGTGGGCTTCGCTGGCGATGAGCACGTCGTCGCCGGGGCGTGTCAGCACGCGCAGCGCGACCTGGTTGGCCATGGTGCCCGAGGGCAGCCACAGCGAGGCTTCCTTGCCCAGCAGCGCGGCGACGCGCTCCTCCAATGCGTTGAGCGTGGGATCGTCGCCGTACTGCATGTCGCCGACCGGGGCTTGTGCCATGGCCGCGCGCATCGCGGGGGTGGGGCGGGTGACGGTGTCGGAACGAAGGTCGATCATGCGTGCATGCTAGGGCAAAGCGTCGCCCCCGACAAGCAGTCGCGGCGCGCCGGCGCGAGATAATCGCCCGGTGCAGCAGTGAACAAGGAACCATTCATGGCCGACAACTTCAGCCGCAACCAGCAAGTCTCGAAACCTGCTGTGCATTCATCCGGCGGCATCGTCGTGGCACAGCATCGTCACGCCGCGGAGGTCGGCGCGCAGGTGCTCGCCGCCGGCGGCGATTGCGTCGACGCCGTCGTCGCCACCTCGTTCGCGCTGGGTGCGGTCGAGCCGTGGATGAGCGGGGTCGGCGGCGGCGGGGCCATGGTCCTGTATCGCGCCGCCAGCGACACGGTCGAGGTGATCGACTTCGGCATGCGCTCGCCGGCGGGACTCGATGCGCGCGACTATCCCCTGAGCGGCGCGGGCGCATCCGCGGACCTGTTTCCCTGGCCGCGCGTGGTGGACGATCGCAACGTGCACGGCGCGGCTTCGATCGCGGTACCCGGCACGGTCGCCGGCATGGCCATGGCGCACGCGCGCCATGCCCGCATGCCGTGGCGCGAACTGGTCACGCCCGCGGTGGCGCTGGCGCGGCGCGGCGTGATCGTCGACTGGTTCGCCACCGACATGATCGCGTCAGGGGCGCCTGACCTGCGCCGCTATCCGGCGAGCGCAGCGGCCTACCTCGTGGACGGCCTGCCGCCGACCGCCGCCTGGAGTGTCAGGCAGGAAGTGCGCCTGCCGCAGCAACGCCTGGCCGCGACGCTGGACGAACTGGCCGCCGCGGGCGCACAGTCCTTCTACCAGGGCGACCTAGCGCAGAGCATCGCCGCTGACGTGCGAGCCGGCGGCGGATCCCTGTCCGCGGCGGACCTGGCTGCCTACGCGGCGATGCCGCGCGCCGCGCTCACGATTCCCTATCGCGGCGGCAAGGTCTACGCCACGCCCGAATTGACCGCCGGGCCGACGCTGGCCGGCGTGCTGCGCGCCCTCGAAGCCTGGCAGCCACACGGCTCTGCACCGGACGCAGCGGCCTATGCGGCCTTCGCGCGCGCGATTCAGGCCGGCTACCGCACGCGCCTGGCCGACATGGGCGATGCCGACGGCCGGCGCGCCATCGGCGCGGAGCATTTGGCGCCGGGCTGCACTTCGCATTTCTCGGTGGTGGACCGGCACGGCAACATGGCGGCGGTGACGCAGACCCTGCTCTCGATCTTCGGTTCGCGCTACGTGCTGCCGTCCTCGGGCATCCTCATGAACAACGGCATCCTGTGGTTCGACACGGAAGCCGGCAAGACCAATTCGCTCTCCGGCGGAAAACGCTGCCTGACCAACTACACGCCGGTCATCGCGGCGGACGCGCGTGGCGCGCGCATCGCGCTGGGGGCCTCCGGCGGCCGGCGCATCCTGCCGGCGGTCGCGCAGTTGCTGTCGTTCACGCATGACTATGCGATGGACCTGCAGACCGCCTTTCACACGCCGCGCATCGACGCCAGCGAGGGCGCGACCGTGATCGCGGACCTGCGCCTGCCGGCCGCGGTGCGCGCCGCGCTGGCCGCCGAGTTCGACAGCGTGGAAGCGGCCCTGCAGACCCTGCCGATGAAATTCGCCTGCCCGTCGGCAGTGGCACGCGACAAGGGGCAGAACAGCGGCGCGACCGAGATCTTCCTGCCGTGGGCCGAGGCGGTCGCCGAGAGTCCCGCGTGAGCACGAGGAGCCAGGCCGCGCCATGAACCCCGGCGAGATCCGCCATGCGATGGCGCGGGTCGGCCCGCGCCTGAGGCGCACGCCGGTCATCGAGTTGCCGCGCGGCGCGTTCGGCATCGACGCCACGCTGGTGCTCAAACTCGAATGCATGCAGCACACCGGCAGCTTCAAGCCGCGCGGGGCGCTCAATCGCATGCTGGCCAACCCCCTGCCCGCCGCCGGGGTGATCGCAGCCTCGGGGGGCAACCACGGCGCCGCGGTTGCGTGGGCGGCGCGCGCGCTCGGGGTGGACGCCGAGGTGTTCGTCCCCGCGAGTTCCAGCGCCGCCAAGATCGAGCGCATTCGCGCGTACGGGGCGCGCACCCATGTGGGCGGCGCGGCCTACGCCGATGCCTTCGACGCCATGCAGAAGCGTGCCCTCGAGACCGGCGCGCTGGTGGTGCATGCCTACGACCAGCCCGAGACTGTCGCAGGCCAGGGCACGCTGGCGCTCGAGTTCGAGGCGCAGGCCTTCGGCCTGGACAGCGTCGTCATCGCCTGCGGGGGCGGCGGGCTCCTGGGCGGCGTCGCCGCCTGGTTCGAGTCGCGCGTGCGCGTTGTCGCCGTCGAGCCGCGCGACTGCCCGACGCTCTTCCAGGCACGCGCTACCGGCGCACCGACCGACGTTTCCGCCGGCGGCATCGCCGCCGATTCGCTGGGGGCACGGCGCATCGGCACGCTCGCATTCACGATTGCCGCGCGGCACGTGGCCGACTGCGTGCTGGTCGATGACGCGGCCATCCGCACCGCCCAGCGGGCGCTGTGGGAGGAGTGCCGCGTCGCCGCCGAGCCGGGCGGCGCCACCGCGCTGGCCGCGCTCATGGCCGGCGCGTGGCGCCCGGGTGCCGGCGAGCGCGTCGGGGTGCTGGTGTGCGGCGCCAATCTCGACCCGGCGTCGCTCGCCTGAGTCGACGTAAACTGCCTGCGCAAGATCGAGCGAACACAACAGAGGGGCGCCCAATGAACATCGAGAAGGTCATCTTCGGATTCTTCAACATCCTGGCGTGCACGCTCAATTTCGGGTTTTTCATCGGCGACATCGACCGGCCCGAACTGCACCACCCGTTCGAGCTCTTCGCCGCGGTGGTGGTCAACCTGATCGTCACCGTGCTCAAGTTCGGCGACCGCACCCAGCTTGGCGCGACCCATCTGGCCACCAGCTTGGTGGCGTCGCTGCAGCTGGTCGCCGCCGCCTGCGTGTGGGGCTGGGAGCTCTATGTCGCCAAAGTGCCGATGACTGGCGACACCATGTCGGTCATCGTCTCGCTGTCCGGCGGTGCGCTTGTCGCCAACCTGATCTCGGTGATCCTCCTGATCGGCGAGACGCTGCGCCACGGACGCTAGCCGGGCAAGCGCGCGCCGGCATGGGCGACGTCCTCTTCCTGGCCTTGCGGCGCCTGCGCGCGCCGCTTATCACCATCATCTGCGTCTACGCGGTGTCGGTCGGCGGCCTCACGCTCATGCCAGGCGCGGATGCCCAGGGCCGGCCGGAGGCGATGAGCTTCTTTCACGCCTTCTACGTGATCAGCTACACCGCCACCACCATCGGCTTCGGCGAGTTGCCCAATCCTTTCACGGATGCGCAGCGCATGTGGGTGACCTTCTCGATCTACCTGTCGGTGGTGGCCTGGGCCTACACGCTCGGTTCGGTCATCGCGCTGGTCAACGACCGCACCTTTCGCTCGATGATGGCCAGGTCCCTTTTCATCCGGCGCGTGCGCGGCATCGGCGAACCCTTCGTGATCATCTGTGGCTACGGGCAGAGTGGCGCGGCGCTGGCGCGCGCGCTGGACCGCGATGGCATGCGTGCTGTGATCGTCGAACCGCGCGAGGAACGGGTGGCGCTGCTGGTGCTCGAGGACTACGCGCATCCGCCGCTCGCGCTGGCGGCCGATGCCCGCCTGCCCGACGTGCTCACCGATTGCGGCATCCTGCTGCCGCAGTGCACCGCGCTGGTGGCATTGGCAGGCGATGACAATGTCAACCAGGCCGTCGCCATCGGCGCCCGCGTGCTCAACAACGACCTGCCGATCGTCACGCGCGTCAAGAGTCATGAAGCCGAGGTCAACCTGGCCGGCTTCGCAGGCGTGCAGGTGGTCAACCCGTTCGAGACCTTCGCCATCAATCTGCGCATGACCATGCGCGCGCCGGAGGTGTTGCAGGTCGAGGAGTGGCTGACAGGCGCACCGGGCACCGAGTGCCCGGCCTGCCTGGCGCTGCCGCGCGGGCGCTGGGTGCTGGTCGGCTTCGGCCGCTTCGGCCATGCGATCGCCTCGATGCTCGACGCCGAGGGCATCGAATGGCGCGCCTTCGACCCCGCTGCGGTGGAACCGGACGAAAAGCGCCTGGTGCGCGGAACGCTGGCCGATACGGTCCTGCGCGAGGCGGGCATCGACGGCGCGGACGTGCTGGTCGCGGGCGCATCGATCGACGCCGTCAACCTGGGCGTATCGACCCTGGCGCGGCGCGCGCAACCCGACCTGTTCGTGATCATCCGCCAGAACCACGCGCAGGATCGTGCGCTGATCGAGGCGGCGCGCGCGGACCTGACCTTCGTGCAGTCCGAGATCATGGTCCACGAGTGCCTGCAACTGCTCAAGACCCCGATGCTCGGCCGCTTCATCGCGCACATGCGCGCTGCCGGTCCCGAGCTGGCTCTCAAGACCATGGAGCGTGTGCTCGCCGGGTCCGGCGAGGGGGCGCCGCAGGCCTGGACTTTTGTCTGCGACGTCATGGAACCCGGCATGTTCGCGGCGTTTTTCCAGCGTTCCGGAGATGCGCTGGCGATCGAACACCTGCTGCTCGATCCGACCAGTCCGGGCGAGCGCCTGCCGGCCAGCGCGCTGATGCTGGAGCGCGGCGGCCAGATCCACACGTTGCCCGCGGACGACACGGTGCTGAAGCCGGGTGATCGCCTCCTTTTCGTGGGTCTTGACGAGGCGCGCGCCCTGCAATCGCGCTATCTGTACGAGCCCGGCGCGGTGGCCTGGGTATGTTCCGGGCGCGAGCCGCCGCGCGGCCTGATCTTCCGCTGGTGGGCCCAGCACTCGCGCGCCGCGTGAGCTTACCTGCCAGGGACGGCCGCGCCGGCGGCGGCGCCGCGATCTTCATGGTGATGGGCGCGTGCGCCTGCTTCGCGGCGCTCGACACCGGCAGCAAGTTCGTCAGTGCGACCGCACCGGTCATGATGGTGCTGTGGGTGCGCTACATCGTGCAGTTGGCATTCACCTTCGGCTACCTGTTGCCGCGCCAGGGCGGGTCGCCTTTTGCCACGCGCCATCCCCTGCTGCAGGTCCTGCGCGGCCTGCTGCTTCTGCTGTGCAGCGTGCTGGCCTTTCTTTGCCTCATGTTCCTGCCAGTGGGCGAGTTCACGGCGATCGTCATGATCAGCCCGATCGTGGTCACGCTGGCCTCGACGCTGCTGTTGCGCGAAAAGGTCTCGGCCTCGCGCTGGGGGATCGTCCTGGGCGGATTCATCGGCGTGCTCCTGGTGATACAGCCGGGCGCGGCGACCTTCACCTGGGCGATGCTGCTGCCGCTGGTGCTGGTGGGAACGAACGCGTCGTTCCAGCTCCTGACCAGCGTCCTCGCGAAGAGCGAGGAGGCCGGCACGACCCACTCGATCACGGGGATGGTCGGCGCGCTGGTCACGACGCTGGCGCTGCCGTTCTTCTGGCGCCCGGATCAGTCGCTGGCGGTGTGGCTGGTGATCCTCGCCATGAGCGCGCTGGGCGCGGTCGGGCATTACCTCTTGATCGTCGCCTACACGCGCGCCACGCCGGCGCGCCTGACACCCTACCTGTACACGCAGATCGCGTTCGCCGCGCTGGCCGGGTGGGTGGCGTTCGGCCACGCGCCCGACGCGCTGGCGCTGGCCGGTTTCGGGGTCATCAGCGTCTGCGGCATGCTCGGCCCGTGGATCAGCGCGCGCGAAGCGCGCAATTCCGTGCACTGAGCTGCGTGGCGCGGGCGCACGGCGCCGCGCCACGCCACGCCACGCCACGCCCGTTCACGCGCGGCGCTCGCGCTCGGCGGCGAAGGCGATGAACCACGCCAGGCTTGCGGGGTTGACCATCGAGTCGCGGTTGACCACCTTTTCCAGCGCCTGGCCCAGCAGCAGGCGCTTGATCGGCACCTCGAGCTTCTTGCCGTTCAGGGTGCGCGGTACCTCCGGAATCGCAAAGATGTCGTTGGGCACGTGGCGCGCCGAAAGGTCGGCGCGCACGCGGCCCTTGATGCGCTCCCTGAGTTCGTCGGTCAACTGTGCGCCCTCGCGCAGCACGACGAAAAGCGGCATCCACGACTCGCGGCCCAGGTACTCCAGATCGACCACCAGGCTGTCGGCCACCTCCGGCACGGCCTCGACGACGCGATAGATCTCGGCCGAGCCCATGCGGATGCCGTGACGGTTGATGGTCGAGTCGCTGCGCCCGTAGATGATGGCCCCGCCGCGCGGCGTGATCTTGATCCAGTCGCCGTGACGCCACACGCCGGGGTAGGTGTCGTAGTAGCTCTCGAAATAGCGCTTGCCGTCGTGGTCGTTCCAGAAGTACAGCGGGAACGAGGGCATCGGCAGGGCGCACACCAGTTCGCCGACCTCGTCGGTCAAGGCGCGGCCGCCGTCGTCGTACGCGTAGATCGCGGCGCCCAGGCAGCGGCACTGCATCTCGCCGGCGTACTGCGGCAGGATCGGGCAGGCGCCGACGAAGGCGGCGCCGGGGTCGGTGCCGCCCGAGATCGACGCGAGCAGGATGTCGGCGTTGATCTTTTCGTAGACCCAGCGGTAGCCATCCACCGGCAGGGGGGATCCGGTCGAGCCGATGGCGCGGATGCGGCTGACATCGGTGATGGCGCGCGGCTCGATCCCCGCCTTCATGCACTGCGCGATGTAGGCCGCCGAGGCGCCGAAAAAGGTAGCCCCGGCGCGTTCGGCGAACTTCCACAGCCGGCTCATGTCCGGATACCCCGGGTTGCCGTCGAACTGCAGTACCGTGGCGCCGACGTTCATCGTGTTGACCAGGAGGTTCCAGACGATCCAGTTGGTCGAGGAGAACCACAGGAAGCGATCCTCGCTGCCCACGTCCAGGTGCAGGTCGGTGCCCTTGATCGCCTCGATGACGGTGCCGCCGTGGCCGTGCACGATGGGCTTGGGCATGCCGGTGGTGCCCGACGAGTACACCACCCACAACGGGTGGTCGAACGGCACCTGCGCGAACTCGAGCGTGGCCGGGCTAGCGACCGCCTCGGCCCAAGCCATGCCGCCTTGATACGCGTCGGCGCGCGCCGACGGATCGAGGTAGGGCACGAGGATAACGTTGGTCATGGAGGGCAGCGCTTGCGCGATCTCGGCGACGACGCCGCGGCGGTCGAAATCGCGCCCTCCGTAGCGGTAGCCGTCGACGGCCAAGAGCACCTTGGGTTCGATCTGGCGAAAGCGGTCGATGACCGAAATGTGCCCCATGTCGGGTGAGGCGGAGGACCAGATCGCGCCGATGGATGTGACCGCCAGCAGCGCGACGATGGTCTGCGGGATGTTGGGCATGTAGGCGACCACGCGGTCGCCCTCGACTACGCCCATGCGCCGCAAGGTGGCAGCCAGCGCCGCGACATCAGCCGCCAGGCGGTCCCAGGTCACCTCGGTGTACGGCACCAGTTCGGACTCGAACGCGATCGCGGCCTTGCCGGGGCGGGCGTGGCGCAACATGCACTCGGCATAGTTGAGTCGCGCGCCCTCGAACCAGCGCGTGCCCGGCATCTTGCGCTCGGCCAGGACGCGTGTGTATGGTGTCGAATGCGGGATCGCGTAGTAGTCCCACAGCGCGCCCCAGAATGCCTCGACCTCGTCGACCGACCATTGCCAGAGCGCATGGTAGTCATTGAACTTGAGTCCCCTGTGCTCGGACAGCCAGGCGAGGAAGCGCGTCATGCGGGCGCGTTCCAGGCGTTGCGGCGAGGGCTGCCACAGGAGGGTTCCTTCGACGATGGCGTTCATGGCGATTCCTTGTCGGGGTCGTCGGGGCTGGCTCGAGAGCCGTCCGGCTCAGGTCAGCACGCGCTCGAGCCAGGCGCGGATGTCGCGCAGTTCCTCGAGGCACACCGAATGTTCCATTGCGTAGTCATGCCACTCGACCGACACGCCCTGCGCGGCCAGGGCATCGCGCGAGTGCCGGGCACGCGAGAGGACGACCACCGCGTCTTCGCGCCCGTGCGCCATGAAGACCGGCTGCGAGCGCCCGGCCGCGGTCGCTTCGGCGGCCACGGTCGCTGCCAAGGGAAGGTAGGAAGACAGCACCATCAGTCCAGCCAGCGGTTCGGCCTGGCGCAGGCCGGCCTGCAGGGTGATCGCGCCGCCCTGCGAAAAACCTGCCAGGACGATGCGATCGCGTGTGATGCCACGTCCGACTTCGCGCTCGATCAGCGCCTGCGTGACCGCCTGGCTCTCGCGCAAGCCGGCCTCGTCCTCCTGGCGGCCCAGGTCGGTCTGGCGGATGTCATACCAGGCGCGCATGACCATGCCGCCGTTGATTGTGACAGGACGCATGGGTGCGTGCGGGAAGACGAAGCGCACTCCGCCGGACAGGCCCGGCAGGGCATTGACCTCCAGTTCCTTGACCACCGGCACGAAGTCATAGCCGTCGGCGCCCAGGCCGTGCAGCCAGATCACCGCGGCGCCCGGCGCGCTGCCGGTGGCGACCTCGACACATTCGGGCAGGGTGCTCATGGAAGGGCCTTGAGGGGAAGGGTGTCGCGCGCGCGCACCGCGGCCTTGGGCCGGAATGCCTTGCAGACGCGTTCGTCGGTCTCGATGTAGGGGCCGCCGATCAGATCGATGCAGTACGGGATCGCGGCGAAGATGCCGGCCGCCACCAGGCGGCCGTCCGCATCGCGCAGGCCTTCCAGCGTTTCGCGGATGGCCTTGGGCTGGCCCGGCAGGTTGACGATCAGCGCGCCGCGGCTCTGGTCGGGCGCAAAGCGGATCACACCCACCTGGCGCGAGAGGATCGCGGTGGGAACGAAGCGTAGCGAAATCTGCCGCATCTGTTCGCCGAAGCCCGGCATCTCCTTGTGCGCGACCGCGAGCGTCGCCTCGGGCGTCACGTCGCGCAACGCCGGGCCGGTGCCGCCGGTGGTGAGCACCAGGTCGCAGGCAGCGACGTCGACCAGATCGATGAGCGTGGCTTCAATGACCGCCCGCTCGTCCGGGATCAGGCGTTCGGTCGCCTCCCAGGGCGTGAGCAGAACCCCATCGAGCCAGCTGCGCAAGCCCGGCAGGCCCTCGTCCTTGTACACGCCGGCCGAGGCGCGGTCGCTGGCCGAGACCAGGCCCACGCGCAAAGGGCGATCGAGAAGGTTCATCAAGACTCCGGATCTTCAGTGGTCGACTCTGAGGCCGCTTGGCCGGTGGCCATGGCCGCGCGGATGGCGCGATACAGCTCGCGATAGTCGCGCGCCACGCGCCCCGAGCTGCGGTCGCCGCCCGCGCCGCGCACCAGGCTGCGCAGGTGCTGCATGTCGCTTGCGGGATGCGCGGCTGCAAACTCTGTCATGGCGCCGGCCTCGCCCAGCAGGCGTTCGCGCCAGCGCTCGGCCGTGTGCATCGCGGCCACCTCGCTGCGGGAGGCGCCGGAAAAGCGCTCCAGGGCCTGGATGAGAGGCGCGGGATCGACATCGCGCATGAGCTTGCCGATCAACTGCATTTGGCGGCGCGCGCCTTCATGCGCCGTGATGCGCTTGTAGTCTGTCAGCGCATCGGCCAGGCGCTCGGGCAGGTCCAGTTCGGCGATGCGATCGGCCGACAGCGTGGCCAGGCGCGCACCGAGCCCCTGCAACGCGGTCATGTCGCGTTTTCTCTGCGACTTGCTCGGGCCATCGTAAACCAGTGGCGGGGCGGGGCGCGGGTCGACCAGCAGGGTGCGCTTACGCATGATTGCGACAGACGTGCAAGGCTAGGAGAGGGTGCTTTCGTATAATTATAGGTTTGCTGATGGTCGCGCCATGCGCGTGGCCTTACAGACCGCCATGGCCACTGCCAGATTCTCGTTTCCTGTCGATCACCTCAAATCGCTCGCCACCGACGCCCTGGCGCACGCCCGTTCGCTGGGTGCGACCGCGGCCGAGGCGGAGGCCTCGGAAGGCTACGGCCTGTCGGTCACCGCGCGCATGGGCGAGGTCGAGACCATCGAGCACAACCGCGACAAGTCGTTCTCTGTCACGGTCTACATCGGCACGCGCAAGGGTTACGCGAGCAGTTCGGACTTCTCGACTGCGGCAGTGCGGTCCGCGGTCGAGGCGGCGCGCAACATCGCGCGCTTCACCGCCGAGGACGATTGCGCCGGGCTGGCGGACCCTGCCCTGCTCGCCCGCGACTGGGCCGACCCGGACCTGCTGCATCCCTGGGAGATCGATGTGCCCGCGGCCATCGACCTCGCACGGCGCACCGAGGCTGCGGCATTGGCCGTCAGCCCGATGATCCGCAATTCCGAAGGGGCCAGTGTGTCGGCGCAGCATTCGCAGTTCGCCTACGCGAACAGCCACGGTTTCGTCGGCGGCTACCCGAGTTCGCGTCACTACGTCTCGTGCTCGGTGATCGCCGCCAAAAGCGCGCGCGCCAAGAACGCCATGCAGCGCGACGACTGGTATGCCGGTGGCCGCGATGCGCGCGATTTTCCTGCCGTCGAGCGCATCGGCGATTACGCTGCCAGGCGGGCCCTGGCGCGCCTGGGCGCGAAGCGCATCTCGACGAGACAATGCCCGGTGCTGTTCGAGGCGCCGCTCGCGACCGGTCTTACCGGCGCCTTGGTGTCGGCGGCCAGCGGCGGCAGCCTGTATCGCAAGGCATCGTTCCTGCTCGATGCGCTGGGGCGCGAGATTTTCGCGCCGCACATCGACATCAGCGAGGACCCGACGACCAAGAACGGGCTGGCTTCCGGCCCGTTCGACAACGAGGGAGTGGCGACGCACGCGCGCAAGGTGGTCGAACGCGGCGTTCTCAAGGGCTACTTCCTGTCCACTTATTCGGCCAGGAAACTCGGCATGCAGAGCACCGGCAACGCCGGCGGGGCAGCCAACCTGACCATGCACGCGACCGGGAACGAGGATTTCGTCGGCATGCTCAGGCGCCTCGGCACCGGACTCCTGGTCACCGACCTCATGGGGCACGGTCTCAACACCGTGACCGGCGACTATTCGCGCGGGGCGGCCGGCTACTGGGTCGAAGGCGGGGAGATTGTCGCGCCGGTCGAGGAGATCACCATTGCCGGCAACATGAAGGACATGTTTCGCGGCATCGTTGCCGTCGGCGCGGATGCGATCACGCGCGGCAGCGTCACGACCGGGTCGGTGCTGATCGACCGCATGACCATCGCCGGCGCCTGAACTCCGGGGCAAAAAAAAGCGGCCCGCAGGCCGCTTTCGAGAGAAGTGCGTGACGCCTATTTCTTGGCGTCCTTCTTGGCATCCTTCTTCCCCGCCGGCGCGCCGGCCTCGTTGCCCCAGTAGTAGTTGGCGGCAAACGAGTAGGGCGGGAACATGTAGCGCTTGGCCGGCACGACCTTGGACGCGTACTCGCGCTGCGAGTCGTAGATCTTCTTGAAGAGCGGGTTTTTGTCCGACTCCTCCTTGGCCACCTCGTCCCAGGCCTTGAGCGTCGCGGTCAGGATGTCGGCCGGGGTGCGGCGGATGATCGCGCCCTTCACCTTGATCATCTCCTCGATCGCGTCGGCGTTCTGCTTTTGCCAGCGCACGCCGAAGCGCACGAAGGTCTCGGTGGTCGCCGAGCGGATCGCTTCCTGCTGCTGGGCCGTCAGGCCTTTCCAGACCTCGGTGTTGATGATCAGCTCGCCGATCGAGTTGTTCTCGTGCATGCCGGGCGTGTAGTGGTACTTGAAGACCCCGGGCAGGCCCAGGCGCAGGTCTTCGATGCCGCCGACCCATTCGGCGCAGTCGATCACGCCGCGCTGCGCCGCCGGCACGATTTCGCCGCCGGGCATGTTGACCACCGCCATGCCGAGCTTGGCATAGACCTCGGTATTGAGCCCGGTCTGGCGGCACTTGAGGCCCTTTAAGTCGGCGACCGACTTCAACTCCTTCTTGAACCAGCCGAGCGCCTGCGGCGAAGACGGCAGGATCGGGAAGGCCATCACGTTGAGCTTCAGGGTGTTCTGGTAGAAGTCGTTCCACATGTCCAGCCCGCCGCCTTCGTACAGCCAGCCCAGGTAGTCCATGTGGTCCATGCCGAACGGGCCGCCGGGCGGCCCCGAGAAAAGCGCGGCGGCCTTGTTCTTGCCGACCCAGTAGTAGGCGACGCCGTGGCCGCCGTCGATGACCTTCTTGGAGGTCGCGTCCAGAATCTCGAAGGGCGGCACGATCTGGCCCGCCGCCATGGTCTCGATCTTGAGCGAGCCGCCGGTCAGCTTGTCGACACGCTCGCCGAAGTAGCGGAAATTGTCCTGCAGCGTCAGTGCCGCCGGCCAGGTCGACTGCATCTTGAGGGTCTTGGGCGCAGGCGCCTGGGCCAGTGCCGTGCCGCAGGTCAAGAGTGCGGCGGCGCACGCGGCGCCGAGTTGCTTCATGGGTGTCATGCGAGGTTCTCCGTGGTTGATGGGCCGTGCGCTCGGGCCCGGATTATTTCTTGCCGGCTTCGGCGTTGCCGGTCTCTGGTTTGTCGGTGGCGTCGCCTTTTTCGGCAGGCTGGGCGTCGCCTTTTTCCAAGTCATCGACCTTTTCGGTCGATTCCATCGTGTCCTGCTCGAGGCTGGCGGCGTCATCCTCCACCTTCTCGACCTTGGCGTTGCGGCTGGCTTCCTGCATCTGCTCGGGGAACCAGGTGGCGATCTGCGGGAACACGAACAGGAGCACGATCGCGACGATCTGCAGGATCATGAATTCGAACATGCCCTTGTAGATGGTCGCCAGCGGCCACTCCTTGACCACCTGCTTCAAGTAGTACGCCGACATGGCCACCGGTGGCGACAGGAAGGCGGTCTGCAGCACCACCGCGACCAGCGCGCCGAACCAGATCAGGTCGACCTTGAGCGCCACCACCACGGGGTAGAAGATCGGCAGGAACACCAGGATGATCGCCGGCCACTCGAACGGCCAGCCCAGCAGGAAGATCAGCAGCACGATCAGGATCACCATGATGAGCGGCGGCAGTGCGAATGACAGCAGCGTCTCGGTGATCCAGGTGGCTGAACCCAGGCGCGCGAACACGGCGCCGAAAATGTTCGAGGTCACCGCCAGGAACAGCACCATGCTGGAAGTGGCTGTCGCGCTCAGCACCGCCTGCTTGAGGCTCTTGAAGGTGAGCTTGCGGTAGCAGGCCGCCAGGAGCAGCGCCCCCAACGAGCCGATGCCGGAGGCCTCGGTCGGCGTGGCCAGGCCGGCCAGGATGGTGCCGAGGGTCGCGGCGATGAGGCCGGCCAGAGGCAGCACGCCGACCACGACTTCCTTGAGGATGTATCCGACCGAGTGGATGCGCTCCTCCTTGGGGACCGGCGGGCCCAAGGACGGGTTGAGGAACGAGCGGATCATCAGGTAGGCGACGTACAGCCCGGCCAGGAGAAAGCCGGGTCCGAAGGCGGCGGCGTACAGGTCGGCCACCGAGACGCCCAGCACCGGTCCCATGACGATCAGCATGACCGACGGCGGGATCAGGATGCCCAGCGTGCCGCCGGCGGTGATCGCGCCGGCCGCCAGGCGTGCGTCGTAACCGGTCTTGATCATGATCGGCGAGGCCATGATGCCCAGCACCGTGACCGCCGCGCCGACGATGCCGGTGGCCATCGCGAACACGGTGGCGGTCAGGATCACCACCAGGAAGAGGGCGCCGCGCACCGGCGCAAGCAGCAGGCGGAACGCGACGAATAGTCGTTCCATGAGGCCGGCCTGCTCGGTGATGAAGCCCATGAAGATGAACAGCGGCACCGCGGCCAGCAGTTCTTCCTTCATCATGCCGATGGTCTGGAAGTAGGCCAGGTCGAAGACGACGTGGCCGAGTCCGAAATAGCCGAACGCCAGCGCCAGGAACAAGAGGGTGAATGAGATCGGGAAGCCGATGAAGATCGCGCCGATCATGACGAAAAGCATGATCAGGCCAAGTGCCGCGCCGCCGGTCATTTGCGTTCTCCGTGCTCTTTGAGGGTACGCCGGCTCATATCTCGACCTTTTCCTTGTGCTCCATCTCGATCCCGGTGCGCCAGGCATACAGGCTCTTGATGGTCTCGGAGACGCCCTGGACCAGAAGCAGGAAACAGGTGACTGGCACGACCAGCTTGAGCGGCCAAAGCACCGGCCGCCAGGCGGTCGCCTCCGAAGTCTCGCCGATGCTGATCGAATAGACCGCTTCGCTGCTGCTCACAAACATGAACACGATCAGCGACGGAAAGAAGAACACGATGTAGGCGACGGTGTCGATCATGCCCTTCTTGCGGATCGAAAAGTTGTCCCACAGGAAGTCGGTGCGGATGTGCGCACCCTTGTGCAGCGCGTAGGCGGCACCGAGCATGAACACAGATCCGTAGAGCATGTAGATGACGTCGTAGGCCCAGATGGTCGGCGCATTGAAGAAATAGCGCGCGAACACTTCGTAGGCGACGGTCAACGTCAATGGAATCATGAGCCAGGCAAACAAGCCGCCGGTGGTGTCGGTGAAACGGTCGATCGCATTCACCAGGCGCACCGTGCCGGGTGACGGCGGTACGGCGGCTGTTTCCTGCAGTGCCATGAGTCTTCCCCTGTTTTATTCGCTTGCTGGTGGCGCCGGATGGACGTTCTCGGAAGCAAGGGCCTTGCCAAAAAACGAAGCGGCCCGGTTTTCCGGAGCCGCTTCGTGGACGGTCGCGTTATACGCTTCGGGCCGATACCGCCCTGTGCTTACTTCTTGGCCGGTGCCGCTGCTGGCTTGGCGGCGCCCTTTTCAGGGAAGTAGTAGTTGGCGACGAACGAGTAGGGCGGGAACATGAAGCGCTTAGCCGGCACGACCAGGCTGGCGTAGGCGCGCTGCGAGTCCAGAACCTTCTTGAAGAACGGGTTCTTGGCCGATTCCTCGGCGGCGATCTTGTCCCAGGTCTTCAGGTACTCGGTCAGGATGTCGGGCGGGGTGCGCAGGATCTGCACGCCGTGCTTCTCCTGGAGTTCCTTGAGCGCCATGGCGTTCTGCTGCTGCCACTTGGCCCACCACACCAGGAAGGTCTCGTTGGCGGCCGAGCGGATCATCTCCTGATGCTGGGCGCTCAAGCCCTTCCAGACATCGTTGTTGATGATGAGTTCACCGATGGTGGTGTTCTCGTGCACGCCGGGGGTGTAGTGGTATTTCCAGACGTTGTGGAAGCCCAGGCGCAGGTCTTCGACCCCGCCGACCCACTCGGCGCAATCGATCACGCCACGCTGCGCCGAGGGGATGATCTCGCCGCCGGGCATGTTGACCGTGGTCATGCCCATTTTCTGGAAGATTTCCGCGGACATGCCGGTTTGCCGGCATTTCATTCCCTTGAAATCCGCCAGGTTCTTGATCGGGCGCTTGAACCAGCCGAAGGCCTGCGGACCGGCCGGCAGGATCGGCAGCACCATCACGTTGAGCTTGAGTTCGTTCTGGTAGAACTGTTGATAGAGCTCCAGGCCGCCGCCGTTGTACATCCAGCCCATGGCGTCGATGAAATCCATGCCGAAGGTGCCGCCGGGACCGCCGGTGAAGAGGATCGAGGTCTTGTTCTTGCCGGTCCAGTAGCCGGCCCAGGCGTGCGCGCCGTCGATCACTTTCTTGTGCGAGGCGTCGAGCACCTCGAAGGCCGGAACGACCTGGCCGGCCGGCATGGTCTCGATCTTGAGCGAGCCGCCGGAAAGCTTCCCGACGCGCTCGGCGAAATAGATGAAGTTCTCATGCAGGGTGAGCGACGCGGGCCAGGTCGACTGCATCTTGAGGACCTTCGCGCCGGCGGCGGCCGGCGCCGCGGCGGGTGCCGCCGGCGTCTGCGCCAGGGTCGCACCGCCCGACAAGGCGAACGCGACCGAGACGGCGCCGGCGAGCGCGGACTTGCGGAATGTAAGCTTCATGCTTGTCTCCTTCGGTTGGTCCGCGTCCGCAAGGCGGCGCGCGGTGGACTTGGGTCGTGCGAAGCGGTTTTCCGACCGATGCGCCCGATTTTTGCAGCGCGCTGATTTAAGCATAGTTCGCCTGTCTTCGCGCGGCCGCCACGGCAGTGACAGAATTTTGGTACCTTTGCGTCCATGGATGCCGCCAAGCCTTTGACAAACCTGCGTTTTGGTCGTTATCGGGCGATCCGCGAGATCGGTCGCGGCGCGACTTCCTCGGTCTATCTGGCCGAGGACGACGGCGGCGTGGATTCCACCGACGCCTTCGGCGGCAGCCAGTGGACCGACGACAATTCGGTGCGCCCCAAGAAGGTCGCGGTCAAGGTGGTCGATTTCACCGACGACAAGAGCAAGCTCTCGCGCCGGTTCCGCAAGCTCTTTGCCACCGAGGCAGCCGTAACGGCCCAATTCGACCATCCCAATATCGCCCGGGTGTTCGACTGGAAGGTCGAAGAGAAACAGGCCTATCTGGTCATGGAACTGGTCGAGGGGCGCGGCCTGGACCAGTTCGTCACCATGGACAAGCTTCTGCCCATGCACCGCGTGGTCGGGATCATCTTCAAGGTGGCGATGGCGCTCGACTACGCGCATCGGCGCGGCATCGTCCATCGTGACATCAAGCCCGCCAACGTGATGCTGACCAAGGACGACGAGGTCAAGCTCATGGATTTCGGCCTGGCGTTGAACATCAAGAAAAACGTCAACATCGACTCGACGTTCATCAACGGCCTGGGCTCGCCCTCGTACATGAGCCCCGAGCAGATCAAGGGCTACACGCTCAACCACCAGACCGACCTGTACTCGCTGGGCGTGATGTTCTACCAGATGCTGGCCGGTCGCCTGCCGTTTCGCGCCCCCAATACCGCCGCACTGGTCTACAAGATCATCAACACCGAGGCGGTGCCGGTCACCCAGCTCAACCCCGACCTGCCCGAGCTGACCAACAAGGTCATCGCGCGAGCGCTCGAAAAGGACCTCTACTCGCGTTACCGCCTCGGTTCCGACATGGCCAAGGACCTGTCGGCGGTGCGTTTCCAGATCCTCGAGGAGAACGTCGTCCTGCCGGACGAGGCCAAGTGGAAGAACGTTCGCTCACTGCCGCTGCTGGGCAAGCTGGACGATGTCGACATCTGGGAGATTCTGCGTCTGTCGGCGTGGCGCATCCTGCCGCCCGCCACCGTGATCATGAAGGACGGCGAGCCCGGACGCTCGTTCGGTTTCATCCTGGAGGGCGAGGTCGAAGTCGAAAAGGGCGACCGTGCGATGGGCAAGCTCACGCGCGGGGACATGATCGGGGAAGTCGGTTTCCTGGAAAGCGAGTCGAGCAAGCGCACCGCTTCGATCACCACCTTGACCCAGGTGACCTATCTGGAGATCAACCCGGCGGCATTCGCCTTCGCGACCGAGGAACTGGTGGAGGAGATTCGTCGCATCGCCATCGACACCATGATCGGGCGCATGCGCGCGGTCAACCGGCTGGCGCGACGCGTCGCGCCAGCCGCGATCCACCCGGCGGCGTTGCCGGAAGGCGAGAACGACATCGTCCTTGCAGGTGCCGCACCTGCGATGGTCGCAGGCGGGGATGCCCCGGGATGGAGCGTTTTCAACCGGAAGGCGCAGATCGCCGCCATCGCCGCGGCGGTGCCGGCTGCTGCTGCGGTGACCGCTGCGATGGCGACGCCGGCAACCCCGGCCGCGACGTCAACGCCTAGGCAAACGATCCCCGCGCCCCCGCCCGCTGCCGCGGCCGAAGTCGAGCCACCGGTACCGCTGATCGACATACCGCCGCTGGCTCCTGCTGCAGCCCCGGAGCGGCCGCGCGCGCAGACTGTCGTCGTGCAGCCGCTTCCTGCCTCGGCCGCCGCGGTGATCGCGCAACTGGCGATGACGCAGCACCCGCCGGCGCGCGGGGCGCCCTTGCAGCCCTTCGAACTCGGCCCGGAGAGCACCGTCGAACTCGGTGCGCCGATCCCGGTTGCAGAGTTGCCGGCCGACGCCGTGCTCACCACCGACCTGGGCGCGCAGTTCGATGCGCCGTCCGCGTTTGCCACCACCGAGATTGCTCCCGGATTCGATCACCACACGACCGGGGCGCAAACCACCGAGATGGCGCCGCGCTTCGATGCTACCGGGCAGCTCGCAACCACCGAGATGGCGCCGACTTTCGCGGCGCCTGCACCTGAGCCGCTGGAGGCAGCGCCTGACTTCCGGCTCAACCTGACCCTGCCGCCGACGTCGCGACCCGTGCCGCCCGCCCACTTGGCCACCACCGAGATTGCCGCGCATTTCATGAGCCCGCCGCCGGCGCGTGCGCAGCCGGCTCCGGAGTACCTCGCGACCACCGAGATGGCTGCGCACTTTCTGACCGGGGCGCCGCCGAGTGCGCCGTCTGCAAGGGGCGCCCCGCCGGCCGGGGCCGGTTCGCCCTCGCTCATGCCGCCGACGCGCAGGGTCAGTGACCAGAGCACCCAGGACATGGCGAGCCACATGTTGCAGATGCCGGCAGCGCCCGAACTCAATGTTGATCTGGGCGGCGGGATGGGCAGCGCGGGCGATGGGCTTGAGGGACTGGGTCAGGACATGTTTCCCCCCATCCTGCCCGACCTCGCCGCACAGGAGCAACGCGCGAGTCCTGTGCCGGCCGAATTCCAGGACGGCGGCGAGGATTTCGAATCGACCCAAGTGCTCGGTGCCGGGATGGCCTTTCCCAGCCTGCCGTCAGCCGACGAACCGATCGGTGCGGAGATCACCGAAGCGCTCGACGCCGTGCGCGCGGCCGAACCGTTCTCGTTGCCTCCCGGGCCGCTTTCGGCCGGCACACCTGCCGGCGGCCGACCCGGCCGCGACCGACTGCCCACCCCTGACGAGTTCGACCGGACCGTGGAACTCAGCGGCGGGTTCCTGTCGCAGGTTCCGGAGCCCGAGCCGGCTCCGGAGGACGAACTCTTCCCGCCGTTGCGTTATTGATGCCGCCCGGCGACGACCGGGTCTGAGTGCAATCGATGCACGGTCCGGGCTGCTTTGACTTGAGTCAATGCCCAATCGGCGCGGGCCTTCTACTCTGATCGCAAGCGAGGGTGCGTTGTTGTTGCGCGGAGCCGTGGATGTGCGGCGCTCCGGCAACCCGGCATCGATCGCTTGAACCCGGCAACTCCGATCGCGCATGGCGCGAGTCCAAGAAAGCAAACTGTCCATGGGCAGCAGCCAATCGATTCCCCTGCGCTCGGTCGAGCGCGAGATCCGCCGCAAGACCGGCCCGAAGGGGCGTAGCGCCGATGCCCGGTCGCTGGCCGAGGTCGCTGACTTGATCGCCGACATGCCGCGCCGTCGCGACCTGCTCATCGAGTACCTGCACCGCATCCAGGACGCGTGCGGGCAACTTGCCGACCGTCACCTGGTCGCCCTGGCGGTCACACTGAACCTGCCCATGGCCGAGGTGTTCGAGGTGGCGACCTTTTATCACCACTTCGACGTTGTGCGCGCCGACGGCGACGACGCCGTGCCCGCCCCGGCGCGGCTGACCGTGCGTGTGTGCGAGTCGCTTTCCTGCGAAATGGCGGGCGCGCGCGACCTGCTCCAGCGCCTGCCGCAGGTCCTGGGCGCGGATGTCCGCGTCCTGCCGGCGCCGTGCGTGGGCCGCTGCGAACAGGCGCCGGCGGTCGTGGTCGGGCAGAATCCGCTGCCGTTCGCTACCGTGGATTCGGTGGCCGCCGCGGCGCAGGCCGACGCGCGCCGCCATGAGGACGCGACCGACCGGAAGGTGTTCGACCCGGTGTCGTGGATCGACCCGGATGCCTCCGCCGGGGCGCTCGACACTGTGGCGCCGGCGTACTGCGGGTACGCGACCTACCGCAAGCATGGCGGGTATGCGCTCCTGGCCGAGTGCCTCGCGGGCCAGCGCAGTGCCGATGAACTCATCGGCATCATGGAAAGTTCAGGCCTGCGCGGTCTGGGAGGCGCGGGGTTTCCGGCCGGGCGCAAGTGGCGCATCGTCAGAGGAGAGGCTGCTCCCAAGGTCATGGCGGTCAATATCGACGAAGGGGAGCCCGGGACCTTCAAGGACCGGACCTACCTCGAGCGCGATCCGCACCGATTCCTGGAAGGCATGCTCATCGCCGCGTGGTGCACCGGGGTCGGTGCGATCTATATCTACCTGCGCGACGAGTATCACGGCTGCCGTGCCATCCTGGAAAAGGAACTCGCGCGCCTCAAGGCCGCGCCGCCATGCGCGCTGCCCTTGATCGAACTGCGACGCGGCGCCGGCGCCTACATCTGCGGCGAGGAGTCGGCGATGATCGAGTCGATCGAGGGCAAGCGCGGCGAGCCGCGCCTGCGCCCGCCGTACGTCGCCCAGGTGGGCCTGTTCGGTTATCCGACGCTCGAGCACAACTTCGAGACGGTGTACTGGGTGCGCGACATCATCACGCGTGGCGCCGACTGGTTCGCATCCTTTGGTCGTCACGGACGCCGCGGCCTGCGTTCGTTTTCGGTCTCCGGCCGGGTGCGCCGACCCGGCGTGCACCTGGCGCCGGCCGGCATCAGCGTGCGTGAACTCATCGACGAATATTGCGGCGGCATGCAAGACGGGCACGAGTTCTACGCCTACCTGCCCGGCGGGGCGTCCGGCGGCATCCTGCCCGCCTCGCTCGGCGACGTGCCGCTCGACTTCGACACCCTGCAACCGCACGGCTGCTTCATCGGTTCTGCGGCCGTGATCGTGCTTTCGCAGCATGATCGCGCGCGCGACGCGGCGGCGAACATGATGCGCTTTTTCGCCGACGAATCGTGCGGGCAGTGCACGCCGTGCCGGGTCGGTACCGCCAAGGCGGCCCAGCTCATGCAGGCGCCGGTGTGGGACCGCACCGTGCTCGAGGACATCAACCAGGTCATGGCCGACGCGTCGATCTGCGGTCTGGGGCAGGCTGCGCCCAACCCGATCCGCTGCGTGGTCAGCTATTTTCCGCACGAGGTCTGATCACATGAACGCACCGCAAAAGCTCGAAGTGCCCACCCGCGTGGTCGAGTTCCTGCTCGACGGCAAGCGCGTCGAGGCTTTCGACGGCGAACCGATTCTCGAGGTCGCCAAGCGCAACGGCGTGGACATTCCGCACCTCTGCTACAAGGAAGGCTATCGCGCCGACGGCAACTGCCGCGCCTGCGTGGTCGAGATCAAGGGCGAGCGCGTGCTCGCGCCTTCGTGCTGCCGCAGCGCGACGCCCGGCATGGAGGTGCGCAGCGATACGCCGCGCGCGCAGAAGTCGCAGCGCATGGTTCTGGAGCTGCTGTTGTCCGACATGCCGGAAAAAAGCTACAAGCCGGACTCCGAGCTCGACCGCTGGGCCAGGCACATGCATGTCGAAACCGCGCGCCCGGCGCTGCGCGGCGCGGCGCGCAGCGCCCCCGGCGCCGACCTGTCGCACCCGGCCATCGCGGTCAACCTCGACGCGTGCATCCAGTGCACGCGCTGCGTGCGCGCCTGCCGCGAGGAGCAGGTCAACGACGTGATCGGCTACGCGATGCGCGGTGCGGAATCGAAGATCGTCTTCGACCTGGACGATGCGATGGGCGCGTCTACCTGCGTGGCCTGCGGCGAATGCGTGCAGGCCTGCCCGACCGGCGCGCTGATGCCGGCCGGCGAGGCAGGCAAGATCGTTCCGGATCGCGAAGTGGATTCGGTCTGCCCCTATTGCGGGGTCGGTTGCCTGCTCACCTACAAGGTCAAGGACAATCGCATCGTCGCCGTCGACGGGCGTGACGGCCCGGCCAACCAGAGCCGGCTGTGCGTCAAGGGACGCTACGGATTCGATTATGTGCATCACCGCCAGCGCCTGACCAAGCCCTTGATACGCCGCGCGGGCGTGCCCAAGTCGGCCGACTTCACCATCGACCCCGAGAACATCGACGCCGTCTTTCGCGAGGCCACCTGGGAAGAGGCGCTGGACGCCGCCGGACTGGGACTGAAGTCGATTCGCGACCGCCACGGCAAGTACGCGCTGGCCGGTTTCGGTTCGGCCAAGGGCAGCAACGAGGAAGCCTACCTGTTCCAGAAGCTGGTGCGCACCGGATTCGGCAGCAACAATGTGGACCATTGCACTCGCCTGTGCCACGCTTCGTCGGTGGCTGCCTTGCTGGAGGGAGTCGGCTCGGCGGCAGTGTCGAACCAGGTATCGGATGTGCGTCATGCCGAGGTGGTGCTGCTCATCGGCGCCAACCCGACCTCCAACCACCCGGTCGCGGCGACCTGGATCAAGAACGCCGCCAAGGCCGGCACCAGGCTGATCGTCGCCGACCCGCGGCGCAACGAACTGCATCGCCAGGCCTGGCGTTACCTGCAGTTCAAGCCGGACACCGACGTCGCGCTCCTCAACGCGATCATGCACACCATCGTCGAAGAGGGACTCGCCGCCGAGTCTTTTGTGCGCGACCGGGTCAGTGGCTATCAGGAACTGGTCGAGAACGTCAAGGGGTATGCGCCCGAGGCGATGGAGCAGGTCTGCGGCATTCCGGCCAAGACGATCCGCGAGGTCGCGCGCGCTTTTGCGACCGCCAAGTCGGCCATGATCCTGTGGGGCATGGGCGTGTCGCAGCATGTGCACGGCACCGACAATGCGCGCTGCCTGATCGCGCTGTCGATGCTGACCGGACAGATCGGCAGGCCGGGAACCGGCCTGCACCCCTTGCGCGGACAAAACAACGTCCAGGGTGCCTCCGACGCGGGGCTCATCCCGATGATGTTCCCGGACTACCGGCGCGTGGACAACCCGCAGGCAAGCGCGGCCTTTGCCGATCTGTGGGGGGCGCCGCTGGACCTGCGCCCCGGCCTCACCGTTGTCGAGGTGATGGGCAAGGCCCTCGCGCCGCAGGACGATGCGCACAAGGTGCGCGGCATGTACATCATGGGCGAGAACCCGGCCATGTCGGATCCCGACCTGGCGCACGCGCGCGAGGCGCTGGCCAGCCTCGAGCTGCTGGTGGTGCAGGACATCTTCATGACCGAGACGGCTTATCTGGCCGACGTGATCTTGCCGGCCTCGGCGTGGCCCGAGAAGACCGGCACGGTCACCAACACCGATCGCATGGTGCAACTGGGCCGGCGCGCCATCGACCCGCCGGGCGAGGCGCGCCAGGATCTGTGGATCATCCAGGAGATCGCACGGCGCGTGGGTCTGGCGTGGAACTACCCTGGCCCCGAGAGCGGGGTCGCCGCGGTCTTCGCCGAATTGCGCAAGGCCATGCCGTCCATCGCCGGCATCACCTGGGAGCGACTCGAGGAGGAGTCCTCGCTGACCTACCCGCTGGAGAAGGAGGGCGATCCCGGGACGCCGGTCGTCTTCACCGAACGCTTTCCCACGCCGACCGGCCGCGCCCGGCTGGTGCCGGCCGACCTGATTCCCGCGGCGGAACGTCCGGACGCCGACTACCCCTTTG
Source organism: Burkholderiales bacterium (assembly GCA_016790635.1). GTDB lineage: Bacteria > Pseudomonadota > Gammaproteobacteria > Burkholderiales > JAEUOS01 > JAEUOS01. The sequence goes on from JAEUOR010000002.1 coordinate 98,588, forward strand.
TGCTGATCACGGGGCGTCAGCTGGAGCATTGGCACACCGGCGCCATGACGCGCCGCGCGTCGGTGCTTGACCAGATCGAACCGTTCGCGGTGGCCTTCGTTCATCCGCAGGACCTCGAGGAACTCGGGGTGACGGCGGGCGGGGTGCTGACGGTGGCGTCGCGGCGCGGCAAGGTGACGCTCGGCGCGCGCCTGGATGACGGCGTTCCGCGCGGGGCGGTCTTCATTCCCTTCTGCTACTACGAGGCGGCCGCCAACCTGCTCACCAATCCGGTGCTCGATCCCTTCGGCAAGATTCCGGAGTTCAAATACTGCGCGGTGCGCTTGACCAAGGGCGGCAAGCTGGCAGCGCTTTCGAGTTATGGCGGCGGCAAGGCGCGCCTGGCGATGTCCTGACGCCCGGCGCGACTTGACTTCAATCAAGGTTGTGCAGCGAGGCGCGCACTAAATTCGCGCGCACTCGCAGTGCGCCGAACCCCGGCCTGCGCATCCCAACAGGTCCCTGGAGAGAACATGCCGAAGTCGGATATTGAAATCGCACAAGCCGCGACCATGCGGCGCATCAGCGAAGTCGCGCGCGACCGCCTGGGGATCGCCGACGAGCATCTGATTCCTTACGGGCACTTCAAGGCCAAGCTGTCGCTGGATTACATCGACACGCTCAAGAGCCGGCCCAACGGCAAGCTGATCCTGGTCACGGCGATCAACCCGACGCCGGCCGGCGAAGGCAAGACCACCACCACGGTCGGCCTGGGCGACGCGCTCAATCACCTGGGCAAGAAGGCCATCATCGCGCTGCGCGAGCCTTCGCTCGGACCGGTGTTCGGCGTCAAGGGCGGCGCGGCCGGCGGCGGCTACGCGCAGGTGGTGCCGATGGAGGACATCAACCTTCACTTCACCGGCGACTTCTCCGCCATCGCGCTGGCCAACAACCTGCTTGCTGCCGCGCTCGACAATCACATCAGTCACGGCAACGAACTGGGCATCGACATCCGCCGCATCCAGTGGAAGCGCGTGGTCGACATGAACGACCGTGCACTGCGCGACGTGGTCGTGGGCCTGGGCGGCACCGCCAACGGGTTTCCGCGCGAGGACGGCTTCGACATCGTGGTCGCGTCCGAGGTCATGGCGATCTTCTGCCTGGCCACCTCGCTCAAGGATCTCAAGGAGCGTCTGGGCAACATCGTGGTCGCCTACACGCGCGACCAGAAGCCGGTGCGCGCGCGCGACCTCAAGGTGCATGGCGCGATGACGGTGCTGCTCAAGGACGCGCTGGCGCCCAACCTAGTGCAGACGCTGGAGAACAACCCCGCCTTCATCCATGGCGGGCCGTTCGCCAACATCGCACACGGTTGCAACTCGGTGATCGCCACCCAGACCGCGCTGAAGCTGGCCGACTACGTCGTCACCGAGGCCGGTTTCGGCGCCGACCTCGGCGCCGAGAAGTTCGTCGACATCAAGTGCCGCAAGACCGGCCTGAAACCGTCGGCAGTGGTGGTGGTGGCGACGGTGCGCGCGCTCAAGTACCACGGCGGCGCCGACCCCAAGGGGCTCAACACCGAGAACCTCGACGCACTGGCGCGCGGCATCGCCAACCTGGAGCGCCACGTCCACAACGTGACCACGCACTACGGCATGCCCTGCGTGGTCTCGGTCAACCACTTCCTGCACGATACCGCCGCCGAGCACAAGCTCCTGGCCGACAAGCTCGGCGCACTCGGCGCGCCGGTGATCATGGCGCGCCACTGGGCCGAAGGCGGCAAGGGCGCGGCGGAGGTGGCCAAGAAGGTCATCGAGATGTGCGAGCAGAAGAACAACTTCTCGTTCGTCTACGAGGATGCCGATCCCCTGTGGGACAAGATGAAGAAGATCGCCACCAAGATCTACGGTGCGGCCGACATCACCGCTGATTCCAAGGTGCGCACGCAGATCAAGAAGCTGCAGGATGACGGCTACGGCCACTATCCGGTATGCGTGGCCAAGACGCAGATGTCGTTCTCGACCGACGCGCAACTGCGCGGCGCGCCCTCGGGTCACGTGGTGAACGTACGCGAGGTGCGCCTGGCCGCCGGGGCGGAGTTCGTGGTCATGGTTTGCGGCGACATCATGACCATGCCGGGGCTGCCCAAGGTGCCGTCGGCGGAGGTCATCGACCTGGACGAAAACGGCAAGGTCGTCGGGTTGTTCTAGTCCGCGCGAGTCGGTCAGTCCGGGATAACCCCAAGTGTCAAGCAGCGCATACCATGTCATTTTGCCAGGCTGGCCCGGGGAATTCCGCGTGCGTTGCACCGCGACGCCGGATCGTTCCCGGCTCGATTTCAGTACCCCATAGGAGACTTGTCATGAATTTTGTCAAGCTTGTAGCTGCCGCGTCGATCGGCCTTGTTGCCGCGGGCGCGAGTGCCCAGCAGTCCTGGGAGCCGACCAAGTCGGTCGAGTTCATCGTGCCGGCAGGTACCGGTGGCGGCGCCGACCAGATGGCGCGCGTCATGCAGTCGATCGTCGCCAAGAACAACCTCATGAAGCAGCCCATGGTGGTGGTCAACAAGAGCGGCGGCGCCGGCGCCGAGGGTTTCCTCGACATCAAGAACGCGAAAGGTGATCCGCACAAGATTATCATCACCCTGTCCAACCTCTTCACCACCCCGCTGGCGACCGGCGTGCCCTTCAACTGGAAGGACCTGACGCCGGTCTCGATGATGGCGCTGGACCAGTTTGTACTCTGGGTCAACGCCGACACGCCCTACAAGACCGCCAAGGACTTCATCGACGCGGTGCGCGCCGCCGGGCCCAACAAGTTCAAGATGGGCGGCACCGGCTCGCGCCAGGAAGACCAGATCATCACGGTGGCGATGGAAAAGCAGACCAAGACCAAGTTCACCTATATCCCCTTCAAGGGCGGCGGTGACGTGGCCGTGCAGCTGGTCGGCAAGCATGTCGATGCGTCCGTCAACAACCCCATCGAGGCAGTGGCGCAATGGCGCGGCGGCAAGCTGCGTCCGCTGTGCGTGTTCGACGACGAACGCATGCCCTATCGCCAGAAGGTCACCGAGACGATGGCCTGGTCCGATATCCCGCCCTGCAAGGCTGCCGGCATCGACGTCGATTACCTGATGCTGCGCGGCATCTTCATGGCGCCCGGCGTGACCGATGCCCAACGCTTCTTTTACGTCGACCTGATGAAGAAGATCCGCGCGACTCCCGAGTGGAAGGACCTGATGGAGAGGGGAGCCTTCAACACCACCGCCCTGATCGGTGACGATTACCGCACCTGGGTAGCCAAGGAAGAGCAACGTCACATGCAACTCATGCGCGAGGCGGGCTTCCTCGCCAAGTAGGGCGTCAAGAATGCAATAGCGGGACGGAGCGATGCGTGCATCGCTCCCGTCAGCCGCAATAAGGAAGGGGGAGAGGGATGGAGCAGGACAAGGGGGCGGACGCCGCGGCCACCGTACGCACGCTCGAGATCGCAGTCGCGCTGGGCATTCTGGTGCTCTCCGCGGTGGTCATCTGGGACAGCCTGCGACTGGGCATGCGCTGGGCCGAGGATGGTCCGCAGGCAGGCTATTTCCCGTTCTACATCGGCCTCATCATGGCCCTGGCGAGCGTCGTCAACCTGGTGCGCACCTTGCGCAATCCGACCCACGCGCAGACCGCCTTTGTCACCCGCGGCCAGTTTAAGCTGGTGCTGGCGGTGCTGGTTCCGCTGGCCGTTTACGCGGCCCTGGTCAAGCCCCTGGGCATCTATGTCGCCTCGATCGTCTTCATCGCCTGGTTCATGTGGAAGCTGGGCAAGTATTCATGGACCATGATTGTTCCGGTTGCCTTCGGCACGATGATCGGTTTTTTCCTCATGTTCGAGGTCTGGTTCAAGGTGCCCCTGCCCAAGGGGCCTCTGGAAGCCCTCATCGGCTTCGCCTGATCCGGCACGTCTTCACAGAGTCTTCGCCACCGACCGCCACCCTGCCGCGCCATGGAAGAAATCAATTCGCTGATGCACGGCTTCGCCGTCGCGATGACCCCCACGAACCTCGCGCTGATGTTCGTCGGCGTGATCCTGGGGGTGGTGATCGGCGTGCTGCCCGGGCTCGGGGGCGCCAACGGCATCGCGATCCTGCTGCCGCTGACCTTCACGATGCCGCCGACCTCGGCGATCATCATGCTTTCCTGCATCTATTGGGGGGCGCTTTTCGGCGGTGCGATCACCTCGATCCTGTTCAATATCCCCGGCGAGCCCTGGTCGGTAGCCACCACCTTCGACGGCTTCCCGCTGGCGCAGAACGGCCAGGCCGGGCGTGCCTTGACCGCCGCGTTCACTTCGTCGTTCATCGGCGCGCTGGTGGCGGTGGTACTCATCACATTCCTGTCGCCCCTGGTGGCCAGGTTTGCGCTCAAGTTCGGCCCGCCGGAATTCTTCTCGGTCTACCTGCTCACCTTCTGCGCCTTCGTCGGCATGAGCAAGGGCAACCCGATGAAGACCGTGGTCGCCATGATGCTGGGATTCGCGCTGGCCGCGGTCGGCCAGGACACCGTGACAGGTGCGCTGCGCCTGACCTTCGGCTTCACCGAGATGCTCAAGGGCTTCGATTTCCTGATCGCCGTCATCGGCCTGTTCGGCATTTCGGAGATCCTGCAGACGCTTGAAGAAGGGCTTGAATTCAAGGGCAAGGAGGCGCGCCTCAATTCCCGCGTGGTGCTCGAAACCTGGAAGGAACTGCCGCGCTACTGGTTGACGTCGATTCGTTCCTCGGCGGTTGGCTGTTTCATGGGCATCGTTCCCGGCGGCGCGACCCCGGCCTCGTTCATGGCCTATGGCATCGCGCAGCGTGTCTCGCCCAACGGCGCCGATTTCGGCAGTGACAAGAAGCCGCAGATCGAGGGTGTGGTCGCGCCGGAAACCGCCGCGCACGCCGCCGGGACCAGCGCGCTCCTGCCCATGCTGACCCTGGGCGTGCCGGGTTCGCCGACGGCCGCCGTGCTTCTGGGCGGGCTTCTCATCTGGGGCCTGCAGCCGGGCCCGCTCCTGTTCGTCGAGCAAAAGGACTTCGTGTGGGGGCTGATCGCCAGCATGTACCTCGGCAACATCGCCGGGCTCATCGTGGTGCTGACCTGCGTTCCCTTGTTCGCCGCGATCCTGCGCGTGCCTTTCGCGATCATCGCGCCCGTGATCCTGGTGATCTGCGCGATCGGCGCGTTCACCGTCCACACCTCGATCTTCGACATCTACCTGATGGTGATCTTCGGGGTGATCGGCTATATCTTCAAGAAGCTCGACTATCCCCTGGCACCGCTGGTCCTCGCGATCGTTCTTGGCGACCGCGCGGAGGAGTCGTTCCGCCAGGCAATGCTTCTGTCGCAGGGAGATGTGTCGATCTTCTTCTCGAACGCCCTGGTCGGTTCGATCACCGCCCTGTCCCTGGCCCTCTTGGCCTGGCCCTTCGTCTCCGCCCTCATCGCGCGCGGCAAGCGCTGATTCCGCACGTCGGCGGCGTGCCCCTGGCGGGGCGCGCGGCCTTGGCTCCTCAGGTGGACGTGCGGCCCGGCTTGACCCGGCTCAGCGTTTCCGGGGTGATGTTCAGGTACGCCGCCAGCTCCTTTTTCGGGATGCGATTGGCGAGCGCGGCATGCTTGCGCGCGAAGCGCGCCAGCCGGCCGGGCGCATCGAGCAGATGCAGGGTGATGGTATGCGCCATGACCTCGGACATGAGGCGCATGATCTCGTACTCGAAGACTTTCTTGACCTCAGGATGGCGGTCCAGGAAGTCGACCCAGGTTTCCATCGGCAGGCGTGCGACCCGGCAGGCGGTCAGCGCCACGATGCTGTAGGGCGTCGGCGTCTCGAGTCGCCATGCGGCATAGCTGGTGTCCATGTCGGTTTCGGCGGCCAGGCGCAGGATCATCTCCTTGCCTTCCTGATTGCCGACCACCCGCTTCAAGATGCCTTCGAGGATGAAAAACTGCTCCATCTGCTCGGAGCCTTGCGTGACCAGCATCGCGCCTTTGGCGTAATCGCTGATTTCCAGACGCGGTTCAAGCTCGTCCCACGCGCGCTGGTCCATGCGCGAGAGGATCAGGTTGTTGCGCAACTGGGCGCGGATTGCGGCGCGCTGCGCGTGTGTGGCGATGCTGGTCATGGCAGGCGGGCCGCCCTGGCGGTGGTCTGGCGAGAGACAGGGCGGGGACAGGTCGGGGGATCAGCTCGGGGGCAGGGCGCGGCGGGGCGCGATTATATCTCCGCCCGTCCGACGACCATGCGTCCGGCGCCTATTTGACATCAGTCAATGCTGCGGGCGAGGGGGTCTTCGTATATTCGCGTCTCACGGCTGGCCACGTGTCCTCCCATGCGTGCGCGGCCGACCCACCATGATTCGCAACCGGAGGCATCCATGGGCAACATGAGCGAAGTTGGCAACGGCGTCGCCACCGAGTCAGCCGCCGCCACGACCGACGGTTTTCACCTAGTCATCGACGCCCTCAAGCTGAACGGCATCGACACCATTTTCGGTCTGCCGGGCATTCCGATCACCGACCTGACGCGCATGGCGCAGGGCGAGGGCATGCGGGTGATCTCGTTTCGCCACGAACAGAACGCGGGCAACGCCGCCGCGATCGCCGGCTTCATGACGCAGAAGCCGGGCATCTGCCTGACCGTCTCGGCGCCTGGTTTCCTGAACGGCCTGACCGCGCTGGCCAATGCGACCACCAACTGCTTTCCGATGATCCTCATCAGCGGCTCTTCCGAGCGCGAGATCGTCGACCTGCAGCAGGGCGACTACGAGGAAATGGACCAGCTGGCGATCGCAAAGCCGCTGGCCAAGGCGGCGTTTCGCGTGTTGCACGCGGAAGACATCGGGGTCGGCATCGCGCGTGCGATCCGCGCGGCCGTGTCCGGGCGCCCGGGCGGCGTCTACCTGGACCTGCCGGCCAAGCTGTTCGCGCAAAGCATGGACGCCGCGGCCGGCAAGCGCAGCCTGATCCGCGTGGTCGATCCCGCGCCCCGGCAGATTCCCGCGCCCGATGCGGTCGCGCGCGCGCTGGCCCTGCTCAAGGGCGCCAGCAAGCCCCTGATCCTGCTCGGCAAGGGCGCGGCCTATGCGCAGGCCGACGCCGACATTCGTGCCCTGGTCGAGCGCACCGGGATCCCGTATCTGCCGATGTCCATGGCCAAAGGCCTGCTGCCCGACACGCACGAGCAGTCGGCGGCCGCGGCCCGCTCCTATGTGCTGCCCGAAGCCGACGTCGTGCTCATCATCGGTGCGCGCCTCAACTGGCTGTTGTCGCATGGCAAGGGCAAGACCTGGGGGGGCGCCGATCACAAGGCCTGGGGCGGGCAGAAGTTCATACAGGTCGACATCTCGCCCACCGAGGCCGACAGCAACGTGCCCATCGACGCCCCGGTCATCGGCGACATCGGTTCGTGCGTTGCCGCCCTCTTGGCCGGCATCGGCCAGGAGTGGCCGCGCCCGCCGGCGGCCTGGCTGGCGGCGATTGCCGAGCGCAAGAACAAGAATGTCGCCAAGCTGGCCGAGACGCTGGCCAAGAATCCGGTGCCGATGAATTTCCACAGCGCGCTCAACGTGGTGCGCGACATCGTGCGCGCCAATCCCGATGCCTGCCTGGTCAATGAAGGCGCCAATGCGCTCGATTTCACGCGCTCGATCGTCGACATGATGAAGCCGAGAAAGCGCCTCGACGTCGGCACCTGGGGGGTCATGGGCATCGGCATGGGTTTCGCGGTGGCAGCCGCGGTCGTCAGCGGCGAGCAGGTCATCGCCATCGAGGGCGACAGCGCCTTCGGCTTCTCGGGCATGGAAGTCGAGACCATCTGCCGCTACAACCTGCCGGTGTGCGTGGTCGTGATGAACAACAACGGCGTCTACCGCGGCACCGACGTGAACCAGGGCGGCGGGGCGGATGTCGCGCCGACCGTGTTCGTCAAGGGGGCGCGTTACGACAAGCTCATGGAGGCTTTCGGCGGGGTCGGCGTGCACGCGACGACGCCGGCGGAACTGCGCGCTGCGATGGAAGCGGCGATCAAGAGCCGCAAGCCGACCCTCATCAACGCGGTCATCGACGAGACCGCCGGCACCGAGAGCGGGCGCATCACCAGCCTCAACCCGACGGCGGCGAAAAAGAAGTAAACGCCCGGCGCCCGTAAAATCTTCGTTCTCGTTCCTCGAAAGCCCGTCCCATGGAAGCCCTGAAAGACGTCCGCATCCTCGACATGACCCACGTGCAGGCCGGCCCGACCTGCTCGCAGCTGCTGGCCTGGATGGGGGCGGATGTGATCAAGTTCGAGCCCCCGCAAGGCGACGCGACGCGCGGCCAGTTGCGCGACGTGCCGGGCGCCGACAGCCTGTATTTCACGATGCTCAACTGCAACAAGCGCTCGATCACGGTCAACATGAAGTCGCCCGAGGGCAAGACCGTGTTCGTCGACCTGATCCGGAAATGCGACATCATGATGGAGAACTTCGGTCCGGGCGTGCTGGACCGATTGGGTTTCACCTGGGAGAAGATCCGCGAGATCAACCCCAAGATCGTGATGGGGTCGATCAAGGGCTTTGGCTCCACCGGCCCCTACGCCGAGTTCAAGGCGTACGAAAACGTCGCGCAGGCCATGGGCGGCGCGATGAGCACCACCGGTGTGCCTGACGGCCCGCCGTTCGTGACCGGCGCGCAGATCGGCGATTCCGGCACCGGCCTGCATCTGGCCATCGGGCTCCTCGCCGCGCTGCATCAGGCGCGGCGCACCGGCAAGGGACAGTATGTCGAGGTCGCGATGATGGACGGCGTCATGAACCTGTGCCGCGTCAAGTTCCGTGACCACCAGCGCCTGCAGCGAGGCTCGCTGTCCGAGTACTCGGTGCCTACCTACCAGGGCATGGGCGAGACGCCGCGCGCCGGCAATGACTCCGGCGGCGGGCAGCTCGGCAACGCGATTCACTGCAAGCCGCACGGCGCCAACGACTGGATCTATGTCGTCGTGCAGGAAGCCGTCTGGGGCGCGCTCGCCAAGCGCATCGGCCCGGATGTCGGCATCCCCAACCTGGACACCGACGAGCGCTTTGCGACCATCGGCGAGAGGCGCAAGAACCAGCAGCTCATGTGGACGCTCCTCAACAAGTTCGCGTCCGGTTACACCAAGCGCGAATTCATGGCGATCTTGAACCCGCTGGACGTGCCTTGCGGGCCGATCATGTCCACCGAGGACCTGGCGACCGACGAGCACATCCGCGGGCGCGACATGTACGTCGAGCTCGACCACCCGCAACGCGGCAAGTGGTTCAACGTCGGCATGCCGATCAAGCTGTCCGAGTCGCCGGCGAAGATCGAGCGCTCGCCGCTCCTGGGCGAGCATACCGACGAGGTCTTGGCCTCGGTGCTCGGCTACGACTCGACCAAGATCGCGGGGCTCAAGACCGCCGGTGCGTTCAGCGCACCGCCCAAGAAAGCCGCCTAGGGCCGGGCCGCGACCGCGGCTGCGGGCCATCGAGAATCACCCACGGGCACCCTGCGTGCCCGTTTTCTTCCGGAGACTAAGAAAAATGAAAGTAGCCATCATCGGTCAACAGGATTTCGGCAAGGCTGTCCTGGAAGCCCTGCTTGCGCGCGGCGACACCGTCGCGGCGGTGTTCTGCGCTCCCGAGAAGGAAGGTGCGCGGCCGGACGCGCTGCGCGTCGCGGCCCAGGAGAAGGGCCTGACCGTGCATCAGTTCAAGTCGCTCAAGGCGCCCGAGGCGGTGGCGGCCATGCAGGCCGCGGGCGCCGACATCGGCATCATGGCCTACGTGCTGCAGTTCGCGCCGCAGGACTTCGTGAACATCCCCAAGCACGGCACGATCCAGTACCACCCCTCACTCCTGCCCAAGTACCGCGGGCCGTCATCGATCTCCTGGCCCATCATCTGCGGCGAAAAGGAAACCGGGCTCACGATCTTCCGACCGACCGATGGCTTGGACGAGGGCGCCATCATCCTGCAGAAGAGGACGCCGATCGGTCCGGATGACACCCTGGGCTCGGTCTATTTCGACCGCCTGTTCCCGATGGGAGTGGCTGCGATGCTCGAGGCCGCCGACCTGGTCGTTGCCGGCAAGCACAGCGAGACGGTGCAGGACGAGTCGCAGGCGACCTACGAGGGCTGGTGCCGCGACGCCGAGTCGAGGATCAACTGGGCCAATCACTCCAGCATCGTCTACAACCTGATCCGCGGTTGCAGCCCTGCGCCCGGCGCGTGGACCACCTGCAACGGGGTCAAGCTCTGGATCTACGAGGCACGCCTGGAAAAGGTCGTGACCTTCGGCGCGGTCAAGGGCAAGATCGGCGAGGTCGTGGCCGTAGGGGACGGCAAGATCGTCGTCACCTCGCAAAGCGGACGCATCCACGTCATGAAGGCCAAGCTGGGCGACGGCAAGAAGGTGAATGGCGATGCCCTTGGCATCGCCGTGGGCAGCTTCCTGGGGACCTGAGCGAGGGCTGATCAGCGCTGCGCGCGGTCAACGAATCGCTTCGGCGCGACGAACCCGTCAGCGTCGATCGCCAAGCCAGCCGCGGCCGCCGCGGCGACGACACTGTCATCCCAGCGAATGCGCTTGCGATGGTCGCCGGCAGTCATGAGCACGGCGACGGCGTCACCGTCACCGGTGTTGACCATCCGGCGCCAGCAATCGCCAGGAATGGCGAAACTGTCCCATGCGTGCGCGCTGCCGTCCAACCTGTAGTCGACCTTGCCATCGGCAGCTTCGATTTCGAGGGTGAGCGACCCGCTCCTGGAGACAAGGACCTGCTTCTCCGCCAGCAGGTGACGCGAGACCGCGCCACCTTGCGGGATGCGCAGCCACTCGATCGACAGGCCGTGGGCATTGGCGATGGGTGCCTGTGCGTCGCGGTCGCCGCTGACGCCCAGGCCGATCGCGCTTGCCAGTTGCGCGCCGCCGCCAGGCAGGGCCGAATCGAGGAAGCCGTGGCGCGACCAGGCAAGGTCGTCGAAACGGACGATGCGCCCGCTCATCTGCTGCGGCGACCAGCGGCGCAGCGCGGCGATCTCGTCGGGTGTCATGGGCTCGAGCAGGCGCACGTCGGGCGGCAGCGGACCGTCACGGCGCACGTCGATCATGCGGTAGTCCTCGGTGAGGTAGACGCCGTTTTCCGCGGCCGCGGCGAGCGTGTCCGGCCCCCACAGGATGCCGCCGGTGCTGTCGCCGCCGAGCGCGGTGAACATGAAGCCGTCGTCGACGCCGGTATTGGTGAAGCTGCGGTAGATCCAGGTGGGCACCGAGACCAGGTCGCCAGTGCCGATCGGCGCCGACGAAGGGTCGGGATTGAAACCCCAGTCGATGCGCCAGTCGCCGCGCATGCAGATGAACACCTCGCAGGTGAAATGCATGTGCGGCGGGTTGGTCTTGCCGTGCGGCATGGACACCGCGCCGACCTGAAAGCCGTGCTTGTCGCGAAGATTCACCGGCTGATTGGGGTTTTGCGCGACGCCGGAGCCGATCAGGGCGTAGTTGTACTTGGGGTTGCAGCCCGGGATGCAGTAGTCGATGAAGGCCTCGGTGGTGTAGCGCAGGCTGGAAAACGGAATGTGGCGCGCAGCGAGCGCTTCACGGGTGATCATGCAGACACTCCTGCTGTGGTGACCTTAGGGATACCGGACTGCCGGCCTCATGCGCGCACGCGCGCGCCGGTGGCGGCGTCGAACCAGAACAGGCGTGCCGGATCGAAGCGCACCCCGATGCGCGTTTCCGGGTCGAGGCGCAGGTCCTTGGGGGCCTTGATCGCCACCAGTTTGCTGCCGATCATCACCGTCGCCATGGTCGCTTCGCCGAGCAGTTCGAAGGTGTAGACCGGCGCCTGGAAATGGGCCGCGGAAGGTTCGACGATGCGCATGTCCTCGGCGCGCGCGCCCAGCGTCAGGCGGCCCGCGAGCGGCGCGGCCAGCGCGATTGCTAGGCCGCCCTCGGCGCGCACGGTGCCACCGTCGGTCTCCACGTCGATGAGGTTCATGGCCGGGTTGCCGATGAAGCCAGCGACGAAGGCATCGGCCGGGTCGTTGTAGATCTGTTCCGGCGCGCCCAGCTGATGAATCACGCCCTCGCGCATCACCGCGACGCGATGCGCGAGCGTCATCGCCTCGACCTGGTCGTGGGTGACGTAGATCGTTGTGACCTCGAGTTCCTGCGCCAGGTGCTTGATCTGTGCACGCGCCACCACGCGCAGCTTGGCGTCGAGATTCGACAGCGGCTCGTCCATCAGGAACACGCGCGGCTTGCGCACGATCGAGCGCGCCAGCGCCACCCGCTGGCGCTGGCCGCCGGAGAGCTCGCGCGGCATGCGCGCGAGATAGGGCGTCAGCTCGACGCGCTCGGCCGCGCGTGCGACCATTTGTTCGCGTTCCACCGCCGGCACGCCGCGAAGCTTCAATGGATAGGCGATGTTCTGCGCCACGCTCATGTGCGGATACAGGCCGTAGTTCTGGAACACCATGGCGACGTCGCGCTTCTGCGTCGGTACCTCGTTGACGCGCGCTCCGTCGAAGGCGATCTCGCCCAGCGTCGGGTGTTCCAGCCCGGCGATCATGCGCATCGTGGTGGTCTTGCCGCAGCCCGACGGCCCGAGCAGGACCAGGAACTCGCGGTCGGCGATCGTCAGATTGAGGTCGCGGACGATGCGCACCGCGCCAAAGGACTTGTCGATGCCGGTCAGGGTGATGGTGGTCATGTCTGTACTTCAGCGGACAGCGCCTGCGGTGAGGCTGCCGATGAATTGGCGGTGCACGAGGAGCGAGACCAGAAACATCGGCGCGGTGATCAGGATGCCGCCGGCGGCCATCAGCTCCCACAGGTCGCCACGATCGGTGCGAAACCCGATTAGGCCGATCGGCAAGGTCAGGGCGTCCTGCTTGCTGATGATGAGGGCGAACAGGAATTCGTTCCATGTCAGGGTGAAGCCGAACACCGCCGCGGTGATGATGCCGGGCAGCGCCGTCGGCACGACGATCTCGGCAATGACGCGCGTGCGGGAGGCACCGTCGACCATGGCCGACTCCTCCATCTCGATCGGCACCGCGTCGATGAACCCCTTGATCATCCACACGGCGTAGGGAAGCACGATCGACAGGTTGACCAGCACCAGCGCGCTGCGGGTGTCGAGCATGCCGGCCTCCTTGAACATCAGGAAGTAGGGCAGCACGATCACCGCCGCGGGAATGAACTGCGAGGCGATGACCACCAGGAAGAGGGGCTGCTTGCCGCGGAAATCGAAGCGCGAGAACGCATAGGCCGCCATGGTCGCCATCGGGATCGCGAGGAGCACGGTGCCCGAGGCGATGAGCACGCTGTTGACGATCTTTTGCCCCAGGTTCCAGGGATGCTCGAAGACCGTGCGCAGGTTTTCCATGGTCGGGGTGAACCACAGCGCGGCGTCGAGGCTGTAGACGTCGCGCGGCACCTTGAAGGCGGTCAGCACGATCCAGAAGATCGGCAGCAGGATGGCGGCGATGATCACGAACACCGCCAGTTGACGCAGCCAGTCGACGGTCTTCTCGGCGGCGCCGGGGCGATAGCCCGGCACGACCGGGGCGGGAATGGCGCTCATTTGCGGAACACCAGTCGCAGGTAGAAGATCGAGAGCACGAGCAGTGCCGCGGTGAGCACGTAGGCGGCGGCAGCCGCGTAACCCATGTCGTAATGGTTGAAGGCGACCTGGTAGACGAAATAGGCCAGCGTCTGGGTCGCGGTGCCGGGGCCACCGTTGGAGAGCGTATAGATGGTGTCGAAGGCCTTCAGTGCGAAGACCGTCTTCAGCACCGCGACCACGCCCAGCACCGGCAGCAGCTGCGGCAGGGTCACGTCGCGAAACACCGCCCACGACGATGCGCCGTCGACGCGCGCCGCCTCCTCGGTCTCCTGCGGGATCGAAGCCAGGCCTCCCAGGACGACCAAGGTCATGTAGGGCGCCCAGTGCCAGACATCCGATGCGATCACGGCGATCATTGCCAGCGTGGCGTCGGCGAGCCAGACGCGCCCCGACAGCGCCGGGATCAGGTTCTCGAGCAGGGTGTGGGCGATGCCGAACTCGGGATTCAGGAAGAAGCGGAACGAGATGCCGATCAGCGCCGGACTCATGACGAAGGGCAGGATCATCAGCACCCGTGCCAGCGAATTGATGCGGCCCGCGCGCTTGATGAGCAGTGCCGCGCCGAGCGCGATGGCAAGCGTGGCGACGACATCGGCAATGACGAAGACCGCCGTCGCCTGCAGCGCCTCGAGGAACTCGGGATCGTCGCTGATGAGCAGCCAGTAGTTCTGCAGCCCCACCCAGGGGCCCGGCGACCCGCTGGCGGCGAGCTTCCATTCACGGAAGCTCAGCACCAGCGAATAGCCGAGCGGGAACAGCGCCATCGCCGCGACGAACGACAGCGCAGGCGCGAGCAGCCAGACCTGGGGGGGAATGCGCCTCATCGGCCGATCATCAGGGGCGCATCAGCGCAGTGCGCGACGCACGCGCGAGGCGGCGGCCTCCAGCGCCGGCTTGACCTGGGTCTTGCCGGAGGCGATCTCGCTGATGGTGGCTTCAAGCACATCGCTGACCTGGCCCCATTGCGGGAACAGCGGCGTGCCCTTGGCTCCCTTGAGCGCCTGCGCGCCGAAGAGGTGCATGCCGCCGAAACGCACATTGACGTCGCCGTCGATCAGGTTGGCGGTCTGCACCGCCACCACCTCGTTGCGGCTGCGATCAAGCAGCACGGAGCGCTCGATCTCGGGTTGCGACAGCCAGGCCAGGTATTCCATCGCTGCATCCTTCTTCTTGCCGTGGCGGTTGATGCCGTAGAACCAGGTGTTGGTATAGGTCGTCGCGAGCTTGCCCGGCATCGACGGCAGCGGGGCGAAGCCGACCTGATCCGGCTTGAGCGTCGAGGTCTTGGCGTCGGTGAGGCCGGCATAGCGCCACCACCACACCGGCACCATCGCGCTCTTGCCCTGGGCGACCGAATTGACCGCGTCGGTCTCGTTGAAGGAGGCCGATCCGGGCGGCGCCACCTTGTGCTTGAGCAGCACGTCGACGTACGCCTGGGTGGCGGCGACGCCCTGGGGCGAGTGAAAGGCCGGCTGGCCCTTGGCATCGAGCAGGTCGCCGCCCATGCCCCACAGGTAGTTGAACCAGATCATCAGGTTTTGGGCGCCGGTCTTGCCGTAATACATGGCCACGCCCGCCATGTCGCTCTTGGCCTGCACCTGGCGGCCGACTTCGAGCATGTCGTCCCAGGTCGTCGGCGGCTTCAGGCCCAGGCGGGCGAACACGTCCTTGCGATAGAACATGAGTTGCACGTGGCCGCGAATCGGGAAGCCGAGGACGTTCTTGCCGTTGCCGTTGCCGTCGCGCGAGGCGCGCAGGTGGGCATGCGGATAACGCGCTTCCATGTCGATCTTCTTCTCGGCGATGCGCGCATTGAGCGGCTCGAACATGTCGTAGAGCGCCGGGCCCCAGACGTCCATGACCGAAAGCACGTCGTACTGGTCGGTCTTGGCGACGAGTTCCGCGGTGAGCTTCTCGCGAGTGCTGGCGAAGGGCACGTACTGATACTTGACCTTGATTCCGGTCAGGTTCTCGAATTCGGCGAGCTTGGCCTCGTGCGCGGAAAACTGCGGTGCGACCACCGTCAGGACGTTGAGGTTGGTGCCGGCATAGGGCTTGCCGGGCTTGAGCACGGCGCTCTGTGCATTGGCCAGGCGCGGACCCAGTGCCGCCGTCGCGGCCAGCATTCCCAGGGTTTGTCTTCTGTTCACGGTGTCTCCTCCATCGTGGTTGAAAAAAACGGAACTTCCCGGCGCACGGGGGCGCCGCTTGGTTCGAGCAACTGCATCCAGATCGCGATTTCGTCGATCAGGATCCACTCGCGCTCGATGCCGCGTGGGCCAGCCTCTGCATGGGTGATGCCGAGGATGTCCACGCGGCGATGGGTGGCCGGGCCGAAGCGCCCGGATCCGGCGTGGTGTGCCGCCAGCCGCCAGCGCATCGCCAGGGCTGTTTTGCCCGGGCGCGGCGCAGCGACCAGATGTTCGACGTTCAGCCGGGCGTCGGGCAGCGCGCTGCGCATTGCATCCCAGTACGCAAGCAGCGCCTCTCGCCCGGAGGCGGCTGAGCCGCCCGGGAGCGCGGCGATGACCTCGCGCGAGTGCGTGGCGGCGAGAGCTTGCGGGCCCGCTCCTTCCCAGGTTTCGCGAAAGGCCGCTGCGTGTTCCTGCGCCACGCCGTCGTTGCAAACGTGATTGCGATATGGCGCTGGCGCCTGGGTGGGTGCGGGACGGACGGCGTCCGGGGTGGAATCCAGCCAGGCCTGCGCCAGCGCGCGTGGCTCGCGGCCGATCTGGCGCGCGATCGCGGCCTGGTCGCGTACCAGCCATTCGTGGACGATGCGGTTGTTCCTTACGACACAGTCGGCGACCGTGCGTACATGCACAGGCCGGCCTGTCGCGGCGCCAAATGGTCCGGCGCCCGCGTGGGTCATGGGCGAAAGAATGCGGTGCGAGGAATGGAAACCGTTGTCCGCGTCGCCGCTGACGATGACATCCTCGGCCAGGAGCCGGCGATCCGGAAAAGTGGCGAGCGTGGCGCGCGTACTGTCTGCCACGGCGTCCGCGCCGCGCAGCGTGGTCGTCGGTGTCTCGACGACGCACTCCGGGTCGTAATAGCGCGCGATCGCGTCGATCCTGCCGTCGGTCCAGATGCGGTCGGTGATGGCGCGGATGTAGTGATCGACATCGCGAAACTCGGCGTCGAACCCCTTCATGGCCGGTTCCCGGTCGACGTCGCGCGGCGGCCGCCGCGGCTGCGTGCAGCGGCGCCGGCCGCGGCCGGCAGACGAGCCGAATCGCGCACGATGAGCGAGCCCGGGATAACCAGATTCTCGGCCGCGGGCGGTTCCTGGTCGGCAAGAAAGCGCGCCAGCAAACGGACCGCGGCCTCGATCATGGGTGCCACCGGCTGTTCGTACGTTGTCAGCCGATAGCTGCCCCAGTCGGCCTGCGGAACGTTGTCGAAGCCGACGACCGACACCTCATCCGGAATCGACAGGCCGAGGTCGCGACGCAGCGCATCCATGACCGCGAAGGCCATGTGGTCGCTGGCGACGAAGACGGCGTCCGGCCTGTCATCGGCACGCGCGAACATCTCGAGAGCCGCGCGGCGCGCGGCGGCGAAGTCGTAGTTGCCGACGCCACGGGCCCAGATGCGCTGGCCGGCAGCAGCCAGTCCGTCGCGAAAGCCGCGCTCGCGTTCCAGGTTGGTCGAGGATTCCTCGTTGCCGGCGATGAAGCCGATGCGCCGGTGCCCGCCTGAGGCGAGGAACTGCGCCAGCGCGCGGCCTCCTGCCTCGTTGTCGGAACGGACCGAGCTGACCGCGCGGGCAGCGCCGGCGGCCATGATGCGATTGAACAGCACCACCGGTATGCCGGCGTTTGCGCACTGCTGGGCCAGTCCCGACGAGAGAGTGCTCGCCGCCAGGACGATGCCGTCGACGCGGTACTGGAGGATCTCGTCGACGAGCTCGTCGGCGTTGGGATTGTCGTTGATGAACAAGAGGACGTGAAACCCGTCGCGCTTGAGGCGCCGCGCGAGTTCTTCCAGCACAACCGGATAAAACAGGTTCTCGAGATAGGAAAGCACCAGCCCGATGATGCGCGAGCGTCCGGTGATGAGACTGCGCGCGTGGGCATTGGGCCGGTAGCCCAGGGCGCGTGCCGCGTCCATGATGCGGCGGCGCGTCTCATCCGACACGCTGCGCCCGGGCGTGAAGGCGCGACTCACGGCCGACTGGGACACCCGCGCCAGGCGGGCCACGTCAAGGGATGTGACACCGGGATTCATGCGCTCACAAGGCGGCGTTGCCGCGCACGCCTTTCTGGTTGCATTGCGACGCTGATCGGGACTGCATACGTATGCAAAATCTTAGGGTCAAAGCGCTTCGGTGTCAATCCGTCTTGAAACAACGCCTGGTTTCGGTGCTGCCGCGGAAGGCGAGGGCTTGGGCGAATGCCTATGCAGCGCGGATCCGGCACCCGCTCGGGGGCGGCGCTGCGCTCACCTCAGGTCCGCATCCGAGGCGAGTCTGCGCGTCGAACCGCGGGTGATCCGGCAAGGGGCACCCAGCCGCTCTCAGTCCAGTCCGACCTGTCGCTTCCAGAGTTCCCAGGGCCTGGCGACGACGGTTTCGTTGGTCGCAGCCGCGAGCCGGGCCTCGTCCGTGTCCAGATAGGTGACGCTGCCGCCGAGCGCGATGGCCTGGCGCTGCAGCGACGCGTTCTGCTCGGTGTAGTACGCCCGGTAGACCGCGAGCGGCACGCTCTTCGCGCATGCGACGAAGCCGTGTCCGCGCATCAGGACCACGCCGGCCTCACCGAGCTCCGCGGCCAATGCCGCGCCCTGCGCGCGGTTCCTCACCAGCATGTCCGTGCAGCCGAAGTGGGCGCGAATGTCGAAGACGCGTGTCTCGCCGGCCAGGAAGCCGCTCATGTGGAAGATCGGCCGCAGCCTTACCGACGAGGCGGCGAAAGGGATCACCGACGGCGAATGGCTGTGCACCACCGCGTTCACGTCGGGGCGGGCACGATAGATCTCGCCGTGGATGAAGCGCTCGAGGTAAGGGGGGCGCGCGTCGCCGTCGACCGGATTGGAGTCCAGGTCAAAGACCATCAGGTCGGACGCCTCGACCAATTCCGGCGCGCGCGAGCGCGACAACAGGAACCGGTTCGGATCGTCAGGGTGGCGCGCGCTGACGTGCCCGAAACCGTCGAGCACGTTCAGGCGCGCCAGGATGCGGTTGCCCGCGACGACATCCGCCGCGACTTCTTCGCGCCTCGTCATGGGGTGGTCGCCTTCAGACCGAGGAAAGACGCACGTTGGCCATGGTCAGGCGCTCGACCAGGATGGACAGGAAGGCACTGTCGAAGTGGTGCCGGGTTGCATCCGAAGCGCCCTGCAGCGAGGCGGTGGGGATCTTGATGACCTTGGTGTCGCTCATGGTGCTCACGTCCGCGCCGCGACGCTTTTCTTCGCCGAGGTAGGCCATCTCGCCAAAGCATTCGCCGGCATCGAGGATATTGAGGAGCTTGTTGCGCCGCGTGACCTTGACCTGGCCGCTGGCCAGTATGCAGAAGTAGTCGCCGTCCTCGCCTTCACGCAGGATGACCTGGCCTGGCGCCAGCGCTTCCCATTTGGAAAAGCGCGCCACCTCCCAGATCTCGACGTCGGTGAAATTCTTGAAGAAGGCCAGCCCGCGCAAGGTGTTGAACTTCTCGCTGTCGGCGAACTCGTTGTCGGCCTCCATGCCCTCGTTGCGAAACGCCTCGGCCAAGTCCAGCGAGAACTCGTCCCACTGCTGGTAGCGGTCGTCCAGGTCCTTGGCCATGGCCTTCTTCACGATCGCGTCGACGGCGCGCGGAATACCCTCGCGCAGGGCGGAGGGCGGCGAAGGCTCGGTATTGACGATCTGGTAGATCATCGAAAAATTGTTGCTCGCCTGGAACGGCAACTGGCCCGTGAGCAGCTGGTACATGACCACACCCAGCGAATAGATGTCGGTCTGGTGCGTGAGCGGATGCTCCTTGACCTGCTGCGGCGACATGTAGGCCGGCGAACCGATACCCGAGACCTGGGTCTCGTCGGCGCTGCCGGTGATCGCCGCGCCGAAGTCGGTGATCTTGACGTCGTAGTCGCTGCCGCCGACGACCATGATGTTGGCCGGCTTGATGTCGCGATGCGTCACGCCGACCTTGTGCGCGAAGTCCAGCGCGCGCGTGCACTTGAAGATGATCTCGACCACGGTCTTGACCGGCAAGAGGCCGGCCGGGTCGCAGTACTTCTCGAGCGTGGTGCCATCGACGTACTCGACCACGATGTACTTCTCTTCCTCGTCGGTGACCGCGTCGTAGATGGTCGCGATGTGCGGATGCGTGAGGCGGCCGGCCAGCGAGGCCTCGGCGACGAAGAGCTTCTTGTACAGGTGGCCGCGCTCGGAATCCTTGAGCGCCTCGGCATGCACCCGCTTGACCGCGACCAGGCGCTTGTTGAACGGGTCTTCGCACAGGTAAACGGCCGAGGTGGCGCCCTCGCCGAGTTTCCTGACGACCTGATACTTGCCGATCTTTTCGGTGGCCATGGCGCGTTTCCGGTTGGACTGCGTTCAGGGGAGTCTGGCTAAGCGCGCGCGGGCGCGCGCCACGGCGGCACGCACCTGATCGGGTGCGGTGCCGCCGACGTGGTTGCGCGCGGCGAGCGAGCCTTCCAGGCTCAGGACCGCGCGCGCTGATTCGTCAAGCTTGGGCGAGAGTGCCGCCAGTTCGGTCGCCGCGAGGTCCTCGAGACCGCAGCGCAGTTCCTCCGCGCGGCGCACCGCGCGCGCGACGACCTCGTGTGCGTCGCGAAACGGCAGGCCGCGCTTGACCAGAAGGTCGGCCAGGTCGGTCGCGGTCGAGAAGCCTTCGAGCGCGGCCGCGCGCATGCGCTGCGGGACTACGCGCACGGTGGCCATCATCGCGGCGAAGATCGCCAGCGTATCGGCCACGGTGTCGATCGTGTCGAACAGCGGCTCCTTGTCCTCCTGGTTGTCCTTGTTGTAGGCCAGCGGCTGGCCTTTCATCAGCGTGAGCAGTCCGATCAGGTGGCCATTGACGCGCCCGGTCTTGCCGCGTGCCAGTTCCGGCACGTCCGGGTTGCGCTTCTGCGGCATGATCGACGAACCCGTGCAGAACCCGTCGGCGATGGCGATGAAGCCGAAACGCGGACTCATCCACAGGATCAGTTCCTCGGACAGGCGCGAGACGTGAGTCATGATGAGCGCCGCCGCCGCGGTGAATTCGATGGCGAAATCGCGGTCGGACACCGCATCCAGCGAGTTCTCGGCCACGCCGTCGAAGCCCAGTTCGCGTGCGACCGATTCGCGGTCGATGGCGAAGGTGGTGCCGGCCAGCGCCGCCGCGCCCAGCGGCAACCGGTTCATGCGCGTGCGGCAGTCGGCCAGGCGCGCGTGGTCACGCGCGAACATCTCGACATAGGCCAGCATGTGGTGGCCGAAGGTCACCGGTTGCGCCACCTGCAAGTGCGTGAATCCCGGCATGACCGTGCCGGCCTCGCGCTCGGCCAGGTCGATCAACGCGGACTGCAGGTCGCCCAGGAGCTTCGCGATGCGGTCGATCTCGTCGCGCAGGAAAAGGCGAATGTCCGTGGCGACCTGGTCGTTGCGCGAGCGGCCCGTGTGCAGGCGCTTGCCGGCATCACCCACCAGAGCGGTGAGCCGCTTCTCGATGTTGAGATGCACGTCCTCGTCGTCCAGGTTCCACGCGAAGCTGCCGGACTCGATTTCCTGGGCGATCTGCACCATGCCCGACTCGATCGCGGCCAGGTCAGACGCCGGCAGGATGCCCTGGCGCGCCAGCATGCGCGCGTGCGCCAGCGATCCTTGGATGTCGGCACGCCACAGCCGCCGGTCGAATCCGACCGATGCGGTATAGCGCTTGACGCGGTCATCGACCGCTTCGGCAAAGCGGCCCGACCAGGCTTTGTTGGCGCCGTCCTTATCTGACATACTTGCGTGGCTTGGTCTCGGCTTCAAGAGACGAGCGTAAGCGACTGTTTTTTCAAGGAAAGATGTTGAGTATACCGCGCCCCTCGGAGTTTTCGCTACCGGACTTCTGTGCCTTGGGCGTGATGCTGCGCGCTTTCGTGCTGGTCAATCTCCTGGTTGCCGTCTCCATATTGGCGCATGCCCGCCCGCTCTCGGCGGACCTGTGGACGGCACATTTCCTGGCGGCGGTGGCGTTCGTCGAACCGGTGCTGATCGCATCGCTCGCGCTACTGTGCCCGCTGCGCGCGGCGCTTACCCGCGCCGGCTTGTGGGTGAGCCTGGCGACGATCGCCGGCATCGAACTGGCCATCCTGGCCGGGGTGCGCGCGTTGGTCATGCCGGGCAGCGCGCTGGCGGCGGCCCTGTTGCATGACTGGCTGGTCGCGCTGGCCATCACTGCGGTGGTGTTGTATTACTTCATGCTGCGCGAGCGCGCGTTCTCGCCGGCCTTAGCCGAGGCGCGCCTGCAGGCGCTGCAGGCGCGCATTCGCCCGCATTTCCTGTTCAACAGCCTGAACGCCGTGCTGGGGCTGATCCGCAGCCAACCGCGGCGCGCCGAGGCGGCGCTCGAGGACTTGAGCGACCTCATGCGCGCGCTCCTGCGCGAGCAGCGTGCGCTGGTGCCGTTGTCCGACGAGATCGCCCTGTGCCGGCGCTACCTCGATATCGAGGCGGTACGTCTGGGCGAGCGCCTGCAGGTCGAATGGGACATCGACGCCGACGCGGGCAGCGCGGCGATCCCGCCCTTGATCCTGCAACCGCTGGTGGAAAACGCGGTGCACCACGGCATCGAACCCAACTCGTTGCCGGGCACGGTGCGCATCGCAGCGATGCGCCGCGGTGGGGAAGTCGCGATCGAGATCGTCAACCCGCGCGTGGATGGACACACGCAGCCGGTGGGGGTCGACGGCGCGCCGCGCCTGGGCAACCACATGGCGATCGACAACGTGCGCGAGCGCCTCGCCTTGAGCTTCGATGTCGAGGCACGCCTGGAAACCCGCGCCGAACTCGGTGCCTATCGTGTGCGCATCGTCCTGCCGGCCCGGCCGGTCGCCGCGCCCGCCGGCGTGCCGTCCACGGCCACGAAGAGAGGCCCGGCGTGAGCCTTTCCATCCTCATCGTCGACGACGAGGCGCCTGCGCGCAGGCGCCTGCGCGACCTGCTCTCCGACATCGCCGAGAAGCTGCCGCACACGGTTTGCGGCGAGGCCGCCAGTGGCGCCATCGCCGCAGCCCTGGTGGCCGACCTCGCGCCGGACGTCGTGCTGGCCGACATGCAGATGCCCAACATGACCGGCATCGAACTCGCCCAGCACCTGGGGAGGCTGGAGAATCCCCCGGCGATCATCTTCGTCACCGCGCACGACGAATACGCGGTGCGCGCCTTCGAGGTCAACGCGCTGGATTACCTCATGAAGCCGGTGCGCGCCGAACGCCTGGCCGCGGCTCTGGCCAAGGCTGCCGCCGGGCGCAAGCCGCCTTCGGCCGAAGCCCTGGCGCGCAGCAACCCCGAGGCTCGCCGGCACCTGTCGATCGCCGAGCGCGGCCGCCTGACCCTGGTGCCGGTGGCCGACATCGTCTACCTGCGCGCCGAACTCAAGTACATCACGGTGCGCACCGAAGCGCGCGAATACCTGCTCGAAGAGTCGCTGTCCAGGCTGGAGGAGGAATTCGCCGGGCGTTTCGTGCGCGTGCATCGCAGCGCGCTGATCGCGCGCGAGCGCATCGCCGGTTTCGAGCGCGCGCCGAGCGGCAAGGACACGGAAGGCGAGGGCGGCGCGCAGTGGCAGGTGGTGCTGCGCGGTGTGGCCGAGCGGGTGCCGGTCAGCCGGCGGCTATGGGCCGGGGTGAAAGGGTTGGTGCGGGAGCCCTGAGGGCGCTGCTAGAATCGCGCGCCGTTTGCATCCGCCGCCAGGGAGAAGAGTGTCCGCTTCCCATCTGCTTGATCTCTACCGCCTGATGGCGCGCATCCGCGCCTTCGAGGACGCTGCCGAAGTCGCCAGCCAGGGCGGCGTTGCCGCCTGGGGTCTGGAAACCTCGGCCAAGCCCGCGCTGGTGCGCGGACCGCTGCATCTTTCAACCGGCCAGGAGGCCGTCGCTGCCGGGGTGTGCATCAACCTGGTGCGCGAGGACCTGCTCACCTCGACCCATCGCGGCCATGGGCACACATTGGCCAAGGGTGCCGACACCACCCGCATGATGTGCGAACTCTTCGGCCGCGCCACGGGCTACAACAAAGGCAAGGGCGGGTCGATGCATATCGCCGACTTCTCCGTCGGCATGCTGGGCGCCAACGGCGTGGTCGCCGCCGGGATGCCGATCGCCACCGGCGCCGCGCACGCGCTGAAGATCAAGCGCCGGCCGAACATCGTCGCCTGCTTTTTCGGCGACGGTGCGGCCAATCGCGGCCCGTTCCTTGAAAGTCTCAACTGGGCCAAGGTGTACAAGCTGCCGATCCTTTTCGTTTGCGAGGACAATCGCATCTCGGCCACCACGCCGACCGCGCCGATGACCGCAGGCGAGGGGGTTTCGGCGCGCGCCCAGTCCCTCGGGATCGACGCCATGCGGGTGGACGGCAACGATGTCGAGGCGGTCGATCTGGCGGCCGCAAAGATGATCGGGGGGATACGCGCCGGCCGCGGGCCGCGGCTCCTGCATGCGGTGACCTACCGTTTCAAGGGCCACGTGTCGGTCGATCCGGGCACGTATCGCGATGCGCGTGAAGTGGAAGAAGCCAAAAAGAACGACCCGCTCCTGATCGCGCGCGCGCGTCTGACAGCGCTGGGGGCGCCGGCGGATGCGGCCGATGCGATCGACCGCGCGGCCCGGGAAGAAATCGCAAGCGCACTCGCGGAGGCGGAAAAGGCGCCGTGGCCGCCGGTGGAGTACGCCTACGACGACATCGCCGATACCGGCGCGGGGTGCTGGAAATGAGCGTGATGACCTATGCCGAGGCCGCCTGCCTGGCGTTGACCGAGGCAATGCGCGCGGACGAGAGCGTCGTCGCGCTGGGCGAGGACCTCGGGCGCGGCGGCATCTTCGGCCAGTACCGCGGCCTGCAAGAAGCCTTTGGTCCCGAGCGCATCATCGATACGCCGATCTCGGAGGCCAACATCATGGGCGCCGCGGTCGGCATGGCGCTGGCGGGCTTGAAGCCCGTCGTCGAGATGCGCGTCATCGACTTCGCGCTGTGCGGCATGGACGAGATCGTCAACCAGGCGGCCAAGAACCGCTACATGTTCGGCGGGCAGGGGCGCGTAGGACTGGTCGCGCGCATGCCCATCGGCATCTGGTCGGCGTCTGCCGCGCAGCACTCGCAGTCGCTCGAGGCCTGGTTCGCCCACATGCCCGGACTGACGGTGGTCACGCCGGCGCTGCCGCAGGACAACTACGGTCTCTTCAAGAGCGCGCTGGCTTCTGGCGACCCGGTGATCTACATGGAGCACAAGGAGTTGTGGGGCGCCACTGGCGACGTGGACACCACCCGTCCGGTGCCGTTGGGCCGTGCGGCGACCCTGAGGCAAGGCGAGGACCTGACGATTGTCACCTGGTCGCGCGGGGTCGCCCTGGCCGTGGAGGCGGCAACCAGGCTGGCCTCTGCGGGAATCAAGGCCGAAGTGATCGACTTGCGGACGCTGTGGCCGTGGGACCGCGACGCGGTATGCGCATCGGCCGCCAGGACCGGGCGTCTTTTGGTCGTGCACGAGGCGGTGCAGGTGGCCGGCTTCGGCGCCGAAGTCGCAGCCAGTGCTGCCGAGGCGGTGGGCTGCAAGGTTCGGCGCCTGGGCGCGCCGCGCATTCCGGTCGGCTACGCACAGGTGCTGGAAAACGAGTCGCGACTGTCGGCAGCCAAGATCGAGGCGGCGGCGCGCGCGTTGCTCGCACAGTAAGCAAGGAGAAGTCATGGCCGAGGTACGCAGGAAGGCGATCGTCACCGGTGCCGCCAGCGGCATCGGCGCGGCGACCATGGTCGAACTGGCGCGACGCGGCTTCGATGTCGCCTGCCTGGACATCAACGCCGCGGGCGGGCAGGCGACCGTGCAAGCGGCCACCGCGCACGGTGGCCGACACGCTGCCTTCGCGGTGGACGTGGCCGACGAGCCCGAACTCACGCGCGTTTTCGCCGCGGCCGTGGCGCACCTGGGCGGGCTGGACGCGCTGGCCACCGCCGCCGGGGTCGGCGACATGGTGCCCTTCATGGAACTCGATGCGGCCACCTTCCGGCGCGTCTACGATGTCAACGTGGTCGGCACCTTCCTGTGCCTGCGCGAGGCGGCCAGGGTCATGCCACGCGGTTCCCGCATCTGCACGGTGGCATCCGTCGCGGGCCTGCGGGGCGGCGGGCTCTCGGGCACGGCTGCCTATGCGGCCAGCAAGGGCGGGGTGCTGGCACTGACCAAGAACGCCGCGCGCGCGCTGGCCGAGCGCGGCATCAGTGTCAACACCATCGCGCCGGGAGCGACCATGACGCCGATGATCGCAGAGCCATGGAAAAACCCCGCGCACCGCGCGCGGGTGGAAGCCATGGCGGTGCAGAACCGCACCGGTGAGCCGCACGAGATCGCGCAGGCCATCGCCTTCCTGCTTTCCGCCGACGCGTCGTTCATCACCGGCTCGACCCTGGTGGCCGACGGCGGCCTGGTGATGTATTGAGCATGACCGTGCGCGAAGACACTCCTCCGGCGCCGCCGACGGATGAGCCTCTCAAGGCCGAGGACTGGGCCGCGGCGCTCATGATGGCGGCGCTTTGCCTGATCACGTTTGCCAACGTTCTGGTGCGTTATTTCACCGATGAGTCCTTCGCCTGGACCGAGGAGATCTCGATCTTCCTCATGATGGCCATGGCCATGGCGGCAGGCGCAGCGGCCTACGCGCGCGACCGGCACATCCGCATCGAGTACTTCTTCGCCGGCGGCGGCGCTGCACGGCAACGCCGGCTGGCGATTTTTTCGGCCTTGTGCGTGCTGATGTTTTTCGCAGGCCTGGCCGTGCTTGGCGCGCGCATGACCTGGGACGACTATCGCTTCGCCGAGACGACCTCGGGCATGAGCTGGCCCAAGTGGCCATTCACGATCTGGTTGCCGCTCTTGTCGCTGCTGATCGTGGCACGTACAGCCGGCTTGCTCAAGCGCTCCTGGAGCGGGCGCGGCTAGTTCATGGTCGCCTGGCTGCTCTTCATCGTCTTCGCGTTGCTCATGCTGGCGGGCGTGCCCATCGGCGTGGCGCTGGGATTCGGCGGCGCGCTGGCAATCTTCCTGTCCAATCTGGACACGCAGTGGTTCGGCCTCATCGCCGCCCCGCAGAACTTCTATGCAGGCCTGGCCAAGTACCCGCTCCTGGCGCTGCCGATGTTCGTGCTGGTGGGCAGCATCTTCGATCGTTCCGGCGTCGCGCAGCGCCTGGTCAATTTCGCGGTGGCGATGGTGGGACGCGGCGCGGGCATGCTGCCCCTGGTCGCCATCGGCGTGGCGATGTTTCTGGGCGGCATCTCCGGCTCCGGCCCGGCCAACGCCGCGGCGGTGGGCGCGGTCATGATCGGCGCGATGGCGCGCGCAGGCTATCCGCCGGCCTATTCGGCCAGCGTCATAGGCGCAGCCGCTGCCACCGACATCCTGATCCCGCCGTCGATCGCCTTCATCGTCTACAGCGTCATGGTGCCGGGCGCCTCGGTACCGGCGCTTTTCGCGGCAGGCATGCTCCCCGGCGTGCTGGCCGGGTTGGCGCTGATCGTCCCGGCGGTATGGCTGGCGCGACGCCATGGCTTGGGCACGCACGAGGCCGATCTGCCGCGACCGCCTTTCTGGAAAAGCCTGCGCGATGCATCCTGGGGATTGTTCGCGCCGGTGCTGATCCTGGGCGGAATGCGCGCAGGCTGGTTCACTCCCACCGAGGCAGCCGTGGTCGCGGTCGCCTACGGCCTCTTCGTCGGCATGGTCGTCTATCGCACCATTCGCGCGCGCGAACTGCCGCGCATCTTCGCCGAGGCTGCCGAACTCTCCGCGGTCATCCTCCTGATCGTCGCCTTGGCCGGCATCTTCGCCTACGCGGTCAACACGCTTTCGATCGCCGACCCGATCACGCGGGCGATCACCCAGTCGGGCCTGGGCGAATGGGGCGTGCTGGCGCTTTTGATCGCCTTCCTCCTGATTGTCGGCATGTTCCTGGATGGCGTTTCGATATTTCTCATCTTCATCCCGCTCCTGATCCCGATCGCCAATGCCTATCGCTGGGATCTGGTCTGGTTTGGTGTCATCCTGACCCTGATGGTCGCCGTCGGCCAGTTCACCCCGCCATTGGCGGTCAACCTGATGGTCAGCTGCCGCATTGCCGGGGTGCGCATCGAAGAAACCGTGCGCTGGGTGCTGCCGCTGGTGGTGAGCTTCATGCTCGCACTGGTGCTGGTGGTAATCTTTCCGCAACTCGCGCTGTGGCTACCCGGGGTGCTGGGCTATTGAGGCCGAGCCGGCCTGCCGGATGTGCAGACGCGCCATAGATCGTTCATTACCAAGAGGAGAGCTTTCATGAAACGCAGAAACTTCGTTCTGGGCACCGCAGCCGGTGGTGCCGGACTCGCCTTTCCGGCCATTGTCACCGGGCAATCGCAGTACCGCGCCGAGTACAAGCTCTCGACCGTGGTCGGCACCGCCTTCCCTTGGGGCAAGGGCGCCGAGCACTGGATCAACCTGGTGCGCGAAAAGACCGCCGGGCGCATCAACATGAAACTCTACCCCGGCGTTTCCCTGGTGCAGGGCGACCAGACGCGCGAGTTTTCGGCCGTGCGCCAGGGCATCATCGACATGGCCATCGGCTCGACGATCAACTGGTCGCCGCAGATCAAGGAATTGAATCTTTTCTCGCTGCCTTTCCTGATGCCGGACTTCGCCGCCGTCGATGCGCTGACGCAGGGGCCGGTGGGCAAGCGCATGTTCGAACTCATCGACCGTGCCGGCGCGGTTCCGCTGGCCTGGGGCGAGAACGGGTTCCGCGAATTGACCAACTCCAAGCGCGAAATCCGCACCCCGGCCGACATGAAAGGCCTCAAGGTGCGCATCGCCGGTTCGGCATTGTTCTCCGAGACCTTCACCGACCTGGGCGCCAACCCGACGCAAATGAGCTGGGCCGACGCGCAGCCGGCCTTCGCCTCCGGCGCGGTCGACGGCCAGGAGAACCCGATGACGGTGTTCACCGCCGCCAAGCTGCACACCCTGGGGCACAAGTTCTGCACCGTGTGGGGCTACGTGTGCGACCCGCTCGCCTTTGTCGTCAACCGCGAGGTGTGGAATTCCTGGACCGCTGCCGATCGCGACATCGTCCGCGCTAGCGCGATCGAGGCCGGCAAGTTCGAAGTCGACCTGGCGCGGAAGGGCCTGACCAAGTCCGACGACAGCGTCTACAAGCAGGTCGAAGGTTTCGGTGTCAAGGTGACCCGCCCGGACGCCAAGGAGCGCGATCAGTTCGTCATCGCCACCCGCCGCGTGTACGCGCGCTGGAAGGCGCAGACCGGCAAGGACCTGGTCGACCTGGCCGAGCAGTCGATCGCCAAGCGCAAGGTCTGAGAGCAGTAATGCGGGACTTGAAAGGCCGCTCCTCCGGGCGGCTTTTTTGATGGCGGACCGCTCGAGTCGCCCGATCCTCGCCGCGGAATCGGTCACGGCGTTGGGCAAAGAGGTGCGTGGCGCGGTCCTCGTGGCCGGTTCGCATGGCGGCATCATCGCCTGCTATCTGGGCGCCAGCGCCGGCGCGCATGCCTTGATCCTCAATGATGCCGGGTGCGGCCGGGACAATGCCGGAGTAGCCGGGCTCGAGTGGTTGGAGGCCATTGGCATGGCGGCGGCCACCGTATCGCACGACAGTGCGCGTATCGGCGACGGCCTGGACGCGCTGGCGCGTGGCGTGATCTCGCACGCCAATCGCCCGGCGCGGGCGGTTGGTGTGGCCCCCGACATGAGGGCGAGCGAGGCAGCGGAACGCCTGCGCCTCGCCGCGACGCCCTTCGCCAAGCCGACGCCCTATGCCGAAGGACGCTGGCACGTGGCCGACGCAGGCGGTGCGCAGGTCTGGGCGCTGGATTCGGTGGGCAAGCTGGTTCGCGAGGATGCCGGACGCATCCTCATCATCGGTTCGCATGGTGCGCTCCATGGCGGGCGGCCCGAGACCGCGCTCAATCTGCATGACGCGCCCGTCGCCGCGCGCGCCGCGGTGTTTCACGATGCAGGCGGCGGCTGCGAACGTGCGGGCATCACTCGCCTGGCTGAACTGGACCGTCGCGGCATCGCGGCCGCCACGGTGGCGCATTCCAGCGCGCGCATCGGGGATGGGCGCTCGATGTGGCAGGACGGTGTTCTGTCGCATGTGGGTGAAGTCGCGATGGCGTGCGGCTGGCGCGCGCGCATGCGGCTGCGCGACCTGATTTTGACTGCCCTGTAGGGGCGCCGCACGCGGCATGCCGTTCGGCGCGAGAATCGGGGTTCCGACAGCGTGCCCTGCGATCCCCTTGCCCCGCACATGCCCGCCGCGCCGAACTCCTCGCCTGCCGGCAACCCGCTCTTGAGGAGCGAGTTCGCCGGCGAGCTCGCGCGCACCCTGCGCGCGGTGCTCGGGACGTTGCTGGTGGTAGTGCCGGCCCTCCTGATGCTGGCCTGGTTCGACACTTCGGCGCGACCCGGGGAAATCGTTGCGGTAGCGGCCATGCTGCCGTTGCTGATCGGCCTCTACGCAGCCACTCGCGCAGGCAGGCTGGGCGTGGCCATCGGCGGGCTGGTGGTCCTGCTGATCGTCTACGCGATCGCCGGCACGGTCACCTATGGCTCGATCCGCGGCGCGGCGACCCTGGGATTCATCGGCGCGGTGGTCATCGGCGGCATTTTCCTGGACGCGCGCGCGTTGGCCGCGGCCGTCGCGTCCAGCGTGTTGGCGGTATTCGCGCTGATCGCAGCGCAGAACGCCGGCCTGTTGCCGCAGCCGGACTTCTCGCTTTCCGCCATCCATGGCGCGATCTGGTCGTTGGCGCTGGCGGCGATCGCGCTCACCCTGCACTTCGCCCGGCTTCTGGTGCTGCGCTCATTGGCGCGCGTCGAACGCCAGGCCGCGGAACAACGCCGCGCCGAGGCCGAACTCACGGCCAGTGAAAAGCGCCTGGAGGCGATCTTCCGGCGCGGGCCGATGCCTGTGGTGATCACCGACTTCGACCGGCGTGTCATCGTCGATCTGAATAGCGCCACCGAGCGCTTGCTGGAACTCGGGCGCGACGCCGTGCTCGGCCGCTCGGTGTTCGATTTCGTCGCCGATGCCGCGGCGGCCGAGCGCGTGCGCACCATACTCAAATCCGGGCCGCCGCTGACGCCCGCACGCCTGACGCTGGCCAGTCCCGGGGGCGGGCGGCGCATCGACGTCATGGTCTCGGCTTCGGTCATCAACGACGCCGGGCGCCGTTATGCGGTCATCTCGATGATGGACGTTTCCGGCGAAGAGGCGGCGCGCGCGGCGTTGGCCGCCAGCGAAAAGCGCTTCTCGACCGCGTTCGACTTGAGTCCCATCGGCATGACCATCACCCGCATGACCGATGGCGTGATCCTCGAGGTCAACCGCGCCGATGAGAAGGTGCTGGGCTATACGCGCGCAGAGACCATCGGCCGCAGCACGCTCGAAATCGGCACCTGGCCGAACCCGGACGATCGGGAACAGTTTCTCGAGCAACTCAAGCGGACCGGTCGCGTCGAAGGGCGCGAGCGCCAGGTCCGCACCAAGGACGGGCGCCTCATCGACGTGCGGGTTTTCGCCACGACCATCGAGATCGACGGCGAACCCTGCGTGCTGGCGGCCGGGCTGGACATCACTGCCGAAAAGCGCATGGCCCGCGAGATCCGCGCGCTCAACGAGTCCCTCGAAGCGCGGGTGCGCGAACGCACCGCCGAACTCGAGGCCGCGGTGGCGGAGATCGAGTCGTTCTCCTACTCGGTCTCGCACGACCTGCGCACGCCGCTGCGTGCCATCGACGGCTTCACGCAGCTGCTGTCGGAAAGCACGACCGACAGGCTGACCGCCGAAGAACATGCCCTGCTTGCGCGGGTGCGCGCAGCCGCCGGCCGCATGGCCCACCTGATCGACGACCTCCTCGACCTGGCCAAGGTCGGTCGCTGCGAACTGCGACGTGAGTCGGTCGACCTGAGCGCACTGGCGCATCGGGTGGCCGCCGACCTGGCCGAGCGCGAGCCCGAGCGCAGCGTCGAATGGGACATTGAGGCCGGCATGGTCGCGCGCTGCGATGCCGGACTAGCGCGCATTCTCCTGGAAAACCTCATCGGCAATGCCTGGAAGTTCTCGGCGCGCGCGACAGCGCCGCGCATCCGCGTCGGCCGCTACGGCGATGCCTGGGAAGTCGCGGACAATGGCGCCGGCTTCGACATGCGCTATGCGGAGCGGCTTTTCGAACCATTCGTGCGCCTGCACCGCGAGGAGGAATTTGCCGGTACCGGCATCGGGCTTGCGATCGTCAAGCGCATCGTCGCCCGACACGGCGGCCATCTGTCGGCCGAAGGCACGCCGGGAGCCGGGGCGGCGTTCCGCTTCACGTTCAACGGCGGCTGAGGCTAGACTTCGGGTCGCCCCATCGCCTCCCACTGCCCGGCCCGGCATCGACCTGGACGCTCTACCGTGAATTCTTGATGCCACCCTGTCGGCCAAAGACCTGCCGACACGCCGTCTGCGCCGGTTGCGCGGACTTTGAGTCACTGCCTCCCTCGACAATCCTGGCGCATCTTCACGTGCCGCCCCTGCCTTACGCGACTTCCGATGCTTCCCTACGCACTCACGATCTTTCTTTCCGCGTTTCTGCTGTTCCTGGTCCAGCCCTTGATCGCCAAGCAGATCCTGCCCTGGTTCGGCGGTTCAGCCTCGGTGTGGACCACCTGCCTGCTCTTTTTCCAGAGCGCGCTCCTGGCAGGCTATGCGTATGCCGACGCGTCGGTGCGCTGGCTCAAGCCGCGCCAGCAGCTGGGCCTGCACGCGTTCCTGCTGCTGCTGTCGCTTATCACGCTGCCGATCCTGGCTGACGCGGCCTGGAAGCCGGCCGGCGACGAGGATCCGATCCTGCGCATCCTGGGCCTGCTCGCGGCCACCATCGGACTGCCATACCTGCTGCTGTCGACAACCACGCCGCTGCTGCAGGCCTGGTACTGGCAGCGCTTCAACACCAGCGTGCCGTATCGCCTGTTCGCGCTGTCGAACCTGGCATCGCTGCTTGCGCTCCTGGGCTATCCGGTGATCGTCGAACCCTTCTTCGGAGTCGCCGCATCGGCCAAGCTATGGTCGGCGCTGTACGCGTTCTTCGCGCTGATCTGCATCGCCACTGGCTGGCATTCGGTGCGCAACGCGCGCGCGCGCGAAGTCGAGGCGGGCGCCGCGCCTGCCGCGGCCCCGGTATCGCCGCCGGGTGCCATGACGCTCGCGACCTGGCTGGTCTTGTCCGCTACCGGTTCGTGCGTGCTCCTGGCGGTGTCCAATCACATCACCCAGAACATCGCCTCGGTGCCGTTCCTGTGGGTGCTGCCGCTGTCCCTCTACCTCATCACCTTCATCATCTGCTTCGATCATCCACGCTGGTATTCGCGCGCCGTGTTCATGCCGCTCCTGGCGGCATTGGTTCTGGCGATGGCCTGGCAGATCGACTCGTTGCAACTCAAGTACGTCCTGCCGCTCTTCGCCGCGGGCCTGTTCGTGGCCTGCATGTTCGCGCACGGTGAACTGGCGCGGCAGAAGCCCGACCCGCGCCACCTGACCCTCTACTACCTGATGATGTCGGTCGGCGGCGCGCTCGGCGCGCTGCTGGTGGCGATCGGTGCACCGCTGTTCCTGCGCGGTTACTTCGAGTTGCATGTCGTGCTGGTCGTCCTGGCGCTGCTGCTGGCGATCGCCGTATGGCGCCTGCCGGGCAACGCGAACGGCCTGCGCTGGGCGTTCCGCATCGCCGCCGTGGCCGTGGTTGCCGGTGTCGTCCGCCTCGATGCTCTCGCGGTCGTCGAGTACACGCGCGGAGTACGCGAGATGGATCGCAATTTCTACGGCGTGGTGCGCATCCGTGACCAGGACGACCCGGCACCGTTTCGCAACATGATCCACGGCGGCATCAACCACGGCGGCCAGCACCTGGAGCCCGGCCGCACCATGGAGCCGACCAGCTACTTCTCGCGCTCGTCGGGTTATGGGAGGCTGCTGGAGAACCTGCCGGGGCCGCGGCGCATCGGCGTCATCGGCCTGGGGGCCGGGGCGCTCCTGACCCACAGCCGCGAGGGTGACCTGTGGGTGTTCTACGAAATCGACCCGGTGGTCGTCGACTTCGCGGCGCGCGAATTCACCTTCCAGCAGGAGACCCGCGCCAAGGTCGAGGTGGTGCTGGGCGACGGCCGCCTGGCGCTGGAGCGGGAGGCGCCGCGGCAGTACGACATGCTGGGCATCGACGCTTTTTCGGGCGACTCGATTCCCATGCACCTGATCACGCGCGAGGCGATGGCCGCCTATGTGCGGCACCTCAAGCCCGACGGCGCAATCGTGTTCCAGGCGACCAACCGCTTTGTCGACCTGATGCCGGTGATCCGCCGCCTGGCCGACGAGTTCGGCATGCATACCGCCTGGGTCAGCGACTCGGCCGAAAGCGGCGACTACTTCGTTTCCTCGACCGACCAGGTCATCGTCACGCGCAACAAGGCGTTGCTTGAATCGCCCAGCATCAAGTCGGCGTCAGAGCCGGCACCGGCGCGGCCGGCCTACAAGACCTTCACCGACGATTTCTACAACCTGCTCACCATCCTCAAGCGATGAACGAGGCCTGGTGCTTGCATGCGCGGCGCGCGGGTCATCAGTACAGCGTGCTGCGCAGCCGCTCCGGATAGGCGCGATCGTATTCGGCCGCATCGACCTGCCCCGCGCTGATCTCGGCCAGGATCTGACCGTTGCTCGGCACGCTTGCGCGCGGCACCTGCGCGTCGGCAGCCCACAGGCGTGACCGCACCAGTGCCTTGGCGCACTGGAAATAGACGCGCTCCGCGGTGACTTCGATGACGGTCGTCGGCGCCTTGCCGTCCATCGCGAAACTCTGCGCGAGTGCGGCATCGTCCAAGATGCGGGCGCGACCGTTGATGCGCAAGGTCTCGTTGACGCCCGGTATCAGGAACAAGAGGGAAATGCGCGGATCGCCGATCAGGTTCTTGAGCGAATCCAGCCGATTGTTGCCGCGCCGGTCGGGGATCAGCACGCGCTTCCTGTCGAGCACGCGCACGAACCCGGCCGGGTCGCCGCGCGGCGAGCAGTCCGTGCCACCCGGCCCGACGGTGGCGATGAGCACGAAGGGCGAGGCTTCGATCAAGGCGCGATACGCGTCGCTGATGTAGTCGATCTCCTTAGTCAGCGAGGCGCCGCCGGCCTGGCCATAAAGGGCTTCGAGGGCTTGCAGGGAGGTGATTTCAGACGCTGAAGTCGACATGGACTGATCCTGAAGAAAATCTCGCTATGCTGCGATGGCGCAGTGCAAGCCTACCGTATCACGCTTCCTTTGCGCGGCGCGAAGGCACGATCGCGTCGTCCATTCCCGGCTTGCCCCCGGCGTCATCCGCCGCTGGCCGCCCCGTTACGGCGGCGAAACTCGGCGCAGGGATCGGGGCGTACATGAGCTTCGGTGGCGATCTGCCGGTCGTAGGCGCCGGCAGCCTCGATTGTGCCGGCTTCGGTAAAGCCCACCACCCAGGCGGGCTTCGCACCCAGGCGCGCAAGCCACACCGGCACACCGAAGTCGCGGCGCACGTGGCCGTTGCCGGCGATCAGCACTGCGCCGGTCGCGCCCCGGTCGTGCAGTGCGAGGGCCATCGCGGCATCGCGTGCCATCTGCGCGCGCGCCATGGCCGGCAGCAAGGTGCGGGGCAAGGCATCGCAGTGACCGACGCGGACCGCTTCTTCGATGGCGGCGACGACTGCCGGCGGCAGTGGGGCATGAAGTTCAAGACGCGCGAGCTCGGCGGACGAGAACGCCGCGGCAATCCCTTCGCGAACCACCCGCTGCGCGTCGGCGCGCGAGACGTTGACCGCGATGAGCGGCAGGTCGTACTGCAACGCGAGGGCGACGAATGGCCGGTAGAAAACCCAGTTCCAGGCGCTGCGCTCCGGCGTGGCCTGCGCGATCAGATAGGCGGCGTCGCGCGGGCGTTCGCGCCGTGCGCGTTCGATGTCCGCCTGGCGCTCACGGTCGAATTGCTCCATCAGGAGCGCTGGCCTGGACGACGGGTCTGTCGCCAGCGCGGTGGCCAACGCTTCGGCACGCAGGCGGTGGTGGTGCGGGTTGTCGTGCATCTCGCCCAGAAGGACCACCCGGTGGCGCATCAGATCGGCAGACAGCCTGGCCGAATCGGAACTGCTGGTGGTGGCGCAGCCGGCAAGAAAGAGGCTGGCTGCGGCGAGCAGCGCGCTCCCTGTGCGCAAGTGCCTCAGGATGCGGCGGATCCCATTTGCGACTGCAAATAGTTTTGCAGGCCGACCCTGTCGATGAGGCCCAGGTTGGTCTCGAGCCAGTCGATGTGCTCTTCCTCGGATTCGAGGATGTCCTCGAGCAACTCGCGGCTGATGTAGTCGCCGACCTTTTCGCAGTGCGCGATCGCGTCCTTGAGCAGCGGATGGGCCTCGTGCTCCAGCTTCAGATCGCACTTGAGCGCCTCCGGCACGTCCTCGCCGATGTAAAGCTTGCCCAAGTCCTGCAGGTTGGGCAGGCCATCGAGGAACAGGATGCGCTCGATGAGCCGGTCGGCGTGCTTCATCTCATCGATCGATTCGTGCTGTTCGTAGGCCGCAAGTTTTTCCAGGCCCCAATTCTTGAACATCTTGGCGTGCAGAAAATACTGGTTGATGGCAGTGAGTTCATTGCGCAAAGCGCGGTTCAGGAATTCGATGACTTTTTTGTCGCCCTTCATTGGGATGGTCCGGTTGTTGGTAAGCGAATCTGAATGCTAAAGAGGCCGCGGGTTTGCGGCAACCCGGCCGCGCACTTCAAGTCTAGCGACTGGTCTGGGCCTTGCATCGTCGAATATTTCCTTGGCCAGCACTGCGCAGCGCCCGCATTGCTGAGCGATGCCCAGATGCACTGCCATTTCGCGGAACGACGCGCAGCCATCACCCGCGCAGGCGCGGATGGCGCGATCAGAGACGGGGTTGCAGAGACAGACGATCATTGGCGCGACTGGTGTCAGGACTCCGAAGTGTCAATGCTAACGGGTCCCAATTGAAAATGCAATTGATACGCATTATCATTATACCTGTAATTGACCCCACGCGGCTTCTACAAGGGGTCGTCCGCAGTTGCCGGGGCTGTTATTCTTGCAACTGGATTTCATAAGCACCCCTGTGGCTGCTATCACTGTCTTGAGGCCATTCGATTCCGCGCGCTGGACCGGCATTGCGGTCGCGCTTGCGCTGCATGTCTTGGCGGCGCTGCTCATCTTCAGCTACGCACCCGCGCGCGAAGCGCTGCGCGTCATCGCGCCGGTGATCGTCGACATCATCACCCCACCCACAGCGGCGCCGCCGCGCGTGGTGCCGGAAACACCGCGTCCGCCGCCGCCCCAGGCGCCGCCGCCGCGTCCGCGCGCCGAGGTGCGCCCGCCGCCTACCGCACCTGCGAGTTCCGCGCCGGTATTGGCAACCGAAGCGCCGGCAGCGCCACCGGCCGCCGCGCCTGCGCCCGCTCCGCCGCGGCCTGCACCTGAGGCACCCCCCGCGGTCGCTTCGCCGCCGGTGGCGATCGCCCCGCCGACCGCGCCGCCTCCGCCCGTCCCAATCACTCCCCCTGACTTCAAGGCCGATTACCTGGACAACCCGGCGCCGGCTTATCCGCCACTGTCGCGCCGCATGGGCGAGCAGGGGCGCGTGGTGTTGCGGGTCATGGTCGATGCGAGCGGATTGCCCTCGAGTGTCGAAGTCCGTACCAGCAGCGGCTCGGAGCGCCTCGACCTGGCCGCGCTCGAAGCGGTGAAGCGCTGGAAGTTCGTTCCCGCGCGACAGGGCGAGCGCGCCGTGCCGGCGCAGGTGCTGGTCCCGATTTCATTCAATTTGAAAGGCTGAACATGCAGCAGTCCCTGGGCTTTGCCCACTTCCTGGCGCAGGCCGACGGTGTCGCCCGCGCCATCCTGGTGATCATGTTGCTGATGTCGCTGACGACCTGGTACCTCATCATCGCCAAGTCGTTGCGCAACATCCTGATCCGGCGCGAAAGCGCGCGCTTTCTCAAGGAGTTCTGGCAGGCGCGCGACCTCGACGCCGTGGCGCGCGGGCTTGCCGCAGCGCCGCCGCAGGAGCCGTTCGGACTCCTGCTGCAGCGCGGCCTGCGGGCAATCGAGCAACATCGCACGCGTGGTGCGACGCGCCTGGCCGAGTCCGGCGGTGCCGACGAGTACCTGACCCGCGCCCTGCGCCGCGCCATCGATGAGGCCGCGGCGCGCGCCGAGTCCGGTCTGACCGTGCTGGCCTCGGTGGGCAGCTCGGCGCCCTTCATCGGCCTCTTCGGTACCGTCTGGGGCATCTACCACGCGCTGATCGCGATCGGGCTTTCCGGACAGGGCACGCTCGACAAGGTCGCCGGGCCGGTCGGCGAGGCGCTCATCATGACCGCTTTGGGGCTGGCGGTCGCGATTCCCGCGGTGCTGGCCTACAACGCCTTCACGCGCCACAACCGGGTCGTCGCCGCGGAGCTGGACGGCTTTGCGCACGATGTCTACGCGTTCATGTCGACCGGGCATCGCGATGAAAATGGCGGCCAGGCGGGCGACCGTCAAGCCGCCGGCGCAGCGCGGCAGGTCCCTGCCGCGGCGACGAAGGGAGCCTGACATGGCCTTCGGCGGATTCGACCGTTCCGCGCATGGCACGCCGCAGGCGGAGATCAACATGATCCCGCTGATCGACGTGATGCTGGTGCTGCTGGTGATCTTCATCGTCACCGCGCCACTCCTCACGCACGCGGTCAAGATCGACCTGCCGCGCGCATCATCGAGCGCCAACCAGACCAAGCCCGACAATGTGCAGCTGGGCATTTTCGCCGACGGGCGGGTGTTCTGGAACGGCAGTGAGATCGACGCGAAATCGCTGCCGGAGCGTTTCGCCGAGGCGGCACGCATGCAGCCGCCGCCGGAACTGCACTTGCGTGCCGAACGCGCAGCGCGCTATGAACTGGTCGCGCAGACCATGTCCGCGGCCGCCAAGGCGGGAATTCAGCGCATCGGCTTCGTCACCGATCCCGGCGAGCGCTGAAGGCCGCAAGCGGCGCTCGCTTCAGGAGCGGCGGCGCAGTAAACTTGCGCGGTTCTTCCCTGGAGGCACCGCATGGAACGCTATAGCCGGCAGCGCGACGCGATATTCGCGGCGATCTCGGCTGCCGGCCGCCCGCTTTCTCCGCAAGAGGTCCTGGCAGCGGGGCGTGGCGAAGTCGCCTCGCTGAGCATCGCCACGGTCTATCGCGCCTTGAAGACCCTGACCGAGGAAAAGTGGATTCGCGCAGTCGAACTGCCGGGCGAGCCGGACCGCTACGAGGTCACTTCGCTTGGCGAGCATCATCATTTCAAATGCCGCTCATGCGGGCGCGTGTTCGACGTGTTCCACGATTTTGACAGCCGCAAGCTGCCTGCGCCGCCGGAATTTCATGTTGACCGGCTCGACATCCTGCTCTACGGTCGCTGCAACGAATGCCCCGGCCCGAGCGGCGGGCGCACGCGCTCGCGCGCCTGAAGACCTCTCGCCGCCGCGCGCGGCGACCCTGCCTTTCGCGCTGGTTTCAGTCCGCCAAGTCCGTAGCGCGACGGCGCATCGCTACGCGCTGCGCGGCCGTTCTCTGCGTCGCGCTTTCAAGTGTCGGCAGGGCGCCGGAACGTCAGAGCTAGTTCAGGCGCTCTTGCGGCGCCTACGCGCTACCGTGCCGACCAGCGCCAATCCTGCCAGCAACATGGCGTAGGCCTCGGGCTCGGGTACTGCGAGCGCATGGACTGCGTTCTCGAAGTTCGCGGCTGACAGGCCGTGATTCATGACGAACAGGAATGGATCGCTATCCTGATAGCCGGTCGCTGACATGCCGTCGACTCCGCGCGACGTCAAGGCCAGGGTGACCATGTAGGCGCCGACGGGGGTGGGTACCGGGCCTGCGTTGCTGATCAGAAAATCGATATGGGTATGGATGCCGCCACCGGCGTCGGCTGCGTCGAGCACACCCAACGGGTTGGTCACACCCATGCCATTGATGAAGGTCTGCCCGCCAAACGCGTCCTCGATGGTAAAGGTCTTGCCTGCCGCGGGCGCACCCCAGGCCGAGCCGTTCCAGAATTTGAGTACGCTGCTGGCCTGGTACCACAACTGCTGTCCCGCCAGGAATGTCCCGTCCTCCATCTCGAAGCCAGGATCATCGGTCTTGTGTGGACCGCCAAACAGGTCACCGAAATTGCCTTCGTAAATCTTGTAGCCGGTACTGAACTGCGTCTCGGCGTTGCCGCCTAGCGTGATTTTGCCGGCGTTGAGAGTGATCTGAACATCGCCAGCGTGTTGTGCGGAAACGGGCGGGGACAGCAGCAGGGCGGCGGACGTGAATACCGCTGCCACAAGGGCGGAGTGACGGGCGGAGGGACGAAGCATGATGGTTCCTGGCTGATATGAAAGGGAGCTATGGGGCCGTCTTGATCTAATCTATAATGAGAAGTCATTCGCAGTTTGAGGGTTCGCAGTCATGTTGTCAAGCGGGCGCTGGCGCACCGCCATGCTGCTGGCATGCGCCTTGTGGTCCGCGGCTGCGCTTGCCCGCGATGCCGCGCCGGGCGCGGCCGGCGAGACGGAGCTCAAGGAAATCGAAGTACGCGAGAGCGCGCCCGCAGACGCGCCGCGTGAGCCGGTGCGCCCCACCTTGCGTCTGCGCATCGACGAGTTGCGCGAGCGTGGCGGCGAGACCTTGGGCGAGGCGATCGCCGACGAGCCCGGCGTGGCCAATTCGACCTTCGGCCCCGGTGTCGGTATTCCGGTAATCCGCGGCCTGACCGGCAGCCGCGTGCGCGTCCTGTCCAATGGCGCTGCCACGCATGACGCGGCGACTTTCAGTCCCGACCATGCGACCAGTGCGGAAGCCATGCTGGCCGACGAGGTGCGCATCCTGCGCGGGCCGGCGACCATCCGCTACGGCGGCGGTGCGATCGGCGGTGCGATCGACGTGATCGACAATCGTATTCCGCGCCGCCCGCCGCAACGTCCTGTCAGTGGCGTGCTGCAGGGACGCCACAATTTCAATGGCGACGTCGATGCCGCTTCGTTCAAGTTCGACGCCGGCTCGGGTCTGGCGGCGCTGCATGCCAGCGGCTTCACGCGCCGTCGCAACAACGCGGTCATTCCCGGCTGCGCCGTCGATGGTGAAGCGATCCGCGCGCAGTTCGGCCTCGTCAGCACGCGCAACACCTGCGGCTACCTCGACAACACGCGCGCGCGCGCCGACGCGCTGACCGTAGGCGGCGCATGGTTCGGCAGCGCCGGCAGCCTGGGCCTGGCGACCTCGCGCCTGACCAACAACTACGGCATACCGCCTTCGGCCGGGCATTCGCACGGTGACGGCGCGGTGCGCATCGACCTGGCCAACGAGCGCCATGACCTGCGCGCCGAAGTTTGGGGCGAAGGCGAATGGATCGACGTGGTGCGTCTGGAACTGGGGCGCACTCGCTATCGCCATCACGAACTCGAAGGTACGCGCATCGCGACCACCTTCGAGAACCGTGTCACGGAACTGCGCGTCGAGGTCGAACACCGTCTCGGCCGGCGCGTCTCGGGCACTCTGGGCTGGCAGTCCGTCGACCGCGATTTCTCGGCCGTCGGCGCCGAGGCGTTCATCCCGCGTACCGCGACCGATACACGCGCGCTGTACCTGACGGAGCGCATCGATCTGGGTGGTGGATTGCGCCTGGAAGCGGCCTGGCGGCAAGAGCGCCAGGGCACTCAAGCTCAGCCGCAGCGCACCGTCGATCGTCGCTTGTTGACCTTTCCGTTGCGCACGTTTCGCATCGAGTCGCATTCGCTGTCGGCGAGCTGGGAATTCGCCGAAAAGGCCAGCGTTTCATTTGTGCAGTCGCGCGGACGGCGCGCCCCCGACGTGCACGAACTGTATTCCTTCGGCCCGCATCTGGCCACCAACACCTTTGACATCGGCAGCTCCAACTTGCGCGCTGAAACCATGCGCGGCAAGGACTTGATCCTGGATGTCGACCGCGAGCGCGTGCGTGCGCACGTCGCCGTATTCGAGAACTCCGCGACCGACTTTCTCTTCCAGCGCAGTGCCGGCAACTTGTTTTTCGACACCGACGAGGCACGCTTTCGCGTCCGATGCGTGCGCCTGGAGGACTGCCTGCCGGTGACCCGCTACGACCAGGCGGACGCGCGCTTTCGCGGTTACGAGGTCGATCTGGCACTGCGTCTGCGCGGTTACCTGCCCGGTGTCAC
Source organism: Burkholderiales bacterium (assembly GCA_016790635.1). Lineage (GTDB taxonomy): Bacteria > Pseudomonadota > Gammaproteobacteria > Burkholderiales > JAEUOS01 > JAEUOS01. The sequence goes on from JAEUOR010000002.1 coordinate 140,695, forward strand.
CGAGTTGTCGGTATTCGGCGATCGGGTGCGCGGGCGTTTCCCGGCACGCTTCGAGGATGTGCCCCGCCTGCCCACGCCGCGCTATGGGGTCGGCATCGCCAACGTCACTGGCGCTTGGACCTTACGCATGCGCTACACGCGTGTCGAAGGCCAGGCCTATCCCGGCGCCAACGAGACCATGACGCGCGGATACGAACTGCTCAACGCCAGCGCAGCGTGGCGCTGGCGCGGCGGCGGGCGTGATGCCACTCTTTTCATTCGGGGTCGCAACCTGCTGGATCGCGAGATTCGCAACGCGACGTCTTTCCTGCGCAACTTCAGCCCGGAAGCCGGGCGCGCCGTGGAAATCGGCGCGGAGGTGCGTTATTGAAGGCCGACGGGCGTCGGCCCTCAGGCACCGGCCTTGGTTTTTCGCGCGGCGGTCCTGGCGACCAGCGCGGCTCCCAGCGCGAGCATGACCCAAACCGCCGGTTCAGGCACCGCAGGAAGAGGCGGCGTAGCGAGTGAAGCGTAGGCCGTCTGGAATTGCGCGCTTGTGAGCCCGTAGTTGAACAACAGGCTGAAGGGCGTCGAATCCGCGTAGCCGGGTGCCGCGAGGCTGAGCCCGATCAGGTAGGCACCATTGGCAGGCGTGCCGCCGGTCTTGCCGATCTCCCAGTCCAGGTGTGCATGGAAGGAGCCATTTGGCGCCGCTTCGTCGATCAGCGCCGGGTTGGGGCCGCTGATGCCGGTGCCTGAAATGCGTGTGCCCTGCTCATAGAGCGTGAATTGCGCTGCCAACGCGGGATTGCAAAGGAACTCGTCTCCGATCTCGCAGAACAGGTAAGCAGTGGCAATGTCGGTCGGCACCGCGCCGTCCAGGCGCACGAACGTGCCTGCCGCGGCGCTGCTCCAGGCGGGGGCGGACGGCGTCCAGAATTGCAAGGTGCCGATACCGCGCGCATACACCAGCGTGTCCGCCGGGAGCGCGCCTGCAAAACTCTGAAAGCCGGGATCGTCGGTCTTGCGCGGGCCGCCAGCGAAGTCGCCGAAATCGGCGGTGTAGAGGTTGCGGTTTGCCAGGTAGTCAAAGCCGAATCCGCCGGCCGGTGGAACCCCGCCATGCGCAAAAAAGCCGGCCGTGAGCCTACCCGCCGATTGGCCGACCAGCACATCGTAGCCGGCGGCGAACGCCAGGGAGGCCGGCACGGACAGGACCGCTGCCAGCACGCAGGAAGTGAGTCGGCGGCCGGACGGTAGGAGAGCTTGCAACATGGGAGCACCTGGAGAGAGTCAAAGAAAGTCTACCATCTTGCGAATGCATGCGCGTTATCCAGAATGCATCAATCGTCTTGACGGGAACTATTAATGCAACTAAGATGCAAATGAGAACAATAACGCAACAACGGCTGCGACGCGCCTTTCTGCAGTGTCGTGACGCAGCGCTTGGCGCACATCCCAGTGAACGAATCTCCGGAGATACGACCCATGTTTTCCTTTCCACGCCTGGCCGCCGCCGTCCTCATCACGGCCTCAATGTCTGCGCAAGCCTTCGTACGCCACGACGAGGGCATCGGCTTTTACGTCGGTTTTGACAATCGCGCCGTGTTTCCCAGTGGGGGCTACGCCGGTCTGCCCAACCCGAATCACAATCGCCTTTCGCTCCTGTTCGACCATGGGGATCACTTCCATGGCATCGGCACCTACAGTTTCGTCGGTCCGGCGCCGCATCCGGGGGTGCTCGACACCAACAGCAACAACCGTATCCCGGAGACCTACACCGGCGATCCTCCGCTTTCACTTACTGCGGGCAGCGGGCTGTATGCGGGAAGGATGCGATCCAGTGTCGGCGCCTCCGAGTACAGTCACCTTGGAATCGCCTCGATCCAGACCTTGTCGAGCTTTGCTCCTGGAACCGATGAGAACATCCTGTTCACGAGCAGCGGCAACCGCTGGTCCGGCAGCCTTACCGGTGTCAATGTCGGGCTGCAACTGCTCAATGCGACACCGGGCCTCAAGATCGGGACGGAGGCCGTGCTCGACCTCTTCGCGTTGAGCAGCACCATCCTCCTGGGCCATGGCAACACCTTCGAGTTCAAGCCGGTGTTTTCCGTGGCGGCAGCTGCGCTGCCCGGCACCTACACGGCGGAATTCAAGCTGGTCAATCTCAATCCGGCGTCGCCTTACGGTGACTCAGGGCGCTTCTACTTCGATTTCGCGGTTGCGGCGCCAGTGCCCGAGCCGTCCGCGTACCTGATGATGCTCGCCGGCCTGATCTTCATGGGAACGGTCGCGGCGCGTCGTCGTCGCATGTAGCCTGTTGTCTGCAATTTCCACCCGCGCGCCGCCCAGGCGCCGGGTGGGTTGGTCCTGTCGCGAATCGTTCAGGTTCGCGCGTCGGTGGCCGCGGCAATGAGGGGAGTGCCGCCCAACGGGTGGCGCAACACCCGGACCCGGATGTCGAATATCTCTTCGACCTGATTGCGGGTCAATACTTCGCGCGGCGTGCCCTGCGCGGCGACTGCGCCAGCACGCATCAGCAGCACGCGGTCTGCGTATTGCGCCGCGAGATTCAGGTCATGCAGCACGGCGATGACACCGACATCGCCCTGGGCTTGCGCAAAGCGGCGGGCAGCGGCCAGCGTCGCGTGCTGGTGTTTCAGATCCAGCGCCGCGGTGGGCTCGTCGAGCAGCAAAAGGCGAGTCAGCCGCGTGCCGGCCATTTCGCAAGGCGTCCACAACTGCGCCAGCACGCGCGCAAGCTGGACGCGCGCTTTTTCGCCGCCGGAAAGGGTCGTGAAGTCGCGGTCGGCGAGATGTGCCGCGTCGGTCAGGGCCAGCGCGGCCATGGCGATCTGCCGGTCTTCGCGCGCGAGCACGCCTGCGCGGTGCGGATAGCGGCCGAACAGCGCCACCTCCAGCCCGGTGAAGGCGAACGCCAGTCGCGACTCCTGCGGCAACACCGCCAGCATGCGGGCGCGTTCCTGCGCGCGCCAGCGATGAAGCGGGCGGCCGTTGAGGACGATATCACCCTGCGCGGCTTCGATTTCGCCTGCCATGAGGCGCAGCAGGGTCGATTTACCGGCGCCGTTGGGGCCGGCCACGGCGACGACTTCACCCGGCGCGACGCTTAGCGAAACGGCGTCCACCAATGCACGGCCGGCGGCACGGAAGGTGAGCGCGCGCAAGGAGAGCATCAAGCGCCCCAGGCACGGCGCTGCGCAAGGAGCAGGCCCAAGAAAAACGGTGCGCCGATCAGCGCGGTGAGGATGCCGATCGGCATTTCCGCCGGCGCGGCAATGGTGCGGGCGACCGTGTCTGCCGCGAGCGTCAACGTTGCGCCCAGGAGTGCCGAACCCGGAATCACGATCCGGTGGTCCGGCCCGGCGACGAGCCGCAGCATGTGCGGCGCGACCAGGCCGATGAAGCCGATGATGCCGGTGAACGCCACCAGGGTTCCGACCGCGAGCGCGGTGGCGACGATCACACTGATCTTGAGGCGCTTCACGTCCACCCCCAGGTGCCCGGCCTCGGCTTCGCCCAGGAGAATGGCATTGAGTGGCCCGGCGGTGCTCCAGGCCAGCGCCACCGCCAACATTGTCGCGGGCGCGCACAAGGCGATCACTCTCCAACTGCTGCCGGCCAAGGACCCGAGGCTCCAGAAAGTGATGTTGCGCAGCTGCTCATCGGTGGCGATATAGGTGAAGAGCCCGATGCCTGCGCCCGCCAGCGCGTTGACCGCGATGCCGGCCAGGAGCATGATTGGCAGCGACAGGCGGCCGTCGCGGGTGGCGAGCGTGTAGATGACAACGGTTACCGCCAGTCCGCCCAGAAAAGCCGCCAGCGGAAGGGTGAAGAGCCCCAGAGCACGCGAGAGACCGGGCAGGAGCGTGGCGCCCAACACGATCACGAACGCCGCCGCCAGTGCCGCCCCGGAGGACACGCCGATCAGCCCAGGGTCGGCCAGCGGGTTGCGAAACAGTCCCTGCATGGCGGCGCCCGCCGCGGCCAGCCCGGCGCCTACCAGCACCGCCATGAGTACGCGCGGCAGGCGGATGGCGTGGAACACCGTCTCCTGCTGTGGGGCGAAAGTGATTCCAGTGTCGATGCCGACCGCATACAGCAGGATGGACAGGACCTCACGCGGAGCGATCGCGAATGCGCCGGTGCCGGCGGCGACCAGGATCGTGATCATCATCAAGCCCGTCAGGGCGCACAGGACGAGCGCTTTGCCAGGCCGGCGCGCCGCAGTGGCAGCACGCGCTCCGTGCTGTTGGAGTACCGCACTCACGGCTGCGTGACCATGTCGGGCGCGCTGCTCACGTGCCGCTCCTGATGTGCGTGGCCACCTCGCGCACCGCCTGCGGCAGGCGCGGGCCGAAACCCAATAGGTACAGCGCATCGGGCGCGGCATAGCGGCGTTGTTTGGCGGCTGGCGACAACGCCAGTCCGGGACGCTGCCAGAGCTTGTCGACGCCGCCGACGGCGTCCAGGCCCTGCTGGGTGAGGAGCACGAAATCCGGCGCGGCCGCGATCAAGGCTTCATCGGCCAATGTCTTGTAGCCGGTGTAGCCGGACACCGCGTTGACGCCGCCGGCGTAGCGGATCATCGCGTCGGCGGCGGTACCCTGGCCGGAAGCCATCAGGCCGCCGGAGGCCGAGTGCAGCAGCAGGAAAAGCACGCGCGGCTTTTTCGGCGCGCGCCGCTCCTCGGCCGCGACGTAGGCTTGTGTGGATTGCCAATCGCGCGTCAGCGAAGAGTCAAGCTCCGCGCCGCGCGCGCTCAATCCCAGCGCGTTGGCAACCACGCGCACCTTGTTGCGCACCTCTTCAAAGCTATGATCGGCGCTGACGGTCTCGAAGCGCACGCCGGCGCCTTTCAACTGGCTGATCACCGTCGGCGGCCCGGCCTCGCTGGTCGCAAGCACCACGGTGGGCCTGAGAGACAAGAGGCCTTCGGCCGCCAACTGGCGCTGGTAGCCGACTTTGGGCAATTTTTGCGCCTCGGGCGGAAAGAGGCTGGTCGTATCGACGCCGACCAGACGGCCTTCCGCACCCAACGCGTAGACGATCTCTGTGATCGCGCCGCCGACCGCGACCACGCGCGGCACCTGCGCATGTGCCGTGCAGGCCATGAGGAGCGCCGCGAGAAAAAGGGATCTCGACATCATGATGAACCTCCGGTGATTGACGGTCGGCCGGCAAAGCGGGGAATGACTCCCGCTCCGCCGCCGAGACCGCGTCATGCGAATCCGGCTTCCCGGTCGGACCCGCGCGACGACCCCCCTGCGCATCCGCGCGCAGGCGAATCCGTTTACAAGCGAGGCAGGGCCGCGACCAGATCGCGCCAGGCCGGCAGCTCGGGGACGCCGGGCTTGCGCTTGCCGAAGAACATGGCGATGGTTTCTCCTTCGCCGTCGAAGAGTTCGAGGGAGGTGACTGTGCCCTCGGTGGTCGGCTTTTGCACCACCCAGCTTTGGGCGATACGGTCCGCGCGCAGGTGCAGGTTGAATGCCGGGTCGAGCACGTTGACCCAGTCGCCCATGACCTTGATGTTGACCACCGGCCCGGTGTGGATCTGGATGATGCCGGGGTTGCCGACGAAGCACATGATCGGCAGGGCCGCAGCGGCCGCGGATTCGAGCATCGCCAAGGTGGCGCCGTGGCCGACCCGGTAGGCGAAATCGTCGCCGACCAGGCGCAGTGCCTGGGTGCGCGCGACGCTGAATTTCTTGAGCAGGCCGAAGAACTCGTGGGTGTCCTTCATTCCGGCCCAGGCCAGCTGCAGGCCATCTACGTCGATCTCTGCGTCCGGGCGCGGCGTCGTCTTGACCGCTGCGGGTATCACGCTGATGCCGGCGGACTGCTCGGCCGCGGTCCAGTCGTCCACCAGCCTGGTGTACTCCTCGAGTGAAGATTGCGGCTTGAGAAACACCTTGTGCACCGCCGCTCCGGCGGCGTCGTAGATCTGCAGGCTCCTCTGCGGCCCGCGCGGCGTGTCTTCGGTGACGGCGAATCCGTGCTTCCAGTGGCTGTAGAAGATGCGCAGGTCGATGTCCTCGCCCACTACCAGCCCGACATGCCCCTCGTGGCTGGCGTTCCTGTAGGTGCCGACGCGTTCGTGTACGACCGACTCGTTGCGCGTCAGCGCCATCACGTCGCCCAGGGTCTCCAGCCGGGCGATCATGGCTGCGTAGTCGCCCTTGAGGCGGATTGCGCCAAAGCCTTGGTTGCTGCCGACACCGCTGGCAATGACTTCACCTTCGGTGACACCCAAGGCGGCGGCGGCGTCGCGGTTGCGCAGGTTCTTCTCGGCCTTGATGGCACGGAAGGCTTCATTGAGGAGCTGTGGATCGGCGCGCAGGTTGACTGGAGCATTCATGGGAAGCGGTCCTTTCGTTGGTGGTGATGCTGGCAAGTGATGCAGGTGACTGATGCGGTTCGGTGAAAACGGGTTCCGGGGGCGCCTCGGCGGGCGGCTCAGTGGATGTCCCGACGAAAGCGGAACAGGCGCGCAGTCGCACGGGGCGCCGCGTCCTGGTCGCGCAGCATCTCGGTGAGCTTGGCGTCCCATTGCTCGGCCATCTGTGCGCAGGTCTGGCGCAGGATCGGCCCGACCTGGTCGTGCCCGGCCAGGATTCGCAGGTGACGCAGGATCACCTGCGCCAGACGCGGGCACCCGCCGGAACGTCCGAAGGACGACATCAGATACAGCGCGGCACTGACGATGACATCGGGCCGGCCGGGGTCAGCGGGGGCGGTCTTGGCGATCATGAAGGAACTCCTAGAAGTTGACGCGCAGATTGACGCTGGCATTGATGCCGGGTTGGGTGTAGCGATCCAGCGGCGAGGTCGCGACGGTGGTGTTGAGAAGTGGCGCGGCCGCGGTGGTCGAAGCCGCCAGCAGGCGCACATCGGACCAGTGCCAGTACTTCTTGTTGGTGATGTTGAAAAGACCGAAGGTGAGGCTCGCGTGCCTGGCCAGCGCGTAGTGGCCGGTCAGGTCGAGCAACTGGTAGGCCGGGGTGCGGAAACCCGAGTTGCTCAGGTCATCGACGCGGGTCTTGGCCGCCACATGGGTCAGCGTGACCTCGCCGCCCCAGTGGGCGGCAGGCGTCCAGCGCAAGCCGGCCACGGCCTTGAGCGGATCAACGGTATTGATCGGTACGTTGCGGCTGCGGTCGGTGCCGTTTGCATAGCCCAGCGCACCGCGCGCGGTCAAGGCGCGGTCGATTTTCCAGTCACCGCGCAGTTCGACGCCGTAGATGCGCACGTTGGACAGGTTGACGTTCTGGAACACATTGGCCACCCCGCCCACGCCGCAGCTCGGGTGCGACGGACAGATGTCGATCTGCGAGATGAAGTCGCGGTAGCGGTTGTCGAAGACCGCCAGCCCCAGGTTGACCGCGCCCAGGTCCGCACGCACGCCGACTTCGACGCCGCGGCTCTTTTCCGGCTTCAGATTGCCATTGGGCGCCAGGATGTAGCCCGCGCCGGGATTGGAGAAGGCCGCCTGCGCTTCCAGCGCCGAGGGCGCGCGGAATCCGTGCGCGTAGTTGGCGTACACGCTCAATTCTTCGGCTGCCTTGTAGGTCGCGCCCAACTTCGGGGACAACGCCGCTTCACTGACTTCGCGCGCGGCTGCCAGATTCACCGGGTTGGCGACGTTGTTGCGCCGGAACACGGGGTCATCGTGCGGAGTCAGCCGGTAGGTGTCGTAACGCAGGCCGCCCACAGCCAGGATGCGACCCTCCATGAAGGCAGCTTCGTCCTGCACGTACAGCCCGCGCAGAGTCGTGTCTGCTTCGGGAAAGTCGTGCACCGGAAAGGCCGGGTCCGGAAACAGGGTCTTGGTCGTGGCGCCGGTGGTCTGGTTGACGCGCACGCCGTCGCGTTGTTCGAAGGTGTTGGTGCGGCTGGCGTCGCCACCCCAGGTCAGGCGATGCAGGCCGCCGAGGGCGTTGAACACCTGTTCGACAGAAAAGCTGCCGCCCAGGACGCGCTGGCTGAACGTGGTGTCCAGGTCGAGCACGCACCGGTTGATTCCGGCGGTCACGCCCGAGCAGGCCGCGGTGGTGTTGGTACGCACCTGGCGCGAGCGCTGCAGGGTCACCGAGTCCTGGCTGTAGACCTGCCAGCGCAGGCGGTCGATCCAGGCGGTCGGCGAGCGCCACTCATGGTCGAGGGCGACACGGCGGCGATCGACGGTGTCCATGCCCTGCAGGTCGGTCACGCGCGGCAGCGCCGGTACGCCGGAGAGCACGTTGGTGCTGGTGCTGGAATGGCGCTCCTCGAAAGTCACTCGCAGCTGCTGGCCGGCAGCGGGCTTTAGCACCAGCTTGGCGAGTACGGAATCGATGCGATAGGACTGCGGGTTCGCCGCGGTGCGCGTGGCGCCCTGCACGTCCAGATTGCCGCGGTTGTCGGTCTCGTGCCCGCCGCGGTTGTTGTACATGAGCATGGCCTGCACTGCCTCACGTCCGGCGGCCACCGCGAAGCCGTTGGTCCAAGAGCGGTCATGCGAGGCGTAGCCGCTCCTCATGCCGGCGAAAGCGGCACGACCGGTGCGCCGCAGCAGATCGTCCGGGTCCAGGGTCAGGAAGGACACGACGCCGCCGATCGCATCCGACCCGTACAGCGAGGAGGCCGCGCCGCGCACGATCTCGACCCGCTTCAAGGTGTCCAGGTCCACCATATCGCGCCCGGCGCCGTTGAGCTGCGAGTTGCCGAACGCAAACTCGTCGGCGATGCGCGCGCCGTCGACCTGGATCAGGACGCGGTTGCCATCGATGCCGCGGATGCCGAAGCTCGAGTTGCCGAAGCGACGCGTGTCGCCGCGCACCGAAATGCCGGGCTCGTAGCGGATCAGGTCGGCGATGTCCTGCATCTGGCCACGCTCGATGTCCTGAGCAGAGATGACCGAGACGGTATTGGGCACGTCGGCCACGTCGCGCTCGGTGCGAGTGGAGGTGACCGTGATTTCGCCCAGGCGCTGGGCCACGACCTGCGCGCCGGCATCCGGCAGCGACATCGCGGCCGTGGCGAACAAGGGGTAGAGCAGGGCGCGGAACGCGGGGGATGAGGGCGGGCGCGTGGCGCGCGAAGCGAGTGAAGTCACGAAGCAGCAAGCCTTGTCGGTTCGGTGGGAACGATTGGCTGGCTGGCTTCGGAATGTGCTGGAGCGCTCCGGGCTGGCTGGCTGGAAAGAAAGGGAACTACGCGGTCAGGATCAGCTTTCCGTGCGCGGTAAGTCGCAGCCGGTAGTCGCGGCCTTGGTGGGCGATGATGATTTCATTGCGGCCGCTGAACAGCGCGGCACTGTCGATGCGTGGCGGGCCTGCGGGGACGGCGGAAGCCGGCGTCGTTCTGACGCCAGCATCCTGTTTGTCCTTCACGCGCCGCTCCATGCGTGTTGAGGGTTGGACAAGTCCTAGCGCCAGCCCGCGCGATCGACGATGCGCTGCGCGACCGGCGTCAGGCGCCCGTATACGCCGGCGCCCAGGTTGTCGGCCTTGAACTCTCCCATCGACGCCAGAGCGTCGTTCTTGATCTTGACGCCCTTGACGGTCGGCCATTCGTTGTTGCCGTCGGCGAAGTAGCGCTGCGCGTCATCGCTGGCCAGATACTCCAGAAAGCGCACCGCCGACTCGCGATTCGGCGCATGGCGCGCCACTCCCGCACCGGACACGTTGAGGTGTGTGCCCCAGCCGGCCTGGTTGGGCCACACCACGCCGACCTTGGCGACAACCTCGCGATCCTGCGGGCGGTTCGACTTCATCAGGCGCACCAGGTAGTAGGTGTTGGTCAACGCCGCGCCGCATTGCCCGGCCGCGACCGCGGTGATCTGGTCGGTGTCGCCGCCGGCGGGCTTGCGCGCGAAATTGGCGACAACGCCGCGCGCCCAGGCCTCGGCGCGCTGCTCGCCCAGGTGCTCGGTCATGGCCGCCACCAGCGAGAGCATGTAGGGGTGCGAGCCCGAGCGGGTGCAGACCCGGCCCTTCAATCCCGGCTCGGCCAACTGCTCGTAGGTGGCCACGTCGCTGGGCCGCAGTTCCGCCTTGTTGAAGACGATGACGCGCGCGCGCGTCGAAAACGCGAACCAGTGACCCTGCGCGTCGCGCAAGTCCGCCGGGATGCGCGACTCCAGCAGTGCAGACTTGACCGGCTGGAAGAGACCTGTCTGCTGGGCGTTGTGCAGACGCGCGGCATCGACCAGCATGATGACGTCAGCCGGGCTGTTGGCGCCTTCGTTGCGCACGCGCTCTAGCAGGGGGTCATCGCCGGCCTCGATGCGATTGATGCGGATACCGGTGGCCTTGGTGAAGTTGGCGTACAGCGCTTCGTCGGTCTGGTAGTGGCGTGCCGAATACAGGTTGAGGACGCGCTCCTGCGCGTTGGCCGAAAAGGCCATTGTGCAAGTCAGCGCGGCTAGCAGGAGACGATTCATGACGTTTCTCGCGGTTGGGATGATGAGAATTATTCTCGACAACGAGTCGATTGTCAATAGTAATGATTCTCATTAATTAGGGGGGGGATTCCCGTCCATGGGTTGTGGTCTTTGACATGCGGACGAAAAAAAAGCCCCTTGCGGGGCTTGGGGCGAAATCCGCGCCAGCGACTGCCGGCACGGATGTCACGCTGACAGTGGAATCAATGTTTGGTTGCGGATTCCTGCTGAATTCCTGCGACCACCCAGCTCGCTCTCGCGGACGCGGGTTTGGTCAGGTTCCATACCTCGGCAAACGGCATGGCGGGCGCATCGCGTCCTTCGCGGATCGTTCCGGACAGGCGCACGCTCGCCATGGTGGTGTCACCGAGTTCTTCGACGCCCAAGAACTGGGCATCGAGCGAGACGACCTCGGTGACGCTTTCTTCGGCGCCGCGTGCGACCAGGTCGAGCTTGACCTCGGCGTAGACCTCGGGCGTGGTGAAGTCACGCAGGTCTTTCTCGTTGCCGGCATCCCAGGCGGCCTGCATGCGCACAAAGTACATCTTGGCGATGTGCAGGAAATTCTCCGTATCGAATCCCTCCGGAGTGATCCACGAGCCGCCGCCGGCCGTGCTGGTGGCAGGTGCAGGGGCGGGCGCGGCCTCACCCGCACCGCGTAGCGTAATGCCCTCGGTGAGGGAGCGCGCAGGCGCCGGGCCGGCCGGCTGCGCCGGTGCGGCGGAGAACGGCATGGCTGTCGCGGGAGTCTGACCTGCCCCCGGGCCGGCCCCCACGGTCGCTGCCGCGGGCGCGTTGCCGCGCTTGATCATGCGGAAGATGAACACGGCGGCCAGGATGGCCAGACCGATCATCAGGAACATCATCAGGGCTTCGGCAAACGCGCCGCCCAGGCCCAGGTGCGACAGCAGCGCGGCAATGCCCAGCCCGGCGGCGATCCCGGCCAGGGGGCCGAGCCAGCGATTGCCGGCTGCGGCAGGCGCGGCTGCCGGCGGCGTCTGCGCCGGCGCAGCCTGGGCTTGCTGCTGCTTGGCAGGCGCGGCGGGCGCGGCCTGACGGTTGACGTTGTCGGACTGCTTGCCGACATTGCGCCCGCCGCCGAAGCGCTTGGCCGCATCGGCCTCGGGAATGGTCATGGCGGTGGTCATCAGTCCGGCGAACACCGCGATCGCGGCGCGCTTGATCCAGGGCTTGGTCACGATTGTCTCCGTGAGGTTGATGAATGCCGGCGCAGCACGCACGGCCGTACGACAGAATGTGAGAATACTATGCATTGACACCTTCTCGTAGACAAGGAAAACCCTCAAATGTTCCGCCTTCGCTCCGCGTGCCGTCCGCTCTTCGTCGCTGCGGCGCTGGCCGCCACGGTCGCGCTGATACCCGCCGCCGTGGCGCAGACCTACCCCGCCAAGCCGGTGCGCATCGTCGTCCCCTACGCGCCTGGCGGCGGCACCGACATCCTCGGTCGCCTGTTCGCGCAAAAGCTCACTGAGGCCTGGGGCCAGTCGGTGGTGGTCGAGAACCGTCCCGGTGCGGATGGCATCATCGGCACCGAGATGGTGGTGACCTCGCCGCCGGACGGCCACAGCCTGGCCCTGGTGGTGGCGGCGCACGTGATCAACCCCTTCGTCAAGGCGAAGATGCCCTTCGACCCGATCAAGGACCTGTCGCCGATCACCCTGGTGGCGGCGTCTCCCTGGGTGGTGGTGGTCAACCCGACGGTCGCGGCGGGCAACATCCGCGAACTGATCGCGCTGGCCAAGGCCCAGCCCGGGCGCCTGTCCTTCGGTTCGTCCGAGCCTTCCTCGCGCCTGGCCGGCGAGCAGTTCAAGGCCAACGCAGGCGTCAACCTGCTGCACGTGCCCTACAAGGGCGGGTCGCAGATCATGACCGACCTTCTGGGCGGGCACATCCAGGTCGGCTTCACCAGCGTGCTCACCGTCTTGCAGCACTACAAGAGCGGCAAGTTGAAGGTCCTGGGCGTGGCCGGCAAGTCGCGCTGGCCCTCGATGCCGGACGTGCCGACGGTGGTGGAGGCCGGGCTGCCGGGTTATGAAACTTCGGCGTGGTACGGGCTCTTCGGCCCGCCCGGGCTGCCGATGGAATTGGCGCGGCGCGTGCAGGGCGAGTTTGCGCGCATCGTCAAGCTGCCTGACGTGGCCGAGCGCCTGACTTCACTCGGTGCGATCGCGGCCGCATCCACGCCCGAGGACTTCGCCGCATTCGCGCGCGCCGAGCATGCCAAGTACGGCAAGCTGGTCAAGGACGCGGGCATCATGCCGGAGTAGCACGCGGGCGCAACCGGCCGGCAGGCGACGGCGCGTTCAGGGCGTCGCTACTCGACCTTGACGTTGGCTTCGCGGATGATCTTGCCCCACTTGGCGACTTCGGCGCGCAGGAACGCAGCGGCCTCCTCCGGCGTGTTGCCGACCGGGATCACGCCCATGCCCTCGATGCGCTCCTTGAGCGCCTGGGAGCGGATCGCCTTGGCCGTCTCGCCAGCCAGGCGATTGACGATGTCCGCCGGTGTGCCGGCCGGGGCCAAGGTCATGGTCCAGCTGCCGGCGGTGAAGCCGGGCATGCCCGACTCGGCGAACACCGGCACCTCGGGGGCTGCCGCGATGCGTTTCTCGGCGGTGATGGCGATGGCCTTGATCTTGCCCGCCCGCACGTGCTGCATCATGGTCGAGGGCACGTCGAAAAGGATGCCGATCTGCCCGCCGATCAGGTCGGTCAGCGCCGGCGCGGTGCCCTTGTAGGGGATGTGCTGCATCTTGGTCCCGGTCGCCAGCATGAGTCCTTCCATGGTCAGGTGCGCTGCGGCTCCGGAACCGGACGAACCGAAATTGATCTTGCCCGGATTGGCCTTGGCATGCGCGATCACCTCGGCCACGGTCCTGGCCGGGAAGTCGTTGTTGGCCACCAGGATCAGCGGCGACACCGAGGTCAAGGACACCGGTACGAAATCCTTGACCGGATCGAAGGGCAGCTTGGGGTAGAGCGTGGCGTTGGCCGAGTGCGCGGCGATCACGGTGGCGAGCGTGTAGCCGTCGGCGGGCGCCTTGGCCAGCATCTCGACGCCGACGATGCTGTTGGCGCCGGGCCGGTTCTCGTAGATGATGTTCGCGTTCAAGGCTCGGCCCACCGCGTCGCCAACCAGGCGCGCCATGGTGTCGGTGTAGCCGCCCGGGGTATAGGGCACGATCATGCGAATGGGCTTGGCAGGCCAGGCCTGGGCCAATGCCGCCGGCACGGCAAGGCACATGAGGCAGGCGGCGATGAGGCGCGACAGGGCGTTCATGTTGTCTCCAATCGGTGGTTGTACCCGGATTGTGCACGCGCGGCGCGTGCCTGGGTAACAGGCGGCCCATCGCCCGCCGGCAGCGGCAGGTTGGCGATGACGCGGTCCGCGGCGGCGCGGATCATCGTGGCCAGGCGCTTTTCGTCGAATGCGGCATAGCGCTGCTTGCCGATGATCAGACCGAGTGAGGCGATGATGCGATGCTCCGGGCTGGCCAACGGTACGCCGATGCCGACCAGCCCCGGATCGAGCTCGCCGTAGGTGACGCAATAGCCCGCGCGGCGGATGCGGCGCATTTCCGCGAGCAGGGTCTCGAAATCGCGCGCGAACGGCTCGGCGCGCGCCTGTCCGGCCGCAGCCTCGTGGAGTTTTTTCAGTCGCGCGCGCGGCAGCGCGGACAGGATGTTCCTGGACATCATGCCGCGGAACGGCGGCATGCGCCGGCCGCGCCCGAACGAGGCACTGATGCGCTCGCTGCCGGCTTCGTGGTGCACCGTGACGATGTTCTGTCCGTAGATGGTTGCCAGCACCGCGTCGCAACCGGTCTCGTCGGCCAGGTCGCGCATGGCCTGCTGGCTGGCGATGATGAGCGGATCGCCGACGCGGATGCGATGGTCCAGTTCGATCACGCGCGGGCCCAGCACATAGGTACCACCGGCGTCGCGCCGCAAGAGGCCGGAGTCGGACAATTCACGCACGTAGCGATAGCCGGTCGGGAGCGAGATGGCCAGGCGCTGCGCGATGGCCTCGGCAGTCCAGGCGGCGCTCTCGTCGAAAAGATCGAGCACCGCCAGCATGCGCGCCAGGCTGCTCATGCCAGTCGAGGCTCAGGCCGCTCGCGCGTGCGGCAGCAGCGCGGCCAGCCGCGCCAGGCCAGCGGGGTCGCGCGCGATGCCGGCGACGTAACGGTCAGGGCGCAGCAGCACCGCGCGGGCGTCGTGCGCGTCAAGCCACGCGCGCAATCCCGGGTGGCGGTCGTCGAGTTCGACCACACCGGCGTCCCGCAGGCGACGGCGCGTCGCGCCGTCCGCATGATCGATCAGCGCGGCCTGGCCGATGAGGCCGAAGCGGCCACCCAGTTCGCAATCCAGCAGGCGGCCATCGGCGAGCTCGGGTTGCGGGAACGGCTGGCCGACCGGCGCCGGCTCATCGCTGCGCAGTCCCGGCCCCAGGCCCGGCGCTGGAAAGGTGAAGACCTCGGGGTCACCGGCCGCGAACTTGCGGTCGCGCTCGGCGGCGACGTCCGCATCGACGGTCTGGATGATCGCGCCCAGGCGCACCGCCAGTTCGATGAAGGCGCGCACATGCGGCTTGCGCTCGGATTCGTAGGTATCCAGCAGCGCATCGGGTGCGTTGGCGCGCAGCACCAGCGCCAGCTTCCAGGCCAGGTTGGCGGCATCGCGGATGCCGGCACACATGCCCTGGCCGAGGAAGGGTGGCGTCTGGTGGGCGCTGTCGCCGGCGATCATGAGACGGCCGCGCCGCCAGCCATGCGCGATCACCGAATGGAAGGTGTAGACCACCGCGCGCTCGAGGTCGGCGTCATCCGGCGAGATCCACGGCGCGACCAGCTTCCAGACGTTCTCCGGTCGCGCGATGGCCACCGGGTCGTCGCCCGGCATCAGCATGACCTCCCAGCGCCTCCGGTCCCCGCGCAGGTTGCAGTAGGTGATCGGGCGGGCCGGGTCGCAGTACTGCACGGTGTGGTCGGGCAGGCCGGGGTCGCGCTTCAAGAGCGCATCGAACACCAGCCAGGGCTGGTGCAGGCCCAGGTCCTCGGTGACACTGCCCATCAGGCGCCGCACCAGCGAGCGTGCACCGTCGCAACCGATCACGTAGCGGGCGCGAATGCCCAGCAGTTCGCCGTTGGCGCAGTTCTCGACTGAGAGGGACGCGCCGCTGCCGTCCTCGGCGATGGCGAAGACATCGTGGCGGGTCAGCACCTTGACCGCGGCGAAGCGGGCGAGGCCCTGGCGCAATACGCGCTCCAGTTGCGGCTGGTTGAAATAGTGGTTGTTGGCGCAGCCGTGCGGGCCCTTGAGCGCGTTGCCGCCGCGCACCATCAGCACCTGTCCTTGCGCGTTGACGAACTCCATGGGTTTCAGGCCCGGGTGGGTCACCGCCTCGACCTCGGCCTTGAGACCCATGCTGTGGAAGACGCGCATGACCTCGCCGTCGAAGTGCACCGCGCGCGGCAGCGGATAGACCTCCGCGTCGCGTTCCAGCGCGATCACCGACACGCCGGCTGAGCCCAGCAGGTTGGCCAGCGCTGCGCCGACCGGGCCGAGTCCGACGATGGCGACGTCGCACTCGTGCGCGATGGGCGGGCTCATGCGTGGATTCCGGCCAGCATGCGCCGACGCATCTCCCCCACCCATTCCGCGCGCGGCTGGAACTTGGGTGCGGCGCGCGCCAGGCGTTCGGAGTGGGCCAGGATTTCGGTTTCGCTCAAGGCCATGTCGACCGGCTCGCGCAGGGGCTGCTCGCAATACCAGGGCGTGTCGAAGAACACCTCGATGCGCGTGCCTTCCGGGTCGCGGAAATAGATCGAGATCGCGTTGCCGTGGGTGGCTGGCGAGATTTCGCTCACTCCCGGTTCGGCGGCGAGTCGCGCGTGCAGGTCCTTGAGGTAGGCGATGCCGGGTACGCGGAACGACACCTGGTTGACGATGTTGTAGTCATTGTCGGTCGGGCGCCCGTTGGCGAGCACGATCTGGTGGTGCTCCTCGGGATCGCGCGACAGGAACACCAGGTCCACCGGGCCGCGCGGCGTCATGAGGTTGCCGCGGTCGGTGACGATGAAGCCCATGACGCGCTTGTAGAAGTCCTCCATGCGGGCGAGATCGCGGCAGTAGAAGCCGACGTGGCTGAAGGAGGGGCCGGAGGCGGCGAAAGGATTCATGGCAAGGTTCCAGTCATGGTTGACAGGGTTTACTTGAGGAGCGCCGGCAGCCACAGCGCCAGCGCGGGAAAGGTCGCGATCAGTGCGAGCAGGATGAGGTCGGCGAGGATGAAGGGCGTGACGCCGCGATAAATGGTGCGCATCGGGATGTCGGGCGCCATGCCGTGCAGCACGAAAACGATCACCCCGACCGGCGGGATGATCATGCCCAGTTCGATGATCACCACGTTGATGATGCCCCACCAGATCGGGTCGTAGCCCAGGTTGGTGATGACCGGCAGCGCGAAGGGGAGCGTGATGAGCATGGCGGCGATCTCGTCGAACACCGCGCCCAGCGCCAGGTAGGCCGCCAGCATGATCGCGATCACTGCCAGCGGCGGAATGGTGAGCGAGGCGATCGCCGCGATCAGCGCCTCGGGTACCTTGGCCGCGGTTATGAAGTAGGTGAAGACCGACGCACCGATGATGATCATGTAGATCATCGCGGTGGCGGTCGCGGTGTCGCGCATTCCTGTCCACAGCACCTTGCCGTTGAGCCGTCCGCGCACGAGCGCGAACACCAGCGACAGGACGGCAGCAACCGAGGCCGCCTCGTTGACCGTGAAGACACCGCTGTAGAGCCCGGCGAAGATGGTCAGCATGAGGACGATCACCGGGCCGGCGCGCCGGAGGGCCGCGATGCGCTCGGGCCACGGCACCGCCGGGCCGACCGGCGCCAGGCTCGGATCGAGGCACACCGCGATGGCGATCGCCAGCATGTTGAGCGTGATGATCAGGAGCGCCGGGATCACGGCAGCGATGAAGAGATCGAAAATGAAGGTCCGTGCGACGATGCAGTAGAGGATCATCACCACCGAGGGCGGGATCAGGGACTTGAGCGCGCCTCCGGCGGCGATCGTGCCGGTCGCGAAGGCGTCCGAGTAGCCGCGCCGCTGCATCTCCGGCAAGGCCGCCTTGGCGAAGGTCGCGGCCGTCGCGGTGGAGCTGCCGCACACCGCGCCGAACACCGCGCAGCCGCCGACGGTGGCGTAGCCCAGTCCGCCGCGGCGATGCCCGAGGAAGGCCGCCGCCGCGTTGTAGATGTCGGCGGAAAAGCCGGCCGCGGTCGCGAACGTGCCCATGATCAGGAACAGCGGAACGGTTGCCAGATCGACGTTGGACAGGAGTGCGGAGGGGTCGTTGGCCAGGATGGTCAGGGCCGGCGTCCAGCCGGTCTGCAGGGCGAAGCCGACCACGCCGACGATGATCATCGCGAACGCGATCGGCACCTGCAGGAGGATCAGGACGCACAGGGCCGCCAGGCCCAGCGCACCGATCAGGAGAGGTGTCACGCGTCGCGCCCGCGCATGTCCGCCATCTGGCGCAGGAGCACGATGGCCTGCACCACGGCACCCGCGGCCAGGATGGTCGCGACGCCGTACCAGAACGGCGCGCGCGGCCACTTGAGGATCCAGGTGGTCTCGCCGGCCTGCGCGATCTTGCCGGCGTAGACGAAGAACTGCCAGCAGATCACCGCCATGACGAGAGTCACGAGGATCGTCGCCGCGAGGTCCAGCCAGCGTGCGGCGCGCGCGCCGAGCGCGGCCTCTGCGACACGGATGGTGATGTGACTGCGCTCGGCCAGGCCCACCGGCAGCAGGCAGGCCACGGCCACGGCGATGACGAGCGAACCGACGTCGCGCACTCCCTCGATGGGCGCGTTGAAGAGCCAGCGCGCCAGTCCGTCGGCCAGTGTCATCGCAGCCAGGCACAGGAGTGCGGCCAGGCCCACGGCCGAGAGCGCACGCGCCGCTCCCAGGGCGGCGCGCTCGAGCACGGCGATCATGCGCTACTTGCCGCCGCGGACCCGCGCGATCTCGGCCTCGACCAGCTTGAACAGTTCCTGGTTGCGCGGTGCCTTGGCCAGCCATTCGTCAACCACCGGCTTCATGGTCTTTTGCATCGCATCGAGGTCGGCGGCCGAAGGCATCACGACCTTGCGCTTGGGGTCGGCCTGCAGGCGCTTGACCAGGGAATCGTTGTAGGCCTGGATACCGTCATTGAAGCGTGTCGCGGTCCACATGCCGCTGTGCTTGCGGATCGCGTCCTGGCAGGCCTTGGGCGCGGCGTCGAATTTCTTCTTGTTCATGAGGATGGCCAGCGGCACCACGCCCAGGCGCGTGAAGAAATGGCTGTTGGTGACCCGGTCGATGCCGAAGTCGAACAGCGGCGAAGGGTGCGAGGTGGTCGCGTCGATGGTGCCGCGACCGATGGCTTCGGGAATCTCGGTCACCGGCATGCCCACCGGCACCCCGCCGAAGGCGCGGATCGCGGCGCCCTCGATGGCGCTGACCGAGCGGATCTTCTTGCCTTTCAGGTCGGCCACCGAGTTGATCGGAAAGCGCGCGTGGATGCTGTAGGGCGCGGTGCCGAAGACGCCGATCGGAAAGAAGTCGTCGTAGCCCCTGATCTGTCCCCCGGCGACCAGGCGGGTCAGGACCAGGGTGGCCTCGGGCAGGTCGCGAAACAGTCCCGGCAGTTCGAAGACCTCGTTTTCCTGAAAGCGCCCGGGCGTGTAGGCGGCGATCACCCAGGCGATGTCCGCCACGCCATC
Organism: Burkholderiales bacterium; assembly: GCA_016790635.1. GTDB lineage: Bacteria > Pseudomonadota > Gammaproteobacteria > Burkholderiales > JAEUOS01 > JAEUOS01. Next base: position 159,917 of record JAEUOR010000002.1, read on the forward strand.
AAGCACCATCTGCGCTTGCTGCACGGGGCTCCTGCCCAGTGCGCCATTGGGAAAGGTCTCGATCTCGCAGGCGCCAGCGGCATCCTTGTTGACCGCGTCGGCAAACGGCTTCATGACCGTGATGAAGGTCTGTTCCTTGTCCGGGGTGAAGACGGCGAACTTGAATTTTTGCGCCTGGGCCTGCGCGGGCGCGGCGAGGATGGTGGCGCAGAGTGCAGAAGCCAGGGTCAGGGCGAATCGCATGGGCTGTCTCCGATAGGGGTGAAAAGCGACGCTGCGTATGGCGTGCGGAACCGCAATGTATTGCAAAAATTATCACATTGCAATAATCTTCCCAGAAATATTGCGGCTCGGGGCAGGCAACGGTCTTGCCGGCACGCTGCGACCAATGCGGAGACGACCATGAACAAGCAACCCTTGCGGCCGATCACTGCCGCAGACCGTGCCGACTTCGAACGTGACGGCGTGGTCTGCCTGCGTGGCATGTTTGATTTCGAGTGGCTGGAACGCATGCGCCGCGCGGTCGACCACGCGATGGACGCCGAGCATCCGCTGGCGCGTCGGCGCGAGGTCACCAAGGCGCTCGGCGGCAAGACCGGGCGCTCGCACATCAACACCTTCGTTTGGGCCTGGAACGACGACTTCCGGGACTGGGTCCTCAACTCCCCCTGCGCCGAAATCGCGGCGCGCATCATGGGCGTGGACGAAGTGCGCTTTTTCTACGACCAGGTCTTCGTCAAGGAGCCCAACACCGCCGAGCGCACCGACTGGCACCACGACCTGCCGTTCTGGCCCATGCGCGGCAACGACATCGTCTCGGTATGGGTGGCGCTGACCGACGTGGATTCGACCAACAGCCAGCTCGAGTACATCGCCGGTTCCCACAAGTGGGGCAAGTTCTACGCGGCGGCGATTCCCGACAAGGACCCGCGCTTCAAGTCGGAACTGGAGCCCTGCCCCGACTTCTCCACCCGCCGCGACGACCCCACGCTCCGTTTCCTGCGCTGGGACATGCAGGCCGGTGACTGCCTGGTGCATCATCCGCTGACCGTGCACGGATCGGACGGAAACTTCTCCTTGCAGCGCAGGCGCGTGGCGATCTCGACACGCTACATGGGCCCGGACGCGCGCTGGGATCCGCGTCCCGCCGTGATGGCCATCACCGGCGATCCGCAACTCGAGCCGGGCGCCTACCCGGCCGATGACCGCGTCTTTCCGGTGGCGTGGCGCAGCAGCGCTGCCCGCGCATGAGCACGGCGGCCGGCGCGAAGCCGGTCCTCTATCACAACGACATGTCGGTGTGCGCCGCCAAGGTGCGCATGGCCTTGGCCGAAAAAGCGGTCGAATACGACGGCGTGCACCTGAACCTGCGCGCGGGCGACGCGCAAAAGCCTGACTACGTCAAGCTCAACCCCAACCAGGTGGTGCCGACCCTGGTGCACGCAGACCAGGTGATCATCGAGTCGAACGTGATCTGCGAGTACGTCGACGACGCCTGGCCCGATGCGCCCTTGCGGCCGGCGGCACCCGCCGATCGGGCGCGCATGCGCCTGTGGATGAGGCAACTCGACGAGGGCGTGCATGCGGCTACCGGCACGATCAGTTCGTGCATCGCCTTTCGGCATCAGCACCTGCAGCGCGATCCTGCAGAACTGCAAGCGTGGCTGGAGCGCATGACCGATCCCGCGCGACGCGAACGCACGCGTCACGCGATCGAACTCGGCGTCGATGCACCGGAATTCGCGCCCGCGGTGCGGCGATTCCAGAAGCTCCTTGGCGACATGGATACCGCGCTGGCAGGCGGCGCGTGGCTGGCCGGTCCGACCTATTCGCTGGCCGACCTGGCCTACGCGCCCTACATGACGCGCCTGGACCATCTGGGCCTGGCGGTCTTGATCGACGCGCGGCCGCGTGTGCGTGACTGGGCTGGTCGACTGTTCGCGCGGCCGGCGTATGCGCAGGGTATCGCCGCCTGGTTCAATCCCTCGTACCTGGAGATCTTTGCGCGCGAGCGGGCTGCCGCCGGTGCACGCGTGGCGACCATCATCGCGCAGTCAGGTTGAACGGGGGCGCAGCGGGCCGGGCCGGCCTTGGTGTTCCTTGCGCAGCAGACGCCGCGCATGCGGAGCGAGTTCGACACCGAGGGTTGAAAATTCGTCGACCTCGGGTTGGTCCCAGCCGGCGAAGTTGGTCCCGTAGACCAGGCGGTCGCGGCCGACGATGTCGGCCAGCAGGTCCAGGGCGCGCGGTTCCGCGGTGTGCGCATCGAACCAGAGTCGCTTGAGCCCGGCCCGGAACGCGTCCGGCGCGCGCGTGTGCTGCGGAGCCCATGGCCGCACGCGTCCGGCCTGGGCGAGTCGCGCGGCCAGCACCGGGATCGAGCCGCCGGCGTTGCTGATGCAGATGTCCAGCGCCGGGTGGCGTTCGAGCACGCCGCCGAAGATCAGCGAGGCAACCGCGATGGTCTCCTGGCCGGCATAGCCTGCGACGATGTTGAGGTCGTAGCGCAGCAGGTTGGGGTCACCCTTCGGGCCGTCGATTCCCGCCGGTGCCGGATGCAGGAACAGCGGCACATCGAGCGACGTGCAGGCCCGGTACAGCACGTCGAACGCGGGGTCGTCGAGAGGGCGCGTGGTATCGGTGCCGGTGTACCCGGCCCACAGCCCGAGTTCCTGCACGGCCCGCTTGAGTTCATCGGCCGCGGCGGTCGGGTCCTGCATTGGCAGGGCGGCGGCGCCGGCCAAACGCTCGGGGTGGCGCCCGACGATGCCGGCCAGCGCATCGTTGTGGCGGCGGCAAAACGCGATCGCCTCGGGCGCGGGGATGTAGTGAAAATAGGTCAGCGGGTTGGGCGACAGCATCTGGAAGTCGATCGAGGCCGCGTCCATGCGCGCGAGCCTGACCTCGGGATCCATGAACGGGCTGCCGCGATAGCGCACGCCGGTGAGCGTGTAATCGCCGGCCCGGTACCAGGGTCTGCCCGCGGCGTCGACACCCATCTCCGGGCCGAAGCGACCCGCCGCACCCAGGGTTTCGTCGAGCACGGCGTGGGCGTGCAGGTCGATGATGCGTGCGGTGCCGATGCCTGACATTTTCCTCCCTGTGGGCGGTCAGCCTGGACGAGTTGCCGGCGAGGTCACTCGGGTTCGATGCCGGCGTCGCGCGCGGCCTTGGCCCACTTGGCGCGTTCGGCCGCCAGGTATTCGGCAAACTGCGTCGGCGTATTGGTAAGCGGCTGGAAGCCCAGCGTCGCCAGGCGTTCGACCACCTCCGGCAGGACCATGATGCGCGCCATTTCGCCGGCGATGCGCGCGGCGATGGGTGCGGGCAGGCCGCGCGGACCCATCATGCCCATCCAGGTCACGACTTCGTAACCAGCCAGTCCGGCTTCGGCGGCGGTCGGAACGTCGGGCAGCGCGGCGACGCGTCGCGGACCGGTAGTCGCAAGGGCGCGCAACTTGCCGGCGCGCACGTTGGCGACGACGGTGTTGTCGAAGGCCACCTGGATCTGGCCGCCGAGCAGGTCTGCCAGCATCGGAGCACTGCCCTTGTACGGGACATGCTGGATCTGCACCCTGGCCATGCTGTTGAAAAGTTCGCCAGCCAGGTGCGGCGTGGTGCCCTTGCCCGAGGAACCGAAATTGAGGGTCCCTGGCCTGGCGCGTGCCAGCTGGATCAGCTCCGCCAGATTCTGGGCGGGCACCGAGGGATGCACGGTGATGAAGAACGATGTTCCCGCCGCCAGGCTGATGGTGCTGAAATCGGCGATCGGGTCATAGGGCATGCTCTTGTAGGCGCTGGGCGCGATCGCATGGCTGCTGACCACGCCCATCAGCAGGCTGTAGCCATCGGGCGCCGCCTTGGCGATGACGTCCGAGCCGATCAGCCCGCCCGCACCCGGTCGGTTTTCGACGACAAAGGGCTGGCCCAGCGAGCGCGACAGGTGCTCGGCCAGCACCCGTGTGACAACGTCGGTGGCGCCACCCGGCGGATAGGCGACGACGATGCGCACCCCCTTGGCGGGGTAGGTCTGGGCCAACACGGCCGGCGCAGCCGCAGCGAGCAGAAGGGCAGCGGCCAAGCCGCGCAGCAAGCAAATGATCATGGGGTGGGACGGCGCTGGCGCGCCGGGTGGAAGAGTACTGGTTCGGTGCCCGCGTTCAGCGCGGTGTGGGACGAGAAATGTTAGTCAGTATCCCGAGCCGGCGCAAGGCGCCGATATCACTCGCCCCGACCAAGCCCATGGTGCGATCGAGCTCCGCGCGCAGCAGTTCCAGCACGTGCGCGACACCGGCTTCGCCCGCCACCGCCAGCCCCCACAGCTGCGGGCGACCGATCAGGACCGCGCTGGCGCCCAGCGCGAGCGCCTTGGCCGCGTCGCCACCGCGACGGATGCCGCCGTCGACCAGCACGGTCAACTGCCCGCCGGACGCATCGAGGATCGCGGGCAGGGCGCGCAGGCTGGCCTGTGCACCGTCGAGCTGGCGTCCGCCATGGTTGGAGACGATCACGCCGTCGACCCCCAGCGCCAGGGCGCGCCGCGCTTCGTGGACGTGCATCACTCCCTTGAGCAACAGCGGTCCGCGCCAGGCCTCGCGCAGCGCAGCGACGTCGTCCCAGTTCATGGCCGGGTCGAGCATCGCCGCCATGCGCCCCGCCAGCCCGGCGACAGATTCGCTCGACCCGGCGCGCACGTAGTTGCCAAAGGTGAGCCGCGGCAGCTCGGAGCGCATGGCCCACCACCACGACGCCGCGCGTGCGTAGTCCAGCCACTGGCGCGGGCCGAAGCGCGGCGGAATCGCAAAGCCGTTGACCAGATCGCGCTCGCGCTTGCCCAGTAGCTGGTTGTCGATGGTCAGCACCAGCGCCTGGAAGCCGGCGGCCTGGGCGCGCGTGGTCAGTTCGCGCGTGAAGCCGCGATCGCGGTAGATGAAGACCTGCATCCAGCGCGGCCCCTCGTGGGCGGCGGCCAGATCCTCGATCGAACACACCGAGCCGTGACTCATGCAATAGACCGTGCCGGCCGCGGCCGCAGCGCGGGCCGCGGCGATTTCGCCGCGCGGCCAGTAGAGCCCGGCAAGGCCGGTCGGGCCGATCAGGATCGGCAGGCGCAGGCGCTTGCCGAACAGTTCGACCGAGAGGTCGCGCGTGCCGGCGCCTTCGAGCGGGCGCGGCAGGAAGGACCAGTCGGCGAAGGCCGCTTCGTTCTCGCGCAGGGTGTGTTCGTTCTCGGCGCCTCCGTCGGCGAAGTCGAAGATCGGCCGCGGAAGGCGCTTCTTGGCCGCGGCGCGCAGCAACGCGATGTTGTGTGCGTCGTGCAAGGGCCGGCCTGCGCGCTGATGCCTCTAACCCAGGAACGAAGGCCGGCGCTCGCCGCGGCGCACTGCCGCGTCCGCGTTGGCCTCGGCGGCGCGGATCGCGGGCAGGCGGGCGATGACCTCATCGAGCCGGGCCTGCGGGATCACGACCACACCATCCTCGTCTGCGATCACCACGTCGCCGCTGGCCACCGGATGACCCGCGATCGTCACCGGGAAGCCGATGGTTCCGGGGCCGCTGCGATGCGGCGAATTCGGCGTCACGCCCATGCACCAGGCGGGGATGCCCACCGCGCGCAAGCCGGGCAGGTCGCGCACGCAGCCATCGGTGACGAGCCCGATGGCGCCGCCGTTCCGTGCCATGCCGATGACGGCGTCGCCGGTGACCGCGCAGCGGGTATAGCCGCCGGTCGCGACCATGAGCACGTCGCCGGCGGCGACGTCATCGAGTGCGTGGATCAGCGCAAGGTTGTCGGCCGGGCCGGTGTCGCAGGTCAGCGCGACACCACAGAATGCCAGTTGCCCGGCGATCGCCGGGCGCAGGCGGTAATCGAGCGCACCGTCGCCTCCCAGGGCATCGACGATGAAGCCGGTCGGCGTACCGGCGATCGCGGCGACCTGCTCGGCGCGCGGTCGCTGGAACGCGCTGCGCTGGATGATGGGGATTTCCTCGATCATGGTTGTTGTCTTTCCTGCGTTGCTGACTAGCGGCGCGCAGGCTCACTCGGCCTTGGCGCCGACGGCTTTGGCCACCGCTACCCACTTGGCGATCTCGTCGCGAATGTGGCGCGCGAACTGCTCCTGGCTGCTGGACACGATCTCCAGTCCCGCGCCGATCATCTTCTCGCGCACCTCCGGCAGCGCCATGGCGCGCGCGAGTGCCTCGTTGATACGCCGCGCGATATCCGGTGGCAGTCCGGCGGGCGCGAGGATGCCCTGCCAGGCACCCGCTTCGTAACCCGGAAACCCCTGCTCGGCGATCGTCGGCAGGTCCTTGTAGACCGGCGAGCGATTCTTGCTGCCGACGCCCAGGGCGCGCAGCTTGCCGGCGCGCACCTGCGGCATCAGGTTGGCCTGGTCGCCGATTCCTAGTTGAATCTGCCCGCCCAGCAGGTCGGTCACCATCGGCCCGCCGCCGCGATACGGAATGTGGACCACGAAAATGCCGGCGCGCTGCTTGAGAAGCTCGGTGGCCAGGTGCGGCGCGCTGCCGGCACCGGCCGAGCCGTAGGTCAACCGGCCCGGATTGGCCTTGGCGTGTGCGACCAGTTCCTTGAGGTTGGCCGCCGGCACGCCGGGGTGCACGACCAGGACGTAGTTCACGTCCACGGTGTGCATGATGGGCGTGAAGTCGCGCAGCGGGTCGTAGGGCATGGAGGCGTAGACGCCGACATTCATCGCCATGTTGGCGATATTGCCCAGCAGCAGCGTGTAGCCATCGGGCGCCGACTTGGCGACGATCTCGGCGCCGATCATGCCACCGGCGCCGCCGCGATTGTCGATCAGGATGCTCGTGCCCAGCGCCTCGCCCAGGCGCACCTGCACGATGCGCGCCCAGGCGTCGGTGGCGCCGCCGGGCGGGAACGGAACCACCAGGCGTATCGGCTTCATCGGATAGGGCTGCGCTTGCGCCTGCGCGGTGAGCATGGCAAGTGCAAGCGCGCAGACTGAAAGCAGAAGACGCATGGCAGAACCTTTTAAGGGAGCGGGCGGCGAACGGAGGGATGAATATACTGCGAGGCTCGCCAGCGTGTCCTCTCCGTATGCCCTTCATCCCATGACCATCACCAGCCTCGATCGTTGGGTCTTTCGCGCCCCTGTCGAAAACGCCGTGCGCAATGCATTCGGCGCGATGAGCAACCGCCCGGCGCTGTTCCTGCGCATCACGGCAAGCGACGGCGCCTTCGGCTGGGGCGAGGTGTTCTGCAATTTTCCGCAGGTCGGCGCCGAACACCGGGCACGCCTGGTGTCTTCGATCTTCGCTCCCCTCGTGGCGGGCATGCCCGACGACGATCCGGCGACAGTGCGTGCGCAACTGGAGACGCGCACCCGGCGCATGGCCATCCAGTGCGGCGAACCGGGACCGTTTGCCCAGATCATCGGTGCGATCGACCAGGCGCTCTGGGACCTGGGCGCGCGCCGCGCCGGCGTGCCGCTGTGGCGACACCTCGCACGTCCCGGCGAAGGCGTTGCGCGCGTGCGCGTCTACGCCAGTGGCATCGGGCCCGAGGGCGTGGTCGAACTCGCGCGCAAGCGCTGGCAGGACGGATACCGCGCCTTCAAGCTCAAGGTCGGATTCGATCCGCAGGTCGATCGTGCCAATCTCGTCGCGCTGCGTGACACGCTCGGGCCGGAGACGCCGATCATGATCGATGCCAACCAGGCCTGGCACCCGAGTGATGCGCGCGCGCGCATCGCGGCGCTGGCCGACTTGCGGCCAACCTGGGTCGAGGAACCGCTGGCTGCAGACGAGACCCTTTCCGACTGGTCCGCCCTGGCGCGCGACTGTGCGCTGCCGCTCGCGGCCGGCGAGAACCTGCGCGGCGAAACGGAGTTTCATGCCGCCATCGACGCGGGCTATCTGCGCTTCGTGCAGCCCGATGTCGGCAAGTGGGGCGGCATGACCGGGTGTCTGGCGGTCGCACGGCACGCGCTTGCGAAAGGCGTCGAGGTCTGCCCGCACTGGCTGGCCGGTGGCATCGGCCTGGCACACTCGATGCACCTGCGTGCCGCGTTGGGCGAAGGTGGGTTCGTCGAGGTCGACGCGAATCCGAATCCGCTGCGCGAGGATGTGCTGCGGCTGGAGGTGGTTGACGGATTCGCCGCGCTCGACGATGCCAGCGGCCTGGGGTTCGAGCCGGACCTGGCGCCTCTGCAAGAATTTCTCATCAACGTTTGATCGGGTTTGCGATGAATTCCACTGAACTCTGCTTTCTCCCCGCCACCGAACAGGCCGCGATGGTGCGCGACAAGCGCATTTCGGCGCTCGAGCTGACGCAGGCGCATCTGGCGCAGATCGACCGCGTCAATCCCAAGGTCAACGCCATCGTCACTCTCGACGCCGAGGGCGCGCTTGCGCGTGCCCGCGCCGCCGATGCCCGCCAGGCCAAGGGTGAGGCGCTCGGGCCCCTGCATGGCCTGCCAGTCGCGCACAAGGATCTGTTCCTCACCCGTGGCATGCGCACCACCATGGGTTCGCCGATCTTCAAGGACCAGATTCCGGACCGCAGCATGCTGGTGGTCGATCGCACGTGGAACGCGGGCGCGATCTGCGTGGGCAAGACCAACACCCCGGAATTCGGCGCTGGTTCGCAGACCTTCAATGCGGTCTTCGGCGCGACTAAGAATCCGTACGACCTGACGAAGACCTGCGGCGGATCATCGGGCGGCGCCGGCGTGGTGCTGGCCACAGGCATGGTGCCGATCGCCGACGGCAGCGACCTGGGCGCCTCCTTGCGCAATCCGGGCAACTTCTGCAACGTGGTCGGTCTGCGCCCGTCGCCCGGGCGCGTGCCGACCTGGCCTACCAAGCACCTGTGGGGCACGCTCGGCGTCGAGGGGCCGATGGCGCGCACGGTCGCGGACACGGCGCTCTTGCTCTCGGTGCAGGCGGGGCCGGACGACCGCGTGCCGATCTCGCTCATGGAGCCCGGGGCCATGTTCCGCGCGCCGCTCGCGCGCGACTTCAAGGGCGTCAAGGTCGCGTTCTCGCCCGGTTTCGGCGGGCAGATTCCGGTGGATCGCCGTGTCGAGACCATCATCGCGGCCCAGCGCCCGGTGTTCGACGCGCTGGGCTGCATCATGGATGATGTGGTGCCCGATTTCAGCGGCGCGCATGAAGTCTTCCTCGACTTGCGCGCGCATCTGTTCGAACTCAACAACGGCGTTTACCTGGACCAGCACCGTGACAAGCTGAAGGAGACGGTGATCTGGAACATCGAGGCCGGGCGCAAGCTCTCGGCGGCCGACATTGCGCGCGCGGATGCGGCGCGCTCGCGCATCTACGAGCGTGTTTCGGCCTTCTTTGAAAAATGGGAATACCTGGTCACGGTGGTCAACCAGGTGCCGCCGTTTTCCATCGATCAGGAATACGTGACCGAGATCAACGGCGAGAAGCTCGCCACCTATCTCGACTGGATGAAGAGCTGCTACTACATCACCATCACCGGCCATCCGGCGATCTCGGTGCCGGCAGGGTTTACCGCGGACGGCCTCCCGGTCGGCATCCAGATCGTCGGGCGGCGCAACGCGGACTTCTCGGTGTTGCAGCTTGCCTATGCCTTCGAACAAGCGACGCAGATGTGGAAGCGGCGTCCTGGTGTCGCGGATTGACTTGATCGAATGTTGTCGAAAAATCTTACACTTGCCGCAACCACGCGGCAAGATTGCTTCCTATTAACATGATATATAAAGAGTTTTATATTTTGGCGTGAAGATTGCTCATGATTGGTATGACAGCCCCGTCAGTTCATATGAAAGGATCTGAAATGGCCAAATTTGGAAAACTCGCGGTCGCCGGGCTGCTCGGTATAGCATTGGTGGGCGGCGCAAACGCGGCGGCGATCGGGAGTCGCGCTGCCCTGCAAGTGCTGCTCGGCGGCCCCGGGACCCTCGAAAACTTCGAGGGCTACTCGGTCGGGGCAGGGGGCGCGACCGGCGTATCGTGTGATACGGGCAGCGTGCTCAACGCGTCCTCGATTTGCGACGGTCAAGGGCCTGGACTTGTCAACTCCGGCATTTCCCTTATCAAGACCGGCGGCGGCTTCCAGTGGGACGGCGCCGGCTATTTTGGCGCACCATCGAGAGAGTTCCTGATCGGCGCAGGGGCGAGCCAGCCTCTGATCGTTGACTTTACCTCTGCCGTGAACGCGTTCGGGCTTGACCTTCGCGCATTTAGCGGCTACGACGCGACCGCCAGCATCGACATTTTTGCAGCGGACGATGTCACCGTTATCGGCACGCTATCCGGTGTCGCGCTTGGCTCAGACGGTATTCCAGTTTTTGCTGGCTGGGAGGATGCGGGCGGTATCGGCGGTTTTTCGCTGAGTCAGTCCGGGCAATCCTGGTCTCCCATCATCGACAATGTTGAATGGGGTGGCGCACGCAACAACACGCCAGAACCCGGATCGCTGGCACTTCTGGGCCTGGCCCTGGGGGCGGTCGGTCTTAGCCGTCGCAAGCGCACCTAGCGCAGCGGCCAGTCCTCAACAAAAACCCCGCGCATGCGGGGTTTTTTTTGTTTCGTCGCGAGTATTCAGACCCGCAGGTTCTCACATCATCTGCGTCACGAACTTGAAGTTCAGATACGAGTCGATCGCCTCGCTGCCGCCCTCCGACCCATAGCCGGAATCCTTGACCCCGCCGAACGGAGTCTCGGGCAGCGCCAGCCCGTGGTGATTGATCGACACCATGCCCGATTCGATCGCCGAACTGATGGCCCCGGCGGTCTTGAGCGAGGTCGTGTAGGCGTAGGACGCCAAGCCCCAGGGCAGTCGATTGGCCTCGGTGGCGACTTCGTCGAAGGTCTTGAAGGCAACGATGGGCGAGATCGGGCCGAAGGGCTCGTCGTTCATGATGTTCGTCTCCCGGGACACCCCGGTCAGGACCGTGGGCTCGAAGAAGTTGCCCTTGTCGCCGATGCGGCTGCCGCCGGTCACGACCTTGGCGCCCTTGGCGAGCGCGTCGTCGACCAGCTTTTCCATCGCCGCACTGCGCCGCGGATTGGCCAGCGGTCCCATGGTCGTGCTCGCTTCCAGGCCGTTGCCGACCTTGAGCGCCCGGGAGGCCGCGATGAAGTGCTCGGTGAACTCGTCAAGCACCTTTTCCTGGACCAGAAAGCGCGTCGGCGAGACGCACACCTGGCCGGCGTTGCGGTACTTGGCGCCTGCCAGGAGCTTGGCCGCGCGCGGGACGTCGGCGTCGTCGAAGACGATCGCCGGCGCGTGCCCGCCCAGTTCCATGGTCACGCGCTTCATGTGCGCGCCCGCCAGGGCCGCGAGCTGCTTGCCGACCGGGGTCGAGCCGGTGAAGGTGATCTTGCGGATGATCGGGCTCTTGATCAGGTACTCGGAGATCTCGGAGGGAACGCCGTAGACCAGCTGCACCACGCCGGCCGGCACGCCGGCATCGACAAAGGCCTGCACCAGTTGCGCGGGCGAGGCGGGGGTCTCTTCGGGAGCCTTGATGATGATCGAGCAGCCGGTCGTGAGGGCGGCCGACAGCTTGCGCACGATCTGGTTGACCGGGAAGTTCCAGGGGGTGAATGCGGCCACCGGGCCGACCGGCTCGCGGATGACCAGTTGCATGACGTTGTCGGCACGCGAGGGAATCACGCGGCCGTAGGCGCGCCGGCCTTCCTCGGCGAACCAGTCGATGGTGTCGGCGCCGGCCATGATCTCGAGCTTGGCTTCGACCAGGGGCTTGCCCTGTTCCATGGTCATGAGGCGGCCGATGCCCTCGGCGCGTTCGCGCATCAGGTCAGCCGCCTTGCGAAGAATCTTGTAGCGGTCGAAGGCACCGACCTTGCGCCATTGGCGAAAGCCCTTGTCGGACGCGGCCAGCGCGCGGTCCAGGTCGGCGATCTCGGCGCGCGCGACCGTCGCGATCTGCTCGCCGGTCGCGGGATTGACCACCGGCAAGGTGCGTCCGCCGCTGCCTTCGCACCAGGCGCCGTCGATGAAAAGATGGGTGTTGGCATAGCGCACTTCGGCGCCAGCCAAGAGTTTGGGGTCGATGCGGTCCATGGGGAGAATTCCTTTGGGTCTGCCGGAAAGGGCGCAAGACTACCAAATCCGGCTGCCGCCGGCGTCGCGGCGCGGCCGGAGCGCGGAAGCGCCGGGGTATCATTCCCTTAGGCCAAGGCGACGCGATGTCGGAACAGGGCACGCGCAAGACGACGCCGCGCGCCGTCGGTTTCATTTTTCGGAGGCAGCATGATTCATCGTCGCAGCTTTCTCTTAGCCGCGGGTGCAGCGGGACTTTCCGTCGGTGCGCGCGCCCAGCAGGCTGCTCCCTACCCGACCAAGCCGGTGCGGGTGATCGTCGCCTCCGGCGCGGGCTCGGGAGACGATTTCACGACCCGCCTGGTCGCCGCGCGCATGGGCGAGCTGCTGGGCCAGCAGTTCATCGTCGAGAACCGGCCCGGCGCCGGCGGCATGATCGGCCAGACCGCGGTCGCCAAGGCGGCGCCGGACGGCTATACCCTGCTCCTGGCCGGCGGTTCGATGGCAGGTTCGCACTACGTCAATGCCAACATGGGCTACGACCTGATGCGCGACTTCACGCCGATCTCGCTCATCGAGGTAGTGCCGTGGGGATTCGTCGCCAACGCTGCGCTGCCGGTCAAGAACGCGCGCGAATTGATCGCCTATGCACGTGCGCGGCCCGGCAAGCTCAACTACGGCACCATCGGGGTCGGACAGATCCCCTACTGGGCCGTGAAGCTCTTCAATCGCATGGCCGGCATCGAAGCGGTCGAGGTGGTCTACAAGGGCACGGCCGAGGCCATGATCGATGTCGCCGGGGGGCGCCTGGACTATTTCTTTCCGCCGATTCCGGCGGCCCAAACCAGCCGCGACAAGGTGCGCATCGTGGCGGTGACCTCGCGCAATCGCTCCGACGCGTGGCCCGACGTGCCCACCTTGAACGAGGACGCGCTGCCCGGCTACGAGATGACCGCCTGGCGCAGCTTCATGGGCCCGGCAGGATTGCCGCGCCCCATCGTCGAGACGCTCAACCGCGCCGTCGGGCAGAGCCTGGCGACTCCGGAGGTGCGCGAGCGACTGATCAAGAGCGGTTCGGTGCCCACGCCCAGCACGCCGGAGGAACTGCGCGCGCGCTATGCAGACTGGATGCGCATCTTCGGGCAGATCGCCAAGGACGTCGGCCTGAAACCGCAGTAAGCCGCAACAGGCCGCGATGGGGCGCGACAGCGCGCCCGGTGTTGCGCCCTACACCTTGCCCAGCGCCTTCAGCAGGCGCTCGGGCGTGAACGGCATCTCCGTCACGCGCGCGCCAAAAGGCGACAGCGCGTCGTTGATCGCGTTCATGACCGCGCCGGGCGCGCCGGCCGTGCCTGCCTCGCCGGCGCCCTTGGCGCCCAGCTCGGAGGACCGGGTCGGCGTCTCGACGTGGCCCACCACCATGTCGGGCATCTCGGCGGCCATCGGCAACAGGTAGTCGGCCAAGTTGCCGTTCTTGAGGTTGCCTTCGTCGTCGTAGAGGATCTCTTCCCACATCGCCGCGCCGATGCCCTGCGCGATGCCGCCGCGGATCTGCTCGTCGACCAGGAGCGGGTTGATGATGGTGCCGCAGTCCTCGACCATCCAGTGCTTGAGGAGCTTGACAAAGCCGGTCTCGGCATCCACCTCCACGTAGCTGGCCGAGATGCCGTTGGTGAAGACGAAAGGCCAGTCGCGCTGGCCGTACTGGCGCGTCACCGACAGCTGGGGCGAGAATTCCCGCGGCAGGGTGTCGGGCCGGTACTGGCCGATGCGCGCTGCTTCCGCCAGCGACAGCAGCGACTCGCCCGTGGCCGCGTCGACGATCGAGCCCTGGCGCAGGTCCAGTCCGGCGGCGTCGCGCGTGAGGATCACGCCGGCCAAGGCCAGGATGTTGCGCTTCAGGTCATGCCCGGCCTGCAGGGCCGCTTCGCCGCCGATGCCGGCGCCGCGCGAGGCCCAGGTGCCGCCGCCATAAGGCGTAGTGTCGGTATCGCCGGTGATGACCTTGACGTGTTCGACCGGGATGCCGACGCTGCTTGCCACCACCTGGGCGATGGCGCCTTCGGTGCCCTGGCCCTGCTCGGTCACGCCGGTGAGCGCGGTCACCCAGCCGGTGGGTTCGAGGCGCAGGGTGCAGCCATCCTGCGAGGAGATGCGCGCCCCGCCGACGCCGTAGAAGGCCGCCGAGGGGTTGGTCACCTCGATCAGCGCGGCCAGGCCGATGCCACGATGGATGCCCTTGGCGCGCAACGCCTTCTGCTCGGCGCGCAGGGCGTCGTAATCCATGAGTTGCTTGAGTTTCTCCAGGCAGGCGTGGTGCGAGAGCGCCTCGAACTTCATTCCCGAGGCCGAGGTGTACGGATACGCGTCGTCGGCAATCAGGTTGCGCCGCCTGAATTCGGCCGGGTCGAGCCCGAGCTTTTGCGCGGCGTGATCGACCAGTCCTTCGGTTACCGCCACCGCGATCGGGTGCCCCACCGCGCGGTACTGGCAGGTCGGCGTCTTGTTCTGGAACACCACGCGCAGGTTGGCCAGGTAATGCTTGAAGTCATAGGGGCCGCCGGTCAGGTTGACGACCTGGTTGCCCTCGACCGCGCTGGTGCGCGGGTAGACCGAGTAGGGGCCGATGCCGGTCAGGTCATCGAGTTCGAAGGCCAGGATGCGCCCGTCGCGGTCGGCCGCCAGTCGCGCCCGCACGCGGTGCTCGCGCGCGTGGATGTCGGTGGACATGGATTCCAGCCGGTCGGCGCTGTAGCGGATCGGCCGTCCGAGCAGGCGCGCCACGCCGACCACGGCCATCTCGTCGGGGTAGACGTGGACCTTGATGCCGAAGCTGCCGCCCACGTCCGGGGCGATCACGCGCACGTTGGCCTCGGGGATCTCGAGGTGGCGCGCGAAGATGTCGCGCATCATGTGCGGCGCCTGGTTGTTGAGCCAGACCGTGAGCTGGTTCTCGGAGGCGTTGTAGTCGGCGGTGATCGCGCGCGGCTCCAGGCATACGCCGGTGTGGCGGCCGAAGCGGAAGATGTCCTCGACCACCACGTGCGCCTTGGCGAACACCTCGGCGACGCCGCCGGTGTCCACGCCGCGCGTGAAGGCCAGGTTGTCGCCCAGGTCCGGGTGGATCACCGGCGTGCCCGGGTCGAGCGCGGTCTCCATGTCGGTCACCGCCGGCAGCGGTTCGTAGTCGACTTCCACCAGCAGCGCCGCGTCCTCGGCCTGTGCGCGCGTCTGCGCCACCACCACCGCGACCGCTTCGCCCTGCCAGGTGACGCGGCCCAGCGCCACCGCGTACTGCGGCGCTGATTTCATGCCCTTGAAGTGCGACAGGGTCGCGACCCAGGGCGAGACCGCCTTGGCCACATCCGCGCCGGCGCCGCACCAGAACACGCCCTTGGCGCGGCGCGCGGGGTCGAGATTTAGGCGCGTGATGCGCGCGTGCGCGTGCGGGCTCCTGACGAAGGCGGCGTGCAGCTCGCGCGGCAGGCGCAGGTCGTCGACAAAGCGCCCGCGCCCGGCCAGAAGGCGCTTGGCATTGGGGCGCGGCGTGTCGGTGCCGATGTAAGTGGTCGGCTGGATGCCGGGGATCGGGGCGTTCATGCGACCTCCTTGCCGAGCGCGCGGCCGGCGGCGCGATCCTTGATGGTCGCCTCGATGGCATCGACGATCGCCTCGTAGCCGGTGCAGCGGCAGTAATTGCCGGACAGGCACTCGCGGATGGCTTCGCGCGATGCGGTCCTGTTGGCCTCGATGAAGGCGCTGGCGGCCATCAGCATCCCCGGTGTGCAGTAGCCGCATTGCAGCGCGTTGCGTTCATGAAAACGCGATTGCAGGTCCGCGATCGTGCCGTTCGCGGACAAGCCCTCGACGGTCCACACCTCGCTGCCTTCGAGCTGGCAGGCCAGCACCAGGCAGCCGCGCACGATCTCGCCGTCCACGCGCACCGTGCAGGCGCCGCAGACGCCGTGCTCGCAGCCGACGTGCGAGCCGGTCAAGGCGAGTTCGTTCCGCAGGAAGTCGATCAGGTGGGTGCGCGGCTCGACCGCGCGGGTCACGGCCTCGCCGTTGACCTTGAGATTGAGAGTGACTTGGTGGTCCATGGCAGGTTTTCCTTCAGGCGGCGAGGCGCTTGACGAGGCGTGCGAGCAGCACGCCGGACAGGTGCAGCTTGGTGGCGCGGCTGTTGGTCAGGTCGGCGATCGGGTCGAGGTCGGCTTCCAGGGCGCTCTTTGCGCTGGCCACGGCGGCCTCGTCGCCGCTACTGCCCTCGAGCGCGGCCATCGCGCCGCGCGCCAGACGCGCGCGATCGGAGGTGCCGAAGTACGCCACCCGGACCGATATGAGGTTCGCTCCCTTCCGCCCTGCCGTGACGAAGGCGCCTGCGATCGCGTAGTCGCCGCTGCGGCGCACCAGTTCCCCGAAGGCCGCGCGGCGGCCTGCCACCAGCGGCACACGCACCGCGGTCAGGACTTCATCGGGCGCCAGCGCGGTCTCATAGAGGCCTTTGAAGAACCCGTCCGCCTCCAGGCGCCGCTCGCCACGGCTGGAGACGACGTCGAAGCGCATCGCAAAGGCCAGCGCGGCGGCCGGCCATTCGGCGGCCGGATCGGCCAGCGCGATCGACCCGCCGATGGTGCCGCGATTGCGGATCGCGGGATGAGCGATCTGGCGCGCCGCCTCGGCCAGCGCAGGCAGGTGGCGCGCCACGTCGGCGGAGGTTTCGATGTCGGCGTGCCGGGTCAGCGCACCGATGACCATCTCGTCGCCGTCGATGCGGATGCCGCGCAGCGTGGCGATGCGCGAGATGTCGATCAGGATCTCGGGCTGCGACAGGCGCAGGTTGAGCGAAGGGATCAGGCTCTGGCCGCCGGCCAAGAGTCGGGCGCCCGAGCCGTGGGCGTCAAGCATGGCGCAGGCCGCCGCCAGCGAATCGGCGCGACGGTAGGCGAAGGGGTGGGGTTTCATATGGAATGCAGAATGGCCAAGGGTAGAAGAGTCATATTACCGAAGCTGGTTGCAGTGAAAGGTATGCGAATCGCGGGCTGCTCCCGCACGCGATGTCGCGCGGTCTTCATGGTCACCGGATACAGGTACAGCGCAACGCATTGACAACAGAAGCTCGGTGCCCGGAAGCAAGTGGTGTCGAAAAAATTTACACTTTGGGTCGAATTGGTCATTCGGTGTCTCGAATATGCCTCCAGAATAGAGCCAGACGACAAAAAACCCTTTCCAATTCAGAAATTTATCGGCCGCGAGTACTTTGGCGACCGATTTGGCGCGTTTCGTGCTTTTAACCTTGAACGACGGTAGCTTTGCGTCAAGATTGTTCGAATTTTCAGATCGGAGATTGAATCCATGAAGGTCCTCAAGAGTTTATTTGTCGCAACAGCACTTTTCGCGGGATTGGCGGGCTCATCGGCCGCACTTACGATCACCAAGTCACCCGACCTCGGGGCCTACTGGTCGCCGATTTCGAACAACAGCACCTACATTTACGCCAACAGTTTTGTTGCTTCGGCGGGTGGAAACGTGACGGGCCTGGGGACTTGGCTGCTGGGTGACGATGGTCCGGACATTCGGTTTCAGGTGTATGGGTCGATTGGTGGCAACCCTGCGAATGGGCCGGACTCGACCAATGTTCTAGCGACGACGGGCGTAATCGCAGGGATGTCGCTAAACAGTCTGACTTTCATCGACGGCGGCTTGGTAACCAGCCTCATGGCGTTGACGATGGGCGAAACGTACTGGTTTGGAGCCAGCGTGGTTGGGATTGCGGGGGGCGGAAGCGGTTCCTACCAAACCGGCGGCCATACCCAGAACTCCGCGTTTGCCGACAACGGCACGTTTTGGTATTCCAATGACGTCAACGGACTCTTGTTCGATGGACAGGCTCTTACACCTGAAATGGCCTTTAGCGTGACCATTGACAGTGCAGTTGTACCGGAACCGGATAGCCTCGCACTGCTTGCTCTGGGCCTGCTTGCCGCCGGCACGCTGCGCGCGCGTCGCGCCATCAAGACCTGATGACCTGATCGGCGATGGTCGTTGTCGCCGCCTTCGGGCGGCGTTTTTTTTGTGTGCCCGGCCCGGGCGCGCCCTTTTTTTCATCCGCCCCTTGCCGAACTGCATGCCGCGCGGTGCGGGAGGCGATCAGTCAGGTATCCTGACTGCCCCTATCCCGATTGAGCGCACGGAACCACACGACTAGGGGTTTCTGGCAATTTGGAATCGGAGCATGATCGCGGGAAAACACGAGACAGCGCTGCCGGCGGCGTCGCCGCCATTCGACCGCTGCACAGAAGACATCGGCAACATCGTCGAGTTCGGTCACGTGAACCTGCGCGTACCGGACCAGCAGATCGCGATCCTCTTCTACGTGACCGGCCTGGGACTGACGCGAGACCCTTATCTGGTGACCGGGGTGGACAACGCCTGGATCAATGTCGGCACCTGCCAGTTCCACCTGCCGGTCGGGCCGGCGCAGGTGTTGAACGGCCGCGTCGGCCTGGTGATGCCGGACCTGGACGCCCTTGCCCTGCGCCTGGAACGCGTCGCGCCAAGGCTTGCCGGCACCCGTTTCGCGGTCGCTCGCGC
Organism: Burkholderiales bacterium; assembly: GCA_016790635.1. Taxonomy (GTDB): domain Bacteria; phylum Pseudomonadota; class Gammaproteobacteria; order Burkholderiales; family JAEUOS01; genus JAEUOS01. The sequence goes on from JAEUOR010000002.1 coordinate 178,551, forward strand.
GGATACGGCAATCGACCTCACCTGTCCGTGGGGCAATCGCCTGCGCGTGCATGCGCCGGATGCGGCCCGCTTCGGCCGGATCGTCCTCGGCATGCCCTACGTCGAGATCGACGTCGCGCCCGGAAGCGCGGCCGGGATCGCGCGCTTTTACCGCGAGGTGCTGGCCGCACCCGTGACGACCGCTACCGATGCCGACGGTCCATTTGCGCGCGTCGCCACCGGGCTCAACGGCAGCCTCGTCTATCGGGAGACCGAACGCGAGCTGCCGGCCTATGACGGGCACCACGTGCAGATCACAGTCGCCGACTTCTCCGGGGTGCACCGGCGCCTCATGGAGCGCGGCCTGATCTCCGAGGAGAGCGACCAGAGCCAGTATCGTTTTGTCGACATCGTGGACCCGCGCGATGGCGCGCGCCTTTGCATGCTGGAGCACGAGGTACGCAGCATGCGCCACCCGATGTACGCGCGACGCCTGGTGAATCGTGATCCTGCGATCACCAACCGCTCGTTCTCGGCCGGGCACGAAACCGGTCTGTGGCAGATGCCGCCGGAAGGCTGAATTCGGCGGACGAGGCGAATTCGCCAGACCGTCGTGCCTATTCGAACCTGCCGGACAGAACGACATCCTCGTAGGGCTTGGCGCACGCCATGAAGCGCTGCCACACCCGCTTGCCCCATTCCTGGAAATGCGGGATGTCGCTTTTTTCGCGCCAGCTCATTCCCTCGAAGTGTTCGACGTACTCCGGCAGGGTGTCAGCCACCTGGCCGACCTTGAGTCCCAGTGCCAGGCAATCCTCGAGCAGCGTCGAACCCACGTCGTAGTGCTTGCGCCCGTCGTTGTCCTGCAATGGCAGATTTGAAAAAAATCCCTGGCTCCCGGTCGACTCGATGCGTTTCTGGTCGTGGTAGCGCAGGCCGTGCTTTTTCAGCGTGGCCCGGTTGATGAAGCAGCAATAGGGCGCCACCCTGGAGTAGAGGTCGTAGCCGCCGCGCGACTCCTGCACTTCGCCCATCAAGGTCAGGTCCTCCGACCTGAATTGGTCGTACAGGGGGGAGACATCGTCATGAAAGATGATGTCGGTGTCGATCAGGAGAACATGCTTGGTGTCGATGTTCGCTAGGCCCAAATCCACCGAAGGGGAATGGGTCCCGCCGGGGTTGGCGAGATGGCGAATACCATTGGCACGCAGCAGGTCGCGGGTCGCCTCGTCGCGCGAGTTCTCAACCACCAGGAGTCGATGCTTACCCGGATGATGGGCAAGGAAGGACCTGAGCATCGCGACAGTGATCTCCGGGGTCTCGTAGGAGCAGGTCAGGAGAGTCAGGTCTTGCATGGTTGCGTCGAGCGATGCGCGGTCTTCACGATCCGCTGCGTCGGGCCCTGCGTGGTGTCGCAGCCTTCGCGCCGCTGCGGCGCGGCCGGGGCGCAGCGGTCGGGCGCTGCGGTGCGCCGGCCATGCGTTCGAGGACGGCGTAGACGGCGCCGGTATCGTCCTTGGCCAGCCCCTGGGCCAGCGCAGCGCTGTAGAGAGGTACGGTGGCGGCGAAGAGCGGCGCCGGTGTTTCCGTTGCAAGGAGCGCGTCGTGGATCAGGCGCATGTCCTTTTGCCAGAGCGCCATCGACATGGTCGCCTTGTCCCAGGTGCGTTCGACCATCATCGGCCCGCGCACCTGGAACATGCGCGACGAGCCGGCGCCGTCGCCGATGACCTTGAGCACCGTTGCCGCGTCCAGACCCGAGCGCACTCCCATCAGGAGCGCCTCGGCGGCGGACACGTTGTGGATCGCCACCAGCAAGTTGGCCACCAGCTTCATGCGCATGCCGTTGCCGAACGCGCCAAGGTTGAAGTGCGAGCGCGCGAAGCCTTCGAAGACCGGCGCCATGGCGCGGATCGCGCGCCCATCGCCGCTGGCGTAGACCGACAGGTCGCCGCTCCTGGCCTGCGCTCCGGTGCCCGAAAGCGGGCAATCGAGCAGGGTGATGCCGCAGCGCGCCAGCGCGTCGCGTGCGGCAAGCTTGGCCTCGATCGGCAGGGTGCCGGTCTCGGCGGCGATGACGCCGCGCACGCCGGCGCGCGCCAGGTTCGCGCACACCGCTTCGAGCGCCGCCACCGAAGGCAGGGACAGGATCAGGAATGCCGAGGAGCGCGCGACCTCGACCGCGTCGCGCAGTGGTGTGCCGCCGGCGCGACGCAACGCCGCGCGCGCGGCGCCGACCGGGTCGCAGCCGCTCACGGCGAAGCCTGCCTTGACCAGGTTGGCAGCCATGGCCCCGCCCATGGCACCCAGGCCGATCACGCCCACGCGCCGCTTGCCGTCCGTTGTCGTGCGCCTGCCCGCCATGAGTCCTCCGCTTAATTGAGCTTTTGATAAATTGAGATTAGCATACGTGCCTTTGCCCAACGGAGTGGCACATGGCAGGAGGCAGGTTGCGGGTGGCGGTCGTCGGGTACGGCTGGTGGGGACGCACCATCGTGCGCACCCTGGCCGAAAGCGGCCTGATCGAGGTGGCGGCGGTGGTCGAGACCGATGCGGACGCGGCGGCCATGGCGCGCGCCGATGCCGCCGGAGCCTTCCGGGTCCTGCCCGATTTCGCGTCCGCGTTGTCCGACGCGAGCCTCGCGGCGGTGGTGCTGTGCACGCCGCACAAGGCGCACGCGGCGCAGATCGTCGCCGCCGCGCAGGCGGGCAAGCATGTGTTCTGCGAAAAGCCGCTCACGCTTTCTCTCGGCGATGCACAGGCGGCGGTGGCTGCGTGCCGCGCGGCCGGCGTGGTGCTGGGTATCGGGCACGAGCGGCGCTTCGAGCCGGCCGTGCTCGATCTGCGTCGCCGCATCGCCGCCGGAGAGCTCGGCACGCTGCTGCAGGTTGAGGCCAACTTCAGCCAGGACAAGTTTCTTGCCATGAAGCCGGACAACTGGCGCCTGTCGCCGTTGCACGCTCCGGTCGGCCCGCTATCCGCCACCGGCATTCATCTGGTCGACCTGGCGATCGCCATCCTCGGCCCGGCGGAGTCGGTGTGGGCGCGGCTGGCCACGCGTGGCAGCGAGTTCGCCAATGGCGACACCCTGGGCGTGATGCTGGGGTTCGCCGGCGGCGCCAATGCACTCGTCAGCGCGATCCTGGCGACGCCTTTCGAAGGCCGCTTTGCGGTTTATGGCTCGCGCGGCTGGGTCGACATTCGCGACCGTACGCACCCGGAAAGCCCGACCGGCTGGGACGTGACCACCTGCCTGCGCGGCGCGGAGCGGGTCACCGCATTCGTCGCGCCGCATGGCGCGGTGCGCGCCAACCTCGAGGCGTTCGCACAAGCGGCGCAGGGCGGCGCGGCCTATCCGGTCACTCAGGCGGAAATGCTCGCCAACGTCGCGGCGCTCGAAGCCATCATGCGCTCGGTAGCGTCCGGACGGGTGGAGCCGGTGGAGAGGACAGGACCATGACCATGCGCATTCGCCAGATCGTTTTCGCAGCCGCCGACCTCGCTGCCACCCGCGCGCAGTTGAAGGAGTTGCTCGCGCTCGACGCGCCCTACGCCGACCCCGGGGTCGGTGAATTCGGCCTCGACAATGCGGTATTCGCGTTGGGCGACCAGTTCATCGAGATCGTCTCGCCGATCACCGGCGACACCGCCTGCGGCCGTCACCTCGTGCGGCGCGGCGACAGCGGCTACATGGTGATCCTGCAGACCGACGACATCGACGAAGTGCGATCCCGCATGCAGTTCCTCGGTGTGCGTGCCATCTGGCAAAAGGACCTGGACGACATCCGCGCCATGCATCTGCACCCCAAGGATATCGGCGGGTCGATCGTCAGCATCGACGAACCGAGGCCGCCGGCAAGCTGGCGCTGGGGCGGTCCGGATTGGCGCGTGCAGGACGGCGCGGCGGGCCGGCAGCGGGTCGTTGGCGTGACCATCGAGGCGCATGACCCGGGCGCCATGGCGCGGCGCTGGGCCGAGGTCCTGGGCCTGGGCGCGGCGCACGAGGAGGGTGCGCTCTGGCGACTGCCTTTGCATGAAGGCGTGATCGACTTCGTTCGTGCTGACGCGCGCGGCGAAGGTGTGGCCGGCTACACGCTCGCGGTGGCAGACCCGGCCGCGGTCTTGCAGCGGGCGCGGCGCCTGGCGCTCGTCGTGAGCGGGCAGAACGTGCGGCTGATGGGTGTGGAGGTCGGGCTGCGCTCGCTCGACTCGCTGGGCGCCGAACGAGCGCCCGCCTAGCAGATCGGCGATTTCAGCCGGGCGCGGAAATGGCGCCCACCGCCTGGAACAGCGCGCGGATCGAGTCGGCCTCGATGCCGCGTGTGATGAAAACCAGCCGGGTGCGCCTGTCTTCACTCGGCCAGCGATCCAGCGTCACCGGCGGGTGGAAGATGTGCTGGACACCCTGCACGACCACGGGCCTGCCTTCGACATTGACGATGCCCTTGACGCGCAGCATGTCCGGTCCGCGCAGGTTGGTGAGAAGTTGGAGGGCGGCGGCGAAGGCATCCCAGGTGAAAGGGGTGTCGAAGCGCAAGGACAGGGTGCCGATGCGCTGGTCGTGGCGCGCAGCGCGCGCGCCCAGGTAACGCTCGCCGGCTTCGCCTGCCGCATCGAGCGTCTCGCCCAGAAAGCGCGTGGTGGCCGCGCTCGCGCGCGCGCTGCCCAGGCCCAGGCCGATGAGTTCGGCGGGGTCGATCTCGCCGTGCACGACATCGACGATGTCGGCATGCCGGTTGATGGCTTGCACGGCTGCCTTCAGGTCCTGCACGGCTTCCGGGCTGGCGAGGTCGCTCTTGGTTACCAGGACGCGGTCGGCCAGCGCGACCTGCTTCTCGGCTTCGGGCTGCCCTGCCAGCAGGTGTGCACCGTTGACCGCGTCGAGCAGGGTTACGACGCCGTCCAGCCGGTATTGCGCTTCAAGCAGGGAGTCGGAGACCATGGTCTGCACGACCGGTGCCGGATCGGCCAGGCCGGTGGTTTCGACGATGACGCGGTCGAAATCGGCGATGCGCCCGGCGCGGCGGTCGTTGAAGAGGGCCCGCAGGGTCTCCTGCAGGTCGGTGCGCACCGTGCAGCACAGGCAGCCGTTGGCGAGCAGGGTGACGTTCTCGGATGACTGGGTGACGAGGTCGTGATCGATGCCGATCTCGCCGACTTCGTTGATCACCACCGCCACCCGATTCATGTCCGGGTGGCGCACCAGTCGGGAGATGAGGGTGGTCTTGCCGCTGCCGAGGAAGCCCGTGATGAGCGTCAGCGGGATCTTGCCGGCCAGTGCATCGCGGTCCATGGCTGCGGGCAGTGGCGGGAAGGCTGCTAGATGTTCATCTCGAGCACATACAGGCCGCCGGCGAAGCGGTCCTGCGTGTAGACGATGCGCCGGTCGTCGACGAAGCAATCGTTCAACTGGATCGCGCCGGCCGGGGAGAGCGGCGGCGCGCCCGGCACGTAGTAGGCGATCTCCTCGACCTGGTAGGGGTTGCTGGTGTCGTAGACACGCACACCGGCGTTGAAGAACGTGCCGACGATGATGGTGTCGGAAGAGAACGAGGTCTCGACCGGCAGGTTCTCGTGCAGGTTGTGCGCGCCAAAGCGCCCGCCGCGCTTCAGGAACGCATCCACCGGTGCCGGCGGAAAGGTGCCGATCGGCACCGGGTTGTCCTCGCGTCGTGCATCGAGCATCCACACCAGCTTGGGCCAGTCTGCGCCGTTGTCGCGCACGCATTCGTCGGAGACGACCCACAGGTCGCGCGAGAACAGCGGCAGGATGGTGTGGATGAAGCCGTTGAAGGGCGGCGAATGGTTCCAGCGCGAAGCCACTCTGATGTTCGACAGGTCGGAAATGTCGAGCACGAAGGCGCCGCCGTCGATGTAGCCGATGTAGGCGCGGTCGGGTCGCTGCGGGAAGACGTTGGTGTTGTGGGCGCGAAAGCCGGTGTCGAACTGCCGGGGCAGGCGCTCCGGCGGCGGCGCCGCGTCCCCCTCGCGTGTGCCCGGATACCACCAACGCCCGGCCTCGACCGGACGCGCCGGGTTGGAGACATCCAGCACGCGGTAGAACTGGTCGTCCAGCGGGTTGCGCGGCTGGAAGTCGGGCGCGCCCGACGCCATGTGCACGGTCTTGCCATCAACGAACCACACGGCATGCACGCCGCGTGAATGCGGCCCCGAGCAATCGAAGTGCGAAATCAGCTTCGGCGCCTCCGGAGTGCCGATGTCGAACAGGTCCACGCCCGCCGGCCGCATGCCGGCTTCCTGGGTCTGGTAGGCCACCGCCATGAGGTCGCCGACCACATCCAGGGAGTTCGATCGCACCCTTGCGTGCGGCAGGTCGGTCTGCACGACCAGCTTGGGCGCCCTGGGGTCGGTCACGTCCACGGCGGTGAAATTCTTCGGCGCGGACTCGTGTGCCATCCACAGGATGCGCCGGCCGTCGCGGGTCTTCTGCATCGCCATGCCTTCACCCATGCCGCCGAAGCCGGCGAGCTCATGGTGGGCGAGAAGCTTCATGTTGCGGGCAAGCGTCTGGTCGGCGCGAGAGGCTTGCGAGGGTGTGCTGAGGGTGGCCATGGCGGCGTTCTTGTTTATTTAGCAAGCGATAATATAGACTACCTCGCGCCGCGGCTCCGACCAGGTTTTGCCCGTGCCGGGAGCGGGCACCAACACCATTCCAAGGAGACACGATGAAGATCACGCAAATTGCCGCCGCGGCGAGCCGCCTGGTGGTGTTGATGTCGGCGGCCGTCGCCCTCTCGACGGCGCAGGCGCAGAACTTTCCCGTGAAGCCGGTCAAGCTCATCGTGACCTACCCGGTGGGCGGCAGTTCGGACCTGATGGCGCGCATCATGGGCCAGAAACTCTCCGAACACTGGGGCCAGCCGGTGGTCGTCGAGTCCAAGCCCGGCGCCGCCGGTTCGATCGGCATGGAGTTCGCCGCGCGCCAGCCCAACGACGGCTACACCTTCGTCATCGGCAACCTCGGCCCGGCGGCGGTCAACCCGCTGATCACCAAGGTTCCCTACAACATGGACCGCGACTTCATTGCCGTGTCGCTGACCGCAACCGGGCCCAACATCCTGGTGGTCCCCGCCTCGTCCCCCTACAAGTCGCTGGGTGAACTGGTTGGCGCCGCGCGTGCGAAGCCCGGGGCGATCAATTTCGCCACCAGCGGTCCCGGCAGCATGTCGCACCTTGCGGGTGAACTGATGATGCGCCAGGCCGGCATCAAGATGGCGCAGATTCCCTACAAGGGCGGTGGCCAGGCGGTCGTCGACGTGCTCGCCGGCCAGGTGCAGATGATCGTCTCGGACGCGCTGCCGGTGGCGCAGCACATCAAGTCCGGCAAGCTGCGCCCGCTGGCGATCACGAGTGGTCGGCGTTCCCCGCACTGGCCGGATATCCCGACCTTCGCCGAGGGGGGGCTGAACGGCATCGTGGCGGTCAACTGGTGGGGGGTGTTCCTGCCGGCCGGCACGCCGCAGGCGGTTGTCAACAGCTATCTCGCGGCGCTGGTCAAGACCCAGGCCGACCCGGACCTGAAGGAACGCTTCAACGGCCTGGGCGTGGATGCGCAGGTGAGCACGCAGGAGGAGTTCCGCACCTTCCTGGCCGCCGAGCGCGCCATGTACGCCAAGCTCGTCGCCGACAACAACATCAAGGCGGAGTGAGCGTGTCCGCCATTCCCGGCGTCGATGAGTCAGGGCTGCCGAGCCGGCGGGTGCCGTATTCGGCCATCGTCGATCGGCCGGCCCTGGTTGGCCCGGACGGCGCGCGCTTGCTGGTGTGGATCATCGTCAATGTCGAGCACTGGAGCATGGAGCGCGCGATGCCGCGCATGGTGCTCTCGCCGCCCATGGGCCAGCCGCTCAAGCCCGACCTGCCCAACTGGGCCTGGCACGAGTACGGCATGCGTGTCGGCTACTGGCGCCTGCACGAGGCGCTGGCCGCGCGCGGCATCGTGCCGACGCTCGCCATCAACGGCGTGGTGTGCAGGAGCTATCCGCGCATCGCCACGGCCGCCAGGGATGCCGGCTGGGAATTCATGGGCCACGGCTACGTGCAGGGGCCGATGCACGCGCTGCCCGACCAGCGCGCGGCGATCGCCGACACCGTCGCCGCGATCCGCGATTTCACGGGGCGCGCGCCGAAGGGTTGGGAAAGCCCCGGCCTGACCGAGACCGCCGAGACCATCGACCACCTCTCCGAGGCCGGTATCGAGTACGTTGCCGACTGGGTGTTCGACGACCAGCCGGTGTGGATCCCGGCCAAGCCGCGTCCGGTGCTTTCGGTGCCCTATAGCGTGGAGGTCAACGACATTCCGATGATGGTGCTGCAAAGCCACAGCGGGGAGGAGCTTTTCCTGCGCGGCGTGGCGCAATGCGATCGCCTGTGGGCCGAGGGCGAGCGCATCACGCGGGTCATGGCCATCAGCGTGCATCCCTACATCACCGGTGTGCCGCACCGCATCGGCGCCTTCGAGCGCCTGCTGGACAACGTCGCGGCGCGTCCCGGCGTCGCCATCCGCACCGGCGAAGCGATCGCCGACTGGTACCGCGCCCAGGTGCCGGCGCCAAAGTAAGCGGCATGCCGAAACAGGTCGCCACCCGGCGCACCCCGCGCGAGCGCCTGTCGCCGGCCGAACGCGAGCAGCGCATCGTCGAAGGCGCAATCGCCTATTTCTCGGAAGCAGGGTTCGCCGGCCAGACGCGCGAGCTGTCGCGCCGCCTCGGTGTCACACAGCCGCTCCTGTACCGCTACTTCCCGTCCAAGCAGGCGTTGATCGAGCGCGTCTACCGCACTGTCTTCGAGGGGCGCTGGAACCCGCAATGGCTGGACCTGCTGCGCGATCGCAGCCGGCCGCTGCGCGAACGCCTCATCGAGTTCTATCGCCAGTACTCGGAAGCCACCTACCGGCCCGAGTGGATCCGCATCTACATGCACGCCGGCCTGGCGGACCCGGCCCTCAACCGCCGCTACATCAGCCTCATTCGCCGCGAACTGATGCCCGTGTACTGCCGCGAACTGCGCGACTACTGCCGCGTGCGCGACGACAAGGCGCCGGTCACGGGCGAGGAAATGGAATTCGCCTGGAACCTGCACGGCGGGCTCTTTTATTACGCGATGCGCCGCGACGTCTACCAGATCCGCATGGAGGTGGACTTCATGGACAAGGCCGCCTACGCGATCGATACGTTTCTTGCGGGCGCGAAGATCACGTATCCGCGACTTCTCGCGGCGCGCGTGCCGGTCGCTCGCCCTGGTCAGCCCGCTAAGCGCACCAGCAGGGCTTAGGCCGCGTCGGCTTCATGGCCGGCGGCTCGTCCGGGCCGGCGGGCATTGATCAGTTCAGGGTCGCAGCACCCGAGCCAGTCGCGTGGCAGCAGCCGAGTTGACGGAGCCTTTGGGAAAACGCCCTTGCAGGATCTCCGCCGCTTGCGCCACCGTTTCCAACGCCTGATGCTCGATGGCCTGCGGCGTGAGCCCGGCCAGGTGCGGCGTGGCGATGACCTTGGGGTGGCGCGCAAGCGCGGGTGTCGGCATCTGGTCGGGCGCGCGGCCGACGTCCATTGCGCAGCCGGCCAGGTGAGCGCTGTCGAGCACGCGCAAGAGCGCCGCTTCATCGACCAGGTTGCCGCGCGAGGCGTTGATGAACAACGCGCCGGGCTTCATGCGCGCGAAGGCGGCGTCGTTCATGAGATTCTCGGTGGCTTCGTTGGCCACTGCGAGGCAGACGACGTAGTCCGAATCGGCCAGCAGTTCTTCCTGTGAAACCTGGGTGATGCCGGACGCTTCTGCCTTGGCGAACGGGTCGCAGACCAGCACGCGCATGCCGAAGGCGACGCCGATCGGGCACAGGTGGCGGGCGATCTGTCCGTAGCCGATGACGCCGAGCGTCGCGCCCTGCAGTTGGCGACCCATGGGCGGGACCGGAACCTGGCCTTGATGGTAAGCGGTTGCCATCGCCGTCATCGAGCGCGACAAATCGACCATCGCGCCGATGATCCATTCCGAGACCGAGGCGATGAACCCCGCGCTGGCCTGGGTGACGAGGATGCCGTGGCGGCTCGCGGCATTGACGTCGACGTTGCGAATGTCGATTGCGCAGCGCGAGAAGGCAGCCAGATTCGGCAGGCGGGCAAACAGGTCCTCGCCGGCCGCGGTCTGGCGGTAGGAGACGATGAGTTCGCAGTCGCGTGCGAGGTCGGCGATCTCGTCGACCGTGAGTTCGCGCGCCGCGGGATTGCGCACCACCTCGCCCAGCGCCGCGAGTCCCGCCAGGGCGCGAGCACCGTAGTAGCGCTCGAAGGCGTCGGGCGGGTGGGTGAGGAAGATGCGCGCCATGTCCGGTTTGCCTAAGGCTAGTTGCCGACGCGGTCGAGGAAGGCCAGCATGGCGCGGTTGTAGATCTCGGCTTGCTCGATGTTCGACAGGTGCGAGGCTTTCGGGATGACGAGCAGTTCCGAACCCGGCAGGTTTTCGTGGATGGCGCGTGCCTGCGAGACCGGGGTGCCCATGTCCTCCTCGCCGACGATCACCAGTGCGGGCAGCTTGATTTCCTTGAGGCGATGGGTGAGGTCGATCGAAGCGATGGCCGGTCCGCAGCCGCAATAGCCCGCGGCCGGGGTGGCGGCGATGACCTTGCCGATTCTTGCCATCACTTCCGGTTGCGCGGCGCGGTAGGGGTCGGTGAACCAGCGCGCCAGGGTGCCATCGACCAGGGCGGCCATTCCTTTCGTCCTGGCGATCTGTATGCGCTCGCCCCACATCTGCGCGGCGTTGTCCGGGCGGCGGCTGGTGGTGTCGGCCAGGATCAGGCTCTTGAAGATGCCCGGGTGGCGCAGCGCGAAGGCCTGGCCGATCATGCCGCCCATCGAAAGGCCCATCCAGTGGGTCTGCTTTACGCCGAGGGTGTCCAGCAATCCCTTGACATCGTCGGCCATCTCCTCAAGGGTGTAGGGCCGGTCGGGCGCATCCGAGCCGCCGTGGCCGCGCGTGTCGAAGCGCAGCACCGTGAAGCGGCTCTTGAGCACCGCCATCTGCGGGTCCCACATCGAACTGTCGCAGGCGAGCGAGTGCGAGAGGGTGATCCATGGGCCGCTGCCCTCGACGCTGTATTCGATCTGGATGCCGTTGACGTTGGCTTTCATGGAAGGTCTCCGCAGTGATGGGTGATGTGGACTACTTTGTCTTGATCTTGAGCAGGCGTGCCGCGTTGCCGCCGCGCACGAAGTCGGCATCGGCGCGCTTCAAGCGCGCGGCCTGGATCGTGCCGAGCGGGTCGTAGTCTCCCATGTCGTAGGGATAGTCGGTGCCGAGCACGACGTGATCGGCACCGAAACGCTCGACCAGGCGCTTCAGCATCAGCGGGTCGTGGGTGATGGTGTCGAAGGTGAATTTCTCGAGGTAGGTTGAAGGCGGCCGCTTGATCACCGTTCGTGTATCGGGCCGCGCATGCCAGGCATGATCCATGCGCGCCCAGTAGTGGGCGACGTAGGCGCCGCCGTGGGCGACGACGAACTTGAGTTTGGGATGGCGCGCCACCACGCCGTCGAAGATCAGGTGCGCGACCGCGACGGTCGATTCGAGCGGGTTGCCGATGACGTTGTTGAAGTAATGGTGGGTCAAGCGGTCGGCCGGCGACCAGCCCAGCGGATGCATGAAGATCACCACCCCCAGTTCGGCAGCGCGGGCGAAGAATTTCTCCAGCTTGAGTGCCGGGTCGGTCAGGTTGCGGCCGTTGACGCTGGTGCAGATCTCGATACCGCGAAAGCCCAGGGACTTGACGCAGTATTCAAGCTCCTTCACCGCCAGCTCCACATCCTGCAGCGGCACCGAGCCCATGCCGACGAAGCGGTCGGGATGATCAGCGGCGAGTTTGGCAATGCCGTGGTTGACTTCGCGCGTGAGCTCCGCACCCAGGCCGGGTTCGGTCCAGTAGAGGAAATGGTAGGGCGCCGGGCACACCGCCTGGATGTCGATGCCCATGTTGTCCATGTCCTTCAGGCGCACTTCGACCCCGGTCAGGCGCGGCGCGCGGTCGCGCATCTGCGCGACGTTGGTCGCGCGCGTGATGTCGTCGGCGTAGACCGTGGTCGGGTCGTACTGGCCCGGGTTCAGGTGCGCGATCTTCGCGTTGACCGCCGGATTCAGGTAGTGGCAGTGCATGTCGACGACCTTGGCGCCGCCCTTGATGCGGCGCGCGATCGGTCGCGTCGGCAGGGCGCCGGCGCGCGGCAGGGGCGAGACCGGACGCCCGCCGGTCTTGCGCGACGGGGCCTTGGCGGCCGCCAGCGCGAAGGTCCGGCGACCGGCGTGGCCGTGGGTCGGGTCGGTGCAACCCGGGGTGCAGGTGTAGAACATCGCATCTCCTCGAACGGACAAAGCATGCGCCCGGCGGGCGCCTTGTTTATCCAGCGATAATCGGTGGTACATTAGACGGCGGCTGTGCGGCGCCTGTCAAATCTGCAGCGGTCGCGGCGCAGGGGCCATGCGGGGCCAAGCGGGGGAGAGAGGATGCGGGCTGGAATTGCCGGAACCGGGCGCATGGGCGCGGCGATCGCCGAGCGCCTCATCGCCGAGGGAGTTGCAGTCACGGTCTGGAACCGCACGCCAGCGCGGGCCGACGCGCTGCGAGCGCGCGGCGCAGACGTCGCGGCGACGCCGCGCGATCTGGCCAGAAGCGTCGATGTCGTCATTACCATCCTGTCCGATGCCGCGGCGTTCGAATCCGTCTACGGCGGTGCCGACGGACTGCTCGCGGGCATCGCCGGGCGCCTTGTGGTCGAGATGAGCACGGTGCGGCCGCAGGAACAGCGCTCGCTCGCCGGGCGCATCGCGGCGGCGGGCGGCACCCCGGTCGAGTGCCCGGTCGGCGGCACGGTCGGGCCTGCGCGCGAAGGCAAGCTCTTCGGATTCGCGGGTGGCGAGCCTGACGCGGTGGCGCATGCGCGACCGCTGCTTGAAAAACTGTGCCGGCGCATCGAGCATGTCGGCCCCATCGGCGCCGGAGCGGCGATGAAGCTCGCGATCAACCTGCCGCTGATGGTCTACTGGCAGGCGCTGGGCGAGGCCTGGGGCCTTATCGACACGTTGGGCCTGGAACCCGAGCGCGTCGTTTCCATCCTGGCAGACACTTCCGGGGCGCCGGCCATGCTCAAGAACCGCGGGCCCGCGATTGCCCAGGCGTTTGCTGCCGGCCGTGCCGGCGCGCCGTCGGTCGACATCGTCACCATGCGCAAGGACGTGCGCGCCATGATCGACGAAGGCGCCGCGCTGAAACGCGCGATGCCGGTTGCGAGCGCCGTGCTTGCCGCTTTCGACGCGGCCATCCGTGCCGGTCAAGGGGCGTCGGACTGCACCGGCATGCCGCTTTGGTGGGTGCGGGATGGCGCGCGCTCAAGCGCCGGGAATTGATCCTTTTCGTCTTGCACGCAGACCAAAACCTGATAATCTCGCGCGACATTGAAGGCGGGGCAAGGACCCCGCCCGTGACCGCCAACCAAGTTGTCGATCCCTCTTTTCTCAAGGAGACATTGCCGTGAAATCCAGTCGATTCGCCGGTGCCCGCGGGCGCCGTACCTTCCTGGCTGCCTCAGGCGCGCTCGCCGCGGCCGCCTCCACCGGAATCAAGGCGCAGGGCGCGCCGATCAAGATCGGACTCTCGATCGCGCAGACCGGCGGCCTCGGCGCCGGCGGCAAGGCGGCGCTCCTCGGGCAGCAGATCTGGCGTGACGACGTCAACGCCAAGGGCGGGTTGCTGGGGCGCAAGGTCGAATTGGTGGTCTACGACGACCAGTCCAACCCGGCCACCACCCCGGGCATCTACACCAAGCTGCTCGATGTCGACAAGGTCGACCTGCTGGTCGCTCCCTACGGGACCAACCCGACCGCGCCGATCATGCCGCTGGTCAAGCAGCGCCAGCTGCTGCTGATCGGCAACTTCTCGTTCGAGGTCAACGAGAAGGTGCAGCACGACATGTGGTTCAACAACAGCCCGTGGAACGACTCGGTCTCGTGGTCGATCGGATTCATGGAACTGGCCAAGAAGCGTGGCGCCAAGTCAGTGGCGTTTCTCGCGGCGGACGCCGAGTTTTCGCAGAACCTGGTGACCGGTGCGCGCAACCTGGCCAAGCATCAGGGTCTCAACGCGGTCTACGACCAGAAGTATCCGCCCAACACGACCGACTTCTCGGCCATGATTCGCGCCCTCAAGGCGACCAAGCCGGACATCGTCTTCGTCATGTCCTATCCGAGCGAGTCGGTCGCGATCGTGCGCGCGGTCAACGAGATCGGGCTGGGCGAGAACGTCAAGCTCTTCGGCGGCGGCATGGTCGGCCTGCAGTTCGGCCCGATCATGGAGTCCCTGGGCAGCCAGTTGAACGGCATCGTCAATTTCCATTCGTATGTGCCGGAAAAGACGGTCAACTACCCGGGCGTGGGCGATTTCCTCAAGCGCTATGCCGAGCGCGCCAAGGTCGAGAAGGTCGATCCGCTGGGCTTCTACCTGCCGCCTTACAACTATGCGATCGGGCAGATCATCGAGGCGGCGGTCACGGCCACCAAGAGCCTGGACCAGAAGCAGCTGGCTGGCTGGCTGCGAGCCAACGAAGTCAAGACCATCGTCGGCCCCATGTCGTGGGGCAAGAATGGCGAGTGGCGCATCCCGCGCGTTCTCATGGTTCAGTTCCAGGGCATCAAGGACAAGAACCTCGAGCAGTATCGGCAACCCGGCAGGCAGGTCATCCTGTATCCGGAAAACGTCAAGTCCGGTGAGCTCAAGTTTCCTTACGAAAAGGCACGCAAGGCCTGACGGCTTCTGCGCGGGGCGGTTTCCGTCCCGCGCCTTTTCTGCAAGGGACAACGCATGCTGTTCACCTTTGACCTGCTCCTGGGAGCCGTGGTCTTCGGCCTCTTGATCGGGTGCTTCTACGCGGCTGTGTCGATCGGCCTTTCGGTGGCCTTCGGCTTGCTCGACGTGCCGCACATCGCTCATCCTGCCTTCCTGGTGGCCGGCGCTTACGGCACCTGGTTGCTGGCAGGCTTCGGCTGGGACCCCATCGTCGCCGGCCTGGTCCTGTCGGTGCCTTTTTTCTTCCTCGGCGTCGCGATGTACCGCATCTACCACGTGACCTTCGAGAAGCGGGGTTCGGATGCGGGATTGCGCGGGCTGGCCTTCTTTTTCGGCATTGCCTTCATCATCGAGATTGCCCTGATCCTGGCGGTTGGCGTCGATCAACGCCTGGTGGAGGCGCCGTACATCGGCCAGGCGATCGACCTCACCGACGACCTGCGCGTGCCGATGCGCCTCCTGGTCGCCTTCGGTTGCGCCTTGCTGCTTACCGTGGCGTTGAGCCTCTACCTGGGCAAGACCTTCATGGGGCGTGCCATCAAGGCGGTGGCGCAGGACCAGATCGCACTCTCGCTCATGGGGGCGGACCCGGTCAAGGTCAAGCAATGGGCCTTCGGCATCGCCACCGCGGTGACTGCCGTGGCAGGAGCGCTCCTGATCATCGTCGGACCGGTCGATCCCCAACTCGGGCGCCTCTACATCGGCCGCACCTTTTGCGTGGTCGTGCTGGCCGGCCTGGGCAGCATGAGCGGCACGGTGGTTGCCGCGCTGATCCTCGGCGTGGCTGAAAACATCGTGCTGACTTTCTTCGGGGCGTCATGGGCGCCCGCAGTCGCCTTCGGACTGCTGCTGATTGTTCTGGGCGTGCGTCCACAGGGGCTGTTCGGACGTTGAACAACGAGGCTCTTGCGCACCCCAAGTGCCCGCAATGGAGATGAGCATGGAATTCAAGGAGCAGTTGCCGCGGCGCGGCGTGACGCGCAAGGAAATGATGCGACGGGTCGCCCGCTTTTCGAAACTCAAGGGATTCGATGGCGGACTGCCGGATTCGCGCATGCCCGGCTGCGAGCGCACCCTTTTCAACGTGATCGGATTCCAGCCGCCGAAAGGGGAGGGTGGCGGCATGCAGTCGCCGGTGGGCGCCGACGCGTCGCGCATGGCCGCGATCAAGATCTCCGAGGGTTTCAACCTGGGCTATTGCAAGGCTTTGCCAGGCAAGGGGCCGCTCCTGCACAACCATGACACCAACGAGACCTTCATCGCCATGACCGGCACCTGGCGTGCCAGCTGGGAAAACGAGAAGGGGCGGCTGGAGCATGTCGACCTCAAGCCGCTGGACCTGATTTCCTTCCCGGCCGGCGCCTCGCGACGTTTCATGAACATCACCAAGGGGCCAAAGAACCGCGAGTCCATCCTGATGTTCGTCATCGGGGGTGATGCGCCGCGCGCGGAATTCACGCACGAGTCGATGCAGGCCTGCATCGACGCCGGCGTGGTCGATGCCGCGGCCAGGCCCGTCAAGCGCCCGGCGAAAAAGGCCGGAGCCAAGACCGCCACCAAGTCGGCTGCCAAGGCGAGGCGCGCGGCATGACCGTCTGCGTTACGCGATACGTGCTGAGGCTGGGGGCGGCATGAGCGGCGGGCACGGCAAGTTCACGGCCGGCGCGATCGCCGTGCTGGTGCTGGGCATCATCCTCATGCTCTGGGCCAAGAACGAGTATGTGTTCTTCGCCTCCTACGTGGTCCTGCAGTTCGTGGTGCTGGCCACCGCGTGGAACATCCTGGGCGGCTACGCGGGCTATGTCAACTTCGGCACGGCCGCGTTTTTCGCGCTTGGCGGCTATACGGCGGTGTTCGCCATCAAGTCCATGGGCGCGCCCCTGCTGGTGCAGATCGCGCTGGCTGCGGCAGTGTGCGGCCTCCTCGGGCTGATCATCGGCCTCCTGTCGCTGCGCCTGCGTGGCATCTTCTTCTCGATTGCCACGGTCGCGATGACGATCATCATCGAGACCTGCATCACCAATTCGGAATACCTGGGCGGCGCCAAGGGCATCCAGCTGACGCGTCCGCCGCCGACTGCGCCATTCACCAGCTACATCGAGTTCCTGTTCTTCGTCATGCTGTGCATGGCCGTGATCGCGGTGGCGATCGCGCGCTATGTCGAGAACTCCTGGATCGGACGCGGCCTGCGTGCCATTCGCGACAACGAGGAAGCCGCCGAATCGGTCGGCGTGCCCACGCTGAAGCTGAAGCTCATCGCCACCGTGATCTCCGGCGCACTGATGGGCGCAGCCGGCGCGCCGATGCCCATGTACCTGAACTTCATCGAGCCGGTCAGCGCGTTCTCGCTCAATTACTCGGTCTCGGCGCTGGCCATGCCGATCATCGGCGGCACTTCATCCTGGATCGGACCGGTCATCGGCGCGCTGCTGCTCGCCTCGGTGCAGCAGGCGGTGACGGTGACGATCTCCTCGGAACTCAACGTGCTCATCATCGGCGTGCTGCTGGTGTTCTTCGTCGTCGCTGCACCGGACGGCATCCTGGGGCTGGTGCGCAAATTCCGCGCCGGCCGCGGCGGCGATGCGACGCAGGGGAAGCCCGCGCCATGAGCCAGCCCTTGCTCAAGGTCGAGGACGTCTCCAAGCATTTCGGCGGCTTCACGGCGCTCTCGCACGTGAGCGTCGAGGTGACGCAGGGTGAGCGCCTGGGCCTGATCGGTCCCAACGGCTCCGGCAAGACCACCCTTATCAACTGCATCTCGGGCATGCTCAAGAACGACGGCGGGGCTGTCGTCTTCAAGGGCGAGAACCTGAATGGCCTGGCGCCGCACCAGCGCACACGGCGCGGCATCGCGCGCTCGTTCCAGGTTCCGCGCCCCTTCCACAGCATGACGCCGGTGGAAAACCTCGCCATCCCGCTGGAATACGTGACCCACCGCGGCAAGTCGGGCCGCGCCGACATCCGCGGCGAGGCCGAGTCCATCCTCGCCGAGATGGGCCTGGGCGCCAAGATGAATGTGCCCTGTGCGGGGCTTTCCCAGGTGGAGTTGCGCAAGCTTGAACTTGCGCGCGCGATGGCGGCGCGCCCGTCGCTCCTGATCTCGGACGAAGCGATGGCGGGACTGTCCAACGCGGAATGTGACGAGGTCCTCGCCATTCTCTTCAGCCTGTCGAAGACCGGCATCACCATCATCATGATCGAGCACATCATGCACGCGATCATGCGCTTTTCCGAACGCGTCATCTGCCTGGACGCCGGCAAGCTCATCGCCGAAGGCGCGCCGACCGACGTGGTCAAGAATCCCGAAGTGCAGAGGGCCTACCTTGGCGCTTGAACTCAAAGTCGAAAAGGTTTCCGCCGCCTACGGCGCGGTGCGTGCGCTCGAGGGCGTGTCGATTTCGGTCGCCGAGGGCGAGGTCGTGGCGCTGCTCGGCACCAACGGCAACGGCAAGAGCACCCTGATGAAGTGCCTGACGGGCCTGGTGCGCCCCAGTGCCGGAACGATCAAGTTGAGTCTCGATGGCCAGACCATCGACCTGGTGGGCCGTGGTCCGCAGGACATCGTCGATCTGGGCGTGGCCATGGTGTCGGAGGGGCGGCGCCTGTTCCCGCGCCTGACCGTCGAAGAAAACCTCATGCTGGGTGCCTATCGCCCGGCGGCGCGCGCCGCCATCGCCAAGAACCTCGACTTCTGTTTCGAGACCTTCCCGGTCCTGAAGGAAAGGCGCAAGCAGCTGGCCGGCAGCATGTCGGGCGGGCAGCAGCAAATGGTGGCCATTGCGCGCGCGCTGATGTCGGCGCCGCGCCTGCTTCTGGTCGATGAGCCCTCGGTGGGGCTGTCGCCGCTCCTGGTCTCGCAGACCATCGAGAAGATCGGCGAACTCAATCGCAAGCACGGCATGACGGTCCTGATGGCCGAGCAGAACTTCCACCAGACCATCAAGATCGCGCACCGTGGCTACGTGCTGGTGCACGGCGAGATCGCCTTCGAGAGCCGCGACGTGGCCGAGCTCGAGAACAACGACCTGGTGAAAAACCTCTACCTGGGCGCCTGAGACAGGCGCGACGCCGCGACCAAGCCCGCGCGGCGCGGCCTATGCGGCGAGCTTGCCCTCGCGTGCGATCGCGGCATTGACCAGCGGCATGACCTTCTCCGCCAGGAGTTCCATCGAGCGTTTGCCGAGCGCGGGGTCGACCCAGTCCGTGCCGCAGTAGAGCAGGGTGCCGAAGTCGCCGATCTCGGCGCGAAAGGCGAGGATCTGCTCGGCGACCTCTTCCGGTGTTCCGGCGATGACCAGGCGATCGACCACGCGATCCAGGGTGACCGAACTTTCCGGCGCGTCCTTGGATTCCTTGAACAGGTTGGTGCGGCCGGCCTTGATGAGCTTGTGCAACAGCTGCTTGTAATAGAAGCGGTAGGGACTGTGCTCGCCCTTGCCGTAGGACTGTGCGACCTTGCCGTCCTCGGCCACGAAGATGGTCTTGGCGACACGCCAGTTGGCCGGGTCGGCCGGGCGGCCGCCTTCGGCGCAGCCGGCCACGTACTTGCCCCAGTGCGACTTGACCCACTGCGGCAAGAGGAAGTTGGCCGAGATCGGTTCCCATCCGCGCGCGGCGGCCGCGGTGACGCCGGCCGAGAAGGGCTCGACCGCGGTGATCACGATCGGCGGATGCGGGCGCTGGAATGTCTTCAGGATCGAGCCTTGGCCGATCTCGGGAATAAGGGTGCGCCGGGTCGAAACGTTCCAGAACTTGCCGGTGATGTCATAGGGCGCCTCGCCGGTCCAGATAGCGATCATCTGGTTGATGCACTCGAGGAACATGGCCTTGCGGTCGCGGTCGAGGTTCTCGAAGGCTTCCATATCGGAAGGCAGGCCGCCCGGGCTGATGCCGACGATGAGCCGCCCCTCGAGCATGTTGTCGAGCATCGCCACATTGGCGGCGAACGCGGCCGGGTGGCCGTTGGGCAGGTTGAGCGTGCCGGTGCCCAGCTTCACGCGCGAGGTCGCGTGCACCAGGCTGGACAGGAACATGAGGCACGATGGGATGGTCTCTGCCAGGTCGGTGGTGTGCTCGCCGACGTAGGCCTCGGAGAAGCCCAGCCGGTCGGTCATGATGATCGCCTCGCGATCCTCCTTCAAGGTCTCGACGTAGTTGCGCCCCGGGGGGTGCAGCGGCATGGTGAAGAATCCGAGCTTCATGGTCGCTCTCCGTGGGGGGCGGCGCCGGGCGCGCCGCCTTAATTATCGATCTATAAATTATACAGCGCCCGCCGCTGCGCGGCGCAAGCGCCGTTTCAAGTCGCGTCGGGGCCCTTGGGCTTGCGAAAGCGCTGCCAGGTTGCGAGCAGACGCTTGTTCACGTAGATGGTGCCGAAAAAGCCGGCGCCAACCACCACGGCGGCCAGCACCATCGAGGCCTGCGAGCCGTTGCGGCTCGCGCCCCACAGTGCCAGAAGGCCCAGCACGGGCAGGATGAGCTGCCAGTACTCGACCGGGTTGACGTTCATCTCGACCTCGGCCCGGCAATGCGGGCAAAACATCGCGCGGCGATTGCCTTCATTGGCCAGCCGCGTGGAGATGATGGTCTTGGTGGAGATCGGGAGTCCGCAGTGCGGGCAGTTCCAGAGCATGGGACGGGGGCCTGTTCAGACGGGCTTGTCGCCGGCGATGGTGACGCGATTGCCGCTGCGCGTGTGCGGCCAGTAATCCCACATGGCGCGGTGTTGCGCGCAGCGGTTGTCCCAGAAGGCGATCGAATTGGCGCGCCAGCGGAATCGGCACTGGAAGATCGGATTCTCGATGTGAGAGTAAAGGTAGCGCAGGATGCCGTCGCTCTCGTCGAGCGGGATGCCGTCGATGTGCCGTGTGAAGCCTCGATTGACATAGAGCGCCTTGCGTCCGGTCACCGGATGGGTGCGCACGACCGGATGGTGGGCGCGCGGGTAAGCATCCTTGTCGGCGACGCCGTAGTTGGCATAGGTGCCGCGGTAGACGTGCTCGCCGTCGTGCAGCGCGGTGAGCCCGTCGAGGTAGGCCTTCATGCGGTCCGACAGCGCGTCGTAGGCCGCGTACATGCTGGCGAAGAGGGTGTCGCCCCCTTTGGGCGGGCAGACGCGGATGTAGAGGATCGACCCCATCGGCGGTTCCGGGTCGCAGCTCACGTCGGTGTGCCAGCCTTCGCCGTTGGCGCGCGGCGAGTCGCGGTCGGCATGGATCTTCATGAGTCCCGGCAGCCCCGGCTCGTGCGGCGCGGCGGGATGCACGTGCAGGTCGCCGAAGCGTCGCCCGAAATCCATGTGCTGTGCCTGGCTGAGTTCCTGGTCGCGAAAGAAGATCACCAGGTTCTCCGCCAGGGCGCGCTGCACCTCGTCGAACTGCGCGTCCGGAAGCGGTTTGGCCAGGTCAATGCCGCTGATCTCGGCGCCGATGATGGGCGTGAGCTTGTCCACGACGATGGTCTGGTAGGGCGCGCTTTCGTCAGCGGTGTGGCGGTAGCGCGGCCCCTTGTTGCCCTTGAGTTGCGAGGAATCCATCGCGTGCGTTCCGGTTGCGTTGATCAGTCGAGCTTGATGTTGGCCGCGCGGATGATCTTTCCCCAGCGGTCGATCTCGCTACGCGTGAAGGCGCCGAACTCCTCCGGCGTGCTGGTGACCGGGCGGCCACCGAGGCCTTCGAAGCGGGTCAGCACCTGCGGGTCGTTGCAGGCGGCGACGATGTCGCGGTTGATGCGCACGATCAGGTCGCGCGGCGTTCCCTTGGGGGCGTAGAACCCGGTCCAGGTCGTGATCTGGAAATCCGGCAGCCCGGCCTCGGGGCTGCTCGGGACCTGGGGAAGCCTCGTGTCGCGCTGCGGCGTGGAGATCGCCAGCCCGCGCATCTTGCCGCCATCGATTTGCAGGCGACCGTTGGTCGTGTCGATGGTCATGAAGGTCAGGCGCCCGGAAAGGAGGTCGGGAAAGGCCTGCGGGTTGCTCTTGTAGCCGATGTGCACGGCGTCGACTCCTGCCAGTTGCCGGTAGAGTTCCGAGGCGACGCGCGCCGGCAGCGAACCCGCGCCGAAGTTGTGGCGCCCGGGTTCGGCTTTGAGCAGCGCGGTCAGGTCGGCGAGCGTCTTGAGCCGCGAGTCGGTCGGCACCAGCACCACGAAGGGCAGGCGGCCGAACTGCGACACCGGCTCGAAGTCGTTGAGCGGGTGGTAGGGCAGCTTGTCGTACAGCCAAGGGTTGACCGCATGGGTCATGGCCGAAGTGAGAAAGAGCGTCAGGCCGTCGGGTCGGGCACGCGCCACGAACTCCGCTGCCGGCAGGCCGTTGCCGCCGCCGCGGTTGTCTATGGTCGCCGCCTGGCCCCACATCTGCGAGAGCTTCTCGGCGATCACGCGCCCGGTGATGTCGGTCGCGGCGCCGGCCGGGAAGGGCACGACGATGTTGACCCGTCCCGCAGGCCAGGCCTGCGCGCGTGTTCGCAGCGGCAGGGCGGCCATGCCCGCGCCCGCGGCCATTGCAGTCATGATGCGACGACGATCAAGCATGATGGGTGTTCACCTTCCCTGGTGTCGCGACGGGCGGAATGCTTGCTTCGAGCCTGCAATCGTACAACAGGGCGGCTTGGCCATGCCGGGGCAAACATGCCTCTGGCGCGCGCCTCCCCTGCGCCGGAGGCGGCGCGACCATGGGAGCAAAGCAGGGGATCAGGTGCCGGGCGTGACTCCACAAACCTTGTCCATTCTCCGGAAATCCTGCGGCCTTCCTGCGGCATCGCAACAATCGTCGTCGGCGATAGATGCCATCGGTCGCGACCGATGGACGTCCGCGGCGGGCGATCCCAGACTGCTGCCTTTCGGACTGCGTCGCCATCCAATCCCGATCAACCGTGATCGCGCATTTTCCTGCAAGCCCCGCTGATCCCGCATGAACACCGATGTTGCGATCATCGGTGCCGGACCGGCGGGGTGCGTGCTGGCCAACCGCCTGTCCGCCTCCGGGCGCGAAAGGGTCTTGCTCATTGAGGCCGGCAGCGACACGCCGCCGGGCGACGAGCCCCCCGAAGTGCGTGACCTGTTTGGGCCGTCCGCCTCTGGCGACCCGCGCTTCCTGTGGAACGAGCTCAAGGTGCGCTGGCGCCCGGGAACACCCGAGAAACGCTACGAGCAGGGCCGCGTCATGGGCGGCGGTTCGTCGATCAACGCGATGTGGGCGCTGCGCGGCATGCCGGGCGACTACGATGGCTGGGAGGCGGCCGGCGCCAAGGGCTGGAGCTGGTCTGCGGTCAAGCCCTGGTTCATGAAGCTCGAGCGCGACGAGATCGCCCATCCGGACCACGGCACGGACGGGCCGTTTCCCCTGAAGCGCCTGCCGCGCGAGGCGTGGCCGCCGTTCGCGCGCGCCTATGCCGCGGCGATCGAGCGCGCCGGCTTTCCCTACGTGCACGACCTCAATACCGACTTTGCCGACGGCTTCGGTCCGGTGCCCCTCAACGCCACGGCCGCCGCCCGGGTCTCGGCGCCGATGGCGTACCTGGGCGCCGAGGTGCGTCGCCGCGCCAACCTCTCCATCCGCTGCGGCGTGCGCGGCGCGCGCGTGCTGCTCGACGGGCAGTGCGTCAGGGGTGTCGAGGTCATCGCCAACGGCCGGCACGAGGCCATCGCCGCCAGCCGCGTGTTCCTCTGCGCCGGGGCGTTCCAGTCGCCCGCCATCCTGATGCGCTCCGGCATCGGCCCGGCGGCGGACCTCCAGTCCCTGGGCATCGCCCCCGCCCGCGACCTCCCCGGCGTCGGCGCCAATCTGCACGACCATCCGTACATCTACATCGGCATGCACCTGAAGCGCGCGGCCAAGCAGTCGCTCGCGCTGCGCAGCTGGGTTTCGGGCTGCTTTCGCTACAGCTCCCGGCTGCCTGACTGCCCGCCGACCGACATGATGGTCACCATGCTCAACAAGACCATGTGGCATCCGCTGGGGCAGCGCATCGGCGCTTCCGGCGTGTCGCTGTACAAGTCGTTCTCGCGCGGGCGCGTGCGCCTCGCCTCTCCCGACCCGCTGGCGATGCCGGCGATCGACTTCAACCAGCTCGAGGACGCGCGTGACATCCGCCGCATGGTCCTGGGACTGCGTCTGGTCTACCGGCTGCTCGCCGACCCGGGCGTGGCGGCGCTGCGCAACGAAGTCTTCGCCGCCACCTTCTCCGAGGAAGTGCGCGAGATGATGCGCCCCACAGTGAAGAGCTGGCTCAAGGCGGTGGCCGCGACGATCCTGCTCGATGGTCCCGCGCCGCTACGCCGCGGCCTGATCGATCGCTTCATCACCCAGGGCTTCGATCTCGGCGCCGTGATCGACGACGACGACCGTCTCGCCGAGCACATTCGCGCCAACGCGGTCGGCATGTTCCACCCTGTCGGCACCTGCCGCATGGGCGCTGGCGACGACCGCATGGCCGTGGTCGATGCTGCCTGCCGCGTACACGGCATCGACGGCCTGTCGGTGGTCGATGCCTCGGTCATGCCTGCGATCCCGCGCGGCAACACCCACTTTCCGACCCTGATGATTGCCGAAAAGATCGGCGCCCTCGAGTCCGCGCGCTGATTTCACCCCGTTCAACCAAAGGAGACGACCATGCTCAAGCGCATCATTGCAACGGCTGCCGCCGCCGGCGCGCTGGCCTTCGCGCCGGCTGCACCGGCACAGCAGGCCATCAACCTCACCCTTGCGTCCGGCTATCCGCCGGTGTTCCTGTTCCTGCGCGAGATCCAGTCGAACTTCGCCGAGGAGGTCAACCGCGAGCTGGCGAAGTCCGGCAACCGCTACCGGATCAACTGGAACTTCGCGCTCTCCGGCACGCTCGCCAAGATCCCGGCGATGCTCGAGGCGATCGAGACCGCGCAGGCCGAGGTCGGCCACGTCTCGCACCTGTTTGCGCCGGGCAAGCTGCCCCTGCAGAACGTCGATGGCTACACGCCGTTCTCGGTGCCCGACCATCGCACCTCGGCGAAGCTGGCCGAGGAGTTGATGAAGGCGGTGCCGGCGATCGGCGCGCAATATGACAAGCTGGGACTGGTGCTGCTGGCGAACTTTCCGCTCGACGACTACGTGCTCATGTCGAAGAAGCCGATCGGCTCCCTCGCCGACCTGAAGGGCCTCAAGGTAGGCGGCGCGGGCGCCAACCTCAACTGGCTCGCCGGCTCCGGCGCGGTGGGGGTCGCCACCACCGGCGCGGCGGCGTACAACGACATGAAGAGCGGCGTGTTCGACGCGCTGCTCGCGCCGATGACCTTTGTGCCCTCTGGCAAGTACCACGAGGTGGCGCCGTTCATGACCAAGGTCAGCTTCAACGCGATGACCGCGGGCCAGATCGTCGCCAACAAGGCGGCCTTCGCGAAGCTGCCTGCCGAGGTGCAGGACGCGATGCGCAAGTCGGCCGCCACCTTCCAGGTCCGTTATCTTGATGCGCTCGACCGCGCCGTGGCCGAAGCGGAGAAGGCGGTGGCCGCGGGCGGGGGCAAGGTCTCGACCTTCCCGCGCGAGGAGCGCGCCAAGTGGGCGGCCTCGCTGCCGAACATCGCCGAGAAATGGGCGAAGGAACTCGATGCCAGGGGCACGCCGGGTACGCAGACGGTGAAAGCCCAGATGGACATCCTGCGCCGGATGGGCGTGCAGCCGCCCCGCGCCTGGGACCAGTTCTAGGATCCGGCGGGAACGCGCGCGGTGGACCGCACACTCAAGGCCGTTTCGGCCGCGATGAACGCGCTGGGCAGTGTGCTGATCCTGTTCATCATGGTGGTGATGACCATCGACATCGGCGGCCGCGTGCTTTTCGGTCGGCCGCTCAACGGCGTGCCCGAGATGGTCACCATCGCCATCACCGTGATCGTGTTCCTGCAGTTCGGCTCGACGCTGCGCGCGGGGCGCATGATTATGGTCGACGGCTTCCTCGGCTGGCTCGGCGCGCGATCGGTGGCGGCCGAGCAGGGGCTCCTGGCCTTCCATCACCTGGCGGGCGCGCTGGCGTTCGGTGCCACCGGCTGGGCGACCTGGCCGCTCATGCAGCGCGTGCTCGCCTCCGGCGACATCTACGGCAATGTCGGCGTGTTCACCTTCCCCAAGTGGCCGGTGCGCGCGGCCATCATCGCCGGCTGCACGCTGGTGGCGCTGGAGTATCTGCTGCGCGTGTTCGCACACCTGCGCGCCGCCGCGCGCGGCCAGCGCCTTTTCGCCGGCGGCGACCCGCGCGACCGCATCCTGTCATGACGCGCGGACCGGCGGTCCGATGAGCGGCCTGGAGATCACCGTCGCGGGCTTCGCCGTCCTCGGGGTCCTGATCTACGGCGGCATGCACATCGCCGTCGCCCTGCTCCTGACCGCGTTCTGCGGTGCCTGGCTGATCCGCGGCAACATCGATGCCGGCCTGAATCTCGTGGGCATCGCCGCCGCTGACGCGGTCGCCGACTACGAGTACGGCGTCATTCCGCTGTTCGTGCTGATGGGCTTCCTGGTCATGCGCGCTGGCGTCGGCGCCGACAGCTACCGCGTCGCGCACAGCGCGCTGCGCGGCGTGCCCGGCGCACTGGGCCACGCGACCGTGGTCGGCAACGCGATCTTTTCGGCCATCACCGGCGTCACGGTGGCGGCGGTGGTGCTGTTCACCCGCATGGCCGTGCCGGAAATGCTCAAGGCCGGCTACCACCCGCGCTTCGCCGTCGGCGTGGTCGCCGGCTCCGCCATGCTCGGCATGCTGATCCCGCCGTCGGTGCTGATGATCATCTACGCGATCCTCACCGAGACCTCGATCGGCGACCTGTTCCTGGCCGGCATCGTCCCCGGCATCCTGCTCACCGTTGCGTTCTCCGGTGCGATCCTCTGGCTGGCAAGGCGCGACCCGCAGCACTTCGGCGGCGGCAGGCCGCTCTCCGAAGCGGACATCCTTTCGCTACGGGAGACGCTCCGGCTCTCCGGGCCGATCGTGCTTTTGATCGCGATCGTCCTGGGCGGGATGTACGCCGGCTGGTTCACCGCCACCGAGGCCGGCGCGGTGGGCGCGCTGGCCGCGCTGGCCATTGCGCTGGCGCGCCGTTCCCTGGACCGCAAGGGCTTCGTCTCGATCCTGATCGAGACCGGCCACGTCACCGCCTCGCTGGTGGCCATCATCATGGCGGCCAACATGTTCTCGCGCTTTCTCGCCATCGGCGGCCTGCCCTCGGCGCTCAACGCGTGGATCATGGGCCTCTCGCCCAGCCTGTACACGGTGCTGGCGATCTACATCGCAGTCGTGCTGGTGCTCGGCACGGCGATGGACTCGGCTTCGACCACGCTGATCGCGGTGCCGATCTTCGCCGTGATCTTCAAGTCAATGGGTGCCGACCTGGTGTGGATCGGCATCATCACCATGATCACCGTGGAGATCGGGCTCATCACCCCGCCATTGGGCATGGCGCCGTTCGTCATCAAGATGACCCTGGAGCGCGACGACATCAGCCTCAACGACATCTATGCCGGCTCGCTGCCGTTCGCGGTCGCGGCAATGGCGGTAGTCGGCCTGATCGTTGCGTTTCCGTGGATCGCCACCGGCATTCTCCGGTAGCCCCCTGCGGGCACGCTCCGGCGCGATCAACGGTATCGTTGTGCGGCCCCTTCCGCGGCCGCTTTGAACCACGGGGAGCACGCGCGACGGAGTCGGCAGGCGCGCCAGGATGCGGGGATTCCCCGATTTCTCAGAGCACGGCCTGGCGCGCGTGCGCCGGCAGCCGCATCAGGCCGTCGAGGTACTGCGCATAGCCGGTCTGCGCGCGCCCCAGCAGCATGGCGAGCACGCGCGTGTTGCCGGCGCGAAAGCCGTGGCGGCCGTAGTAGTCGAACATCGCCTTCAGGCGCGCCATCTGGCCCGGCGTCCAGCCGCGATAGCGCGGCAGGTGCTGCCAGTCCTCCCACCCCGCTTCCTCGGCGCGGATGGTCTTGCCCAGGCGTTCGGACAGGAGAGCGCACAACTGCCGGCGCGTGATCGCGCCGTCGGTGCCGCACAGCTCGTAGATGCCGCAGTCGTGGCCGGGTTCGGTGAGGACGCGCGCGGCGGCTTCGGCGACGTCATCGGCGTCGACCCAGGTGAGCGGCGCGTCGGCGGAGTAGGGCAGCCGGTAGATGCCGCCCTCGACCAGCCGATTCCACGCCCAGGTGACGTTGCGCATGTAGTTGGTCGGCTGCAGCACGGTGAAGGGCAGGGAAGACCGCTCCAGCGCGAGCTGTACGGCGAGCTTGTCCCAGTGGTGCGGCATGTCCGCGATATAGGGGTGCGCCACGCCGTGGTAGACGAAGCGCGGCAGGCGTGCGTCCTCGGCTGCGCGGATCCACAGTGCGCCGATGGCCGGCTCGTCCTCGGCGAAGCGGGGGCAGATGAAATACAGCGCCTGCGCGCCGGCGAGCGCGGCGCGCACGACGGCGGGGTCGCGCATGTCGCCCGGGAGCACGTGATCGGCGCCAAGCCCCTGCAGCGCCGCAGCCTGCGCGGCGTTCTTCACCAGCGCGCGCACCGGCCGACCGGCGCGCTTCAGCGCGCGGATCACGCTCTGGCCGCTGAACCCCGCCGCTCCGGTGACGACGATCATGTCGGGATGTCCATCGACTTGAGGAGCCGGTTGTGCTGGTGCAGCACCCAGTCCTTCTCGCCGGTGCGCTCTCGATAGGCGACCCACGCCGGATCGGCGTACATGGCTGCGCGGCGCGCCTCGCGGTCGGCCATGCTGTCGAAACGCCACAGGTGCACGAACTGGTTCAGGTCGCCGGTCTCGGTGGTGAAGTAGCCATACGGCTCGCCGAGATACCTGCGCATGATCGGCAGCGCCTCCTCGAGGTGCGCCTTGAGGTAGGCCGCCAGCTTGCCGGGGCGCACGGTATAGGTGCGTTCGTCGATGATCATCAATCGTCTCCTTCGTTCACAGGCCGAGCACAGCCTTGGCCAGGATGTTCCTCTGGATCTCGTTGGACCCGCCGTAGATCGACGAGGCGCGTGAATACAGCCAGTGCGCCACCTGCGCCGCCGCTTCGCCGGCCTCGCCTGGCGCCTCGACCAGCGCCGGCTCGTAGCGCAGCGCGGCGCTGCCCAGCGCGGCGACGATCAGGTCGGTCAGGCGCTGGCGGATCTCCGCGCCGACCAGCTTCAGCATCGACGCGCTCGGGCCGGGCGCGTTGCCGGCCGCAAACTCGGCCAGCGCGCGCAGCACCGTCACCTCGTGCGCCAGCAGATCGATCTCGACCGCGGCGATGCGATCGGCCAAGCGCGCCTCGCGCGCAAGCGGGACCGCGCCGCCGTGTTCGCGCGCGACGATGCGCTTCAACGTCGTCAACAGGCGCCGGGACTGCGGCACCTCCGCGATCTGGATGCGCTCGAAGCCCAGCAGGTACTTCGCGCATTCCCAGCCGTGCCCCTCGGCGCCGACCCGGTGACCCAGCGGCACGAAGACGTTGTCGAGGAATACTTCGCTCACGTGCGGCAGGCCGTCGAGGATTTCGATCGGTCGCACGGTGACACCGGGAGCACGCATGTCGATGAGCAGGAACGAGATGCCGTCCTGCGGCCGCGCTTCGACGGAGGTGCGCGCCAGGCAGAACATCCAGTCGGCGCAGTGCGCGAAGGATGTCCAGGTCTTCTGCCCGCTGACCCGGTAACCGTCGCCGTCGGCGACCGCGCGCGTGGCGAGCGCGGCCAGGTCCGAGCCGGCGCCGGGCTCCGAGTACCCCTGGCACCACCAGTCGCTGGAATCGAGGATGCGCGGCAGGAACTGCCGCTTCTGTTCCGCGCTGCCGTAGCGGATCAGCACCGGCGCCACGCGGTCGAGCCCGAACGGATTGACGAAGGGCGCATCGCCTTCGACGGTCTCGCAGTCGAAGATGTAGCGCTCGGTCGGCGACCAGGCGGCGCCGCCGTACTCGTGCGGCCAGCCTGGCGCGACCCAGCCGCGCGCGAACAGGATCTTCTGCCAGCGCACCGTGTCCTCCTTGCCCACCGGCCGCCCGGCGCGCACGCGTGCGCGGATGTCGGCAGGCAGCGCGCGCGCGATGAACTCGCGCACCTCGCGGCGAAACGCCTCTTCTGCGGGCGAAAAATCGAGGTTCATCCGGCTTCGCGTGCCGCGCCGCTGGCGAAGAGCGCGTCGATCTCCTCGCGCGACAGGCCTGCCTCGGCCAAGATTTGCGCGCTGTGCTCGCCCAGGCGCGGCGCCGGGCGCGGCACCCCCAGGGGCGCGCCGGCGAAGCGCAATGGCGTCGCGTAGTGGCGGATCGGCCCTTCGGTCGGGTGGTTCTCCTTGCGAAAGAAGCCGACTGCGGCCAGGTGCCGGTCCTCGAGCAGGTCGTCGAGGGAGTTCATGCGCATGCACGGAATGTCGGCCGCGCGCATCAGCGCGATCCATTCCGCGGTGCTGCGCAGGGCGAGGATCGCGGCGATGGTCGAGTACACGATCTCGATGTTCGCCAGCCGCGCCGGGATGCTCGCGAAGCGCGCATCGGCGATGAACTCGGGCCGCCCGCACGCCTCGAAAAAGCGGCGAAAGTGGCGATCCGTGTAGGGCAGTGCGCACAGGTAGCCGTCGCTGGTGCGGTACGGGCGCCGCTCGCGCGTGAGCACGCGCGGGTAGCCAGGCGCGGCGCCGGGCGTGTCGAAGGTGGCGTCGTAGAGATGCTCGACCAGGGTGAACGCCGCCATGCCCTCGAACATCGGCACCTCGACGAACTCACCGCGGCCGGTCTTCTCGCGCCGGTACAACGCGGTCATCGTCGCCAGCGCCACCATCAGGCCCATGGTCTTGTCGGCGTAGATCATTGGCACGTAGGCCGGCTCGCCGAACAGGCGTCCAAGGATGTCGGCCACACCGGAAAGTCCCTGGATCATGTCGTCATAGGCCGGCTCGCCCGAGTAAGGACCGCCCGAGAGGAAGCCCTGCGCACTCACATACACCAGGCGCGGGTTGCGCATGGCCAGCGCCGGCCACGCGATGCCCAGGCGCTCCGCCGCGTCGGGGCGCATGTTCACCAGCAGCGCGTCGGCCGTGTCGACCAGGCGCAACAGCGCCGCCAGCGCCGCGCGCTGCTTCAGGTCCAGCACCAGCGAGCGCTTGCCGCGGCCGATGGTGAGGAACACCGCGCCCATGCCCGGGTGCTTGGCCCTGCCGGCCTGGCGCGTGGTGTCGCCTTCGGGCGACTCGACCTTGATCACCTCCGCGCCCATGTCCGCCAGCAGCATGCTCGCGTACGGTCCCATGACTACCGTGGTCAGGTCGAGGATGCGCAATCCTGCCAGCGGCCCGCTCACGCCAGCGCCTTCAACCAGTCCCGCGCCAGGGCGCGCGAGGTCACCGTACCGGTGGCGAGCAACTCACTCGCGGGTGACAGGATCGCTCCCTCCAAATAGGCGACTGTGCGTCCGAGCTGGACCGCGCGGCCGCGCGCCAGCACGCGCCCGACCGGCACCGGCTTCAGGAAGCGCTGCGCCATCTCGATGGTGGGAAAGCTCTGCGTCATGCCGGAGGCGCCGATGGCGGCCACCGCCGTGCACAGATCGAGCATCGCGGTGATGATGCCGCCGTGCACGCTGCCCCACAAATTGGTGTGCAGCGCACCGGTCTGGAATTCGAGAACCGCCGTGCCGGAGGCGGCGTCGAATTCGAGAAGGCGCCCGCCAAGCGCATCGCCGACCGGACCGAGCGGCACGCGCGCGAGCAGTGCGAAGGTCTCCGCGGCGTTCAAGGCCGACCACCGTTGAGCGCCACATAGCGCGCAAGGTGAAGGTCGGCGCCGCCGAACACCGTGCCGAGTTGCTCGATGCGCCGATAGGCGCGGCCGGCGCCAAGCTCCTCGGTGATGCCCATTGCGCCGTGCAGATGCACCGCGGATTGTCCGATCATGCGCGCAGCGTGCGCGATGTGGACGCGTGCCGCATGCAGGGCCAGGCGGCGCTGCACGGATTCGGCGCGGTCGTGGGCGTGGATGGCGAGATTCAACATGGATCGGGATTCCTCGAGGGCAATGAACATGTCGGCGAGGCGGTGCTGCAGCACCTGGTTGTCGGCAAGCGGCCGGCCGAACTGGCGCCGCGTTGCCAGCCAGTTGCGCGTCTCCTCGAAGGCGGCGTGCATGCGCCCGACGGACTCGGCGAGCACGCCAACCAGGGCGAAATCGGCCGCCGCGGAGAGTGCGGCGCGCGTCGGCGCAACCCCTTCGATCAGGGGCTTGGCCGGGGTGCCGTCGAAGGTGATGCGCGCCCATGGCAGCGACGCATCAGCATGCTCGGCGTCGAATCGCAGGCCCCGCGCGCCGGCCTCGACCAGGGCGATGCCGAGGCCGTCGGCGCCGGCCGTGCTCACCAGGAGCGCGCTACCCTCGTGCGCGCCCCACACCCGCTGCTTGACACCGGTGACAGCGCCGCGCGCGTCGATGACGGTGCTGCAGGCGGACGACGCTTCGAATGCGGTGTCGGTCTCCTGATGCGCGACGGCGAAGGCGCTGCCGGCCGCGCAGGCGCCGATCAGCCGCGCGCGCAGCGCGGTGTCGCTAGCCTGGCGCAGCAGCATCGCCGGAAGCAGCACCACCGCAAACCATGGCAGCGTCGCGCCGGCGCGGCCGATCGCCTCGCACAGCGTGGCGATGTCGGCGGCGCTGCCGCCATGCCCGCCGTCGGCTTCTGTGAACGCTGCGCCGATCCAGCCCAGCCGCGCCGCCTCGCCCAGCGAGGGCTGCGGCGTGCCGTGCAGGTAGCGCACCGCCGCATCGGCCAGCATGCGCTGTTCGTCGGTCTGTGGCAAGTACATGGGCTATGCCGACAGGAGCGACTTGGCGAGGATGCCGCGCTGCACCTCGGACGAACCCGCCGCGCTGGTGAAGCCGCGCGCATACAGCCGGTTGGCGTTGAACGCGTGCATCTCCGCAGAGGCATCGACGTCCGGCGGCACCAACGGAATCGCCACCTCGCCGCAAGCGTCGCACAGGAGGTCGTAGATGCGCTGGTAAAGCTCGGTGCCGCGCACCTTGAGCAGAGCGATCTCCGGCCCCGGCGGCGTGCCGGCCATGGTCTGGCCCAGGTAGCGCAGCGCGGTCTGCTCGATGGCGCGCGCCTCGATCTCCAGCGCTCCCAGGCGCATGCGGTACCAGTCGCAGTCGGCCAGGCGACGGCCGCCGAAGTCGATGCGCTCGGCCACGCTGCGCGCGAGCCTCAGGCGCTTCTTGGTCTCCGCCACCCGCGCCGCCGCCAGGCGCTCGTGCAGCAGGAGCGACTTGGCGATGCGCCAGCCGTCGTTCTCCGCACCGACGCGCATCGCCACGGGTACCCGCACCTCGTCTAAGAACACCTGGTTGAAGAAGTGCCGCCCATTGATCGCCGCGATCGGCCGCACCGTCACGCCCGGGGCATGCATGTCGAGCAGCAGGAACGAGATGCCGGCCTGCGGCCTTGCCGCCGGGTCGGTGCGTACCAGGCAGCACATGCCGTCGGCCCAGTGCGCATAGGAGGTCCAGATCTTGGTGCCGCTGACGACGTACTCGTCGCCGCGCAGTTCGGCGCGCGTCGCCAGCGCGGCCAGGTCGGAACCCGCGCCGGGCTCCGAGTAGCCCTGGCACCACCAGACCGCGCTGGCACGGATCGGCGGCAGCAGGCGCGCGCGCTGTTCCGCGCTGCCGAACTCGCACAGGATGGGCCCGAGCAGCTTGGCGCCGACACCAAGCGTCAGACCCACCGGCGGGCAGTCGGCAAGCGCCAGTTCCTCCTCGAACAGGTAGTGGCGCACCGGTGACCAGTCGCACCCGCCTTCGGCCACCGGCCAGGTGGTGGTGAGCCAGCCCCGCGCGGCCAGCATGCGCTGCCAGGAGACGTAGTCGTCCCGACCGAGGTCCGCGCCGGCTGCAACCCGCTCGCGCAGGTCGCGCGGCACGTTTGCGTCGATGAATGCGCGCACCTCGTCGCGAAAGCGACGATCGTCTTCGGTGAGCAGCGCCTCCAGCATCGTTGCAGCCGGTCAGTCGTCGGCGCGCGCGCCCGAGGCCTTGACCACCGGCGGCCACTTGGCCAGCTCGGCGGCCACCCACCTGGCGGTCTCTTCCGGGCCGTTGTAGAACACGTTCAGGCCCAGCGCGCTGACGCGCGTGCGTACATCCGGCAGCGCCATGATCTTCTGGGTCTCGGCCGCCAACCGGTCGATGATGGGCTTCGGTGTTCCGCTCGGCACGAACATGCCGAACCAGCCGCCGACGTGGAAGTCCGGCATGCCGGCCTCCGCCATCGACGGAATGTCGGCCTGCAGAGGCCAGCGCTTGGTGCTCGCCGCCGCCAGCGCGCGCACCTTGCCGGCGCGAATCAGCTGGGCGGCGCTGGCGTCGAACATCACCTGGATGCGCCCGGCCATCAGGTCCTGCAGCGCCGCCGGGCTGCCGCGGTAGGGAATGTGCACCATGAAGGTCTTGGTGCGCAGCTTGAGCAGCTCCATTGCCAGGTGATGAGCTGAGCCGTTGCCCACCGAGGCGTAGGAGATGCGGCCCGGATTGGCGCGCGCGTAGTCGAGCAGTTCCTTGACCGACTTCACCGGGAAGTCGTTGTTGACGATGAGGATCAGCATGCTTTCGGTCAGGGTCGCCACCGGCGCGAAGTCCCTGACCGGGTCGTAGTTGAGACGCGGATAGATCGACGAGTTGCTGCCGTGGGTGGACCCGGTGCCAAGGAACAGGGTGTGGCCGTCGGGCGGCGACTTCGCGGCGATCTCGGCGCCGATGTTGGCGTTTGCGCCGGGCCGGTTGTCGACCACCACCTGCTCGCCCAGGACCTTCGACAGCTCACTGGCGACCACGCGGGTGACCACGTCGGAGGGCCCGCCGGCCGGGTAGGGGCAGATGAATCGCACGGGGCGGCTGGGCCACGCCGCCTGCGCGCGCAGCGTTGCGGGTGCCGCGGCCAGCGCGGCCGCGGCGGTGACGAACGTTCGGCGCTTCATGCTTGTCTCCTTGCGTAGTTCTTCAGGCCGGTCGCTGCCAGCCCGCGAGGTGTTCCAGGCCCGGATACGGCAGCATCGGTTCGACGCTCACGGCGCGGAAGTAGCCCTTCAGCGGCAGCGTGTCGAGTTCATGGAACAACTCGTCGTGGTCGCGGCTGTGCCAGGCGATGAACGCCCCGTTGCCATGCGGCTCGCGCCAGATGCCCAGCACCTGGCCATCGTCGACGTGGCGTCGCGCATTGGCTTCGGCGCGCTCGACCAGCGAGGGCGAGCGCGCCGCCTCCAGGCGCGCGCGCTCGATCGCGAGGCGCACCAGATGCAGGTTGCCGGTGGCCCGTCCCGGTGTCTCGCGCCAGGCGGCGAACTCGGTGAATATCCGGTGCGCGCGCAGCGCCGTCACCGCGATCGACTGCATCACGTTGTAGGTCGGGAAGGCGCCCAGCCAGTCGTCGAGCGCCTCGGGTGAAGCGAAGTCGACCACCGCGTGAACGCCGCGCCCGTTGATGCGGCGCCAGACCCGCAGCAGGCCGCGCTTCGCGTGCAGGTTAGCTAGCGCCGCATGCTCGGCGCCAAGGCTCGCCGCGGCATCGGTCAGACGCGAGAAGTCGAGGTCGGTCTCGATCCAGAACAGCATGGCAGGGGCTCCCTTACGCGGCGATCACCGGCACCCGGTGTTCGTAGGCGCGCCAGGTGTGGGGATCGAAGACGATGGCGCGCTCGAACACCCGGCCGTACATCAAGAGGTGCATCGCCGGCCCGGCGGCATCGCCGCGCACGCTGTGGATGTCGTGCATCATCATGGTGAACGCGGTGCCCGGCGTCAGGCGCACCTCCGGCTGCGCGGCCAGGCGGTCGCCATCGCCGGTGCGCAGCCACAGCGTGTCGTGGGTCGCGCCGTGCACGCATGCGGCTGCCGCCCAGGTCGGATGCTGGTGCGGCAGGTGCGCCGCGCGCCGCGCTGCGCCGGGCACATGACGCGCCGACAGAACCTGCAGCGGGAGCCGGCCGCCATCGCCCACGTGCACGGTATGCACCGCGGTCTCGACGGCGGGGTCGGTCGGCAGGGGAAAATTCTCGAAATTGAACAGCGCCGTCTCGCCGGCCAGTCCCGCCATCCGCTCGCCGATGCGCGCCAGTGTCGACCGGTCGATGCCTTCGGCCTCGACCGCCGTCACCTCCGCAATGAAGGCCGCGATCGCGGGATGTGCGTGCATGATCGTCATCGCGAACTCCTTTGCTCATGCTGCGCGAGGCGCACCCCGGCGATGACGATCACCGCCATGCCGGTCAGGGTCGCCGCGTCGAGGGCGTCGTGGAACAGCAGCACGCCGGCAACCGGCGCGAAGACGAACTGCGCGTATTCGAACGGCGCCACCGCGCCGGGCGCGCCGGCCGCGTAGGCACGCACCATCGCCCATTGCGAGCAGACGCCGAACAGGCCGACGCCGACCAGCAGCAGCCACTCCCAGGGCGTGGGCGCCACCCATTGCAGGACCGTACCGGGCAGGCAGGCGAGGGCACCCAGGACATTCGCGTAGAACAGGATCGCCGCCTGTGACTCCGTGGCCAGCAATGACTTGGTATGGACCACACCCAGCGCCAGCAGGATGGCGCCCGCGAGCGGTACCACCAGCAGCGGATCGAAGCCATGGCCACCCGGCTTCAGGATCAGGAGCATGCCGGCAAACGAGACCGCGACCGCGGCCAGGCGGGCACCGCTCAGGCGCTCGCCCAGGAACAGGGCCGCCGCCACCAGCACGAACACCGGTCGCGAGTAGTACAAGCCGCCGGCATCGGCCATCGGCAGATGGCTGAACGCATGGAAACCGCACCACATGCCCAGCACCATGAGCAGGGTGCGCCCGGCATGGCCGCCGAGCCGCCGCGTGCGCCAACTGGCGGAGCCGTTGGCAAGCAGCATGGGCAAGATCGCGCCCAGCCCGAACACGAAGCGCGCCAGCGTCACTTGCCAGGTGCCGATGCGCGCGCCGATCTCGCGCACGCAGACGCTGACCAGCACGATCATCAGCGCGAACAGCAGCATCCACAGTGCGCCGCGCTGGTTGCCGGTCAATGACGGCACCGGCGGTACGCGCGACAGGCTCCGGCCGCGCTCGCCGCGTTAAGCGGGCGAGCGTCTCTGCTGCTCGCATCGATGTGGTCTCCTGATGATCGGGCCGGCTCGATCATTGACAGCTTGCGCGCCGCGCGTATGGGCAGTTTTTCCGGGTGCGTCTGTTCATGCGAGTCTCTTTTGGGTGGCGTCGGGCGATGCTTGTGTGAGGGCGCTCAAGCCCACTTGCGCGGCGAGAACGCCGCGGGCTTGAGCAGGCGGTTCTCCTGCGAGACGATCCAGGGCAGCGCGACGGCGCCCAGGCGCTGCCACTCCGGGTCGGCCCAGAGCGCCGTGCGGCGCCGGTCGCGGTCGGCCGCGTCTTCATAGGCCCAGGCCTGCACCAGCTGGTTGAGCATGCCGCTCTCGGTGGTCGAGTAGAAGATGCAGTTGCCGCAGTACCGGGTCTGTAGCGGCAGGATCTTTTCTTCGGAGAGCTTCAGGAACTCGGCCAGCTTGCCGGGGTGAAAGGTGTAGGTGCGCAGGTCGATGAGCATGGCGTTGCCGTCCTACTGGGCGGTGATGTTGTTGGCCTTGATCACCGCCCCCCACTTGGCGGCGTCGTCGCGGATCAGTCGCGCCAGTTCGTCCGGCGTGGAGGTGAGGACATCGAGCCCGAGGGCCGCGTAACGCTCGCGCACCTCGGCGGAGGTGACCACCTTGACCAGCGCGGCGTTCAGGCGCGCCACCTGGTCGCGCGGCAGGCCCGCGGGGCCCAGCACCGCGTACCAGGAGCTCGGCTCGTACCCGGGGAGCCCGGCTTCGGCGAAAGTCGGCACATCGGGCACGCCGCTGCTGCGCCGCGCCCCGGTGACGGCGATGCCGCGCAGCTTGCCTTCCTTGACCATCGGGCCGACCGCGGCGACGCTGTTGAACATCATCGAGACGCGGCCGGCGATGAGGTCGGGCATGAGCTGGCCGGTGCCCTTGTAGGGCACGTGCACGCTCTTGATGCCGGCGGCGGTATCGAACATCACCGCGGCGATGTGCTGCACCGTGCCGGCGCCGGCGGTCGCGTAGGTGAGCTTGTCCGGATTGGCGCGGCCGAAGGCGATGAGCTCCCGCAGGTTCCTGGCCGGCGTGTCGTTGGCCGCGACCAGGATCACCGGGGTCAGCGCCACCACCGCGATCGGCGCGAAATCTCGGGCGCCGTCATAGGGCAGCGCCGGGTAGAGGCTCGGATTGATCGACTGGATCGAGGTGGTCGACATCAGGAGCGTGAGGCCGTCCGGCGCCGCCTTGGCGACCGCCTCGGCGCCGATGGCGCCGGCAGCCCCCGGCCGGTTGTCGACGACCACGCCCTGGCCCAGGGCATCGCCCAGGCGCTGGCCCAGGAGGCGCGCCAGGATGTCCGGCGCCCCGCCGGGTGGAAAGGGCACGACGATGCGCACCGGCTTGCCCGTCGGCGCCTGTGCGCACGCGGCGCTGGAGGTCAGTGCCGCCGCGCACAGGAGGCCCGCCAGGGCCAGGCGTCGCGCCGGCCTCACGATTGCACCCCGACCATGCCCGGATTCCAGTTGCGATAGAACTTCTCGAACACCGCCGGCGGCACGACGATGCCGGTGTGCGGATCGCCGCCGTGATCGAAAATGGCCACCAGGTGCCCGACCCGGTCTTCGAGGTTCTCGAAGGTGCGGAACACGCCGGCCGGCACCGAGACCACGTCGAAGGGCTCCAGGTCCAGCGACTCGCCGAGGTCCTCGCCCCAGTACATGCGAAAGCGCGTGTCGAGCGCCATGAACACCTCGTTGTACGGATGCGAGTGCACCGTCGGCCGCACGCCTTTGGACAGGGTCGAGATCGACAGGTGGAAGTTGTGCGGCGCGCTGATCGGCGCCGGGCCGCCGCTGTTGCCCGGTGAGAGCATGTAGCTGACGCTGCGCTGGCCCTGTTGCTCCTTGAGATCGGGGAATGCACCCGGGTCGGGGGCGCGATCGCGAAAGCGCGCCACCCGCGCCTCCATCTCGGCGCGCGAGCAGGCTTTGCTGTGGCCCGGCGTGCGCAGGTGTTCGGGGCGTACCTTGGCATTCATGCGGCGTCTCCTTGGAAGGCGATCACGGCGTCAAGGGCATGGGCGCCGTCGTGGCGTGCGAGCACGGGGTTGAGGTCGATCGCGGCGATGTGATCGCGGTTGTCGAAGGCGATCTCGGACGTGCGTGCGATCAGGCGCGCGAGTGCACCCACGTCGGCCGCCGCGGCACCGCGAAAGCCGCAGAGCAGCCTGCCGACGCGTGTCGCCTCGAGCATCGCGCGCGCGCCGTCCTCGTCGACCGGCGCGCGGCGCAGGGTGACATCGTCCATGAGCTCGGTCATCACGCCGCCCATGCCGACGGTCACGACCGGGCCGAATACCGGGTCGCGCTGGGTGCCGACCAGCACCTCGACGCCGCCGCCGAGCTGGCGCGCGACGATCACGCCTTCGATGCGTGCCGCCGGCATGCGCGCAGCGACGCGCCCGTGCATGGCGGCGTATTCGGCGCGCACCGCCGTGTCGCTCGCCAGGCCGAGCGCGACCCCGCCCGCCTCGGTCTTGTGCACGATGTCGGGCGAGAGGATCTTCATGACCACCGGGTAGCCGAGCGCGGCGGCGGCGGCGGCGGCCGCGTCGGCGCTGCCGGCGCGCTGCTCCGGAGCGAAATCGATGCCCAGCGCGGCCAGAGCCTCCTTGGCGTCGGCTTCGGTGGCCGGACGGCCGGCCAGGCGGCGCGGCGGCCGGGATGCGGCCGGCGGCGCTGCGGCCGCAGGCGCCGCGCCCAGCCGGCTCGCGGCCGCGATCGCGTTGACCGCACGCGTCGGGTCGGCGAACACGGCGAAGCCCTCGGCCTCGAGCTCCCCGATCAGCGCTGTGTCGGCCAGCAGCACGGCGATGAACGGCAGGCCGGCGTGCCGGCGACGCAGCGCGTAGAGCGAATCCCGCAGCTGCGCCCAGTGCGCCGGGTTGCGTCCGATGTGCGCGAGAAAGCACAGTACCGCGTCATAGGGCCGGTCCGCGAGCATCGCGCCCGCCGCCTTGCTGTAGAGCGACAGGTCGCCGATGATGCCGGCCGAGGTGTCGACCGGATTGACGCCGCCGGCCAAGGGGATCAATGCGGCGATCGCCGCCTGCGTGGCCGCGCCGACCGGCGGCAGCTCGAGGCCGCGCGCCTCGGCCGCGTCGGCGGCAAGAACGCCGATACCCCCCGAGGTGGTGATCACCGCCAGCCGGGTGCCGCGCGGCAGCGGCGCCACGCTCGCGCAATAGGCGACATCGACGATCTCTTCCAGGCTTTGCGCGCGATAGACGCCGAACTCGGCCAGGACCGCATCGAACACGCGGTCCTCGCCGGCGAGAGAACCGGTGTGGGTGGCGGCAGCGCGTGCGCCGGCTTGCGAGACGCCGACCTTCATGGCGATGACGGGCTTGGCGGCGGCGCGCGCCGCGCCGAGCGCGGCAATCAGCCGCGCGCCATCCTTGCAGCCCTCGACCGCCATCACGATCACCCGCGTGGCGGCGTCCTGGGCGAGGAACGTCACGCACTCGGCCACATCGACGTCGCACTCATTGCCGGTCGCCACGAAGTGCGAAAACCCCAGGCCGCGCGCCTGTGCGAGGCCGAAGAAGTACGAGCCGAACGCCCCGGATTGGGTGGCCACGCCGACGCTGCCGGGGCGCGGCCAGGCGCCGTCGAGCGCGGTGGCGAAGGTGCCGAAAAAACTGTCGGCGGTGTTGAAGAGCCCCAGGCTGTTGGGCCCGAGCACGCGCATGCCGGCGGCCGCGGCGCGCGCGCGCAGTTCCGCCTGCTCGCGCTGCCCGTCCTCGCCACCTTCGCCGAAGCCGGCCGAAAACACCTGCACCGCGCGCACTCCGCTGGCTGCGCAGTCGTCGACGGCGGCAAGCACGGCCTTTCCCGGCAGCGCGATGATGGCCTGGTCGACGCCGGCGGCGATCGCCGCGAGCGACGGATAGGCGGCGAGCTCCTGCACCCGCTCCGCCGACGGATTGACGGGATAGATCGCGCCGCGATAGCCCGCCCGCTTGAGGAAGGCCAGCGGCCGCCCGCCGATCTTGTTGGGATCGGACGACGCGCCGATCACGGCGACCGAGCGCGGGCGGAACAGCGCGTCGAGGGGATGGGTCATGCGCGGGGGCGGCGGCGCTCAGCGGCCGGTGAAGACCGGCTTGCGCTTTTCGATGAAGGCATCGCAGGCCTCGGCGTGGTCGCGCGACAGGTGCGACTGGGTC
Organism: Burkholderiales bacterium; assembly: GCA_016790635.1. Lineage (GTDB taxonomy): Bacteria > Pseudomonadota > Gammaproteobacteria > Burkholderiales > JAEUOS01 > JAEUOS01. Next base: position 219,676 of record JAEUOR010000002.1, read on the forward strand.
TCCAGCGAGATGCCGTACTCGAAGGTCGATAGCGCCAGGTTCCTCAAGGTGTGGTTGATCGCCTTCTTGGTGCCGGAGAGCGCCAGCGGCGCGCCCTTCAGCAGGCGCTCGGCCAGGCCGTAGACGCGCGCGTCGAGTTCCGCGTCGGGCACGCAATAGGTGACGAGCCCGAGCCGCGCGGCCTCCTTGGCGTCGATGCTGTCGCCCAGCAGCAGCAGTTCCTTGGCCTTCTGGAAGCCGATCAGCAGCGGCCACATCAGTGCGCCGCCGTCGCCGGCGACCAGGCCCACCTTGACGTGCGGGTCGCCGATGACCGCCGACTCGGCGGCGATCGCGATATCGGCGTACACCGCCAGCGTGGCGCCCAGGCCCGTGGCGGCGCCGTTGACGCGCGCGATCAGCGGCTTGTCGAGGTCGAGGATCGAATAGAACAGGTTGCGCGCCTCGTCGACGGTGTCGTTCCACAACGTGTGGTCGGCGATCTTCTCCTTCATGGCGCGGATGTCGCCGCCCGAGGAGAAGGCATCGCCGGCGCCGGTGAGGACGATGACGCTCGCGTCCGGATCGGCGGCCACGTCGCGGAACACCCGCGAGAGCTCGTTGTGCATGCGCACGTTGGCGGCGTTCTTGACTTCGGGACGGTTCATGATCACCGTGAGGATGCGGCCGCGGCGTTCGAACCTGATGTGCTGGTATTTCTCGTACATGGCAGTGGCTTCCGTCTCCGGGCACGGCCCGGCGCGGCGCCGCGCGATGCGCGGCGCGATTGGTTCGATCAGCGTCCGCCAGCCACCGGCAAGGTGGCGCCGGTCACGTAGGACGCCTCTTCCGAGAGCAGCCAGAGGATCGCGTTGGCGACTTCCTCGGGCTTGCCGGCGCGCGCCATCGGCATGCGCGTGGCGTAGCGGGCCAGGCGCGAGGCGTCGCCGGCCTCGGCGTGGATGTCGGTCTCGATCAGGCCGCAGGACACCGCGTTGACACGAATGCCCTCGGCGGCGACCTCGGCGGCGAAGCCGTAGTTGAACGTCTCCAGCGCCGCCTTGGCGGCGGCGTAATGCACCAACTCGTTGGGTGAGCCGGTCTTCGATGCCATTGACGAGACATTGACGATGGCCCCACCCGCACCCCCATGCTTGACCGAGGCGTGCCGGGCGAACGCGCGCGCGCACAGGAAGGCGGCAAAGACATTGACCTCGAAGGTGCGCTTGAGCACGGCGAAGTCGAGGTTCTCGACGCGGCCGATCTTCCCCGGTACGCCGGCATTGTTGACCAGCGCCGACAAGGGTCCGAAGGCGGCGATAGCTTCGCCGAACACCCGCTCGACGTCGGCTTCGCTGCTCATGTCGCCGCGCACGGCGATCGCGCGCCCGCCCTGCGCGCTGATCCATTCGACCACGCCGCGGGCGGCGGCGTCGTTGGCGACGTAGTTGACGGCGACGGCGTGGCCGCGCAGCGCGGCCAGGCGCGCGGTCGCTGCGCCGATGCCGCGTCCTGCGCCGGTGATGAGGACATGCTTGCTCAAGGTGGGCCGTCCGGTTCGTTCGATGCTGTCGATGGAGGCGGTATGCTAGTGTTGCCTGCCTTGCGCAGATAGCGCGCGCTGCCGATAGCGCTTATCGGGAAGGACGATTGTGGCGACGCACAAGAACCTCGACCTGCAACTGCTCGAATGTTTCGAGGCGTTGATGCGCGAGAACAGCGTCTCGCGCGCCGCCGAGCGCATGGGCCTCTCGCAGCCGGCGATGAGCGAGGCGCTGGCGCGCCTGCGCGACCGCTTCGACGACCCGCTCCTGGTGCGTGGCCGCGAGGGCATGCAACCGACGCCGCGCGCGCTGGAACTCGCGCCGCGCGTGCATGACATCGTGGCCCGCCTGCGCGAGCTGTCGACCGGAGCGGAAACCTTCGACCCGCAGACTTGTGTCACTCGTTTTCGCCTGGCCACCTCCGACTACTCGCAGTTCCTGCTGATGCCGCGCCTGACCGAGGTGCTGGGCGGCAAGGCCGAGGGTGTCTCGGTCGATGTGCTGCCCGTGAACATCCGCCGCGTCGAGGAGGCGCTCGACCTGGGCGAGATCGACCTGGCTGTCGCCTATTTCGTCGAGCCGCCGCGCGCACTCAAGCACCGGCCTCTATACACGGAGCACTATGTCGGGGTGGCCCGCAAGGGCCATCCGCGCATCACGCCTTCGATGGATGCGCCCTGGTTCGCGGCGCTGCGCCACGTGTCGGTGGCGCCGTCGGGCCTGAACTACTTCAGCGGCGCGATCGATTCCCTGCTCGCCGCGCAGGGCTTGCATCGGCGCGTCGCCGTGACCAGCCCGCACTTCCTGCTGGCGGCCTATCTGGCGGCCAATTCCGACCTGGTGCTGGCGCTGCCGTCGCGCGCGGCGCGGCGCCTGGCGGCGATGCTGCCGCTGATGCTGTTCGACATTCCGCTCGAGCTGCCGGAGATCAGAATCGCCATGTACTGGCACGAGCGCACCCACACCAGTGCCGCCCATCAGTGGTTTCGCGAGCAGGTGCGCGAAGCACTGCCCCACGGCGGCAGCCGCTCCGGCGCCAGGCTGGCCGTGGCGCGCTGAGTTTGCGGCGAGTCTGCCGCGAAGCCCTTGCCCCAAGCGGTCCGTGCACCCGGGTTGCTCAGTGCAGCGCGTCCTCGACCGCGATGGCCGTCTGCAGCAGCGCAGCGTCGTTTCCGCAGGAACTGCAGAGCTGCAGGCCGACCGGCAGGCTCGCGCCGAGATGCTGGATCGGCAGCGAGATGCCGCACTGGTTGAAGAGGTTGCAAGGCCGGGTGTTTCGTGTCGCCAGGTTGTTCCATGACCCCACGTCTTCGACCGTGGTGTAGCGGGCAAGTGGCTCGGGCAAGACCGGGACGGTCGGCATGATCCACGCATCGATGCCTTGCGCTCGTTGATGGATCAGGTGTTCCAGGGCGCGTTGGCGGGTGGCCATGCGGACGTAGTCGTCCGCCGATACGCTCAGCGCGGCTTGCAGCCGTTGTGAAGCGACAAGGTCGAAGCGCTCCCATTGCTCGTTGACCCGCTTGCGCCCCAGAAAGGCCAGCAGATCGACAGGAACAAGGCATCGAAACACTTCGTTGATTTCGGCGGCCTCCGGCAGGTCGAGCTCGAAAATGGCGGCGCCCGCAGCGCGCAGTCGCTTGAGCGCCTCCTCAAAGCAGGCGCCTACCGCCGGGTCAAGATCCTCAAGAAAATGCGGCCCCGGCAATGCGAGTCGCAATCCGGAAGCGGCGCGTCGTGCCTGGGGAATACGACCCGCGATACTCGCTTCCACCAGGGCTGCGTCCCTGGCGCTGGCGGTGAAGACCCCGACGCTGTCCAAGAGCGGGGACAAGGGAAAAACGCCGTCCCGCGGCCAGTGGGTGGTGCTTGCCTTGTAGCCGACCACGCCGCACAGTGCTGCCGGCCATCGCACCGAACCACCGGTGTCGGTACCGGCGGTGAATCCGGCGAGCCCGGCCGCCATCGCCACTGCGGATCCGTGGCTGGAACCGCCGGTCATGCGAGCTTGCTGCATGTCGCAAGGGTTCCAGGGGGGAGGCCGGTTCAGGTTGCAGCCACCGAGGGCGAACTCCGTGGTGCGGGTCTTGCCGACGAGGACGCAACCGGCGCGATAAAGCGCATTGACGAAGCCGCCTTGCGGCGGCACCAGATCACCGATGTCGATCGCGCTTCCCGCCCGGGTCGGCATGCCGTCGACGCTGAACAAATCCTTGACCGCCACCGGCACGCCCATCAAGGGACCGAGGTCGACACCGGCCTCACGCAAGAGATCGATGCCGCGCGCCTGCATGAGCGCACGCTCCTCATCCAGGTGCGTGAAAGCCTGCAATTTGGGCTCGAGCGCGGCGATGCGCGCAAACGTCGCTTCCACCAGGCCGACTGAGGTCGACTCGCCACGACGCAGGGCTCGCGTGATCGCATCCAGCCCTTGCGCAGGGGGCAATGCGGTTTCAGTCATGGTCACGATCGATCTGCACGGGGAATTTCGGATTATTCATGGCTCGGAAAGGCTTCCTTGCAGGCGCAATGGTACATGGCTGCCCTCTGCGCAGGGAGCGCTGAACCCTGAGCGCAATCGATAAAACATTGAAAACAATGGATTTTGCCTCCGCATCCGGGTAAACTCGCGCTCTTTTGCGCCGCAACATTCGCCTCCGGGCGATGTTCACCCCTGTGCCTGTGGCTGTGAGCCCGGGCGGACCTTCAGGCGCACGCACCAAAGGCAGGTTTTTCCATGTCACGCAATCTCCGCAACATCGCCATCATCGCCCACGTCGACCACGGCAAGACCACGCTGGTCGACAAACTCCTGCGCCAGGCGGGCACCTTCGCCGCGCACCAGCACGTCGAGGAGCGGGTCATGGACTCCAACGACCTCGAGCGCGAGCGCGGCATCACCATCCTGGCCAAGAACTGCGCGGTCACTTATGAGGGCACGCACATCAACATCGTCGACACGCCCGGGCACGCGGACTTCGGCGGCGAGGTCGAGCGGGTGCTGTCGATGGTCGACAGCGTGCTGCTCCTGGTCGACGCGGTCGAAGGTCCCATGCCGCAGACGCGCTTTGTCACGCGCAAGGCGCTCGCGCTCGGATTGAAGCCCATCGTCGTGGTCAACAAGATCGACCGCCCAGGCGCGCGGCCGGACTGGGTGGTGAGCCAGACCTTCGACCTGTTCGACAAGCTGGGCGCGACCGAGGAGCAGCTCGACTTCCCGGTCGTCTATGCATCGGCGCTCAACGGCTGGGCGACGCTGGAACACACCAGGCAAGAGGCCGACATGCGGCCGCTCTTCGAGGCGATCCTGAAACACGTTCCGGTGCGCGCGGCCGATCCCGACGCGCCCCTGCAACTGCAGATCTGCTCGCTCGACTACTCCAGCTTCGTCGGCCGCATCGGCATCGGGCGCGTCGCGCAGGGCCGCATCCGTTCCGGCCAGCAGGTGGTCGTCATGCAAGGGCCTGACGCGACGCCCAAGGCGGCGAAAATCAACCAGGTGCTCGTCTTCAAGGGCCTCGAGCGCACCGTGGTCGACGAGGCGGAAGCCGGCGACATCGTGCTCGTCAACGGTGTCGAGGATGTCGGCATCGGCGTCACCATCTGCGATCCGGCCAGTCCGGCCGGACTGCCGCTGCTCAAGGTCGACGAGCCGACCCTGACCATGAACTTCATGGTCAACACCTCGCCCCTGGCCGGACGCGAAGGCAAGTACGTGACCAGCCGGCAGCTGCGCGAACGCCTTGAGCGCGAGCTGCAGTCCAATGTCGCCCTGCGCGTCGAGTTCACCAGCGACTCCGACACCTTCGTCGTCTCCGGGCGCGGCGAGCTGCACCTGACCATCCTCTTGGAGAACATGCGCCGCGAAGGCTACGAGATGGCGGTCGGCCGTCCGCGCGTGGTCATGAAGGAGGTCGACGGCGAGCGCCAGGAGCCCTATGAACTCCTGACCGTGGACGTCGAGGACAGCCACCAGGGCGCGATCATGGAAGAGCTCGGCCGGCGCAAGGGGGACTTGAAGGACATGCAGGCCGACGGCCGCGGACGCACGCGCCTGGAGTACCGCATTCCGGCGCGCGGCCTGATCGGTTTCCAGGGCGAGTTCCTCACCCTGACGCGCGGGACCGGGCTGGCAAGCCACATCTTCGACGACTACGGGCCCGCCAAGGGCGACATGGAAGAGCGTCGCAACGGCGTCCTCGTGAGCCAGGACGACGGCGCCGCCGTGGCCTATGCATTGTGGAAGCTGCAGGATCGCGGGCGCATGTTCGTGGCCCCCGGCGAGGCGCTCTACGAGGGCATGGTCATCGGCATCCACAGCCGCGACAACGATCTGGTCGTCAACCCGATCAAGGGCAAGCAGCTCACCAATGTGCGCGCCTCGGGCACCGACGAGGCCGTGCGGCTGGTGCCGCCGATCGAGCTCACTCTCGAGAAGGCGGTCGAATTCATCGCCGATGACGAATTGGTCGAGATCACGCCCAAGTCGATCCGCCTGCGCAAGCGCTACCTCAAGGAACACGAGCGCAAGCGCGCCGAGCGTCAGGCGGCCTGATGCGACAGGCCGCGGCTGTCGCGCTCTTCAGCGCGGCGGTTCTCCGGCCTCCAGCGGCCAAAGCAGGAAGATCTCGCCCGTCTGGCGCATGCGTCCGGCCTCGCGCCCCGCGTCGTCGCCGTAGCCCCAGAAATAGTCGCCGCGGTTGACGCCGCGAATCGCGCCGCCCACGTCCTGGGCCAGCATCAGGCGTTCCAGCGGACGCGGGCTCAAGGGGTAGGTCGTCGCCAGCCACACCGGCGCGCCCAATGGCATGAAGGTCGGGTCCACGGCGAGCGTGCGGCCGGCGCTCACCGGGATGCCCATCGCGCCCGGCGGACCCTCGTTGGGGTCGGCGGCGATCTCGCGAAAGAACACGTAACTCGGGTTGCTGTTGAGGAGTTCTGCCACCCTTGCCGGGTTGGCGCGCGCCCAGGCCTTGATGCCCTGCATCGAAGCCTGCTCGAGCTTCAATTCGCCGCGGTCGATGAGTGCGCGGCCGATCGAGCGATAGGGATGGCCGTTCTGGTCCGCGTAGTTCAGGCGCACGACACGCCCGTCCTCCAGGCGCACGCGCCCGGAGCCTTGCACCATCAGGAAAAAGAGATCGATCGCGTCGTCGACGAAGACGATCTCGCGGCCGGCGACGCGCGCCTGCCCGGCCTCGATCTCGGCGCGCGAAAAATACGGCACGACGCGGCGTCCCTCGATGCGCCCGCGCAGGCGCTGGCCCTTCAAGTCCGGCCGCAGATCGCCCAGGTCGATGGTGAGCAAGTCCTCGGGGGCGGCGTAGACCGGGTGCACGAAAGGCGCCTTCCGGGTGCGGCTGCCGGCCAGGAGCGGTTCGTAGTAGCCGGTGATGAGTCCTGCCAGCGGCTGCGCGCGTTCATCGACCCGTCGCCACGCGGCAAAGCGCGTCTCGAAGAATGCGCGCGCCGATTCGCGTCCGCGCGCCTCGGCCGCCGAGCACACGGCCTGCCACGTGCTCTGGCGGCGCAGGACGCCGCAACTGGCCATGAAGGCGCGCCAGGCTTCGTCGTGCGTGTCGGCGTTCCAGCCGGGCAGCTGCGTCATGGCCATCCGCTGCCACGCGGGTCGCATGGGCGGTTCGGTCGGCGGCTTGTCGGCAGGGCGCTCGCAAACACAAGGGGCACAAACCGGCGCCGCCGCGGCCGTCGGCGCCGGGGGCGGTGCCGGGCATGCGGCAGCGCCGGTGAGCGGGGCAGCCGGTGCGGCCGGTGCGGCCGGGACAACCGGTTTGGCGGGGGGCGGCGTCGGCGCGGGGGTCGCGCAGCCGGCCAAGACGAAGGCCGCGGCTAGAATTCGCGCGGCGCGCGGGACCACGAAGTGAGGCAAAGCATGCTCGAAGGCGGAATGTGGATCATTTTACTGGAGATGCTGATCGCCTTCGCGCTGGCGATTTTCATCGTCTGGTGGACCTGGCCGAAAAAGCCCGCGCCGCCGGCAGCGCGCAAAGAGGACGACGAAAAGGAAAAGCCGTGAGGTGCTTGCGCTTCAGTGCAGCGTGCGCGGCATCGACAGCACGAATTCCGCGATCGGCGCGTCGAAATGCGTGCCGTCTTCCGCCACCATCTGGTAGCTGCCGCGCATGGTGCCCACCGGGGTGGTCAGGGGCGTCCCGCTCTGGTACTGGAATTCCTCGCCGGGCTTGAGCAGCGGCTGGTTGCCGACCACGCCCAGCCCCTTGACTTCCTGCGAGCGTCCTTCCGCGTCGGTGATGATCCAGTGCCTGCTGATCAGCTGCGCGGCGACGGCGCCGGTGTTGCGGATGGTGATGAAGTAGGCGAACACGTAGCGCGGCACCGACTCGTCGGTCTGCTCCGGGACGAACTGGGTGCGCACGTCGACGCTGATGTCGTATTTCTTGCGATCTGCCATTCTCGGATTGCACACTAAAACGCCCCGGCGTGCAAGACGGATCGATGGCGCCGCGGACAAGCTTGGCGCAGGTATGATTCGCCCGCACTGCGCGTGGTCAACCAAAGCACTGATTTCGCCGACTCCATGAGGCTCGCCTTCGCCCGCTTCGCCATCCTTCTTGCTGCCATCGCGGCGGCGGCCGGCTGTGCACTGGCGCCTGCGCCCGCCGACGAGGTACACCTGGCCGACGTTGCACCCAGGGAACTGGCGCCGTTTTCCGCAGCGCATCCGGGAGCGCCGCCGCCGCCGGGATGGCGCAAGTGGCACCTGGCGCGCTTCAAGAAGCCGACCCGCTATGACCTGATCCAAAAGGATGGCGCCACCGTTGTCGAGGCGCGCGCCGATGGCTCGGCGTCAGCCTTGCTGCATGCGCTGGACAACCTTGACCCCCGCAACTACCGGCACCTGTCGTGGCGGTGGAAGGCCGAGAACCTGGTGCGCGACCAGGACAACACGCGCGCCGCCACCGAGGACGCGCCGGTGCGCCTGGTGGTGCGTTTCGACGGCGATCGCAACAAGCTCGACTTCACCGAGCGCATGTTCATGTCCCAGGTCAAGGCCGTGACCGGGCAGGAGCTGCCATATGCCACCCTGATGTACATCTGGGCGCGCAAAAGCCCGCCGGAGACCGTGATCACGAGCCGCTTCACCGAACGCATCCGCATGATCGTCGCGACCTCCGGCGAGTCCGGGGTCGGCAGCTGGCAGTCGATCCAGCGCGATCTTTACGAGGATTTCCGCCGCGCCTACGGCGAGGAACCCGGCCGCATCACCGGCATCGGCATCATGACCGATACCGACAACACCGGTGACAGCGTGCGCGCCTGGTATGGCGACATCATGCTCAGGAAGTAGCCTCGGCGGGCCGGATCTTGCCGGTCCGAAAACGGCTAGTCGACGTTGCGCCGAAGCGTTACATTGGCGCCATGTCAACGCCGCCTGAACTCGACCCGGATACCTGTTATCGCGCTTTCGAGACGCGCGATGCGCGCTTCGACGGGCGCTTTTTCGTCGCGGTGCGCACGACGCGCGTTTTTTGCCGTCCGGTCTGCCCGGCGCGCACTCCCAAGCGCACGAATGTCGAGTTCCACGGCAGCGCCGCCAGCGCGTTCGCGGCCGGCTTCCGGCCCTGCCTGCGCTGCCGTCCGGAGCGGGCGCCGCGCCTGGCCGGTGATTCTCCGGGTGCGGCGCTGGTCGCGCGGGCGCTGGCGGAAATCGACGCGGGCGCACTCGACGATGCTTCGCTGGAAGTCTTGAGCGCACGCATCGGCGTGACTTCGCGGCACCTGCGAAGGCTTTTCGAGTCCCATCTCGGCGCCGCGCCGATCACGGTGGCGCAGACGCGCCGCCTGATGTTCGCGCGCCAGCTGATCGAAGAGACCGATCTACCCATGACCCGCATCGCGTTTGCCGCCGGGTTCGCCAGCGTGCGCCGCTTCAATGCCGCGATCGCACAGGCGTATCACAGCGCGCCTTCGCAGTTACGGCGCCACCCTGCGGTACGCACATCGGCCGCCGGGACGATCACACTGCGCATCGCGGCCATGGATCGCGCATCGCTGGCGGGCCTGCTGCGCTTCTATGCGGCGCGTGCTTTTCGCGGTATCGAGGCGGTTGAAGCCGATCGCTATGCGCGCACGGTGCGTATCGGCGAGGGCGTCGGCTGGTTCGGCGTGCGCAGGGCGGATGACATGCTCGTGCTGGACTCGGCCCTGCCTGACGCCGCCATCCTGCCGCGCGTGGTTGCACGGGTGAGGCGCATGTTCGACCTGGCCAGCGCGCGCGGGGCGATCAGCGCCCACCTTGTTGCCGATGGCGGGCTGGCGCCGGCCTTGGCCGGCGGCGCGCCGCGCGTCCCCTGTGCGTGGGACGCGTTCGAACTGGCGGTGCGCGCGGTGCTGGGCCAGCAAGTCAGCGTGGCCGCCGCGACCACCCTGGCCGGGCGGCTGGTCGAGCGTTTCGGTACCGCCGTCGCGTCCGGCGACGAGCGCCTGACCAGGCTGTTTCCCTCGCCGGCCGAGCTCGCCGCGGCGAAGCTCGCCGCCCTGACCGCTCTGGGCATCGTGCGCGCACGCGCCGCCACCATCATCACGCTGGCAGGGCACGTCGCCGCCACGCCGGGCTGGCGTGACAACTACAAGGGGCTGGACCCATTCTGCGCGGACTTCACGGCCTTGCCGGGAATCGGCCCGTGGACGGCGCAGTACGTGGCCATGCGCGGATTCGCCGACCCGGACGCGTTCCCGGCCGGCGATCTGGGCCTCCTGCGTGCGGCACGTTCCCTCGGCATCGCCGAAACGGCGCGCGAGCTCGAGCGCCGCGCGGAGCGCTGGCGGCCGTGGCGGGCTTATGCCGCGCAGGCACTGTGGAACCATTCGACAAGGGATGCAGCATGAACGGAATCGAACTCATACTGGAACGCGTGGCGGCACCGGCTGGCGCGCCGTTCGGCGAATTGCTGGCGGTGACCGAGCGCGGCACGCTCAAGGCCCTCGACTTCGGCGGCTATGAAGAACGCATGCATGCCCTGCTCGCCCGGCGCGTACCCGGCTATCGCCTGGTCCCCGGCAGGAGCGAGGTGCCGCGCGCGCTGGCCGCCTATTTCGCCGGCGACCTCGAGGTGCTGGATGATCTTCCCGTGGCTCCCGGCGGCACCGAGTTCCAGGATGCCGCGTGGCACGCCCTGCGCAGCATCGCTCCCGGGACCACGGCGACCTACGGCGAGCAGGCGCGTCGCATCGGCAGGCCGGCCGCGGTGCGTGCGGTGGGCGCCGCCAACGGCCGCAATCCGATCGCGATTGTCCTGCCCTGCCATCGCGTGGTCGGCAAGAGCGGTGAGTTGACCGGTTATGCAGGGGGAATCATGACCAAGCAGTGGCTGCTGGCGCATGAAAGGCGACACGCGCGGCATTGAAGCCATGTCGCGGCGTGGCGGCGGTATTGCGATAATGCGCGGCGCAATGCGACCGGCAATCCCGCCTCAACCTGGAGAATCCATGACTACGACCGCATTTCCCCTTCCTGCACGCTACGACCATGTCGGCAGCTTCTTGAGGCCCGCCTATCTGCTGGAGGCGCGTGAGCAGAAGGCGGCCGGCCAGATCACTGCCGAACAACTGCGCGCCGTCGAGGACCGTGCGATTGCCGAGATCGTCAAGTTCCAGGAGGACGTGGGGTTGAAGAGCATCACCGACGGCGAATACCGCCGTACCTATTTCCACATCGACTTTCTCGAGCGGCTGGGCGGGGTGGTTACCGACATTCCGGTGTCGGTGTTGAAACCCGATGGCACCACCGAGCTCGCGCCACCGGTCATGCGCGTGGTCGACAAGGTGCGTCACACCGAGGACATCCAGCGCGCCGACTTCGAATACCTGAAGAAATGCGTGCGACCCGGTGCGCGGCCCAAGGTGTGCATTCCCTCGCCGACCATGCTGCACTTTCGCGGCGGGCGCGCCGGCATCAGCAAGACGCACTATCCGGAGCTCGAGCCGGATTTCTACGATGACGTGGCGCGCGCCTTCGGCGACGAACTGCGCTCGCTCGCGGCCGCCGGCTGCGACTACGTACAGCTCGACGACACCAATCTGGCCTACCTGTGCGACGAACGCATGCGCGAGGCGGCCCGTTCGCGCGGCGACGATCCCAACGAGCTGCCGCACCGCTATGCGAAGTTCGTCAACAAGGTCGTCGCGCAGAAGCCGGCCGGCATGACCCTCGCGATGCACCTGTGCCGCGGCAACTTCAAGAGCACCCACGCGGCCGCCGGCAACTACGAACCGGTGGCCGAAGCCCTGTTGGCCGAAATGGACATCGACGCCTATTTCCTGGAATACGACGACGATCGCTCGGGGGATTTCCGGCCGCTGCGCTACCTGCCGAAAGGCAAGACCGTGGTGCTCGGGCTGGTGACGACCAAGATCGGTCAGCTCGAGTCCAAGGACGCCCTCAAGCGCCGCATCGACGAGGCGGCCAAGTACGCGCCGCTGGAGCAACTGGCGCTGTCGCCGCAGTGCGGCTTTGCCTCGACCGTGCATGGCAACAACATCGCGGTGGAGTCGCAACGCCAGAAGCTGCGTCTGGTGATCGAGACCGCCGAGGAAGTCTGGCGCTGATCAGCGCGTGACCGCTGCGAGGGCGGCGGTCACGCGCAACCTGTCGACCGGTCATGCCACCGGTGTCAGCCAGTCCGCATGACGTGCATCGGCACCGCGCACGCAGGCGAAAAATCGTTCCTGCAGGCGCGCGGTGATCGGCCCGCGGCGCCCGTCGCCGACGCGGCGCCGATCGACTTCCACCACCGGCGTGACCTCCGCCGCGGTGCCGGTCAGGAAGACTTCATCAGCGATATAGAGCTCGTCGCGCGTGACGCGACGTGTCTCGACCGCGATTCCTTCTTCGGCGGCCAGCGCGATGATCGAGCGGCGCGTGACGCCCTCCAGGGCCGAGGCGACCTCGGGTTCGATCAGGCGGCCGTCTCGCACCAGGAAGACGTTCTCGCCCGAGCCTTCGGCGACGAAGCCGTCGGTATCGAGCAGGATCGCCTCGTCGAAACCGTCGGCGCGCGCCTCGCGATGCGCGAGGATCGAGTTGGCGTAGGTCGAGACCGACTTGGAGCGGCACATCTGCACGTTCACATGATGGCGTGCAAACGAGGAGATGCGCACGCGGATGCCGCGTTCCATGGCACCGTCGCCCAGGTAGGCGCCCCAGGGCCAGGCGGCGATGGCCACGTGCACGCCGGCGCCCTCGGGATCGACGCCCATCTTGCCCGCGCCCATGAAGGCCAGCGGGCGCACGTAGCCCTGCGCCAGCTGATTGGCGCGCACCACCTCCGCCTGCGCGGCAGCCAATTGTTCACTCGAATATGGCAGTTCAATTCCGAGGATGTGCGCCGACTGCATGAAGCGGCGCGTGTGCTCGGGCAGGCGGAACAGGGCCGCGCCGCGCGGCGTCGCGTAGGCGCGCACGCCCTCGAAGACGCCCAGTCCATAGTGCAACGTATGGGTCAGGACGTGCACGGCGGCTTCGCGCCACGGCTTAAGCGCACCGTCGAACCAGATCCAGCCATCGCGGTCGGCCATGCTCATGGCGCGCCGCCTGCGGCCAAAGGCCGCGCTTGTGCCCGGCGGAAACGCCGGGCGTAGGTGTGGGTCAACATGGAATTCTCCCTGGGTGAGATGCGGTGGCCAGACGCGGCGGTGCGACGCATCGCGCCGGGTGGGCAGCGGGGGACGTCGGGCCGGGGCACGCAGGTTGGCGGGCCCGGGAGAGCGGTCGCCGGATCGGGCGACCTGAGTCATGGTGCCGCAGTGACAGCGCGCGGACAAACGAATTCTTCGCGCGTCTCGCTTGAATCGATTTCACGCGAGCGCGCCGCGGGCGTCGCGCGCTCAGGTCACGCGCTGCGAGCCGGGCATCAGGTGGACCCCGGCGATGCGCCAACCCGCATTCGCCTCGCGAATCAGCGCATAGGTAGCCAGCCACGTTTCACCCTGCGCGTCGACGAACTGCACCGCTTGCAGGATCGCGCGTTCTTCTCGCGTGGGCTTGAGGAATACGGTCGTGCGCGGGCGGATCACCACGGCGTACCCGGCGCGCACCATTTCCATGAAACGCGCCGCAGTGCCGAATCGCGCGCGTATGCCGGCAGCGGCGAAGGCAAACGCGGCTTCGGCATCGTCCCGCGAGAAGGCGTCGAGCTGGCCGCGCACCACGGCCTCGACCGCGCGCGACTCCGCCGCGGTGACGCCGGCGACGGCGTGTGCCCGGGCGGCGATCATCATGAGAGACAAGGCAGCGAAGGCGCGTCTTTGCATGGGGCTCTCCGAGGGTCGAGACCTGCAGTGTACCGGGCACAGTGCATGCGGCCCGCGCGGCTACACTTGCATGCTCCCCTCGCCAATCCACCGGCAATGCCCGAATCAATCAATCCGTTTGCGCCGCCCGCAGCCAACTTGGAGGCGGTACATCAATTGGGGCAAGTGCATGTGGAAGGCAAACTGGTGTGCATGGAACGAGGCGGTGCATTGCCCGATCGCTGTGTCGCGTGCGATTCGGCGGCCCGCGGGCAGCGCGTGTCGCTCACCCTCTACTGGGTGCCGGGCAAGGTGCGCATTGCGCTCCTCGCGACCGCGTCGCTACTGATCATCCTGCTCGCCTTGGGTGAGGTCTTCGATCCGTCCGGAACAGGCACTGCGTTCTTCGTTCTGCTCGTTCTGGCCTACGGGATCAACGTCTTGGCGCGCAAGAAAGTCGTGGTCGAGGTCGGCGTCTGCGCGCGACATATGCGCCTGCGCAAGACACTCCGCTTCATTGCGATTGCCTGTACGTCGACCGTCCTGCTGGCACTGTTTTTCGCGATCCGAGGCGTCGACACGCCACAAGCCATTCTCTTTGCGTTGCCGGTTGTTCTGATCGTCCTCGTGATCATCGCCGTGATCGATGCTTCGACCGGGGTGCGGCGCCTGCGCGTGGCGCGAATGGACGAACGGCACCTGTGGCGCAAGGGGACCAGAGCGGCGTTTCGCGCCGGTTTGCCGAAGAGCGCAACCGAAACCGCATGACGAGGCGACGCTAGAATCGCCGCTTGTCCTCTGCCGCGCTGCCGAACCACGCCCGCACCGCCATCGCGGTCCTGGCGCTGTGCCTGATCCTGAACCTGATCGGACGCGGTGTCGCGGACACCTACGTCGTTTTCCTGCTGCCGCTCGAGAACGACCTCGGCTGGACGCGCTCGCAGATGACCGGCGTGTACGCGGTTTACCTCATGGTCAACGGCCTGACCGCGCCGTTGATCGGCCTCCTGTTCGACCGGGTCGGGCCGCGCCTGATCTACACCCTCGGACTGGCCTGCCTGGGCGTGGCCTATCTGCTGGCGGCGCGGGTCGAGAACATGTGGCAGTTCTACCTCACCGTCGGCGCGATGACCGGCATGGCGGTGTCAGCGCTGGGCATGGTGCCGTCGTCGAGCCTGATCGCGCGTTGGTTTCGCGAGCGCCTGTCCACGGCGCTGTCGGTCGCCTTCGCCGGCCTGGGACTGGGCGCGCTCATCATCGTCCCGGCGACGCAGGCGCTATTGCAGAACATCGGCTGGCGCGAGACCTATCAGGTCCTGGGCATCACGCTCCTGGCGCTGGTACTGCCGCTGTCGCTGCTGCCTTGGCGGGGTATCGCCGCGGGTCGCCCCGACTACCGCCGCGAGCGCAAGACCACGGTCGCCGGCGACGCCGACTGGACCCTCAGGCGGGCCGCGCGCACCCCGACGTTCTGGGGGCTGATGTGGATGTTCTTCATGACTTCGGTGGGCATGTTCGCGGTGACGGTGCAGACGGTCGCCTATCTGGTCGACCAGGGCTATGCGGCGCTGCTTGCGGCCAGCGCCTTCGGCGTCGCCTCGATGCTCTCGGTGTTCGGCATCGTCTTGACCGGCATGCTGGCCGACCGCTTCGGCGCGCGACGCGTCGCAACCTCCACCTACGTGGGGAGCGGCCTGGGCATCCTGGTGCTGCTGGTGATCTCCTGGCATCCGCTGCCGGCCCTCCTGGTGGTCTACGTGATTGTCTTCGGCTCCTGCCAGGGCGCGCGCGGCCCGATCATCTCGTCGATGACGACGCGCCTTTTCGCCGGACCGCAGGTCGGCCTGATCTACGGCGTCATGTATGCCGCCAATGCCTTCGGGGCCGGGCTGGGCTCGGTGCTGGCCGGGGTGATGCACGACGCCACCGGCAACTACCGCGTGGGCTTCGTCTTCTCGATCATGTGTCTCATCGCTGCCGCGCTGCCCTTGTGGCGCATCCCGGCGATGCGCGACTTCCGCACGCGCGGCGGAGCGGGTCCCGCGCCAGGGTGAGGCGTCGACCGCGGGTCAGGACATCGCTTCCGCCGCGAGCCAGTCGCAGAACTGGCGTACCGATTGCGTCTGGGCGGCGGCCGGCGAGCACACGATGGTGTAGGCGCGATCAGGCGCTTCGAGTTCGAAGGGCCTGACCAGGGTTCCGCCTGCCCGGTAGCTCGCATACAGGGTCTTCAAGGCGAGAGCGACGCCCTGGCCAGCGGCGGCTGCTTCGTACATCAGCATGGCGTCCTCGTAGAGGGCGCCGCGCGCGGTGACCTCGCGATCCAGCCCGGCCGCGCGGAACCACGTGCGCCAGGAGAGCTGCGGGTGGCGCAGCAGGTTTGCGCGGGCGAGATCGGCAGGACTCGCCAGTGGGCCGATCGACGCAAGGTACGCGGGACTTGCAACCGGGAACAGGGTCTCCTCGAAGAGCGGTCGGGTCACCAGGCCCGGCGCGTCGTCAGCGCCGTAGCGGATGCCGACCTCGACTTCACCCCGACGAATGACCTCGAGGTCGTAGGACGACGAGACCGTGAGTTCGATCTCCGGGTGCGCGCGCTGGAAGCCTGCCAGGCGACCGACCAGCCAGCGCGCGCCGAGCGCCGGCGCCGCCGAGATGCGCAGGCGTTCACGCGTCGCCCCGGTCAGGGCCCGGGTCGCGCGCCCCAGTCGATCCAGCACATCGCGCACGTCGGCCAGGTAACGCTCGCCGAAAGAGGTGAGGGCGATGTTTCGATTCACGCGGATGAAAAGCGCTACACCGAGGAACTCCTCGAGCGACTTGATGCGGTGGCTGACGGCCGACTGGGTCAGCGCCAACTCGTCGGCGGCTTTCAGGAAACTGCTATGGCGCGCCGCGGCTTCGAACGCGGCCAGGTCATGCAGGGGAGGGAGGCGGTTGACCATGCGAGGTCAGGGCTGGCCTGCGGCCGAACGCGCGCGGCGAAGCGTGGCTGTGGCAGGTTCAGGCATCGGCCAGCGCGCCCGGCGCGGCTTCGCTCACCTGGAGGTGCGCCAGGCGCGCGTAGAGTCCGCCCTCACCGAGCAGCTTCCCGGGTTCTCCGGATTCGACCACGCGCCCGCCGTCGAGCACGACGATGCGGTCGGCATCCTTGACCGTCGACAGGCGATGCGCGACGATCAGGGTGGTGCGCCCGTGCTTGGCGCGATCGATCGCGCGCCTGACGGCCTGCTCGGACTCGGCGTCAAGCGCGCTGGTGGCCTCGTCGAGCAGCAGCAGCGGCGCGTCCTTCAGGATGGCGCGCGCGATCGCGATGCGTTGACGCTGACCGCCGGAGAGCCGCACGCCGCGTTCGCCCAGGAAGCTTTGGTAACCCTGCGGCAGGGCGACGATGAACTCGTGCGCCTGCGCGGCGCGCGCGGCGGCCGTGACCTCATCGTCGGAGGCGTCCGGGCGCCCGTAGCGGATGTTCTCCATCGCGTCGGCGGCGAAGATCACCACCTCCTGCGGGACGATCGCGATGCGCGCGCGCAGCTCGCGCAGGTTCGCGCGCTTCAGATCGACACCGTCCAAGCGGACGACTCCGGAATCGGGGTCGTGAAAGCGCAGCAGCAGCTGCATGAGGGTGCTCTTGCCTGCGCCCGAGGGGCCGACCACCGCGACGGTCTCGCCGGCCGCGATGGCGAGGTTCAGGTCATCGATGGCGCGCTGGCCGGGGCGCGAGGGGTAGCCGAAGCGCACCTGTTCGAAGGCGACCTCGGCGCCGCGCAGCGAGACCGGCGGGAAGGGCTGCGGGTAGGCTGCCGAGGCGATGTGCGCGGGTGCGGTCTGCAACTCGAGCAGGCGCTCGGTCGCGCCGGCAGCGCGCATGACCTCGCCGAAGACCTCGGCTAAGGCGCCGACGGCGCCGGCGACGATGGCCACGTAGAGCACCGATTGCGCCAGCGTGCCGGCGCTCATGCTGCCCGCGGCCACGGCACGCGCGCCCAGCCACAGCCCGTAGATCGCGCCGCCGAAGACGATCACGATGATCACCGCGGTCAGCCACGCGCGCACGCGCGTGCGGTCGATGCCGGTCGAAAACGCACGCTCGACCGACTGCGCGAAGCGGCTGCGTTCCAGCGGCTCGTTGGTGAAGGCCTGCACCACCGGCATCGCCGTGAGAACCTCGCCGGCCAGCGCGCTGGCATCCGCCACGCGGTCCTGCGAGGCGCGCGAGAGCTTGCGCACGCGCCGCCCGATCAGCGCCACCGGAATCACCGTGAGGGCGATGATGGCGAGGATGATGATCGTCGCGCGCGGGTTGGTGATGACCAGCATCGCGATCCCGCCGACGAAAAGAAAGGCGTTGCGCAGACCCATCGAGATGCTGGTGCCGACCACCGTCTGCACCAGCGTCGTGTCGGTCGTCAGCCGTGACAGGACCTCGCCGGTCTGCGTCGTCTCGAAAAAACGCGGCGACTGCAGGAGCATGTTGGCCTGCACCGCGCAGCGCAGGTCGGCCGTGATGCGCTCGCCCAGCCAGCTCACCATGTAGAAGCGGGCCGCGGTGAAGACCGCAAGCAGGCAGGCGATGCCGAACAGGGCGATGAAGTGACGATCGATCTCGCCCGGCGTCGCGCCGGCGGCGAAGCCGAAGTCGATCAGGTTCTTGAACGCCCACGGAATCGCCAGCGTCGCCAGTGCAGCGATGCAGAGGAACGCGAAAGCCAGAGCGAACCGCCTTGCATAGGGGCGGCAGAAGGGCAGCAGGTGCCGGAAGACCGAGAGTCGTTTCATGGCGGGGCGCGGAGACCCGGTATTGTGGCCCATGCGCGATCCGGTGCGCGACCCCGCTGTTGCGCTCGTTGATCCGCCCTGCGATAAAGTTCCGGGCTGCCTGTTAACCTGTATTCCGCGCGACGCAACCTGCGTGCCCGCATGAATTCGCATCCGGAAGCCGAGAGTGTGATTTTTGATGACGCAAGCGTCGGCGCAGGCTCGACGGTCGAAGACGGGGCGCGTGACGCGGCGCCGCTTGGACGCATGGGCTGGCCGGCGCTGTCGAAGCTGGCGCGCCTGACCCTGTGCATGGTGCTGGCCGCCTGCGCCGCCGCGCCCGCGCTGGCGCAGCGCCTTGCCACCGGCACCGGCTTTTTCGTCACCGCTGACGGCTATTTCGTGACCTGCCATCACGTCATCGGCGAGGGCAACTCGGTCACAGTGCGCAATCTCAAGGGCGAGACCTTTCCGGCGCGTGTGGTGCAGATCGACCGCGCCAATGATCTTGCCGTCCTCAAGGTCGAGGGGCGCTTCAAGCCCCTGCCGGTGAGCAACTCGGCCGACGTGCGGCGCGGCGCGGCGATCGTCACGATGGGCTTTCCCAACGTGCGCCAGCAGGGCATCGAGCCCAAGGTCACCGACGGCATCATCAACAGCTTTTCCGGGGTCAACAACGATGTCCGCCTGTTCCAGATCAGCGCCCCGGTGCAGCCCGGCAATTCGGGCGGGCCGCTGGTGACCATGGACGGCAACGTGGTCGGCGTGGTCGCCGCCAAGCTCGACGCCCAGGCGGTGGCGCGGGTCACCGGCGACATCCCGCAGAACGTCAACTACGCAATCAAGTCGCAATACCTGTCCGCGCTCATCGAGCGCGCCGCGGCGGCCGAGCCCGGGCTCAGGGCAGGACTCGTCGCGCCGCGGGTCGGCGAGTCGACACGCGTGGTCGACGTGGTCCCGGCGCTCGAAGACGCGATCGCCCTGGTCGTCGCCTCGACCGGGCCGGCTGCGCTGCCCAGACCCTTTCCCGCTCCGGGACAGGCGGCGCCGGACGACGAGCGCAGCCGCCGTGCCGACCGCCTGGCAGCCGAGTACCGGCAACTGCAGGGCGTTCTGGGGCAGCTCAATCTCGAGGAACTGACCCTTACCAATCAGGCGCACATGCTGCGCCTGATGCTGCGGTTCGACGCGCCCGGCACCGCGTCCCCGCGCGAGGCCGAACTGGCCGCGACGCTCAGGCGCTTGGACGATGTCGGCAGCCGCAAGCAGGAGACCGTGCGACGCTTGAACGAGATCGCCGCCGAGTATCGCGGCTTGCAGGCGCAGCCTGGCAGGAGCTGAAGGCGCGCCGTGATCACCCTGGGGGACATCGAGTCGGCCGCGCGCGTGCTGGACGGCCACGTCGTCGAGACACCCTGCCTGCATTCGCGCACGCTCTCCGAGATCACTGGCGCCCAGGTTTACCTGAAGTTCGAGAACCACCAGTTCACCGCAAGTTTCAAGGAGCGCGGGGCGCTCAACAAGCTAGCCTCGCTCTCCGCAGAGGAGCGCGCTCGCGGCGTGGTCGCCGCGAGCGCCGGCAACCACGCGCAGGGCGTCGCGTATCACGCCGGACGTTTGGGAATCGCCTGCACGATCGTGATGCCGCGCTTCACCCCGGATGTCAAGGTGGAGATGACGCGCCGCTTCGGCGCGCAGATCGTGCTCTTTGGCGACGACTTCGACGCCGCGCGGACGCATGCGCTGGCCTTGGCGGAAGAGGGCGGCGCTTGTTTCGTGCATCCCTACGACGACGCGAAGGTGATCGCAGGACAGGGGACGCTGGCCCTGGAGATGCTGCGCCAGCAGCCCGACCTCGATACCCTGGTCGTTGCCATCGGCGGCGGCGGCCTGATCTCGGGAGTCGCGGTGGCAGGCAAGGCGTTGCGGCCGGGGCTTGCTGTCGTGGGGGTGCAGATGGCGCGCTTCGCGTCGATGGTCTGCGCCCTCAAGGGAGAAACACGACCCTTCGGCCCGGCCACCATCGCCGACGGCATCGCCGTCAGGGAGCCCGGCAGGATCACGCGCGCCATCGTCGAGCGCCTGGTGGACGACATCGTCCTGGTCGACGAAGGCGACGTGGAGCAGGCGATCGTTCTTCTGCTGGAGATCGAGAAGACCGTCGCCGAAGGCGCCGGAGCGGCGGGCCTGGCGGCGCTGCTTTGCCACGGCGGGCGCTTTCGCGGTCGCAAGGTCGGGGTGATCCTGTGCGGCGGCAACATCGATCCCCTGACACTGGCGGCCCTCATCGAGCGCGGCCTGGTACGCTCGGGGCGCCTGGCGCGCATCCGGGTCGAATTGCGCGACCTGCCCGGCGGATTGGCACGCGTGGCCACGGTCATCGGCGAATCCAATGCCAACATCGAGGAAGTCCATCACCAGCGCGCCTTCACCGACCTGCCGGTGAACAACGCCCAGGTCGAGTTCGTTCTCAAGACCCGCAATTCCGCGCACGTGGCCGAAATCATCGCGACGCTCAAGGCGCAGGGATTCACGGCACATCCGCTCTAGAGCCGCGGGCCGGCGGGCTAAACTTCGGCGCCATGCGCGCCACGCGAAGCTCGTGTCGCGCCTCAATGCTTAGCCCAGCAAGGAGCGGTGTCTCGATGAGCGGATTGTTTTCCGCGCAGGGTCTGGGCGGCCTGGCGGTATGCCTGGTCGGCCTGTGGATCCTGCGCGACGGTTTCATCAAGTTGCGCACCTGGCCGCGTGCCGAGGGCCTGGTCGTCGCCAAGACCCGGCACCTGGGACTGCCCGCCAGCGAGATCGAATACACCGACCTGGCGGGAGCACAGCAGCGCTTCCAGACGCGCTTTTCCTACGCACGGCGCGAGCCGGTCGGGGCGCGTGTCAAGATCATGCTCGACCCCGCCGGCGCGGAGCCACCCGAGGAGGCGAGCATCATGAACAACATCGTTGCGCCCCTGCTGACCGCCGGATTCGGCTTCTGGTTTGCCTGGATTGCCGTGATGGGTCGCGGATGACGGGCGCCCGCGGCACGCACGCAGTGGTCTGCGTGCATGGTCTCTGGATGTCGGGATTCGCCACCACCTTCTGGCGCAACCGCCTGCGTGCGGCCGGCTACGCCGCGCAGGCGTTTTCGTACTCCTCGCTGCGCGCACCGCTCGCGGCGAGCGCCGGCAGGCTCGCGCAGGTCGTCGATCGTCTGCCGCAGGAGACCGTCCACTTCGCCGGGCACAGCTTCGGCGGGGTGTTGATCCTCGGCATGCTGGCCGCGCGCGACTGGCAGCTCGGCACGCGCCGCCTGGGACGCGTGGTCATGGTCGGCTCGCCCTGGGCCGGATCGCACGTGGCCGCTTCGCTGGCAGCGCGGCGCGGAAAGCTGGGCCGCATGATGCTGGGCGAGGCGCTGCCGGAGTGGCTGGCAGCGCCGCGCCCGGAAATTCCGGCGCAGGTCGAGGTGGGCGTGATCGCCGGCACCCGACCCTACGGCGCCGGCCGGCTGCTGGGCCCCGGGCTGACGGCGCCGCACGACGGCACCGTCAGCGTGGCCGAGACGCGCGTGCCGGGCGCGCGCGAGCACCTGTGCCTGCCGGTCAGCCACACCGAGATGCTGCTCTCGGCCAAGGTGGCGCAGCAGATCACCGCCTTCGTCACGGCGGGGAGGTTCGCCGCGTGAGACGCCTGCTGCCGGTGGCCGCCGCGCTGCTTTTGGGCGGTTGCGGCGCGACGGCCTACTACTGGCAGCTGGCAGCGGGGCACATGGAGGTCATGCGCCTGGCGCGGCCGGTCGAGGAGGTTATCGCCGATGCGTCGACCTCGGCCGATCTCAAGCGCCGCCTGGAGCTCGCCGCGCGTGCGCGCGCCTTTGCGAGCCGTGAGCTGGGGTTGCCGGACAACGGCAGCTACCGCAAGTACGCCGACCTGAAACGCCCGCACGTGGTGTGGAACGTCTTCGCCGCGCCGCCGCTGGCGCTTGATCTGCGCACCCAGTGCTTCCCGGTCGCCGGTTGCGTGGTCTATCGCGGCTTCTTCGCGCAGGCCGACGCCGATGCCTATGCGGCGACGCTGCGCGCGCAGGGACTTGACGTGTTCGTCGGTGGCGTGCCGGCTTATTCCACGCTGGGCTGGTTCGACGACCCGCTGCTCAACACTTTCATCCGTCATCCCGACCTGGAGATCGCGCGCTTCCTGTTCCACGAGCTGGCGCATCAGGTCCTCTATGTTCGCGATGACACGACCTTCAATGAATCCTTTGCCGTTGCGGTCGAGGAAGAAGGTCTCAAGCGCTGGATGAGGCAGCATGCGAGCGCCGCCGACCGCGAGCGCTATGCCGCCTTCAGCGAGCGACGCCGCGCGGTGATGCGGCTGCTACTTGGCGCGCGCGGCGCGCTGGCGGCCGTCTATGCCGGCGGGGGGAGCGAGGCTGCCCGCCTTGCCGCCAAGGAGGCAGTGCTCGACCGGCTCAGGCGCGACTACGGCACAGTGGCCGATCGCTGGGGTCTTTCCGCGCCCGAGCGGCGCGCGTGGGACGACTGGATCATGCGCGACCTCAACAATGCCAAGCTCGGCTCGATCGCGGCTTATACTCAGCGTGTGCCCCAGTTCGCCGCGCTCATCGATCGCGAACGCGGCGACATGGCGGCGTTCTTCGCCGCGGCCAAGGCGCTGGCCGCGTTGCCCAAGGAAGAGCGCAACCGCCGTCTCGACACCTTTGCGCCACCTGCCCTGGAGGACTGACATGAAGCCCAGCATCGCTGCCCTCGTCGCACTACTACTCCTGGTCCTGCCGGCGCACGCGCACCACGGCTGGGGCGAGTACGACAATTCGAAGACCCTGTCGCTGACCGGCACCATCGTCGAGTCGAAGTACGAGAACCCGCATGCGACCGTCCGCCTGCGCTCGGGCGACCGTGTCTGGTTCGCCTGGCTGGCGCCGGTCTTTCGCATGGAGGCGCGGGGCCTCAACGCCGAAATGGTCAAGGTCGGCGCGACCGTGACCCTCGAAGGCTACGCGAGCACGTCCAAACCCAACGAGATGCGCGCCGAGCGCATCATCATCGCCGGCAAGCCGACCGAGCTGCGCTAGACCGGCCCGGCACGCCTGACCCCTGCCGGCGATGGGACGCACGCTCAGCGACCTGCCGCTTGCGGTCTTCCTGCGCGGCAGCGCCTGGGCCTATCCGACCCTGGAGACCGTCCACCTGGTCGCCATCGCGCTCCTGTTCGGATCGATCGTCGTCGTCGACCTGCGCATCCTCGGCCTCACGCGCGACCTGCCGGCGAAGCGCCTGGCCGCGCACGCGCTGCCCTGGACGCTCGCGGCCTTCGCCCTGGCGGTGGTCAGCGGGCTCCTGCTCTTCATCGCGCACGCCGCCGACCTCATCGGCAACCGTGTCTTCCTGGTCAAGGTCGGACTCATCATGGCAGCCGGGGGCAATGCAGCCATGTTCCACTCCGGACCGTGGGGCAGCGTGGCGCGCTGGGACACGGGGGTCAGCGCGCCTCCGGGCGCGCGCGTCATGGCGGCGGCTTCGATCATCCTGTGGGTCGGGGTGATCGCCTGCGGCCGCTGGATCGCCTACGCATGATGCCGCTTCTGATCGTATTCGCGCGCGCGCCCGTGCCGGGGCAATGCAAGACCCGACTCATCCCCGCGCTCGGTGCCGAGGGCGCGGCGCGCGCGCAGGAGCGCCTCCTGCGCCAGACGCTCGCGACCGCGGCGGCCTGGCGCGCGGGGACAGCGGGGGCCGCCGTCGAACTGCATTGCGCGCCCGACGGTGCGCACCCGGCCTTTGCGGCGTGCGCGGCCGAGTACGACGTGCGGCTGGTGGCACAGAGGCCGGGTGATCTCGGGGCGCGCATGTGGCTTGCGCTGATCACGGCGCTGTGCGCCGGCATGCGCCCGGTGCTGGTCGGCACCGACTGCCCCGAGCGTGCCGTTACGCACCTTGAGGATGCGTTCGCCAAGCTTGACACGCACGATGCCGTGTTCGGCCCCGCGACCGATGGCGGCTATGTGCTGGTCGGGCTGGCGCGTGCGTTACCCGAACTTTTCGCCGGCATCGCCTGGAGCACGTCGCGCGTCATGCGCGAGACCCGCGACCGCGCCTGCAGCGTCGGTGCGCGCATCGCCCTGCAGGCTCCGCTCGCCGATGTCGACACGCCGGCGGACTGGGAGCGCCTGGCGCGCGATCCGCGCTACGCGCATCTGACGGGGGCGGCATGAGCGACTTTCGCCGACCGGCGCAATCGCGCCGCCGGCCGTTGCCGGGGCTCAACGCGCACCTGCTTGACTGGCCGGGCGACGCGCCGCCCGTCGTGCTCCTGCACCCGAACCGCACCAATGCGCGGGTCTGGGATTTCATGGTCGACGCCTCCCGGCTTGCCAATCGCTTCCTGGCGCCTGACGCGCGCGGTCACGGCCTGTCGGATTACCCGGAAACCGGCTACGGCTACGAGGACTATCTCGCCGACCTGCGCGCCCTCCTGATGGCGGAGGGACTGGCGCGCGTTCACCTGGTCGGCGCGGCCACCGGAGGCAACCTTGCGCTGCTCCTGGCCTCGCAAGCGCCGGAATTGGTGGCGAGCCTCACGGTGGTCGATCCGGGCGTCTCGCTCGATCCGCAGTTGAGCGCGCGGGTGCGCGAACAGATGGTGCGCGAGTTTCGCTTCGACTCGCTTGCCGAGGCGCGCAGCCGCATGCCCTTCTCGCACCTGTGGAGCGAGGCGATGAAGAATCACTACAGCCGCCACTCCTTTGTCGAGGAGGCCGACGGGCGCTTTGCGTGGCGCTACCATCCGCCCGGCGCGGTCGCGACCGAACACCTGCTGGAAACGCCGATCTGGGACCGCATCCGCGTGACCTGCCCGACGCTCATCGTGCGCGGCAGCGCCTCCGAAGTGTTTCCGCGCGCCAACATGCAGCGCCTGGCCGCGCTGATCCCCGCCGCGCAATGCGCCGAGGTCCAGGCTGACCACCGCGTGCCGCAGGACAACCCGGCGGCGCTCGCCGCGCTGCTGGATGACTTCATCGGCGCGCAATGACAAGCCTGTGCCGCGCCCTCGCGCTGGTCGGCCTGGTGGCTATTGCGACCGGCATGTCCGCCAGTGCGCAGCAGGTCATCGCCGCCGGAAGCTTTTCCGCGCGCGGCGCTGACAGCGGTCTGCCGCCGGACTGGAAGCCGCTCACCTTTCGCAAGGTCGAACGGCACACGCGCTACACGCTGGTCAACGATGGCGGGGTCACCGTGCTCAAGGCCGAGAGCGCGGCATCGGCTTCGGGCCTGATGCGCCGTTTCGATGAGCGCGTGGTCGAACTCAAGGACTTCCCGATCCTGCGCTGGCGCTGGAAGGTCGCCGGGCTCGTCAAGGGCGCCGACATACGGAGCCGCGAAGGAGATGATTACCCGGCGCGCATCTACGTGGTGTTCCGCTACGACCCCGAGCGGCCCGGGGTGGGCGCCAGCATGCGCATGCAGTACGGCCTGGCGAAGTCGCTGTATGGGGAATACCCGCCGCACGCCAGCCTCAATTACGTATGGGACGGCCGCGCGCCCGCAGGCACCATGTTGCCCAATGCCTACACGGCGCGCGCGATGATGTTCGTCGTCGAGTCGGGCGCGGCGCGGGTCGGTGAATGGGTCAGCGTCGAGCGCGACGTCTACGCCGACTACCGGCGCGCCTTCAACGAGGAACCACCGCCGGTGGCGGGCATCGCGGTCATGACCGACACCGACCAGACCGGCGAGAGTGCCGTCGCCTGGTATGGCGACATCGAGCTGCGCGCGCGACGCTGAGCGCGGCTTGCGCCAATCAGGTGGCGGCGCCGTCCCCGTCGATGATGCGCCCCAGCGCATTGTCCACGACCAACGGGGTCTCGAAATAGCGGATGGTCGGCTCGCAGCCGTACATGGCCTTGAGGCGTGCGCGCCAGGCCGCGTCGTGACCGCGCTGGGCCGCTTCGACCGATGGCCAGAGATAGGCCCCGCCAGCCTGTCCGGCGGCGGCGTCGTAGAGGAAATTCTTGCGCACCAGTTCGCCGTTGGCGCGCCAGTGTTCGGAGACCTGGCGCATGCCGCGCACGACTTCCTCGCGCGAGATCCCCTGCGGCAGGTCGAACAGCACGAGTTCGGTGATCATGGGGCAAGCCTCCTCAGGGGTTGGGACCGGTAGCGACCGGGCGCGACGGGTCGGCGCACCACTCGCTCCACGAGCCGATGTAGAGCCTGGAGCCGGCGAGACCGGCGATTTCCATTGCGACCAGGTTCTGGCAGGCCGAGACGCCCGAGCCGCACTGATGCACCAGTGATGAAGCCGGTGTGCTGCCCAACAGTGCGCGGTACTCGGCGGCGAGTACCGCTGCGCTCTTGTAGGTGCCGTCGGGCAGGATGTTCTGCTGCCAGGGGCGCGAGAGCGCGCCCGGGATGTGTCCGGCCACCGGGTCGATGGGTTCGGCCAGGCCCGCGTAGCGCTCCGCCGTGCGCGCGTCGAGGACGGTGAGACTCCTGCTGCCGAGGTTCTCGACCAGTGTCGAGACCTCGACGCGCATGCCGTCACGCAGGCGAGCGACGAACTGACTGGCCGGCCGCGCGGCAGGCGGGTTGGCCGTGGTCGGTCGCGCGTCGGCCCGCCACTTCCCCAGGCCGCCGTCGAGCACGGCGACGTGGTCATGCCCCAGCCACCGCAAGGTCCACCAGACCCTTCCGGCGTAGTTGTTGTTCGCGCTGTCGTAGCAGACCACCTGCGTCCCGGAAGTAACGCCGAGGCGCGAGAACAAGGCCTCGAGGTCGGCCACCGCGGGCAGCGGGTGGCGTCCGTTCGTGCCGGTCTTCCTGCCGGCCATGTCGTCTTCCATCGAGACGAAATGCGCGCCGGGGATGTGCTCGCGCGCATAGGATTCGCGGCCGAAGGCGTGATTCATGAGGTCGTGCTGGCAGTCGAGCACGAGCCAGGAGGGATCGGCGAGGTGCGCCTCGAGTTCGGTGCAGGAGACCAGGGGGGAAGCCATGGGTGCTTTCAGCAGGCGGTGCGCCCGCGACAATGGGTCAATAAAGGCCCGGCGCCTCGCGACGCAGGTATTCATGGAAGTGCTGCATGCCGTCTTCCATGGGTGACTGGTAGGGGCCGACCTGGCTCATGCCGCGCGCCTGCAATGCCTTGCGGCCGGCGTCCATGCGCAGGGCGATCTCGTCGTCTTCGCGCGCCGTCTCCATGTAGGCCGCCTGCTGCGCGGCGACGAAGTCGCGTTCGAAGAGCACGATCTCCTCGGGATAGTAGAACTCGACGACATTGGTGGTCGACTGCGGGCCGCGCGGCACCAGGTGCGAAATCACCAGCACGTGGGGATACCACTCGACCATGATGTTGGGATAGAGGGTGAGCCAGATCGCGCCATGCGGCGGCGGCGTGCCGTCGAATCGTTCGCTGCGGTACTTGAGCACCTCGGCGTGCCACTTGCGGTAGGTCGCGCTGCCCGGCCGCGCCAGCGCGTGGTTGACGCCGACGGTCTGCACCGAATAGCGGGGGCCGTACTCCCAGGACAGGTCGTCACAGGTCACGAAACCGCCCAGTCCCGGATGGAAGGGCTCGACGTGGTAATCCTCGAGGTAGACCTCGATGAAGGTTTTCCAGTTGTAGGCGCACTCGTGGATCTCGACCCGGTCCAGCATGAAGCCTGAAAAATCCAGGTCGCGCGCCACACCCAGCCGGGCCAGGTCGGTGGCGACGTTCTGCCGGCCATCGAACAGGAGCCCGTTCCATGACGAAAGCGGCGCGCGATCGAGGTCCAGGCAGGGTTTGTCGCCGAAATGCGGTGCGCCCAGCAAACGCCCGCCCAGGTCATAGGTCCAGCGATGCAGCGGGCAGACGATGTTTTCGCGCTTGCCGCGCCCGTTCAACATGACCGCCTGGCGATGACGGCACACGTTGGAGAGGAGTTCCACACCCCGGCCGTTGTTGACCAGCACCTGCGCCTGGCCGCGCCAGTCGAGCACGTGGAAGTCACCCGGTTCGGGCGTCATGAGCTCGTGTCCGACATAGCCCGGGGCGTTGCCGAAGTGGACCTTCAGCTCCTCGGCGAAGACATGCGGATCGAGGTAGGCGACGACCGGAAGCTGCGATGCAGAGCGGGCCAGAAGCCCGGCATTGGCAATGTCCGACATTTCTTGCTCTCCCGGCAGCCCCTCGGGGCTGCCTCTGACGGTGGGTCACCGACGGCGCATAGCGGCCGCCGGACCAGATGTCATGCGTCAGGCGCAGCGCGGGCCATCACGCGCGAGCGGACAGCGGAGTCGGGGAGAGGACGACATGGACGGATTCTACCCCTGCCCAAAGGCGGATGCCAGCGTCTCGGGCCGTGGGTTGCGCGGTTTAGAATGTGGTGTTTCATCCGGCCCCGCAATTGCGGCGCGTGTGATCCTTGCCCAAGACCCCTCCTGTTGCCGCCCCGCCCGCCGCGGAAACCCTGAGCTTCGAGGCGGCCGTCGCCGAGCTTGACGCCATCGTCGCGGCGATGGAGTCGGGCAGCCTGCCGCTCGAGGAGTCGCTCGCGGCCTACAAGCGCGGCGCGGAACTGGTGCGCGCCGCGCAGGCACGCCTTTCGACCGCCGAGCAGCAGATTCGCATCCTCGAGGACGGCATGCTCAAGCCCTTCGAGGTTTCGGCCTCGCGCGCCGGCGCTGGAGAGGCTGACACGTGACCGATTTCGAACACTGGATGGCGGCCACGCAGGAGCGCATGGAAGGGGCGTTGGCGCGCTGCCTGCCCCCGTCCAGTCAGGTGCCCGCGCGCCTGCACGATGCGATGCGCTATGCCGTGCTGGGAGGCGGCAAGCGCGTACGCCCCTTGCTGGTATTCGCAGCCGGGGAGCTTGTCGATGCGCGCGCGCCCGCGCTCGAGCCTCCCGCGTGCGCGGTGGAACTGGTGCATGCCTATTCGTTGGTGCATGACGACCTGCCTTGCATGGACGACGATGTCCTCAGACGCGGCAAGCCGACCGTGCACGTCGAATTCGACTACGCGACCGCGCTCTTGGCTGGTGACGCCTTGCAGACACAGGCCTTCGAGGTGCTGGCCGGGAGCGCAGAACTGGGCGAAACGCAACGCCTGCAGATGGTCGCGACGCTGGCACGCGCGGCCGGCTCGCGCGGCATGTGCGGCGGCCAGCAGATCGACCTCGACGCCGTCGGCCAGGTCTTGAGCGAACCCGAACTGGAGATGATGCACATCCACAAGACCGGCGCCTTGATTCGCGCCGCCGTGCACATGGGTACGCTGGCCGGCACCCCGCTGAGCGCGGCCGACGCCGGGCGCGTGGATCATTTCGCGAAGCAGGCCGGGCTGCTTTTCCAGGTCGTCGACGACATCCTCGACGCTACCACCGACACCGCGACGCTGGGCAAGACCGCCGGCAAGGATCAGGCGGCCGACAAGCCGACCTATGTCTCCATTCTTGGCCTGGCCGCGGCGCGCACCAAGGCGCGCGACCTCCTGGAGGCGGCGCTGGAGGCGCTGTCGGTCTTCGGCGCGCGCGCGGCGCGTCTTTCCGCGTTGGCGCAGTTCATCGCCCGGCGCAGTTTCTGACTTCACCACCCATGTCCTTTTCCCTGCTGGAGACCATCAACAACCCGGCCGACCTGCGCCGCCTGGCGCGGCGCGAGCTCGATGTCCTGGCCGGGCAGTTGCGCGCCTTCGTGCTCGAATCGGTGGCCCGCACCGGCGGTCACCTGTCGTCCAACCTGGGAACGGTCGAACTGACCATCGCGCTGCACTACGTCTTCAACACCCCCTACGACCGGCTGGTGTGGGACGTCGGCCACCAGACCTACCCGCACAAGATCCTGACCGGCCGGCGCGAACGCATGGACACGCTCAGGCAACTGGACGGCATCTCCGGGTTTCCGCGCCGCGTGGAAAGCGAGTACGACACCTTCGGCACCGCGCATTCGTCGACTTCGATTTCGGCCGCGCTGGGCATGGCACTGGCGGCCAAGCAGAAGGGCGAGGATCGCTACGCCGTGGCCGTCATCGGCGACGGCGCCATGTCGGCCGGCATGGCCTTCGAGGCGCTTAACAACGGCGGGGTGCATCCCGACGCGCGCCTGATCGTGATCCTGAACGACAACGACATGTCGATCTCGCCGCCGGTCGGCGCGCTCAACCGGTACCTGGCGCGCCTCATGTCGGGCAAGTTCTACGCCGCCGCCAGGCGCGCCGGCGAGCGTGTGCTGGGTGTCGCGCCGCCGCTGTGGGAACTGGCCAAGCGCTTCGAGGAGCATGCCAAGGGCATGGTCGTGCCGGGCACCCTGTTCGAAGAGTTCGGCTTCAACTACATCGGCCCGATCGACGGGCACGATCTTGATTCGCTGATTCCGACGCTGCAGAACCTGAAGGCCCTGAAGGGCCCGCAGTTCCTGCACGTGGTCACGCGCAAGGGACAGGGCTACAAACTGGCGGAGGCCGACCCGGTGCTCTACCACGGCCCCGGCAAGTTCGATCCCGCCCACGGCATCGTCGCCAAAAGCGGCGGCAAACCGACTTACACCCAGGTGTTCGGCGACTGGCTGTGCGACATGGCGGCCGCCGACCCGCGCTTAGTCGGCATCACGCCCGCTATGCGTGAAGGGTCCGGCATGGTCACCTTTGCCGAGCGATTCCCCGAGCGCTATCACGATGTCGGCATCGCCGAGCAGCACGCGCTGACCTTTGCGGCGGGTCTGGCCTGCGAGGGCGTGAAGCCCGTGGTCGCGATCTACTCGACCTTTCTGCAGCGCGCCTACGACCAACTCATTCATGACATCGCCCTGCAGGACCTGCCGGTGCTGTTCGCGATCGACCGTGCCGGACTGGTGGGTGCCGACGGCGCGACCCACGCAGGCAGCTATGACCTGAGTTTCCTGCGCTGCATACCGAATGTTGCAGTCATGGCGCCGGCAGACGAGAACGAATGCCGGCAGATGCTTTACACGGGGTTCTTGCGCAACCATCCGGTCGCGGTGCGCTACCCGCGCGGCAGCGGCCCCGGCGTTGCGGTGCAGAAGGAGATGACCGAACTGCCCTGGGGCAAGGGGGAGGTGCGGCGCCGTGCGGCGCGTGCCGAGATCGCGATCCTGGCCTTCGGTTCCATGCTCGGCCCGGCGCTTGCAGCCGGTGAGGAACTCGACGCGACCGTGGTCAACATGCGGTTTGTCAAGCCGGTCGACGCTGAACTCGTAGCCGAGATGGCACTCGGCCATGAGCTCATCGTCACGGTCGAGGAAAATGTCGTCGCAGGCGGCGCCGGTGCGGCCTGCGCCGAGGCACTGGCAGAGGCGGGCATCGTGGTACCCATGCTGCACTTGGGGTTACCGGACGTCTTTGTCGACCATGGCGATCCGGCCAAACTGCTATCGTTGCAGGGGCTGGACGCGCAAGGCATCGGCAAGGCCGTTGCCCTGCGCCTGAGCCAGTTGCCGCGCCGGGATTTGCGCAAGACGGCTTGAAAAAACCGAGTAGCCCCGCATCTGCAGAGGCTGCTCCAATGCAAGGACGCGGCGCCACGCCGCGACAAGGCACACCCATGAATACCCGCGACAGCGCGTTCTCCGATCCCGCCACCGCGCCGATCGCCGACACCCAGAGCATGGCCGACCACCGGCGCATCGCCATCGACCGGGTCGGCATCAAGGCCATCCGTCATCCGGTCAGGATCGCCGAGCGGCCAGACGCGCAAGGCACAGCCGGCGTGCAGCACACGGTGGCCACCTTCGACATGGCCGTCGGGCTGCCGCAGGAATTCAAGGGTACGCACATGTCGCGCTTTGTCGCGATACTGAATGCGCACGAACGCGAGATCACGGTCGAATCCTTCCGCGCGATGCTGGGCGAGATGGTCGAACGACTGGGCGCCGCCAGCGGGCGCATCGAGATGCGTTTCCCTTATTTCGTCGACAAGGCCGCGCCGGTCACCGGGGTCAGAAGCCTGATCGACTACGAGGTCACTTTCGTCGGCGAGATCAGCGATGGCGCCGCGCGTCTGCGCCAGACCGTGCTGGTGCCGGTGACGAGCCTGTGCCCGTGTTCCAAGGAAATCTCCGAGAGGGGGGCGCACAACCAGCGTTCGCACGTGACCGTGACCGCGGAATCACGCGAACTGGTGTGGATCGAGGACATCATCGACCTGGTCGAGGCGCAGGCTTCCAGCCAGCTCTACGGGCTTCTCAAGCGCCCGGACGAGAAATTCGTCACCGAACGCGCCTATGACAACCCCAAGTTCGTCGAGGACATGGTGCGCGATGTCGCCGCCGCGCTCAACGCAGATTCGCGCATCCGCGCCTACCGGGTCGAGGCGGAGAACTTCGAGTCCATCCACAACCACTCCGCCTACGCGGTGATCGAGCGCGGCGCGTAAGCGTCTAGAGCACGGCGCGTGAGCGCCGAAGGCCCGGCGACAAAGCCCCTAGTGCGGCGCGGAAGCGCCGAGGGTCACGCGCCTGCGGCGTTGCCGAAATCCTGCGGGCGCGGCGCGATGCGATCCGGCGGCGTGAGCAGCATGCGATGTGTCGCCAACGCCTCCTCGATGGCGCGCGACTCGCTTGCCAGCGCGGTCTTGAGAAAGGCGACGCACAGGTCGCGGGTTGCTGCCTTGATCGCCAGGGCGCGCTCGGAGCGGGTGCGGTCGGTGAAGACGCTGTGCTCGCCGCCCTCGAAGACCGCCAGGTACTTGGGGCCGGCAAGCGCGTCGAAGACGGCGATGCGGTCGGCCGGCTCGGAGCGATAGCCCGGGATGCGGATCAGGTCCGCGGTGCCGGTGATGTGCAGGGTCGGGACGCGCACATCGCGCAGCACGGCGGCCTGGTCGGCCTCGCCATAGAACGGCGGGGCCGAGAGCAGGATCGCCGCGCGCACACGGTCATCGGCCACGTTGACCCGCTTGCCGTCGCGTTCGACAGCAGCGCCGGCGAGGAGCATGGCGGTATTGGCGCCGTACGAATGGCCAGCCACGGCGATGCGCTTCGCGTCAATGCGCGACGCCAGCGCGATGTCGTCCAGGACCCGGCTGATGGCGAACGAGACATCCTGCGCGCGCGCCAGGGCATTGGCGTCGCTGGCCGCTTCCTGCAGGCTGCCGATCAACGACAGCACGTTGCCGGTCCACACGGAGCGGTCGCTGCCCGCGTGCTGCACGTGGACGGCGACGAAGCCGTTGGCCGCCAGGTGCCGGCCGAGGTGGCTGTAGCCGAAGCGCGACCCGCCCATGCCGTGCGAGAACACCACCAGCGGGGCGCGTGCGGCACCCGTGCCGGCCGGCGGCAGGTAGATGCGCGCCGGTACGGTGCGCTCGCGCGCCGCATCGCGCCACTCGGCGTCCTGCGTGGTGATGCCCGACGCGTCGGTGCCTGCCGGCGGCGGGCTGAAGGAACGCGTTTGCGCCTGCGCCACCGGCGCCAGCATGAGCGCGGCGACGAGGGCGAAGGCATGGACCAGGGAAGAACGGCGCATCAGGCGCTCCTCAGGTTGGCGCGGCGCACCAGCGCCACGGCGAGCAAGGGTACCAAAAGTCCGATCAGGATCACGGCCAGGTAGAGATCACCCAGCTGGCTGTAGTCGGCCGGCGTCTTGATGGCCTTGCTGACCGGGTCGCGCACCTCGCGGGTGATGGTGAAGATTTCGTTCAAGTACTTGGTCAACAGTTGCGAGGCCGACAGCGCCAGGTTGGTGAACGAGGCCATGACCGCGAAGTAGGTGGCTTTCAGGTGATCGGGCGCCGAATTGGCGATCCACGCCAGCATCGGCACCATGGCGATCTGCCCCAGGGGCGACTCCAGCGCCGTGTCGATCAGCGCGATAACGCGTGCATCGACCACCCCGCCGGTATGTCTGGCGGTCCATTCGTGCAGGCCGTGGTACATGCCGATCTGCGGCAATGACAGCACCGCGCCCGCCACGGTCAGGAAGGTCACGATGGTGAAGATCGAGCGCTCGGCCATGAAGCGGCGAAAGGCGAACAGTCCGACCATGGCCAGGACGCTGCCGACCAGCGACAGGCGCGCCAGGAAGGACGGGTCGAAATTGAGGACATCGATCATCCACCACGAGGCGCCGGCGCCGGTGTTGGGCATGGCGCGAAAGACGAAGATCACGATCGCGGTGCCGATGAGCGTCGCGCGCGACTGGGCATCGAGTTCACGCACCAGGCGCACCATGAGGAAGATGATGATCGCCATCGAGGCGCAGAAGATGATCTCCTGCGCGCCGGGCAGCTTGGCCAGGCCGACCGTGACCGAGACCAGCACGAAGGCCAGCCCGCCGCCCAGGATCCACCAGTTGACCGGCGGCCGCGCAAAATTCTGCACGTATTGGCGCGGATTGCGCCAGCGCAGCCACAGGGCCAAGAGCACGCCGGAGACCGATACCGCCGGGATCAGCAGCGCGAACTGGTAGACGCTCAGGTAGGCGCGCGCCTTCTCGGCCGGCGGCAGCTTGCCGGTGTCGGCCAGCAAAAACACATTGGCCAGCGCCACCAGGATCGTGCCGCCGACGATGGCCACGCGGCCCAGGGTCTGCATGGTGGTGTGCATGGAGCGGCGCTCGTCCGCGGGAATCTCGCGTCCGTCGGCTTCCACGCGCGGCACCGCTTCCACCGTCATGGCGTCGGCCACCACGTCCTGGATCATGTAGCCGGTGGGCGAGAGCAGCGCCGCGGTTACGTACCAGGCCTCGGCGCTCATGATCGAGCGCATGGCGTCGGGGCTGGCCAGGAGCCCGATCATGATCGAAAGGCTCGCCACCATGAGCCCGGCACCCAGGAACACCAGGCTTTCCTTCCAGCGCCAGATGAGGTCGACAAAGTGCCCCACCGGCATCTTGAGCGCCCAGGGCAGCACTGCCCAGAAGCCCAGGGCGGCCAGGAAGCTGGCCGACAGCCCCAGGTACTCCTTGACGAAGAACGTGCCGACGATGCCGGTCAAGCCCGATATGCCGGCCGCCACGTAGACCATCAGCGGCGGCAGGTAGGACAGGCGGAACGAGGACAGGAGCGACGTGCGCATGACGAGCGGAAGAGGTAGGGGCGTTGGGTGGTACGCAGTCGCGCGGTGCCGGGATGCAGGCACGGGCAGGCGACGCGACACATCGATTATCGCCTGCGATGCCCGATAATGCCTTGCGTTCTGAACCGGAGACCGTTGATGCGCATCGCCCGCTGGTTGATCCTCACGCTCTTAGCCGTCGGCTGCGCGCAGGCGCAAGACAACTATCCGGCCCGACCGGTGCGCATCGTCGTCGGGCTCGCGCCCGGCGGGGGCATCGACGTGATCACGCGCATCGTCGCGCAGCGCCTTTCGGAGGGCCTGGGACAAAACGTGGTGGTCGAGAATCGCCCCGGCGCCTCGGGCATCATCGCCGCCGAGCAAGTCATGAAGGCCGCCGCCGACGGCTACACGCTGATGATGGCGCCGTCGGGCCCGATGGTCTTCAACGCGGTGATGTTCCCCAAGCTTTCCTACTCTCCCGTGTCCGACTTCGTGCCGGTGGCGATGGTCGCTTCCTTTCCGCTGATCGCGGTGGTGCACCCGGCCACGCCGGCGCGGTCGCTACGCGAACTCGCCGATTTCGCGCGCGCCAACCCGGCGCGCGCCAACTACGCGGCTTCGACCGCGGCCTTTCAGCTGGCCACCGAACTCTTCAACCTTTCGGCCGGCATCAAGATGGAGAACATCAACTACAAGGGCACCAACGAGTCGATCGCGGCGCTCATGGCCGGCGACGTGCTCTTCACCATCGCCGACAGCGGACCGGCCTCCGCGCAGCTGCGCGCCGGCAAGCTGCGCGGCCTGGCGGTGACCTCGCCTCGACGCATGGAGTCATTCCCGGACATTCCGACGGTGGCGGAGGCCGGATTTCCCGACCTGGAGGTGCGCCTCTGGTCCGGCCTTTTCGCGCCAGCCGGAACGCCGCGTGCCGTGCTACGGCGGCTTGAAGACGAAGTCGGTCGTGCGCTGGCCCACCCGGAGGTGCGCGAGCGCTTCGCCACCCTCACCGTCAGCGGCGGTGGCGCCAGCGGTGAGCAACTGGGCCGGATACTGGCCCAGGAGATCGAGCGCTGGGGTGCGGTGGCACGGCGCGCCAATGTCAAGTTCAACCCGTGACGGCGCCGGCGGAGGCGCGCGCGCCGGTCATCGACTTTCACGTGCACATGCTCGAGCCGGAGGTCTTCCGCGCTTCGACCAACAAGACCGTCTTCACCGGCTTTGGCGCCAATCCCATGCCGGCGCCGCGACCGGGCGCGGCAGGCATGATGCAGCGCATGTTCGATGCCGAAGCGGTCATTGCCGATCTTGACGCGCGCGGCATCGACGTTGGCGTCATCAGTTCGAGCACGGTGCTGCAGGGCACCTCGTGGGCTGACCCGGCGTCTGACGCCGCGCTGTGCCGGCGCTGCAACGAGCAGGCCGTCGACTGGCAGTCGCGGTACCCGGCGCGCTTCGTCGGCAGCATGGTCCTGCCCTTGCAGGCGCCAGGGCTCGCGTTGGCTGAATTGCGCCGGGCCGCCGATGAGGATGGCTTGCGGGTGGTCAACGCCGCGTCCAGCTACGCCGGCGCCTATCTGGGCGATGCGCGCTTTGACGCCTTCTGGGCGGAAGTCGCGCGCCGCGGGCTGGTGGTGTGGATTCATCCCGAGGGCGTGCGCGACCCATGGTTCCAGGACTATGCGCTGTGGAATTCGCTGGGTCAGTCGATCGAGGAGGCCAAGGTCATGGCATCCCTCATCTACTCGGGCGTCATGGCCCGCTACCCGGAACTCAAGGTCGTCATCGCCCACGGCGGCGGCTACTTCCCGCACTATCTGGGGCGCATGGACCGCAACACCGCGAATCGCCCTGACACGGCACGCAATATTGGCGGGCGACGACCCAGCGAGTTCCTGCGTGCGTTTCACTACGATGCCTGCGTCTACGACCCGGCCGTGCTCATGGTGCTGATCGAACGGGTCGGCGCCGATCGCCTCGTCATGGGCAGCGACTATCCGGTGGGCGAAGCCGATCCGCTGGGCTGGCTGCGCGCCTGCGGTGTGGCTGGTGACGATTGGCAGGCGATCGCCGGTGGCAACGCGGCGCGCCTGCTGGGACTCGCCGCCGCGGCGCCGACAACGACCATCTCATCACAGTAGGAGAACAGCATGCCTTCCCCGGTCCTGGCCCGCGTTCCGCGCGCGAACATGCCTCCCTCGTTGCAGGCGGCGCATGACGCTGCGTTGAAGCTGCGCGACGACGCCACCTTCATCGAGGTCGCCGCCAACGCGCCCGAACTCATGGACTGGTACGTCAAGGAGTTCTACGGTCGCGTCTTCTACGCCGGGCGCGTCGAGGTGCGCACCAAGGAATTGCTGCGCTACCGTCTGTCGATGATGCACGGTTGCGCGTACTGCAATCGCGGCAACAGTGCCGCGGCGCGCAAGGCCGGGGTGAGCGAGGCGCAGCTGGAACGCGTCATGGATGAGAACGACGCCGTGTTCGATGCGCGCGACCGTGCCGTGTTGAAGCTGGCGTCCCAGGTGGCGATGACCAACCCGGGCGGGCACCTGGACGCGGCGCTGCACGCCGAATTGCGCGCGCACTTCGACGACGCGCAGATCTTCGAACTGGGCATGACCGCCGGCATGCTGACCGGCATGGCCAAGTTCCTGTTTGTCTACGACCTGGTCGAGCGCGAGGCGGCCTGCCCCTACGGACCGCCGCGCCACTGAGGCGTGGTGGACGCAAGCACGCTACATGGTCGTGGCGGCCTGCTCTTCCTGTTGTAGCGCGAAGATCGAGGTATAGCCGCCTGACCAGTCGGGGGGAATCAGGCAGGGACGCGGGTCATGGTGCGCCCACGGCGCGCGATGCCCGCGCACCATCTGCTGGTCGTGCCTGGGGCGGATCGGATTGACCGTGTAGGGGAACGCGTCCGCCGAGGTGAGCGTGTAGAGCAGGAGCGGGCGGCCCGTGTCGGACTCGTTCTTGGGCGAGGCGTGCAGGGTGCGGCAGTTGTGCAAGGTCAGCGAGCCGGCCGGCCCGGTCAACGTGACTGCCTTCGACAGATCGAGCTTGGCGACGTCGGTGTCCGAGAGGCAGCCGGTCCATTTGCCGCTCGCGTCGAACTGCGACAGCATGGGCTCGATCTCATGGCTTTTCGGCATCACCATGAGCGGGCCGTTGTCCGGCCCGCAGTCGTAGATGTAGGTGCCGACGGTCAACGGCGAATAGTTGGTGTGCGGCCAGAAGCTGATGTCGTAGTGCCACTTGACCTCCTCGCCGCCGCGCGCCCACTTGAAATTGAGCTTGCTGTGGTGGAACTTCACGTCCGGGCCGACCAGGTCGGCGACGATGTCGGGCAGGGGGGACCTGGTGACGTAGTCCCAGAACACCGGATGCTGCTCGGCCGGGTTGGAGACACGGCGCAGGCGCGGCGCGTCCGGCCGGTGCCCTGGTTCGAGGTCGAAGACCTTGTCGGGCTTGGCCACCTGGCGCGAGCGTTCCACCAGTTCTTCCGTGGCGGCGCGCAGTTTCGCCAGCCATTCGTCGCCGATCGCGCGTTCGACCAGGATGTAGCCGTCGCGAAAGTAGGATTCGCGCTGCGCCTGGGTCAGCACGCGCGGCGGGATTGCGAGGACTTGCTCGGGTGTCATGGTCGCCTCCTTGGTCGATGGTCAGCGAAAACTCAGCATCACGCCGGGCAGCCAGGTCACCAG
Organism: Burkholderiales bacterium; assembly: GCA_016790635.1. Classification (GTDB taxonomy): domain Bacteria; phylum Pseudomonadota; class Gammaproteobacteria; order Burkholderiales; family JAEUOS01; genus JAEUOS01. The sequence goes on from JAEUOR010000002.1 coordinate 258,943, forward strand.
CACCGGGAAGGCCATGGTGATGCCCAGGGTGATGAGTTGCAGGACGATGAAGGGCACCACCCCGCGGTACATGTCGCCGATGGTGATGGCAGGCGGCGCGACGGCGCGCAGGTAGAAGATCGCCGGTGCCATCGGCGGTGTCAGGTAGCTGGTCTGGATCATGATCAGGAACAGCACGCAGAACCACACCGGGTCGAAGCCGGCCGTCTTGATCAGCGGCGTGAAGAGCGGCACGAAGATGAGGACGATCGAGATCCAGTCCAGGAAGAACCCGGCGATGAAGATGATCGTCAGCATCAGGGCGAGGAGCGTCCACGGCTTGAGCGCCATCTCACCGATCAGCTGGTTGGCGGTGTTGATGCCGCCGGCGCCGATGAAGACGCCGGTGAAGAGCGTGCCGGCTAAGAGCACGGTCATGATCATGGCCGTGACCTTGACGGTCTTGATGACCGCCTCCATGAGGTTCGCGCGCGAAAAGGTGCCGTACAGGACCGTCAGGAGCACCGAAGACAGCGCGCCGATCGCGGCAGCCTCGGTGGGCGAGGCCCAGCCGAGCAGGATCGAACCCAGCACGGCGAAGATCAGGAGCACCGGCGGCAGGAGGTTGCGCGTGGATATCCACAGCTTTTGCGTGAATCCCGGGTCATCGGGCGACGGCGGGATGCGCGGTCCCGCCGCCGGCTTGAGGATGCACAGCACCAGGATGTAGACGATGTACAGCACCCCCATGATCAGGCCGGGAAAGGTCATGCCGTAGAGGATGTCGCCGACCGACAGGTCGGCCAGCGGCCCCATGACCACCGCCACCACCGAGGGCGGGATGATGGTGCCCAGCGACCCGCCGGCGCAGATGGTGCCGGAGATCAGGCCGCGGTCGTAGCCGTAGCGCAGCATGATCGGGATGGTCAGGAGGCCGACCACCGACTCGGTCGCGCCGATCACTCCCGAGGAGGCGGCGAAGAGGATGCACATGATGATCGTCGCGATCGCGAGCCCGCCGGGCAGGCGGCGGGTCCAGATGTGGATCGCCTCGAAGAGCCGGTCGGCGATGCCGGAGCGCTCCAGCATTGCGCCCATGAAGACGAAAAGGGGCACCGCGGCGAAGACGAAGTTGGAGGCCAGGTCCTCGATCTTCTCGATGAACTGGAACACCACGCGGTCGCCGAACACCGGAATGCCGAACAGCACTGCGGTGATCATGAGCCCGAAGGCGACCGGGAAGCCCAGGAACATGAAGATGAATGCCGTGGGCAGCATGAGGAAGGGCAGCCAGGTCATGACGCCGCCCCCTTGGCGCCCGCGAGGGTGCGCAGGGTCTTCAACACTTCGGCCGCCACCTGCAGGGTCAGCATGACGAAAGCCGCCACGAACACCAGGCGGAACGGCCACACCGGCATGTTGAAGGCCGACTGTCCGCTTTTCTCGTTGCTGGTCCAGCCCAGTGCAAAATGACGCATCAGGTACCAGGTGATCCAGGCGAGAAGGGGCAGGACGATCGCGTAGCCGGCCAGGTCGATCCCGGCGCGCATGCGTGCGGAGAACGCGCCGGAAAAAATGTCGATGCGGATGTGCTCGCCGGCCTTGAGCGTGAACGCCATGGCCAGCAGGAAGTGCGCGCCGGTCAACGTGTAGCCGACCTCGTAGGCCCAGATGGTCGGTGCGCCAAAGGCATAGCGCGCGAAGACTTCATAACAGGTGGCGAGCACCAGCGGCACGATCAGGCAGGCGCCGAAGATGCCCACCGCGGTGCTGGCGCGCTCGATCGCGCGTATCAGGCCTTGCAATCGTTTTCCTCCGGCGCCCCCTCGGGCGCGGCAATGCTTCCAAAGCAACGCGGCGGGTCACCCCGCCGCGTCCGCACCCGATCGATCAGGACTTGATGGTGCGCCAGCGCTCGGCGCCGGCCCACTCCGCCTCGAAGTCGGTCTGGCTCTTGAGGATGCGGGCGAACCAGGGATTGTCGCGGGCGGTCTTGGCGGCCCAGTCCAGGCCGATCTTGCGCGCCTGGCGCTGCACCTCGGCGTCGAGTTCGATGATCTCGTTGCCGGCCTTGCGATAAAAATCCAGCGCCTTGGCGTCTTCGTTGCCAACCTTGATCCAGCTCTCGAAGGTCACCAGCTTGGCGACCGTCTCGACCAGCACGCGGTCGGCGGGCGTCACACGGCCCCAGGCGTCCTTGTTGATGACCAGTTCGAAGGGTGCGGTGGGCTGGTGGACACCGGGGATGATGACGAACTTGGCGACCTTGTGGAACCCGGTCGAGATGTTTTCGTAGAGCGTGCCCCATTCGGTGGCATCGATGGCGCCGCGCTCGAGCATCGGGTAGACGTCGCCGCCAGCGGTCGTGACCGGCGCCGCGCCCAGGTCCTTGGCCATTTCCAGCCACGAGCCGGCCGTGCGCAGTTTCAGTCCTTTCAGGTCGGCCAGGGTGCGCACGGCCTTGCGCGAATGCAGGAAGGCCTCCGCTGTGCGGATGAACAAGGGCAGGGAGATGACACCTTCCTTCTCGTCCCGGTACTGGCGCTGCATGGCTTCACCACCGGCACCGTACAGCCAGTGCAGCATGCGTTCGCTGTCCATCGACCCGGCGTAGCCGCCGAAGAGCACCGTGGAAGGGTCCTTGCCCCAGTCGTAGCCCATCCACGTATGGCCGCACTCGGCAACGCCATTCTTGACCGTCTCGGGTACGCGCAGCGCATTGCCCAGGGCGCCGCCAGGGAAGGTCTGGATCTTGAAGCGCCCGCCGGAGAGGCGTTCGAGGCGCTCGGCGAAGGCCTTGGCGCCGATGTCCATGAGCGGCCCACCGGGCCAACCGGTGGCCATCTTCCAGTTGTAGCTGGGGCCGGCGGTCTGGGCCTCGACCGCCAGCGGAATGGCGAGCGCGCCAGCGGCGCCGCCTTTGAGAAAGTCGCGCTTCTTCATGTCCGTCTCCCGATGGTGTGATTGAAATTGTTCGCGTGCCGGCGGCACGCCCGGTGAAACACTGCAGGGCCGCGGCCTCAGGCCGGCTGCCCGCCGATCGGCCCGTCCAGACCGACCGGCGCGTCGGGACGGCGAAAGCGGTCGATCGTGCCTTTGAGTTCGGGCTTGACGTGATCCTCGCTGTAGCCGTTCAGGAGCGTGCCGACGAGCCCGCGGTCGAGGTCGCTGGTGCCCATGACCCAGTCCGCGATGGGAAAGGTCAGGTTCATGTTGTGGCTCATCATGATGCCGTAGTTGTGGTGCGCGGTGTGATGGCGCCGGATCGTGTTGACGAAGGGCATGTGGCGCACGAACCAGTTGTCATGCACGTGGCAGCAGTAGTGGAATGACTCGTAGATCAGGTACTGGCCGACCATGGTGACCAAGAGGATGTAACCGGCATTGGGATTGACGAAGGTCGCCAGCAGCAATGCGAAGGGCGTGCCGATGCCGATGAAGGTGAAGAGTGCGCGCCAGGGGAAGAAGATGATGCGCCACTCGCGCGTCGAGCCGACCGTCATCTCGTTGTCGGTGAAGTACTGGTGGTGCTGGCGCGTGTGGCGGTCGTAGATCGCGCGCAGCGCCCAGACGTCTACCAGGCGATGCATGACGTACTTGTGGATCCACCATTCGAAGATGTTCGAGAAGAAGAACACCGGAATGACGAGCAGCCATTCCCAGGACGCACCCTCGAGGCGCGAAACGCACCAGCCGATGAGCGACAGGCCGACCACGTAGATCACGCCGATGTGCACCGGGCCGCTGTAGGCGGGGTGGATCTGCGCCTGGTAGGCGGCGCGGAAATCGAGCTGGCGCTGGGTGGGATTGTGACGTTCGACGAGTTCGGTCACGGCAGGCTCCTTCTGATCGGCATCTGATATGTTAGACGTATGTCTGAGGCTTGTCCAGCACCGGTCGGCGTCCGCCGGCGCGGGACAGCGCGGGTCCGCGCGCGCTAGAAGTCGCCGGTCACCGTCGTCCGCGTGAACGCCTCGATGTAGTCGAGCAGCGTGTCGGAGGCGCTCGCGGCCGCCGCCGCGTCGCCGCCGGCGATGCCGCGCGCGACGTCGGCGTGCAGCTTGGCGGCCAGCGGCATGTCGGCCGCCTCGCGGTAGTGCAGGTACCAGAAGCGCCGTGACAGCGAGGCCATGAGGGCCATGGCGGCTTGCGCGAACTCGTTGCGCGAGCTTGCCAGCGCAAGTTCGTTGAACTCGCGGTCGGTGCGCAGAAAAGCGATGTCGTCGCCGCTCGCCGCCGCGGTTTCAAAGGCCTCTGCGATGGCGGCGAATCGCGCGCGTTCGTCCTCGCTGGCGCGGCGCGCGGCCGCGCGCGCGATGAGGCGCTCCAGTTCGCGGCGCACTTCAAGCAGGCGCAGCTGGCCGCGCACATCGATTTCGGCGACGATGACGCCGCGGCGCGGCAGGATGCGCACCAGACGCTCGCGCGCCAGGCGCTGCAGGGCTTCGCGGATCGGCGTGCGGCCGATCTTGAGACGCTGCGAAAGCATCGCCTCCGATACCGCGCTGCCCGGCGCCAGTTCCAGGCGCACGATCAACTCCTCGATCGCCGTATAGGCGCGGTCGGTGAGGGTGGTTTCCGCCGGGGCGGGGCCGGCGCGCGGCTGGCGTGGCAGGGGCTTCGGGCGCGGACGCGTGCCGCGCGCGGCGGGGGACGTGGGCATCGGCTTGGTCAGGGCGCCGCGGGTGGCGCCTGGCGGGAAGCAGCCTCGGCAAACCCTGCAGCGGGGCAACATTTGATATGTCAGGAGTATATCAACGGGCCGCCTGGGCACGCCACGGCACGTCGCGCGCTTGCGTTGCGGCGCGGGTCGTACGGCTAGAATCCGCAGCTTTTCGAGCGGCCTGCTGCCTTGTCCGATTTCCTCGCCGTCCTGCCCCAGCATCTCCTGCCCAAACGCGCGCTGACCGAGTTCGTGGGCACGCTGGCCGCGCGCCGCGCCGGCGCGCTCACACAGGTGGCGATCCGGCGCTTCATCGCGCGCTATGGCGTCGACATGCGCGAGGCTGCCGATCCGCGCCCCGAGGCCTACGCGAGCTTCAATGATTTCTTCACCCGCGCGCTCAAGCCCGGCGCACGGCCTTTGGCCGACGCCGATTACCTCTGCCCGGTCGACGGTGCGATCAGCCAGTGCGGGGCCATCGCCGGGGACGCGATCTTCCAGGCCAAGGGGCACAGTTACACGACCACGGCGCTCATCGGCGGCGACGCGGCGCTGGCGGCGCAGTTCCGCGACGGCGCATTCGCGACGCTCTACCTGAGCCCGCGCGACTACCATCGCATCCACATGCCCTGCGAGGCGAGTCTCAGGCGAATGATTCACGTGCCGGGTAGCCTGTATTCGGTGAATCCGGCCACCGCGCGCGCCATTCCCGGGCTCTTTGCCCGCAACGAGCGGGTCGTCTGCGTCTTCGAGAGCGCGCGTGGCCCCTTTGTGCTCGTCCTGGTCGGCGCGACCATAGTCGGCAGCATGGCGACAACCTGGCATGGCGTGGTCAGCCCGCCGCGCCCCGCGACGGTGCGCGAGTGGACCTACACAGGCGACAGCGTGCGGCTCGCGCACGGCGCCGAGATGGGGCGTTTTCTCCTGGGCTCGACGGTCGTGCTGCTCTTTCCGCAGCGGACCATCGCACTCAATCCCGGCTGGCGCCCCGGTGGCGGTATCCGCATGGGCGAAGCGATGGGCACCCGGATTTGAAGCGCCCGGCACGCCTATTGCATGCCGGGTTCTTGCTGGTATCTTTCCGTCTTTTGATTTCCTAGAGGAGCGTTCGATGACCCGCTTTCACCGCACCGCAGCCGCAGCGCTGGCCGCCGCGACGATGTGCGCCGCCGCACCGGCCCTGGCGCAGGAGAAGTTCACCTACCTGACCAACTGGTACGCGCAGGCCGAACACGGCGGCTTCTATCATGCGCTTGCCAGCGGCGCCTACAAGAAGGCCGGGCTGGATGTGACCATCCGCATGGGCGGGCCGCAGGTCAACATCATGCAGCTCATGGCCGCCGGCCAGACCGACTGCGTCATGGGCTACGACGTCCAGACCATCAAGGGCTGGGAGCAGGGCATTTCGGCGGTCACGGTCGCTGCCTCGTTCCAGAAGGACCCGCAGGTGCTCATCGGCCACCCCGGCGTGGTCAACAAGATGGAAGACCTGAAGGGCAAGACCATCCTCATTTCCAGCGCCGCCAACACCACCTACTGGCCCTGGCTGATGTCCACCTACAAGCTCGAGGCCTCGCAGGCGCGGCCCTATACCTTCAACATCCAGCCCTTCATCGCCGACAAGAACGTCGTGCAGCAGGGCTACCTGTCGAGCGAACCGTTCGCCATCGAGCAGGAGGCCAAGTTCAAGCCCAACGTCTTCCTGCTCTCCGATCACGGCTGGCCGCCCTACAGCACCACCATCGTGTGCCTGGAGAAGACCGTCAGGGAGCGCGGCAAGGCTCTGGGTTCGTTCGTGCGCGCGTCCATGGAGGGCTGGAAGGCCTACCTGAAGGGCGACCCGGCCCCCGCCAATGCGCTCATCAAGAAGGACAACCCCAACATGACCGATGTCAAGATCGCCAATGGCATCAAGCTCCTGAACGAAACCGGCATGGTCTTCGGCGGCGATGCGGCCAAGATGGGGGTGGGCGTCATCACCGACGAGCGCATGAAAAAGACCTACGACATGATGGTCGCGATGAAGCTCGTGGACGCCGCCAAGGTCGACCTGAAGAAGACTTACACGACCCAGTTCGTGCGCGACCTCAAGGTGATGCCCTAGTCGAGACGCACTTGTCGGTTGCACTGATCGACCTGGCCGCCGGCTCGCCTGCGGCTGCGGCGCGCGCCCTCGGTGCCGCTTTCGCCGGCAACGGGTTCTGCGCGGTGACCGGGCACGGCGTGCCCGCGCCGGTGCAGGAGGCCGCGTTTGCGGCCAACCGGCGCTTTTTTGCGCTGCCCGAGTCGGTCAAGACGCGCTGGCACATCGACCGTTCGCCGCAGCGAAGGGGCTTCGACCCGGTGGGATGGCAGGCGCTGGACCCGGAGCGGCCGCCCGACCTGAAGGAGAGCTTTTATCTCGGGGTCGAGGCGATCGGTCCCAACCAATGGCCGGATGAAGGCCTGGTGCCGGGCTTCCGTGCGGCGTGTGCGGACTACGCGCGGCACATGGAAGCCCTCGCACGCCGCCTGATGACCTTGATCGAAATGGCGTTGCACCTGCCGCGAGGACACTTCGATGCGTTCATGCGCGCGCCCATCTGCACCACGCGCCTGCTGCACTATCCGCCGCGCCCCGCCGCCATTGCACCGGGGCAGCTCGGGTGCGGCGCGCATACCGACTGGGGGGCGATCAGTCTTCTTGCCCAGGACGATGCCGGCGGATTGCAGGTCCGGTCCGCCGGTGGCGACTGGGAAGATGTTGCGCCCATCCCCGGCGCCCTGGTCGTCAACACCGGCGACATGATGCAGCGCTGGACCAACGATCGCTGGCCGTCGACGCTGCATCGCGTGATCAATCGTGCAAGCGGACGCGAGCGCTATTCAATCGCGTATTTCTTCGACCTGGATGCCGATGCCGCCATTGAGCCGCTGGCCAGCTGCGTCGACGCCGACCATCCGCCGCGCTATGCGCCGATCACTGCCGGCGAGCATCTGGCAGAGATGTACCGGCGCACGACGGTGAACGCATGAGCGCGATCCCCGCGGTCGAAGTCCTCTCCGCGGAGAAGACCTATCCCAACGGCACGCAGGCCCTGCTGCCGGTCAACCTGACCGTGGGCGAAGGCGAGTTCGTCACTCTCCTGGGGCCCAGCGGCTGCGGCAAGAGCACGCTCCTGAAGATGGTTGCCGGGCTCCTGGACGCCAGCGACGGCCGGCTGCACCTGTGGCGCAAGCCGGTGGCCGAAGTCGAGAGCGGCGGCCATCGCCTGAGTTTCGTCTTCCAGGAAGCCACCCTCATGCCCTGGGCGCGGGTCATGGCCAACGTGCGCCTGCCGCTCGACCTGGCGGGCGTCGCGCGTGCCGAGGCCGAGGCGCGGGTGCGCCGCGCCCTCCTCCTGGTCGGACTGGAGAAGTTCGAGACGCACTTGCCGCGCGAGCTCTCCGGAGGCATGCAGATGCGCGTGTCGATTGCGCGCGGCCTGGTCACCGAACCGCAGCTCCTGCTGATGGACGAACCCTTCGGGGCGTTGGACGAGATCACGCGCAACCGTCTCGACGCCGACCTGCTTGCGCTGTGGGCCGCCCAGCACCTGACGGTGATGTTCGTCACACACAGCATCCACGAGGCGGTGTTTCTGTCTCAGCGCGTGATCGTGATGGCGGCGCGCCCCGGGCGCATCGTCGACGAGGTCGTCATCGACGAGCCCTACCCGCGCACGCCCGACTTTCGTGTCTCGACGCGGTTCTCGCAGTTCGCCAAGCGCCTGCAGGACAGCCTGCTCAAGGCCAGCGGCGCCAACGATGACGAGGCGCTGGCATGAACGCCAAGGAACTGTCATGAACGCCAAGGAACTGGCATGAACGCCAAGGAACTGGCATGAACGCCAGGGCGCAGAAGATCGTCTGGCCGGCGCTGGTCGCGGTGGTGCTGCTTGCCATGTGGCAGGGGCTCGTGGTCGCCTTCGAGATCCCGCCGTTCCTGGTCCCCAGCCCGCTGCGCGTCGCCCAGGTTCTGGTGAACGATGCTGGTCTTCTCTTCGGCTCCCTCTACACCACCCTCAAGATCACGCTCTTCGCCTTTCTGACCGCGGTGGTCCTGGGGGTGCTGGTCGCGTTCGCGTTCGTGCAGAGTCGCGTCATCGAGACGGCGTTCTTTCCTTACGCGGTGCTGCTGCAGGTGACCCCGATCGTGGCCATCGCGCCGCTCATCATCATCTGGGTCAAGGACCCGACCGCGTCGCTCGTGATCTGCGCGACCCTGGTGGCGCTGTTCCCGATCATCGCCAACACCACGCTCGGGCTGCGCAGTGTCAACCCGGGGCTCATGAGCTATTTCAAGCTCAACCATGCGACGCGCGTACAGACCTTGACGCGCCTGCGCATCCCCTCGGCGCTGCCGTACTTTTTTGGCGGGCTGCGCATTTCCAGCGGCCTGGCGCTGATCGGCGCGGTGGTCGCCGAGTTCGTCGCCGGGACCGGGGGCACCGGCACCGGGCTGGCCTACCAGATCCTGCAGGCCGGCTACCAGCTCAACATACCGCGCATGTTCGCCGCGCTCTTCCTCATCACGGTCACCGGCGTGCTCCTGTTCGCGCTCATGTCGGTGGCGTCGCGCTGGGCGCTGGGCGGCTGGCACGAGAGCGAGACCAGTCATGACTGAAAGCCTCCTCATCCGCGGCGCGAGCCACCTCCTGACCGGACTCGCCGGGGACGCGGCGCGCAGCGCCACCGGCGCTGATGTGCGTGTCAGGGGCGGGGTGATCGACGCCATCGGCACCCTGCAGGCGCAACCGGGTGAGCGTGTCATCGACGCTTCGGGATGTGTCATCTACCCGGGTTGGGTCAACACCCACCATCACCTGTTCCAGAGCCTCCTCAAGGGCATTCCGGCCGGCATCGACCTGCCCCTCGTACGCTGGCTGGCGGCGGTGCCGGTGGCCCACCGGCGCTTTTTCACGCGCGAGGAGACCTTTCGCCTGGCCGTGCGCGTGGGCCTGGTCGAAATGCTGCTCTCGGGCACCACGACGGTGGCCGACCACCAGTATCACTACTATCCCGGCATCGGGTTCGATGCGTCGGCGGCGTTTTTCGACGAGGCTGACAAACTGGGCGTGCGCATCGTGCTGTGCCGCGGCGGGCAGACCAAGCCGCGCGGCGACATCGATGCCAACGCCCCGCCCGAGGCGCGTCCCGAGTCACTCGACGCGTTCCTGGCCGGGGTCGAGCGCGATGTCGCACGCTATCACGACCCCGGGCCCATGGCCATGCGCCGCGTCGCGAGTGCGATCACCACGCCCACCTGGAGTTGCGAGGCCGCGCACCTGAAGCCCCTGGCGCGCGAGGCGCGGCGCCTGGGAATCCGCCTGCACAGCCACTTGAGCGAGTCCTGGGATTACGTGCGCTGGGCGCGCGAGACGCATGGCATGAGCCCCTTGCAGTTCGTCGCCGAGCACGAGTGGGTGGGCGAGGATGTCTGGTACGCGCACATGGTGCACCTGGAAGATGACGAGCTGAAGCTTTGCGCCGAGACGCGCACCGGCATCGCCCACTGCCCGCAGAGCAACGCGCGGCTGGGCAGCGGCATCGCGCGCATTCCCGAGGCGCTCGCGCTGGGTGTGCCGGTCAGCCTGGCGGTGGACGGTGCGGCCAGCAACGAGGCTGCCGACATGCTTTGCGAGGCGCATGCGGCCTGGCTGGTGCACCGCGCCGATCCGCGGGCCGGTCCGCGCACGTCCCAGCCCGGCGGGCATGCCGCTGCGCTGACGGTCGAGGACGTGGTGCGCATCGGCACTGCCGGCGGGGCGCAGGTGCTGGGGCTGCCCGGGGTGGGCACCCTCGAGCCGGGCCGCGCCGCGGACCTGGCCGTCTACCAACTCGACCAGCCACGCCATTTCGGTCTGCATGATCCGGCGCTCGGTCCGGTTGCAAGCGGCGGACGCTGTGCGCTCAAGGCACTGCTGGTGCAGGGCAGGGTGGTGGTCGAGGACGACGCGATCCCCGGGCTCGATCTGGTCGAGCTCGGCAGGCAGGCGGCTGCGGCGGTGGCCGGCATGCGCGCCTGAAGCGCGCATAAGAACTGAGGGTGCGGGTCGCGCGCGGCGAGCAGCGGCCTATCTATCCAGTTTGGCAGCGATCCAGGCCCGTATCTATCCAGGCCTGGAAGAACGGCTAATTCAGAGCTTTGGTGCCCAGCTGCGCCTGGATGCGCCGTGACTGGTCGAGCAGTTCGCGCCACAGGTTCTGCATTTCAGCGGACTTGCGAAACAGCGCATCGCGGTCCACGCCGGTCACCGTCCAGAAGCCGCGCTCGAGTTCGCTGTTGAGTTCCCCCGGCCGCCAGCCGACGTAGCCGACGTAATAGCGCGCTTCATTGGGGTTTTGCTCGATGACGCGGTCGATGGTGGTCGAGCCAAAGGCCAGATACAGGCTCTTCATGAGCGGCACCGCGCCGTTCCCCGGGCTGCTGTCGGCCTTGACCAGCGCGACCAACGCGCCGCGCGAGAACGGGCCGCCGTAGTGCACGGGGTCGACCACCTTGCGCGAGGGTTCGTGCTCGGGAAAGAGCGAAATCAGGGGCCGCTCGGTCGGCCGGTTGACGATGACGCCGATGTGGCCGCCGTTGGGCAGCGGCGCCGCGATGAGCACGGTCTCGCGGTAGACCACGTCGCGCAACGCGCGGTTGGCGACCAGGAAGACGGCGTCGCCGCCCTCGGCAGCATCCGGCGTCGCGGACTCCCCGCGGGATTGCGCCGCTACGCCGCCGCCCGCCAGCAGGAGGGTCACTGCAGCCAGCGCGGGAAGTGTGAAACGGAGAAATCCGGCTTGCATGGTGTTCTCCTTGTGTCATCGCCGGCAGGAATTCGCGGCGCGCGTCATCGGTGAGTGGGACGATAGTACATCGTACGCGGCGTCACCGCACGCGGATGCCGGAGAAGAGGGCATTTCTAGTCGCCGCCTCCGGCTTCGTGCTGCCTGCGCACCGCGGCCTGCGCTGCACGGCGGCGATCGCCCGCCGCGCGCAGTTCTGCCAGGTTCTCTGCCGTGACGCGCGAGTAGCTCGCGCGCCAATCCTCGTCACCCCAGGTGAAGGGCGTCTGCACGGTGGTGCGGGGAAAGCGTGCGCTCTCCAGCAGATCGAATGCCATGCCGACGATCGCACGCTGCATGTCGGCGTCCCAGGGTTTGCCGCACGGGTTGCCGAGCGGAAAATCGGTGTAGACGAAGCGCGCGACCCCGCATTCCTCGACGATGTCCCGTGCCGAGCCGATGACGACCGTGGGCATGCCGTTGGCTTCGAGGTGGCGGCTGACCAGACTCACGGTCTGGTGGCAGACCGGTCAGAGCGGAACAAGGAGCGCGATGTCGGCCGCATCCTCGCGCAGGCGCTTCAAGATCTCCGGCGCGTCGATTTCCTGCGTACGGCGCTGCGAATAGTCGGTTGGCACGCCGTGAAAGCGCGCCGCGACACCGCCGATGCGCCCCGCACGGGCAGCGGCGTGCAGGTGGTTGAGCGGCAGGAAGCTGTCGACGTCGTCGGTGTGGGTGGCTTCCTTGTGCCAGGACAGGTTTTGCGTGTAGAGGCGCGCGGGCGGCGGGTCGCTGGCGCCGGACCAGAGCGCGCGCGACTCGTCGGTCCTGCCGGTCGCGTCCGGCGCGCGCCACGGCATGGCCGTGGTGATGACGCCGACCTTGCACTGCGAGAGCGGCTTTGGCAGCGGCGCGAAGGGCGCGTCGGCATGGCGCGCCCAGGCATAGGGCTTTTCGTAACCTTGCGCGGCGTAGTACTCGCGCGTACGGTCGATGTAGCTCAAGTGACTGCGATGGGTGATGGGGTCCATGCTGTGTGCGGGTGCGGGCAGTGGGTGATTGGCGGGGTGGGGCGAACCGGGGTTTGGTGCGGCGTGCTGCGCCAATATGATAAGCCGGGCCGGATCAGGCGGCCCACGCGCGCTTGAGCGCGGGTCGCGCGTTGACCCGTTCGATGTATGCCGCCACGTGCGGCTTGTCCGAGATGTCCGCGCCCAGGCGCGCGGCGACCGTGCAGGCGTGGCCGGTCATGATGTCCGCGCCGCTGAACTCGCCGGCTAAGTATTCGCGCCCGTCCATGTGGGTATTGACCGCGCCCAGCATGCGCGAAAGCAGGCGCACGGCGCGCTCGGCATTGACCGGGTTGCGCTTTTCCGGCGCCAGCAGAATGGTCTCGACCACGACGGTGTTGACCGGCGGCATGATCATGCCCTCGGCGTAGTGCAGCCATTGCAGGTAGACCGGGAATTGCGGCGATTCCACCGGCGGGACCAGCCGGCCCGGTGCGTGCCGCGCCAGCACGTACTGCACGATGGCGCCGGACTCGGAGATCGTCACGTCACCATCCTTGAGGGTCGGCACGCGGCCCATCGGGTTGACCTTCAGGTAGGCCGGGTCGCGCATGCTGGCATCACCCAACTTGAAACGTTCCAGCTCGTAGGGCAGCCCCAGCTCCTCGAAGAGCCAGACGATGCGCACGGCACGGGTGTTGGGGGCGTAGTAGATCTTCATGATTGAAAGCAGCGGGCGGGAAGGCCGTCAATCATCGCACATGCGGCATGCGCGCCCGGTGAGGTCACTGGCGACCGGCCTGCGTCCGCGGCGACCGGCTCAGGGGAGTGCACGCACGTGGCGAAAAATCGCGCCGGGCGTCGTGATCCAGACCCGGCCTTGCGCGGCGGACTCGCAAATGTGCGTCAGCGCGCGCCGCAGGTGGCGCAGGCGGTAGGGCTGGCCGACCAGGTAGGGGTGCAGGGCCAGCCCCATGACCAGCGGCTGTTTCCTGGACTGTTCGAGCATTTCGTCGAAGTTGTCGATGATCATCTGCGCAAAGTCCTTGGCGTCGAGCTGGCGCGCGACGATCATCGGGATGTCGTTGAGCTCCTGCGGATAGGGGATGGACCACAGGGTGCGCCCGGAGCGGGTGCGCATGGCCACTGGCTGGTCGTCATGGCACCAGTTCAGCGTGTAGCCGTAGCCGGTTTCGGCCATGAGGTCGGGCGTGACGAAGCTTTCGCTGATCCAGGGGGACAACCAGCCGTCGGGCGCATGGCCGCTTTCGCGTTCGATGCGCTGCCGGCAACTCAGCAGCAGGGCGTGCTCATGCTCTTCGCTCCATCCGCCCTGGCGCTCCGCATTGCTGTGGCCGTGACCCACCAGTTCATCGCCGCGCGCCACGTGCGCCGCAATGAGCTCCGGGCAATGGTCGTACAGCGCGGTGTTGATCAGGGTGGCGCAGGGCAGGCGCAGCTGGTCGAAAAGCTCCAGGCAGCGCCAGGCACCCACCCGGTTGCCGTACTCGCGCCAGCTGTAGTTGAGTACGTCCGGCTGGGGACTGGCCGGACCGATCATGGCGCCGGCGCCCTGGCCGAAGGCGAAGTGCTCCAGGTTCATGGCCACATAAAACGCCAGTCCGGGAGTGGTGTCTCCCGCGGCCTTGGGCCATGGCTGCGCCGGTCGCCTGGTGATGGCGCTGTAGGCAAAGCGCCCGTGATCGGGCAGCGGGCCGGGAAACTGCGGTGTATCGGTGCTCAAGGTAGGACCGCCTAAGGAAGTTAGGGATAAGGAGAACCGGTCGTGCAACTTGTTGGTGCAATTCTGCGCCCGCCGGGCACCGTGATAGTGCGGGCGCGGACTGGCGAGGAGAAACAAGGAACTGCACCCGCCAGATCAAAGCGACAACTCACCGCACTCGAAGCCGACGGCCTGGGTCGGTCACTTGGTGGCGACCGGACGCAATAGTCGTTCCATGGGCCCTCCATGCAGGTCGATGGCACGCATTCTGCAACCGTGCAGTAAGCTGAGTGGGCAAGGCCGCGATGAAGCGGTTCGCCCTTTTCGGATCTCCCCCACCAACTGACGCATGGAGTCTCGATGAAACGCCGCCAACTGCTCGCCGGAGCCGCCGCAAGTGCCCTGTCAACCTCTTCTCTGGTGCGCGCGCAAAGCCCGGCCTGGCCGACGCGCGGACCGGTCCGCCTGATCGCGCAGTTTCCTCCGGGTGGCCTGGTCGACACGGTTGCACGGCTGATGGCGCCGCACATCTCGCAGGCGCTGGGGCAGTCCGTCGTGGTGGACAACCGCCCGGGGGCGGGCGGCCTCATCGGAACGGACTGGGTCTCCAAACAGCCGGCTGACGGTTACAACATCCTGGTCAGCCACGCCTCGGTGCACATCTACGCGGCGGCGACACGCAACACCATGCCCTTCGATCCGGTGGGCGACTTTACCCACATGGCCCTGCTGGTCGAGGCGCCCATGGTCGTCCTGGTGCGCGGCAATTCGCCCTACACCAGCTTTGCGCAGTACATGAACGACGCCAAGACCAAGCCCGTGCGTTATGGCTCTTCGGGCATCGGCTCCGCCAACCACCTGTACGGCGAGGTGCTCAAGCTCGAGGGGCCGGCCCCGCAGCACGATCACGTGCCCTACCAGGGCAGCGCGCCGGCCATGCTGGACCTGCTGGGCGGCCAGATCGACAGCCTGTTCGATCCGATCACCACCAACGTGGCGCAACTCAAGGCCGGCTCGCTGCGTGCCCTGGCGGTGTCCACGCCGCAGCGCCTGACCGCGCTGCCTAACATTCCGACCTTCGCCGAACTCGGCTTTCCCTCGCTGACCGGATCGCAGTGGCTGGGTCTGTCGGCGCCCAAGAACCTGCCGGCGCCGATCGCCCAGCGCCTGACCGCCTTGATGCCCGAAGTGCTGGCCAAGCCCGACATCGCATCGCGCCTGGAAGAGCTGCAGACCCTGCCGCGCAGGACGCCGGTGGTCGGCGACGAGTTCGTCCGGCTGATCCGCTCGCAGATCGATACCTGGACCGGCGTGGCCCGTCGTGCCAAGGTGCAGGTCATCGCCTGACCTTCGGGTCCCTGTGACCCGCACGGCGCTGGGTCGGGCGCCGGTTCTGCGACCGCATGTTCCCACCCGATCGACGCGGCGCAGGCGCGGATCCGTGGCTGGGAAGGATTCGCGCTGACGATTGTCGCCTTGGGTAGAGTCAGAAGCCGAGTTTCGAGCCGGCGCCAAGCAAGGTCGCGATCCCCAGCGCCGCAAAGATCGCGGCGGCGATCGAATGCACCAGCTTCATCGGCATTCGACCGGCGAGCTTCTCGCCAAGGATAACGGCAGGGACATCGGCCACCAGCATGCCCAGCGTGGTGCCGACGACCACCGTCAGCGGAGCCACGAAGTGTGCCGTCAGCGCCACCGTGGCGATCTGCGTCTTGTCGCCCATTTCCGCCAGGAAGAAGGCGATCAGCGTCGCTCCGAATACACCGAAGCGCCGGGCGACCTGCGTTTCCTCCTGCTCCAGCCGGTCGGGGATCAGTGTCCAGACCGCCATGCCGATGAAGGAGGCGCCGAGTGCCCAGCGCAAGACCTCCGGACTCAGCGCACCGGTGAGCCAGGCCCCCAGTGCGCCGGCGAGACCATGGTTCACGATCGTCGCCGCCAGGATGCCCAGGATGATCGGCAGCGGCTTCTTGAAGCGCGCAGCGAGAAGAAAAGCCAGAAGCTGGGTCTTGTCACCGATTTCTGCAAGGGCGACGACGCCAGTCGAGACCAGTAGAGCTTCCACGCAGGTTCCGGGCGGGATCGCCAACAAGAAAGAAGGGCCCGGCAGTTGTCCGGGCCCTTGTCAAAATGGTGGAGCCGGCGGGAATTGAACCCGCGTCCGCAAGCCCTCCACAGCAAGTTCTACATGCGTATCCGGTCTATTTGATTTAACCGCTGCCTTAGCCGACAGGCAGGCCGGACAGCGGCGAGTCACCTTGGTTTAAGCCGGCGCCAAGTAACCCGACGCCGGCCGATTCCCTCTGGATGACGCTACCGTGAGTTTTTGAGGCTCACTCCGGTCGAGGGAAGCACCGGTGTAGCGGCTTCGCTAGTTTTTTAGGCTGCGAGAGCAAAACGCTCGTCGTTCGCGTTTAGGTTTTTGCGGTTGGATTTACGAGGTGACCACCCCTCGGCATGCCCTCACTGCTTTGTAACCCACGTCGAAACCGGATCGGCCCCGGAAATCGTCGCACGTCGCGTCGCAGCGCCACGACCTTGACATTCTAGGCCCTTTGCGCTGCTGCATCAGGAATATGGGGGGTGTGTGGCTGCCTTCAAGCCTTGGCCGTGGTGCGCGTTCCTTGCGCTGCGTCAAGCCCGGCATTGTCCGGCGAACTAATCTGTCTTGCATGACGCCACCGTTTCGGTGGCGTGCGACGAATCGACCTTTTGAGCGGAGCCTTCCCATGTCCTTTGCCCATGCCGTCGTCTGGCTGGACCATTCCGAAGCCCACGTGCTTCATTTCAACGACTCGGCGGCGGAGAGCGAGAAAGTGCGCGCCCATTCGCTCCATCAGCATCGCCACCATCGCGCCGGGTCGGTGGGGTCGGGCCATGCCGCCGAGGACGAGGCGTACTACCACGCGGTCGCAAGCGCCGTCGCGGACGCGCAGGAGATCCTGATCGTCGGTCCGGCCGGCGCCAAGACCGTGCTCATGAAGCACATGCAGCGGCACGATCCCAAGATCGCGCAATGCGTGGTCGGCATCGAGACGGTCGACCATCCGAGCGACGGGCAGTTGCTGGCCTACGCGCGCCACTACTTCGTCAAGGCCGACCGCATGCGCGGCGACCCTGTGCCGCGTCACGCCTGACCGTGTTGGGTGTACCCTTGCCTTCCTGGACGCACGCGCGGGAAGGCAGGGAAAGGGTTGCGCAGACGCGAATTGATGTTGTGCGCCTGCGCCGGGATTGCCGGCGTGGTGCCGCGTGCCTGGTCGCAGGCCGGGCCGGAGTGGCGGCCGTTCATGGACCTGGCCTTCGAGATGCGCCGGCGTGCGGTCGCCGCAGGCGACCAGCCCTATGGCGCGGTGGTGGTGCGCGAACGCAAGGTCGTCGCGGCCAGTCCCAGCCGGGTTGTCAGCGCGCGCAACGTCGACGCCCACGCCGAGCGCGAGGCCCTGCGAGAAGCGCGCGAGAAACTGGGCGCCGCTGACCTGGCCGGTGCGGTCCTGGTGTCGAGTTCGCGCCCCTGTGGCCTGTGCGAGCGCGCCGCCTTCGCCGCCGGCATCACGCGCATGATCCACGGCGAGCAACTGCACGACGCCGGTCCGCCGCGCGCTTAAGTCGCGGAGCCGGCGCAAACGCGGCGGCTCCGGATGATGCCGCACGCGCTTATGCGGGCGCGGTCAACCGCGCCTCACGGGTACATGTAGCGTCGTGACCAGGGCGTGCTGTTGTAGCGCGGGTCGGCGCCGGCCTTGCACACCAGCACCTGATGGATCGACACCCAGTCGTGCGCGAAGGCATGCGCGCAGCCGGCCAGGTAGATGCGCCAGATGCGAAAGCGCTTCTCGTCGACCAGGCGGTGAATGGCGGCGGCGCGATCCTCGAAGTTGGCCGACCACAAGGCCAGGGTGCGCGCGTAATGGCGCCGCAGCGATTCGACGTCCAGCGCCTCGAGTCCGGCGGCGGCCATCTCCTTCAATGCCAGCGAGATGTGCGGCAGCTCGCCGCGCGGGAACACGTACTTGTCGATGAAGTCGGCCGCGCCGTAGGGCGAACCGCGGCTCTCGGGGTCGGTCGCGGTGATGCCGTGGTTCATCGCCAGCCCGCCGTCGGCCAGGAGCGCCTGGATGCGGCCGAAGTAGGTGCGCAGGTTCTTGAGTCCCACGTGCTCGAACATGCCCACCGAGGTGATGCGCTCGAACGTGCCGGTCACGTCGCGGTAGTCCTGCAGGCGGATCTCGACCCGGTCGGCCACGCCGGCCGCGCGCACCCGTTCGCGCGCCAGTTCGTACTGGTTCTTCGACAGGGTGATGCCGGTGACGCGTGCGCCGTACTTTTGCGCTGCGCGGATGGCGAGCGCGCCCCAGCCGCAGCCGATGTCGAGCAGGCGGTCGCCGGGCTGCACCATGATCTTGGTGAGGATGTGATCGAGCTTGGCCAGCTGCGCGGTCTCCAGGTCCTCGCGGCCGGTCTCGAAGTACGCGCACGAGTACACCATGCGCGCATCCAGCCAGGCGGCGTAGAAGTCGTTGGAAACGTCGTAGTGATAGCCGATCGCCTCGGCGTCACGGCGCTTGTTGGCGCGCACGGCGTGGAAGGCGCGCCGCGCGCGCCCCGGGCGCGTGGTGGCCGCGACCAGGCCCGCGACCGCGTCGATCGCGTCACTGATGCGGCCCTCGATGTGAAACATGCCCTGGATGTAGGCGTCCGCCAGCCGGTCCAGGCTGGGCTTGATGAAGGGCATGAGTGCGCGCCGCGTCGGTATCAACACCGTGACCTTGGGCGCGCGCCCCAGGTCGTGCTCGCGGTTGTCCCACAGTCTCAGGCGCAGCGGAATGTCGGCACGTGCGCGCAGGCCCAGGAGGGCGTGATCGATGCTGCGTTCGAGGATCATGGCATGGCCCTCCGCTGTATCGAGGCGAGAAACGGTACTTTGCACCTGTCCGGCGGTGGGCGCAAGTCAGCGGTGCGGCTTGTGCGGTGCAGCGAGCGCGGCGCGCGCAGGGCAGGCTGTGAAGGCGCGCAAGACAGCGCGCCTGTCTACGCGCCCTGGCGCTGGATCATCGCAAGGATTTGTTCCACGGCCGTATCGGCGATCGCGGCCAGTTCGGCCGGCGTGCGGTTCTGGATCGGGTGCGGCACCCACACCAGGCCGGCGGCGAAGCCGAGCGCCTTCATCTGCGCGTCGGCTGCCGCGCGGAACGCCTCGCTGGCGACGCCGCATCCGGGGATGCCGCGGCGATCCAGGGTCTGGAGGTCATGCAGACTGCATGACGTGCAGGACCCTCAGTCGGCCAGTGCCTCGATGACGACGTCGCAACGTTCGACGATGTCCTGGATGACCTGCTCGGGCGCGGGCTTGGTATGGGTCGGCTTGGCGAAACGCAGGAGCGTGAGCCCGCGCGCGGACAAGCGCGCCTCGATCGTGTCGAGGAACTCCTCGCTGCGTTCCTTGGAGATGGACAGGAGTCCGACGGTTGCGCGCGAGAGGTCGGCCGGCGGCGGGCGCCGGGCGCGCTGCGCCGCTGCGGTCTCCATGGTGGGATCTCGCATCGAATAGGCTTCCAGGTTCATGTGCCGATCTCCGTGGATACGACTTGCACTTCTTGGTGGCGCCGTTGCGCGGTCCAGCCGCCGATGATAGCGGAGAACAATCCGCCTTCGCCGCCGGCGCGCACGATGATGAGGCCGCCGGGATGGAACTTGTCGATCATCTCCTCGCCGCGCGACGCGTCGATTCCCATGCCAACCCCGCCCGCGCCTGCGACCAGGTCGCGCCCCGGGCGCCTCAGGGCCTGCCAGATCTCCGCCTCGATGCGTGCGCGGTCCCAGCCGCCCTGCTTGAAGATGGCGTAGTGATCGGGGGAGATCACCAGGAGCGCATGCGACCACTGCGCCTGCTTGGGATGACAGACCGCCCACAAGGCCATCGCCAGCGAGCGCGCCAGGCCCTCGGGGTCGCGCGACTTCTGCTCGGCGACGCCCTGTACCCCGTCGCCGTGGAAGAGTGTCACGGTGGATGATCCGCGCGGGTGGCCGCGGGCGACGTTGAGCGGCACCCAGTCCGGATCGGTTTCGTCCTCGGCAAAGCAAAACGTGTACTTGCCCGGGTTGCCCAGCACCGCCCGGTCGATCTCCTGCGGGCGGCCGCCGCCGACGTTGCGGATCACCAGCTGCAGCGCGCGGCCGATGGTGGCATTGGCGCGATTGCCCTGGCCGAGCGCATTGCCGGCCCAGTTCATGCCGATGCGTTTGCTGACCGGGCCGTTGACGATCACCACCGGGCCCGAGAACCACAGCGTTGCCAACAGGCCGTGCATCGAGAATTCGGGTTTGAGCGCCGCCTCGATGGCGGCCAGGACGACAGGGAAGTATTCGGGGCGGCAACCGGCCATCACGGCGTTGATGGCGGCTTTCTCGATGGTGCACTCGGCCAGGTTGGGGGGAATCAGCCCGATGATCTCGTCGGGCTTGCGCGTGGTGCCGCCCAGCATGCGCGCGATGCGCAGGTCGGTTGGCGGGATCACCGGCAAGCCGTCGGTCCAGCCGCGGTCGTAGGCGACTTCCGCCGGATCGTCCATCGGGTCGACCTCGATTTTGCGCGAGGCCAGTTGCAAAGCGCCGAACCTGAGCGCCAGGCGCTCGGGCATGCCGGGCTCGACCGAGAGCGAGCCGCAACCGGGCCGCGACGGCGGCAGGTCGGGGCCGAGTCCGGTCAGGCCGCTGACCTTCTCCCAGTCTGAACGGTGCCATCCTTCAGCGCGTGCGGCCTCGCGACCATCCTCGAGGCGGATCAGGGTCGGCACGATCTCGATCCTGAGGCGCCAGGACGTCTCGAGCCCGCGGTCATCCAGCGCGCCGCCGGCGGCCGCGGGAAAGGCGGGGTCGTCCTGGCAATGGAGCGCCAGCGGCAGGCGCTCTTTCAATTCGGCCAGCAACGGTTCGACCATCTGGCAGGTCTCGCAGTCGCGCTTGACTACCACCACGTATTGCATCCTTGTTCCCGTCGTTTGCATGCCTCTCCAGAATACACCCGCGCTCCCGTGCGGTAGGCGTGCTCCCGTCACGCTGGCGGCAGTCGGGCTACACTGCCGGCCTGCGGGTGGTGGGACCATCGCCCGCCGACCTTCCTTCACGAAAGGCATTGCATGACTCAGAAACTGGGTATCGGCGCGGAATTCCCGGCGATGCGCATTCCCCTGGTCGGCGGCGGCGAGATGTCGCTGCCCGACGGCCTCGAGGGCAAGTACAAGGTCATCCTCTTTTATCGCGGGCACTGGTGACCCTACTGCGTCCGGCAGTTGGCCGGATTTGCCAAGATCAAGCCCGAACTCGACGCGCTCGGCGTCGGCCTTTTCACGGCCAGCATCGACGGACCGGACAAGGCCGGGGAAGTGGCCGCCAAGCTCAACTTCCCGGTCGGGCATAGCGTCACCCGCGCTCATGCCGACCTGATCGGCGCATGGTGGGAAGATCGCCGCTCGATCATCCAGCCTTCCGAATTCATCCTCGGGCCGGACAACAAGGTCGTCGGTTCATCCTATAGCGACGGGCCGCTCGGGCGCATCGACGCGGCCGACGTGGTGCGCCTGGTCACCTTCTACAACTCGCGCAAGTAGGCGCGTTCGCGCCTGGCCGCAGGGCCGCCCGTCGGGGCGGCCTTTTTTTTCGTGCTGGCGGAAGTGAGTGGGAGTCGAACCCACCAGGAACGTCTGACGCCCCTCACCGGGTTTGAAGTCCGGGCGCCCCACCGGGGACGATTCTCTTCCCTGTGAACATCAATGCAGTCTACCCGGCCTGTCCCTGGTCGGCGCCGAAGACCTGCTCTGCGCTCTTCATCACCAGGCGCTCGTTGCCCAGGCGGCGCGTGAGCCCCAGCCGGTCGAAGGCTTCCAGCACCTCGATGGCCAGGTTGCGGCCCAGGCCCGAGCGGTCGCGAAACTGTGCGGCGGTGAAGCGCTGCTTGCGGTCGGCGCCGCCCAAGGCTTCGGCGTGCGCAGCGAGCGTGCGCGCCGCGGCCGGCGGCATGAAACGCTCTTCGCCGATGCGCACCAGGCGACGCATCTGCGCCATGCGGCCCTGCAGCGACTTGACCTGCCGCACCGGCAGCTTGAGGCCGGCGGCGATCTCCGCGCAGGTCGGCGCCTGCGCGGGTTCATTCTTGGAAAAGGCCGCGATGCGGCGCGCAAGCGCCTCGTCGGCATCGTTCAGGCCGCTGTCGTGTGTCGCCAGCGCCAGCGCCGCGCCATGCCGCTTGAGGCTGCCGTCGGCCAGCAGGTCGGCGGCCAGCACGGCCAGTGCGTCGCGCTTGACGCGCAGCGCAGTGCCATGCAAGAGGCGGTCTTCGGGCACGCCGGGCGAGGCCGGTGAGCGCGCGTGCCAGGCGGCAAGCGCGGCCAGCGCAGCACTCTTCGCCGCGTTCCAGTGCTTGGTCTCGAAAGCGACGGACCCGGCCACGCGCGCACCGGCGGTTGCAAGCAGACGCTGCACGTGCGCAGCATCCAGGTTGCGCGCGCGCGCGAAGTCGGACGGTTCCAGGCCCGACGGCGAGACCGCCAGCGCCGCGCGCAGCGCCTCTCCGTGATCGGCGCGGTCGAGCGCATGCAGCAGCGCCAGGCGTGCCGGCCGCGCGCGGCCGCGCGGCGGCGCGAAGATGTCGATGACCCGCGCGCCGCCCAGGGTGCGGCGCGCCGACTGGTCGCGCAGGATGGCGCGGTCGCCGTGGCAGGCCTGCAGCGGGCGGTCGAGCACCAGTTGCGCCAGTCCGGTCTCGCCGGGTGCGAGGCTGGCGGCTTCCAGCAGCGCGACGCGTCCGGTCACATCCGCCGCTCCCAGGTGCACGTGCAGCGGGGTCCAGTGGGCCAGGGGTCGCGCCTCGCCGGCCAGTACCTGCACCATGACGTCGATGCGCGTGACCGCGGGTGCGACATCCGGCGCGACGATCCAGTCGCCGCGGCTGATGGCGGCGGTCGCACCGGCCAGGTTGAGCGCGCAGCGCTCGCCGGCGACCGCGCGCGGGGCGCCGCGGTCGTGCGCGCGCAGGCCGCGCACGCGTGCGGCGGCGCCGGCCGGCCGCGCTTCGACCATGTCGCCGGCCGCGACGCTGCCGGAGAGCACCGTGCCAGTCACGATCAGTCCGGCACCCGGCAGCGTGAAGGCGCGGTCCACGGTCATGCGCAGGTGGTCGCCTGCGCGCGCGCTGCGCCCGGCCATGGCCTGCAGATGCGCGCGCAGCGGCTCCACCCCGGCCCCGGTCAATGCGGACAAAGGGAAGACCGGTACCAGGCCGGCACCATGGGCCGCGAGGAGCGTGCTCACCTCGCCTGCCGCAACTTCGGCGCGCGCCGGTTCGACCGCATCGATCTTGGTCAGGGCGACCGCGCCGACCGGCACGCCGATGAGTTCCAGGATGGCCAGGTGCTCGCGCGTCTGCGGCATGGGCCCGTCGTCGGCCGCCACGACCAGCAGCGCGCAGTCGATGCCGGTCATGCCGGCCAGCATGTTGTGCACGAAGTGCTCGTGCCCCGGCACGTCGACAAAGCCGATGCGCCGCCCGTTGGCGGTCTCGAGATGGGCGAAGCCCAGGTCGATGGTCATGCCGCGGCGCTTTTCCTCGGGCAGGCGATCGGTGTCGACGCCGGTCAGCTGCCGGATCAGCGAGGTCTTGCCGTGGTCGACATGTCCCGCGGTGGCGATGATCACGATGCGTGCACCGGCAGGTCGAGCTGATCCCACTGCGCGGCGAAGGCGGCCTCGTCTTCCAGGCAGCGCAGGTCCAGCCACAGGCTGTCTTCGGCGATGCGGCCGATGACCGGTACCGGCAGGGCGCGCAGCGCCGCGTGCAGCCGCTCGAGCGCCTTGCCGCGCCCGCGTGCGGCCAGGGGCGACAGGACCAGCGCCGCGCTGGGCAGGAGCTTGCCCGGCTGCGCGCCCGAGCCGATCTCGCTGGCGCAGTCGGCGACCGCGACCTGGGCGTTCTGGGCAAGGGCGTGCGCGACCGCCGGCAGCACGCGTCGTGCGAGGGCGCGTATCTCGTCCTGCCCTCGCGTGAGGAGCCGCAAGCTCGGCAGGCGCCGGCCCAGGCTGTCGGGGTCCAGATGCAGGCGCAGCACGGCGCCCAGCGCGGCCAGCGTGATCTTGTCCACGCGCAGCGCGCGCTTGAGCGGATTCTTGTTGATCCGCGCGATCAGGTCCGCGCGCCCGGCGATGATGCCGGCCTGCGGGCCGCCCATGAGCTTGTCGGCGCTGAAGGTGACCAGGTCGGCGCCGGCGGCGAGCGCGCCGCGCACGGTCGGCTCGCGCGGCAGGCCCCAGGCCGACAGGTCGAGGAGCGCCCCGGCGCCCAGGTCGTTGATGAACGGTACGGCGCGCTCGCGGCACAGGGCCGCCAGTTCCGGCTCGGGCACCGCGGCGGTGAATCCCGCGATCACGTAGTTGCTGGCATGCGCCTTCATGACCGCGCCGGTGCCGGTGTGGATGGCGCCGGCGTAGTCGCGCAGGTGGGTGCGGTTGGTGGTGCCGACCTCGACCAGCTTGCAGCCGGCGCGGCGCATGATCTCGGGCAGGCGAAACGACCCGCCGATCTCGATCAGTTCGCCGCGCGACACCGGCACCTCGCGGCGCGCGGCCAGCGCGTTGAGCGCGAGCAGGACCGCGGCGGCATTGTTGTTGACCACCGTCGCCGATTCGGCGCCGGTCAGGTCGATGATCAGTTGCAGTACATGGTCGTCGCGTTCGCCGCGCGCGCCGCGCGCCAGGTCGAACTCGAGGTCGCAGGCGCCGGCGGCGGCGGCCATCGCCTCGAGCGCCTCGCGCGGCAGCGGCGCGCGTCCCAGGTTGGTGTGCAGCACCGTGCCGGTCAGGTTGAAGACGCGGCGCGGCGCCGGCGCGAAGCGCTTCTCGAGACTTTGCCCGCAGGCGGCCAGGAGTGCGGCTGCGTCGCGCGGCGCCGCGCCGCGCGCCAGTTCGGCGCGCATGGCATCCAGTTCGGCGCGCAGCGCTGCCAGCAGTGCGGTGCGGCCGAAGCGCTCGATCAGCGCCAGGGCGTCGGCGTGCGCGGCGACGCTGTCGACCGAGGGCGGGCGCGGCGCGGCGCTCTTCATCAGGCGGCCCAGGCCTCGAGTTCCGCGCTGGTGAAGCCCGCGGCCAGGCGCGCCGCGACATTGAAGGGCGGGCGCATGCGCGGCGCGCCGTACGCGGTGCGCAGGCGCTCGAAGGCCTCGTCGGGCGCCTGGCCGCGTTCGGCGCACAGGTGCGCGAACCAGCGATTGCCGATGGCGACATGGCCGATCTCGTCGGCCAGGATCACGTCCAGGATGGCCGCGGCATCTGCATCGCCATGCGCGGCCAGCGCCTGGCGCATGGCCGGGGTCACGTCCAGTCCGCGCGCCTCGAGCACCCGCGGCACCAGCGCCATGCGCGCCAGCACGTCGTCGCGCGTCTTCTCTGCCATCGACCACAGCCCGTCGTGGGCGGGGAAGTCGCCGTAGTCGTGCCCGTACGCGGTAGAGAGGTGCGCCGCGAGCAGCGAGAAGTGATGCGACTCCTCGAGCGCCACCTTCATCCAGTCGGCGTAGTAGGCGTCCGGCATGCCGCCAAAGCGGCACAGCGCGTCGAGCGCCAGGTTGATGGCGTTGAATTCGATATGGGCGATGGCATGGATCAGCGCCGCGCGCCCGGCCTCTGAGCCGGGGCCGCGGCGCGCAACCGACGCGGGATGGACCAGTAGCGGGCGTGCCGGCCGCCCGGGCGCGGCCGCCACCAGCGGCGGGGCGGGTCCATCGCCTGCAGGCGCGCCGGCTGCGGCGCGCGTCAGCGCAACCTTGGCGGCCGGATCGGGTTCAACGAGCGCCGCCAGTGCGGCGTGGCGGTCCATGCGCGCTTCAGCCCAGGTGCGCGAGCACCTGCCCCGGCGTATCGATGACCGCGTGCGCTCCCCAGGAAGAGGGCGGTTCGCCGTCGCCCAGGTAGCCCCAGGTGACCGCCAGGGTCTTCATTCCCGCTGCGTGCCCGGCCTGGATGTCGCGCAGGTCATCGCCCACGTAGAGGCAGGTGGCCGGGTCGACGCCGCATTCCAGGGCAGCGAGGAAGAGCGGCGCCGGATGCGGTTTGGCGTGCGCGGTGCTGTCGCCGGAGACGATGGTCGCGGCGCGGCCGGCCAGGCCAATGGCGCGCGCGAAGGGTTGCGTGAAACGCGCCGCCTTGTTGGTCACCACTCCCCACTTGAGATCGCGCGACTCGATCTCGTCTAACAGTTCGTGCACGCCGTCGAACAGCCGCGAGTGCACGCACAGCGCGCGCGCGTAGTTGTCGAGGAACTCGACGCGGTGCGCCTCGTAGTCGGCATCGCCGGGCTTCAGGCCGAAGCCCACGCCCACCAGCCCGCGCGCGCCGGAGGAGGCCATGCGCCGCAGCGGCTCCAGCGGCAGCGCGTCCAGGCCGCGGTCGATGCGCATCTTGTTGAGCGCGCCGGCCAGGTCGGGCGCGGTGTCGGCAAGCGTGCCGTCCAGGTCGAAGAGGACGCAGCGGATCATGCGGGCTTCCTGGTCTGCAACATGTAGTTCACGTCGATGTCGCCGCCGAGCCGGAATCGGTCGGTGAGCGGGTTGAAGGTGAGGCCCTTGAACTCGGCCGGATCGAGCCCTGCCGCACGGCAGAAGCGCGCCAGTTCGGAAGGCTTGATGAACTTGGCATAGTCGTGCGTGCCGCGCGGCAGCAGGCGCAGCACATACTCCGCACCGATCACCGCGAAGAGGTAGGACTTGGGGTTGCGGTTGATGGTCGAGAAGAACACCTGACCGCCGGGCTTGACCAGCGCCGCGCAGGCGCGCACGGTCGAGGCCGGGTCGGGCACGTGCTCGAGCATCTCCATGCAGGTGACGACGTCGAAGGCGCCGGGCTCGCGCAGCGCCAGGTCCTCGGCGGCGATCGCCTCGTAGTCAAGCTTCACGCCGGATTCCAGGCGATGCAGCATGGCCACCTTGAGCGGCTTCTCGGCCAGGTCGATGCCCAGCACGCGCGCGCCGCGCGCCGCCATGGCCTCGGCCAGGATGCCGCCGCCGCAACCGACGTCGAGCACGCGCCGGTCCTTGAGCGGGCCTGAGGACTCGATCCAGTCCAGGCGCAGCGGATTGATGCGATGCAGGGGCTTGAATTCCGCGCTCGGATCCCACCACTTGGCGGCCAGTGCGGAGAACTTGGCCAGTTCGGCCGGGTCGGCGTTCATGTCTTCACTTTCGCTTGACGCATTCGAGGTAGGCCGCGCCGTCGGGCGGCAGGCCCGCGGACTGTGCGCGCCACAGGGTCTCGCCCAGGCATTCGAGCACATCGTGCGCGGCCTCGTGCAACGAGTCGTGCTTGCGTGATAAGCGCTGGAACTCGCCGCGGATGCCCGGCGGCTGGTCGATGGCGATCTGTTCGGCCACCGAGAGGTGCATGGACAGGTGCAGGAAGGGATTGAGTTCGCCGGCCTCGGGGGTCCACTCGCGCGTGCGCGCGGCCGCGGGCGCTTCGAGCAGCGCGTGGTACTCCGGGTGTTCGAGCACCCAGTCGAGCGCCTGGTTCTCCAAGGGCGTCATGACTTCGCGCGCGCGGTGCTTGCGCCACACGCCGGAGAAGAAATCGCGCACCTCGTCGCGGGTCGGGTTGAACATGTCAGGACGCGGTCTTGCCCTTGAATTCGCACAGGTCGGCGATGTTGCAGCCGGGACAGTCGGGCTTGATCGCCTTGCAGGTGTAGCGCCCGTGCAGGATCAGCCAGTGGTGCGCGTGCAGCATGAATTCCTCGGGCACGAACTTCATGAGTTTTTGTTCGACGATCTCGACAGTCTTGCCCGGCGCCAGACCGGTGCGGTTGGCGACACGGAAATTGTGCGTGTCGACCGCGATGGTAGGCAGGCCGAAGGCCACGTTCAGGACCACGTTGGCCGTCTTGCGCCCCACCCCGGGCAAGGCTTCGAGCGCGGCGCGCTCATGCGGCACCTGGCCGCCGTGGCGTTCCAGCAGCAGGCGGGCGGTGGCGACGACGTTCTTGGCCTTGGCGCGCCACAGGCCGATGGTCTGGATGTACGGCGCCAGACCGTCCTCGCCGAGCGCCGCGATCGCCTGCGGGGTGTTGGCCACCGGGTAGAGCTTGCGCGTGGCGGCGTTGACCCCGCGGTCGGTGGCCTGCGCCGAAAGGATCACGGCGACTAAGAGTTCGAACGGCGAGGCGTACTCCAGGTCGCTCTTGGGGCGCGGGTTGGCCGCGCGCCAGCGGCTGAAGATGGCGTGTCGCTTGGCGGGGTTCATGCGTCGCTGCGTGTGGTGCGGGCGCGCCGCGCGTCGGCGTCGGCGATCTGGCGCCGCACTTCGTCGGACTGGGGTTCCAGATTGCGCGGCCTGGCGGCGGCCTGCTGCGCGCGCGCGCGTTCAATGGCGGCCGCGATGATGGCTTTCTTGCGCGCATCCGCGTCGTTGGCGGGCGCCGCGCGGGGCGGTGCCGAGCGTGCAGCCAGCATGGCCTCGCGTTCGCGCTTCCCGGCCGCAAGGCGTGCGTTGCGCGCGCCGTAGCGGCGCCGCGCCAGGTCGGCATCGGCGGTGGTCCAGACGCGCGTCGGCGTCACCGGCTCCATGCGGATGCAGTCGACCGGGCAGGGGGCGATGCACAGCTCGCAACCGGTGCACCAGGAGTCGAGGATGGTGTGCATCTGCTTGGCCGCGCCGAGGATGGCATCGACCGGGCAGGCCTGGATGCACAGGGTGCAGCCGATGCACAGGGCCTCGTCGATGCGCGCGACCTCGAGCGGTTTTTCCACGCCGTTGGCCGGATTCAAGGGCTTGGGCAGGGTCTTCAGGAGGTCGGCCAGCTTGACGATGCCGGCCGCACCGCCCGGCGGGCACTGGTTGATGTCGGCGCTGCCCTGCGCGATTGCCTGCGCATACGGCCGGCAGCCGTCGTAGCCGCAGCGCGTGCACTGGGTCTGCGGCAGTATCGCGTCGATCTGCTCGGCGAGCCGGGCAGTGGACGCGTCGACAGAAGGGTTGTTCACGCTAGAATTATCCCATTGGTGCGGCGCACAATCACTCGAAGAATCGGTGCGTTCAGGGAACAGGGCGCGGGAAAAGCGAGATGGCGGGACCAGGGGAGAGTGCGATGGACATCGAGGGCACGAATCGAACGCGGACGCGCGCTCCTGCCAAGTCAAAGCGCGACCCGGAGCGCACCCGCGCGCGCATCCTCGAGGCGGCCACGGCCGAGTTCACCCGACATGGCCTGGGTGGCGCGCGCGTCGACCGCATCGCCAAGCGCGCCGGCACCAACGAGCGCATGCTGTACTACTACTTCCTGTCCAAGGACCAGTTGTTCCTGACGGTGCTGGAGTCGGTCTACATCCGCCTGGCGGAGGCCGAGAAGGCGCTCGAACTCGATCACCTGGAGCCGGTCGAGGCGGTCAGGAAGCTGGTCGAGTTCATCTGGAACTACTACATCCTGCACCCCGAGTTCATCAGCCTCATCAATACCGAGAATCTGCACGAGGCCAAGTACCTGAAGAAGTCGCGCAAGCTGGCGCAACTGGTCAGCCCGGTGCAGGACAACATCCGCGCCATCGTGCAGCGCGGGCAGGAGGCCGGGGTCTTCCGCGGCGGCATCGATCCGGCCGAGGTCTACATCACCCTGGTGGCGCTCAACTACTACTACCTGTCGAATCGCCACACCCTCTCGACGGTGCTGGCGCGCGACCTGATGAGCCCGGTGGCGCGCGAGCGGCACCTGGAGCACGCCACCGAGGTGGTGATGAACTACCTGCTCAAGGCGCGCCCGGCCTGAGTTCGGGCGCGCGCGCCGAAGGCCGCGACCGGCAGGCGTGCGCGCGGTACGCATTCACCCTCGATCTGCCTGCGTGCGGCGTCACACACCGGCGCCCCCGCCGCGTCAGGGTGCTTCAGCTCTTTTCGCCGGCCTTGATGCCCGCCACCTCGGCGCTGGCGGTGGCCGCGTCCATGGGAAAGCGGTCGCCGAAGTCGAACATGTCGTCGTGCTGGAAGCCGTCGTAGTGCTGCACTTCCCACCAGTTGTGGTCGAGGTCGACCAGGTAGAACGAGTAGACGCCGTGCTGGTCGGCGATCGGCATGACCTTGCGGATGCCGTACTTGTCCTTGAGCTCGTTGGCCGCCTTCCAGCAGCGGTCGACTTCTTCCCGCGAGCCGACATCCACGCCCCAGTGATTGAGCAGGTTGACCGGCTTCAACTGATCGCCGACCTCGACGCACACGATGTGGAACTTCATGCCGCAGCGGATCACCATCGCGGGGATGGCGTGGCGCACGCACTCGAAACCGAGGAATTCCTCGTAGAAGCGGCGCGACGCCGCGAGGTTGTAGACCTCGAGCGTGCCGTGCGACATCACGTAGGGCTTGATGACCGACTTGGCGGAATTGGGGGGCGCGAAGGCGGCGTTGTCGATGGCTGGAATCATGCGTTGTCTCCTCGGGTATCGGCTGCGGTCAGAAACGAATCGGCGAAGAACTCGTCCGCGGGCAAGCGGCATTGCGCGGCGAAGTCGCGGCGCGCGGACTCGACCATCACCGGCGCGCCGCAAGCGTACACCTGATGGGCCGAGAGGTCGGGGAAGTCCTCCATCACGGCCTGGTGGACCAGGCCGGTGCGCCCGCTCCATGCATCTTCCGGCAGCGGCTCCGAGAGCACCGGGACGTAGCGAAAGTGCGGCAACGCGGTTTCCCAGGCGCGCGGCGCATCGAGCATGTACAGGTCGCGCTTGGAGCGGCAGCCCCAGTAAAGGGTCATGGGGCGCGCGTCGGCGCGCTTGGCCGCGAACTCGAGCATGGCCTTGATCGGTCCGAAGCCGGTGCCGCTGGCGACGAAGACCGCGGGCTTCATCGAGTCACGCAGGTAAAAGCTCCCCTGCGGGCCGTTGAAGCGCATCACCTCGCCCACCTTGACCCCGCCGGCGAACAGGCGGTCGGTGAACGCGCCGCCGGGCAGGTGGCGAATGTGGAATTCCAGGGAACGCACGCCCTCGACCGCGTGCGGCATGGCGATCGAGTAGCTGCGCGTCACGCCGTCCTTGAGCATGAAATCGACGTACTGCCCGGCGACGAACAGCATGTTCTCGTTCATCGGCAGGCGTACCTTCAGCAGCATGACATCGTGCGCCAGGGGCGTGATCTCGGTGACGCGGCAGGGCACGATCTTGGGCGTGATGCCGGCCAAGCCCTCGAGTTCCTTGACCTCGATGACGCAGTCGGTGAGCGGCTTGGCCTGGCACAGGAGCGCCAGGCCGGCGGCCCGGTCCTCATCCTTGAAATAGGCCGGGTGCACGTCGCCATAGTCCACCCTTCCTTCGACGATGCGTCCCTTGCAGGAGTTGCACACGCCCTGCTTGCAGGAGTAGGGCATGAAATTGCCCGCCGCCAGTCCGGCGGCGAGGATGCCCATGCCCTCGGCGACTTCGAACCTGTGCCCGCTGGGCAGGAGCGTGACCGTGTGCGCCATGCGTCAGGCCATGCGGTTGACGAGCGTGCCGATGCCTTCGATCTCGATGCGCACGGTGTCGCCGGGTTTCAGGAAAATGCCGCGCGGCGTCCCGACGCCGGCCGGCGTGCCGGTGATGATCACATCCCCGGGGTAGAGCGTCAGGCGTTGCGACAGGAAGGAGACCAGTTCGGCGTCGGAGAAGATGATCTGGCTGGTGCTGGAATCCTGCATGAGCGTGTCGTTGACCCACAGCTTCAGGCCCATGTTGTTCGGGTCCGGAATGTCTTCCCTGGGCACGATCCACGGACCCAGGGGGCAGGAACCGTCCCAGGACTTGTGGCTGACCCAGTCGTACTCGAACGGCGAACCGGAGTTGGGCTTGACCGTCGGGCGGCGCAGGAAATCGCGCGCCGACAGGTCGTTGGCGATGCTGTACCCGGCCACGTATTGCATGGCCTCCGCGATGCCGACATCCTTGCAGGTGCGGCCCATCACCAGGGCCACTTCGAGCTCCCAATCCACCGTCTTCGAGTAGGCCGGCAGCTTGATCACCGCGCCGTGGCCGGCCAGTGAATTGCGCGCCGTCTTGATGAAGCACCAGGGCGGCGTGCCGGTGTCGTGCGGATCGGGCGCGGGCGGCAGATTGAAGGCGCGCGCCATCTCGTCCATGTGGTCCTTGTAGTTGGCGCCGGCGCAATAGATCGCGTTTGGGTAGAGCACCGGCGGCAGGTAGTCGAGCGCGTCGACCGCTGCGCCCGTGAACGCGGCGCGGCGCGCCGGGGATGCCGCCAGGGCGCGCAGGTCGGCACGGGCCGCGTCCCAGTCTTCCAGCACGCTCAAGACCGTCGGCGTCGCGGGACGCAGCGCGGCCAGGTCGTAGGCCACGCCGTCGATGGCGACGGCGCCCACCGGCCGGCCGGCACGTGCGTGGGTGAGGAGTCGGAATGAACTGGGCATGCGTCGTTTCCGCTGTGGGTGGGGACTACTGCGCGGCGCCGAGCTTGCAATCCTTGACGTAGGCGTCCTGGTGCGCGCTCATGATGCGATCCACCGTGCGGTTGGTGATGCGCCCCTTGTCGTCGCGCACGACTGCGCGCAGGACCCAGTCCTGGATCGGCATGTGATTGCGATTGAAGCGGAAATCGCCGCGCGTCGACTTGAAGCGCGCCTTGCTGATCGCGGCCGCCAGCGCTTCGCCGTCGCTGAAATTGCCTTTCATGGTCGGCAGGACCGAACCCATCATGAGCGCGAAGTCGTAGGCGAAGGCGGCGTACTGGCTGGGCAGGCGCTTGTATTCGGCTTCGAACGCAGCGACGAAGGCCTTGTTCTCCGCGTTCGGCATGTCATTGGCCCAGTTCGACGAATTGAGGCTGCCCAACGCGGCGTCGCCCACTGCGCGCAGCACGTCCTCCTCGAACGCGAAGGAAAAGCCGATCAGGGGCGAGATCTTCGACAGGCCGGCCAGCTTGTACTGCTTGATGAAGTTGATGCCCATGCCGCCCGGCAGGAAGATGTACACCGCCTCGGGCTTCTTGGCCTGGATCGCGGCGATCTCGGTGGAATAGTCGATCTGGTTGACCGTGACGTAGACCTCCCCGGCCAAGGGCTCGCTGTAGAAGCGCTTGATGCCGGCCACCGCGTCGCGTCCGGACACCGTGTTCAAGACCATCACATAGACATTTTTGAACTTTTTCGCCGTCAGGTACTTGGCCATCGCCTCGTGCGGGCCGTCGGTCTGGTAGCCGGTGGAAAAGAAGAGGCGATTGCAGCCGGCGCCGGAGTACTCCGACGGGCCGGGGACGCCCGCGACAAAGGGCACCTTGGCGGCAAACGCGACCGGCGCCGCGGCCAGGACGACCTGCCCGAAGATCGTGCCGGCGAACATGTTGACCTTGTCCTGCATGATCATCTTCTCGGCCAGCTGCTTGCCGAGCTCCGGGCGCACCTGGTCGTCGCCGGTCACCAGTTCCACGGGCACGCCGCCGAACGCGCCGTTGCCGCGTTTCAGAGCCAGGTTGAGGCCCGCCATGGTTTCGGTGCCGAACGCGCCAGCCGGGCCGGACATGGTGCTGATGACGCCGATCTTGAATTTCTGCTGCGCCGCGGCCTGGCCGGCGGACAGGCACAGGCAGGCGAACGCGAGCAGGGCAAGGCGGGAAGCAGGCACGGTTTTCTCCTCTTTGTTGCTGCCCGGGCGGAGCGCCCTGGCAGTATTGGCCCTTGATTGTGCAGAAAATCGCGGCACGTCGCAACGACGAGTCGGCGCTGACGCCAATTTCGGCCGGGCTAGAATTGCGCATGTCCATGTTCTTCACGTTTCTGATCGCCGCCGTGGTCCTGGCCGTCACGCCCGGGCCGGGCATCGCCTACGTGGTCGCACGCACGGTGGCGGGTGGCCGCACCGAGGGCCTGGCTTCGTGTCTCGGCACCGGCATCGGCGGTATGGTGCATGTGATCGCCGCCGCGCTGGGCCTGTCGGCGCTGATCGCGCAATCGGCCGCCGCGTTCACCGTCGTCAAGTGGGTCGGCGTGGCCTACCTCGTCTATCTGGGTCTGCGCATGCTGCTGGGCCAGACCCACGTGTCGGCCTTGCCGACGGTGCGGGCGCAAGGGCCGGCACGTGCCCTGCGCGAGGGCATATTGGTCGAGGTGTTGAACGTCAAGACGGCGATGTTCTTCCTGGCCTTCCTGCCGCAGTTCGTGACCCCCGGCCAGCCGCTGATCGCGCAGCTGGTCACGCTCGGCACGATCTGCGTGGCCTTGAACACCCTGGTGGACGTGGTGGCAGTGCTGGCGGCAGACCGGCTCCTGCAATCGAGCGCACGGCGTGAAGCGCGCTCGCGCCTGATGCGGCGCATATCGGGCATGACCATGCTCGGGCTTGGTGCCTGGTTGGCGCTGGCGGAGCGGCCGCGCGTTTGAGCGTTCGCGGCCATGGCGCCGCAGGCCTGGCGACGTGGCCCGCATGAACTTTGCTTTTGCTGGCGATGGCGCGCGTGCGTGCCAGCAGGAAACAAGCTAGTCGAGTTTGATGCCCAGGGAGCCGACGACCTTGGCGTAGCGCGCCACTTCGGCGGCCACGAGCGCTGAGAATCGCGCCGGATCGACAAATTGCGCGTCCGCGCCGTTGCGATCCATGGCCGTCTTGAATTCGCTGGTGGCGACAATGCCCTCCAGCTCACGCGCCAGCCGGTCGACCACCGACTGCGGCGTGGCGGCAGGAGCAAACACGCCCAGCCACAGCGATACCTCGAAGCCGGTAAAGCCCTGTTCAGCCACCGTCGGCACCTCCGGCAGGGCCGGAGAACGCGCCGGAGAGCCGACCGCCAGCGGCAGCAGCTTGCCGGCCCGTACATGCTGCAGCAAGGCCGGCATCGAGCCGAACACCGCCTGTACCTCGTTGCCCAGCACTGCCAGGTCGGTCTGCGCGTTGCCCTTGTAGGGCACGTGCACCAGGTTCATCTGCGCCGCCGCCTTGAGCATTTCCATCGCCAGATGGGTGGTCGAGCCGTTGCCCGCCGATCCGTAGTTGAGCTTGCCGGGGCTGGCCTTGGCCTGCGCGACCAGATCGCGCAGGTTGCGCGGACCGACCTGCGGGTTGATGACCAGCAGGTAGGGCGTGACCGCGACCATCGCGACGGGGGTGAAATCGCGTTGCGGGTGGTAACCGAGTTTCGTGTAGGCGGCCGGTGCGACCGCGTGCGTGCTGGTGGTGCCGATGGACAGCGTGTAACCATCGGCCGCGGCCTTGGCGGCGAGGTCGGTGCCGATGGTGCCGCCGGCACCGCCGCGATTGTCGACCACGACCTGCTGGGCCAGGCGCTCGGAAAGGCGCTGCGCGACCACCCGGCCGACGATGTCGGTGGAGCCGCCGGCAGGGAAGGGCACGATCAGTCGCAGCGGCTTGACCGGCCAGGTCGATTGCGCAGCGACAGGACCGGCAAGCAGGGCCGGCAAGACAGCGATGAGTATGCGTAGCAGCATGTGCTTGTCCTTGGCGTAGTGGCAACGGTTGATCCGCGACGCGGATTGTCGCGCAGTCCGCATCGACTCCGCGTGGTCCGCATCGACTTCGCGCCGGGCATGCCGGATAATCGGCGCGGCTTGGCGTCCGTGGCCGAGGCATGACCAGCAGCGGGCGGATGGTCACGCGTGCGTGCAATCGCGCTCTGCGCGGGCGCGGCGAGTGCTGAAGATTGGCGCCGGCTGAGCCGGTGGCAACGCAACCAGGAGATCGTCGATGGGCAAGCATCACCAACTGGGGCAGGGCTATTTCTACGAGGACCTGGCCGTGGGCGACACCTTGTCGACCAATGCCCGCACCATCACCGAGGCCGACCTGGTCGCCTTCTGCAACCTGACCTGGTTCACCGAGGAACTCTTCACGAACCTGCATGATCGCCAGGCGACCGCGATCGCCGGACGGGTGGTGCCCGGCGCGCTGGTCTTCACCTTTGCCGAGGGCCTCATCATGCCCGCGATCCAGCACACCGGGCTGGCCTTCCTGGATGCCGGCATGAGCATCAAGGGGCCGACCTTCGTCGGCGACACGATCCGCGTCGAGGTCGAGATCACCGAGATGCGCCCGACCTCCAAGCCCGGGCGCGGCCTCATCCGTACCGTCAACCGCGTGCGCAACCAGCACGGGAACGTGGTGCAGGAATACACCCCGCTGCGCCTGCTCGCGCGTCGCGGCTGATGACTGCCCCGCGTTACAGGGATTTTCGCTTTGCCGTCACCCGTGCCTCGGCGAGCGAGCGCGCAGGTGCGCTCTATCTGCGCTCCGATGTCACCCTTGGAGCCTATCCCGAACGCTTGTCCGACTGCCTCGTGCATTGGGCTCTCGCGCGTCCCGAGGCCACGTGGATGGCCGAACGGGGCGCGGATGGCGCGTGGGTGCGCATCACCTATGCGGAGGCCTGGCAGAGGGCGCAGGCCCTGGGCGAGGCGTTGCTGGCCGCCGACCTCTCGGCCGAGCGCCCGTTGGCGATCCTGTCCGAGAACAGCCTCGAACACGCGCTACTCATGCTGGGTGCGACCGTCGCCGGGGTTCCGTATTGCTCGGTCTCGCCGGCCTACAGCCTGATCAGCCGCGACTTCGGCCGCTTGAAGCATGTGCTGGCAACCCTCACGCCGGGCATGGTCTACGCCGCCGACTATGCGCGCTACGGCGCAGCGATCGAGGCGACCGTGGCCGGCGATGTCACGGTCGTCACGGGCAGCGCGGCCCGGCGCCCGGATGGTCGCACGACGCGGGCCTACGCCGACCTGGCCGCGACGGTGCCGACCACGCGCGTCGCCGCCGCGCGCATGGCGACCGGGCCCGACACCATCGTCAAGTTCCTCTTCACCTCCGGCTCGACCAAGCTGCCCAAGGCGGTCATCAACACCAACCGCATGCTCTGCGCCAACCAGCGGCAGATTGAAATGGCCATGCCATCGTTGTTCGAGGAGCCGCCGGTGCTGGTCGACTGGCCGCCGTGGAGCCACACCTTCGGCGGCAACCACGACATCAACCTGACCTTGTTCCACGGCGGCACCTTCTACATCGATGACGGGCGGCCGACACCGGAATTGTTCGGCATCACCGTCAGGAACCTGACCGAGATCGCCCCCACGGCCTATTACAACGTGCCGGTGGGTTTCGAGATGCTGGCGGTCGAGTTGCGCAGCAACGGGATCCTCCGTCGCAATCTCTTCTCCAGGCTGCGCATGTTCTTCTATGCCGGTGCCGCGCTGGCGCAGCCGGTATGGGACGCGCTCTTCGAGGTCGAGGAGGCCGAGCTCGGCGAACGCATCCCGATGCTGACCGGCCTGGGAATGAGCGAAAGCGCGCCATTCGCGATCTTCGTCACCGGCCTTGACGTGCGCTCCGGCGACCTGGGCCTGCCGGCCGCGGGCATGGAGGCCAAACTGGTGCCCCTGGGCGACAAGGTCGAGGTGCGTTACCGCGGGCCGAACATCACGCCCGGGTACTGGCGCAACCCGGAAGCCACTGCGGAAAGCTTCGACGAGGAAGGCTTTTTCCGCACCGGCGACGCGGTGCGCTGGATCGACCCGAACGACCGGCATCGCGGCCTGCATTTCGATGGCCGCGTGGCCGAGGACTTCAAGCTTGTCACCGGCACCTTCGTGAGCGTGGGCCCCCTGCGCGCGCGCATCATCGCCGCCGGGGCGCCCTATGTGCAGGATGCCGTGATCACCGGCCTGAACGAGCACGACGTGGGTGCGCTGATCGTGCCGGCGCTGATCCCGTGCCGCACCGCCCTGGGGCTGGACGATGCGGCCGGATTTGCCGAAATCGCCGCGCATGCGGGGATGCGTGCGGCCATGCAGGCCATGCTCGACCGCCTGGCGATGGAGGCCACCGGGTCGGCCAGCCGCCTCGCGCGCCTTGTCGTCCTGGACCAGGCGCCAGGCATCGACGCGGGCGAGGTCACCGACAAGGGCTCGATCAACCAGCGCGCGGTGCTGACCCGGCGCGCCGATCTCGTGCGCGCCTTGCATGCCGGCAGCGCGGCCGGTATGCTGCGCCCGCTCGCGTGAGGCGCGTCGCCTCTGCCCGATGCGTTTTCCCGATTCTTGCCAGCCAGGAGCAATCACCATGACTTCACGTCGCAACTTCATCGGCGCAGCCGGCGGTCTCTCCGTTGCCGGCCTGACCACCGGCCTTTCCGCTCTACCGATCAACGCGCGTGCCCAAGCCATGCCCGAGGTGGCGCGCATCGTGGTCGGCTTTCCGCCGGGCGGGCCGACCGATGTGTTCGCGCGCCGCATCGCGGAGCGCCTGCGGGGCACGCTCGCCGCCAACGTGGTGGTCGACAACAAGCCGGGTGCCGGCGGACAGGTCGGCGTGCTGAACGTCAAGGATGCGCCCGCCGACGGCACGGTCCTGTTGCTGACCCCGGCGGGCATGATCACGGTGTACCCGCACTCCTATTCGCGCCTGGGCTACCGTGCCGACGATGTCCTGCCGGTGACGACCGCGACCTTCATCGTGCACGGCCTGGGGATCGGCCCGGGTGTGCCGGAATCCGTGCGCACCCTGGCAGAGTTCATCACCTGGGCGCGCGCCAATCCTGACCGGGCGAGTGTCGGCAGCCCGGGGGCGGGTTCGATGCCGCACCTGCTGGTGGCCAGCCTGAGCCGGCAGACCGGCGCCAACCTGAACCATATCCCCTTCCTCGGTTCCGGGCCCGGCATCCCGCAGATGCTGGGCGGGCAGATCGCGGCGATGTCTTCGCCGGTCGGCGACTATGTGCAGCACGTCAAGGCCGGCAAGGTGCGCCTGTTGGCCACCTCCGGTCCGACCCGTTCCGTGTTTGCGCCGGACGTTCCCACCTACCGCGAGCAGGGTTTTGCCGACCTCGTGTCGCGCGAATGGTTCGGTTTTTTCCTGCCTGGCAAGACGCCCGCTGCGGTGCGCGAGCGCGTCTCGGTGGCGCTGCGCCGCGCGCTGGCGCTGCCCGAGGTGGTGGAAAGCATGAAGGTCTTCGGCCAGGAGGTCGAATCGATGGGCATCCGCGAATTCGAGGACCTGGTCCGCGCCGACTCCGAGAGAGCCGGGCAGCTGGTGCGTGCACTGGGCTTCAAGGCCGACTCCTGAGGTGCGGGACGGCGTGCCGCCGACACACGGGCAAACCTCGCCTGACGCAGGAATGCGCTGGTCCGGAGTCCGTGTCCTGGTCACAGGCGCGAGCGGCTTCCTGGGAACCCACCTCGCGGCAGCGTTACGTGCCGCGGGCGCGGTCGTCACGGCCACGTCGCGCAGTGCACGCGCACCGGCCGAGGTGGCCTGGGTGCAGGCCGACCTGACCGACCCGGCGCAGGCACGCCGCGCATTGGCCGATGCCGCCCCCGCCATCGTCTTTCACCTGAGCTCGCTGGCCGACGGGCACCTGGATCCGGGCCTGATCGGCGCCACCTTCGCCGCCGAGACCGTCGCCACGGTCAATCTGCTCGATGCCGCCCGCGCGCATGGCGTGGGTCGCGTGATCCTGGCCGCCTCGTTCGAGATGCCGGATCCGGGTCAGGCGCCGACCTCGCCGTACGCGGCCGCCAAGGCCGCCTCGCACGTCTATGGACAGCTGTTTCACGCGGTCTATGGACTGCCGGTCACGCAGGCGCGCATCTTCATGGCCTATGGCCCCGGGCAGCCCGACGCCAAGTTGATCCCGACGATCACGCGCGACTTCCTGGCCGGCGTGGCGCCGCGCCTGGCCAGCCCGCAACGATCGCTCGACTGGATCTACATCGACGACGTGATCGAAGGTCTGCTCGCATTGGCCGGGGCACCGGGTGTCGAGGGCCGCACGGTCGACATCGGCAGCGGGGTGCTGACCACCATCGCGGATCTGGCCGCGCATATCGGGCGCCTGTGCGGCGCCAAGGTCGTTGCGCAGGTCGCGGCGGAAGCGGCACGTGGGGCAGAACGGGTCGCCATGGCCGATGTGGCGGCCACCCGCGCCCTGATCGGCTGGCAGCCGCGCGTGGCGCTGGACGCCGGGCTCTCGCGCTGGCTGGATCACTGCCGTGAGCGGGCGGGTCACAATGACATCCCTGCCGCGAACATCGGCATCCGCTACCCCTAACTGGAGGTCGCCATGCGCGGACGTCAGGTCCTGATGGAAACCTTGGTCGCGCACGGCGTCGACCGCATCTTCGGCAACCCCGGCACGACCGAGAGCCCGCTCTTGGACGCCCTCGCCGACACCCCGCAGATCGAGTACGTGGTCCACCTGCACGAGGGCGTGGCGGTGGGCGCCGCCAACTTCTACGCGCAGGCTGCCGGCCGCACCGCCTTTGTCAACCTGCACGTGGCGCCAGGCCTGGGCAACGCCATCGGCATGATCTACAACGCGCTCAGGAATTGCTCGCCCCTGGTCGTCACCGCGGGACAGCAGGACACGCGCATGCGCCTGCGCGACCCGGTGCTGGGCCACGACCTGGTGGCGCTGGCCGCCCCGGTGGTGAAGTGGAGCGCCCAGGTCGAGCGTGCCGACGAGTTGGGCCCCGTGCTTGCGCGCGCCTTCAAGATCGCCGGCGAGGCGCCGGCCGGCCCGGTCTTCGTCGCTTTGCCCATCGACGTGCTCGAGCAGGAAACCGGCGTGCCGCCCGGCCGGCCCGCGACCGTCCATGTCCAGACGCCCGCCGACCCGGCCGGCATCGAGGCGATGGCCGCGCTTTTCTTGCAGGCCAGGAGCCCGGCGATTGTTGCCGGTGACGACATCGCGCGCGCGGGCGCGGGCGCAGCGCTCGCGCGCCTGGTCGAGCGCACCGGCGCTGCGGTCTGGTTCGAGGGCCTGCGCGGCCGCAATGCCTTTGCCACCGCGCACGCCGCCTATCGCGGCACGCTGGCTTTCGATGCGCGCGGCATCGCTGCGCAACTCGCCGGCCACGACCTCGTCCTGCTTGCCGGCGGACCGTTCTTCGAAGAGGTCTGGTACGCCGAGGGAGCCCCGTTCGCGCCCGGCACACGCGTCTTGCAGATCGAGGAGGCGCCGCGCCGACTGGCGTGGAATTTCACCCTCGACGCAGGCGTCGTCGGCGCGATGGGCCCGGCGCTCGGGGCGCTGGACGCGGCCGTGGCGCGCGCGGCGACGCCGGCCTTTGACGCCGCGGCGGCGGAACGTCTGTCGGCCCTGGGCGCGCACAAGGCAGCCGAGGAGACCGCCTACCGGGCGCGCCTGACCAAGTCATGGGAGCGCGCGCCGACCTCGATGCCGCGTGCGCTGGCCGAAATTCGCGCCGGCACGCCGGCTGATGCCATCGTCGTCGACGAGACCATCACTGCCAACCTGGACCTGTTCGCCAACTTCGCCTTCACCGCGCCGGACGACTATTTCAGCGGCCGCGGCGGCGGCATCGGCCAGGGTGTTGCCGGCGCCCTCGGTGTCGCGCTGGCCCGCCCGGACCGCCCGGTGCTGTGCGTCTCGGGCGACGGCTCGGCGATGTATTCGATCCAGGCGCTGTGGACGGCCGCGCACCACGGGCTGCCGATCGTGTTCGTCATCCTCGCCAATCGCGAATATCGCGTCCTCAAGCACAATCTCGATGCCTACCGTCAGCGCTTCGGCACCGCTGCCAATGGTCCCTACGCGCACATGGACCTGAAGGCGCCCGTGCTCGGGTTCGTCGAACTGGCGCAGGGCATGGGCGTGGCCGCAACGCGGGTGGCGCGCGCCGGCGATATCCGCGGCGCGGTGGCGGAAGCATTCGCGGCCCGCGCGCCGCGCTTGGTCGAGATCGAGATTGAAGGCAAGCGCTGA
Organism: Burkholderiales bacterium; assembly: GCA_016790635.1. Lineage (GTDB taxonomy): Bacteria > Pseudomonadota > Gammaproteobacteria > Burkholderiales > JAEUOS01 > JAEUOS01. The sequence continues at coordinate 300,845 of JAEUOR010000002.1, forward strand.
GGCAAGGGCGGTCCTGCCAGTCGCGGGCAGAGTGGTTGTTATACTACCGAGTTGCATCTTGACATAACAAAGCTACGGTCCGCTGCGCATTGGCCGGGCGTCACGCCGCATTCACAAAAGTTGCAGGGCCCGCCGGAATAGCAGCGGGCGCAGGGGATCGGGAATTGATTTTTGGTGATGCCGACAGGCGGCTGCCTGCCGTTGGGGGAACTTTGTTGTCTCGCGCCGCGCGGGCTGTTGTCGCGCTCGCGTGCCTGCTGAGCGCGGTCCCTGCGCTGGCTTCGGTCACCATCTCCGGACAGTTCACGCCGCTGGCGATCAACCAGGGTGACCGCACCCGGATGCGCATCAACTTCCAGAGCAACGACACGGTTGCTCCGGTCGTAGGGGCCAATTTTTTCAACGTCCTGCCTGCTCCGTTGGTGCTCTATGACCCGACGTTTCCCGGCTACGTGGCGCCGCAAGGCAACTGCAACTCGGCAACGGTAGCCGGTCAGGTCGTCGATACCAGCCCGGCCTATGTCACGACCACCGGCAACAACCGCGTCGATCTCGTCAACGGGACGATTCCGGTCGCTCCTTCGTCGGTGGCGTCCGGATCCTGCTTCATCGAGGTCGACGTCACGGTGGCCACCGGGCCGACCACTTCGTACACCAATGCACTGGTGCGGGCGAATTTCAGCGATCCGCCGACCAATACGCCGGTCGACGGCACCACCGATCCGCAGTTTTCGCTGAACGTCACCGGCCTGTCATCGCTGACCGCGAGCAAGGCCTTTGCCGCCAGTCCACTGGTGCAAGGCAACACCACCACCGTCACCATCACCATCAACAACCCTAACTCGACGGTGGCGGTGCCGCTGACGACTTTTTCCGACACCCTGCCAGCCAATCTCGCGGTTGTCGGCACGCCGACGGCTGCCTGCCCGGGTGGCAGCAATCCGACCGTCACCAGCGCCGCCAATGCCAACCCGATTGCAATTTCGGGCGGCACCATCGCGGCCGCAGGCAGCTGCACCATCAGCGCGACGGTGCGCGGCTTGCTGGCTGCCAACACGATCACGACGGCGGCGACCAACAGCATCGCCGTGAACGATGTCGGCAACACCCGTGGCCTGTCGCTCGACCTGCCGGTCAGTACGCCCATCACGGTCAATTCGCCGCTGCGCGTGACCAAGTCCTTCTCACCCAATCCCCTCTCGCGCGGGCAGGCGGCAACTGCGACGGTGACGATCTTCAACGACAGTGCGTCGCTGCTGACCGGCCTCAGGCTGACCGATGACACCACCACCGGATGGCCGGCGCAGATCGATAACACCGCCGCGCCGACGGCCTCCCCGGGTTGCGGCGCGGCCGACATCGCCGCTGGGGCGGGGGGGCGTGGGTTCGTCCTCGGCGCCACCACGCCGGGCAGCATCGCCGCCGGCGGCAGTTGCGTGATCACGATCCCGATCACGTCCAACACCGTTTCAGCCGGTCCGACCGACTGGACCAACGCGATACCGCAGGGCGCGGTCGCCAACAACGAAGGCTTCACCTCGCCCGCTGCCAGTGCCCGGCTCGACGTGCGCGACACCCTGCCCAATGTTGGCAAGAGCGTGGCGCCGACCAGCGCTGCTCCAGGGGACCTGGTGACGTATTCGGTCGCAGTCACCAGTTTCAATCCGGCTGCGCAGACCGGGGTCACTTTCACCGACACCTTGCCAGGCGGCATGCTGGCGATCCTGGCGGCGGCGCCCGGTGCGACCCTCCCGTCCATCAGCGGCGCCGTCGGGTGCGGCAACCTGGTGGTCACCGGCACCCCGGCGGCGCCAACCTTCACTTTCGACATGCCGGTGGCAGCGGCTGGCGGCTCTACCTGCACGGTGCGCTTCCAGGCGCGCGTGCCGCTGTCGGCGACGCCCGGTGCGGCGATTCCGGCCAACGCAAGCGGACCGATCACGGGGCCGGGGATCAACGCGCCGAGCGCTTCGTCGCCCGCGGTCACGGTGCTGCAGCCCTTCTCGGTGCAGAAACTGTTCGACGGCGCTGCCGCCGTGAGCCGCTCCCAGGGGACGCCGGTGCAACTGACCGTGACGCTCACCAACAACAACTTCACGGCCTTGGCCAATGTGGGTTTCACCGATACGCTGCCGACAGCGCCCGGCAATCTGGTGGTGGCCAATCCGCCCAACGCTTCGACCACCTGCGCCGGTGGTGCGGTCACCGCGATACCTGGTGCGGGCAGTATCAGCCTGGCCGGTGCCAGCGTGCCGGCGCGCAATACCACCACCCTGGTCGCCGGTACCTGCGTCGTGCGCGTCAATGTGGTCGGCGGCACTGCGAGTTCCGCACCCGGCCATAGCAATACCATTCCCGCCGGCGGCGTCACCGGCAGCATCCCGGCATCAAGCGCGACCGGCAACGCCGGTGCGCCGATCGCAATTGCGAACGCTGCAGCGACCACTGCCAGCGTGCAGTACACGCCGGCACTGACGGTTGCCAAGTCCTTCCTGACCAATCCGGTCAACGTCGGCGGCGTGTCGCGTGCGCGCGTCGTGCTGGGCAACGTCGGTGGTGGTGTCCTCAGCAATGTCTCGGTCAACGACCCGATATCCACGATCGCCGGCATCACCCTGGCATCGCCACCCAACGCCGTGACGACCTGTACCGGCGGCACGAACATCGACACATCCGGCGGCAACGTCGCGCTGACCGGCGCGACCCTCTCCCCCGGCGGTTCCTGCGACCTGCTCTTTGACGTCGTCGCTACCAATGGGGCGGCGTCGACCAACAGCATACCGATCGGCAACGTGACTGCTGATGGCGGCGTGGTCTTTCCCAACGTTGTCAGCGCCGTCCTCACCAAGCAGGCCGGGGCGATCACCGTGACCAAGAATTTCACGCCCAACGCGATCAACAGTCCCGGCCAACCGTCGCAATTGCAGATCACCCTCACCAATACCGGCGCGCTTGCGCTTACCGGTATCGCATTGACCGACAACCTGCCAGTCGGCATGCGCGTGGCCGCAGTGCCGAACGCCTCGACCACCTGCGCTGGCGGCATCGTCGGAGCGTCTGCCGGCGGGTCGGTGGTGGGTATCAGCGGCGCTTCTTTGGGCGTCGGTGCCTCGTGCGTGATCAATGCCGAGGTCACCCACCTGGTGCTGGGGGCGCTGACCAACACCATCCCCGCCGGCGCCATCACCACGACCCAGGGCATCACCAACACGACGCCGTTCTCGGCCAACCTCGCCTCGCAGCAGAACGTCGGCGTGCAGAAGGCGTTCGTGCCCGCCGCCGCGCCGCCCAATACCCCGGTGCGCCTGATCCTGACGGTCAACAACACGCTCGGCGTTGCGTTGGCCGGCCTTTCGGTGGTTGACAACCTGCCGACCAACATGGTCGTTGCTCCCGTACCGAACGCGCAGAACACCTGTGGCGGCACATTCGCACCCGTAGCCGGCGCGTCGTCGTTCACGGCCTCCGGGGGCGCGCTGCCGGCCGGTCCGTCGTCCTGCACCCTGGCGGTGGACGTCATCGGCACCGCCATCGGCGCGCTCACCAACTCGATTCCGCCGGGCGGGGTCAGCGCCAACGGTGGCGCGGTGACCAACCCGACACCGGCGACCACCGCGACGTTGAACGTGCTCAACCCGGCAACGGTTGCCAAGGCATTCAGTGTCTCGCCGGTGCGCGACGGCGGCATCACCCGCCTGACCGTGACCCTCGGCAATCCCAACGGTGTGCCGCTCACCGGTGCGGTGCTTGCCGACAACCTGCCCGCCGGCCTCTTTGTCGCGCCTGTGCCCAACACGGCGACCACCTGCGGCGGCGCGACTGTGACTGCAGTGCCCTCCGGCGCCAGCGTCAGTTTGACCGGCGCAACCATCCCCGCGACGGGGTCGTGCACCTTTGCCGTCGACACCGTATCGAACACGCCGGGCACCTATACCAACACCATCCCGGCCTCGGCCCTCACCACCGCGCAGGGCGTGACCAACGCCGCGCCAGCGAGCGCGCCACTTTCGGTGCTGCAGTTTCCGACGCTGGCCAAGAGCTTCGCACCGGCCTTCCTGCAAGCCGGACAGAACTCGACCCTGACCATCAACCTGGGCAATCCGAATGCCGTGGTGCTGACGCTGGCCGCGAATTTGGATGACAACCTGCCGGCCGGGCTCACGGTCGCAGGTGCGGCCGCCACCACCTGCGCGCCCGGTACAGTCGTCGCGTCATTGGGATCGGCGCTGGTCCGCTACAACGCCGGCGGCTCGATTCCTGCCGGTGGCTGCACGATCACCGTCCCGGTCACAAGCGCGGTCTCGGGCAACTACACCAACACGCTCGCCGCGGGCGCGCTCTCGACCACGCAGGCCGGATCGAATCAGACCTCGGCGTCGGCCAATGTCGTCTTTTCGGCGCTCGGCGCGATCTCCGGCACGGTCTATCGCGATCGCGACAACAACGGCAGCGTCGGCGCTACCGACACCGGCATCGGCGGGCAAACGGTCGAACTGCTCGACAACACCGGCACGGTGATCCAGACCGCGGTCACCGACCCGACCGGCAACTATCTGTTCACCGGTCTTGCGGCAGGTACTTATTCGGTGCGGCAGCCTGCACAGCCGGCCGGCACGCTGGACGGCAAGAATACTGCCGGGACGGCCTTCATCAACGGCACCGGCACAGCCGGCACCGCCAGCGCCGCCGGCCAGGCGACCGTGGGCGCGCCCTCGCGCATCAACGACATCACGCTGAATCTGGCCCTCGGCGTGGTATCGAGTTCACCCGGCAACAACTTCGGCGAGGTGTTGCCGTCCCAGGTGTCGGGCCGTGTGTACGGCGATCTCAACAACAGCGGCACGGTCGACGGCGCCGAAACCGGCTTCTCCGGGGTACCGGTCACGCTGTCGGGGTTCGACGACCTGGGCAATCCCGTGCTTCTGAACGCCACCACCGATGGCACGGGCAACTATGCATTCACGGGCCTCAGGCCTTCCTGTGGCTCCCCGGGCGCGGCGGCCTGTCCGCCGGGCAACTTGCCCGGATACACCATCACCGAAGGCACGCAACCGGCCAATACCGCCAATGGTCGCGAAGCCGCAGGCACTGTCACCGATATCACCAGCGGCGCTGCCACCGGCACCGCCGGAACAGCTTCGAATAACACGGCACCGACCAACGGCAACGCGCCGGCCGGCACCAGCCGCATCGCAAGCATCATCCTGCCCGGCAACGCGCGCTCGCAAAACAACAACTTTGGCGAGATTCCCAACAACCGGACGATCACCGGACGCGTCTTCGTTGACAACAACGGCGACGGCCAGGCCAACGGCGCCGATGCCGGCGTCGGTAGCGGCGCGGCCGGCGTCAACAATGTGCCGCAGACGCTCACCCTGACCGGCACCGACGTCGCGGGCAACACGGTCAATGTGACGACCACGACCGATGCCAACGGCAACTACAGTTTCGGCAACCTGCTGCCGGGGACCTACACGGTCACTTGCACGACCTGCGCCGCGCCGACCGGGTTTGTCAACGGTGCTGCCTATCCTGGTTCGACCGGCGGCAACGGCGCGGGCACCGGCGCTGTGCCGCAGATTGTCGGCATCGACCTGAACGGCGCGACGAACACCGCATCGAGCGCCAACAATTTCACCAAGACCCAGGGCAACGGGGCGATCTCCGGGCGCATCTACCGCGACGACAACAACAACGGGCTCGTCGATGGCAGCGACGCGGGCATCGCCGGGCAGACCGTGCGCCTGCTCGACTCCAACGGCGTCCAGGTTGCCACAACCACGACCGCGGCCGACGGCACCTATTCGTTCAACGGTCTTTCTGCCGGGACCTACACGGTCGAACAGCCGGCGCAGCCGGCCGGCACCAATAATGGCATCACCAGCGCCGGCACCATCACGGGCACCGGCACCGCAGGCACCGCGACCCTGCCCGCGGTCACGCCCAGCCGCATCACCAACATCACGCTGCAAAGCGTCGGCGGCAACGTTGCCAGTTCGCCCAACAACAACTTCGGAGAACTGCCCAATACGCGAACGGTGAGCGGCCGGGTATTCACCGACTTCAACGGTGACGGGGTCTTCAATACCGCCGGCGGCAACGACGCCGGCGTCGGTACGGGCGCCGCAGGCGCCAACAACCTCGCCCAGAGCCTGACGCTCACCGGGCTTGACCTCAACGGTATCGCGGTCAACCTGGTCACGACCACTGCGGCCAACGGCACCTATGCCTTCAACAACGTGCCGCCGGGCACCAACTACACCATTACCTGTACCACCTGCCCGGCCCCGGTGGCTGCGCAGAACGGCTCTGCCTATGCCGGTACCGTCAACGGTGTCATCAGCGGCGCCGGTGGCGGCACCCAGGCGGTGCCGACGATTGGCGGCATCAATGTTGGTCCGGCCGCGAGCCTGGCGTCGATCAACAACAACTTCACCAAGATCGTTCCCAGCCAGCAGATTTCCGGCTTCGTTTACTTCGATCCCAACAACAACGGCGGTGTGAGGGAACCGGGTGACTCGCCGGTGCCGGCGCAGACCGTGCAGCTGCTCGATGCCGCCGGTCTCACCGTGCTGGCTACCGCAACTACCGATGCCACCGGTTACTACGTGTTTTCCTCGGCGACCGTCGCTGCGCTCACACCGGGCACCTACAGGGTGCGCTACAACGCCCCGCCGACAGGTGTCAATGTGGGCCTCACCAGCGCGGGCACGGTCACAGGCGTGTCCGTGGGTACCGCCAGCGGCGTCGGAGTCGCGCCAGCGCAGGTGAGTGCGATCGTGGTCGGTGCCGGGGCGCAGTCGATCAACAACAACTTCCCGCTGGTCTCGACCTCTGCCATCGGCGGCAAGGTCTATGACGACCGCGACCTCTCCGGCACCTTCAACGGCGGCGACGCGGCGATTGCTAACGTCACGATGACACTGACCGGCACGGATGCATTCGGCAATGCCGTCAGTCGCACGACGACCACCAACGCGCTGGGCGACTACAACTTCGCCAACCTGCCGCCGGGCAACTATGTGGTCACGCAGACCCAGCCGGCGGGCTTTACTTCGGTCGCCAATACGCCCGGCACGGTCACCAGCGGCAGCGCCGGCACAGTGGGTCCGCTGGGGGGCGCTTCCGAAACCATCGCCATCACCCTGGCCGGGCCGGCCGGCGGCGCACCCAATGTCAACTTCGGCGAGAAGCAGACCGCAGGATCGATGCGCGGGTTCAAGTCGGTGGCAAACCAGACGCGCCCCGGCCAACAGCCTGCGGCGGGCGACATCCTGATCTGGACCATCATCTACAAGAACGAGTCCGCCGCGACCTTGCCTCTGCAGGTGACCGATGTGCTGCCGGCAGTGCTGACGCGCACCGGCGCACCGGCGATCACGCTGTCGACCTCAGGCACGGTGACCGGAGTCACGCTCGACCCGGCCTACACCGGCCGTGGCGCCAACAACCTGCTCAACGGGGGGGCAAGCTTCGGACCGGGAGCCGTGGTGGCCATCAACCTGCCGGTGGTGGTGCTGCCCGCGGCCACCGGGACGGTCTCGAACCAGGCCAACGCGACCGCCACCGGTGCGCCGGTACCCACCAGCCAGGTCGACAACAGCACTGTGCTGCCCATCGGTGTGGTAGTGCCGGTCAACAGCCTGCCGCAGCCGGCGCCGACCAACGCGAATGCGAACAACCAGGTGCCGACGGTGGTGCGGGTCGGCGCCGTGCCGGCCAGCCTGTCTGGCTTCGTCTGGCGCGACAACAACGGCGACCGGCAGCGGGATTCCGGCGACACGCCGATACCCAGCTGGGGCGTAGCGGTCTACGACGCCAGCGGTGCGCTGGTCAGCTGCACGGTCAACAACAGCGTCAACGGCTGCGTGACCATGCCCAACGGGCAGAGCCTGTTCCGCACTGATGCCAACGGCGCCTATGGCGTCACGGGCCTGCAGCCGGGTCCGTACAAGATCGAGTTCCGCGACCCGGCCAACAATGTCATCTTCGGCACGCCGGCCAATTCGGGCGGTGATCCTGCGTCGCGGGTGGCGGTCACGCGCGACGCCCTCGAGGTGAACCTTGTCTCGGGACAGAACCTGGTGCGCCAGGACCTCCCTATCGATCCGTCAGGTGTCATCTACAACACCGCGACGCGCGAGCCCATCGCCGGTTCGCGGGTCGAGTTGTGCGGTCCGCCGGGGTTCAACCCGACGACCATGCTGGTGGGCGGCGCCAGTTACACCGTGAGCGGCCAGTGCGCGTCCCTCATCACTGGGTCGACCGGCTTTTACCAGTACCTGCTGACCCCGGGGGCGCCTGCCGGCGTCTACACCCTTGGCGCGACCGCGCCCGGTTTCGCACCTGCGCCATCGGGCACGATCCCGCCGTCGGCCGGTCCGTTCACCCCTGCCGGACCGACGCCGCTGCTGGTGCAGGCGCAGGCCGGTCCCCCGCCGGTCGGACAGCCCACTACCTACTACCTGTCGTTCAACTTGGGCCCTGGCGTGCCCGATGTGATCCACAACCACATCCCGCTGGACTCTTTCGCCGGCGCCGGGCTGTTCCTGCAAAAGCAGGTCAATCGCGACGTCGTCGAACTGGGTGACTCGTTGCAGTACACCCTGCGTGTGGTGAGTCCCAACGGGGCCGCTACAGGCCTCTTCATCAACGATGCATTGCCCGCAGGCATGCGCCTGATTCCGGGCAGCGTCACGCTGAACAACGCGCCCGCGCCCGACCCCGGCGGCGCTCCGGGGCCCGCGCTCAGGTTCAACATCGGCAACCTCGCGGCCGGCGTCATCGCGACAGTCACCTACCGCGTGCGTGTCGGTGTCGGGGCGCAGCAGGGCGACGGCATCAACCGCGCGCGCGCGAATGCGGTGGTCGGCGGCAATGCGGTGTCGTCCAACGAGGCGCGCGCGCGGGTGCGCATCACGAGCGGCGTGTTCTTCCAGGAAGCCTGCGTCCTCGGCAAGATTTTTGTCGACTGCAACAACAACCGCATCCAGGACCCCGAGGAACTCGGCATTCCCGGCGTCCGCATGTACCTGCATGACGGCACCTACCTGATCTCCGACTCCGAGGGCAAGTACAGCTATTGCGGTCTGCCGGCGCGCACCGGGGCGATGCGGGTTGACCCGACCACGCTGCCACTGGGCTCGCAGCTGGTGACCTCGAGCAACCGCAACGCGCTCGATGCTGGCAGCCTGTTTCTCGACCTGCGCATCGGTGAGCTGCACCGCGCCGACTTCGTCGAAGGTTCGTGCTCGCCCGGCGTTGTCGAGCAGGTCAAGGCGCGCCGTGCGAAGGGCAACGTGGTCGCGCCGATCCAGGAGAAGAAGCCGCAGCCGCGCTTGATCTTTGATTCCGGATCACTGCGCCAGTCGGTGCCGCGGGAGCGCAACGATGTGATGCGCTCCTGTCCGGCCGGAACCTGCATGCCGGCAGGGGAAGGCGGGCGATGAGCATGCCGCCGCGCCTGTTGGCTGCGATGTTGTGTCTGCTTGGCGGCGCGCATACAGCGGTGCTGGCGCAGGCACCGCCGGCGCCACTGCCGCCGCAGTTCTCCTCCCATGGCGGGGCGGCGCAGGAGCCCCGGCGTACCGACTTTGCGCCGGGCGCCGCTGCGGACCCGTGTCCATGCGACGAGAAGGGCCGGCCCGGCTCGCAGCGCTTCGATGCGATCGGACGCGATGCCGATCATGCGCTGTCGGCAGGCAACTCGAATCTGCCACTGCCGGTGACCTCGACCGCGCTGCCGGCGCTCCTGCGCGCGGCGGCGCTGCCCGATTCCGGGCGCATCGTGCTTGAAGTCGAGCGCGACAATCTGCCGGCCGATGGCAACACCACGGTGCCTGTGGTGCTGCGGTTGTTCGATCGCGCCGGCAAACCGCATGCTGGCGCGACCGAGGTGATTGTCAAGACAACGCGGGGCCTGCTGCGCCTGCCCGGAGCTTCCAGCATTGATCCGCCGCGCAACGAATTGCGCGTTGCCGTCAACGGGGGTGAGGCAACGCTTTTCCTCGTTACCACTCATGAACCGGGCGACGCGCTGCTGGTCGCGCAGTCGGGCAATGTGGTGGTGGCAGGACGCGTGACGATGCTGCCGGAGAAGCGGCCGATGATCGCCGTCGGCGTCATTGAGGGCGCATTCAACCTGCGCTCGATCGATGCCTCGCGGCTGTCGCAGCCGCGTACCAACGACGCCTTCGAGCTGGAGATCAGGCGCATCCAGCCACTCGGGCGTGGCAACGACGGCAAGACCGAGCTGGGCGCGCGCAGCGCGTTCTTCCTGAAAGGCATGGTCAAGGGCGACTACCTGCTGACGCTCGCCTACGACTCGGAAAAGCGCGTGCGCGACCGCATGTTCCGCGACATCCAGCCTGATCAGTTCTACCCGATCTATGGCGACTCGTCGATACGCGGGTTTGACGCGCGCTCCAGCCAGCGCCTCTACGTGCGGGTCGACAAGGACAAGTCCTTCCTGCTGTATGGCGACTTCAATACTGCCAGTACCACCCCGGCACGCTCGTTGGGGAGTTATGCGCGCAGCATCACCGGTGTTCAGCAGCATATCGAGAATGACATCGTCGCCGCCAACGCCTGGGTGACGCGCGACAACGTCACGCGCATCGTCGACGAGCAGCCGGCGCGCGGCATTTCGGGACCGTATGCACTGACCAGCAACCGCGGCATCTCCGGCTCGGAGCGGGTCGAGATCCTGACCCGCGACCGCAACCAGCCGGCCGTGATCCTCCGCACCACCACCCTGGCCCGCCTGGTCGACTACGAATTCGAGCCCTTTTCCGGCAACATCATCTTCAAGGCGCCGGTGCCGTCGGTCGACGAGAACTTCAATCCCAATTCGATCCGCGTCACCTATGAGGTCGAGCTGGGCGGGCCGAAGTTCTGGATCGGCGGCGTCGATGGCCAGTGGAAAATCACCCCGTGGCTGGAGGTTGGCGGCAGTCATGTCCAGGATCAAAATCCCGCCGACCCGTATCGATTGTCGAGTGTCAACGGCACCATCAGGCTGGGCGAAAACACCTTTGTCGTGGGCGAGTTCGCGCGCTCGGAGCGCGAGAGCCTCGGCGCACTCGGCCGCGGTGAAGGTCATCGCATCGAGTTGCGCCACAAGAGCGAGGCGTTGGAAGCAAGGGTATTCCACGGTGAGACCGATCGAAGGTTCTCGAATGTCGCCGCGCAGCTCAACGGTGGCCGTGCGGAGTCCGGCGCGGTCGGCAACTGGAAAATCGACGAGCAATGGTCGCTGCGCGTCGATGCGATCCGTTCGCAGGACAAGGTGAGCCTGGCTGAGCGCGAGTCGGCCTATGGGGGCCTGCGCTACAAGGCCAGCGAGGTGTGGACCTTCGGTATCGGTTACCGCCACGTGCGCGACAGTGGCGGGGCGGTGAATGCGGCCTCGACCCCGGGACTCTCGACCATCCCGAGCCAGCCGGGCTTTCAGCAGACACAGATATCGGCACCGCTATTCGCCGCACAGCCCGGCCAGACCACGAGCTTCGACGCGCTCTCGCTGTCGGCAACCGCGCAGGTGTCGGACCGTCTGCGCCTGCTGGGCGAGTATGAGCAGGACATCGAACTGGCGCGGCGCAACCGCATCAGCGTCGGTGGTGATTACCGACTCAACGAGCAGTACCGCGCCTATGGCCGCGCCGAGTTTGCCAGCGGCCTAGGCGGCCAGAATGGCCTGGTCGTCCCCAACTCGCGACAGACCGCGGCAGTGGCCGGCGTATCGGGCAACTACATGCCCGGCGGCGAACTGTTCAACGAGTTCCGCCTGCGCGACGCCATTTCCGGCCGCGACGCGATGAATGCCACCGGAGTGCGCAACACCATCACCGCTGCCGAGGGCGTGCGCTTCAATGTCGGCTTCGAACACCTGCAAGCGGTGTCCGGAAGGACCGCCACCGCCAACGCAATCACAGGTGGTGTCGATCTCACCTACGACCCGCGCTGGCGAGGCACCGGCCGCCTGGAGTGGCGCCAGGACGCGAACTACGACAACTGGCTCTCGACACTGGGCTATACCGCGAAACTGACGCGCGACTGGTCGCTTTTGGCGCGCAACCAATTGCTGGTCAACGATGCCCGTAGTCCGACAGTGGCTTCGCGCCTGCAGGACCGTTTCCAGGTCGGTGCGGCGTATCGGGACACGGACACCAACCTGGTCAATGCGCTGGCGCTCTATGAACTGCGCTACGAGAAGACCGAACCTGCCAGCGGCACAGCGGGCTTCCATGAGCGCTTCGCCAACGTGGTCTCGATGCATGCCGACTACCATCCGAGCCGTCCGCTGTGGCTGACCGGGCGCATCGCTGCGAAGTGGGTCGACGAACGCTTTGACGGCGGCCTGTCGTCCACGTATTCGGCCTACCTGGTCGGCGGCCGCGTGGTCTATGACCTCACCGAGAAATGGAACGTCGGCGTGCAAGCCAATATGCTCTTCAGCCCGCAAGGTGATGCGCGGCAAAGCGCCGTGGGGGTCGAGGCCGGCTACCTGCTGCGCCAGAATCTGTGGCTTACGGCGGGCTTCAACTTCACCGGATTCTCCGATCGCGAGCTGCAGGGCGCCGGATACACCAATCGCGGTTTCTATGTGCGCCTGCGCTTCAAGTTCGACGAGACTTTGTTCCGCGGCGACGATCCCGCGATCAACCGCTCGCTGCCGCCGGCAGCGCGATGAGCGTTTTTGCCATGTGCAATCCGAAAACCCGGACCACCATGAACACCACACGACTGTTATCTCTTCTCGCGCTGGCCGTTCTGGCAGGTGCCTGCGTCGACGGCGGCATGCGGCGTCCCGGGATGTTGCCGCCGTACGCAGCGCCGGACCGCGTGACCGATGAAGCCATGCGTGCCGACCTGGCATCGATGGAGACGCTGCAGCAGCGCCTGGCGCTGCTCAACCGTGGCGGCACGGTGCCTACGTCCAACTATCACTGGGCCAAGGCCCAGTGCTGGCTCGACATGGCGCGCCACAACTATCACGAGAACGACCGCAGCGGAACGGTCGAGTCCGCACTGGCGCAGTCGGAGGGATTGATCAAGGGCCTGGAGGCTGGCGCAACACCGTCCAGCGAGACCCGACTCATCGACCAGAGCGTGCGTATCCGCGACGACTTGTGGGAGCGGACCGCCGGCTACAAGCGCCACGCGCAGTTCATGTGCGTCGCGCCGCAGGTGGCCTGCCTCGAGGTGCAACTGGTCTGGATGGGGCAGGAATACAAGGAAGGCGGCTGGCGCCATGCCAATCCGTATATCGGCATCGCCGAGGGCATGGCAGCGCGCGTCGAGCGTGATCTGGCTGCCTGCGTGCCGCCGCCGCAGCCGGTGGCACCGGTCGCAGCGCCGAAGCCGGCGCCGGCTCCAGCTCCGGCGCCGGTGGCCGAGCGTTTCACCCTTTCAGCGGACGCATTGTTCGGGTTCGACAAGTCCGGGCGCGACGATCTGCTGCCCGAGGGTCGCCGGCGCCTCGACGAATTCGTTGCGCGCGTGAAGCAGCTGGCACGCATCGACCGGATCACGCTGACCGGTTATGCCGACCGGCTGGGGGCGCGTGAGCGCAACGCGCGGCTCGCGCTGGACCGCGCGGCGACCGTCAAGGCCTACCTGGTGGCTGCCGGAATCCCCGAGAGGGTCGTGCAGGTGGACGGCCGGGGCAGTGCCAATCCCGTGGTCGTGTGCGCCGACGGACCGCCTGCAAAGCTGCGCGAATGCCTGCAGCCGAATCGCCGGGTCGAGGTGGATTTGGCCGGCGCGATCCTGCGCTGAAGCCTGCTGCGAATGTCCCGCGTGTCGCGGCCGGACCGGCGTAGTGATACGCTAGCCCCGTCCGCGCCGTCCCGCGCCGATGCGCACTTTTCAGAATCCCACTTTTGTCTTCAGGGAGAACCAGGATGATTGCCTACACCTGCCTGGGTACCAACGACCTGCCTCGTGCCAAGGCGTTTTACGACGCACTGTTCGAAGCCATCGGCATCAAGCGCCTGATGGACTGGGGCGAGCAGGGCGCCGCCTGGGGGCCGGACTTTTCGCAGCCGCTCTTCGGCGTGCTCACGCCTTATGACAAGAAGCCGGCCACGGTCGGCAACGGCACCATGATCTCGATCCTCTGCAAGTCGGAGGCCGAGGTGCGTGCGCTGCACGCCAGGGCGCTGGAACTCGGCGGGCGCGACGAGGGCGCGCCGGGGCCGCGCAGCGAGGGCTTTTATGCCGGCTACTTCCGTGACCTGGACGGCAACAAGCTCAACGGCTTCTACATGGCGACGCCGGCCGGCTGAAGGCCTGGCGCGCTGCGCGACGCATTCCATCCCGAGCCGCCGGCAAGACTATGCCCTGGCAGGCGGCCGATCGCTGTCGATAGGAGGTAGTCCATGCATGCCTTTCTGCGTCGCATTGGCCTGTTGATCACCGGTTTTGCTGCGGGCGCGGCCGCGGCGCTCGCGGCGCTGGCCGTCGCGCAGGAACGCCCGGGGAGGCTGGCGGTTTCCGACATGGAGCGCATCGGGACGGTGATGCAGCGAATTCGCGAGTCTTTCGTGCGTGAGGAGACGGATCGGCGGCTGGTCGATGCCTGCCTTGGCGGCATGGCCGCGGGCATCGACCCGGATTCCGAGTATCTCGATGCCGACGCCATGCGCGATTTGCAATCGAGCAGTCCGAGTCTCGGCGGTACCGGGTTCGAACTGCGCTTCCATGAAAGCGAGCGCATGCCGGTCGTGGTCGGCACGCTGGACGGGTCGCCTGCGGCGCTTGGCGGTGTGCAGGCCGGCGATCTGATCGAGCAGATCGATGGCGTCGCGGTGCGCGGCAGGTCACTCGTGCAGGTGGTGCGCATGTTGCGGGGCCCGGTCGGTTCGACTGCCAGCCTGCATCTGCTGCGGTCTATCGAGGGCCGCCGCGATCGCGTCACCGTGACGCTGACGCGCGCCATCCTGCGTGCGCAGACGGTGCGCTCGCGTCGTACCGAGGACGGGTTGTTGCATGTTCGTGTCAGCCAGTTCCAGGAACGCACCGGCAGCGACTTCGGCAGCACGCTTGCGCGTGAACTGCGCGAAGCCCCGCCGCGCGGCATCGTCCTCGACCTGCGCGGCAATTCCGGCGGGCTGCTCGATGTCGCCGTCGGCGTCGCCTCGGCGTTCCTGCCGCCGCAAGCGCTGGTCATGCGCATGAACGGACGCGGCGAAGAGGCCAACAAGGAGTGGCGCGCGACGCCGCGCGACTACCAGCGCTTCGGAGACGACTTCCTGAGGAACGTGCCCGCACAGTCACGCACCCTGCCGATGGTCGTGCTGGTCGACCGCTGGACGGCGGCCGGCGCGGAACTCGTCGCCGGGGCGCTCAAGGACCACCATCGTGCCCGCATCATCGGCGAGCCGACCTACGGGCGTGGCTCGATCCAGACCCTATTCACCCTGCCGGACCGCACGGCGCTCAAGCTGACCACGTCGCACTGGGCGACGCCGGGCGGTCGGCTGATCCACAACCAGGGGATCGAGGTCGACGTGCATGTGCCCGGACGCCCGGGTACACCAGGCGCCGAAGACGCCGCGATGGCCGCCGCCGTGCGCCTGCTGGAGGCTCGTTGACGGATTGCGCGGTCCGCTCCTGGCGGCCAAGTGCTTGGAAGTGCGGCATCGATGCCTGTACCGGCAACTCCTGCGCATTGGTCCATCGTCGCTTGATCTTGTGCCGGTCGACACGTTCGCGTGCCTCTTGCCGCATCATCTGACACCGCTGGCGCTGCAGTAGGGCTCAGGCCACTTCGTGCGCCGCGAACAGGCGGATCGGTGCCTCGCGCCCGCGCATGATGTCGCGAAAACTCCGCTCGCCGACGATCTGCGCGGCGTGGCGCAGCATGACCAGCAAGAAGGTCACCAGCAACGCGACCGGGATCAATGTGCCGAGGGGAAAACTGGCTTCGACCTGGAGGGCGATCTAGCGCGCCGTCCCCGCATCGAATGCCAGCATGGCCACACGCGGGTCGACCCGCCCGCCGACGACCAAGCCGATCACCCCAGGTAGGCCACCGCCTTGAAATGGACGATGAGCGGAAATGGTGCTTGCGGACTCGTAGCCTATAGGCTACAATGGGCGAATGCGCGTCGAACAGACCGAGGTCTATCGCGATTGGATCAATGCGCTGAAGGATCGCACGGGTCGCGCGCGGATTCAGGTTCGTGTCGATCGCCTGGTTCATGGCAATCCAGGCAGCCATCGAAATTTGAAGGACGGCATTTCCGAACTCAAGATCGATTTTGGCCCCGGCTACCGTGTCTATTACACGCAAAAGGGCGACCGACTGCTGCTTCTTTTGATTGGCGGCGACAAGTCCACGCAGCAGAAGGACATTGAGCGCGCCGTCGAGTTGGCACGCGGCTACCAGGAGTAACGAGCATGGCAAGATCTGCGGCAAAAAAAGTATCGAAGACCAGGACTCTGCCCTATGACGTGGCGGAACAGCTGCGAACGCCCGAAGAAATGGCTGCCTACCTCGATGCATGGCTCGAGGAGGCGCCGGACGACGCGGCGGGAATCGCACGCGCCCTTGGGGACATCGCGCGTGCCAAAGGCATGTCGCAGGTTGCGAAAGGAGCGGGGCTGAGCCGGGAAAGCCTTTACCGTGCTCTGAGCGCGGAAGGCAACCCCAGCTTCGCGACCGTTCTCAAAGTAGCGCGCGCACTCGGGATCAAGCTGAACGCGGCAGCGGCCTGACGGCGAAGTTAAATCCGCGCTGTCGCCTCCTGCGCCGCCCGGGAGAGAAGCCCGTATCGCGTTACCCCATGCGCTGCGACATATCGTCCGTCGCTGCGAGCCCTTCCTGCTCGAAGGAGTCGACTAGGCCCAGTCGACCGGCACCACGTCCATGCGCGCCTCGCCGCGCAGGATGCGCATTGCCGCCTCGCCGTATGCGGGCGTCACGCAGCCGGCATACGCTCTCTTCTCGTCCGCATACAGTCGTTCATGCGCATCGAGCCCGGTCCAGCGCGCCTGCTCGGTCGCGTAGTGGAACTGCAGCGCGCGGCGCCGCGTGGGGGAGCGGTTGTCGTCGGTGAAGTGCTGCACCAGACCGTGGAAGACCACGGTGTCGCCCGGGTCCATCGGCAAAGCGGTTACCGGCCGCTTGCTCAGCCGGTCGGGACGGATGAAGCAGCTCGCCAGCGATTCCTGCACGTGCGGCACCGGACCCTCGCGATGCGAGCCGGCGATGAACTGCATGCAGCCGTTGTCGAGCGTGGCCGGATCGAGCGCGGTCCAGGTGCCGACGACCTGCGCCGGGTCGTCGACGAGGAAGTAGGCCGCGTCCTGGTGCCAGGGCTTGGCCCCGCCGATCGCCGGCGGCTTGACCAGCGCCATCTCCTGAAACAGCGTGCGCCCCGGGCCGGTGAGCACGTCCAGCACGGCATGCAGGCGCCGCGAATGGGCCGCGGCCGAAAGCGCCGGCGCAGCGTCACAAAAGCTGTCCAGACGGCGCACCTTGAGCTCGAGCGCCGCGGGGTCGAGACCTTCGACCTGCTGGCCAGCCTCGTAGTACAGGTTGGTCGAGCGCCGCTCGATGCGGCCGCACATGAGATCGGAGAGCGCCTGCTTGCAGGCCTCGATGAGCGAAGCCGGCAACACGCCGCGGATGACGACAAAGCCGTCCCTCGCCAAGCGCTCGCGGTCCTCCGCGGTCACCAGCGGGTCGTCGAGCAAGGTGGCTGTCATGCCTGTCTCCTGAGTCGTTGTTGCTGCGTGGAGTTCTCGCATTATGGGTGCGCTGCGCACAGCGCTCAAGGCGGCACGTCTTGCCTCCGGCCCTGCGTGCTTCGGCCGACCGCGCGTCGCGCCCCTTGCCGCCTTGTTGGTTGTGTTGACTCGCAGGCTATCGACAAGATCCGATTCTGTCCCGGCTTCATGGGTACCTCACCATAGTGCAGTCCGGCTCCCTGCAAGCCTCAGCGAGCACGAGCCTCCCGGAATGTAGAGTTGCGGCATCAACACGGCAGAGACCAAAAACCATGATTGATCCAGCAGCGAAGGGGCCCGGGGAAGAACCACCGAAGGCGGAACTAGAGGCCCTAGACCTCGAAATTGAGTCCGCGGTCGAGGCGGACGTCGCAGAACATCGTCGCTTCATGGACGCCATCGACTTCCGAGTGGAGGACCTGCCGGTCGAGGACCATGACGTCACTTCCGGCCACCCGTTGAACCGCGAAAAAAGATGGGTCCTCGACATGCAGGCCGGCGGGCGGGCCTGGATTGACGATCTGATCCAGTGCCGTACCTACGCAGGCGTCCTTCTGGGAGTGCCCGACGATCCGGTCGATGCCATTGTCAGGGCCATGCGCAGCGTAAAGCATCACTTCAATTTCTATGATGGCCCGGCCTGCGTGCTTCCGCCCCGCCTGCACAAGGGCCTGCGCCGGGTCGTCAATGACGGCGTGGAGGAATTCCATGCCTGGCGGCTGCTGCCAAGCATCACCTCCTACGCGCTTCTGACCTCCACCGACCTCGCCCGCGACGAAGACCACTCCTCGGTGGTCGTGATCTGGTTCCAGGATGCTTTTGGCCTGCCGGACGACGCAGTTATCGCGCAGATGCGCGCAATCGACTGGCGCCGGTATGCGGTCGATTGGGGGTGGTAAGTTGCCGAGCTTCGAGCGGCCCTGAGCGAATACAAACATGTCGAAAGCGCTGACACCTTTGCACCAAGACCTCCGCGAGGCTCTTTTTGCTCACGTGGGTACGAATCTCTTGCTCTACCAAAACCTCGAATGGACGCTCAAGGCTTTACTGCCGCTGATCGATTCTGGAGATGCCAAGCACAGTTTGGAGAATCTACTGTCCCGGCAAAAGCGGCTGAAGCGACAGACGTTAGGCACGCTTGCCGGTCGATTGATCGCCGTTAGCAAAGGCAGCGATCCGGAATTCGGCCGCCTAGTGAAGAAGGTCGGCAAGGATCGGAACGACTTGGCGCATCACTTTTTGCGCAGCCAGAAAGTGGTTCTGGGGGATTCCGAGTCCTGCAAGAGGGCCATCGACAGTCTCGTCGAACAGCGACAGGAGCTTCAACTTCTCACTTGTATGCTTCACAACCTGCTGGTCGGAAGTCTGCACGTGATAATTGAAGGCTCTTTTGCAGGTACGCCCGAATACGCTCAAGTGCGTCGGCTTCTCGATCAATTGAATGCGCAACTTCGAGGCGGTGCGGACCTCGACTGGATTCAGGAAATCGCCTGGGAGGAGGGTAGGCAGACAAAATCGACCGATTCACATCGAACGGGACTGAAGGATCGGCGATGAAGACAGAAGCGCCGCCCGCGAACTGAACTCAGGCCGAACGGAAATTGGGGCCGGCTCGATTGCTCGCCCGGGTTTCCCATTCGAATCAAGGCGTTGGTGGGGTGCGACCGAGCTGAAGCCGAACCCGGACCCTGGTGAGCCTTGCAGGGGGAGGCAGTGGTGGCGCTCGGGGCTGTTCGCCGGTCGCGCAGAGTGGGCACAGGTGACGCGCGAACGCGGTGGCATGGGGGTGGTCATGGCCGCGTACGATAGGACGCGAGGCGCCACAACTCGGTACCGACCTGAGACCTTTCGCAAGGGGGCCATCGTGGCCCGGCCCGGCACCCGCACCGCGCCGCACCTCGCCGCACCGCACAAAGTCGATTTGCGCGGAATCGCTCTAACCGACCGAAAACAGGCGTACTATCAAATTGATTTGGACATGGTGCTCCACCGATAGCTTCTACATGCTGCTTTTTGTGTCGTGGCTGGCGTACCGCTGGATTGAATGCGTTTTAGCCCCGAATCTGTATGGGAGGCACGATATGCGAAAACCTGGCCTTGTCCAATCCCTAGCCATTTCGATTTTGATTTTGGCGACTGGCGCAACAGCGTCGTACGCCCAACAAGAACCCGGCGCGGCAGCGAGTGAATCGGGGTCCGGATCAGGGACCCGAGCATCTGACAATCCAATCGGGTCCCTTTTTCGGGGTATCGGGAACGTTCTGACGAGCATCGTTTCGCCCAAGGCCAGTGAAATTCGCCGGCAGATTGAAGCAGGACAGATCGTCCAGGCCGCACGCGCGGCAGAGGCAGATCCCAACGTGTTGGAGGGAGCAAGCGGGGCTGAATTGAAGGCTCTCATCGTCAAGAGTCTCAACACGAAACTTGCCCCTGAACTGAGCGACGCACTGTTGCAAATTCAAAGAGCCAACTTCTCGCCGGAATTACCCGCCACTTGGGCGGGGCCAACGACTGCAATCCGTAACGCAGAGTCAGTGTCGAAAAATTACGATTCCTTTGGTGTTCTTTCAAGAGCCGACGATAGGCTGCCCCAGCGGGCACAACTGGCAACGGCACTCAAGGATTTGATCGATGTGTGTGAAGCAAAATCGCAGATCGCCCTACTCGCGACTTTGAATCAGCAGTCCAGCAGGGAACTCATTGGATATCCGGTTCCAATAAATAAAAGTCGGGTGCTTGCAGCTTCTAAAGAAAAAGTCCGTGAGGTATTGGCGACGCTTCCCGCACAACGCCTGGCGCAATTTTGGAAGGATCTCGGCAACGAACTCGCGATCGAAGAAAAGCGCTGGTTCGCTGAGCTATATCTCGGCAAAACTCTGGGCGACCGTGTCGCAGCAAGTGCAAGTTTCAAGGAGGTATCGACAACACTGCGAGAAGTGAAGGAATTGAGTCTTCCCGTTCCAGAAAGCCCGATCGAGGGCCTCGCGTTGATTCATCTGCCGCCCACTAAAGGGGCTCAACAAGAGTTTGCTGTTAACTTCCAATCCGATCTACCGCTCGTGTTGAAAGTCGCCGCGGATGCGCCGATGGAAAGCACGCTGGGTCCCAGCAATGCGCGATATGTGCTTGCCGTGCGCGTGAAAAGCGCCAGGGCAATTCGGAAGGTGCCGGAAAAGCAAGAGGTATCGTCCAAGTTCGAAAGCGGATCGAGGCAAGTGCCAAATCCGGCCTACGAGCAGGCACGCATCAACTATGTCAGCGCTGAAGCTGATTTCACGCGTCAGAAGATTCAAAACGCGTCCACGCCGACCTATGGAGTCTTGGGCGCAGTTGCGAAGGCATTGTCTGAAGGCGCGGCTGCGGTGGTGCGAAATAGGGCGGCCGAAGCGCTCGCCGCAACGCCATCCATGCTAACTGAGCCGGTGTACACGTCGTATAACTTGACGGTCAGCAAGGTGGACTCAATCAGGGAGACGCAGATCGAGATATTTCTCGTGGATCGCGCCACCCAAAAATACACTCGTTTTGTTCAGCCAATCCAGGAGACAAAACGGTATGACCTTGCGTACAACATTCATGAGAAAGACGCTGACGGCCATCGTGGATCCTCGCGATATGCAAATGAGGAAGACATGGCCAAGTTTGAGCAGGCACCGCACGTCATCCCCGTGTCAGCGCTGTTCGCCACCGCAGAGGCGCCTACCGCCACAGTGGTCGCGAAGGAGTACGCTTCCGAAGCAGTGTTGATTCGAGACATTGATTCGACCGAAGCGGGAACGATTACAGTCGCGCTTCAGTCGCCGGCCGGTGGGGCGCCGTCCGCAGGTGGTCCTGTGAAAGATGATCCGCGCATGAATAGCGTGGTTGTGGTCAAGAGTCCGAAGGGAGCATTGGGCGCCGGTTTCTTTGTCGGTCCGGATCTGGTGATCACGAACGCACACGTGATGGACGGCGAGAAATTCGCCGAGATCAAGATGTATGGGGGCAAGGACGCGTTCGGCAAATTGCTCAAGGCGGATGTCTCCATGGACCTGGCGTTGATTCGCGTATCCGAGAAGGGCGCCCCCATTCGCTTTGTTGACGAACAGGTGACAGTGGGGAGCACGGTGGAAGCGATTGGCCATCCTCGCGGCCTGGAGTTTTCTTTGACACGCGGGATCGTGAGCGGCGTCCGCAAACGTGCTGTGTTGGGAGGCAAGGATGTGGTGTTGATCCAGACGGACGCCGCAATCAGTCCGGGGAACTCCGGTGGCCCACTTTATCTTGGTGAGCGTGTACTCGGCATCAACACATTGAAATTCACGGGACGAGGAGCGGAAGGACTGGGCTTCGCGGTCCACGCGGCGGAAATCCAGCGTTTCATTGCAACTGATTGAAATTGTCGGCGGTGGCTGTAATCGCCGCAGCCCGGGGCGTCGATCCTGTTTTAGTGGGACGCCAGTCACCTAGGATTTGGACAAGCGCGCCGAAGTCTGGTCGTACTGCCGACCATCGGACAATTCATGCCGATCACTCGGCCTTTCGGCGGTGGGTCCGCCGAAAGATAAAGGCCCTCCGAAGAAGGCCCTTGAAATCAACATCTTGTTTTGGCTCCCCGACCTGGGCTCGAACCAGGGACCTGCGGATTAACAGTACAGGTCACGCGAATCCATCGCGGCAGCAAGCCCAAGAACCGCAACAGCTTTTTTTCACAAAAACGAACCGCAGTACCTGAGCTGAAACCGGGCCGAACGAAATTCTGAGCCCGTTCGGTCGGCCAACAGGGTTTTCCTTCCGAATCAAGGCAGTGCCCAAAATCCCACCGAACGAAAGCCGAAACCGGGCGCCCAAGGGGAGGGAAGGGCGGCAAACTTGTGTCGCTCACTAGCCGCGGAGTGTGGGCCCACGTTTTGCGCAAGAGGGCAGCGTGGCGTTTAGCATGGCCTTGTGCGGAAGGTCGCGTGGTGGCTAAACCCGGCAACGACTCGGGCCCCCGTCTGCTTTTGCTTCGAAAACTGCCGGTGGACCCGAGCGACTGCATCCGGCAGTCCCCGACCCGAACCAGTCATTCAGGTTTCCTGTTTCCAGTCACACAGGCTTATTCGATCACCAGATGTGCGCGAAGAAGGAACGTTGTTGGCACCGTTATGTTCAGCGCCTTCGCCGCTTTCAGATTGACCGCAATTTCGTACTTCATGGGCAACTCGACTGGGATTTCCGCCGGGCTCATGCCTTTAAGTATCTTATCCACTTGCGCTGCGGCGCGGCGGAAATTTTCCTCGAACGGAAAACTGTAACTGGCTATGCCGCCTGCCTGCACCACCTCGCGCATGCCGTGAAATGTCGGCACTCGGTACTTATTCTGAAGTTCTGCAACATGGTCACGAAGGCCAATGAACGGCGCGAGCGGCGGCACCACGACTGCCTGCGCTTTTGCCGCCACTGCCTGCTTGAATGCGGTTTCGATCTCTTCTTCTTTCGTGGCATGCACCAATATTGATTGGAAATGAAGCGCCTTGGACAGCATTTGCAAGTCATCAAGGTGGTGTTTTTGTGCAGGGTTTTTTGGGTTGACCAGGGTCGCTATACGAGTTGCAGCTGGAAGCACTCCCTTCACAACTTCGTACAGTTTTTTGTTGATCTCTTCATTGAACGCGACGCCGGTGATGTTTCCTCCCGGACGACGATAACTTTGAAGGAATCCTTGGCCAACCGGGTCGCCTGCCGACGCAAACACGATCGGCACTGTGGAAGTCGCGTTCTGAGACGCGGCCACTCCGGGAGATCCGTGGGTGACAATCACCGTCGGCCCCAGCGCCAGCAGTTCAGCTGCAAGGGCCGGCAGCCTTTCAATCTGGTTTTCCGCCCATCGAACGTCGATTACGATGTCGCGCCCCTCGGCGTAGCCGAGTGACGTCAGGCCCATGCGGAATTCCTTGAGCAGATGGTCGTACGCTCTAGGCGTAGACGAAGAGAGGAAACCGATACGCCGAATGTTGACGGGCTGCTGAGCAAACGACCAGATTGGCACCGCGAGTGCACCGGCGCCAAACGCCAATGCAAGTTTCCGACGAGAGTTCATGTCCACCCCCAGGGCCGGAGGCTATTGATGGCTATTGCCGTCGCTGCCGACCGATTATTGACCCGCTGTGGCGATTGATTTTTGACCAGGGTACGGAAGCCGTTCTGTGAAGGATCGCTGTGGATAAGTTTAGAGGTTTTCGGGTCGCGGACCTTCGGGCGTTGAGGTTGCCGGTTTGCTTTTGCGGTCTTGCGTGCAGGTCAGTCAGCAGAGGAAAAGCATCCAGAATGGATTGGCGAGAGTGCTGCCAGTGCGTGATCAAGGGAAAGGAGCACTCACTGGAAAGCGAAGTCGAAGCGCAATTTCTCGGCGGTACTCAAGCAGGCTGTATCGCCTACGAACACGTGCTCTTCGATTCGTTCGCGCTATGTCGAATAGTGTGAATGCGCCTTGTTATCTGTGAGGATGCTATTCGGCTTACGCACCCTCGCCACGGTGTCGTGTGGCTCAGCGCTGGAACCATATCGACCTGCGGACATTTCCATCCCGATCCTTCGGCCGTCCCAGTTCTGACCCACCAAAGAAAAAGGCCCTCCGAAGAAGGCCTTTCAAATCAACAGCTTGTTTTGGCTCCCCGACCTGGGCTCGAACCAGGGACCTGCGGATTAACAGGCCGAGCGGGTGCGCGAATGAACGCAATCATACACAAACCAGCAACAAGCGCGGCTAGGCCGCGCTGCATGCGCGAGGGCGCGAGTGATTCAGCGCGGCGCCGCGAGCGCCCCGGCCAGGCCGGCGCGGAAGTTGCCGTCTTGTCGCGCGGCCGTCAGCACCACGTCGACGATCATGCGGCCCGCGTCGAAACGCGGTGCAGACGCCTGCGCCGAGACCGGCGGGCCTTTGTTGATGATGTTGACCTCGACATTGCCCATCGCGCCGTTGGGCACCACCGTGCCGGCCGCGCCGGGCACGAAGAGCTCGGGCCCACGCTCGCCGACCACGTAGGCGCCGCCGGCCTGCACCGGCCCGCCGCCGGCCCGGAAACCCAGGAACTGGAGGATGCCGTCGAAGAACCCCTCGCCCTCGGTCGGGCCGGACAGCAGCTGCGGGCCCGGCTCGCCGCGGATCAGGTCGCTGATGGACTGGCCGAAGGGCTCGGTGATGGTCTTGCGCGCGACGATGCGCAGCAGATCCTTGAGCACGCCCTGCAGCACGTCCTGCAGCTTGCGGCCCTCGACGATCGCGTCCTCGAAGGCCGAGGAGAAGGTCAGGCCCACGTCGCGCGCGAAGTTGTCGACCTCCTTGGTTTTCTTGGCCAGCGCGTCGAGGTAGCGCTGCCCCTCCTCGATCGCGCGCTCCTGCTCGTCGTCGATGGTCTTGTAGACCTGCTTCCACATTTCCGCGACGGCCTTGGCGGTCTCCTCCTGGCCCTCGAGCTGCTGCTTTTCCCAGGCGCGCCAGGCCTCGCTGATGTCGCGCGCGGCCTGCTCTTCGGCCTCGACCTGCGCGCGCGCAGCGCGTTCGTTTTCGGCGGTGCGGTCCTTCTCGCGGTTGGTCGCGGCCGGAGTGCCAGGCAGGACCAGTTGCGCACCGCTAGTCTTCAGCCTCTCGCGCTGGCGCGCGGCTTCTTGCTCGGCGCGCGTGGTCTCCTCGAGCACTTGGCGGTAGGCAAGCGTCGTTTTCAGCTCAGCTTCGACACGGTTGAGCTCGCCGGTGAAGGTATTCACGCGCACCTGGTTTCCCTGGTTGCGCGCGGCCACGATGTCATTCTCGAGCTGCAGCTTTTTCTCGGTCAATCGCACCAGGTCGGCGTCGTTCTTGTCCTGGTGCGTTCCGTACTTGTAGACGCTCAGGCCGGCGATGATGCCCGCGAGCTTGCCGCCCTCGATGGTGGCATCTCGCATTGCGCGGGCGATCCCTTCAAGCTGCGGCATGAATCGCGAAGCCATCTCCATAGCCGCGCCCTCGGAGGCGAATTTCAATGTGCGCAGCTGGTCGTTGAAGGCCTCCATGCGCTGCGCGGTCTCGGTGGAGATCCGCAAGCCTAGCTTGGTCGCTTCGGACTGCAGAGATTCGATGCCCTCCCGACCTTGGTTCAGGAAGGGAATCCAAGCCTCCGCGCCTTTGCCCATGGCGAGAAACGCCGCGGTCGCCTTGTTCATGCCGTCTGGCGATTTCGCGACTGTATCCGCCAGTCGCTTCAGCACCTCATCCGCAGAGAGAACGCCTGCCCGCACCTCGGACGCCTCGATGCCAAACTGCCGCAGAAACTTCTCCCCTTTTTCGCCGTCGTTTGCCAGCTCGGTGACTTTGCGGCTCATCTTTGTCAGGCCGGACCCCAGGTCCTCCATGCTGATACCCGACAAGTCGGCCGCGTAGCGCAGCGTGGAAAGCGTTTCCACCGATACGCCGACGCGCTGGGACATTTTGTACAGCTGGTCCCCCAGACTGGCGCTGTCCTGGATCGTCTTCGCGAAGAATCCGGCGACGCCGGCCAGCGAAACACCGATACCGAGCGCCCCGAACCCCGCACTGATCTTACTGAGCGAGCCGGTGATGTCGCCGGCGGACTTCTGCGCGGACTGCGAGGCACGGGCGAGACCGGCCTGGAAATTGTCGGTCTTGGCGATGAGTTCAGCAACCAGGGGGGGGAGGGCCATCTTCTTCCTTTCGAGGTCAAAAGCGGCGCCGTGGCGCGGAAACGATGTATCGCCTGGTAGGTGCACACGTTTGCACCTGCCAGGCGAGTGTTGTTACCTCTGAGCCTGGTCAGCTCGCCGCGAACTTCATCAGCTTGATCGCCCGCGTGTCGCGCACGCACCCACCGACCCGCCGGGTGGTGTAGAAGCACACGTGCGGCTTTGCCGTGTACGGATCCCGCAGCATTCCAGAGTTGCGATCGGTGATCACGTAACCGCGCTGGAAGTTGCCGAAGGCGATCGACAGGCTGTTCGCCTCGATATCGGGCATGTTCTCGTCTTCGTACACGGGATACCCGAGGAGCCGGTCGGCCTCGCCCTTCTCGATGCCAGCGCGCCAGATGTAGTTGCCTTGGCCGTCCTTCATGATGCGGACCTGCTCGAGGGTGTTGGTATTGAGAAGCCAGACCGCGCCCTTGCGATACGCGGGCTTGAGCGCGTGCACCAGCTTGACCAGCTTGTCGGCTGGGTTCGACCCCGCGAAGGCGCCGCTGGCGCCGCTGGCCACGTACTGCAGGTCATCATCGGCCCGCGTGCCGTCCGCGCTCGAGGAGATGTCGTAGGTGAGAATCCCGCGCGGCCGGTTGATGCCCGTGCCGCTGATCCAAGCGCTTCCTTCGCCGGCGGCGAAGGCCTCGGCCAGCTCGTCGATCAGCCAGCCCTCGAGATCGAACACCGAGTCATCGAGCAGGCGCTGCGAAACCTTCGGATTGGCGTAGATCTCGCCCATCGGCGGCTTGATCTCTTGGAAGTCCGGACTGTCGGTCTCGGGCCGAGCTTCGCGCTCGCCGGCCCAAGAGGTGCCGGTACCACCGACGCTGTGCAGCATCGAGAATTCGCCGCTGGAGACCGGGATCACGCGCGCGACCTGGCGCATGGGCGAGAACTCGCGCAGCACCCTGCTGACCGCGTCGTCGATCTCGGTCGGGACCAGGTAGCCGCCGGCCGGGCCGCTGTCGGTAGCCATCGCCTTGGCTTCGACGCCGGCCGTGCGCCCGGAGCGCAGAAAGCCGAGGAACGAGTTCTTGTACTCGTCGTCGCCGCCAAGCCCTCCGCCGGCGCCTGCACCGGGGCGGTTCATGCGCCTCTCGAAGTCGTCCATGCGGCGCACGTGGTCTTCATGGCGTCGGTCGTACCGGGACTTGAATTGCTCGATGGCAGCGGTTTGCTCGCGGACAAGGCGTGCGATTTCATCAGCGTCGTCAATCATGGAAGGGCTCCTGGTGGTTTTTCTGCGAGAGGTCGCAGGGTGGCGAAAGAATATGAAACCGGATTCCCGGTTTAGGCGCCCCGGGAATCGACCAGGAGAATATTTTTTGCGGCTGTGTAGTGGTTGCGCAGCGTCTTGAAGGTGATGCGCCGCGCGCCGCTGCCGGGCGCGTGGTAGGTCACCGTCTCCATGGCGCGGTTCACGCGCTCAATCGGGCTGGCCTGGGGGCCACGTTGGTCTCGCAGGATGGCCTGGCGCTCGAGCTCGAGGAGGAGCTCGGCGAAGGTTCCGGGGGGCGCTTCGTTGCGGAGGAGGTCCTGCATGTATTTCGCGAGCGTGCCCGGCCGTCGGCCACATTGCTGCGCGGTGAACTTGCGAGCGATAGCCACCAAGCGCACCAGCTCGTCGCGGGCGGGCCCGGGAGGCAGGCCCGCGATCGCGATGTCTACGTCTGCAGGGCGGCCGCCGTCGGCGTCCTGGTCGTCAACGTCCTGCACGCGGCGGAACGCCGAAGTACTCGGAAACGGCGGCCCGGGCTTGTGCGCGGGACAGGCCGAACCCGCGAAGGATTCCCTCCAGCCGGCGCTTGTCCTCAGCAACGCGACGAGCGGATAACGCGACCACGATCCGGCGGATCAGTGCACGCATGCCGGTGATCTCCCGTTGCCAGTCCAGCGGAGCAGGCGCGCCATCGGTTCGCCTGTGGCGGGATCAACCATCACCAGATCAACGCTGACCTGCCACCCCCCTGGTATAGCTACGCGACGAACAGTGAGCTCCGGATCGAGTCGGCGCTCCTTGATGAGCCCGACCACTTCAGCGACGCTTTCCGGCGTGGCGATGATCAGAGCGTATCGAACCATGGTCTCTAGCAACTCGTTGCTGGTCGCGGTGACATGTGCCTCCACCGAGCGAATTGTCTCCTCGAAGCCAGGCGCCGCGGCGCGACCACCTGGACCTGATCTGCTCTTGCTCATTCGATGCTCCGTTTCGCGTTGTCGACTGCCAGGGCGAGGGTGCGAAGAGTCATCGCCTCGGCGCGCGCCTGGTCGTTCAGGCCGCCGGCGATCTGGCCGCATGCGCGAATGCCGACCTGAGCCAGTCCGACGATCACCCGTGCGACGCGCGGATCCGGGTGCAGCGCGTAGAACGCGGGCGACGCCCGCTGCACGTCATCGGGCATGACGATCCGCAGCACCGCGGCGAGCAGCCTGTCGTGCGCGGGGTCCTGCACCGCCGGCGCCGGCAAAGCCTGTAGTGCGTCGACGACGCGGTCGCCGACGGCGGACAAGGCATCTTCAAGATCAATCGTCACCATACCCCCCCACCCCCCGAAACCTGCGCGCGGAAAAATCTGACTTGTGCGACGGTCTTGCGCCAGGGAGCGCCAGAGATTCACCCCCCTTACCCCCGATCGACAGATAGAGATGTAGGCAGAATCCCGCGGTCGGCGTGACTTGTTTCTTGTTGTCGACACGTCGACGGCGCCGCCTTTGCCGCTGCGGCTTGAATGCTTTCATCACAGCACACAGCAGCGGGGAAAGGTCATGGATCGTGACCGGGCCCTTTATCAACTCGTCGACGTTTCGAATAGTGTTCATGATTGAGATTCGGAGAAGAAGGAAGTTGCTTGTTGACGTACTGAGGCGAGTCGATTCATTGAACCGGGTTGACTAAGCACCAGGTGCTCGGCGTGCCGCACCCACCTCTGCCGGGAAGGACCCGGACGGACAGGGACAACCCATATAGAGGGTTGTCCCTGTCCGTCCGGTGTCGCTGTTCCATCCGGTGCGGGACAAGTCCGGACTACGTCCCGGAGTTGTCCGGTGTCCGTCCGCTCAAGCTTTGCGATCATGCGCATACACCCACTCTCCCGCGACGGTGACGATCGCCGCCGCTTGGAGTTGCTCGAGCGCCCGCGCCCAGGCCTTGCGCTCCGCACCAGTGCTGTCCTTGTCCGCGCTGTCCCCGCCGTAGCGCTCCCGGTGCGCGTGGCGCCATGCGTCGAGCTTCACCGCCTTGGTGCCGAGGGGGGCGTCCATCGGGTGCGCGACAGTGCCCTCCCTCAGCAGCACGTCACGCAGCGCGCGCAGGGCGTTCTTGCTGCCGTCCGAGAGCCGTCGCGGCGGACCGCGTCGGCCGCTTGGTGCGTCGACGGCGACCGCCACGACGGCGCTGACCGGCTCGCCGTCCTCATCTTCGCCAATTTTCTCGCCGACCAAGTCGAACGCAAAGACTTCATCCCGCACGCCGTCGCGCGACTTGGTTACTCGCAGCTCGCGGTTGCTGATCTCGAGCACACAATCCACCGCTGCGAGTTGCGAGGAATGCCCGCGCGCGCCGCGCGTCGCGTCCTTGCCCATGTGGTGAACCAGCAGAAGGCAGACATCGCCAAACGCCGCGACAATGGCCGCGCAGCCCATCAGCATGCGGCCGATGTCGACCGAGGAATTCTCATCCGCGCCCGGAGTCGCTCGCGCCTGCGTGTCGATCACGATCAGGCGACATGATCCATGGAGTTCTTGCAGCCGGGACACTTCGGCAATTAGCGCCGAGACTGAGGCGCTACTGCGGAGGTCGAGAAAGCCGTCTACCAGGTAGAAACACGCGCCGTCTGGATCGACGCGGTTTTGCTTGCACCAGGCGATGACGCGGTTCTCGACCGAGTGCCGCGCCTCGAGTGCGACATAGACCGCCAGGCCAGCCTGGGTCTTGCGCCCGCGATGGGGCCGATTGGTGGCGACGTGCATCGCGATGTCAAGCGCGACAGCGGTTTTACCTTCGTTGGGTGCTGCGACGATTTGCACGATCGAGCGAGACGGCACCATACCCTTAATTAGGTACATGCCTTGCGTATGCGCCTGCAATTCGCGCGCTGCCCGCACCGAGAGCGGGGACCGCTTTTTTGAAGCCTGCTTCTCGGCGTTGCGCCTTACCTCTAAGGCAAGGTCTGCCACGTGTTCGAGATGATCAGGCCGCATAGCGCAGCGCGTCGATCAGCGCGAGGCAGCGCTCGCGGGCCAACCCGGCGCGCGCCCTGTCCTGGTCGGAGAGGGCCTTGCCGAGACAGACATCGCGCAGGATCACCCAAACGCAGATGAGCTCACGCTCGAGCGCGCGCACCGCCTCGCCGGTGGTAAACGGCCGGCGTTCGCGCGTGCGCGGCTGCCCGTGCAGCGGTGCCGCGCGCGGGGGGAAGAGATCCTCGAACCGCAACCCGATCCGCTGCAGGATGTCGTGAGTGTCGCAACCCGCCCAGCACTTGAGGAGCACGGTGCCGTCCTCGGTTTCGCGAATCGAGAGCGAAGGCGAACGGTCCTCGTGCGCCGGGCAGTGTGCGGTCCACCGTCCACGGCCGGTGCGGCGCGGGTTCCTGCAGGCCTGCAGCACGCCGTCAATGGGCGACGAACTGGCGCTCACTCCGCCACCGGCGCGCGGCGCGCCGCCTCGATCGCACTCGCCTCGATGACGGCGACGAAACGCTGCGGGTGCACCAGGAGCCGCCCGCACAGCATGGCTAGGGCCCTGGCGTCGTTGAGCGCCTGGCGCTGCTGTCGCAGCACCCAGCGGGCGGACTGCTCAGAAGGGAACATCGGCGAGGGCCCTTCCCAGAGCCAGCTCGCCGGCTTGAAGTCGGGAAGGAGGGTTAGCGCCTCCTTTCGTGGTTTGCGGTTTGACATCGGGCTCTCCTGAGTTGTTGGCGTTTGCGGGCGCCTGGAGAGCATTCAATCAATTGCCTGGTGTCGTCGGGGAAGGGGCAAACCACGATATTGGGAGCATTTGAAGGGGGGTCACCCCCCCCGAACCACCTCCTTAACCAGGTCTTCGCCGCAGGTCAACCCATAGGCGGGAGCAAACTCTTTCACGAAATTGAAGAACCACCCGTCCGCGCCCGCCGGTGGCATTTTTCCGGCAATCCTTTGCGCCGTAAGGGCGGCCCAAAAGATGAACTGCCGAGCAGGCCCCTCCGCGCGCTTTCGGCCGCGCTGTGGAGTGCAGCGCGCAACGGCCTCGCGTGCGGCCTCGGCGAGCTCATCGAGGATGGCCACGGCCAAGGGCAGGTTGCGGGCACCAGCGCTGGATGTGCGGGATCGATGATCAGTCACTTTCCAAGCCACGTGCAGCGCGGACATCGAATCGGGAGACAGCGCCCTCAACGATATGCAGAGCGACGCCGACGCATCGGCAATCTTCTGGAACCGTTCCCGTGCTTCCGTCTCGGTAAGTACCTCGCCGCTCGCTCCGGCGTTGAGCGCGTGGAAATGGCACGCCCGCAGAAATTCTGCCGCGCGGTCGTCGCCTTTCAACGCGATCGACATGCGATGACGCATGTGCATGAACGGGCCCTGGTCTACCTTGTGCCGCCTCCTGATGTCCGCGTCGATGGTCGCCTTATCCGAGTCCGCAAGATCGGTCATCGAAGGGCTAAAGCCCCCGCGAACAGGACTCGCGAGCCGCTTTGCCGCCCTCATGATCCCGCCCTCCTTTCCGCCTCCTCCATCCGGCCTTTCCACGCAAGGAAATCCGCCGCCTCCTCGAGGGTCAGCGCCCGCACGTCGCGGACCACGCTCGAGAGCACCCCCCCGGCCTGGCGGTCGGCCTGCGCCTGGTCGTGCGCGTAGCTCCGGGCCTCCTCTGCGCTGTCGCCGATGGCGTAGGCGTACCTGATCCGGGTTTCGACGATGGCCACGCGCCACACGAGCGGAAGAAGGTTGATCGCGCTCATGGCGCGCCCCCTTCTGCCGTCTCGTCGTCGAGACTGCCGCCCACCCTCTCGAACTCTTCGGCCGCGTCCGCGAAGAAGTCACCCCCCAAAGCGACGCAGCAGCGGCGGAGCTGCTGCATGACACGCTCGGTGAGTGCCTCGATCGACTCGAATGCGATCTCTGGCTCGATGTTGCCGCACATGCCGGCGTCGGCGATGCCGCGCGCGGCGTCGAGTCGGCAGTGCAACTGGCCAAGCTCAAGGGCGACTCGTCGCCGGACATCGTCCTCGAGAACGAAGGTTTCTTGTGTGGAGTTGCTCATTTGATTTCTCCCAGCGCGGCGGCCATCGCCTGCGCCTTGGTCTGGGTTTTCAAATGCGCGTACCTACGTGTCGTGGTCAGCGTGCGGTGCCCCAGCACCTCGGCGACGACATGCAGGTCGGCGCCGGCCTGCACCATCAGGGAGGCGCAACAGTGCCGCAGGTCGTGGAACTTGAAGTCCTTCAGGCGCGCGCGCTTGAGCGCGTCGGCGAAGGCCGAGTCAACCACCGCCGGCGCCTGGTACTTCGCGCGCGTGGAGCCGAAGACGAAGCGGTCCGGTGCGCCGACGAAGGGCCGCAGCACGTCGACCACCTGCGGCAGCAGGACCAGGGTGCGGCGGTCGCCGTTCTTGGTGCGGCCCAGGCGCGCCACCCCGCCGGCCAGGTCGACATCGCGCCAGCGCAGCGACAGGAGCTCGCCCTTGCGGGCGCCCGTGAGCATCGCGGTGAGCACCAGGGCGAACAGGCGCGGATACCGGGACGCGCGGCACGCGGCGAACAGGCGCTCGCGGTCTTCGGCTTCAAGCCAACGGACACGCTCGTGCTCGCCGGGCAGGCGGCGGATGCCTCGGCACGGGTTGACCCAGCCGCGCGGTGACAGGCGCTGCTCGATGCCCCAGGTGAACACCGCGGCGATCGCGCCCATGTAGCGGTTCAGCGTCGCCGGGGTCTTGGGCCGCGCGCCGGGCCTGGTGCGGAAGATGCGCCGGCCTTCGTGGTCGCGGCCCTTGAACGCGAGCGCGGGCTGCGCCTTGAGCTCCGCGCGGGCCGCGTACAGCACGTCGCTGTCGAGCCTCTCGAGGGTGAAGTCGCCGAGTAGCTGATCCCACGCGGCCAGGCGCTGCGAGCGCGTATGGTCGCGGCCGGCGTACACGGCCATGTAGCGCCCGATCAGGGCGCGCACGGTCATCGCCTGGGGGCGCTCGGCCAGCGCCCTCAGGCGCTCGGCGATGCCGCCGGCAGGGGTTGATGCGGGTACATCTGCGGCCACGCCGCAATTCGCGGCCACTGGTGCTGCGGGGACTGCCGTTGCTGGATTCATCATGATCTCCGAAGGTGAGCCGGCCGAAACCGGCGGACTTGTTCGGACACCCGAAAAACGCCAACAACTCAAAGAGTTATGGCTCCCCGACCTGGGCTCGAACCAGGGACCTGCGGATTAACAGTCCGTCGCTCTACCAACTGAGCTATCGGGGAACAGCCTCATAGTATAGCAGGCGATCATTACGCCCGCCAAGCTCGAGGCCAGCCGCACGGCGCCGGCCGACTCAGCCGCTGTCGTCCCCGAGGTAGGGCGCGGCGAGCTTCAGGTAGTGGGCCATCGACCACAGCGTGAGGATCGCGGCGAGCCAGAGCGCAACCGTGCCCAGCAGCGGCGTCGGCACGCCGGGGATCAGCGGCTCGTAGAGCAGCAACGCGATGATCGCGGTCATCTGCGCGGTCGTCTTGAGCTTGCCGACGAAGGCGACGGCGACGCTCTTCGACGCGCCCAGTTGAGCCATCCACTCGCGCAGCGCCGAGATCGCGATCTCGCGGCCGATGATGATGAAGGCCACCAGCGCATTGACGCGGTCCAGCTGCAGCAGGATCAGCAGCGCTGCGCAGACCAGGAACTTGTCGGCCACCGGATCGAGGAAGGCGCCGAAGGACGAGGTCTGGTTCATCCGTCGCGCCAGCCAACCGTCCAGCCAGTCGGTGAGCGCGACGACGATGAACAGCACCGTGGCCAGCAGGTTGCGTGTCGGCCCGTCCAGCGGCAGATAGAAGACGCCCACGACCAGCGGAATGGCGATGATGCGCGCCCAGGTCAGCAGCGTGGGGATCGTGAAGAACATCGCGGCATTGTGCCGTGTGCGGCACGGCCGGCCCACGTGCGGGCTCAATGCAGCGCGCGGTAGATCGCCTCGGCCAGCGTGCGCGAGATGCCTTCGACGCTGGCCAGGTCCTCGACGCCGGCATTGGCCACGCCGCGCACGCCGCCGAAGCGCTGCAGCAGCGCAGCCCGCTTCTTCGGGCCGACGCCGGCGATGTCCTCCAGGCGGCTGCCGCCGGTGCGCACGCTGGCGCGCCGCGCGCGCATGCCGGTGATCGCGAAGCGGTGCGCCTCGTCGCGGATCTGCGCCACCAGCATCAGCGCCGCCGAATCGGGGCTCAGCCGCACCTTGGGCCGGCCATCGGCAAACACCAGCTCTTCCAGGCCGACCTTGCGGCCCTCGCCCTTCTCCACGCCGACGATCAGCGACAGGTCGAGCCCCAGTTCCTCGAAGACCTCGCGCGCCACGCCGACCTGGCCACGCCCGCCATCCACCAGCACCAGGTCCGGCATGCGTGCCGCGTTGGCCACCGATTCGCCGGATTGCAGTGCCTCCGCCAGCTTGGCGTAGCGGCGCGTCAGCACCTGGCGCATCGCCGCATAGTCGTCGCCGCCGGTCACGGCCTGGATGTTGAAGCGTCGGTACTGGCTGTTCTGCATGCGGTGGTCTTCGTAGACCACGCAGGACGCCTGTGTCGCCTCGCCCGCGGTATGGCTGACGTCGAAGCACTCGACGCGGAAGCGGTCGGGGTCGGGCAACTCCAGGTCCAGCGCATCGGCCAACGCGCGGGTGCGCTCGCGCTGCGAGCCTTCCTCGGCCAGCAGCCGCGCCAGCGCGATCTCGGCGCCCTTCACTGCCATGTCCAGCCAGATCCGCCGCTGCTCGCGCGGTTGATGCACCGTGCGGACGCGTTGCCCGGCCTGCTGGCCCAGCGCATCGATCAACGCCGCGTCCACGGCATGGCTCAGCACCAGCAGCGGCGGCACCGGCTGGCCCAGGTAGTGTTGGGCGATGAAGGCTTCCAGCAACTGCTGCTCGATCTGGCGCACGCCGGGCTCATCGGCAGCCTCGTCCGCGGCCACCGCGGTGGCGTCCTCGACATGCGTCGGGAAATAGGCCCGGTCGCCCAGGTGCCGGCTGCCGCGCACCATCGCCAGGTTCACGCAGGCCCGCCCGCCGGCCACGCTGACGGCCAGGATGTCGGCATCGCGATCGCTGGCCGACAGGCTGCTCTCGTCCATCGCCTGCTGGTGCAGCACCCGCGACAGCGCGGCGATGCGGTCGCGCCATTCGGCGGCGCGTTCGTAGTCCATGACCTCGGCGCACTGGGCCATACGCTGCTGCAGTTCGTCGATCACCTGCTGTGAATCGCCAAGCAGGAAAGCCTCGGCATTGCGCACGTCCAGCGCGTAGTCCTCGGCCTTGACCAGGCCCACGCAAGGGCCCGAGCAGCGGCGGATCTGGTAAAGCAGGCAGGGCCGCGAGCGGTTGGCGAACACCGTGTCCTCGCAGGTGCGCAGCCGGAACACCTTCTGGATCAGCTGGATGGTCTCCTTGACCGCCCAGGCGCCCGGGTACGGGCCGAAGTAGCGGTGCCGCCGGTCGACGCTGCCACGGTAGTAGGCCACCCGAGGGAAGCGCGCCGCCTGCGTCGCGGCCTCGGCGTCGGGCAGGCCGGTGATCTTCAGGTACGGGTAGCTCTTGTCGTCGCGGAACAGGATGTTGAACTTGGGGTTCAACGTCTTGATCAGGTTGTTCTCGAGCAGCAGCGCCTCGGCCTCGGTGCGCACCACCGTGGTCTCCAGCCGCACGATGCGCGAGACCATGTGGCCGATGCGCGTACCGCCATGATCCTTGTGGAAGTAGCTGGATACGCGCTTCTTCAGGTTGCGCGCCTTGCCGACATACAGCACCTCGCCGCGCGCGTCGAAGTAGCGGTACACGCCAGGCAGGCCCGGCAGCGCCGCCACCTCGGCCAGCAGGCGTTCGCGAGGGTCGTCGACAGTGGCGGCGGTGGCGTCCATCGGCGCGGATTTTGCGGCCTTCGATAATCGGCTGGATGCAGTGGGACGTTTTCTGCCGCGTCATCGACAACTACGGCGACATCGGCGTGTGTTGGCGTCTCGCCGCCGACCTGGGCGCACGCGGCCAGGCCGTGCGGTTGTGGGTCGACGATCCATCGGCGCTGTCGTGGATGGCGCCAGAGGGTGCGCCCAACGTGCGCTGGGCTCCCTGGCCGGGCGATGACAGTGCACCCGAACCCGCCGACGTGGTGATCGAGGCCTTCGGCTGCGATCCGCCCGCATCCTTCGTGCAGCGCATGGCGGCCCGGGCCACGCCGCCGTGGTGGATCAACCTCGAATACCTCAGCGCCGAAGCCTACGTACAACGCAGCCACGGGCTGCGATCGCCGCAATGGGCCGGCCCCGGCCGCGGGCTGGAGAAGTGGTTCTTCTACCCGGGCTTCACCGCAGCCACCGGCGGGCTGCTGCGCGAGGCCGGGTTGCTGCAGGCTCGGCAGCGTTTCGATCGCGTTGCATGGCTTCGGTCGCGTGGTATCGCCCCGCAACCGGGCGAACAGGTGCTGAGCCTGTTCTGCTACGAAGATGCCCCGGTGGCTTCCTTGCTGAAGGCGCTGGCCGGCCGCCCTGCCCTGTTGCTGCGCACACCCGGCGCCGCGGCACGCGCCTGGCAGGCGGCGGGCGGTGATGCCGCCTGCCCGCCCGGGGTGCGCAGCCTGGAACTGCCGTGGCTGCCGCAGACGGAGTTCGACCACCTGCTGTGGGCCTGCGACCTGAACTTCGTGCGTGGCGAGGACTCCTTCGTGCGGGCGCAATGGGCCGGAGCACCCTTCGTCTGGCAGATCTACCCGCAGCAGGATCGGGCCCATGCCGCCAAGCTCCAGGCCTTTCTGGACCTGTTCCTACAGGGCGCAGACTTTGCCCTGAACCGTGCGCTGCCGCCGCTGTGGCAGGCATGGAACGGCCTGGCGCAGGGCCCCCTGGTGCTGCCCGACCACCCATCCTGGGCCGCGCAGGCACTGCGGTGGCGCACGCTGCTGCTGGCACAGCCCGATCTGGCCTCTCAACTGATCGGTTTCGTGGCCGGAAAGCGCTAAAATCAGCGGCTTTGCGCCGCCGGCAGCAGCCGGCCCGCCAGGCCCATCCAGGGCGCTGGGATGCGCGCCCACAAAGTTTCTCTACGGAACCCGATATGAAGATCGCTCAGGAAATCCGCGCCGGCAACGTCATCATGCAGGGCAAGGACCCGATGGTCGTGCTGAAGACCGAATACAGCCGCGGCGGCCGCAATGCGGCCACGGTGCGCATGAAGCTGAAGAACCTGCTCAATGCCTCCGGCACCGAAGTCGTCTTCAAGGCCGACGACAAGATGGACCAGATCGTGCTGGACAAGAAGGAGTGCACCTACTCCTACTTCGCCGATCC
>JAEUOR010000005.1 GCA_016790635.1 Burkholderiales bacterium
ACCGCCATACCGGCTTCGACCTGCTTGATGAACCCGATGATCTGCTCTTCGCTGTATCTGCTCTTTTTCATGTCCGTCATTCTCCCGGATTGACGGACTTTCGGAATTCACCGTGGTACGGCCAAAGGGGGGCAGGTCAGCACGCGCTGCCTCAAGGCGGCTCGCTATTTTTTCGCGTTCACTCTTGTACCGGCCTACGTCATGCGCCGCGCCATCCCGCCGGCTCTTGAGGTGGTCCCTGTCGCGGAGGTCCTGGCCAAA
Source organism: Burkholderiales bacterium (assembly GCA_016790635.1). GTDB lineage: Bacteria > Pseudomonadota > Gammaproteobacteria > Burkholderiales > JAEUOS01 > JAEUOS01. Next base: position 262 of record JAEUOR010000005.1, read on the forward strand.
AAAAGAATGTCTCGGGAGTTCCCTTCCGCGGTTGCCGAACCATCGGCGTTCGGCCCGCGAATACCATGCGTTAAGGCTGCTCTTGGCGCTATTGAGTTCACTGTGCGCACTGGCGAGATTCTGCCGACAAGATTCAAGCTCCGCGCGAACTTGATTAAGCACGATATAGGCGGAGTCCAGTTCCGATTTGTAATCGCGGTCAAGGATTGCCAACTTGTCATTGGCATCGGCTACGCCTTGCCGAATACCCTCGCATCGGCTTTCGAGGTCGCGTATAGGTCCGTCGAAAGCAATCGCGGCATGGCGGGATGGTTCTGCCATGCGGAATTCGATTTTGTTTTCAATCAATACCGTCGAATAGGTGCGCTCGGCGTCGGCTACCCACTGTTTCCTACATTCTTTTTCAAACTTGATGTACGCGAAAGCAATGCGCGCATCATCGACGATCTTGGTTAGCCACTCGAACATTGCCTTATGCCTTGTGCGGCCTCCCGCATTGCCTATTGCGATAACTTAGGCGGCTGACTACACCGCACTTGCGTCTCCGCGAATCTTATTCGGCATCGCCGCCTAGTGTCGGCGAAGACCAACGCGCCGCGAGGGCAGCCTCGCGCTGCCCACGGGCCGCGCCCGCTGGCGCATCCGCAGGCCCTGGCCGCTGCGTGATCCCACACGCTACCATCCCGCTATGCCGCACCACGCGCTTGAACCACTCCGCGACTGCGACTTCGAGGCCGAGCAGCGCCGTGCCCGGTTCCTCGTCACCTGGCCCAAGCAGTCCGCGCCGGCCGTACCCACAAGGCCGCATCGCCGCGATTGCGCCGGTTGCCGGCACCAGTACGTGGACAACCTGGGCGATGCGCCCGTGCTGACGTGCGACCGGCAGAGGATGACATGCGAGGTCGCGCGAGCGAAGCGCGGGGCGTGCGGGCCTACGGGCCGGCATTGGGAATTGATGCGGTAGACAGGGCACCGCGCCAGAGCATTCCGAAGGGCAATGCTCATGAAACTGTCACCAGACTGGCACCAGGCTCGATTTTGACTGCCGAGAGGTTGCCTATTTCTTAGGCTTTTACATCTGGTAGGCCGTGTTGGACTTGAACCAACGACCAAAGGATTATGAGTCCTCTGCTCTAACCAACTGAGCTAACGGCCCGCCGACCACTTCGAACTCGGTGGGTCGTGAATTCTACCGGGCGTATCACTACGTCTGGCGCGGACTTCAGACAGATCGAGTGCCCGACGCCCCGGCCGATGCTTCCTGACTCTCGGGGACGTTCAGCCCGCCGGCCCCGCTCTAAGCCGCAACGCCCCCTCGACCACAGTCACGCAGACCCCGCCCAGCCAGATGCCGCCATCTGCCGCAATTCGTACTGCGACACGCCCGGCGCGGTTCAGGCATGCGCCCTGCGCGGCAACGTAGGAACTCTCGGCGCCGATCATTCCGCGCGCCAGACGGAACGCGGCCACGCAGCCGTTGCCGCTGCCGCATACCGGGTCCTCGGGCACGCCGCCGGATGGTGCGAACGAGCGTACTTCGATGGCGGCCGGCGCGCCGGGCGGGTGCGGGCCAAACGCGGTGACGCCGGTGATGCCCAGGCGCCGCTCGATGGCGGCCAGACGCGCCATGTCGGGGTTGAGTGCGCGCACGGCGGCGGCGCTTTCCATGGGCAGGATCAGCCAGGTCGGGCCGACGTGCACTGCGGCCGGCTTTGACGAGGCCTGTGCGCGGCCGCCGAGGGCTGCTTCGACTTCGGCCAGGTCGGCAGCGGTGATCTCCTTGAATGTGGCGGTCGGCAGTTTCAGTTCCAGTTGGCCATCGCCCGCGACGGCCAGATCGACCAATCCCATGCCGCACTCTTGCACCAGGCGGCCTTCGCGCGGCGCGGCGATGCCGGCGGCCAGGATGGCATGCGCGCTGCCGAGCGTCGGATGGCCCGCGAACGGCAGTTCGCTGGCCGGGGTGAAGATGCGCAGCCGGTAACTCGCGCGCGGGTCATTCGCCGGCAGGACGAAGGTGGTCTCCGACAGGTTGGTCCACGCGGCGGTGGCTTGCATGTCGGCATCCGACAAGCCTGCGGCGTCGAGGACGACGGCGACGGGGTTGCCCTTCAGGGGCACCGCGGTGAATACATCGACGACTGCGTAGCGGCGTGACATGGTGTTTCCCTACTTTCTCAAATCCTTGTGCGGCCTCACACCACGACCGGCCCGGGGCGCCCCGTCGCTACCTCAAGCCGGGCCAGCACCTCGACTGGCGAGTCGGCGCGGCGCACATCCGTCACGCCCATGACTTCGGCGTTGAGCCTCGTCGCGCTGATGCGCATGCGCAGGTAGCCGCGCTTGTCGGTGTGGGTATAACGCACTGCGGGGTGCACCTCGGCGACACGCTGAACGTAGCGCGCCGATGGCAGGGGGGAGGTGACCGCCCCGCATACGAATTCGCTGGCAACCACGGGCGAATTCGGGTCGGCATTGTCCTGCTTGAGCGCGCAGGCATAGAAGGCGTGCACATCGCCGCCCAGCACCACCGGATTGGCCACCCGCGCGTCGGCCAGCGCGGCCAAAAGGCGCGCACGCTCGACCGGATAGCCGTCCCAGCCGTCGGTGTGCACCCAGGGCAGGCCCTGCCAGGTCAGCCCGGCGGGCTGCATCAGGGTCTGCTGGCACAACACATTCCATTGCGCCTCCGGGCGCACCGGCAGGCGCGCGAACAGCCAGTCGCGCTGCTGCTGTCCCAGGAAGGTGCGTGCCGTATCGTGCAACTCGGCGCAGCGACCCGGGTCGGTCGGGACACCGCCGCCGCGCCCCGGCGGGGTGCAGGCCTGCGGGGTCCGGTACTGGCGCCCGTCGAGCATGAAAAAACGCGCGAGGCGGCCGTGCCATACCTCCGTATGCAGGCGCATGTAAGGGCCCATGGGCAGCATGCGTCGCGGCATGGGCATGTGCTCGTAGTAGGCGCGATACGCGGCGGCGCGCCGTTCCATGAACCAGCCCGGCGGATCGTCGTTTTGCGAGCGCGACGCGGCATAGTCGTTCTCGACCTCGTGGTCGTCCCAGGTCAAAAGCCACGGGCAGGCCGCATGCGCGCGTTGCAGGTCCGGGTCCAGCCGGTAGCGCGCATGGCGCACGCGGTACTCATCCAGGGTCATCGGTACCGGCTCAGGGATGCGCCGCACCGCGGAGGGCCCGGCGCCGCCTTCGTAGATGTAGTCGCCCAGATGCACGACCAGGTCGGGCGCATCCGCGGCAATGCGGCGATAGGCGGCGTAGTAGCCGGCCTCGTACTGCTGGCAGCTGGCAATCGCCAGATCGAGGGACAGGCCGGCGGCCGCGGCCTCGGCCGGCGGCGCGGTGCGGGTGCGTCCGATCGGGCTGGCCCAGCCGCCGGCCGTGAAGCGATACCAGTACCAGCGCCCGGCCGCCAGCCCGTCGGGCTCGGCATGCACCGCATGTGCGTTTTCCGGCCGTGCCGTCACCGTGCCGCGCGCGACCACACGGCGCATCGCATCGTCCTCGGCCACCGTGTACTCCACCGGCACTCCCTGCGCCGGCATGCCGCCGCCGGGCTCGACCGGGCGCGGGGCCAGGCGGGTCCACAGGACCATGCCGCCGGGATGCGGATAGCCCGAGGCGACCCCCAGCGTGAACGGGTCCTCGGCCAGGCGCGGCCCGCTGGCGGCGCGTGCGAGCATCGGCAGCGCCAGCCCGGTGCCGATCGCAAAGAGCGTCGCGCGCCGGCCTCGTACATTCCCCTCCGGCGACGCCTGGGCGCCGCCGGCCGGCAAGGGGACGTCAACAAAGTCGGGCACCTGCGCATTTTAGAGTGCAGGCGCGCGCATCCGGCGTCGGACTGCTCGCGTATCCTCCTGTCGCCATGCCGATTTCACTCAGCCTGACCGCGGGCCAGCCCGCTGCCGAACCGGAGGTTCGCGACGCGTCGCTCGCCAAGTACCGGCGCCGCGCCGGCGTCTACGACCTGACCTGCGGGCCGACTTGGCCGATTCGCCGTCGCGCCGTGGCCGGGCTCGGGCTCAAGCCCGGTGAGCGGGTCCTCGATGTCGCTTGCGGGACGGGCCTGAGCCTCGGGCTGTTGCGTGAAGGTGTCGGCACGGAGGGCAAGGTGGTCGGGTTTGACCACAGCCCGGAAATGCTCGAACGCGCACGCGCCAAGGTGGCCGCGGCCGGCTGGCAGAACGTCGAGGTGCACCACGCCTTTGCGCAGGGCATGACCAGCGCGGAGCAGTTCGACGCGCTCTTGTTCCACTACACCCACGACATCTTGCGCTCGGAGGTTGCGCTCGACGCGATCCTCGCCTGCGCCAAGCCCGGCGCGCGCGTGGCCATCGCCGGCATCAAGTACTTTCCGCGTTATCTCGCACCGCTCAACTGGTGGGTGTACTGGAAAAACTGCGGCTACAACGGCCGCCCCGGCGAGCTCGCGACACCGTGGGACCGCATTGCGCCGCGCCTGTCCGGCTGGCGCATGGAAGCGACCCAGTGGGGCATGGGCTACCTGGCCGTCGGCCATCTTCCCGGTCGGGCGGCCGATCCTGCCCCCGGGGTAGCTGAGGCACCCGCCCGGGTCGCCAGCGCCGCGGCCCAACCGGCGTGAACCACCCCACGCAGGCTGCCCCGGCGCGCAGCCGCGATTGGCCGTGGCGCCGCATCTTCATCGGCGTCGGCGCGCTGCTGCTGCTCAACGGGGTCTTGAGCGCGACCAGCTGGTGGCCGACGCCTCTGGTGCGTCCGGACGCGCGCATTGCCCCGGAGTTTGTCGGCCTGTGGCTGGTGCTGCTGGCCCTGGTGGCTGCCACCGGCCGCCTGTCGCGCCGCGCCGCCGCCTGGCTGACCGGCGCCTACCTGGTGCTGGTGCTGTGGCGCTACATCGACGTGACCGCGCCGTCGCTCTTCGGCCGCCATGTCAGCGTGTACTGGGATGTACCGCAGATTCCGCGCTTCCTGTGGGTCGCTGCGCGCGACCACGCCTGGTGGCAAAGCGCGCTGGTGGTCGCCATCGCCGCCGCCCTGCTGTGGGGGCTGACGCGCATGCTGCACGCCGGTATCACCGCCTGTGCGCGCGAGGCCGTGCCCTACGCATTGACCCGCCGCTGGACCTGGGGCATCACGGCCGGCGCGACCGCGATGGCGATCGCCAACTACGCCGGCGTGCAGGCAACCTGGCCCTACGTGTCCAAGCCGGTGGTGCCGGTGATGCTGCACCAGTTCGGGCTCGTCATCGGCGCGGCGTCGCCGACGCACCTGGCGCGCACCTTGCCGCGCGCCGACGCCCTCGACGCCGCCCTCACGAATCCGCAGCAGGCCCTGGCCGCACTGGCGGGGCGCGACGTCTACCTGATCTTCCTGGAGTCGGTCGGCGCGGTCACCTTCGACAACCCGCGCGCTAAAGCAGCATTGGCGCCGGTGCGCGCGGAGCTGGCGCGCACCCTGGCCGCCAGCGGGCGGCATGCCGTCTCGGCGATGTTTCGCTCGCCCACCTTCGGCGGCACCTCGGACCTGGCGCACCTGTCGCTCCTGGCGGGCATCGACCTGACTGACTCGCGCCGCCATGACCTGCTGGTGACGACCCAGCGCCCCACGCTCAACACCCTCTTCCGTCGCGCCGGTTACCGCACGTTCGGGCTCTATCCGGCCGTGTCGTGGGACTGGCCGGAGCGCAGCTACTACGAATTCGACGTCTATCTCGAGGGCCGCAACCTGGACTATCGCGGCCCGCCGTTCGGCTTCTGGTTCATCCCGGACCAGTATTCGCTGGCGCGCTTCGAGGCCATGCACCCGCGCGATGCCGCGGCCGCGCCGCGCTTCGTGACCTTCGTCACCATCAATTGCCACATCCCCTTCAATCCGGTGACGCCCTACCAGCCGGACTGGCAGCGCGTGCTCGGCCCGGAGCCGTTTGACGCCGCAGCCGTGGCGGCGGCGCAGAGCACGCGCACCCGCTGGCTGGACATGTTTCCGGACTACCTGAAGCTGGTGGAATACACCTACCGCTGGATCGAAGGCTTTCTCGCGCTGCCCGAGCCGCGCGACACCGTGTTCCTGCTGGTCGGCGACCACCAACCGAGTGCCAATGTCAGCGGTGAAGGCGCGCCCTGGGACGTGCCGGTGACGATCATCGCGCGCGATGCAGCGTTGCTCGCGCCCCTGCTCTCGCGCGGCTTCGGCCCTGGACTCACGCCGCCGCGTGCGCCTTTGGGCGGCTTTCACGATCTGACGCCGATGCTCCTCGAGGCATTCGCCGGCTCGCGCTCCGCGCAGGTGGCCAAGCGATGACGAGCGCGCACGTGAACCTCTGGCGCACCTGGGGCGGCCCGCTTGCCACCGCGTTCGGCGCCCTCGCTGTCGCTTCCTGGCTGCGCTTCGGCTGGATCGAAAATGGCGGCCTCGCCGCGCTATGCAGCGCGCAGAACGAGTGCCTGATCAAGACCGCGGTGGTGGCATCGTTCACCGATCAGCGCGTCGGCTGGGCGGCGCTCCTGATCGCGTTGGTCGCCCTGGCCACGCGTCGCGGCGCTCTGGCCTACGTGACCTTGGCGCTGGCCTGCGCCGGGCTCATGCTTTATGGTGCAGGACCGGCAGCGCCGGCGTTGTGGATTGCCGTGCTGCTCCTGGTGGGTGCCTGGCCCAAAGCGCTTCGATGAGCGACCTCGACGGCCAGACCGGCACAGGCGAGACCCAGCGCCACGGCCCACGCGGCGCCGTTGGCCACACCTTCACTCACGACCAACGCGACCGCGGACGCTGCACAGGCTGCGCCGAGAATGCGCACGGCGCGGTTGTGGCGCGGCGCGAACGCGGGCCTGCCGAGGAGAGCCAGCGCGAGCGCCAGCAGTGCCGGCGAGAGCAGCATCGGCCAGACCAGGGGTCGGTAGCGCCCATCGAAAAGCAGCATCAGCGCGTAGCTGGCAGCCGCGAAGAGCCACGCGGGGAACAGGAAGTCGCGCCAGGCCGGGCGCGGCGGTCCGAGTCCGGCCGCGCGCGGGTCGAGCGCTTCGAGCAGGCGCAGCGCGCAGTCGAGCGCCGCACCCACAGTCAGTGTGAACAGCAAGGCGCCGAACAGCCAGTGGCCGGGGACGCGACACTCCTCGACCAGGAGGCGCCATTGCAGGGGCAGGAGCCCGGCGATATGCGCGCCGGCCAGGAGGGCCGCGCACAGGGCGGCCGGCCCATGTCGGCGTACACCGGCACCGATGGCTGCGCCAAACGCACCCAGCACGAGCGCGACGCCCACCGCGCGTGCGGTCGCGTCCCCCGGCACGCTGCCGGAGAACGCGATCCGCTGCCGCCCGTCAGCGTCGAACATTCCCCATGCGCCGCCGACCGCGCCTTCGAGGGCGCGCTTCCACGGCTGGTCGAAGGCCTCGATCAGGTTGAAGTCCCGCGCCTCCGGCGGCGGCATGGCGACGAGTTCACGCACCAGGCGTGCCTGCTCCACGACACCCGGCGACGCCGCGCCGCGCTGCCGGCCGGCAGCCGGCCAGCCAGTCTCCCCGATCCACAAGGGCAGCGGCGCGAGCGCGGCGCGCGCCTTGGCCGCGATCTCGCGCACATGACGCGCGGCGCCGTCGATGCCGACCGGGTGGTCCTCCCAGTACGGCAGGATGTGAATGGCGGCCAAGTCGACCTGCCCGCGCAAGGCTTCGGCATGGCGCAGCCAGAATTCCCAGACATCGGCATACGCGATCGGGACCGCAGCCTCGCGTCGCGCCGCAGCGAGCAATTGCGCCAACTGCGCGGGCTGGAGGTCACGGCGCAGCAGCACCTCGTTGCCGACGATGAGCAGGTCGACGACGTCGCGATGCGCGCGCGCCAGGCGCAGGCCGGTCGCGAGTTCGCGCGCGTTGGCGGCCGGGTCGGCGCTGATCCACACGCCGAGGCGCACGCGCAGGCCGTGCCTGGCGGCCAGCGCGGGCAGCGCGTCCAGCCCGTGGCCGACCCCGTAGGTGCGCACGCAGCGGCTCACGCGTGCGATCAGCGCGAGGTCGGCATCGATGGCCGCGGGCGGGATCACCAAGTCCGGGTCAAAAGGCGAATGACCGGTACGACGAAACGGCGCGTAGGACACGCACGCCAAGTGAGTACCGGTCACCGCCGGCAACGGTGTCTCGAGCGCGCGCGGCAACGCCCACCACGCCAGCGCCAAGGGGCCGGCGCACAGCAAGGCGAACGCGAGCAGGCGGCACACGCGTTGCTGCAGGGTCGGGGCGGGTATGGCTGTTAGCGACACGGGCGGGAGTGTGACAGAGCGCGCCCGCGCGACCCGCCGTGCCTGGGTGGCGGTGCTGCTGGCCGCACTCGCCAATGTGCTGGCCTGGGGCGCGCTCAACCCCCGCCTGCCCGCGACCGAGGCCCCGCCGCGCGTCGCGGGACTCGCCTACAGCCCCTACCAGCGGCATGCCGACCCGCGCGCCGGCGCCCGCGCCGAAGAAGCGACGGTGGCGGCCGACCTGGCCTTGCTTGCCGACCTGACCGGACGCATCCGCACCTACAGCGCGGCCGACCTGCCTACGCTCCCCGAAAACGCCGCTGCGCGGGGCCTCAAGGTCACGCTGGGCGCATGGATAGACGCGCGCCGCGACAACAACGCGCGCGAGCTCGATGCCCTGATCGCGCAGGCGCGCGCGAGCCGCGCTGTCGAGCGCGTGATCGTCGGCAACGAGACCCAGTTGCACGGCTCGCTGCCGCGCGCCGAACTGATCGCCTTGTTGCAGCGCGCCCGCGCCGCGCTGTCGGTTCCGGTCTCGACCGCCGAACCCTGGCACGTCTGGCTGGCCGACCCGGAACTGGCGCGTCACGTCGATTTCCTGACCGTGCATCTGCTGCCTTACTGGGAGGGTGTGCACGCGGATGTCGCCGTGGACCTGGCGCTGGAACGCTACGGCGCGCTGGCGGCGCGCTTTCCCGACAAGCACGTGGTGATCGGCGAGGTCGGCTGGCCCAGCGGCGGCGAGACCGTGCGCGATGCACGCGCCACCCCGGCCCTGCAGGCGCAGTTCGTGCGCAGCTTCGTCGCGCGCGCCGCCGCGCAAAACCTCGACTACTTCGTCATGGAGGCCTTCGACCAACCCTGGAAGGCAAGCGTCGAGGGACCGGCCGGCGCGCACTGGGGCATGTTCAGCGCCGGGCGCGAAGCCAAGTTCGACCTGAGCGGTCCGCTGGAAAGCGATGCCTTCTGGCGCGGCAAGGCGCTGATCGCCACCCTGCTGGGGGTGGCGCTGGCGTTGCCGCTCTTGGCCGGCCGGCCGCGCCTGCGCACGCGCGCACGCTTTGCCTTCGCGCTTGCCGCGCAGGCAGCGGCCTCCTGTGCGGTGGCGCTGGCGGCCGCGCCGCTGATCAACTACCTGCGTGCCGGCGATTGGGTCGCCTTCGCGCTCCTCGCACCGGCGATCACGCTGGCGCTCGCGCTGGTGATCGCGCAATGGCTGGAGTTCGCCGAACTGTACTGGCCCGGCAGCCTGGCGCGGGTGACCCAACCTGCGGCACTCTGCGCAGGTGAACGCGCGCCACCGATCGGCATTCATCTGGCCGCCTGCAATGAACCGCCGGCGCAAGTCATCGCGGCCATCGAGAGCCTGATCGCGCTCGACTGGCCGGACCTGGACATCATCGTCATCGACAACAACACGACCGACCCGTCGCTGTGGCAACCCGTCGAGGCACATGTTGCCGCGCGCAACACCGCCGCCGCTGCAGACATGACGGGCCGGCGCCTGCGCTTCCGGCACCTGCCGCGCTGGCCGGGATTCAAGGCCGGTGCGCTCAACGTGGCGCTGGCGCACACCGACCCGCGCGTCGAATGGATCGGCGTGATCGACGCCGATTACGTCGTCGAACGCGACTGGCTCGCCTCCCTCGCCGGGCATTTCAGCAAAGCCGAGGTGGCGGTGCTGCAGGCCCCGCAGGCGCACCGCGGCTGGCGCGGGCATGCGCTCGCGCGCCTGATGCACTGGGAATACGAGAGCTTTTTTCGCATCGGCATGCATCACCGCCACGAACGTGACGCGATCATCCAGCACGGCACCATGACCCTGGTGCGTGCATGCGACCTGCGCCGCGCCGGCTGGGACGAAGCCTGCGTGTGCGAGGACACCGAGCTGGGGCTGCGCCTGCTCGCCGCCGGTCGGCAGGTTCTCTACGTCGACCGTGTCGCCGGCAGCGGGCTCACGCCGGCCGACCTGGGCGCGTGGCTGCGCCAGCGCCAGCGCTGGGCCGAAGGCGGCATGCAGATCCTGCGCAAGCACTGGCGCGCGCTCGTCGCAAGCGGCAGCACGCTGCACATCTGGCAGCGCTATCACTTCCTCGCGGGCTGGCTGCCCTGGCTGGGCGACGCCGCGCATCTGCTGCTGACCTTGGCCGCGCTCGCCTGGAGCGTTGCCGCGCTGGCGCTGCCGGGCAGCTTCGGCCTGCCGGTCGCGCTCTTCGCCGCGCCGCTCCTGGGCCTGCTCCTGCCGCGCCTGTTGCTGGGTCCGCTGCTGCACGCGCGCCGGGTCGGCGGCGGTGCGCGCGGCGCGGCCCTGGCCGCATTGGCAGGCATGGCCTTGTCGCACAGCGCGGCGCGCGGCGTCCTGGCGGGCCTGTCGGCCGGACTGACTGGCCGGAGTGCGCAATTCGGCGTGACACGCAAGGGCCGCACGGTGACCGGTGCGCCGCATCGCCTCGCGCCGGTGCGCGAGCACGCGGCGCTGTGCGCGGCACTATTGATCGCCGCGCTTGCCTTCACTTTGGGACGGCCGGCGCAGGACAGCGCGGCTCTGGTCTGGGTAGTCCTGCTCGCGGCGTTGGCGCTGCCCTACGCAGCGGCGCTCGCAGTGGCGTGCATGCAGACCCGACGCGCGCGCCAATCGCCGCCCCGAATGCATGCGGAATCAAGCGCCAAAGGGCCGCGCCGAGCGGGCTCCAGCCCGGCATGGCTTACCGGTCGCCGGGGGCAGCTTGAGCCGCGCTGACTTGCAAGGTGCTTTACATCGGGCCCACACTGCAGGATTCAACGCGTTTGGGCTGCGGAAGAAGACGCGCGGAAGGCATCCCGATTTCAGTCCGCAGAAACAGAAAACCCGGCGCGCGGCCGGGTTTCGTTGGATGAAGCGTTTCCGATCAGGCGCGCTGTAGCTTGCGGCGCATGCCGGCGCCGAACAACCCGAGGCCAAGGAGCGCCAGCGTGCCGGGTTCGGGAACGTTGCCTCCACCCGTCCTTTGGATGTCGGAAACTCGTTGAAAGCTGTTGTTCACGAGGAAGACATCGAAAGGTCCGGCGTTGGCTGCCGGGTTCAGACCTGCCAGGTTGAAGACATAGTTCACCGGATTGGACAATGCGACAACATCTCCGATATTGACCGTACCGTAGGCCCCGGTGAAGCCACTGTAGATGGTCACCAGCAGATCGTTCCCGTCGACATCGTTAAGAAAGTTGTAGGCACCCGTGCAAGAGTTTCCGATGAGCGCTTGCGTGGCACCACCATTGAGGCTGGAATCCACCGTCCCCGAAACGTAGCTGCCGCACGAAGGCTGGACCGATGCGTAAAAGTCCTCGAATACGATCGAGGCGACCTCGCCTGCGGTCGTGATGTTGAAGGTCATAGGGTCGAAACTGATCTGGTAATTGTCCCCACCGAGCGAGGTCACCATGGGTGCGGCGGTCGCTCCCATCGAGACAGCCATCAAGCCTGCGGCTACCATGGAAGAAAAAGTAAGTTTCATTTGACGCTTCCTTCAATCGATTTTGGAGATACGGCACTTGGTGACAGTAGAAGCAAGAGGTGCGCCAACAAAGAAATTTCTTTTTGGTTCAGTTATTTATATAGCATTGTCGGTCCCTCGGCGCGGCCATGACTCACCAACTGTAAATTGTTCCGACATCAGTTGCCTCTGCCCGCCCTCCTGTTGAACTCACGAAACATGGGTTGGTTTCATAGCCATGCGGCTTGCGACGCGCGGAACAAGCCAGTGTCTCAGGTCGGCAGACGCAGGCGCCCCTTGATGATCTTGCGCGTCGGGGTGAGCGGCATCTCTTCCACCACCACCAGGCGCTCCGGCAGTTTGTTCCTGGCGATGTTCCGCTCTGACAGGAAAGCCACCAGTTCGTCCAGCGTCGGCGTCGCCGCGCCGGGCCGCACGGTGATGAAGCAGCAGGCACGTTCGCCCAGCACAGGGTCGGGCATGGGCACGATGGCCGACTGCATGACCTGCGGGTGGGCGTCGAGCAGGTCTTCCAGGTCGCGCGGGTTGAACTTGACCCCGCCGCGGTTGATGATGTCCTTCTCGCGCCCGGTGATGGCGACATTGCCTGCCGCGTCGATCACGGCCAGGTCGCCGGTCCGGTACCAGCCATCGGCGGTGAAGGCGGCCTGGTTGGCCGCGTCGTTGTCGAAAAAGCCCGGGAAGAGCAGGCTGCCGCGCACCTGCAGTTCGCCGGTCTCGCCCGGCGCGCAGGTCCTGCCGTCGGCACCGACGATGCGCACTTCGGTGCCGGGGCTGACGCGCCCGGCGGTGGTGGCCGCGATCTCCAGCGGATCACCGGGGCGGGTATAGAGAGCGCCCTGCGTCTCGGTCATGCCCCACAGTTGTGTCACCGCGCAACCGGGCGTGCGCGCCTGGAACCAGCGCACCAGTTCCGGCGGGCAGGCGCTGCCGGACATGATGGCCAGTTTCAGCGAGCCGAAATCGTGTTTGTCGAACAAGCCCAATGCGCGGCACGCGGCGATGTGCGCCGGCGCCGTCCACAAGCCCGTGGGTGCATCGCGCGCGACGGTCGCGGCCAGGTCGGGCGGGGTGAACACCGGCAGCAGCACGCATGTGGCGCCGACCGACCAGGCCACGTGCAGGCTGTAGAGGCCGAACAGGTGCGAGAACGGCGCCGCCGAGAGCACGCGATCCGTAGGGCCAATGCGATGCTCGGGCGCGCCGACACGACCGTTGCCGAGCATGGTGTGATACGGGTGCGGCACGGCCTTGGGCGCCGCCGTGGTGCCCGAGGTGTAGAGCAGGAGGAAGGGGTCGCTCGCGACCGGCCCGGGCGCATCCTCCTCGATCGGCGCTCCGGCGACGAGGTCGGTGTAGGCGAGTGCGCCAGGCAGGCTCTCGCCCACCGTCACGACCGCGCGCAGGCGCGGCAGGTTTGCGCGTGCGGCGAGATAGGCTTCGCCGGGCGAGAAGTCCTTGAGGCGTCCGATGCAGACAGCCGCCACCGCGCGGCTGTGGGCCATGAGGGTGGCGATCTCGGCGGCCCGATATGGCATGTGGATGGTCACCATGACCGCGCCCAGGCGCGCGATGGCGAGATACGTGACGACGAATTCGACCGTGTTGGGCAGCTGTACCGCGACCACATCGCCGCGTGCGACACCGGCGCCGCGCAGTCCGGCGGCCAGGCGCAACACCTGATCCGACAGGGCGCGCCATGTGAGCGTGCGGTCGCCATGCACCAGCGCCAGCGCGTCGCCGCGCTCCCGCACATGGCGCGCAAGCCACTTGGGCAAGGTATCGTCGTTCCACAGGCCGCGTGCGACGTAATCGGCGACACGTGCGGGGTCAAAGCGCATGGCCGCGCGCAGGGCCAACGCGTCATCGCTGTAGCGAAAACGGTCCTCGATGGGCACGAACCTCTCCTTGCGATAGCGCTTGCCGCCGCCCAGTTCCAGCAGCGCGGCCTGGCGGCCGGGTGTGAAGCGCCGCGTCTCCTCGGCGTTGCGAATCCAGGTGACCTGCGCGCGCGTGAGTCCGATGCGCTCGGCGATCTGTCCGTCGGCCAAGCCCATGGCCTCGCGCTGGCGCTCGATCTCTGCCCAGTCCAGCTTGCGGATCGGGTCGCCCTCGCGCACTTGCAGGTTATGGCTCATGCGGAACACGGCTTCGCCGAAGGCCGCCTGCATGGCCTCAGTGACACCGACCTGTTCGCGGGTGAGGCCGCCGACCATCGCGTTCAGCCCTTCGCTGCCGCGCGCGCCTCGGCCGTGCGCAGGATCGGGTCGGCCTGCGGCGCCTGCGTGGCCAGCGGGCAGACCCGCATGCACTCGAAACACTGCGCGAACCACGCGCCGGAACCGGCCGAGACCTTGTACCAGAGCATCTTGCGGTCCGGCCCGGTCAGGCTGTCGGCATTGCCGCTCCTCACCGCCTCGGCAAGCATGTTGGGCACGGTCTCGTATTCCTGCGTGTATTCGGCACAGGCGGCCATGTCATAACGCGAGCGCAACTGCCTGCCGTCGCTGTCGATCTCGCCGTCCAGGCATTGCGCCGGGCAGAACTTCATGCAAGGGGTGCGCCCGGTGGCGCGGTGCATGGCCACGCACGATGGCGCAGGACAGGGGTTCTCGGCCATGGGCGCGTCCGGCGGCAATTCCAGTTCGGTGAAGACCGACGCGTAATACATGAACCCGTAGTCCGGATGCAGGAGGATGTCGCCGGCGAACGAGCGCGCGCCGATGCCGGCGATCTCCGCGTGCAGTTTCAGGCTTTGCAGCGGCACGCGCGGGCCGCCCTCGGGGTCCATGTCCGGTGGCACATAAAGGCTGGCCGCGCCGAAAGCCTGCTCGATATAGAACGCCGCGCCGTAGGCCACCGAATAGGCGCGCACCTCGGTCGAGCCCGAATAGGCCATCGCCTTGGCCGGCAGTTGCCAGGCGCCGCGCGTCTGGCCGCCCACGCCCAGGGAGATCACCGAGCGCACGCGCGGCATCAGGTCGGTCGGCCGATGCCCGGGCGGAGCGATGCGCTCCAGCGCGCCCAGGTCCGCCACACC
>JAEUOR010000050.1 GCA_016790635.1 Burkholderiales bacterium
CCACCACTCATTCGCAGCCCAGCCTTGACCGGCTGGGCTTTTTTTTGCGTGCCGTCCGGCGCGGGACAAATGATCGCAGCAAACGCGGCTACGCCCGCGGGCGATCCGGCCTGACGGCGCCGGTACCGCGTCCGAGCCTGAAGGGATCGACCATGCGCACCGAGACACTGGCCAGATGGCGGCATGATCACGTCTTCGACGCCGGCAACGCCGCCGCCGAACGCGGAACCCGCATCGTGATGTGGATCACCGCCGCGGCCATGGTGGTCGAAATCACGGCTGGCTGGTGGTTCAACTCGATGGCACTCTTAGCCGATGGCTGGCACATGAGTTCGCATGCCGTGGCTATCGGCCTCTCGACGATCGCGTACGCCGCGGCGCGTGGCTACGCGCGCGACCCGCGCTTCGCCTTCGGTACCTGGAAGATCGAGATTCTGGCAGGCTTTGGCAGCGCCATTTTCCTTCTCGGCGTGGCGGCGCTGATGCTGGTCGGCTCGATCGAGCGCCTCATCTGGCCGCAGCCCATCCAATACCGCGAGGCGGTCGTGGTGGCCGCGCTGGGCCTTCTGGTCAACATCGTGTGCGCCCTGATTCTTGGCCGGGCGCATGATCACGGCCACACGCATGACCACGGCCACACGCATGACCACGGCCACTCGCATAACCACGGCCACTCGCATGATCACGCCCATGGCGGGACCGGAAGGCACGAAGCGCACGAAGCGCACCAGGACCTGAACCTCAAGGCGGCCTACCTGCACGTGATCGCCGACGCCATGACATCGGTGCTTGCGATCGTCGCGCTCGTCGGTGGCTGGTTCTACGGTTGGTCGTGGCTGGATCCGCTGATGGGCATCGTCGGCGCGATCCTGATCGCCTGGTGGGCCAAGGGCCTGCTCATCGACAGCGCCACGGTGCTGCTCGACCGCGAAATGGACCATCCCGTGGTCGGCGAAATCCGCGAAGTCGTTGAAACCGAACGCGACGGAGTCGACTCCCGCATCACCGACCTGCACGTCTGGCGTGTCGGCCGGCACGCCTACTCATGCGCGCTGACCGTCGTGACCTCCGATGCGACGCTGACAGCCGACGTCGTGCGCAAACGACTGTCGATCCACGGCGAAATCGTGCATTCGACCATCGAGATTCACCACCTTCCGGACGAACACGCCGCAGCCGCTGATGCCGACACGCCGGCTCAAGCAGCCTGCGTCCGAGTGTAGGAGTGCCATGAATCCCCGCCTGCATGCCCTGATCACTGCCCTGCCCAAGGCCGAGTTGCACGTTCATATCGAAGGCACGCTGGAGCCCGAGTTGATCTTCGCGCTCGCCCGGCGCAACGGCCTGTCCTTGCCCTACCCGGACATCGACACGCTGCGCGCGGCCTACGCGTTCACCGACCTGCAGAGTTTCCTCGACATCTACTATGCCGGCGCGGCGGTGCTCAGGACGGCGCAAGACTTCGAAGACATGGCCTGGGCCTATCTCCAGCGCGCCAAGGCAGACAATGTGGTGCACGCCGAGATCTTTTTTGATCCGCAGACCCATACGGTACGCGGAGTGCCGATGGCGACCATCTTCGACGGACTCGCCCGCGCTCGGCGCCGGGCGCGCGACGAATTGGGCCTCTCGACGCAGTTGATCATGTGCTTCCTGCGCCACCTCAGTGAAGAAGAAGCGTTCGCGACGCTCGAGGATTCGCTGCCCCATCGCGCACACTTCATTGGCGTCGGGCTGGACAGCGGCGAGCGCGGTAACCCGCCGGAAAAGTTCGCGCGCGTCTTCGCACGTTGCCGCGAACTCGGACTGCGCGTGGTCGCGCATGCCGGCGAAGAGGGGCCGCCCGCCTACATCGCCAGCGCATTAGACCTGCTGAAAGCCGAGCGCATCGACCATGGCGTGCGTGCCATCGAGGATGACGCCCTGCTGGCGCGCCTGGCGGCGCAACGCACACCGCTGACGGTGTGTCCGCTTTCCAACGTGAAGCTGCGTGTATTCGACACCATGGCCGACCACACCTTGCCGCGACTGCTGCGTGCGGGACTCCGCGCTACGATCAACAGCGACGACCCGGCCTATTTCGGCGGCTACATCAATCGCAATTTCATCGAAACCTTCGCAGCCTTGCCGGAATTGACGTGCGAGGATGCGATCACGCTCGCCCGCAACAGTTTCGACGCCAGTTTTGCAGATGACGCCCAGAAGACGCGCTGGCATGCTGAATTGGACGCGGTCGTCGCGCGTCATCCGCTTTGAGCCGGCGGGTTATCCTTGCAGGCCTCCTGATTCAAACTGTTTTGTCATGCGCATCGCGTGTCACCGGCGGTCCTTCGTCTCGAAGCTTGTTGCGTCCGGCATCCTGGTGCTGGGTCTCGCCGGCCTTGCCTCGGCGCAGGATTACCCCGCGCGACCGATACAACTCATCATCCCCTTCGCCGCAGGGGGCGGATTCGACCAGACCTCGCGCAATTTCGCCCAGGCGCTGGGCGAAGTCCTGCGCCAGCCGCTGGCAGCCATCAACGTCGATGGCGCCACCGGGGCCATCGGGCTTACGCGCCTGGCGGCCGCCGCTCCGGATGGCTATACCCTGGGCATGTCCCCGGCAGTGTCGATGACCAGCGAACCCCATCGCAACCGCAACCTCACCTATGGGCTGGAATCCTTCCGACCGGTGTGCCAAGTGTTCGACAACATCTTCGCGCTGGCGGTCCCGCGCGACTCGACCTATCGCAACCTGGCCGATCTGATCGCCGACGCCCGGCGCAACCCCGGGAAAGTGTCCTACGGCACGGCCGGCATCGGCTCGATACCGCATCTGGCGATCGCGGATCTCGAGGTCGCTGCCGGCATCGAACTCCTGCATGTCCCTTATCGCGGCGATGGGCCGATGCAGGTGGACCTGCTGCAGGGACGGGTCGGATTCGGCGGTGTGTTGCCCTCCTCCTTCATCGCCCAGGTCCGGGCCGGCAATCTGCGGCTTCTGGCCGTCCTGCCCGAACAGCGTCACCCGTCGTTTCCAGAGATTCCGACCTTAACGGAATCTGGCTTTCCGGTGGTCCAGTTGAGTTTTGGCGGGCTGCTGGCCCCGGCCCGCACTCCGGCGGCGATCATCGCAATGCTGGAAGCAGCCTGTGAAAAGGCCGTTCACTCGCCGGCCATGCGCACCTGGGCCGCCGGGGCCAACCAGGTGCTCAACTACGCCAACGGCCAGGGCTTCAGTGCGCGTCTGGCGCGTGACAGCGCCGCCAAGGCGGCCACCCTCAAGCGCCTGAAGCTGGCCGAATGATCGACAAAACAGGGAAAGTGGATGTGCTGGTCATCGGTGGCGGCAACGCCGCGCTGTGCGCTGCGCTGATGGCGCGTGAAGCCGGTGCCACGGTACGCCTGCTCGAAGCCTCGCCCAAGGACTGGCGCGGCGGCAACTCGCAACACACGCGCAACATCCGCTGCATGCACGATGCGCCGCAGGATGTCCTGACCGAGTCCTATCCCGAGGAGGAATTCTGGCAAGACCTCTACAAGGTCACCGGCGGTGTGACCGACGAGGACTTGGCACGCATGGTGATACGCCATTCCGCCTCCTGCCGCACCTGGATGAGAAAGCACGGCGTGCATTTCCAGCCTTCGCTTTCGGGCACCCTGCACCTGTCGCGCACCAATGCCTTCTTCATGGGTGGCGGCAAGGCGCTCGTCAACGCCTACTACCGCAGCGCGGAGCGACTCGGGGTCGCCATTGAATACGACGCTCCGGTCGAATCGCTGGAACTCGACGGAGGACGCTTCGTCGCCGCGATCAGCGGCGGCCGGCGCATCGAGGCGCGCGCCTGCGTGCTGGCGTGCGGCGGGTTCGAATCGAACCGCGAGTGGCTGCGCGAATCCTGGGGGCAGAACGATCTTGGCGAGTGGCCAGGGGACAACTTCCTGATCCGCGGCACGCGCTTCAACACAGGCACCCTGCTTCGCTTCATGATGGGCTGCGGCGCGGACATCATCGGCGACCCGTCGCAGTCGCACTGCGTCGCCATCGACGCGCGCGCACCGCTTTACGACGGCGGTATCTGCACGCGCATCGACTGCGTCTCGCTGGGGATCGTCGTCAATCGCCAGGCGCGGCGCTTCTACGACGAGGGCGAGGACTTCTGGCCCAAGCGCTACGCCATCTGGGGGCGGCTGGTCGCGCAGCAGCCCGGGCAGATCGCCTATTCGGTCATCGACGCCAAGGCCGTCGGACGCTTCATGCCGCCGGTGTTCCCGGGCATCGTCGCGCCGACCCTGGAGGAACTGGCAGTCAAACTCCAACTCTCTCCCGAGACGTTCACGCGCACCGTTGCGGACTACAACGCCGCCTGCCGCCCGGGGACCTTTGATCACACCATGCTGGACGACTGTGCCACGCAAGGCCTCACGCCGCCCAAGACCCACTGGGCCTTGCCGCTCGACACGCCTCCCTTCACCGCCTACCCGGTGCGCCCCGGGATCACCTTCACGTACCTGGGGCTCAAGGTGGACGCGCAGGCCGCAGTGCATTTCGGCGGCCGACCCAGCGCCAACCTCTTTGCCGCGGGCGAGATCATGGCAGGCAACGTGCTCGGACGCGGCTATACCGCCGGGGTGGGCATGACCATCGGCACGGCGTTCGGTCGCATCGCCGGCGCGCGCGCCGCCGCCAGCATCGGGAAACTCCATGCCGCCGCTTGAGGCTCTGACGCGGGAAGCCGCGCGCCTGGCCGGTGCCACGCCCGCCGAGGCCGAAGCCGACCGCATGCTCACCATCTGCAACGCCTGCCGGTATTGCGAGGGTTTTTGCGCGGTCTTTCCGGCCATGACCCGGCGCCTCACCTTTCCGCGCGCCGACATTCACTACCTGGCCAACCTGTGCCACAACTGCGGTGCCTGCCTGTTCGCCTGCCAGTACGCGCCACCGCATGAGTTCGCAGTGGCGATTCCCCAGGCACTTTCCCGCGTCCGCACAGAAACCTGGAGCGCCTATGCCTGGCCGGGCGCGCTCGGCGCCCTGTACCGCCGCGCCGGATTGACCATCGCCCTGGCACTGGGCCTGGGCCTGGCCCTGTTCCTGGTCCTGGCGGTGGCCTTGAATGGAGCGCTCATCCACGCCCCCATGCAGGGCAATTTCTACGCGGTCTTTCCGCACGGGCTCCTGGTCGGCATCTTCGCGCCGGTTTTCGGGTTCGCCTGCCTGGCGCTGGCCGTCGGCGCGGTTCGCTTCTGGCGCCTGGACGCGCCCGGGGCCATCGGCGGGGCGGCGCTTGCCGAAGCGACACACGCGGCCCTCACCCTCAAGTACCTGGACGGCGGCCACGGCTTGGGCTGCAACGAGGATGACGACCGCTTCACGCGCGCACGACGCCATGCCCACCATCTGACCTTTTACGGGTTCCTGCTGTGCTTCGCCTCGACCAGCGTGGCCACGCTCTACCACTATGGGTTCGGCTGGCAGGCGCCCTACGCGCTCACCAGCCTGCCGGTGCTGCTGGGCACGCTTGGCGGGGTCGGCTTGTTGATCGGCCCTGCGGGACTGTGGTGGCTCAATCGTCGTCGCCATCCGCTCAAGGCCGCCCCGGAGCAGTCCGCACTCGACATGGGGTTCATCGCCCTGCTCTTCCTGGTCAGCCTGACCGGCCTCCTGCTGCTGGCCTTGCGCGATACCGGCGCCATGGCGCTTTTCCTGGCCATCCACCTGGGTTTCGTGCTGGCATTCTTCCTCACCATGCCCTACGGCAAGTTCGCGCACGGCCTGTATCGTGGCGTGGCGCTCCTCAAATGGGCGGTCGAAAAACGCCTGCCCAGTCGCCTGCGCCTGAAGAGCGACTGAGCGCCGAGGGCAAGCCATTGACCGGCCTTGTATATTTCCCGCCCGGGCGCTGCCATTCTCACTCGACGGAACGACTCCAATGAAAACCCGTATCACCGAACTCTTCGGCATCCAACACCCCATCATCCAGGGCGGCATGCACTTTGTCGGCTTCGCCGAACTGGCGGCGGCCGTCTCCAACGCCGGCGGCCTGGGCATCATCACCGGGCTCACGCAAAAGACCCCGGAACTCTTAGCGCGCGAAATCCGCAAGTGCCGCGACTTGACCGACAAACCCTTCGGCGTCAACCTAACGTTCCTGCCCACGGTCACCTCGCCCGACTATCCCGGCTACATCCGCGCGATCATCGACGGCGGCGTGCGCATCGTCGAGACCGCCGGCAACAACCCGCAGAAGTGGCTGCCCGGCCTGCACGAGGCGGGCGTCAAGGTGATCCACAAGTGCACCTCGGTGCGTCATTCCCTCAAGGCGGAATCGATCGGCTGCGACGCGGTCAGCGTCGACGGCTTCGAATGCGGCGGCCATCCGGGCGAGGACGACATACCCAACTTCATCCTGCTGCCGCGCGCGGCCGAGGAACTCAAGATTCCCTTTGTCGCCTCCGGCGGCATGGCCGACGGCCGCTCGCTGGTCGCGGCGCTGTCGCTCGGTGCAGAAGGCATGAACATGGGCACGCGCTTCATTGCGACCAAGGAGGCGCCCGTGCACGACAACGTCAAGGCCGCGATCGTCGCCGCCAGTGAACTCGACACGCGGCTGGTCATGCGCCCGCTGCGCAACACCGAACGCGTGCTCAAGAACGCCGCCGTGGAACGCTTGCTGGAAAAGGAAAAGACGCTCGGCGCCGGACTGAAGTTCGAGCACATCATCGAGGAAGTGGCCGGCGTCTACCCGAAGATCATGCTGGAAGGCGCGATGGACGCCGGTGCATGGTCGTGCGGCATGGTCGCCGGGCTGATCCACGACGTGCCGACGTGCAAGGAACTGATCGACCGCATCATGGCCGAGGCGGAAGCCATCATCGGCAAGCGCCTGGCCGGCATGACTTCCCGCGCCTGACGCGTCGCGGGCAGGGAGCGGAGGCTCCATGGCAGAGCAATTCGTCCTCGCGCAGGCCGACCACGCCTTCGCGCTTGACCCCTATCCGACCTATCGACGCCTGCGTGACACCGCACCGGTCTGTCGCCAGCCGGATGGCTCGGTCTTCCTGTCCCGCTACGAGGATGTGCGCCGGGTCATCACCGATGCCGACGGTTTCTCCTCCGATAAGAAGGTCGACTTCCTGCCCAAGTTCGGCACCAGTCCGCTCTACGAACACCACACCACCTCGCTGGTATTCAACGACCCGCCCTATCACACACGGGTGCGACGCATGCTGGGACCGTTCTTCACCGCGCAGGCGATGCGCCGCATGGAAGCCTCAGTCGCGGCCAATGTCGATGCGCTTCTCGGCGTCGCCGCCGAGAAGCGCGTCATCGACGTCATGAGCGAATTCGCGTTGCCGATCCCTCTGAACCTGGTCTGCGACCTGCTCGGCGTGCCGCGCGAGGAGCGCGAGCCGTTGCGCCGCTGGGCTGCGCTGATCCTGGGCGGCCTCGAGCCGGTGCGGACACCGGCCGAGCTGGCGGAGGGCCATGCCGCGGTCCTCGAATTCAAGGCCTATCTCAAGGAACTGATCGCCGCCAAGCGCCGCCAGCGCGCGCCCGCCGACCCCGACGTCCTCGACGCGTTGATCGCGGACCATGAGCGGGGCGACGGACTGACGATCGACGAAATCGTCCACAACTGCATCTTCATGCTCAACGCGGGGCACGACACCACTACCAGTTTCATCACCAACGGCATCGACCTGCTGCTGCGCTTCCCGCAGCAGCGCGCGCGCCTCATCGCCGATCCTTCCCTCATGCGCACCGCGATCGAGGAAATGCTGCGCTACGAAAGCCCCCTGCAGATCGGCAACCGCAAGGCGCGCAACGACTGCGAGATCGGCGGCGAGAAGATCGCCGCCGGCACCTTCCTGCACCTCGGCATCGGCGCGGCCGACCATGACGAGCGCCAGTTTCCCGACCCCGAGTCCTTTGACATCGCCCGCGACCCCAATCGCCACCTCGCGTTCGGGCACGGCATCCACTTCTGCGCCGGCAATGCCGTGGCGCGCATGGAGGCTTCGGTGGCCTTTCGCCGGCTCCTCGCGCGCTTTCCTGGCTTCGAACGCGCCGGCGCGACCGTGCGCCCGCCGCGTTGGCGCTTTCGCGTGATTGATGAACTGAAAGTCGACTTGCGTCCATGACCGATGCCTCGAAGGCCACCGGCCCGCTGGCCGGCGTTCGCATCCTCGACATGACCGCGGTCGGCATGGGCCCCTGGGCGACACAGATCCTGGGCGACATGGGCGCGGATGTGATCAAGGTCGAGTCGCCCGATGGCGACATCTTTCGCCACGTCACACCCCAGCGTCACGCGGGGATGAGTCACGCCTTTCTCAACCTCAACCGCAACAAGCGCTCGATCGTGCTCGATGCACGGGAGCCGGAAGACCGGGCATCCCTGCTGGCCCTGGTGGCGCTTGCGGATGTGTTCATTTCCAACCTGCGTCCGGCCTCGCTCAAGCGGCTGGGACTGGATTTCGCGACCCTGGCCGCCGAACATCCGCGCCTCATCTACTGTGGCTGCTACGGCTACTCGGAGTCCGGCCCGTACGCGGGGCGTGCCGCGGTGGACGACACCATCCAGGCGGCCAGCGGCATGGCGCATTTCCAGGGGGGCGAGAGCGGAACGCCCGCGTATGTGCGCAGCGTGGCGGCCGACAAGATCGCGGCCCTGTGGGTGTCGCAGGCGATCGGCTTCGCGCTCTATGCGCGCGAGAAAAGCGGGCGTGGCCAGGCGATCGAGGTACCGATGTTCGAGTCTGTCACCGCGTTCATGATGGTCGAGCACCTGGCCGGGCGCGCCTTCGACCCTGCGGTCGGCCCGGCCGGCTACGCCCGCGTGGCCACTTCGGCGCGCAAGCCCTTTCGCACCCGCGACGGGCACCTGGCGCTGGTGCCGTACACCGATGCCCAGTGGCGGCGCTTCTTTGCCCTGATCGGCACGCCCGAAGTGCTGGCGGACCCGCGCTTCGCCGATGTGACCGCGCGCAGCCAGCACATCCCCGAGCTCTACGCGATGATCGAGGCGACGCTGGTCACACGCAGCACCGCCGAGTGGGTGGCAGTGTTCGCTGCCGCCGACATCCCCTTCGCGCCGGTCAACGATGTCGACGCGCTGCTGGCCGATCCGCACCTGCAGGCGACCGGCTTCTGGCAGCGCGACACGCACCCGACCGAAGGCGGCATCGTCACACCGGGCATCCCGCTCCACTTTTCGGCGACGCCGGGCAATGTGCGCCGTCTGGCGCCCAACCTCGGCGAGCACACCGCCGAAGTACTGGCCGAGATTGGCCGCCCGCACGCCCCCAGGGAGAAATCATGAAAACACTTCGCCTAGCCCCGTCGCACGCCATTGGCGCGCTGCTTGTCGCCCTCGGGATGGCAGCGGCTGCCGCGCCGGTGCTTGCGCAGGATTACCCCGCTCGGCCGATTCGCTTTGTCGTTCCCTTCCCGGCCGGCAGCGGCATCGACAGCATGAGCCGCCTGATGCTCGATGAGATCACCCGCGCGACCAAGGCCAATTTCATCTTCGAGTACAAGCCTGGTGCACTCGGCACCATCGGCGCGGACTTCGCCGCCAAGTCGACGCCCGATGGCTACACGATGATGGTGTCGTCCTCGGCCACGCATTCCTCCGGGCCGTCCTTGGTCAAGAGCGTGCCTTACGACCCGATCAAGGACTTCTCCCACGTGGCGCGCATCTGCGGGTTCGACATCGCCATGGTGGTCAGCCCCCAGCGCGGGTTCAAGACGGCGCTCGACTTCGTCGCCGAGGCGAAAAAGGCGCCGGGCAAGTACAACTTCGGTTATGGATCGGGCACTGCACAGGTGATCGCGATGAGCTTCGCGCGCTCGGCCGGCGTGCAGGTGCAGGGCATCGCCTACAAGGGACAGCCACCCGCGCTGACCGACTTGATGGGCGGGCAGACGCAGTTCGTCATGGCCGACCTGGCCGTGATCATGCCCCATGTCAAGGCAGGCAAGCTCGAAGCACTCGGACTGGCCGCGGCCCGCCGATCCTCGCTTCTGCCCGCCATACCCACTTTCACCGAACTGGGTTTGCGCGAAGTCGAATTGCCGGGCTGGGTCGGAGTCTCCGGCCCGGCCGGCCTGCCGCGCGATGTCGTCGCCTGGTGGTCGACGCACATGAACCGGGCGCTCGCGCGCCGTGAATTTCTCGACCGTCTGGCAGCCATCAGCGTGGAGGGCGAGCCCAATACGGTCGAGGAGTTCAATGCCCACGTGCGCACCCAGTTGCAGGTCTGGGGTCAGCGGATTCGCGACGCCGGCATCAAACCTGAATGATGCGCCTGTCCACCAGCGCGCTGGTGTGCCACGCCCTGGCGGATCGTTTCGCCGGGGTCGCCGTCAGGGAAGTCGAAGTGGCGCCTCCCGGACCGGGCGAGGTACGCGTGCGCATGCGCGCGGCGGCGCTCAATTACCCCGACGTGCTGATGACGCGTGGCGGCTACCAGCACAAGCCCGAGTTGCCCTTTGTCATCGGCATGGAGGGGGCCGGCACGATCGAGTCGGTCGGCGCTGAGGTTTCACAGTGGGCAACGGGCGACGCGGTAGTGCTGCAGAAGCGCGCCGGTACGGCGGCCGGCGTGCTCGTCTGTGGCGCCGATGCCGTGCGCCGCCTGCCGGCGGGTCTCGACTTCGCTGAAGGCGCAGCCCATACCGTGGGTGCCTTGACTGCCTATGTCGCGCTGGTGCGCCGCGCCGGACTCAAGTCCGGCGAAACGCTTCTCGTCACCGGCGCCAGCGGCGGCATGGGACTCGCCGCGGTGCAACTGGGCCGGCATCTGGGGGCGACGGTCATCGCCACCGGGCGATCGCTCGCCAAACTGGAGGCGGCCCGTCGCGCAGGTGCCGAACATTGCCTGGTCATGGCCCCTGAGCTGCGTGACGAAGTCCGGCGCATCACCGGCGGCAACGGCGTCGATGTCGTCTTTGATGCGGTCGGTGGCGACGCCTTCGATACGGCGCTACGCTGCCTGGGCTGGGGCGGCCGCCTGCTGGTCGTGGGTTTCGTCGCCGGGCGCATTCCCACGGTGGCGGCCAACTACGTGTTGATCAAGAACCTGTCCGTGATCGGCGTGCGGGCCGGTGAATCCGGCCGCCACGATGCCGCGCAGGGCCGCGAGAATCTAGTTGCGATCGACGCGCTCGCCGCCGCCGGAGTGTTTCGCGCGCCGATTCATGCCCGCCTGCCCCTGCAGGAAGGCGCCGAGGGGCTGGCCATGCTGTCCGCCGGCAGTGTCACCGGCAAGGTCGTGATCGAGCTCTAGAAAGCCGCGCCCGGCACCTCAGCCGGGGCTGGCGTTTTCCGCGGTCTCGGCCGGCAGCAGGAACACCATGCTCGCCGTCACGAAGGCGATGATCGCCATCAGGAGAAGCAAGGGGGCAAAGCCCATGCTCTTGACCGTCGGCCCCAGGGCCCACACCGCGAGTGAACTGATCGAGAACGACACCGCGATGCGCATGCCGGCCACCCGCGAGCGGATGCGGTCGTCCACGTAACGCACGATCATCGCATCGGTGAACGGGATGGCGCCAAAGACAAAGGCCATCGCCGCGGTGAGGATCACGAACATCGCCCAGCCTTGCGCGTGGGCGGCCAGGTAGAACAGGGGAATCTGGCCCACCACGATCCAGAAATACAGCCGGCGCAGCGGGTACTTGTCGATCAGGCGCCCGACGATGACCTGGGCGATCGAAGCCACCGCGTAGACCAGTCCCAGCAGGATGCCGAGCGTAGCCGGATCCTCGACGACGCCGCGAAAACGTTCGGTCAGCAAGGGCCCGTTGCCGTTGGTGGTGAGATTGAAAAGCAGGCTGCCGGTAATGGCCGCGACGGTCATGACCATGAAGGCACGCGCCAAGGCCGCAGGCGAAAGAACCACCTTGGCGCCGCCCTTGCGCTTGGCCGGCGCCTCGCCTTCCCGCGGGCACACCGCCACGAAGATGAAACCGCACAGGATCGACACCAGCCCGGGGATCGCGAATGCGGCACGCCAGCCCAGCCACTTGACCAGAAAGCCGGTCACGATCGCCGCCACCGCGATGCCGAGGTTGCCGACCAGGCCGTTGAAGCCGATGGTCGCTCCCGGATTGGGCGCGTACTGCACCAGCATGGGAATGCCGACCGGATGGTAGATCGCCGCGAACGCCCCCAGGAGCACCAGCGCGACGGTGAGTTGCCAGGCGTTTTGCGCGAACGAGGCGAGGATGGCGGACGCGCCCATGCCGAAAAAGAAGATCACCATCATCGCCCGCCGTCCCCACAGGTCGCCCAGGCGCCCTGCCGGCAACGAGCCGATGCCAAAGAGGAAAAAGGCGCCGACGCTGTAGGGCATCAGGTCCTCCCAGCGCGCGAAGCCGAACTCGGCGGCAATGGTCCCGACCGCCGCGGCGAAGATCAGGAGGAACATGTGATCGATCGCGTGCGCCAGGTTCAGGAGCAGCGAGACGCTGCGCGGCCAGGCGAAGACAGGAGGTGCGGCGATGGCGCTCATGCGGGCTTTCTCGCGGACAATGGTGCAGCTTACGCCGCTTCGAGCAACCCGCCTTCGGCCGCCAGCAGGGCCAGGTGATGGTCCATGTCGCCGAAGAGCGTGTCGATCGCGGTCAGGCGCTTGAAGTAGTGCCCCACCGCGTATTCCATGGTCATGCCGATGCCGCCGTGCAACTGGATCGCCTGCTGGCCGACGAACCGTGCGGCGCGACCGATCTCGATCTTGACCGCGCGCATCTGCCGGCGCCGCGCGGCCTCGTCGGGCAGGGCGGCGACCATGGCAGCCAACATGGCCATCGAGCGCGCACCCTCGATGGCGACCATCATCTCGGCGGTGCGGTGCTGCAGTGCCTGAAACGAACCGATGGCGCGGCCGAACTGCTTGCGCGTCTTCAGATATTCGAGCGTGATCTCCAGCGCCGCGTGCATGCAGCCCACCGCTTCGGCCGCGAGCGCCGCGATCGCTTCATCGATGACCCGCTCGGCCAGATGCAGGCCGTCGCCAGGTGAGCCCAGAAGCGCGTCACCAGCGACCTCCACATGCTCGAAGCGGATGTCCGCGGCGCGCAGGCCGTCGGTGGTCGCGTAACCGCGGCGTGTCACGCCGGCGGCACTGGCCGGCACCAGGAAAAGACCGATGCCCTCGGGATCGCGCCGGTCACCGGCGGTGCGCGCGGTGACAAACAGGTGATCTGCGCTTTCGCCATGGATCACAACACGCTTCTCGCCTTCCAGCACCCAGCCGCGCCCCAGCGGCATCGCGCTGGTTTCGCAGTCCGCCACGTCGTAGCGCGACTGCGCCTCGGTGTGGGCAAAGGCCAACAAGGTGCTCCCGCCGATCACCCCGGGCAGGAGCGCGGCGCGCTGCGCGGGGCTGGCAGCGTGGCGCAGAAAACCGCCACCCAGCACCACTGTGGCGAGCCAGGGCTCCAGCGCCAGCACGCGGCCCAGCGACTCCGAGACGATCATCACGCCCTCGAATCCGCCGTCGAAGCCGCCGTCCTCGGCGGCGAAAGGCAGGCCCAGGATGCCCATCTCGGCATATGCGGCCCAAAGATCTTTCGAGTATCCGCCGGCACTCGCCATGAAGCCGCGTCGCGCCTCGAATCCGTAACGCTCGCGCAGCAGGCGGTCCAGCCCGTCCTTGATCAGGGTCTGGTCTTCGGTGAGGTCGAAATCCATTTCTTACAGTCCCAGAAAGGCCTTGGCCATGATGTTTTTCTGAATTTCGTTCGACCCGCCGTAGATCGACTGCTTGCGCCAGTTGAAGTAGGTTGCTTGCGCCAAGCTGGTCCAGTCCAGTTCAGGGTCGGGCGCGTTGCCGGCCGACACCAGGCCGTAAGGGCCCGCGGCCAGCACATAGAGTTCCGAGATCGCCTGCTGGATTTCGGTGCCGCGAATCTTCAGCACCGAGGAAGCCGGGTTGGGCTTCTTTTCCTTCAATTGCCGGTTCTCGTCGGCCAGGACCCGAAGCGTGGTCATCTCGAGGGTCTTCAGCTGCGCCTCGACATCAGCCACGCGCACGCGAAAGCGCGTGTCGTCGATGAGACGCCTGGCGCCGGCCGGTGTCTCGCGCGCCAGCGCCTTCAGGCGTCGCAGGCGTTCCTTGGAAGCCCCCACCCGTGCCTGGCCGGTACGCTCGTTGGAGAGCAGGAACTTGGCGCAGTCCCAGCCGCGATGCTCGGTGCCGACCAGGTTTTCCGCCGGCACGCGCACGTCGTCGAAAAACACCTCGTTGACCTCGCGTCCGCCGTCGATGGTGACGATCGGCCGCACCGTGATGCCGGGCGTGGTCATGTCCACCAGCAGGAACGAGATGCCCTCCTGCTGCTTGGGGTTGTCCGGGTCGGTGCGCGCCAGGAGAAAAATCCAGTTCGCGTACTGCGCCGAGGTGGTCCAGGTCTTTTGTCCGTTGACCACATAGTGATCGCCCTGCCGCACCGCGCGCGTCTTGAGGGAGGCCAGGTCGGAGCCAGCGCCGGGTTCGGAAAAACCCTGCGCCCACCAGTCGTCCAGGTTGGCCATGCGCGGCAGGAAGCGCTTTTTTTGCGCCGGCGTGCCGAAGGCGATCAGGACCGGGCCACACATGGTGACGTTGAATCCCAGGGGCGGGGGCGCCGGCGCCTGCTGCATCTCGTCGTTCAGGATGAAGCGCTTGATCGCGCTCCACGGCTGGCCGCCCCACTCCACCGGCCAGTGCGGCACGGCCCAGCCGCGCGCGTTCAATTTTTGCTGCCACTCTACGGTCATGTCGCGCGTCGGCGTGCGACCCGAGGCCATGTGCGCGCGCGTCTGTGCAGGCAACTCGGCATCGATGAAGGCGCGCACCTCGGCGCGAAAGGCCTCTTCTTCGGCGGTGAACTTAAGGTCCATGTTTTTCTTCTCCTTGCGCTGCGATCAATGCGGCGTCAGGCGGCGCGCTGGCCCGGCGGCAGGGTGAAGGTCGCACCGGTCTCGGCCAACCGGCGTACCAGCGGCGCCGGCTGCAGGTCGGCGCTGTCCGAGACGCGCGCATAGTGTTCCAGGCGCTCGCAGACCTTTTTCGAGCCCAGGGTGTCGGCCCAGAACATCGGCCCGCCGCGCCAGGCCGGCCAGCCGAAGCCATTGACAAAAATCACATCGATGTCGACGGCGCGCTGCGCGATGCCTTCCTCGATGATGCGCGCGCCCTCGTTGACCATCGGCAACAGCACACGCTCGAGGATTTCATCGTCCGTGATCGCGCGGCGTGTCACCCCCTCGCGCCGCGAGACTTCCAGGATCAGGCGCTCGACCTCCGGGTCATTCTGCCGGCGGCGCTTGTCGTCGTAACGGTAGTAGCCGGCGCCGGTCTTTTGCCCGAGGCGCCCGGCCGCGACGATTGCATCGGCCACCGGCGCGATGGTGCCGCGCCGCTTGCGCGCCGCCGCGCCGATGTCCAGGCCCGCCAGGTCGCCGGTGGCAAGCGGCCCCATGGCCATGCCGTAGGCTTCCATGACGCGGTCGATGTCCTGCGGCAGGCAACCTTCGATGAGCAGGCGCTCGATCTGCGGCGAACGCTTGGCAGTCATGCGGTTGCCGACGAAACCATCGCAGTTGCCCACCACCACCGGCAACTTGCCGACACGCTTACCCACCTCGATCGCGGTGACGATCGCAGTGTCGCTGCTGGCCTTGCCGCGCACGATTTCCAGGAGGCGCATGACGTTTGCCGGGCTGAAGAAGTGCATGCCGAGGACCAGCGCGGGGCGCGTGGTTGCCGAGGCGATGGCGTCGATGTCCAGCGTCGAGGTGTTGGAGGCAAGCACGATGCCGGGACGCGCCAGGCGATCCAGTTCGGCAAAGAGTTGCTTCTTGACTTCCATGTCCTCGAAGATCGCCTCGATGACCAGGTCGGCTTCACGCACGACATCGAGTGAGGTCGAACCGGACAGGAGCGCGGCGCGCTTTTGCATCTCGGCCGCATCGAGCTTGCCGCTATCGACCGTGCGTTGCCAGTTGGCATGACAGCGCGCCAGGCCCTTTTCCAGTGCCGCGGCGTCGCGCTCGACGACGGTCACGGCCAGGCCGAAATTGGCGCAGGACATGGCGATGCCACCGCCCATGGTGCCAGCGCCGATGACGACCACGCGCGCCACCGGCAGCGGTGCGACGTCCTCCGGCAGGTTGATGACGCGCTGGGCTTCGCGCTCGCCGAAGAACACATGGCGCAGCGCGCGCGCCTGCTCGCCTTGCGACAAATTCATCGAGATCGCACGTTCGGCCGCGATCCCGGCGTCGAATTCCATTGTCAACGCGTTGCGCACCGACTCGGCGCAGCGCAAGGGGCTTTCCTGGCCGCGACTGCGGCGCGTCAGCGTCGCGACTTCCGCGTCGAAGGCGGCAAGCGCGGCGGCATCGGCTAAGCCGCCACGGTCGCGCACGCGGGCAAAGCGCTCCGGCGCACCCAGGTGTTCGCGTGCGAACGCCAGGCCGGCGGCTTCGATGTCGCCGTCGACGACCTGGTCGATGATGCCTAGTTGGCGGGCTGCCTCGGCATCGACCGGGTCGCCCGAGAGGATCATGCGCAGCGCCGGCAGCGCGCCGATCAGGCGCGGCAGGCGCTGCGTGCCGCCGGCTCCGGGTATCAGGCCGCGCCTGACTTCCGGCAATGCGACCCGGGTTCCGCGCGTGGCCAGGCGGACGCGACAGGCCAGTCCCAGTTCCAGTCCACCGCCCATCGCGGTGTCGTGGATCGCGGCCACGGTCAGGCCGGGAAAGTCGTCCAGAGCAGCGAACACATCGGGCAGCAGCGGTGGCGGGCGCGGCTTGCCGTGTTCACGCAGTTCGGCACCGGCGCTGAACATGCGGCCGCGACCGCTGATGACCAGCGCCCGCGCGCCCTCGCCCTGCGCCGCGCCGATCGCGGCCATGAGTTCGGCGCGCAGTTCATTGCGCAAGGTATTGACCGGCGGATTGGCCAGGCGCAGCAAATGGACCGCACCATGGCGCTCATGTTCGACAAAGGTGCTCACGCCGATCTCCTCTTGCTTTTCTTGGTGGAAAGCGATGCTACCGCATCGCAACCGCGGCCGGCTCGGATTCGAATTCCGTAGAATCGCCGCCTCGCACACCGTATCCAGGAACCCCTCATGCCCGCCAGCCTGCCCGTCCGCCGCCTAGGCGCATCCGCTCTCAAGGTCGTACCCGTGGGCCTGGGATGCATGTCGCTGTCGGGCATCTACGGCAGCGTCACCGACGACGACGGGGTGCGCGTGGTACATGCGGCGCTCGATGCCGGCATCAATTTCATGGACAGCGCCGACATGTACGGCTGGGGCCACAACGAGACTCTTCTTGGTCGCGCCTTGCAGGGACGGCGTTCCGGTATGATCCTCGCCACCAAGTTCGGCCAGGTCAAGACCGAGTCCGGCGGCAACGGCGTCGACGGCCGGCCGGAGTACGTCGTCGCCGCCTGCGAGGCCAGTCTGAAGCGCCTGGCCACTGATGTCATCGACCTGTACTACATGCATCGCATGGACCCCAAGGTGCCGATCGAGGACACGGTCGGCGCAATGGCGCGCTTGGTCGAGCAGGGCAAGGTGCGCGCTCTGGGCTTGTCCGAAGCCAATCCGGCGACCATCCGCCGCGCCCACAAGGTGCATCCGCTCACCGCCCTGCAGACCGAGTACTCGCTCCTGTATCGCGAGGAGGCCGAGGAAACGCTGGCGACGACGCGCGAATTGGGCATCGCCTTCGTCGCCTACGCGCCGCTGGGACGCAGCCTCCTCACCGGCACGGTCAAGGACGCGGCCGATGTAGCCAACGATCGCCGTCGCGATCATCCGCGTTTCCAGGCCGAGAACCTGGAGCGCAACCGGCGCCTGGTCGCGGCGCTGGCCGGGATGGCCGCGCGCAAGGGCGCCACGCCGGGTCAGGTCGCGCTGGCCTGGGTGCTGGCCCAGGGCGATGATGTGACCGTGATCCCGGGCACCAAGTCGGTGACGCGGGTTGCAGAAAACCTGGGGGCGCTCGAGGTCGCGCTGTCCGCCGCCGAGGTGGCCGAACTGTCCGCGGCCTTCCCCAAAGGGGTCGCTGCGGGCACCCGCTATCCGGCCGGCCAGATGAAGAGCGTCTTCATCTGAAGGCGGCGGCGCGCAATGAAATTCGACCAGCTGCGCAGCGCTGCCGGCCGGTCCGGCGACTTTGACGAGCCGGTTGCGCTTGCGACAGGTGCAGGCACCTACACCGCGGACATCGACACCCCCGGCGCCTTGCACGTCGCCTTTGTTCGCGCGTCCGAGGCCCACGCGCTGATCGGGCCGATCGACGTCCGCGCG
Organism: Burkholderiales bacterium; assembly: GCA_016790635.1. Taxonomy (GTDB): domain Bacteria; phylum Pseudomonadota; class Gammaproteobacteria; order Burkholderiales; family JAEUOS01; genus JAEUOS01. The sequence goes on from JAEUOR010000050.1 coordinate 18,299, forward strand.
GCGCGGGCCCTGCCCGGCGTGCGTGCGGTCCTCACGGGCGCCGACCTGGTCGCCGCAGGCGTCCGGCCGATCCCGCCCCTGGTGATATTCAACGGCCGCGATGGCAGGCCGATGCACGGGCGCGGCATCCCGCCGCTGGCGACGGACCGCGTGCGCCATGTGGGCGAGGCGCTGGTGCTGGTGGTGGCCGACTCGGCCGCGATCGCCGCCGACGCAGCGGGGTTGGTGAACTGCGAGCTCACCCCCCTGCCCGCCCACGTCGATGTCGACGCTGCCCTGGCCGACAGCGCAGCGCCCGTATGGCCCGAGCTGGACAGCAACCTCGCGCTGGATTGGGAGGACGGCGACGCAGCGGTCTCGGAGGCCGCGTTTGCCGCCGCCCACCACGTCGAGACCATCACCCTGGACGACCCGCCCATCACCGCCTGCGCCATGGAGCCACGCGCGGCGGTGGCCGCGTTCGATGCCGCCAGCGGCCGCTACACCCTGATCGCGCCGACCCAGGGGGTGATGGTGGTGCGCAAACTCTTGGCCGAGGGGGCGTTGGGCATCGACGCGACGCGCCTCGTCGTCCTGACGCCAGACGTCGGCGGCGGCTTCGGCGCCAAGGTGCAACCCTACCCGGAATACGCGGCGCTCCTGGCCGCCGCGGCCATCGTCGGACAGCCCCTGCGCTGGGTCGCCTCGCGCAGCGAATGCTTTCTCGGCGACACCTGCGGCAGGCACTCGCGCCTGACCGGCAGCATGGCCTTTGATCGTGGCGGGCGCATCCTCGGCGTGCGCGCCGACCTGCGCGTCGCGCTGGGCGCCTACACCTCGACCTATGTAGCCATTGTCGCCACCAACAACACCAAGAATTGCCTGTCCTCGGTGTACCGCATCGGCTCGATCCGCATGCGTTCGCGCGCGGTTTTCACCAACCACATTCCCTTGGGCCCTTATCGCGGCGCCGGGCGCCCCGAGGCGATCTACCTGCTGGAGCGCCTGATTGACCGCGCGGCGCTGCACCTGGGCATGGACCGCGCCGAGTTGCGGCGCAAGAACCTGATCGCGCCGACCGCCATGCCCTACGCGGCCGTCAATGGCCAGACCTACGACAGCGGCGAATTCGAGGCGGTGCTGGATCGTGCCCTGGCAGCGGCCGACTGGCAGGGCTTCGCTGCGCGCCGCCGGGCGGCGGCGCAGCGCGGACGCCTGGCCGGCATCGGCATGTGCTGTTTTCTGGAGGTGGCCGGCGGAATCCTCGAGGAACCCGCGAGCCTGGCCTTCGACACCGACGGCACGGTGCGCGTCATGACCGGCGCGCAGTCCATCGGCCAGGGACACCTGGCCACCTTGCCGCGCCTGGTCGCCGAACGCCTGGGCCTGAAGGTCGCCCAGGTGCGACTGGTGCAGGGATCGAGCGACCACGTGCCGGGCATCGTCGCCACAGTGGCTTCACGCTCGATGATGATGGGCGCCAGCGCGATCCTCCTGGGCTGCGACGAGGCGATCCGCCGCGGCACGCTGATCGCGGCGCACCTCATGGAGGCCGCGCCGGGCGACATCGTCTTCGAAGGTGGAAGGTTTCGCATCGCCGGCACCGACCGCTCCTTAGGCCTTATGGACTTGCCCACCCTGCTTGGCGCGAGCGGTGCGCCGCGATCGGCTGATCTGCCGGACACCCTGGACAACACCGCCAAATTCACATCCGCCGGCATGAGTTTTCCCAACGGCTGCCACATCTGCGAGGTCGAGATCGACCCCGACACCGGGGCGGCGCAGGTGCTGCGCTACACGGCGGTGGACGACGTCGGACGCATCCTGCAACCGGAGATCGTCGAAGGCCAGATCATTGGCGCCCTCGCACAGGGCTTGGGCCAGGTCTTTGGCGAGCGGTTGCACTACGATGCGCGCGGCCAGTTGCTCTCCGGGTCGTTGATGGATTACCCCTTGCCGCGCGCCGGTTGTCTGCCGCGACCGACCACCCTCACGCACGAAGTGCCCTGCCGCACCAACCCGCTGGGCGTGAAGGGCGCCGGCGAGTCCGGCGTGACCGGCGCCCTGCCGGCGACGGTCAATGCATTGCTCGACGCGCTCGCCCAGCGCGGCGTGGACCATCTCGACCTGCCGTTCACGCCTGGCCGCATCTGGCGTGCGCTTTGCGAACGAGACGCCGCAGCTTGACGATGTTGCGGCGCAGCGCCCGCGCGCAGCGTTGACCTGATCTTCGCAAACAAAGGTGAAACGTGCGCTTCGTCACACGATGCTGTCACATTGGCGACGAATAATCTCTTCACGGCGCCGGTCCAGCGGCGCTTCGACGGGAGCACCTTCAAAATGCAAACGCTATATTGCGCCACCTGCGAATCCGCACCGCTCAATACCCCGCGCCTGATCGGCGGCGCATGGTTCGCCCTGTGCGAGGAGTGCCTGGCACAGAATCGGCTGGAACCCGAGTCCGACAATGTATTCCTGCCGCAACGCTTTCGCGTCCTCTTCACGATGGATCGGCCGCAGCGCATCGGCGAAGGCGCGCCGCAGCCCGTGAGCGCCTGAGTCCGCGGCGCCCACCTGGCGCCGGACGGAGCCCCTCGGGCGGCTTTCAGGCTGACCGCTGGCGCACAGCCTCGAACAGGCATACCCCCGCAGCCACTGAGACATTGAGGCTCTGAATGGCGCCTGCCATGGGAATGGCGCGCAATTCATCGCATGTCTCCCGGGTCAGCCGCCGCAGGCCTTCTCCTTCCGCGCCCAGCACCCAGGCCAGCGGGCCTGCCAGGCCCGGCGCATCGTGGCGCATGCTGCCGCCCTCATCGGCACCGATGACGCGAATGTCGCGTTCCTTCAACTCGCGCAGTGCCCGTGCGAGGTTGGTGACCGTGATGTAGGGCACAGTATCAGCCGCGCCTGAAGCCACCTTGATGACCGTCGCGTTGAGGCCGACCGCCCGGTCCTTGGGCGCGATCACCGCATGCACTCCCGCCGCGTCGGCGGTTCGCAGGCAGGCGCCCAGGTTGTGGGGATCGGTCACGCCATCGAGCACCAGAATGAGCGGCGCGCCGGTCACCGCGTCAAGTACGTCGTCCAGCGAGACCGCCAGGTCGACTGCGTCAGCCACCGCGATGACGCCCTGGTGGCGACCGCCGCCGGCCATGCCGTCCAATCGCGCACCGTCGACCTCGACCACGCGCACTCCGCACGCCTTCGCGGTACGTGCGAGATCGAGCGCGCGCGCATCGCGTCGCGCCGCGTCCAGGTAGACCTCGCGCACCGTGGCCGCGCGCTGCCGCAGGCGGCTGGCGACGGCGTGAAACCCGAGCAGCAGTCTTGTGGTGGCCATGGATGCGTCCCGATGCAGTGGCGAGTCGGCGCCTAGCCGCCGACCTTGAGGACGATCTTGCCGATGTGCGTCGAAGACTCCATGAGCTCGTGCGCCTGCACGACCTGGTCGAAGTCGAACGTCGCATGGATCAGCGTGCCGACCCGGCCGGCCTCGATGAGCGGCCACACCTTCTCGCGCAGCGCTGCCGCGATCGCGGCCTTTTGCTCCACAGTGCGTGGACGCAGGGTCGAACCGGTGAAGGTCAGGCGCCGGACCATCAGCGGGCCCAGGTCGATTTCGGCCTTCGATCCTTGCAGGAAGGCGATCTGCACCAGCCGCCCTTCCAGGGCCAGGCAACGCAGGTTGCGATCCACATAGGGAGCGCCGACCATGTCGAGGATCAGGTTGACGCCCTGCTTCCCGGTCGCGCTCCAGACTTCGGCCGCCCAGTCCTGGGTCTTGTAGTTGTACGCCACGTCGGCGCCCAGCTTCCTTACCGCGGCGACCTTCTCGGCGTTGCCGACGGTCGTGTAGACGGTCGCGCCGAACGCCTTGGCCAGCTGGATCGCGGTGATGCCGATACCGGACGAACCGCCGTGGACCAGAAAGGATTCACCTGCGACGAGCCGCCCCCGATCGAAGACATTGGTCCAGACCGTGAAGTAGTTCTCCGGCAGTGCAGCAGCCTCGGCCAACGACAGGCCCTTGGGCACCGGCAGGCAATTCGATGCGGGGGCGGCGCAGTACTCGGCATAGCCGCCGCCCGGGGTCAGCGCGCAAACCATGTCGCCGACCTTCCATTCGCTCACGCCTGTTCCGAGTGCGACGACGCTGCCCGCCACTTCCAGCCCCATCCAGGGCGAGGCGCCCGGTGGCGGCGGATAGCTCCCCGAGCGTTGGGCGACGTCCGGCCGGTTCACGCCGGCGTACGCGACCTTGATCAGCACTTCGCCTGCCTTGGGAGCCGGCAAGGGGCCGCTGGCGACCTGCATGACGGCGGCCGGGCCGCCCTTGCCGTGATCGATATAGCGCATGCTAGCGGGCAGGGTCATGGTCGTTTTCCTCCTGGTTTGGCGTGGTGGGGGTTTTGCCCGGATTCCGCCGCTGCGGCTTCCAGGTCGATCTTGAAACTGTCGGGATCGGATCGCACGATGCGCACCGAGATGCGGTCGCCCAGGCGATAGCGGCGCCCGCTGCGTTCGCCAGCCAGGGCGTGGCGGGCGGCATCGTAGACATAGTAGTCACGCGGCAGGGCCGTCACGTGCAGGAGCCCGTCGATCAGGAGGTCGTCGAGGGTGACGAAAAGGCCGAAGGCGGTCACGCCCGAGACAGTGCCCTCGAACGGTTCACCCAGGTGCCGCGCCGCATACTGGCACTTGAGCCACGAAACCACCTCGCGCGAGGCTTCGTCTGCGCGGCGTTCGGACTGCGAGACCGCGGCGCCCAGCGCGTCCCAGTCAGGCTCGGCATAAGTGCGGCGTTTGAGGAGCGCCTTGATCGCGCGGTGCACGATCAGGTCCGGGTAGCGGCGAATCGGCGAGGTGAAGTGCGCGTACTGCTCATAAGCCAGGCCGAAGTGGCCGATGTTGTCCGGGCTGTATTGCGCCTGCTGCATGGAGCGCAGCATGACCGAGGAGATCAACTGCGCGTCCGGGCGGCCGCGCACGGCCTGCGCCAGGCGCGCATAGTCCTGCGCGGTCGGGGACTCGCCGCCGCCGAGTGACAGCGACAAGGGGCCCAGGAAGGCACGCAGGTTCTCCAGCTTGGCCGCGGTCGGCCCGGCATGCACGCGAAACAGCGCCGGGTGCTTGTGGCGTTCGAGGAAATGCGCGGCGCAGACGTTGGCTGCCAGCATGCACTCCTCGATCAGGCGGTGCGCGTCGTTGCGCTGGATCGGCACGATGCGCGCGATGCGCCCGGCGGCATCGAAGTGTATGCGCGTCTCGCCGGATTCGAAATCGACCGCGCCGCGTTTGGTGCGCGCGGCCAGCAGCGCCTGGTAGACCTTGTGGAGGCGCGTCAACGACGGCATGAGGGATCGACGCGCCCGCGCCGCCTCGCCCTTGGCATCGGCCAGGCAGGCAGCGACTTCTGTATAGGTCAGGCGCGCCTTGGAGTGCATGACCGCCGGATAGAACTCGTAGTGTTCCACGAGTCCGGCGGCACTCACGCGCATGTCGCAGGCCATCACCAGGCGGTCGACGTCCGGATTCAAGGAGCACAGGCCGTTGGACAGCTTCTCCGGCAACATCGGCAAAACGCGGCGCGGAAAGTACACCGAAGTACCGCGCTCGCGTGCGTCGGCGTCCAGCGCAGAACCCGGCGTCACGTAGTGGCTCACGTCCGCGATTGCCACCACCAGGCGCCAGGCGCGCGTGCGGCCGACCGGCTCGCAGTAGACCGCGTCGTCAAAATCGCGCGCATCCTCGCCGTCGATGGTGACGAGCGGCAGGTCGGTCAGATCGCGACGCCCGGTCTTGTCGCGCGCGCGCAAGGTTTCCGGCAGTGCCAGGGCTGCGGCCAGCGCGGCCGCGGAGAAGCGCTGCGGCAAGTCATGCCGGCGCAGTGCGATCTCGATCTCGATGCCCGGGTCTGTCTCCGCGCCCAGCACCTCGGCGATGCGCCCGAGGGGTTCTTCGTCTGCGGACGGGTAGCGCACGATATCGGCGGTGACGATGTCACCTTCACGTCCGCGCGATCCCGGCTCCAGTGCCAGGGGCGCCATGCCGCGCCGGTCGATCGGCAACACCCGCCAGGCCTTGCCGTCGCGCGCCAGGCGCCCGACCACCCGTTTCAGGGCGCGTTCCCGCACCTCGACGACGCGCGCCTCGACGCGTCCGTCGGCATCCGACTGCCGGCGCACGAACGCGATGGTGTCGCCGTGCATCACCCCGTCCAGCGCACGAGCGGGAATGAACAAGTCCTCGCCGCCTGCCGCGGGCGCCACGAATCCATAACCATCGCGCGCCAGGCTGACGCGGCCGACCTCCAGCGCACGCGGAGCGCCCGGCGCCAGGCGTCCTCCTGCCTTCAGTATCAATTCGCCGTCACGCAGCATCGCATCGACACGCCGGCCAAGCGCTTCGCGCCCCTCGTGCGCGACATCGAGCGTGCGTGCCAGGCGTTCCAGGGTGACGGCCGGCCCATTGTTGACGGCGGCAAGAATCGCCTCGCGGGCAGGAATCGCGACGCTGTAAGGCGCGCGCCCGCGCCAGGGGGGTGGGGAAGATTTTTTCAAGTCAGGCTATAATCCGGTTTCTGTCCGGGGCAGAAGCAAAGGCATCCGGGGCAGACCGCGCCCAGATGGCGGAATTGGTAGACGCACTAGGTTCAGGTCCTAGCGGTGGCAACACTGTGGAGGTTCGAGTCCTCTTCTGGGCACCAGCTTTCGGAAAAGAAAATCGCGCCTCGGGCGCGATTTTTTTTCGCCGGGCCGCAGTCACGATCGTTTGGCTGTTGCCCGTCGTCAAAGCGGGCCGACCCGCCCTGCCAGGTCCTTCGGATCCATCTTGTCGTAGAGCTCCATGGGCTGGTGGATCCACGGGTTGTGCGGCAGGTCCTCGGCCCAGAAGTCCGGCGTGAATACCGAGCAGCCTTTTTTCCACAGCACCGCGCTCTTCACGTGCAGGATGCCGGGGTAGCGCAGGCGCAGGTGCTTGATCACCTCTTCCATGGTCTTGCCTGAATCCACCAGGTCGTCGACCAGCAGCACGCTTTCGCCGAGACGCTCGTTGACCTTGGCCAGATGCTGGCCAATGGTGAGTTCGCCCTGGGTTTCGGCACTCTTGTCGGCATTGGCGAAGTAGGACTGCGTGGCCAGCACGCCAAGCGGCTGGTTGAAGATGCGCGAAAGCACGTCGCCCACCCGCAGGCCACCGCGCGCCAGGCAGATGATCTGGTTGAACTGGAAGCCGGACGCATACACCTTGGCCGCCAGTTTCTCGATGGCGTGGTGATAGTCGTTCCAGGAGACGTACAGGTCGGCCATGGCAGTCGATCCTAGTGGAAGGGATGAGACAGGACGATGGTCTGGTCGCGGTCCGGACCGGTGGAAATCAGTGCGATGGGAGCACCGCATACCTCTTCGAGCCGGCGCAGGTAACTCTGCGCAGCCTGCGGCAGACCCTCGAATTTCGCCACGCCCTCGGTCGAGGCGCTCCAGCCGGGCATGTCCTCATAGACAGGCACGCAGGCGGCGGCCGCGTCGGCCCCGGGCGGCAGGAGATCCAGCGACCCGTCGGGCGACGTGTAGCCGACGCACAGTCGCACCTTCTCCATGCCGTCAAGGACATCCAGCTTGGTGATGCACAGTCCGCTGATGCCGTTGATCTGGATCGAGCGCTTCAGTGCGGCGGCGTCGAACCAGCCGCAGCGCCGCGGCCGTCCGGTGACCGACCCGTACTCGCGACCGCGGTCGCGCAGGCCCTGCCCGACCGCGTCCTCGAGCTCGGTCGGGAACGGCCCGGAGCCCACGCGGGTGGCGTAGGCCTTGGTGATGCCCAGCACATAATTGAGTTGCCCGGGCCCGACGCCCGCTCCCGCCGCAGCGGCGCCGGCAACGCAGTTCGAAGAGGTGACGAACGGATAGGTACCGTGATCGACATCCAAAAGCGTGCCCTGCGCGCCTTCGAAGAGAAGACTGCGTCCGGCAGCCATTTCGGCATACAACTCGCGCGAAACATCGGCCACCATGGGCATCAGGCGCGGCGCCAGCGCAAGCGCGCCGTCCAGGGTTGCGGCAAGGTCCAGCGGCGCTGCCTTGAGGTAGTGGACCAGGACGAAATTGTGGAAGTCGAGCACTTCGGCCAGCTTGTCCGCAAAGCGCCGCGGATTGGCCAGGTCGGAAACCTTGAGGGCGCGCCGCGCGGCCTTGTCTTCGTAGGCCGGCCCGATGCCGCGCCCGGTGGTGCCGATCTTTGCGGCTCCGCGCGCGGCCTCGCGCGCCTGGTCGAGCGCAACATGGTACGGCAGGATCAGGGTGCACGACTGCGAGACGCGCAATCGTCCGCTGACCTCGATTCCGGCGCCCTCGAGCTCGTCGATCTCCTTGAGCAGCGCGTCCGGCGACAACACCACGCCGTTGCCGATGTAGCAGCGCACGTCCGGGCGCAGCATGCCCGACGGAATCAGGCGCAGGATGGTTTTCCTGCCGCCGACGACCAGGGTATGACCGGCGTTGTGCCCTCCCTGAAAGCGCACCACCCCGTGGGCGTGGTCTGTCAGCCAGTCGACGATCTTGCCCTTGCCCTCGTCACCCCATTGGGTACCGATGACGACCACATTCTTCACCATGCCATTTCCCGTCAGGCGCCGAGGGGTTGCACGATCCAGGCATCGCCCACGCGCCTGAGTTCGCGGTTGCAGCAAGGCTGCCAGGTAGCGGGAGCGTGTCCTGGCAGAGCGCGGACCACGACCTCGCCGGAAGCGCGCAGGCGCGCCACTTCACGCTCAAGTTCGGGAACCTCGGACCAGGGCGCCAGGATGCCGGAGCAACCGGCATCGTCCGCGATCAGGCGTACGACCTCGCGCAGGTCCAGGGAAAAGCCGGTTGCAGGCCGGGCGCGCCCGAAGGCGCGTCCGACCTCGTCGTAACGCCCGCCACGGGCGATCGCATTGGGCAGTCCCTGGCCATACGCGGCGAACACCACGCCGCTGTGATACTGATAGCCGCGCAGGTCGGCCAGGTCGATGCCGACCGACCCGGCTGCGCGTCCGAGGGTGCCGAGTTCGTCCAGCGCAGCGCGCACTTCCGGCAAGGGCGGCAGTTGCTGCGCTGCCGTTGCCAGCACCTCCATCCCGCCGTAGAGCCGCGGCAGGCCGATCAGCGCCGTGCGATACGGCTCGGCGACGCCGTCGAGCGCCGCGACGATGGCCGGCGTGTCCTTGGACTGCATGAGGGCGAAGAGGCGCTCCTTGTCGGTTTCCGACAAGCCGGCAGCCCGTGCCAGGGCGCGAAACACCCCCACGTGCCCCAGGTCCAGGCGCGCCTGGATGCCGGCGCCGGCCAGCACGGCCAGCATCAATTGCTGGATTTCGATATCGGCTTCGATGCCGGCATGACCATAGATCTCCGCCCCGGCCTGCAGCGGTTCACGGCTGGCGGACAACCCGGCCGGCAGCGTGTGCAGCACCGGGCCGCAATAGCACAGGCGGGTCACCCCGTCGCGGTTGAGCAGATGGGCATCGATGCGTGCGACCTGCGGCGTGATGTCGGCACGCAGGCCCATCGTACGACCGGACACCTGGTCGACCAGCTTGAAGGTCGACAACTCCATGTCGTGGCCGGTGCCGGTGAAGAGCGAGTCGACATACTCGAGCAGCGGCGGAATCACCAGTTCGTAGCCATACGCTCGAAAGGTGTCCAGAAAGGAGCGGCGCAAGGCCTCGATGCGCGCCGCTTCGGCAGGCAGGACGTCAGCGATGTACTCCGGCAGGGCCCAACTGGACATGATCGCTTCAGGCCAATGCGTAGTAGAGGCCGCTGCCGCACAGGACAGACATGGCGCCGAAAAAGCGGATCTGCCCGTTGCGCAGGAGAGCCACGCGCTGAAAGGCCTCGCGCCAGGCGGCCGGAGCGATCAGGGGCAACAAGCCTTCGATGATCAGCATCAGCGCGAACGCAGCGCCCAGTGTGGCCACGACGCCGGGCTAGCGCCCCTTGGGCGCGGCCGCGCCACCTGCACTCTTCAGGTAGCGGAAGAAATCGGAGTTCGGATCGACCACCATCACGTCGCCCTTGTTGCGGAACGAATTGCGATAGGCCTCGAGGCTGCGGTAGAAGTTGTAGAACTCGGGGTTCTGGCCGAATGCCTGCGCGTAGAGCGCGGCGGCGCGCGCGTCGCCCTCGCCCTTGACGCGCTGGGCATCCCGGTAGGCCTCGGCCAGGATCACCTCGCGCTGGCGGTCGGCGTCGGCGCGGATCTTTTCGCTGTCGGCGAAACCGGTCGAGCGCAGTTCGTTGGCCACCCGCTTGCGCTCCGACTCCATGCGTCGGAACACCGAGTCCTTGATCTCGTCGGAGAACTCGACACGCTTCAAGCGCACATCGACGATCGTCACGCCGATCTTGGCCGCGTCGTTGTTGACCTTGGTGGCGATGTCCTGCATGACGCGGTCGCGCACGCCCGACACCATTTCGTTGACGGTGCGCTTGCCGATCTCGTTGTTGAGCGCATCCTTCAGGCTCTGCTGGATGCGGTAGACCGCGTCCGACTCGCGCCCCTGCACGCTCACGTAGTAGAGCTTGGGGTCGCTGATGCGCCACTTGACGAAGGAATCGACCACGATGTTCTTCTTCTCCGAGGTGATGAAGCGGTCGGAGTCCGGTGTGTCGATGGTCATGATGCGCTTTTCGTAGAACTGGACGTTCTGGAAAGGCGGCGGCAGCTTGAACTTGAGGCCGGGTTCGGAAACAACTTCCTTGACCTGGCCAAGCGCGAAGACGATCGCGTATTGGCGCTGGTCGACGACGTAGAGCAGCGACGAGCCCAGCATGCCCAGCAACAGGACGAAAAAGATGGCGGAGACGGCGCGCTGCATGTCAGCGACCCTCCCGTTCGCGCGTGCGCTGCGCCTCGCGCGAGCGCGCGTCGGTCCCGGTCGGCGGCGCCGGGTCGAGCGCGGCGGGTCGCGTCGGCGCACCTGCCGTGGACGGTTCGACTTGCGCCAGCCCGGCGGCGGCCGTGCCGCCGGCCTGCATCAGCTTGTCCAGCGGCAGATACAGCAACTGGCTGCCGGCCTTCACGTCCACCATCACCTTCGAGGTGTTGGCGAATACCTGCTGCACCGTTTCCAGGTACATGCGCTCGCGCGTGACCTGCGGTGCCTTGGAGTACTCGGTCAACACCTGCTTGAAGCGACTCGCCTCACCCTCGGCACCCGCGATGACCTTCTGCTTGTAGGCCTCGGCCTCTTCGGTCAGGCGCGCCGCCGTGCCGCGCGCCTTGGGAATCACGTCGTTGGCGTAGGCCTGGCCCTCGTTCTTCTGCCGCTCGCGATCCTGGCCAGCCTTGACGGCATCGTCAAAGGCAGCCTGCACCTGCTCCGGGGGCTGCGAATTCTGCAACGTGACGTTGACGATCGCGATACCGGTGCCGTAGCGATCGACGATCTGCTGGATCAGCTTTTCGGCCTCCTTGGCGACCTGTTCCTTGCCCTCGTAGAGAACGAAGTCCATCTTGGAGCGCCCGACCAATTCGCGCATGGCCGTCTCGGCAGCCTGCAGCACGGTCTCGTCGGGGGCGCGATTGTTGAACAGGTAGTCGCGCGCGGCGTCCTTTTCGGCCTTGATGCGGTATTGCACGGCGAACTGGATGTCGATGATGTTCTCGTCGTCGGTCAGCATCAACGACTCCTTGAGAACCTTGGTCCTGGCATTGTTGCGGTAGCCGACCTCGACCTGGCGCAACTGCTGCAGGTTGACCATTTCGTGCGCCTCGATCGGATACGGCAGGCGCCACTTGAACCCGGCGCTGTCGGTCAGCGAATTGAGCTTGCCGAAACGCAGCACTGCGGCGGTCTGGCCTTCCGGCACGATGAAAAAACCGCTCGAGGCCCACAGCAGCAGCACCACGACCATGACCAGGGCGAGGCCGCCGCCGAAGGCCTTCATGTTGGGTGGCTCGCCCCCGCCGCCGCCCCCTCCACCGCCGCCGGCCGGCGCGGGACGGCGCTGCCCGAACATGCCGGAGAGCTTGCGATTGAAGTCGCGCCACAGTTCTTCCAGGTCCGGCGGTCCCCCTCCGGTAGCGAACATCCGGCCACCGGCAATGCGGCGCCACAAGGCTTTAGGCAGTGCAAACATCGGGGAGATTCTCGTCCTCAAGAAACGGAAACGGCGCAGCTTCCTTTGAGCTGCGCCGTGTCGGGGATATCGCCGGCAGGGCCGCGGTTGTGCGCCGCAGCGCGTTCCACCAGGGCACCACGCAACAAATCCAGGCCGGCGCGCGTGCGAGCACTCAGGTAGACCCTTGAAATATTAGCATATTCGTCGCGTTCGACGTGCGGTTCCAGGCGTGCCCCGCCCTCTTCGCGCGGCACGTCGATCTTGTTCCACACGAGCAATTGCGGGACGCGATCGGCGCCGATCTCGCGCAACACGGCATCGACCTCCTCGATCTGCGTCATGCGCGCCGGCGACGAGGCATCGACCACGTGCAGCAGCAGGTCGGCGCGCACGGTTTCCTCGAGCGTCGCGCGAAAAGCGGCCACCAGCGTGTGCGGCAGGTCGCGGATGAAGCCAACCGTGTCGGAGATGACGATCTCCTGGCCCGAGCCCAGGCGCAGGCGCCGCGACGTGGTGTCCAGGGTGGCAAAGAGCTGGTCGGCCGCATAGGCGCCGGCACCGGTCAGGGCATTGAAGAGGGTCGACTTGCCGGCGTTGGTGTAACCGACCAGGGACACCGAGAAGACCCGGCCACGGCTGCGCGAGCGGCGCTGCACCTCGCGCTGGCGTTCGACGCGCTCCAGGCGCGAGGTCAGGAGCCTGACGCGTTCACCGAGCAGGCGGCGATCGGTCTCGAGCTGGGTTTCGCCGGGACCACGCAGGCCGATGCCGCCCTTTTGCCGCTCGAGGTGCGTCCAGCCGCGCACCAGGCGGGTGGCCAGGTGGCGCAACTGCGCCAGCTCGACCTGGATCTTGCCTTCGTGGCTCTGGGCGCGCTGGGCGAAGATATCCAGGATCAGCGTGGTCCGGTCGACCACGCGCGCAGACAGCGCGCGCTCGAGGTTGCGTTGCTGCGCCGGCGAAAGCATGTGGTTGAAGATCACCACGCCGGCAGCCGCAGCCGCTGTCGCAGCGGCGATCTCCTCGACCTTGCCGGAGCCGGCATAGAGCGCCGGGTCGGGGCGCTGGCGACGGCCGCTGATGTAGCCGCATTCGAAGAGGCCCGCGCTGGCGCACAGGAGCCGGAACTCCGCTGCGCTCTCGGCATGGTCGGAATCGCCGAAATCCAGGTGCACCAAGATCGCGCGCGTGGCTGCATCGGCTTGCGCGGCCCGGCCGCGCGGATCGTACTTCTCAAGCATGGGACAGGCGGCGCCCCGGCAGGCGACGCGAGGTCATGCGCCGCCTCAGTCGGCCGGCGCCTCCAGGTTGAGGTTCACCTGCCGTGACGGCACGACCGTCGATATGGCGTGCTTGTAGACCATCTGCGTCACGGTGTTCTTGAGCAGGACCACGTACTGATCGAAGGAATCGATCTGCCCTTGCAGTTTGATGCCGTTGACCAGGTAGATCGCGACCGGCACGTGTTCGCGCCGCAAGGCGTTGAGAAAAGGGTCCTGCAACATCTGGCCCTTGCCACTCATGGACTGCTCCGTAGAAATTTATAAAAGCCAATGTACACCAAGCGTCAAGTGCTGCCAATGGGGCAAGCCTTCAGGATAACCCTGACTACGCCTCGGCATACGGATTGCGCCCGGCCTTGAACTGCACGCGGAGAGGCGTCCCCTTGAGGGCAAAGGCTTCGCGAAAAAAGCCTTCCAGGTAGCGGCGGTAGGTGTCCGGCACATTCTTGAGCGAGTTGCCGTGCACCACGATGATCGGCGGATTGCTGCCGCCCTGATGCGCGTAGCGCATGCGCGGACGGTAAACGCCGGAACGCGGCGGCTGCTGCCGCGCCAGGGCATCCTGCAACGCGCGCGTGATCCGAGGCGTCGGCAGGCGCGCCATCGCCGCCGCGTAGGCCGCGTCGACCGACTTCATGAGCGCGCCGACCCCGACGCCCTGCCGGGCCGAAATGGTGTGGGTTTGGGCATAGTCGAGGAACTTGAGCTTGCGCTCGGTCTCGTGGCGCACCCTTTCCCTGGTGTAGGCGTCCAGCCCGTCCCACTTGTTGATCGCCAGCACCAGCGCGCGCCCGGACTCGACGATGAAGCCGGCGATGTGCGCGTCCTGGTCGGCGATGTCCTGGCGGGCATCGAGCACCAGGACCACCACATTGGCGTCGCTGATCGCCTGCATGGTCTTGATGACCGAGAACTTCTCGACGGTCTCGAAGACCTTGCCGCGTTTGCGCAACCCCGCCGTGTCGATCAGGGTATAGGGCTTGCCGCGATAGTCGAAGTCGATCGAGATCGCGTCACGCGTCGTGCCCGGCTGATCGAAGGCGATGACGCGCTCTTCACCGAGCAGCGTGTTGACCAGCGTCGACTTGCCGACATTGGGTCGCCCGGCGATCGCGATGCGCGGACGTTTGCGGTCGTCGACCGCCGCTTCGTCCGCACGCGCCGAAGCCGCCAGCGGCTCCAGCGCCAGTTCGAGCAGTTCGCGCACGTTGTCGCCGTGGGCGGAGGAAATCGGGATCGGTTGGCCCAGGCCGAGTTCATGGAACTCGTTGGCCACGCCGGTCAGCCCCATGCCCTCGGTCTTGTTGACCGCGAGAAGCGTGCGCTTGCCCGCCTTGCGCAACATCGTCGCGATGGTGTGATCCTGCCCGGTCACGCCGGCGCGCCCGTCGGTCAGGAACAGCACCACATCGGACTCGGCGATCGCCTCGCGCGCCTGGCGCGCCATTTCGGCGACGATGCCGTCGCGCGCGTCGGGTTCGAAACCGCCGGTGTCCACAGCGAGAAATGGCACGTCGCCCAGGCGCCCGTGGCCATAGTGACGGTCGCGGGTCAGCCCCGGAATATCGGCCACCAGCGCGTCGCGCGAGCGTGTCAGGCGATTGAAAAGCGTGGACTTGCCGACGTTGGGCCGGCCGACCAGAGCCAGAACCGGCTTCATGGGGAAAAGGCTAAGCGCACTGGCCGGCGACTATCCGAGTCGCACAAGGCGCGCAATGCACTGCAGATTGCGGGGACAATGATTATATCGCGCCCAAGAGGCGGTCTTTAGCGAAACCGCGCCAGGGCCTCGGCAGCGCGATCGACCGCGATCACCTCCAGCCCGGGAATGGCGCTGCGCGGCGCGTTGGCGCGCGGGATCAAGGCCTGGGTGAAACCCAGCTTGGCCGCCTCGCGCAGGCGCTCCTGGCCACGCGGCGCCGGCCGCACCTCGCCGGCCAGGCCGACTTCGCCGAACACCACCAGCCCGCGCGGCAGCGGCTTGGCCTTGAGCGAGGAGACGATCGCGAGCAACACGGCCAGGTCCGCCGCCGGCTCCCCGATGCGCACCCCGCCCACCGCGTTCACGAACACGTCCTGATCGTGGCAGGAGACGCCGACGTGTCGATGCAGCACCGCCAGCAGCATGGCCAGCCGGTTTTGTTCGAGTCCCACCGTCAGGCGGCGCGGGTTGGGTGCGTGCGAATCGTCGATCAGCGCCTGGATTTCCACCAGCAGCGGGCGCGTTCCTTCCTGCGTCACCAGCACCGCCGAACCCGGCACCTCGCCTTCGTGCTGCGAGAGGAACAGCGCCGACGGATTGGCCACGCCCTTCAAGCCGCGATCGGTCATGCCGAATACGCCCAATTCGTTGACCGCGCCGAAGCGGTTCTTGAAGGCGCGGATCAGGCGATACGAGGAGTGGGTGTCGCCCTCGAAGTAGAGCACCGTGTCGACGATGTGCTCCAGCACGCGCGGACCGGCGATCGCGCCATCCTTGGTCACGTGCCCGACCAGGATCACGGTGATGCCGCGCGCCTTGGCCACGCGCGTCAGCTGCGCGGCGCATTCACGCACCTGCGAGACCGAGCCCGGCGCGGCGGTCAGCGCCGAGGAAAAAAGGGTCTGGATCGAATCGACGACCGCGACTTCGGGTGCCTCGGACTCGAGCGCGGCCAGGATGGCTTCCAGCCCGATTTCCGCCATCAGCTTCAACCCGGCCTCGGGCAATCCCAGGCGCCGCGCGCGCAAGGCCACCTGATCGGCCGACTCCTCGCCGGTCACGTAGAGCACGCGCCGGCTGGCCGCCAGCGCGGCCAGCGACTGCAACAGCAGGGTCGACTTGCCGATCCCCGGGTCGCCACCGATCAGGACCACGCCGCCCGGGACATAGCCACCGCCCAGGACCCGATCGAATTCCTCGATGCCGCTTTCGATGCGCGGTGCCTCGCGTGCCTCGATCTGGCCCAGCTCACGCACCTTCGCCCCCACCGCGGCGAAGCGTCCGGTCGAGGGCTGCTCAGCGCGCGCTTCCTCGAGGGTGTTCCACGCGCCGCAATGCGGGCATTGGCCCTGCCACTTGGGCGACTCGCCGCCGCAGTCTCGGCACACATGGATGGTGCGCGGCTTGGCCATGGTCTTGAATTCGCCCTTGTACCGACGCGTCGTTCAGGCCGCGACCGGCACGCGGGAGGCCAGGGCGCACAGGAGCTCGTAGGAGACGGTCCCGGCGGCGCTTGCCACTTCGTCCACCGGCAGCGCGCCGCCCCACAATTCCACCGGACTGCCGACGCCGGCCCGGGGCACCGGCGTCAGGTCGACGTAGAGCATGTCCATGGCCACGCGACCGACCGTGCGCGTGCGCACCCCGTCCACCAGCACCGGGGTACCACGCTGATTGTCGCCGGGTGCGTGGCGCGGGTAGCCATCGGCGTAGCCACAGGCCACCACGCCGATGCGCATGTTCTGCGGAGCGCGAAAAATGTATCCGTAGCCCACCCCCTCGCCTGCCTTCAGGGACTGCACCGCGATGATCTCCGAGCGCAAGTTCATCACGGGCTTGAGCCCGAGCTCTGCGGCGCTCTGGTCGGGAAACGGCGAAGCACCATAAAGTGCAATTCCCGGCCGCACCCAATCGGCGTGGGTTTCCGGATAGCGCAGCAAGGCGGCCGAATTGGCCAGGCTCATCGGCGCATCCAGGCCCGCGACGGCCTGCCCGAATTCGCGCATTTGTTGCTCGACGCCCGTGGCGCCGTCGGCATCGGCAAAGTGGGTCATCAGGGTGATCGACTTGACCTGCCTGGACCGCTTCAGGCGGGCATAGGCACCGGCCACGGCGTCAACCGCAAATCCCAGCCGGTTCATGCCGCTGTTGACCTTGAGGTACACATCGAGCGGTCGTCGCAGCGCCGCCGTTTCGAGCATCTCCAGCTGCGCCCGGCTATGCAATACCGGCGTCAGGTGCAGCGAATCGACCACTTCCAGGTCGCGGGCCTCGAAGATTCCCTCGAGGAGCAGGATGGGATGAAGAAAACCCGCCTCGCGCAGGCGCGCGGCCTCATCCAAGTCCAGGAGCGCGAATCCGTCGGCGGCATTGAGGGCGCCGGCGACCTGCTTCAGGCCGTGTCCGTAGGCGTTGGCCTTGACCACCGCCCACACGCGCGCGCTGGCCGCGCGCTGCTTCAAGAGCGCGAGATTGTCGCCAAGGGCGGCGTTGTCAAAGGCGACCCGGATCGGGCGTGGCATCCTGGAGCTACAAAATTGGTGAAAGGACCGCTTGCTGGCGAACTGCCGTGCTATAAACCGGGCGCGCCGGAACCCGCCCGCAAGAGGGGTGTGCGCGAGGTTCCGGACAATCCAATTTCATCGACTGCTTATTGCGGATCGGCGTGAATGCGCGCGATCCCGAGTGTACCCTTGCGACCATGAAACGCGGCTTCTACACCATCATGTCGGCGCAGTTCTTCTCGTCGCTGGCCGACAACGCCCTCTTTGTCGCTGCCGTCGAGCTGCTGCGCACGGGAGGTGCGCCGCAGTGGCAGCAGGCCGCGCTGGTACCGATGTTCGCGCTCTTCTACGTGATCCTGGCGCCGTTTGTGGGCGCCTTCGCGGACGTGATCCCCAAGGGCCGCGTCATGTTCGTCGCCAACATGCTCAAGGTCGTGGGCTGCCTCATGATGCTCTTCGGCGTCCATCCGCTCCTGGCCTACACCGTGGTGGGCCTGGGCGCGGCCGCCTATTCGCCGGCCAAGTACGGCATCCTGACCGAGCTCCTGCCCCCCTCGCAGCTGGTCAAGGCCAATGGCTGGATCGAGGGACTGACCATCGCCTCGATCATCCTGGGCGTGCTGCTGGGCGGGCAACTGGTCGGGCGCGTGGTCGCAGATGCACTGCTGGGCCTGAACGTGCCGTTCATCGACACCGGCATCGACTCCGCCCCGGAAGCCGCGATCGCGTTCATCGTCATCTTCTACATCATCGCGGCGCTCTTCAACCTGCGCATTCCCCTGACGGGCGCGCCGATGATCCCGCTGCCCGCGAACCCGGCCTCGCTGCTGCCGGATTTCTGGGCCTGCAACATCCGCCTGTGGCGCGACAAGCTGGGGCAGATTTCGCTGGCCACGACCACGCTCTTCTGGGGCGTATCGGGCAACCTGCGCTACATCGTGCTGGCCTGGGCGGCGGCGGCATTGAACTACTCGACCACCCAGGCATCGAGCCTGGTTGGCGTGGTTGCCATCGGCACCGCGTTCGGCGCGGTCATCGCCAGCATGCGGGTGCGCCTGGACCAGGCGCCGGGCGTGATCCCGCTGGCCGTGACCATGGGCGTGCTGGTGATCCTGCTCATCTTCATCAACAACGTCTGGGTCGCCGCGCCCTTCCTGATCCTGCTGGGCCTGATCGGCGGCTACCTGGTGGTGCCGATGAACGCGCTCCTGCAGCACCGGGGCCACAACCTGATGGGCGCGGGGCGCTCGATCGCGGTACAGAATTTCAACGAGCAGGCCTGCATCCTCGGACTGGGCTTCCTCTACACCACGGCCACCGGCCTGGGCGCCTCCGCCTTCATCGCCATCGCCGGCTTCGGCATCCTGGTCGCCGGGACCATGCTTGCCATCGGGCGTTGGCACAAGAGCAACCTCGTGCATCATCGAGAGGAAGTCGAGCGCCTGCTCGCGATCGCGCGCAGCGACAAGTCGCACTGAGTACCTGGGCGTCAGAGCACGACAGGCGCATCCGGCAGTTCGTTCACGTCGCCCGCGACCGGCGGAAAGTGCCGCGCCAACTCCGCGCCGATCCGGCCGATCGCCGCGATCACACCGGCTTCGCCCTGACCCTGGCGGAACGCTGCCCCCAGCTCGCTGCAGATCTCATTCCACACGGATTGGGGCACGCAGCGCGCGATGCCGCGGTCGGCGACGATCTCGATGGCGCGGTCAGCCAGGAGAACGTAGACCAGGACGCCGGTATTGCGCTCGGTGTCCCAGACGCGCAGCTTGGAGAACAGCATCACCGCGCGTTCGCGTGCCGGCGCGTCGCGCCGCAGGTAGGACCAGGGCAGCGCGGCCTCGATGCAAAAGCGCACCTCGCCATCGTGGCGCTTCTCGCCCTCGGCGATGGCGCGCGTGATCCGTTCCAGCGAGTCCGCCGAGACCACGCGCTTGACCGAACGTTCGTCGCGGAACACGTGCCGCAGGATGCGTCGATAGTTCATGCCGGCTAGTCTCCCCCGCCTCCGCCATCACCGCCGCCGCCATCGCCCCAGCCGCCGGATGCACCGCCGCCGCTGAAGTCGCCGCCGCCGCCGGACGAGATTCCGCCCCAGCCGCTGCCGGAACCGGAGCCGTAGCCGCCGCCGGTCGAGGGCAACCAGGTGCCCTGCCCGCCGCGCGACGTGCGACCGATCAGCAGAAACAGACCGGCCAGCACGGCCACGATCACCCCGACCACGATGCTGCCACCGACAAACCAGGCGATGCCGCCGGCCAGGCCACCGCCGACGAACGAACCGAGGGTGCGCCCCAGGAGCGCCTTCATGAGCGCGCCGCCGATGAAGAGCGCAACCAGGCCGATCATGAGCCAGGATTCGATCTGGTCGGCGCGCATGCCTTCGGCGGGACGCACACCGGGTGCCGGCACCTCGCCTTCAATGCGCTTGAAGATCGCTTCCAGGCCAGCGCCGATGCCGCCGGCGAAGTCGCCCTGCCCCAGTCGCGGCGCGATGGCTTCGCGGATGATCTGCTTGGCTGCCAGGTCGGGCACCGCCCCCTCCAGCGCGCGCGCGACGTCGATGCGTATGCGCCGGTCGTCCTTGGCCAGGATCATGAGGAGTCCGTCGCCGACTCCGGGGCGACCGATCTTCCACGCGTCGCCCACGCGATGCGCAAAGTCTTCGATCGGTTCCGGCTTGGTCGTGGCGACCATCAGCACCACGATCTGGCTGCCGTGGGCTTTTTCGAACGCGGCCAGGCGCGCTTCCAGGTCGGCGCGCTGGGCGTCGGTCAGCGTGCGGGTCTGGTCGATCACCCGCGCGGTCAGGACCGGGACGCTCTGGAGGTCCTGCGCCAGCGCCACGCCCCAGGCCGCGCAGGAAGCCAGCGCGGCCAGGATGAAGGCGGCAAGGCGCCTCATGGCAATCCCGGAGGCAAGAGTTTGCCTGTGGCGCCTATTTCTTCTCGGCCGGCTTGTCGAAGTTGATGACCGGCGCCGTCGAGATGGCCTTCTCGTTATCCACCGTGAGGGTCGCCTTGACCTGGTAGCTGAAGATCATCGCGGTCAGGTTGGTCGGAAACTGGCGCGCCAGCACGTTGTAGTTCTGCACGCCCTTGATGTACTTGTCGCGCGCGATATTGATGCGGTTCTCGGTGCCTTCCAGGGTCGTGCGCAGGTCGCGAAAGCCCTGGTTAGCCTTGAGGTTGGGGTAGTTCTCGGCCACCACCAGGAGGCGCGACAAGGCGCCGCTCAGTTCGCCCTGGGCAGCCTGGAATTTCTGCATCGCCGCGGGGTCGTTGACCAGTTCCGGGGTCGCCTGTATCGCGGTGGCCCGCGAGCGCGCCTCGACCACGCGGGTCAGGGTCTCCTGTTCGAAATTGGCTTCGCCCTTGACGGTGGCGACGATGCTGGGGATCAGGTCGGCGCGCCTCTGGTATTGCGCCAGCACCCCGGCCCAGTCGGCCTTGACCTGCTCGTCCAGGCGCTGGAAATCGTTGTAGCCGCAGCCGCCCAGGAGCAGTGCGAATGAGGCGGTCAGGGCGATCAGGAGACGGCGCATGGTCGGTTCCTTGTGGGGGTGAAGAGTCGAAGTGGCGCGGACCCGATGCTCATCCGCAGGAGCTTATGTGGAGGCTGTCGCGGCGCTTTGCAAGCGCTTGTCGTTGGCGCGGGCGAAGAGGAGGTCCTCCCAGGCACGCGCCTTGTCCAGCGGGGTGCGCAAGAGGTAGGCCGGGTGATAGGTGACGATCGCCGGGGTGGAGCCGACCTTGTGCACCCGTCCGCGCAATGATGCAATGGAAGCGTCGGTACCCAGCAGGGTTTGCGCGGCGAAGCGCCCCATGAGGAGCAAGAGGCGTGGATTGACCAGCGCCACCTGGCGGGTGAGATAGCCGGAACATTGCGCGACCTCCTCCGGCGCCGGGTTGCGATTGCCCGGCGGGCGGCACTTGAGCACGTTGGTGATGTAGACGTCGCGCTCGCGCGTCAAGGCCAAAGCCGCCAGCATGGCGTCGAGCAACTGGCCGGCCTGACCGACGAAGGGTTCGCCGCGCGCATCCTCCTCCGCGCCCGGGGCTTCGCCGACCACCATCCACGGCGCGGCCTGGTTGCCGACACCGAAGACGGTGTTCTTGCGGCTGTCACAAAGCCCGCAGGCGCTGCAGCCGGCGACCGCGCTTGCGAGCTCCGGCCAGCCCATGCGGGATATCGGCGCGGCCTGATCCTCTGGCGCAACCGGCGTTGCATGCGGCACGACCGGCGCTGCGATCGCAGGCAGTGGACGACGCAATTTCCAGACCGGGCCCAGGCCCATTTCGGCCAGGATGGCGTCGCGATTCACAGCTTGCGCGCCAGGACCAGCGCGTCCTCGCGTCCCAGTGCTGCCGGGTAGTAGCCGCGCCGCAGGCCGACCTGTTGATAGCCAGCCTTGGCATACAGGGCGCGCCCGGCCATGTTGCTGGGGCGCACCTCGAGGAGCATCGACTGGGCGCCGTGTCCGTGGGCCGAGTCTTCCACCGCAGCCAGCAGTTGCGCTCCGTGGCCGCGCCGCTGGGCCTCGCGCGCGATCGACAGGTTGAGAAGGTGCGCCTCGTCGACCGCAAACATGATCACCGCGTAGCCGAGAAGCGCGGCGTCGCTCACGAAAAGCCAGCAGCTATAGCCGGCCGCCAGGGAATCGAGAAAGTTGCCGCGCGTCCATGGAAAGGGGTAGATGGCGGTCTCGATCGCCAGGACCGCGTCCAGGTCGCCCTCGGTCATCGGCGCCAAGCGTGGCGCGTCGGGTCGCAGGACAGCGCTCATGCCTGGCGCGCTGCGCGCTTCGCAGCCTGTTCGTGCACATCGAGCGCGACCTTGTCGCGCAGGTACAGGGGGGCGGCCTGCGCGGCGTCCATCCCCTCCCCCTTCCTGAGCCCGAGGACACCCAGGGACGCCACCGCCCGCGCCTGGGGCAGTGCGTCGCTGCGTCGATCGGAGGCATCCAGGCCCGCCAGCGTGGAAGAGGCCAGGACCTTGAGGCCGCTGCCGACCGCCACCCAATGGCCCTGCGGCAGCGGCGGCGCGGCGGTCTCGGCCAGGCACGGAGGCACCACGGTCCGCCAGCCGTCCGCCTCGCGCTCATAGGCCCCTGCGTACACCTGTCCCATGCGGGCATCGATGCAGGCGTAGACGCGCGCCGCGTCCGCAGCTTCGGCCAGGGCTTGCAAGGACACGACCGGCGCCACCGGCAGGTCGCGCGCCAACGCCAGCCCTTGCGCCACGCTCACCGCGATGCGCACGCCGGTGAAGGCGCCGGGGCCGATGCCGCAGGCGACACCATCGAGGCCGGCCATCCCGACCTGGGCCTCGGCCATGAGTTGGGCAACCATCGCCAGCAGATGATCGGAGTGACCGCGCGCGCCGCTTTGCGACAGTTCGCGGCAATCACCATCGATCCACAGCGCGACCGAGGCGGTTTCACTCGAGGTTTCGAGCGCCAGGACGCGCATGAGAGGACTGAAAATCCAGGGTCGGAATCTCGGAAAGCGCGCAGTATAGCGACGCCTTCTCAAGCGAAGGGGTTGTCGTCGCTCGCGGCGCGCTCTGCCCGCCCTGCCGCCCTGCCGGTGAATTCGTCCTCGATGTTGTCGCGGAAATAACTCCACGGCGCGGCGCTGTCCATGAAGCGGCGCGCGATCTCGCGCCCGACGCCGCTGTACTCGGTGAGTCTGCCGTCCTTGAATTCGATGGTGAGGACGCGCCGCGCGTCATCGTAGGACGCGGCCTTGAGCGTCCCGCCGGAAAGCGCCTTGCGTTCGCTCACAGGATGCGGTTGAACCAGTACAGGGACAGGAGGCCCGCCAGGACCGCCAGCAACGCGCCGACGGCCGCGAAAAGCGCGCCGATCTCGGTTTCCTTTTTCTCGAACACCAGGCGGGAACTGAGCTTCTCGTAGACCTTCTTCAGGTCGACCGCGTTGCCGGCGAAGTAATAGTCGCCGCGGGTCGTGTCGGCGATCTGCTTCAACGTCGCTTCGTCCAGCTTGACGCGCATGGACCAGCCCTCGAAGCCGATGGTCTCGCCCTTGGGCGTGCCGACCCCGACGGTGAAAATGCGCACGCCGCGGTCGGCCGCCATCTTGGTGGCGGCCACCGGATCAGGACCGGTGGTACGCTCACCGTCGGTCAGGAGGATGATCGCGCCGTTGGTGTAGGAACCGGGCGGCACCGCCTCGACCGGCTTGGCTTCCTTCTTGGGCACCCGCCAGGGTGAATTGCGAAACGGGTCGCCGCCGAACACGAAGGAAGTCACATCGATGCCGGCATCCGGGAACAGCGCCGCCAGCGAGAGCACGATGCCGCTGCCGAGCGCGGTGCCGCGCTGCAGGGAAAACCGGTCGATGGCGTCGATCGCATCCTGCCGGTTCTGGGTCGGATACTGGACGATCTGGGCCGTTGCCGCGAAGGAGACGATGCCCACGCGCACATGCCGCGGCTGATCGGCGATGAATGCCTTGGCCGCCTCCTGGGCGGCCACCAGGCGACTGGGCTTGACGTCGGTGGCGCGCATGCTGCCCGATACGTCCATGGCCAGGATGACGGTCTCGTGCTGGGTCGGCAGCGACAAGACCGCCACCGGCCGCGCCAGCGCGGCGATGAGCGAACCCACGGCCAGGAGCAGGATCAGCGCCGGGACATGGCGCCGCCAGGTAGCGCCACCGGTCAGTGCCGCGCGAACCAGCGCGAGGTTGGAATAGGCCAGCGTGCCGCGGCGCTTGCGCCTGAGCACGGCAACGTACCAGGCGACGAGGAGCGGCAGGAGCAGGAAGAGCCAGAGGAACTGCGGCCAGAGGAATTTCATGCGCCCACCGCCAGGTGATGCGGCAAGCCGCCGGCGGCCAGCTGGCTGCGCCGCTTGCGCAGGTCGGCAAAGCGCATGACCGCGTCGATCAGGGTGTCGTCGGTGGCCAGTTCCAGCACGTCGACCTGCGCTTCGGTGAAACTGCGCCGCAAGGCGTTCTCGCGCCGCTCGGCAGCAGCTGTGAAGCGCTTGCGAAACGCCGCGTCGGACGTGTCCACGTAAATCGATTCGCCGGATTCTGAATCGCGCATCAGCACCAGGCCCAGATCGGGCAGGTCCATCTCCAGCGGGTCGTAGAGGCGCACCGCCACCACCTCGTGCCGCTCGACCAGTCGCGCCATGGCCTTCTCCCAGCCGGGCGTGCTGATGAAGTCGGAGACCACGAACACCAGCGAGCGGCGCGGCACGAAGCGCGCCGCGTTGCGCAGGAATTCGCCCAGGTCGGTGCGCCCGGAGCGCTCGACCTCGGGGCGCGCCAGGATGCTGTGCATCAGGTGCAGGACGTGGCGCCGGCCGCTCCTGGCGGGGATCACTTCATCGACCTTGTCGCCGTAGAGCATGGCGCCGACGCGGTTGCCGGAGCGCGTGAGGATGCGTGCCAGCACCGCGACCAACTCGGCGGCGAGCGAACGCTTGCGCACCTGGTCGGAGCCGAAGTCGATGGATGGCGACAGGTCCAGCAGGAACCAGGCCGTGACCTCGCGGTCCTCGTGGAACTGGCGCACGTAGGGCGTGTCCTGGCGTGCGGTGACGTTCCAGTCGATGTGGCGCACGTCGTCGTTGAACTGGTATTCACGCAGGTCGGCCAAGTCCATGCCAAAACCGCGAAAGAGCGTGCGGTAGTTGCCGTGGATGGCCCCGTCCAGGCGGCGCAGCACGGTCCATTCGAGCCGGCGCAGCAGGGACTCGGCCCCGCCCCCTGCCAATCCGGCTTGCGCCGGCCCCGCTCCGCCAGCGCCAGCAGGCGTTGGCGACGGCGCAGCAGCGCTGTCAGGCTGCCTGGGCATAGGTTTCGAGCGGCTTCTGCGGCGCAGGGATCTTGCGCATCACCGCCTCGACGATCTTGTCGGCGCTCATGGATTCGGACAGCGCCTCGTAGGTCAGGACCAGGCGATGGCGGAACACATCGGGCACCAGGTCGATCACGTCCTCGGGCAGCGCGTAGCTGCGGCCGCGCAGGAAACCCAGCGCACGCGCCGCCTCGATCAGGTGGATGGGCGCACGCGGCGACACGCCGAAGGAGAGAAAGCGCGCCAGTTCCGGCAGCCCATGCTTGGCCGGGTCGCGCGTCGCCGCGGCCAGCTTGACCGCGTACTGCATGAGCGAGGGTTCGACGTAACCGGCGCGGCACTCGCGCTGCAATTCACCCAATTGCGTCGTGCTGGCCACTGCGACCACCGCCTGCTGCACGGCGGCGGTGACGCGATCGACGATGACGAATTCCTCTTCCTCGCTCGGGTAGCCGACCAGCACCTTCATCATGAAGCGGTCGACCTGCGCTTCCGGCAGCGGATAGGTGCCTTCCGTCTCGATCGGGTTCTGCGTCGCCATGACCAGAAACGGCTGCGGCACCTTGTGCGTCTCGCCGGCAATGGTCACCTGGTATTCCTGCATGACCTCCAGCAAGGCGCTTTGCACCTTGGCGGGGGCGCGGTTGATCTCATCGGCCAGGAGCAGGTTGCAGAACACGGGCCCCAGGGCAGTGGCGAACTCGCCGGTCTTCTGGTTGTAGATGCGTGTGCCGACCAGGTCGGCCGGCACCAGATCGGGGGTGAACTGGATGCGCTTGAAGCTGCCTGAGAGCGCGCGCGCCAGGGTCTTGACCGTCAGGGTCTTGGCCAGCCCCGGAACGCCTTCGACCAGCAAATGGCCCTGGGCCAGCATCGCGACCAGCACGCGTTCCAGGAAGTGGTCCTGACCGACCACGACCTTTTTCACTTCGTAGAGCAGCCGCTCCATCATCGGTGCGGACGATTCGGGTGCTTGCATCGTGGCTTCCTTGAACGTGGGTGGATGCCGGTCAACCGGCTGGAAGAAGTTTCAGAACGGCGGCACGCCGGCCGCATTCGCCGCGCTCTCGATGGGTACGGCAAAGCCGATGCCGACGAACACGCGCTGTCCTGTCGGGTTGAGGATCGCCGTGACGATGCCGACCACCTCGCCATCCATGGTGATGAGGGGCCCGCCGGAATTGCCGGGGTTGGCCGCGGCATCAAACTGGATCAGGTTCGACAGGGTGCGCTTGCCTTCGGGCGACATGAAGTCCCGCTTGAGGCCGGACACCACGCCGCTGGACGCGGACGGGCCGATGCCGAAAGGGAAACCCACCGCTGCCACCAGGTCGCCCACCGCGAGATTGCCGGTCGAGCGCATGGTGGCCGGCTTCAGGTCGTCCGGGATCGCCTTGGCCTTGAGGATGGCCAGGTCCTGCTCCGGGCGCACGCCGACGACCTGGGCCTCGGCTTCCATGCCGTCGAAAAAGACCACCTTGACGCGCTCGACCCCTGCCACCACGTGCATGTTGGTGAGGATGGTGCCGTTGTCCGAGATCACCACGCCGGTGCCGACGCCGGCTTCCATGTCGGCCTCGCCGGTGGCGCCGCTCAGCACACCCTCGACGCGCACCACCGACGGAGTCACGATGTCGATCGCCTTGGCTGCCGGCGAAGGCAGGGTTTCGTTCTCGAGCGTCGTGAGCACCGCCTTGTCGATGTCCTCCTGGGTCGGGCCCTTGACCACCGGCGCCCCGCGCGAGGCCAGGATCAGTGCGGCGATGGCCACTCCCAGCGACAGGCCGGTGACGGCGCGATCCCAGCTGAACCTGCGCGCGGCGGGCGGCGTGATCGCGGTCGGGGCTGGCGCCGGCGCTGCGTTGCCAGCGGCAATGGTGCTGTCCTTGCGCAAGCTGGTCGGCACCACCGGAGACTTGACTCCCGCGACCCGCGAACGCTGGGCACTGCTGTAGAGGGGAACCTTGCGCATGGTCGTGCTGACTGTGGGGTTATCCGGACGAACTGCGAAATCGCAAAATACCACAGCGATGCGGCGTTGCATCAAGACGGCGCCAGCGTCTCCGGCGGAACGAACCCACGCCAGTAACCGTCGCGCGCAGCCAGGGTCTCGTAGCCCGCGACCTGATCGGCGGCGCGCCCGATCAGTTCCTGCGCCGTGCCGCCCTTGCGTGCGACGTAGTCCTCGAGATCGACGATGGCGCGCGTCAATACCTCGAACCCGTCGGTCATGATCGCCGAGCAATACTCGACCGCGCTGGCACCCGCAAGCAGCATGCGCGCGGCGTCGGCGCCGCTGCGTGCGCCGTTGGTGCCGATCAAGGGAAAGCCGGGACCCAGTGCACGCCGCGTGCGCGCCAGCCAGTAACAGGTGAGCGGCAGGGCCCAAGGGCCGCCGTAGCCCAGATTGGTGCCCAGCACCGGCGCCTGGGTCTCCAGGTCCGGCAAGAGCCCCAAGAAGCGGCCGATCATGATGACCGCCGCCGCACCGCCCTCGCGCGCCGCGGCAGCCAGGAGCGCGACGTTCTCGCTCTGCCCGGTGAGCTTGACCCATACCGGGATGCGCACCGCACTGCATACCGCGGCGACCTGCGCGCGCAGGCGTTCGACGCTGCGCTCGGTCGCCACGCCGCCGTGCTTGGCTTCGTCGCCATACGGCGTGCCGACATTGAATTCGAGGAGGCGCACGCCGGCGCTCTCGGCATGGCGTGCCAGGCGCACGGCATGATCCAGATCGGCCAGGATCAGGCTTGCGGCCACATAAGCATCGGCTTCGCGGGCTTCACGATCCAGCGCGGCGACGGCGTCGAGCCACTCTTCGGCGCCGCGCGGCTGCAAGCCCGAGCGGCACAGGACGTTGGCCTCCGCCCCACCCTGCCACGCTTGCCGCGTCCACGCCCGGTCGAATGCCGCGTAGTCGGTCTGCGCCAGTTGCGCGCGCGCGGCCTGGCTTTCGTTGGTCGACTTGGCGACGATCACGGCCGCGCCCGCGCGCAGTGCCGCGCGTACGCCGGACTCGCTGATGACGTGCTCGCCGGAGGCGCAGATGACCGGGTTCTTGAGGCGCAGGCCGCCTAAGGAAACTGCCAGCGATGCAGCCATCCTCAAGCTCCGCCGGCCTAGCGGTTAGTGTCGAGCTTCAGGTCGGTGATGAGCTTCTTGAAATGCCGCTCCTCGGCCTCCAGCACGCTGCGGAACTGCGCGGGTGTCAGGTACATGGTGCTGTTAAAGCTCTTCCTGGTCGCCTCGACGAAGTCGGGCGCCTTCATGGCTTCAGGCACGGCCGCGACCCATTTCGCCAGCACCGCGTCCGGCGTACCCTTGGGCGCGAAAAAACCGAACTTGGTCACGTCCGTCATTTCCACGCCGCCTTCCCTGACGGTCATGAAGTTGGGCATCAGGTCGGAGCGCTGCGGCCCGGTAATGGCCAGCGGAACCAGTTTGGCCGCGTTGACGTGCGGCATGATCGCGTTGGGCAGGCCGATCACGATGTCCACTGTGCCGCCGAGGATGGCGGTGACCGCCGGGCCGATGCCCTGGAACGGCACGTGCAGGAGCTTGAACCCGGCCGCCGCGGCGATGGCTTCACCCGCCATGTGCGTGGTGGTGCCCTGCCCAGCCGAACCGAAGTTGATGCGCCCGGGGTTGGCACGCCCGTAGGCGATCATCTCGGCCAAGGTCTTGAAAGGCGCATCCGGCCGCGCCGCGACGACAAAGGGCGTACCGATGACGTTGCCGATCGGCACGAGGTCATCCATGACATAAGGCGTCTTGGCCATGCTGGGCTGCACCGTCAGCGCACCGGTGCCGGTGTAGAGCAGCGTATAGCCATCCGGCTTGGCGTTCTTGACCTGTGCGGTGCCGATCGCAGCGCCCGCACCGGCGACGTTGTCGATGACCAACCCCTGGCCCAGGATGCGCGTCAACGCCGGGGCCAGCAGGCGCAGTTGCTGGTCCGTGCCGCCCGGGGCATAAGGCACGACGACGCGAATCGGCCGCGAGGGGTAGTCCTGGGCTAAAGCGAAGTTGGCAATTGCCAGCAGGCCGGCGATTGCGGCGGCAACGGAACGACGATTCATTTGACCTCCGGTGAAGGCTGTACCAAATCCGCACTGTACGACGAAATTCGCTGCAGTCGAGAGCAAGCGTGACATCGGCAACTCGGCAAGACTCAAACGAACCTGCCGCAGTGAAACTCGATGCGATTCACGTGGCCACGCGCGACCTAACTGCAAGGTCAGGGTTTAGATTGTGGCGCGCTGGTATTTCCTGCGGTGCTATATGCGTGCGTCGGCGGGCGAGCAAGCCAATAAGACAAGATCATCGCTGCGATGATTGCGACATTCACTGTGGCACGGCCTAGAAACCCAGCTAGATCATTTCGTACCTCAGGATTTAGCCATAGTGGCAAACCGACATACACAAGGGCCGCGAATATAGTCGAACAGACCAACAATGGCCGAAGCTGATACTTGCCTAAGAGGCAAAGCGGAATTCCGACTACGAACAACGCTGCGCCGAGAGCCAGAGCCGCCAGGACTGCAGCCGCCAGAAACGCGATGGGCGGAAAGAAGTGCAACAAATAACTAAAGAGATTGTGGCCGCCGGGCCACGCGATGAGTTGCAGAAATCCGCCTATAGCGGATGAAAAGAGAAAGGCCCCCACGGGTCGTGGACGAGCTTTGTTTTTCATGTCACTAGCTTGTGGCACTGCGTCTTTGGATCGCTTCGCGCGTTCGATATAGGTGCCAACCGGAGACATGACTGGTTGCCAAGCGCTCCCAGCACCAAATTCAGCTGAACAATTTGGACACTCCGTTGGAATCGTGTCCAGCGGGCAGGAGCAATTTGGACAGTAAAGCTTCACCATGCTGCCTATCGGGACGGCGCCCAATTCTGAATGGTGCAAAAACCTGCAGCGCGTCGGGATACTGCGATCCTACTATGACAATGGATGTCATGACCAATTGCACACGGTATGGGCGCAGTGAATATGCTCTGCGACCCGCAATACCTCTCGCTTGATTCACGCCCCATTTTCCTGCTCGAAATTCCGAATGGGCCGTGCCGCCACGTGGACACGTCGCACGCCCACCACTTTATCGACGAGCATGAACGGCGCCCTCCTTCGCCCCGGTAGGACCGCCGAAGGCCTCCCAGAAACTGCAAAGGATCTGCCGGATGAAGTTCAGGCGCGCAGCAGGTTCAGTGTCGCGAAGCGTCCGCCCAGCACCTCGGCAGACGACAGGTTCCACCAACGCTCCAGCACGGTCGCGTAGAGCGAACGGAAATCCACCGCGAACGGCAGGTTGCCGTTGCCGTCCAGCCGGCCCAGGGCTGGCGGCTGGCCCAAGAATCCACCGCGCACCGTGCCGCCCATGACGAAGTGCGGTGCGGCCGTGCCGTGGTCGGTGCCCTGCGACTGGTTTTCGCGCGGGCGGCGGCCGAATTCGGCATAGGTGGCGATCAGGGTCGAGTCCCAGCGGCCGATCTCTTCCAGCGCGGATTTGAGGGCGACGAGGCCCTCGGCCAGTTGGCGCAGCAGGTTGGCGTGGGGCGTGGCCTGGTTCTGGTGGGTGTCGAAGCCGCCCAGGGACAGGCGCAGCGCGGCCACGGGGCGGCGGTTGGCGGCGATCTGCGCGGCCATGCGCACCTGGTTGCCAAAGTCGCCCTGCGGGAACGCGGTGCGGAATTCGCGTCGTGCGTCCAGGCCGGCGGCGGCGTCGACGATGTTGTTCTCGACCTTGAGGATATGCTGCAGGGCGCGGCTGCGGCGTGGGGCGGTGGCCTCAGTCTCGATCAGGCGCGCCTGCTGGGCAAAGCGTTCCGGGTTGGCCAGCGCCACGCCGCGCGGCGCGCCGGTCAGCGGCCCCATGTCGTTGTTGCCGATCGCGACCCCGTCGGCCAGGTACTGGGCCGGCACCGGGCGTGCGGCAAAGGCGCGCGCCAGCCAGCCCTGGTGCAGGTATTCGTCGGCGCGCGATGCGGTGTCCCAGATTTCGATCGACCTGAAGTGCGACAGGTTGGGTTCCGGGTAGCCCAGGCCCTCGACGATGGCCAGGTGGCCGGACTGCCAGACCGGCAGCAGCGGCGCCAGGGACGGGTGCAGTCCGGCGCGCTCGGACAGTTGCACGATTTCGTCGCGGCGTAGCGCCAGGCGTGGCCGCAGGCTGGCGTAGATCGGGTCGGCATAGGGGACGACGGTGTTCAGGCCGTCGTTGGCGCCCTTGAGCTCGACCAGGATCAAGAGGCGCGTGGCATCGGTCGCCGCTGGCGCGGCAGCGTTCTGGGCGCGTGCCGAGTGCAGCCAGACGCCCAGCGGAGCGGCGGCGGCCAGGGACAGGAATTGGCGACGATGCATGGCGGTCACTTGAGCTGGTAGGTCGGGTCCAGGAGCGTGGAGCGCAGCAGCTGCCTGGGGGTGCTCGCGACGGCGATCGGTGTGGCCGGCTCGCCGGGCAAGAGTGCGCGCTGGATCGCGGTGTAGGGTTGCCCGGCGAACTGCGCCAGGAAATGCTCGGTGTCGAATTGCACGCTGGCGGCGGCGCGCATGAACTGCTGCCGCCCATCCATGTCCATGCGACCGGCGCCCTTGATGTCGCCGAATTCGCGTGGCCGCATGACTTCGCGTTCCACCATGACGGGCTGCGGTGCGACGCCAGGCGGGATGCGCCCGGCGGCCTCGCGCATTTCATCGACCCGGAACAATCGCTCGGCGAACTGCTTGCGCCCCAGGAGCGTGGAACTGGTGATCCAGGCCTCGCCGCCCGGCCAGCCGCGCACGTTGGGCGGCGCCATGAGGTTCTGCCCCAGCCCGGCCGCGACGAAGACGAACGGCAGCGGGTCGGTATAGGACACTCCCAGCTGGCGCACGGTGCCCACCACCAGCTCGACCGGCGACTTGATGAGGCCGGCGCGCTGCTCGGCGGCGGTGAAGCGCGGCGAGTTGAATATCGCGCGCAGGGCCGTGCGGATGTCGTAGCGCGAAGTGCGAAAGAGCGCCGCGATGCGCTTGATCTCGGCAGCGTCGGTCCCGCCGGGCGCATCGGAAACGAACTCGCGCCACAGTTTGCGCACGATGAACTCGGCGCAGGCCGGATGCGCCAGCAGCAGGTCAAGGATGGCGTCGCCGTCGAATTCCCCGCTCTTGCCGAAGACCGTCTTCACGCCTTCGTCGTGCAGCATGGGCCGGCGGCGGAACTCCAGGTTGTCCAGGTCCAGGCTCCAGCCGGTGAAGGCGCGCGCCGCTTCCTTGATGTCGCGCTCGTTGTAGTTGCCCTCGCCCAGAGTGAAGAGCTCCATGACCTCGCGGGCAAAGTTCTCATTGGGCGCGCCGCGCCGGTTGGTCGCGGCGTCCAGGTAGATGATCATCGCCGGGTCCTTGGACGCCGCGTGCAGCATCTCGCCGAAGTTGCCCAGCGCATGGCGGCGCAGGAGCACGTTCTGCCGGTACATGAGCTGCGGGATGCGCACCTTTTGCAGGGACGAGACGAAATGGTTGTGCCAGAAAAGCGTCATGCGCTCGGTCAGGGGCGACGGCGTCGCGAGCATTTCCGCCATCCACCACGAGCGCAGCTCGAAGCCGCGCGTGCCCTGGCGCTGCTGAAAGGCACGGCGTTCCTCGTCGCTCATTTCCTTCAGGCGCGGGCGCTCGGCAGGTTCGTTGACCCAGGTCGGCGGCGGGGTGCGCGCGTCGCTGCGGACACCGGCCAGCAGGCGTTCGACCGCCTCGGCGCGGGACAACGGTGCAAATTGACGTACCTCGGCCTCGGCGGGCGCGAAGCCGGTACGCGTCAACAGGTAACGGGCTTCGTCGGCACCCATCGGTGCGGCGCTGGCGCCCGCGGTGGCGACAAGCGCCAGGAATGGCATGAGGAAGCGCAGCATCATGTGGCCTCAACGACGATAGATATCGTGTCCGTGGTCGCGGATCTGCCGGCGCAGTTCGCGCCGCTCGTCCGGCGGCATGCGCTGTCCTTGCGCATCACGCCCGGCGTTTTGCTCCTCGCGGCGTTCCATGCGCTCCATGCGTTCCTCGCGCCGCTCACGGTATTCGCGGCGCATTTCCTCGCGCGCGGCGCGGCGCTCCTCGAAGCCCGGCCCGCCGGGGCCGGGGCGCGGAGCTTGCGCCAGCGCCGCCTGGGCAGACGCCAGGAGCGCAAGAGTCAGGAAGACGTGGCGGAGCGACATGGTCGAAATAACGGCCGGCGGATCGTGCAGTTGACCCATGCTACGCGCGTGGCCTGCGGCAAGTGGTAAGCAGTTGTAAAGCCGGCCGGTAGAATCGCAGGCATGACAGGGATCGAGTACGACTACGTCATCGTCGGCGGCGGCAGCGCAGGATGCCTCCTTGCCAACCGCCTGTCGGCCGACCCGAACGTCTCGGTCTGCCTGGTGGAAGCCGGGCGCAGCGACAACTGGATCTGGATCAAGATCCCGGTAGGTTACCTGTATTGCATCGCCAACCCGCGCACCGACTGGATGTACCGCACCGAGGCCGAGGCCGGCCTCAACGGACGCGACATCCACTACGCGCGCGGGCTGGGCCCGGGCGGGTGCTCGCTCATCAACGCCATGATCTACATGCGCGGGCAGAAGCGCGACTACGAGGAATGGGCGCGACTGTCGGGCAGCGACCTGTGGAATTGGGAGCACGTGCTGCCCCTTTTCCTGCGTCACGAGGATTCGCATCGCGGCCAGAGCCACTTCCATGGCGCCGGCGGCGAGGTGCGTGTCGAGGAACAGCGTCTGTCCTGGAAGATCCTCGACCGCTTCGCCGAAGCCGCCGAACAAGCCGGGATTCCAGCCTCGGCCGACTTCAACACCGGCAACAACGCCGGCTGGGGGCGCTTCGAGGTCACGCAGCGGCGCGGCGTGCGCTGGCATGCGGCGCGGGCCTTCCTGCACCCGGTGCGCAAGCGCGCCAATCTCACCGTGCGCGAACAAAGCCGAGCGCTGGGCCTGGACTTCCAGGGCCGGCGCTGCAGCGGCGTGCATGTGGCAGGCCCCGACGGCACGGCCACGCTCACGGCCCGGCGCGAAGTCGTGCTCGCCTCCGGCGCCATCGGTAGCCCGCAGTTGCTGCAGCTCTCCGGGATTGGCGACCCCGACCTCCTTGCGCGCTACCAGATTCCGGTCGTGCACGCCCTGCCCGGCGTCGGACGCAACCTGCAGGATCACCTGCAACTGCGCATGGCCTTCAAGGTGCGCGGCATCGCCACCTTGAACACCCAGGCGAACAGTTTTCTCGGGCGGGCGCTGATGGGGCTGCGCTACGGCCTCTTCCGCACCGGCCCCCTGACCATGGCACCGTCGCAGCTGGGGGTCTTCTGGCACAGCGAGCCCGGCTTGCCGACTCCCAACTTGCAGTTCCACGTGCAGCCGCTCTCGCTGGACAAGTTCGGCGATCCGCTGCACCGTTTTCCGGCGTTCACGGCCTCGGTGTGCAACCTGCGCCCGACCTCGCGCGGCAGCGTGCAAATCCGCAGCGCCGATCCGTTGGTCAATCCCGCCATCCACTGCAACTACCTTTCCACTGACGCAGACCGCGCGGTCGCGGCGGCCTCCCTGCGGCTGGCACGGCGCATCGTCGCCATGCCAGCCCTGAAACGCTACCAGCCGGAGGAATTCCTGCCCGGACCGCGGTTCTCCAGCGATGCCGAACTCGTCGCCGCGGCTGGCGACATCGGCACGACCATCTTCCATCCGGTCGGCACCTGCGCCATGGGACGCGCCGATGATCCGGCAGCGGTGGTGGACGCCCACCTGCGTGTGCGGGGCATCGAGGGCCTGCGCATCGCCGATGCCTCGGTCATGCCGGTCATCACCTCGGGCAACACCAACGCGCCGACCATGATGATCGCCGAGCAGGCGGCCGCCCTGCTGCGCGCCTGAGCCCCGGGCGTACGGCCGAATTGGCGCCGTAAGCCCTGCCTACTCGCCACTTGCTGCCCGTTGGCGGCGACGTAACCTGAGCAGATTCCACAGGTTCTGGCCGTCCGGGCGGCAACAACCCGGTCATTCGGCCTGGAGACGAGACATGCAGATCGATCGGCGAGCGCCACGCCCCCCGATGCGCTCGCGGAGTGCGGCATGACCACGCCAGTGACGGTCGTGGACGATTCCGCGCTGGCGCGCAAGATGCTCATTCGCGCGCTGCCTAGCGAATGGGCGGTGGAGATCACGCAGGCAGCCAATGGCCACGAAGCGTTGGCCGCCTACCGCGCCGGTCGTGCAGGCGTGATGTTCCTCGACCTGCAGATGCCCGAGATGGACGGCTATGAAGTCCTGGAGGCGCTCCGCCGCGAACAGCTCGACAGTTTCGTCGTCGTCGTCTCCGCCGACATCCAGCCCCTGGCCCAGCAGCGCGTCAAGGAACTGGGGGCGATCGGCTTCGTCAAGAAACCGGTGCAGCCCGCTGACATCGTCGCGCTGCTGCGCGAGCACAGGGTCATGGCATGACCTTGCTCCTGTCCGAGGACCAGCGCGACGCCCTGCAGGAGGTCAGCAATATCGCGATGGGCCAGGCGGGCGATTCGTTGGCCCGGCTCCTGGGAGTCTTCGTCAAATTGTCAGTGCCGCGCATCCATGTCGTCGAGGCCGGCGCAGTCGGCGGCATGCTGATGGAGACGCTGGGTGTTGATGCTCCGGTCACGGCGATCCGCCAGGCTTTCCACGGCGCCCTGCGCGGCGAGGCAGTGGCGCTCTACCCGGATGAGGGACGTGGCGACATCGGCGACCTGCTCGGCTACGACGCCGATCCCGCGCTCGAACGTCAGGAGGAATTGCTGCTCGACGTCACCAACCTGCTGATCGGCGCCAGTGTCTCCGGCATCAGCGGTATGCTCGGCCGGGACGCCGCCTTCCAGCCACCGACCCTGGTCGCGTGCGGCGCGCGCGTGAGTCGACTCTTGGATGGCACGGAGACTCCCTGGCAGTGCGCGCTCCTGGTGCAGGTTCATTTCAGTGTCGCTGAACGCGGTTTCACCTGTCACCTGATCCATTTCATGCCGGATACCTCCGTCGACGCCCTGCGTCACGCGCTCGACGGCTTCATGGCAACCCTGGCGTGACAGTCGCCCGTGTCTGACTGGAACGAAGCGGACTTCCTGCCGTTGCTGCTCGACCACATCGGCGCAGGGGTGGTGGTCCTCGATCGCGCGTACCGTGTCGTGTCGTGGAACGCATTCATGGCCGCCAACAGCGGGCTGGCTTTCAGTCAGGTACAGGGGCGTGACCTCTTCGAAGCCTTTCCCGACACGCAGCGCAAGTGGCTGGAAAAAAAGATCGACTCGGTATTCGAACTGGGCAACTACGCCTTCACCTCTTGGGAGCAACGCCCGTGGGTGTTTCGCTTCCCGCATCACCGACCGATCACCGGCGGCATCGACTGCATGCGCCAGAACTGCATGTTCGTGCCGTTGAGAAAGACCTCGTCGCAGGTGCCCGATTTTGTCGCCATCCTGATCCACGACGCAACCGACGCCGCCTTGGACCGCATGAAACTGGCGAGTGTGCTCGAGGAAGTGACGCGCCTGTCGACCATCGACGGGCTGACGCAGATTGCCAATCGGCGCCACCTGATGGCGCGCCTGCAGGCCGAGATCGGGCGCGCCGCCCGACACGGCAATGAGTTGTCCGTGGTCATGTTCGACCTCGATCACTTCAAGCGGATCAACGACAACCACGGCCACGCCGGGGGCGATGCCGTATTGCGTGAGGTGGCGCGCCGCGTGACCTCGCTCCTGCGCGGCGCCGATGTGTTCGGCCGCTATGGCGGCGAGGAGTTCGCTGTCGCGCTCCCCGAAACCAACCTGGAAGGAGCGCGGATCGTAGCCGAGCGCATCCGCACCTGTATCGCCGCCCAACCTATTGCGTTCGGGACCACCCCGATCCCCGCGACGACCAGCCTCGGCGTCGCCGCCTGGCAGGGGACCGACGCCGCGGCGGAAGTACTCGTCGCCGCAGCCGATGCGGCCCTCTACCGCGCCAAGGCCTCCGGCCGCAATCGCGTGGTCGTGGCTGACGGAGCAGTCGACCTGTCCGACAGCGCGGCAGATGCCGCTGACCCGATGTTCATGACTGCCGTGGCGGCCATCAACGAGCGAGACGCGGCGAGCCCACTTCCGGCATC
Source organism: Burkholderiales bacterium (assembly GCA_016790635.1). Classification (GTDB taxonomy): domain Bacteria; phylum Pseudomonadota; class Gammaproteobacteria; order Burkholderiales; family JAEUOS01; genus JAEUOS01. Next base: position 55,842 of record JAEUOR010000050.1, read on the forward strand.
TATTGTCGGGGTGCGCGCAGCGTAAGCAGAGGCACTCAGGCCTCGTCGACGATCGTGTTGGACAGGACGCCGACACCCTCGATGTCGATCTCGCAGACATCCCCCGGCGCCATCCAGACCGGCGGGGTGCGCGCGTAGCCGACCCCGGCCGGGGTGCCGGTGATGATGACATCGCCCGGTTCCAGGGTGATGCACTCCGTGATGATGCAAAGCGATTCGACGACGTCGAACAGGAAGTCCTTGGTGTTGGCGTCCTGCATGACGCGGCCGTTCAGGCGCGACTGGATGGAGAGGCCCGCGCCGCCGGCGGGCAATTCGTCGGGCGTGACCAGCCAGGGGCCGAAACCGCCGGTTGCATCGAAGTTCTTGCCGATGGTCCACTGGTTGGTCTTGCGCTGGTAGTCGCGCAGCGAACCGTCGTTGTAGCAGGAATAGCCGGCCACGCAGGACAAGGCGTTCGCCTTGGTGAGATGGCGCGCGCGCGCGCCGATCACGACCGCGAGTTCAGCCTCATAGTCGAGCTTGCTCGAGGCCTTGGGCCGCACGATCGCCTCGCGATGTCCGACCTGTGAAGTCGCGCCTCGCATGAAGAAGCTCGGATACTCGGGCTTGGCATGCCCGCCCTCCTTGGCATGGTCGGCGTAGTTGAGGCCCAGGCACAGGATCTTCGGCGGGCGCGGCACCACGGGCAGGAAACGCACGCCGGCCAGAGGCTTGACCGCGTGCGCCGGTGCGGACTGCGCCGCTCGCTTGACCGTCGCCAGGGCGTCCGTCGTGGCGAGGAGTGCGGCCATGTCGGTCGGGAGCGCCAGTCCGGTAGCGCCCAGGTCGACGAACTCCGCATCTCCGGCGGCACGCACCACGCCGATGGCCGGACGGCCGGCGTTGTCATAGCTGATGAGTCTCATGGGATTCCTGTAGTTTTATGGAAACGAGGGCGCGCAGTCTAACCCGGTTGACGCTGGTTGCGCGCCCGCGCCTGCTTCAGTAGCATCGAGGGATCGCTCATGCCCGGGGGGCTCCCAAGTGCACGCCGACCGTCGCCTCTTTCTCGCTCGCATCGCCAGCGGCGTCCTGGCCGCGACGGGCATGCCGCTGTCGGCGCAGCCGGCGTTTCCCGCGCGGCCGATCCGCATCGTCCCCTTCGGTACCGCCGGAGGCCCCATCGACACCCTGGCGCGCGCGTATGCCGAGAAGCTTGCGGCACGCTTCGGACAGCCGGTCATCGTCGATCCCAAGCCCGGCGCTTCGGGGGTGATCGCCGCGGATTTCGTCGCCAAGGCGCCTGCCGACGGGCACACGATCATGTTCACGCTGCCCCTCACGCATATCAACAACGCCATCCTCATGCCCAAGCTGCCCTATGACCCGGTGCGCGATTTCGCGCCGCTGTCGATGCTGGCCACGGGCGGCCCGATGATGGTGGCGCGGGCCGCGGCGCCCTACTCCAGCCTGCGCGAATTCGTCGATTTCGCGCGCGGCCGTCCGGTGCTGAACTACGGCACCTGGGGCAACGGCTCCACCGCGCACCTGTTCTGCGAGTTGCTCAAGCGCCAGGCTTCCGTCAACCTGACCCACGTGGCCTACAAGGCCGAGGCGGCCGTGCACTCCGACCTGTTCGGCGAGGCGCTCGACTTCGCCTGGGCCAACCCGGCGACGGCGCGCGGACACATCGGTTCGGGCAAGATGAAGGCGCTGGCCATCGCCGGCACCAAGCGCGTTTCCATCCTGCCGCAGGTGCCGACCTTTGCCGAGCAGGGTTATCAGGGCTTCGACATCGACTCGTGGATCGGCGCCTATGCGCCGGGCGGCACCCCGGCTGCGATCGTAGATGTCTGGGTCGCTGCATTGCGCGAGATCACGCGCATGCCCGACATCGCCGCGCGCCTGACCGGGTTCGGCTTCGAGCCGCTGGGCAACACGCCGACGCAGTTCGGCGACATCTACCGCGCCGACGTGCCGCGCATCACCGCACTGATCCGCGGCGCCGGCGTGACCTTGGAGTAGTCGCATGCACCCGCCGGCAAGCGCATCCGCCGCCCTCGACACCGGCACCGCCTACGGCCGTGCGCGGCCGACCTGGCGCCGCGAGCTGACCGAAGTCGGGCCCGGCACGCCGATGGGCGAGTTGCTGCGCCGCTACTGGCACCCGATCGGCCTCATCACCGATGCCGGCGCCACGCCACGCCAGGTGCGCGTGCTGGGCGAAGACCTGATCCTGTTTCGCGACGGCGGTGGCCGGCCCGGCCTCGTGGTTCCGCATTGCGCGCATCGCGGCAGTTCGCTCTACTACGGTCGCGTCGAGGAACGCGGCATCCGCTGCTGCTATCACGGCTGGCTGTTCGACGTCGAGGGACATTGCCTGGAACAGCCGTGCGAGCCGGACGGGGGACGCATGCGCGACCGCGTGCGCCAGCCCTGGTACCCGCTGGCCGAGCGCTACGGCCTGATCTGGGCCTACCTGGGGCCGCCGGCGCGCAAGCCCGTGCTGCCGGCTTACGAGTGCCTCGAGGCGCTCGACGCCGGTGAATTCCTCGAAGCGGACGATTCAAGCATCGGCGGCGGCGGCCCGCAGGTGATCGACTGCAACTGGTTGCAGCACTATGAGAACCTGGTCGACCCCTTTCACGTGGTGATCCTGCATGCCAGCTTCTCGGGCACCCAGTTCGTGCCGGCCATGGCGCTGATGCCTAAGGTCGAGTGGGAGGCCGGCGAGATCAGCATTCGCACGGTGTCGCGGCGCGTCCTGCCCGAGGGCAAGGTCCTGCACCGCATCAGCGAGGCGGCGCTGCCGACCCTGCGCGTCATCCCCAGCCCGCGCATCGGTCGCTACGGGCGCGTCGAGTCGCTGGGCTGGATCCTGCCCATCGACGACCATCATTTCCGCATTTTCGTCGTCGGGCGGGTCACCGAGCCCGGCGAACTGGTGAAAATGCGTTCCCGCCTGGGCGGCAAGCTGTGGGAAGAACTGACGCCCGCGGAACACCAGCGCTTTCCCGGGGACTACGAAGCGCAGGTGAGCCAGGGGAAAATCGCGTGGCATTCGGAGGAACACCTGGCGCAATCCGACCGCGGCATCGTCATGCTGCGCCGCCTTCTCGAAAAGCAGCTGGCCCGCGTGGCCGCTGGTGGGGACCCGGCCGGCGTCAGCTTCGATCCCGCGACCCCGCCGGTGCGCTTCGCGGCCGGCAACTTCCTGCGCGACGCTTAAGGCCGCGCGGCCGGCCTGCCGATCAGAGCAGTTTTGAGACCGCGTCGAAGTCGAAGCGCGGCAGGCGTCCCATGACCTTGGACGGATCGCCGTGGCCGAGATTGCAGATGAAGTTGGTCTTGACCTTGCTGCCGGTCCAGAACTCTTGGTCGACCTTGGCCGCATCGAAGCCCGACATCGGCCCGCAGTCCAGCCCGAGCATGCGCGCGGCGATCATGAAATAGGCACCCTGCAGGGTGCCGTTGCGAAACGCGGTGCCCTGGATCAGCGCATCGTTGCCCGCGAACACGCCGCGCGCATTCGGGTTGTGCGGAAAATTGGCGGCCAGGTGTTCGTAGAACTCCAGGTCATGGCCGATGATCACTACCACCGGCGCCGCCGCCACCTTGGGCTGGTTGCCCGGGGACATCATGTGCACGAGGCGATCCTTGGCCGCCTGCGTACGCAGGAACTGGTAGCGCGCCGGCTGCGTGTTCATCGAGGTCGGGCCCCACTTCGCAAGGTCATAGACCGCCTTGAGTTCGGCGTCGGTGACGGCCTGGTCGGTGAACCCGTTCTGGGTGCGGGCATTGCGAAAGACCTGGTCCTGGATTGCGTCGGATGCGATGCTCATGACTTCCTTGGATTGCGTGCGGATGATGGGAATCAGGCGGGAATCGATGTGGATTGCCAGGCGCAGAACTGCCACTTGCCTGCGCGCTTGAGCCAGACGTTGAGGAAACGACCGTTGATGGTGCGGGTTCCGCCGTCCGGGTTGCCCAACGTGATGCGCACCTGGCCGGTGACCAGCGCCGCATCCCCGGAGATGCGGATGTCCTGCACGGGCATCTCGATCGCCTTGTAATCCCACTTCTTGGCGACGATGCCGTCGATGTAGCTTTGCTTGCTGTCGACGATTGCGTTGGAGTGGGTGTAGACCAGGTCATCGGCAAAAAGCTCGTTCATGGTCGCAACGTCCTTGGCGACCATGGCTTTGCAACGCCGGTCCTCAAGCGCGCGGATGTCCGCTGCTGTAGTCATGCGATCTCCTTGAATTGGGGTCTGACCCCATTTGGGCTGCGAAGGTCTAGCCGGCCGGGTTGAGGATGAAGTCGAAGTCCAGCGTATAGAAGGGCTTCTTCATGGCCGTGCCGTCGGGTGCCTGCCCCGGTTCGTGACGCACCCAGTCCGAGACCAGCGAGGAGCGCACGCCGAACACCGCATCCGAATCCAGGTACTTGTCATCCGAGCGAAACACGTGCGTCACGAGTTTCTCGTAGCCCGGCGCCTGGATCATGAAATGCAGGTGCGCGGGGCGGAACGGATGACGTCCGGCCTTGCTCATCCAGTCGCCGACCGGGCCGTCGACCGGGATGGAATAGAACTCCGGCTTGATGCTCTTGAACCAGTACTTGCCCGAAGCATCCGACTTCAGCCGGCCGCGTGCGAACAGCGCGTTGTCGCGGTCGGTGTACTGGACGTCATAGATGCCGTCGCCATCGGCCTGCCAGACGTCGATGGTCGCGCCGGCAACCGGCTTGCCGTCCGAACCCCGGATCGCGCCGCGGATGAACGCGGGCTCGCCGGCCGCACCGACGGCGAGGTCAGCGCCGTTGGCGAAATCGGAAGCCTTGTCAGTGTGAAACGGACCGAACACCGTGGCCTCGGTGCAGCCGGGCGGCTTCTTGTGGTTCAACGCCACCACCAGCATCGACAGGCCCAGGGTGTCGGAAAGCAGGATCATCTCCTGGCGCTTGTCGTCGCATTTCTGACCGACCGCGGTCAGGAACTCGATGCCCTGCATCCACTCCGCTTCGGTCAACTTGACCTCGCGGGCGAAATCGTGGACATGGCGGGTCAGCGCCGACATGATCTCCTTGAAGCGCGCGTCCTTGCAGCCCGCCAGGCGGCGGACGGCTTCGGCGGTGATGGTGTTCTCGTCGAGGTTTTGCATGGTCTCTCCCGGTGATAGGTGCTGGGGTCGGTACTCTACTGCTGCTGCGGGATCTTGGCGCGCTTGACGATCGCGCCGGCCGATTCGATCTCGGCACGCACGAAGCGGTCGAACTCCGCCGGGCTGCCCGGCATCGCATCGGCCCCCATGCGCGACAGGCGCTCGCGCAGTTCCGGCGTGGCCGCCGCCTTCGCGACCTCGGCATTGAGGCGACTGACGACGTCCGCCGGGGTGCGCGCCGGAGCGAACATGCCGACCCACAGCGAGTAGTCGGAATTGGGCACGATCTCGTTGGTCGCCGGCACGTCGGGCAAGGCCGGCGAGCGGCGCGGGCTGGTCACGCCGAGCGCCTGCACGCGGCCCTCCTTGATCAGGCTCAGGCCCGCGTTGATCGGGCACATGTAGTACTCCAGGCGTCCGGCGGCAATCTCGGTCACGACTTCCGGCGTGCCCTTGAACGGCACGTGCTCCAGATCGATACCGGCGGCCATCATGAATTTTTCGGAGGACAGATGCGTGCCGCTGCCAACGCCGGCCGAGCCGTAGTTCAAGGCGTTGGCCGGCTTGGCGCGCACCTGGGCAAGGAAGTCGCGCAGGTCCTTGTAGCGCCCCGGCGGGGTGATCAGCACGTTGGGAACGGCGCCCATTCCGGCCACGTTGATGAAGTCCTTCAGCGTGTCGTAGGGAAGCTTGGCATAGATCGCCGGGTTGACCGCGTGCGCACTCGAATGAATCAGGAGCGTATGCCCATCGGGATCGGACTTGGCCACCTGCGAAGCGGCGATGGTTCCGCCGGCGCCCGGGCGGTTCTCGACCACGACGGGCTGCCCGAGGGACTTGGCCATGACCTCGCCGAAGGAGCGCCCGATGATGTCGGTGGCACTGGCAGCGGTGAAGGACACGATCATGCGGATGTTGCGCGAAGGGAAGGCTTGCGCGAACGACGGCAGCGCCAACGGGGTCGTGCCTGCGGCAAGGATGGCCTTGAGGGTGTCGCGACGATTGAAACTCATGCTTGTCTCCATGTGTTGAAGTAGCAGATTACCGGGATTGCAGGCCGGAAGTGCGCTCCAGCAGGCGCACGGTGGCAATGTAGTCGAGGTCGCCCTCACCCTGCGCGCGGATGGCCTCGTACATCTGGCGCATGTGCGCAGCCAGCGCCAGCGGCACGCCGCTGCGCGCCCCCTCGCCCAGGATCAGGTCCAGGTCCTTGATCATCTGGTTGCCGGAGAAAGTCGAGGCGTAGTCGCGCTCGGCCAGCGGCGGCACCTTGTAGCCGACCAGGGGCGAGCCGACTGCGCTTTTCAGGATCACCTCGAGCATCTGGCGCCATTCGAGACCGCCCTTTTGCCCGAGGGTCAAGGCTTCGGCCAGCATGCCGGCGGACACTGCGACCATCAGGTTGATGACGAGCTTGATGACGCGGGCCTGCTCGGCTTCACCCAGATAGAAATGGGTCTTGCCGAAGCACTTGAGGAGCGGCAGCACCCGCTCGTAGGCGGCCGCGGGACCCGAGGCCATCACGGTCAAGGTGCCGGCTTGGGCGATGACCGCGTTGCCAGAGACCGTGGCGCGCAGGTAGGCGGCGCCGGCCGCCGCGAGCGGCGCGGCGATCTCGGCCGACAAGCCTGGCGACACGGTACTGGTATCAGCGAAGACCTTGTCCTTGAGCGACGTCCTCGCGAGTTCGCCTGCCACCGCCGCCAAAGCCGCATCGTTGGGTAACGAACTCAGGATGATGTCGCTGGCAGAGGCGCAGTCCGCCACCGAGGTCGCAGCCGCGCAGCCCTGCGCCACGGCTGCGTCGACCTGCGATGCGACCGGATCATGGACGCAGAGCGTATAGCCGGCGCGGCGCAGGTGGCCCGCCATCGGCAGGCCCATCTTGCCCAGGCCGATGAAGCCGACGCGGGTCGAGGCCGGATTGGCAATCGCGCTCAATGGACCATCCTTGCGCGCATTTCGCCGACGATGCGCCGCCCTGAGTCCTCCAGCAGCGTGCCCACCCGGGCCAGGTCGTCGCGCAGCAGGCGTCCGCCGCGTTTCTTCCATTGGCCTGCGATCATCACCGCGTCGATGTTGGCGAGGCTGGTCTGCATGACCACGCTGGCGACCGGGTCGATGACCGGCCGCATGTTGAGTTGGCGCGCGTCGATGATGACGAGATCAGCGGCCTTGCCAGGGCTAAGTGAGCCGATGCGATCGGCCATGCCCAGCATGCGCGCCGCGCGCATGGTGACCCACTCGAGCGCCTCGCGCACCGGGATGGTGGAGGTTTCCGGGATGCTGCCATGGCGGGCGCGATGCTCGGCATTGTCCAGGGTGCGCTGCATGGCCAGAGCCATGCGCGCCACGGTGAACATGTCGCCTGACAGCACGGACTCGAGGTCGACGCCCAGGGTCGGGCCGCTGCCGAGCGCGCGCAGGCGCCCGGTGATCGGATGCCCATGGCCCTGCGCCATCTCGTTCTCGGGCGTGATCGAGAAGCTCATGCCCAGGTCGACGAAGCGGCGCAGTTGGTCATCCGACAGGTTGTTGCCGTGCACGATGTTGATGTGCGCACCGAGGAGCCCGGCCGCCTCGAGGCGCTGCCAGCCGTCGGGCGTGCGCGCCTCGCCGCCCCCCTGGTGCATTGAGGCGGTCAAGCCGAATTCGCGCGCCAGGGCGAAGTCGGACAGGGCGACCTCGAGCGTCGAGTAATGCGGGCCCAGGATCGCCAGCCCCAGGGTCACCAGGCCGCCGTTGCCGGGCAGTCGCGCGCGGGTCAGGCGCTCGACTTCCGCACGCGGGTGAGGCACCTCCCAGAAGGGGCGTTCGCCGGGTCTGGCGTCGGGCTTGGGGCTGCCGTGGAAAAACGCCGCACGGATGCCGGAGTCGATCAGCGCGTCGATGGCCGCGTCGGTATGCGCCGGGGTCGGATTGTTGTGGCACCAGTCGACCAAGGTCGTGGTGCCGCAGTTGATCTGGTTCAAGGCTCCGGCCAGGGTCGCGATGCCGATGTCGCTGGGACCGAACAGCGTGGCCAGGCCGGCGTGCACGTGCTTGAAGTACTCCAGCAGGGTCCAGTTGGCCGCGACGCCGCGCAGCCCGGTCTGCCAAGTGTGCATGTGGGCATTGATGAGGCCGGGGATGACGATGCAGCCGGCCGCATCGACGATTTCGCACGCGGCCCTGTCGACTTCGATGCCGGGGCCGACCGCGGCGATGTCACCGTCCTCGACGAGGACGTCACCGGTCAGGTCGCCGACGCGCTCGTCCATCGAGACGATCGCCGCGCCGCGAATCAGGATGCGCGCCATGCCGGGACCGCCGCTCAAGCTTCCAGGCCGTCGCTCAATTCGACATTGTCGGGCGTGAGTTCCATGCCCGCGTTGCGCGCAAGTTCCACGAGCAGGATGGCGAAATCGACGTTGTCGTGGCCGCGTCCGACCAGGGATGCGATCGATTCGCGCGTCGCCGCGGCCGCCGGCATGGTCACACCGTGCGCCTTGGCAGCGCTCATCCCGAGGTCCATGTCCTTCAACAGGAGCTTGGGGGTGAAGGTGACCTTGTCGAAGGACAGGTTGGCGAGTGTCGGGGTCTTGTACTTGGTGTACATCGACCCCAGCACCGAGTTGTTGATCGACTCGAGAAATACATGGCGCGGAATACCCGCCTTCTCGGCCAGCACCGCGACCTCGCAAAAGGTCTGGATGATGACGCCGAACATGGTGTTGTGCGCGATCTTCCACACCCGCGCCAGTTCGCCCTCCCCCAGCCAGGTCTCGGAGCGGCCGAGCATCGCCAGGTAGGGTTTGGCGATCGCGTAGATGTCCTTGGGACCCGAGGCGACCATCGAGAGCTTGCCGGCCTTGGCCACCTTGGCGTTGCCGGACACCGGTGCGCACAGGTACGCCACGCCGCGGCGCTCCAGTTCGGCGCGCACTTCCGCCGAACCTTCCTGCGAGATCGAAGAGCAATCGATGACAGCCTTGGGCTTGGCATTGCCGGAAAGCAAGCCACCGGCAGCGAACAACACCTCCTTCAGGTCGTCGGTGGTCGAAACCATCGTGAAGACCAGGTCGCGGCCAGACAGATCGGTCTTGGCGGCGACAATCTTCGCGCCGTAGGGACGCAGCGGTTCAGCCTTGGACGCGGTGCGGTTCCATACCGAGACGTCGCAGCCACCCTTCAGGAGCCGGATGGCCATCGCTTCGCCCATGCGCCCGAGGCCGATCCAGCCGATCGTGTGACTCATTGCCTTCCCTTCCGAGGTTCAGGCGGCCGAAAGCGGCACGCCGGTGATTTGTTCAAGTTGGCCCAGGCTCAATCCTTCGGCCATGTCGATGACCTGCAGGCCCGTCGCGGTGACCGCGATGGTCGCCAGATCGGTGTAGATGCGCTTGACGCAGCCCACGCCGGTCAGCGGGTAGGTGCAGCGTTGGACGATCTTGGACGCTCCCGACTTGGTCTGGTGTTCCATCATCACGAAGGTCTGCCGGGCGCCCACCGCCAGGTCCATCGCGCCGCCGACTGCAGGGATCGCGTCCGCCCCGCCGGTGTGCCAGTTGGCCAGGTCGCCATTGACCGCCACCTGGAATGCGCCCAGCACGCAGATGTCCAGGTGTCCGCCGCGCATCATGGCAAACGAGTCGGCATGATGAAAATAGGCGCCGCCGGCCAGGAGGGTCACCGGCTGCTTGCCGGCGTTGATGACGTCCCAGTCTTCCTGACCCTTGGCCGGTGCGGGCCCCATGCCGAGGATGCCGTTTTCGCTGTGCAGGATGACCTCGCGGTCGCGCGGCAGGTGATTGGCGACCAGGGTCGGCAACCCGATGCCCAGGTTGACGTAGGCGCCCTCGGGGATGTCGGACGCCACCCGCGCGGCGATCTCGTCGCGCGTGCGGCGGCGCAGATTCGCGTCGGGATTAGCGCTCATGCGGCCTCCGCAAGGGTCGGGCGCGGCACCTTCAGTACGCGCGTGACAAAGATGCCCGGGGTGACGACCGTCTCCGGATCGAGCGCGCCCAGGGCCACGGTCTCGTAGACCTGCGCGATGGTTATGCGCGCCGCCATGGCCATGACCGGGCCGAAGTTGCGCGCGGCCTTGCGGTAGGTGAGGTTGCCCCAGCGATCGCCGCGCTCGGCCTTGATCAAGGCCACGTCGGCGTGGATCGGCGATTCGAGCACATACATGCGCCCGCCGATCTCGCGCGTTTCCTTGCCGCGCGCGAGTTCGGTGCCGTAGCCGGTGGGGGTGAAGAACCCGCCGATGCCCGCACCGGCAGCACGGATGCGTTCGGCCAGGTTGCCTTGCGGCACGAGTTCCAGCTCGATCTTCCCGGCGCGGTACAGGTTGTCGAAGTGATGGGAATCGGCCTGGCGCGGGAACGAGCAGATGATCTTTTTCACCCGCCCCGCCTTGAGCAGGGCCGCCAGGCCGGTTTCGCCATTGCCAGCGTTGTTGCTGACGATCGTGAGGTCGCTCGCGCCGTGGGCGATGAGCCCCTCGATCAGTTGATCGGGCATGCCGGCGCCGCCGAAGCCGCCGATCAGTACCGTGGCGCCGTCGGCCAGCCCGCTGAATGCCGCCGTTGCATCGGCGACGATCTTGTCGATCATGCTTCCTCCGGCGCGCGGCCGTGATAGGCGTTGTCCAGCAGGCGGCGGATCGCCGCGCGTTCGATCGGCACCGGGTTCGCATATGGGTTGGCGGCGGCCAGTTCGGCGGCGCGATCCAGCGCCGCCTCGGAGAGGCCTATGTCCTTCAAGGCCAGCGGCGTGCCCAGGCGTCGCTCCAGGTCCAGGAGCCCCTGCGCCGCGGTGGGTGCGCCCAGCGCGGCGGCGATGCGCACCATGGCGGCGGGCGTGCCGCGCGCGTTGTACGCGGTGGCATGCGGCAGGATCACCGTGTGGGTCTCCGCGTGCGGCAGGTTGAAGCTGCCGCCCAGGGTGTGGCACAGCTTGTGGTGCAGGGCCATCGAGGTGCCGTTCAAGGCCGTGCCGCACAGCCAGGCGCCGTACAGGCAGTCGGCGCGCGCGTCCAGGTCGCCGGGCGCGGCCACGACCCGCGGCAGGCCGCGTGCCAGCGCACGGATACCTTCCTCGGCCATGAGCGAGATGATCGGGTTGGCATCGACCGCATACAAGGCCTCGACCGAATGCGCGATCGCGTTCATGCCGCTGACCGCCGACAAGGCCGGCGGCAGGGAGAGCGTCAGTTTCGGGTCGTAGATCACGGTGCGGGGCAATACCCGCGCGTCACGCCCGGTCTTCTTGGCGCCGCCCTCGGAAATGCCGTAGATGGTGGTCATCTCCGAGCCGGCGTAGGTGGTCGGGATCGCCAGGATGGGCAGCGCAGATTCCAGCGCAATGGCCTTGCCCAGGCCCGTGGTGGAGCCGCCACCCACCGCGAGCGCGCAATCTGCGCCGACCCGCGCGGCTTCCTCGCGCGCGGCGCGCGCGGTCTCGATCGGCACGTGCATGACCGCTCGGGCAAAGATGCCCGCGCAGCGCGCCCCCAGCCGTCGGGCGATATCCTCGGCCTGCCCGGCCTGCTCGGGCGTGGACAGGACCAGCGCCCGGCGCGCCCCCAAGAGCCCGATCTCGCGCTCCAGGTGATCCAGGCTGCCTGCGCCGAACACGACGCGCACGGCATGACCGGTGTAGACGAAATCGAGCGGGCTGGCGGGGCTAGGCATGCGCGGCAGGATGTGCTAAAAAGTTCGTATTGCGAACATATGTTCACAATACGAATATGATCGGCAAAACCCCGGTGCCTGTCAACCCTGCCCGCGAGAGGGACAACCCTGCCCCCGGCGACGGTTACGTGCAGTCCTTTGCGCGCGGACTGGCGGTGTTTCGCGCGTTCAGCAGCGCGGCGCCGGCGCAGACCTTGAGCGAGGTGGCCGAACGCACCGGCCTGGACCGCGCCGGCGCGCGCCGCATCCTGCTGACCCTGGAAAAGCTGGGTTATGTGCGCCAGGACGGCCGCAGCTTTCGCCTGACCGCGCGTGTGCTCGACCTTGGCTACGCCTACCTTTCCTCGACGCCGCTCTGGAACCTAGCCGAGCCGATCATGGAACAACTAGTCGCCGAGGTGCACGAGTCCTGTTCGGTCTCGGTGCTGGAGGGTACCGAGATCGTCTACATCCTGCGCGTGCCGACCACCAAGATCATGACCATCAGCCTGGGAATAGGCAGTCGCCTGCCCGCCTGGTGCACCTCGATGGGACGCGTGCTGCTGGCGGGCCTCCCGCCGGAAGAGCGCGCCGCCGTCCTCGCGGCCAGCGACCTGACCCCGCGCACCCGCCACGCCAAGGCGGCGCCCCGCTCGCTGGCGCGCACCCTCGACACGGTAGGCGCGCAAGGCTTCGCGCTGGTCGACCAGGAGCTCGAGGAAGGCCTGGTTTCGGTCGCCGTACCCCTGGTCGACCGCACCGGCAGCGTGATCGCGGCCATGAATCTTTCGGTCAATGCGGCGCGGATGCCGGTCGCGCGCGTGCGCCGCACCCTGCTGCCGCGCCTCAAGGCGGCGGCAGAACGCATCAACCGGGCTTTGCAAATGCGCGCTTGAGCGCCCTCGCACTACAATTCCCGATTTCCGCCGCTTCGCGCATGTCCTCCAACCTCCTGCCCGGCAAGCAACTGGTCAGCGTGCTGTTCACCGCCGCAATCCTGCTGGGCGCCTTCGTGGTCCTGTCGCCCTTCGTGCTGGCGATCCTGTGGGCGGCGATCCTGGCGGTGGCCACCTGGCCCGTGCACGAATGGATCGTCACGCGCCTGGAGGGCAGGCGCGGCCTGGCGGCCGCCGCCTCCACGACGCTGGTCCTGATCTTCCTGGTCGGCCCGATGGCGCTGCTCCTGGTCCTGCTGTCGCAGGACATCTACACCGCCGCCTCGTTCCTGATCGCCGCCGACACCTACGGCAAGCCCGTTCCTGCGGTGATCGCCAATTTCCCGATCGGCGGCGACTACCTGACCCAGCTCTGGGAGCAATACCTGGCGCATCCCAAGCGCCTCTCCGGCGTGCTCGAGGCGCAGCTTGACGTGATCCGCAACGCCGCGCAGACGGTGTTCCTCGACCTCACTTCACGCCTGGCGACGCTGCTCTTCGCCCTCTGGGTGCTGTACTTTTTCTATCAGGACGGCAAGGCGATCTCGGCCTGGGTCAACCAGATCGGCTACAAGTGGCTCGAGTATCGCTGGCCGTCCTACGTGTTCCAGCTGCCCGACGCCCTGCGCGCCGCGGTCAACGGCATCGTCATCGTCGGCTTCGGCGAGGCGCTTCTGCTCTCGCTCCTTCTGTGGGTGTGCGGCGTGCCATCCGCGGTGACCCTCGGGGTCGTCAGTGCCGTGATCGCATTCATTCCGCTGGCTGCGCCGCTGCTCTTCGCGATCATCGCCTTCATGCTCTTTGCCGTCGACGCGGTCGCGGCCGGAGTCGCCGTGTTCGTCATCGGCACGGTCATCGTCATGGCGGCGGACTATGTGGTGCGGCCGGTGCTGATCCAGGGCGGAACGGCGCTGCCCTTCCTCGCCATCCTGTTCGGCATCTTCGGCGGCGTGGGCACCATGGGCATCGTCGGCCTCATCATCGGGCCGGTGCTGCTGGTGCTGCTGCTGGTGCTGTTTCGCGAGGCGGCGATCGACGAGCGCTCGATCGACCTGGACCTGACGCAGACGATGAAGCCCTATGAGGTCCCGCCGCGCAAGTGAGCCTCTAGCCCAGGTGCGCCCCGGCGTCGATGCAAACGATTTCTCCGGTCATCGCCTTCGCACCGGTCAACAGCAATACACACATCTCGGCGATCTCGTCGGCATCGACGACCCGCCCAAGCGCAGCGCGCGCTGCCATCGCGGCCTTGGCCTTTTCGGCTGCAGCCTCGCCGCGCCCGCGCGTGTGCCAGGGGGTATCGACATAGCCGGGGGCGACACAGTTGACGCGCACTTGCGGTGCGAGCGAGCGCGCCAGCGACTTGGTGAGGGTGTGGATGGCAGCCTTGGTGGCCGCGTAGGCAGTCGAGGTCCCGCCGCCCGTGATGCCGGCGCGCGAGCCCAGGTTGACCACGCTGCCGTGTGAGGCACGCAATGCTGCCGCCGCAGCACGCGTCATCTGGTAGACCGAGACCACATTGTTGCGGTACAGGCGCATGAAATCGTCGCCCGAGAGCGCATCCAGATCAGACGCCGGTGCGACCTTGGTCTCGCCGGCGTTGTTCATCAGCGCGTCCAGCCGGCCGTAGCGCGCGAGGGTCTGCGCGACCAGCGCCTTGCAGGCGTCGTCGTCTGCCACATCGGCCGCGACGGCAAAGGCATCCCCGCCTTGCCGCAGGCAGTCGGCGACGACCGCCTCGGCCGCTTCTCGGCTGGAGCGGTAGTTCACCGTCACCCGCCAGCCGGCACTGGCCAGCCGGCGCGCCGCCGCGGCGCCGATGCCGCTGGCCGCGCCGGTGACGATCGCTACGCGTGCCTCGCTCATGCCGCTTTGGGAACGCGCAACTGCATCGACTTGTACTCGAGAAACTCCTCGAGCCCATAGACACCCGCCTCGCGGCCGCGCCCGGACTGCTTGTAGCCGCCGAAGGGCGCCATCGGGTTGAAGGCGCCGCCGTTGATGTCGATCTGGCCGGTGCGGATGCGGCGCGCGACCTTCTGCGCCCGCTCGTCGTTGCCCGACCAGACCGTCCCGGCCAGGCCATAGACCGAGTCGTTGGCGATGCGGATCGCGTCCGCGTCGTCCTTGTAGGTCATGATCGACAGCACCGGGCCGAAGATCTCCTCGCGCGCGATGGTCATGTCCTGCGTCACGCGGCCGAACACGGTGGGCTTGACGAAGTAGCCCTTGGGCTGGCCCTCGGGCGCTTCGGGTCCGCCGGTCAGGAGCTGCGCGCCTTCCTCGATGCCTTTCTTGATGTAGCCGCGCACGCGCTCGCGCTGCACGTCCGAGATGAGCGGCCCTAAGCGCGCGTCGCCCATCGGATCGCCCACGCTGAAGCTGGCCGCGGTTTCGGCCGCGATCTTGGCAGCCTCGTCATAGCGCGACTCCGGCACGAGCATGCGCGTGGTGGCAGCGCAGGTCTGGCCGGAGTTGAGATAGCAGTAGTTGACCGTTGCCTTGATCGCGGTCGCCAGATCGGCATCATCCAGGATGATGGCGGCGGACTTGCCGCCCAATTCCAGGGCGATGCGCTTGACAGTCGCAGCGCCGACCTCGGAGACGCGCTTGCCGGCACGGGTCGAGCCGGTGAAGGAGACCATGTCCACGTCCGGCGACGCGGCCAGGGCCTCGCCCACCACCGGACCGGTACCCGAAACCAGGTTGAAGACGCCAGGCGGCAGGCCGATTTCGTGGATCAGCTCGGCCAGCATGAAGGCATTGATCGGAGCGACTTCGGAGGGCTTGAGCACCACGGTACAGCCGGCAGCGAGCGCGGCGGCCACCTTGAGCGCGATCTGGTGCAGCGGGTAGTTCCACGGCGTGATCGCCGCGACCACACCCACCGGTTCGCGCACGATCAGCGAATTGCCGACCATTTTCTCGAACTCGAACTCGCCCGCCAGCTTGGCGTAGGCAGCAAACGTTCCCATCGGCATGCCGACCATCATGCGCTGTGCCAGCTTGTACGGCACGCCCACCTCGCCGGTGATGGTACGGGCGAAATCGTCCATGCGCGCCTTGATGCCGGCGCCGATGGCAGCCAGCTTGGCGGCGCGCTCCGCCGGTGCGGTCGCGGCCCAGCCGTCAAAGGCGGCACGTGCCGCGGCGACCGCGGCGTCGGCGTCCTTGGCATCCCCCTCGGGGATGCGGCCCATGACTTCTTCTGTCGTTGCGTTGATGACGTCGATGGTGCCCTTGCCGTGCGGTGCGACCCAGGCGCCGTTGATGTAGAGCTTGTCGTAGGTTTTCATGCGTGCGTATCCGTCTGGTTGGGAGTGCGAATGGGGGTGCGAAAAAAGGCTGCCGATTCTAGCCCAGCAGGGGCTTACGCGAAGCCGCGGCGGCTATTTGCGCGCCGAGATCACGCTCCAGGGAAAGCGCCATGGTCGATAGTGGGGATCGAGCACGCCGTCGGC
>JAEUOR010000059.1 GCA_016790635.1 Burkholderiales bacterium
GGCCTTGGCCTCGCGCACCAGTTCGACCGAGCGGGCGCAGGACAGGCGCGCCAAATGCACGCGCGCCCCGGTGGCGCGCACCAGTTCGACAATGCGCATCAGGCCGATGGTCTCGGCTTCGACCGATACCGCCGCCAATCCGAGGCGCGCTGCGACCTGACCCTCGTGGGCCATGCCATCGCGGGCGAGCCAGGCATCCTCCGGCCGCAACATGACCGGGAACCCGTGCGTCGCCGCGTACTGCAGGGCACGCATCAGGACCTGCGTGTCGTTGAGCGGCGCATCGGCATGCGAGAAAGCGACACAGCCGTGGGCTCGCAACTCCGCCATCTCGGTCAGGCGCTCGCCCTTCAGGCCCACTGTCAGCGCGCCCGCCGGGAACACTCGCGGCCCGCGCAGGTTCTTGGCGCGATAGCGCAGCATCTCCACCAGCCCCGGTTCGTCCAGCACCGGGTCGGTATCAGGAGCACAGACAAGGCTGGTGATGCCGCCGGCCACCGCGGCGTGCATCTCGGAGGCCAGCGCATTCTTGAATTCGGCGCCCGGCTCGCGCAGGCGCGCGCACAGGTCGACAAAGCCCGGCGCCACGACAAGCCCGCCGGCATCGATGCGGCGCTCGGCGACAAACCCGGCTGGGGCCGCGCCGATGGCCGCGATGCGTTCCCCTTCGATATGCACATCGGCGCGCGCATCCAAACCGCTCGCCGGGTCGACCACCCGTCCACCCTGGATCGAGAGCCGCCTCATCGCCCGCTCCCGGCGACGATCGACAGCACCGCCATGCGCACGGCGATGCCGAAGGTCACCTGCGGCAGGATCACCGCCTGGCCGCCGTCAGCCACCGAAGAATCGATCTCGACGCCGCGGTTCATGGGGCCCGGATGCATCACAATCGCATCCGGCTTGGCATGCGCAAGCTTTTCCGGAGACAGGCCGTAGGTCTTGAAGAATTCCTGCGGCGAGGGCAAGAGCGCCCCGCGCATGCGTTCGTTCTGCAGGCGCAGCATGATGACGACGTCGACATCGCGCAGGCCTGCGGCCATGTCATGGAACACCTTGACGCCCATGCCCTCGACATGCGCCGGCAGGAGGGTGCGCGGACCAATGACGCGCACTTCCGGGCAACCCAGCGTGGTCAGCGCGTGGATGTCGGAGCGCGCGACGCGCGAATGCAGGATGTCGCCGACGATCGCCACGGTGAGTTGGCTGAAGTCCTTTTTGTAGTGCCGGATGGTGTACATGTCCAGCAACCCCTGGGTGGGGTGCGCATGCCGCCCGTCACCGGCGTTGACGACATGGATGTGGTGCGCGCCGATGCGGTCCAGGTGGCTGGCGATCAGGTGCGGCGCCCCTGAAGAGGCGTGGCGCACCACGAACAGGTCGGCCTGCATCGCCGCCAGGTTGTCGACCGTGTCGAGCAGCGACTCGCCCTTGGCCGTCGAGGACGCATTGATGTTCAGGTTGATCACGTCGGCCGACAGACGCTTGGCCGCGATCTCGAAGGTGGTGCGGGTGCGCGTGGAATTCTCGAAAAAGAGGTTGAAGACCGACTTGCCGCGCAGAAGCGGCACCTTCTTGACCTCACGGTCACCCACCCCGGCAAACGCATCGGCGGTCGAAAGCACGTTCTCCAGGACCGCACGCGGCAGTCCCTCGATGGAAAGCAGGTGCGTAAGTTCGCCGTTGCGATTGAGCTGGGGGTTGGTGGTGCTTGGCATCATGCCGATAGGGTTTGCGAGTACCTGTACCTAGCCCGCGCCGCCGCGCGCGACGAGCGAGAAAGAGAGCCTGCCGTCGGCAGCGCGCGCCAGGTTGAATCCCTGGTTGGCCGGCAGAGACAGCATGGTCGCGACGTAGCGCGCCGCGATCGGCAGCTCACGCGCGCCGCGATCGATCAACACTGCCAAGTCGATGCGCGCCGGGCGGCCGTAATCGAACAGTTCGTTCATCGCCGCGCGCACGGTGCGCCCGGATTGCAGGACGTCGTCGACCAGGATGATCTCGGCGTCTTCGATGTCGACCGGAATGTTCGACTTTTTCACCTGCGGGTTCAGGCCGACGCGCGCAAAATCGTCGCGGTAGAACGAGATATCGAGGAACCCCAATGGCGTGGTGAGACCGAGTTCGCGATGCAGCCGCTCGGCGATCCAGGCACCGCCGGTATGCACGCCGATCAGCACCGTGCGCGCGGAAACGTCGGGCCGCACCTGGGCAAGCAGGTTCGCGCACAGGGCTTCAGCGTCGGGAACGGTAGTCACGGAAATCGGTCCAGCCAGGCTTGCAGGATCAGGGCTGCCGCAGCGGCGTCGATCGCCGCCTTGTCCGCCGGACCCCGAGGCTTCAAGGCATGTTCCGCAACCGCGGAGGTATGCCTCTCGTCGACGAATTCTACCGGCAATCCGAAGCGCCCCATGAGGCGTGCGCCGAAGCGGCGCGCATGCGGGGTCATCGGCGTGTCGCCGCCATCCGCATCCAGCGGCAGGCCCACCACCAGCCGGTCCGGGTGCCACTGTCGCAGATACGCTGCAATGGCGGCGAAACGTTCGGCGGTACCCGCAGCAGCGATGGTGCCTAATGGCCGCGCGGCGCGCGTCAGGGTGTTGCCAAGTGCAATGCCGACGCGCGTGCGCCCGAAGTCGAATCCGAGGACGATTTCGGCGGACACGCTCAGGCGTGCCCGGCCGTGTCCATCAGGTTGGCGAAGTTCGCGCCGATCAGGCCCATCGCCGCCTCCAGACGCTGCTCGACCGGCAGGGAAAACATGATCTGCGGGTCGGCCGCGACGGTGAGCCAGGCGTTCTGCGCGACTTCGGTCTCGAGCTGACCGGCCGACCAGCCAGCGTATCCCAGAGACATGATGATGTCGCCGGGCCCTTCTCCGGTGCCGACCGCCTGCAGGATGTCCTTGGAAGTCGTGAGGCCGATTTCCTCTGTCACCTTGAGGGTCGAGGACCAGCCGCCCAGGGGTCGATGCAGGACGAAACCGCGGTCGGTCTGCACCGGCCCGCCGAAATACACCGGCGAGGCGCGCATGGACTCGATCTCCAGCTTGATGTCGACCTGCTCGAAGAGTGTCTCGAGCTTGATGTCCAGCGGCCGGTTGACGACGATGCCCAGCGCCCCCTGGTCGTTGTGCTCGCAGACAAACGTGACGGTCTTGCCGAAGACCGACTCACCGAGCGAGGGCATCGCAATCAGGAAATGATTGGTGAAGTTGGACGCCTGGGCCGTCACCGGCGCTCGCGGCAGTCTTGAGGAAGGCATCGCCCATTGTAACGCCGCGCATTGCCGCATCGCTAGAATGCGCGGGCCCACCAAGAATCAACCTTCCCTCAAGGGTTTGCATGGAGCACGATAGCGCGCTTTTCTGGTTTCGTCGCGACCTGCGACAGGTTGACAACGCAGGTCTCGCGCGTGCCCGCGCAGCGGCGCGGCGGGTGTATTGCATCTTCGTGTTCGATCGCGCCATCCTCGAACAACTGCCGTCGCCTTCGGACCGGCGCGTCGAATTCATCCGGGACTCCGTGATCGCGCTGGCCGAGGACTTGGGCGCGGCCGGCGGCGCTCTCGTGGTCGTCCATGACGATGCGCGTAGCGCGATCCCGCGACTGGCCCGCGATCTGCAGGTCGGCGCGGTCTTCGCCAATCACGACTACGAACCCCAGGCCATTGCCCGCGACGCAGTGGTGGCGACTGCGCTCGAACGCTTGGGAATCGCCTGGCACAGCAGCAAGGATCAGGTGATCTTCGAGCGGGACGAGATCATGACCGGCGAGGGCCGCTTTTTCTCGGTCTTCACCCCCTACAAGCGTGCCTGGCTGAAGCGCCTGACTGCCCGAGACCTGGCGCCTCATGCGGTTCCGGACATGGCCGGCCTGCTCACACCACCTCCGCCAAGCGCGCCGACCAGGGTGCCCACGCTGGAAGAACTGGGATTTCGCGGCACCAACCTGGCCGCCCTCGGAGTGACGGGTGGCGCCGCGGGGGCGCAGAAGCTGTTCGCGGATTTCGCGCCGCGCATGGTGCGCTACGCCGACGCGCGCGACTATCCAGCGGTCAAGGGCCCGTCCTACCTCTCGGTTCACCTGCGCTTTGGCACGGTGTCGATCCGCAGCCTCGCGCGCGCGGCGTGGGAATCATGGCAGTCCGGCGTGGGCGGCAACGGCGCGGCGACCTGGCTCTCGGAACTGATCTGGCGTGACTTCTACTTCCAGATCCTGGCCAATAACCCGCACGTGGTCGACCGGCCGTTTCGCGCCGAATACGAAAGCCTGCGCTGGGAGGAGGGCGAGCAAGCCGACGCGCTCTTCGATGCCTGGGCAAACGGGCGCACCGGCTACCCGCTGGTCGACGCGGCGATGCGCCAGATCCTCTCTTCGGGCTACATGCACAACCGCCTGCGCATGGTCGTCGCCTCCTTCCTGACCAAGGACCTGGGAATCGACTGGCGCCGCGGCGAGCGCTTTTTTGCCGATCACCTGATCGATTTCGACCTTGCCGCCAACAACGGCGGCTGGCAATGGGCGGCTTCAACCGGCTGCGACGCGCAGCCCTACTTTCGCATTTTCAACCCGGTCACCCAGTCGGAGCGGTTCGATCCAGAAGGCGCCTTCATCCGTCGCTATGTTCCCGAACTGGCGGATCTGCCAGCCAAGGCCATCCACGCGCCCTGGCTCGTACCGCCATCGACACTGACGGCGGCCGGCGTGCGTCTGGGCGAGGACTACCCCTTGCCGGTCGTGGACCATGCGCTCGCGCGAGAGCGCACCCTGGCACGATTCAAGGTGGCCCGCGGCAGATGACACACGCCGAATTCCTGTCCGGCTACCAGGCCGGCCGCTTGCGCGTTGACATTGACCGCAAGGCGGCGATACGCTTCGTCGCCGGACGCCTGATGCTGCCGCTGGTGCTGCTGCCCATCTTCGGCATCGCGGTCGCCACCGGACTCATGCGCGCCTATGCCTGGGCTATCGCCTTCCTGGTCCTGGGCTTTGGCTTGCGTCTGGCCGTCGCGGCGGCGAGCCCGGGCTTCATTTTGCAGAAGAGCCTGACCGACGCGACGTTCTTTGATGAGGTACGCAAGGCCGGCATCCTGTTCGTGGCGCCGGTCTAGACTCACGCCGGACTTTCCATCGCGGGCGCGCAGGGCTACACTTCCCGCACAAGTTCACAAAGGGCCGACGCCCGGAGGAGAGCAAGCATGTACAAGCGCATCCTGATGGCCTACGACGGCTCGGAGGAAGGACGCCGCGCGCTGTTCGAAGCCAGCGACCTGGCCACCATGCTCAAGGCGGAAATCCACCTGCTAGCGGTGATCCCGTCCTACGCCGGAATCATGGTCGCTGAAGGCATGATCATCGAGGACAACTTCGATGCCGAGAAAGCCCGTTATCAGGCGGTCCTCGATGACGCACTCTCGCTGCTGCGCGCCAAGGGCTACACCGTCGATGGGCGCGTCGCGCACGGCGAGCCGATCGACGAAATTGTCGCCCGCGCCAAGGCGCTCAAGGCGGATCTGATCTGCGTGGGCCATCGTCGCGCAACCACCTGGGCGCAACGCTGGTGGCGCGGCTCCCTGGGCAAGAACCTGATCGACACCTCGCCCTGCAGCGTGCTGATCGCCATGACCTCCTGAAACGCCGAGCGGGGCGCGCGGCATTCGCCGCCCCGCTCGGGCAGCGTCCTGGCGCGGCCGGGACGCGCGCTTTCAAAGCGTCAGGTGCACCTTCATCGAGACCGCGCGATCGGCAGCGACGGCAAAGGCCGCGCCTGCTTCTGCCATGGGGAAACTGTGCGTCAAGAGCGGGCTCACGTCGATAGCCCCGGCGGCCAGATCGCGTACTGCCCACGCATACTCGGCGTCGAAGCGGAACGCCCCGATGAAGTCCACCTCGCGCGACATCAGCCGGTTGATTGGCACCGGCGTATCGCCCATCATGCCCACCTGCACGACACGACCACCCGAAGCGGTCGAGAGGATCGCCGTGTGCATGCCGGCCATGCTGCCGGAACACTCGAAGGCCACGTCGAAAGTGCCTTTGTTCTCGGCCCAGGAGGTGACGCGCTCGGCTTCGCTCGCGGAATTGACGGTCGCATCAGCCCCCAGCGCGCGGGCGCGCTCGAGGGCGCCATCGGCCAGATCGGTGACGGTCACCGTGGCGGCACCGGCACGCCGCGCCACCATTAGCGTCAGGGCGCCGATCGGGCCGCAGCCGGTGATGAGCACGTGCCGTCCGATCAGCGGCCCGGCGCGGTTGACCGCATGCATGGTCACCGCCAGGGGTTCGGCCATGGCGGCGACGCGGAAATCGGTGCTGCCGGGAACCTTGTGGCACAGTTCCTCCGGCACCACCAGGGATTCGCGAAACACGCCCTGGATGTGCGGGTGCACTGCCGCACTGCCGAAGAAGTTCATCTTCATGCACAGGTTGCCGCGCCCGGCAACGCAGGTGCGGCATACCCGGCACGGCTGGTTCGGATTGACCGCCACCCGATCGCCCGCCTTGACCCGGGTGACGCCGGCGCCGGTCTCGGCGACCTCGCCGGCCACCTCGTGACCCAGGATCATCGGCTCGCGCACCGCGAAGTCGCCGACCTTGAACTTGGCGAAGTACGAGAGATCGGAACCGCAAATGCCGCCGGCGCCGAAGCGCACCCGCACCTGGCCGGGACCCGGAGCCGAGGGCTCGGGCAAATCGACGATGCGCAGGTCCTTGGCGCCGTACAGCATTGCGCTTTTCATGAGGTTGACTCCAGGGTGGTCTGTGGCAGGTTCGCTATCATAGAGGTTCGCCTTCCAAACCGCGACCCCACACGGGGCCTGATGATGGCAGCATAGAAGGCCCATTGAAGAATCTCATCATGAATCTCAAGCAGTTCGACCTGAGCGGCCGCCGGGCGCTTGTTACCGGATCCAGCCAGGGCATCGGGCTGGCCTTGGCCAAGGGACTGGCCGAGGCCGGCGCCGCCGTTGTCCTGAACGGGCGCGACGTCGCCAAGCTCGAGCGTGCGCGCCAGCAGTTTCCTGAGCCACAGCAGGTAGCGCTCTCGGCCTTCGACGTGACCGACGAAAAGGCCGTCGAGGCTGCCATCGCTTCGATCGAGTCGGACCTGGGAGCGATCGACATCCTGGTCAACAATGCCGGCATGACCATCCGCAATCCGCTGCAAGACTTTCAGACGGCAGACTGGCATCGCATCATGGCGACCAACCTGACTTCGGCATTTCTGGTCGGGCGCACGGTGGCGCGGCGCATGATCCCGCGCCAACGCGGCAAGATCGTCAACATCTGCTCGGTCAACAGCGAAGCCGCGCGCTATTCGATCGCCCCGTACACGGCCAGCAAGGGCGCGCTCAAGAACCTGACCAAAGGCATGTGCGTCGACTGGGCGCGCCATGGCATCCAGGCCAACGCGCTGGCGCCGGGCTACTTCGAGACCGAACTGACCCGGCCGCTGGTCGAGAATGCCGAGTTCACCGCCTGGCTCAAGAACCGCACGCCGGCCCAGCGCTGGGGCAACGTCGCCGAACTCACCGGCGCCATGGTGTTCCTGGCCTCGTCGGCGTCTGATTTCGTCAACGGGCACGTGCTCTACGTTGACGGGGGCATGCTCGCGGGGCTGTGACCCCCGGCGCTGCCGCGCCTCTCCCGCCCCCAGACTGAAACACCCCCTTCCCCAAGCCCTATCGACCGCCATGCCCAGCGCCTACATCATCGGCAGTGCCTGCACCGCGTTCGGGCGCATGCCCGACAAGACCTTCAAGGACCTGGCGCGCGAGGTCTTCGATGCCGTGCTCGCCGACAGCGGTCTTGGTGAAGCCGCGGGCATCGAATCGGCCTGGTTTGCCAATTGCGGCATGCAGACCTGGGGCCAGGACAACATTCGCGGTCAGGTGTGCTTCACTCCCCTTGTCAGGGACGGCAGCTTTCCCGAGCGCGTGCCCATGACCAACGTCGAGGGCGGTTGTGCCTCGGCCTCGCTGGCCCTGCAGGGCGCCTGGAAGGACGTCCTTTCCGGCAGCTGCGAAGTGTCCCTGGCGGTCGGGATAGAGAAGACCTATCACCCGGGCGATGCAGAAAAGAGCTTTCGCCTCATGGCCGGCGCCATCGATCATTTCGACGAAGCCGATTGGCATGACTACTACGCCGCCGCCGGCGCGCAGGTAGGCAAGCCCTTCGCCGCCGGCGGCTCGAGGTCGCTCTTCATGGACACGTACGCGATGCAGGCACTGTGGCACATGAAGACCTTCGGCACGACCCAGGAGCAGATCGCCATCGCCGCGGCCAAGGCGCACAACTTCGGAGCTGCCAATCCCAAGGCGCAATACCGGTTCACGCAGACGGTCGCGCAGGTGCTCGCCGACAAACCGGTCAGCCATCCATTGACGCGCGCGATGTGCTCGCCCATCGGCGACGGTGCCGCGGCGGCCGTCGTCGTCAGCGAGGCAGTGTTGAAGACCCTGCCCGCCACGGCGCGCGCGCGCGCGGTGCGCATCGCCGGGGCCGCGCTCTCCGGCGGGAAATACCGCCGTTTCGACGAGCCCGGATTGAGCCAGGCAGCAGCGAAGCGCGCGTACGCGACTTCAGGCTACGGCCCGCGCGACATCGACGTCGCCGAAGTGCACGACGCCACTTCGTTTTCCGAAATCTATCAACCGGAAATGCTAGGGTTTTGCGGGGTGGGGGAAGGAGGCGCATTCGTCGCCTCTGGCGCTTCGGCCCTGGGAGGCGAGGTTCCGATCAACACCTCGGGCGGCCTGGTCTCCAAGGGTCATCCCGTCGGCGCCACCGGCCTGTCGATGATCTACGAGCTCGTCACGCAACTGCGTGGAGAGGCAGGTGACCGCCAGGTGCAGGGAGCCACGGTTGCACTGGCCGAAAACGGTGGCGGCGTCATCGGCTTTGACGAGGCGGTCTGCTCGGTGGTGATCCTGGAAAAGTGAGCTTGGCCCAAAGACGGCCAGGCCCGCTTTTCTAAAATGGGGTCTGACCCCATTTGCCCCATTTGCCGATCTGCCTACTTTCCTGCCCCGCAAAGCCCCGGCGGCAGGTATTGGAGCCGGGTCAGCGCGTGGAATTGCGCCCGTCAGGCGGTGGTGGCGGGGGGCTGCTCGATGGGCGCGGTGCGACACCAGACCCGCTGCTTGGACCCGCGGTTGGC
Organism: Burkholderiales bacterium; assembly: GCA_016790635.1. GTDB lineage: Bacteria > Pseudomonadota > Gammaproteobacteria > Burkholderiales > JAEUOS01 > JAEUOS01. The sequence continues at coordinate 9,163 of JAEUOR010000059.1, forward strand.
GCCGGCTTGGGCGCGGCGACGCCGCCCTCCGGACGCGGCCGCAGATGCGGCACCGTGCCGTAACCGTCATCACCGGACTGCTGCGCCAGATACACCATGGGCGCGACATGCATGGCCGGCAGCGCCGGAAGCGTTGCGGCGCTGACCGGCAGCGCCAAGGTCGCCAGCCCGGCTCGCGCCAGCAATAGCGCCAACGGCGCAAGCCTCACCCGGCGCGCGGTCTGGGTCGAAGCCGGCAGGGTCTTCATGGACATGGCGAGTCTCCCAAAAACGTTGAACCCATCCTAGCGGGCGTCCCGCCGGGCCGCAAGCGCGCAAATCCGATCGGCACTTTCGGCCAGCCAGGCGGTCAGTTGCCCAGGCGTCCTTTGGTGGGCCTGCGCGAAGGCCCAAGCCTTGCGTGCCGGCCCCGCATCGGCAAGACTGCGCAACAGCCCCTTGCGTACCTGCCCCTCCACCGCCTCCGGATGAATCCAAATGCCCGCGCCGAGCGCGGCAACGTTGCGCGCGGTCAGTAACTGCTCGTACGAGCCGGGCAACAGGAAAAGCGGCCGGCCAGCCAAGAGGGACTGGCAGACCAGCCCGTGACCGGCGTGGCAGACAACGAGGCTCGTAGCCCTGATCGCGGCGTCGACCTCCAACGGCAGAAGGCGCCAGTCAAGGTGCCCGGCGCCGTCCGGCGCGGGTGCTCCGCCAGCATAGACGGTGACGGGCACCTTGAGTCCGGCCAGGGCCCTTGCGACAGCATGGAACTGCGGGTGCTTGGGCTTCAGATAAGCGAACACGGCAGGCCGGGCAACGCCATCCCGGTCGATCGCCAGCGTCGTGGGGCCATCCGCCGTCGCGGCAACCGGCACGCCTGCGTACCCGCAGGTCCGCGCGGCGCCTGGGTAGTGGTCGAGTTCGGGGTAGGAGAGGAGGAACGTCAGGTCTACATCCTGCAGCGCATCCAGACTCGGCAAGAGCGGGCTTGTGTGCGAGCGCTGCACGCGATGGATCGTCGCAAGTACCCGCTCCGCCGCGGCCGCATGACGCGCCGTATCGACCTTTTCCTCCTGCCCGAAGGCGAGTGATCCGACGGGTGGAATGGTGAAACCGTCGCCGATCTGCACCGCCGGCAACCCGGCGATGCGCGCGGAAAGAAGCGCCGTTGGCGCATGATCGGCCAGCACGAGATCGGCCTTGGTTAGATTCAGCGCCGACTGCCAGCCCTGCACGAGAGCCTCGAGAGTCGAAGGGTTGCCATAACCTGCCGCAAGCAGCAGTTCGGCATACGAACGCTGCTCCATGCCAGCCGCGAGCGGCCCGTGGCGCAGGACCGGCGCCTGCAACAGTGCATGTTGAGCGATGGGCAATCGCGCCGCCGCGAGCGGCAGGTCAGCCATGATCGCGGTAACGCGGGCGCCGCGCCGCGCGAGCTCGTCGGCCCATGGCGCCAGCCGGTCGACGTGCCCCATGCCGCCGCCCAGTTCCCACGCCAGTGCGATGCGCATCCGTTTCCTTGACCGAATCCCTGTCCGTCTGTCGGCGACGATCAGCCGTCCATCCTCAAGAACTTGCTTGCATTCTGCCGCCGGGTATCTTAGCAAGGCGTCAAGAGGCCACAACGCTTGTCGCCAACCGCACATTGCCTACTTGGCGCAGCCGGACCGAACATGCCCCATGCCCTCAAACGATCAGCCCGCGGCTTCACGATCATCGAACTCCTGATCGTGATCGTCGTGATCGGCGTGCTGTTGACGATCGCGGCGCCGCAATTGCGCCAGATGATCATCTCCAATCAGGTGCGCAGCGTGACTGCGGACCTGGTCAACGACCTGGCGGTGGCGCGCAGCGAAGCCGGCAAACTGGGCCAGCGGGTGGTGCTGTGCCCCACCACCACCCAGAACCAGGCGCTCAACAGCATTGTCTGCGCCGCCAGCAACAACTGGTCGACCGGCTGGATCGCCTTTGTTGACAGCACCACCGTCGACAACCAGCGCACCACTTCCGGAACGCCGGAGACCATCGTGCGCATCAAGGAGGGCCTGCCTGCCAGTGTCAGCTTTCGCACTACGGGCGCCCCCAATTTCGTGAGCTTTCGCGCCATTGGCGTAATGAATGCGGCAGCCAGCTTTACCGTCTGCCCGACCGATGCAGGCTATTACCACCTCGCGCGTACCGTCACGGTCACTGCCCTGGGCAAGGTACAGTCGGCCGCCGGAGGTAGCTGCCCATGAAACGCATGCCGCTTCACAGCACACCCGCCACCGGCTTCACCTTGGTCGAGGTGATGGTCGCCATCGTGATCCTCTCCTTCGGTCTCCTTGGCGTGGCCGGACTCATGGTTCTGGGCATCCAGAACACCTACAGTTCACAGCAACGCTCAACGGCAACCCAACTCGCCTACGACATGGTTGACCGCATGCGCTCCAACCAGGCGGGAGTCGCGCTCGATACCTTGGGGACAGCCACCAACGGCTACAACCGCCCGTCCAACGACGTGTCCGCTGACCCGCTGTACACGACGCAAGCCGCCGGTTGCCTCAACACCTCTGGCGCCGCTACCGGATCCTGCACTGCCGCAGAACTGGCCAGTCAGGATGCTTTCGAGTGGCAGCAGGCAATCCGCACACGCCTGGGCAATGGGGTCGGCATCGTCTGCCGCGACACCTCGAACAACGACGGCTCGTACAACGGCACGACCATCACCCATGGGTGCAGCCAGAACGGCCACATGTACGCAGTCAAGATCTACTGGCGCGACGACCGTTCTTCGAGCAATACCAGCAATACCTTCCAGGTCTTCGTCACGAGGTTCCTGCCATGAGCGGCCATACCGGTCTGGTGCGCCGCATGCGGCGCGGCTTCACCATCGTCGAGTTCCTGGTCGCCGTGGCGATCGGCCTGGTCGTGTCCCTGGTCATCGGCCAGATCTTCATCGGCTCGCGCGAGAGCTTCAGTAGCCAGGAGGACCTGGCCCGCGTCCAGGAGGCCATGCGCAACGCTTCGACCATGCTGGCCCGTTCGGTGCGTCTGGCCGGCTTCCGCAATCATGCCGGGGTAGACCCCAACGAAGTCTTCACGGCCGTCACCGGACTGGCTGTCGAGGGCGTCGATAACGTATCAGCCTCGGGGTTCGTTACCGGCTCGGACACCATCACCGTCCGCTTCCAGGGCATGGGCGTGCCGGCCGGCGCCGCCGATGGAACGGTCGTCGATTGCATCGGCCAGAACATCCCCTTCGGCACCATCTCGTCGAATCGTTTCGCGATTCGCACCAGCGGGACGTCATCGGGACTTTTTTGCTCGACCGACAACGGCGCGACCTGGAACGAACTGATTTCCGACGTGCAGAACATGCAGATCATGTACGGCGTGGACAACGACAACGATGGCACGGCCAACCACTTCGTGCGCATCAACGACGTCGCCGATCCTAACCAGATCGTGAGTGTGCGCGTGTGGATGCTGGTGCGTTCACCTACCCAGACCGCCAATGCTGTCGATTCGACGACCACCTACACGCTGGCGGGCAATGCCTACGGACCGTACACCGACCGCTTCGTGCGGCGGGTCTTCTATACCACGATCAACCTGAGGAATCGCGTGCCATGAATGCGAGGCCGAACATGCGCCGGCAGCCGGCTGGGCGCCAGCAAGGTGCGGTGCTGGTCGTCGCGCTGCTGTTCCTGCTCATCATCACCATGCTGGGCGTCACGACCATGCAGTCGACTTCATCCGAGGAACGCATGGCCGGCAATGTGCGCGACTGGACCAACGCCTTGCACGCCGCCGAAGCGGCGCTGCGCGACGCGCGCAACGATATCAAGGGCAACTGCACGCCGGGCGCGGCGACCTGCACCCAGCGCGCCCCATTGGTAAGCGGCGCGACCGGCTTCGGCAATGCGTCGGCGGCCGCAGGCACCTGTTCAACGACCGGCCTGTGCATGCCGCAAGCCGCGGTCGCAGTCAGCGGGCAGCCGTCGGTCTACCCACAACTCGATCTCGCCAACTGGACGGCCACCGGCGGGACGGCGCTCAATCCGGTGACCATTGGCACCTACACGCAGCCCGGCGGAGCAACGACCAACCCGTTTCCGCGCGCCGGGCGCCAGCCCCAGTACATCGTCGAGGCCGTCTGCACGCCGGTTGCCGGCGGCTCGCTGGGCGGGACAGGTTGTCCCAACTATCTGTATCGCGTCACCGCGCGTGGCTTCGGCGGCAACGTCAACACCCAGGTGACCTTGCAAGCGGTCATCGCTGCCGACTGATCGCAGCAACCGTATTTCCGGAGAAGATTCATGCATCCCTTTTTCACCCGCCCGTCAGTCCGCCGCGCCGTCGTCGCGGTGGTGACCACAACCCTGCTTTCCCAGCCGGCCACGGTGTGGGGGCAGGCTGCCATGCTGAGCCTGGTCAATACCCCGCTCTTCGTCGCGCCGCCGATCGCCCCGCTGGTCATGCTCGACATCTCCAAGGACCAGCAGCTCTACAAGAAGGCCTACAACGACTATTCCGACCTGGACGGCGACGGCCAGCTCGAGACCAGCTACAAGCACAGCATCGACTACTACGGCTATTTCGACGCCTACAAGTGCTACGACTACGGCACGACCGCGATACTCCCCGGCTTCAACTATTTCATTCCGGATTCATACACCACGGACAAGTACTGCGACGGCACCAAGTGGAGCGGCAATTTCCTCAACTGGATGACCATGTCGCGCATCGATGCGGTGCGCAAACTCCTGTTCGGCGGCATGCGCCGTATCGATCTGCAGACCGGGCCCGGCGGCTACGGCGCCACGACGATGCTGGAGCGTTCCCACATCCCCACCGACGCGCACGCCTGGGCCAAGTGGTACGGCGGCACCGACCTGCCGCGCCTGACGCCGTTCAACGTGACGGTCGCGCCGACCAATCCGGACCGTCAGGCGCCCTTCACCACCACCACGGCAGTCGACGTCAATGCCGTGGGCGTGGTGCGCTTCGACAACGTCCCGGCGGCCTTCCTCGACACCCTGGCCTACGGTGACCAGATCGTCGGTACGACCACGGCCGTGGCAGGCGGCCCTTTCACCAAGACCGGGCGCCTGGTCAACAAGGGCAAGGCAGCCGCCGGGTCGGCCACCGGTTTCCTGGAGATCCAGATCGACGTCGGCGGCAATTTCATCACGATCGACTATGGCGTCATCCCGCCGACCGGAACCCTCGACCCTCCTGCAGCGCCCCCCCCGGCCGGCACCACGACGACCGGCTGGGAGTTGATCAACCTGTCCAGCACGGGAGCATCGTTCTGCAACGTCACGCCGCGGGACGGCGGCAATCAGTATTCCCACACCAACACCTTCACGCCACGCATGCGGATGGTACGCGGCAACTTTGAGCTGTGGGCTTCCAATGAGCGGCGCCAGTGCGGCTGGTACGACGAGTTCAACAACCTGCAGGGCGGATTCGGACTCAATCGCAGCAGCAACGGCAATCAGGCCGGGCTTTCCGGGCTCAATGCCAGCGCCGAGAATCCTCCGCGCAATGCCTACACGATCAACAATTCGAACGTGCCGTCCAGGGCCATCGGCTCCGGCATCGATTCGGGCGAATTTCGCGTCATGGTGGTGGCCTGCCACAATGCCTTCACCCCCGCGCCGATCGGCCAGCCGACCACGGAGAAGTGCAAGCAGTATGACCAGTTGGGCTTCTACAAGCCCATCGGTCTCTTGCAGGTATATGGCGACGACAACCGCATCAACTTCGGCCTGATGACAGGCAGTTACTCGCGCAACATCTCCGGCGGGGTGCTGCGCAAGAACACCACGAGCATGAACGACGAGATCGACGCCAGCGGCCGCTTCGTCGCCTCCCCTCCCAACGGCAGCATCGTGCGCACCCTGTCGCGCCTGCGCATGTATGGCTACGACTACAACGACGGTACCTATATCGGCGTGGACGGCAACTGCACGTACCAGCTCACCTCGACCGACCTGACCGACGGGCGCTGCCGGACCTGGGGCAACCCGATGTCGGAGATCTACGCCGAGTCCTTGCGCTATTTCGCCGGCGCCACCGCGCCCACCGCGGGGTTCAACACCGACGACTCGGGCCTGATCTCCGGGTTGACCACTGCAACCTGGCCCAACCCCAACAACGTGCTGACGAACGCCAATTACTGCGCGCCGCTCAATATTCTGGTCTTCAATTCGAGCGTCAGTTCCAAGGACCATGACCAGGTGCCCAATCCCTTCGGCGGCGCAATCCCGGGTTTCAGTGCGGCCACTGCGACGACCGCGGTCGGCAATGCGGAAGGTCTGGGATCGGGCACCTATTTCATCGGCAACGACGGGGTCACCAACGACAGCTTGTGTGGCGCCAAGTCCGGAGGGGCAGGTGGCTTTGCGCTGGGCAACGTGCAAGGTATCTGCCCGGAGGCACCATCACTGAACGGTACCTACCTCATGGCAGGGCTCGCCCATGCCGCGCGTACCAATCGCATACGCAGCGACCTCACGGTGCCCGCCACGGACAAGACCTCGCTCAAGGTGTCGACCTACGGTATTTCACTGGCAACCAACGTGCCACGCATCGAGATCCCTGTGCCCGGCGGCGCCGCCGGGCAGAAGGTCATCATCCAGCCGGTGTATCGCCTGACGCTTGGCGGCGGCCGCGTCGGGTCGGGCGCCATCGTCGACGTCAAGATCGTGCGCATGACAGCCACCTCCGGTCGCATGTATGTCAACTGGGAGGATAGTGAACAAGGCGGCGACTACGATCAGGACGTGTGGGGCGTGATCGATTGGCAGATTTCGGCTGGAACCATCAACGTCGCCACCAACGTCATCTCGGCGGCCACTGCCAATCCGCAAGGCTTCGGTTATGTGATCAGTGGCACCACTGCCGACGGGCCGCATTTTCACTCCGGCATCTATAACTTCAATTTCAACGACCCGACCAACCCGGTGGTGCGCGGCGGCACCGCGTCCGCCCCGGGCGCCGTGCTGGGTGGGGGCGGTACGGCAGGCACGTTCATCAACGCCACTGGCGGGTGCCTGAACTGCACGGCCGCCAACCCGACCACCGTGGTGACCTACACGATCTCGGCGGCTGGCTCCGGCAGAGCCCTGCAGGACCCCCTTTGGTTCGCCTCCAAGTACGGCGGTTTCAAGGACAGCGGCAACCTCCCGCCGGCATCCACGCCTCTGCCTGACGTGCAGTCCGAATGGGACAGCTTCAATAACGCAACCGGCGCGCTGGGGCCGGACGGGCTGCCCGACAATTTCTTCCTGGTCTCCAATCCGCTGGGGCTGGAAGCCTCGCTGGACAAGCTCTTCATCTCCATCCTGCAATCGGCTGCAGCTTCCGCGGTGGCGGCGAACTCCTCGCGCCTGAACACCAGTACACGGATCTACCAGGCCGTGTTCAATCCGTCGGACTGGAGCGGCAAACTCAACGCGATCGCGCTCAACCAGACCACCGGGCAGCCTGCGTCCACGCCCGACTGGGACGCGGGCCTGGTCTCGCTGGGACCGACGACGGTCAATCCGGGCGGGCGCGTGATCCTCACCTACAACAAAGGACTCGCGGGCGCTGCCCCGCGCGGCATACCGTTCGTCTGGCCGGCCAATCCAGGCAGTCCGACGGCGAGCGAACTCACGCCCGGGCAGATCGTTGACCTCCACACCAATCCTGACACGAGCGTGACCGACGGGTTGGGACAGTTGCGGCTCAATTACTTGCGCGGGGACGCGGCCAATGAAGGTCTCGCCTCGACCAATTTCAGGCGTCGGCCGCTGACAAAGCTGGGCGACATCATCAATTCGAACCCCAACTTCGTCGGGGCGCCCAGCGCTGGCTTTCCGGATCCGACCTACGTGGCGTTCGCCAGCACCAACGCGTCGCGCCGACCGATGATCTATATCGGTGCCAATGACGGCATGCTGCACGCTTTCGACGCCAGCGCGACCTCCAGTGCCGGCACCGAACTGCTCGCCTTCGTACCGAGTACGGTGTTCAGGAATCTGTCGCGCCTGACCTCTCGTTCGTATAACTCGGCGCACCGCTACTTCGTCGACGGTTCGCCGGTGGTCGAGGACGCCTACCTGACCGGCGCCGCTGCCTGGAAAACCGTACTGGTCGGCGGTCTGAACAAGGGGGGACAGGGCATCTATGCGCTCGACGTCACCAATCCCACCAACTTCACCACAGGCAATGCCGCCAACCTGGTTTTGTGGGAGTTCACCGACGCCGATGACCCGGACCTGGGTTTCACCTTCGGCAATCCGGTGATCCGGCGCATGTCCAATGGCCGCTTTGCCGCGATCGTCAGCGGCGGATACAACAATTCGCAAGGGTCGGCAGCTGATCCGCGCGAAATCCAGTGCACGTCCGGCCTCGGGACTCAGGCGAGTCCTTACGCACCGACCGGTTGCACGGTCAGCCGTACCGGCGAGGCCTACATATTCGTCCTTTACCTGGATGGCCCCACCGGACCCAACGGCTCCTGGCAGCTCGGTACCGACTACTTCAAATTGTCGACCGGCACCGGATCGACCACCGCGCCCAACGGGCTCGCCTCGCCATTCGCCGCCGACGTAGACGGCAACGGCGCAGTCGACTTCGTTTATGCAGGCGATCTCAATGGCGATCTGTGGAAATTCGACCTGCGCGGCGCATCATCCACCTGGGGCGCGACCACCAACCGGGTGCGACTGTTCCAGGCGCGCGATGCGTCGAACAACATCCAGCCGATCACCTCGGGAGTGGAAGCCACGCTGCATCCCAGCGGCAATGGCATCATCGTCTCCTTCGGTACGGGCAAATACCTGGAAAGCAACGACGTAACCCCGCCGGGGCCGGCTTACCGGACCCAGACCCTGTACGGCATCTGGGACCTCAACGACTCCGCTACCATTTCTGGACAGTCGACGGTCAGCGGCCGCAGCGTACTGATGGAGCAACTCCTGCAACCGGGTATCACCAATTTCTTCACCCTGCCCGACGGCTCGATCGTGCGTATCACCACGCGACATCGGCCCAACTACACCACTGCGGCGCGCGACGACAGCGCCTCGTATGACGGCATGGGTGGGGCGGTTGAGCAACTGATCGAGGCGCGCGGTCGAATATCGACGACACCGGCATCCCAGCGCGGGTGGTACCTGGACCTCCTGAACGGTGCCCCCGCAGGCGCACCGTCGGGCGAGCGCAACATCTTCGCCCCGCTGCTGCGCAACGGCATCATCCTGTTCTCGACCATGTGGCCGATCAACGACGTGTGCCTGGGCTCCACGGCCGGCGACAACCTGACGCTGCAGATCGCGACCGGGGCGCGGCCAGACAGCTCCGTGTTCGACACCAACAACGATTACACGGTCAATTCGAGCGACATGGTGACGCCGCCCGGCGCGCCCGCGACGGTGCGGGTTGCCGTCAGTTCGCGACGCATCCCGGGCGGGTCGGCGCAGCCGCCCACCCTGATCGCGGTGGGTGGTCAGACCACGACCGGTGTGGGCCAGGGCGGCGGCGTGGTGCTGGGCGCACAGAACACCACCGGTGGCGGCCCCCCGTTCATACAGTTCTACAAGTTCGGCAAGGGCCCGGGCACGGTAACATGGCGCGAAATCCTGTACTGATGAAAGGCCGCCCATGACACGCGCTTACCTTCAACTGCCGCGCAAGACGCTCGGCTTCACCATCATGGAACTGATGATCGTGGTGGCGATCATTGGTCTCCTGGCCGGCATCGCCGTACCCGGTTACAACGAGTATGTGCGCAAAGGCAAGCGCTCCGAGGGCAAGTCGGCGCTCCTGGCGGCTGCCTCGCGACTGGAGCGCTTCTACACGGCCAACAGTTGCTATCCGAGCAACACGGCCAACTGTGGATCCGTCTCCGCCATGGCCGGCCTCACCACTGCAACCGGCATCCAGGCCTATTCCGGCGATGACCCCGGCAAGGCGTCCTACGATATTTCCGTCACCTTCAACGCGCAGGACTTCATCATCACCGCAAGGCCACGCCTGCCTTTCCGAGACCCGGTCTGCGGCAATCTCACGCTGTCGAACGCCGGTCGCAAGTGGACCCAGAGCAACGGGTCGACTGACGACACCACGGTGCCGTCCGGCTGCTGGTAGTTGCCGTGGTCGGGCCTGCGGCGTCGATGGCGGCGCGGGCTGAAGCGCAGTCGCAGAGCACGCCCTGGCATTTGAACCCAGCGACGCTGGGGCTTGCGCTTGCGCTATCGATCGTTCTCCACGCCCTGGCGCTGACCATTGAGCGCAAGGCACGGACACCAGGCAGCGACGCGGCGCGCTTGACGGCAACCCTGCGCGTTGCGACGCCGCAGGTTGCTCCGCCATCCACACCAACATCGCCAACCGAGTCAGCCGGCGCTGCCGCGAGCGCAGCTGCCGCGAGCGCAGCTGCCGAGTCCGCCGCGCCACGACAAGCGGGAGACCGGGCGCCCGCCGCTAAGGCAAGCGAGAAATTGAAGCCTCCAACGGACCAGCAAGCGACACCTTCCGTAGACCGTGAAGCCTCGGCGTCCGCCAGCGCAACTCCCGGCGCCGATGCCTGGTTGGGACTCGATACCCCGCAGCCCGTCCCGTTGCCGCGATTCGACGCCGACACCTACCTGCCCCCCTCGCGAGTGCAGTCCGCCGCTGAGCCTTATGACGAGGACCTCTTCGACAATCTGCCGCTGAGCGGCCACGTGCCCGGCCGCTGGCTGGCACGCCTCTTCATCGGTGAACACGGCCGCATCGATCGCATCGACATCGTCGAAGCGACCGGGGCGCCGCACAATGAGGAAGAGTTGCGCCGCGCATTGGAGACAGCGCTTTTTCGCCCGGCCAAGAACGGCCACGAAGCGGTGCGCAGCCAGCGCACCCTGGTATTCAGTTTCGATCCGCCGCCGGTACCACCGCCGGGCCGCCCAGGCCCTTCGGCATCGGGAAAGTAACCGTCTCGGCGATGCCATCCAGGCGCCGCACGCGCCGGGCGCCCAGGGTCTGCAAGCGCTCGATAACCTCGGTTACGAGGACCTCCGGTGCAGAAGCGCCGGCGGTCAGTCCGATGCGCTTCTTGCCGACAAGCCATTCGGCGCGCAACTGACCGGCGTTGTCGACCATGTACGCTTCGGTGCCGACGGTCTCGGCGACCTCGCGCAGCCGGTTGGAGTTCGAACTGTTGGGCGAGCCGACCACGATGACCAGATCGCATTGCGGCGCCATGAACTTGACCGCGTCCTGGCGATTCTGGGTGGCGTAGCAGATATCGTCCTTCTTGGGCCCGCGGATCGAGGGGAAGCGTTCCTTGAGGGCCGCCACCACGCGGGCCGCGTCATCGACCGACAACGTGGTCTGGGTCACGTAGGCCAGCCGGTCGGGGTCCGCGACCGCGAGCGTCGCCACATCCGCGACCGACTCGACCAAATGCATGCCGCTTTGTGCCTGGCCCATGGTGCCCTCGGCCTCGGGATGTCCCTTGTGGCCGATCATGACGATCTCAAGACCCTCCTTGCGCATCTTGAGGACCTCGACATGCACCTTGGTCACCAGAGGACAGGTGGCGTCGAAGACCTTGAAGCCACGCCGCTGCGCCTCGCGCCGCACCGACTGCGGCACACCGTGGGCGCTAAAGATGAGGGTTGCGCCGGCCGGCACTGCGGCCAGATCCTCGATGAAGATCGCACCCTTGGCGGCCAGGTCGTCGACGACAAATTTGTTGTGCACGATCTCGTGGCGGACATAGATCGGCGCCCCGTGCAGCTGCAAGGCGCGCTCGACGATGCCGATGGCGCGCTCGACGCCGGCACAAAAGCCGCGCGGCTGCGCCAGCAGTACTTCCATATCATCCATGTCCAGAGACACCTTCTACATGACCCCGATGACTTCGGCCTCGAAAACGATCGTGCGGCCGGCCAGCGGGTGGTTGAAATCGAAAAGCGCGTCCCGCTCGCCCTTCTCGAGCAGCACGCCTGCGAAGCGCGCACCGCGCGCATCGGTGAACGCGACCCGCTCGCCTATGGCCTCGTCAAGGGCACGCGGCAGGGAATCGAGCGCCACGCGCCGCACCAGGGCGGGATTGCGCGGCCCGAACGCGGCTTCCGGTTCAAGGGTAAAGCTGCGTCGCTCCCCTTCGCGCATGCCCACGAGACAACGCTCAAGCGGCTCAGCGATCTGGCCGCATCCCAGCGACAGGGTTGCAGGGCGCGCACCGAAGGTGCTGACCGTCTCTGTGCCGTCTGGCAGTGCGACCCGGTAACGCAGGGTCAGGTGGCTGTGCGGGCCCACGATTGGCGACGCCTGCATCGGTTATGCTCTTTGCAACCTGGAACAACCACGATTTTACGGCAGCGCATGGCGATCACCGACTGGCCGGAATCCGAACGTCCGCGCGAACGCCTGCTCAAGGACGGCGCCACCGCGTTGAGCGATGCCGAATTGCTGGCAATCTTCTTGCGCGTCGGTGTACGTGGCAGCTCGGCGGTGGAACTGGCGCGCACCCTGCTCGCGCACTTCGGCAGCCTGACCGCACTTTTTTCCGCGTCGCGCGCCGACTTTGTCGACGTTCCCGGTATCGGCGACGCCAAGGCGGCGCAGATTCTGGCGATCGCTGAAATGGCCCGCCGCTCGCTGCGCGAAAACCTCGTCTCCGGCGCGTCGTTCAATTCTCCGCAGGCCGTACGCGATTACCTGGGGCTGGTGATGGCCGGCAAGGAGCACGAAGTCTTCGCGGTGCTGTTCCTTGACGCGCGACATCGCCTGCTGGCGGACGAGATCCTGTTTCGTGGCACCCTCACCCAGACCAGTGTCTACCCGCGCGAAGTAGTCAAGCGCGCGCTGGCCCACAACGCCGCGGCGGTGATCCTGGCCCATAACCACCCCTCCGGAGTGGCGGAACCGTCGGCGGCCGACCGTTTGCTCACTGATTCGCTCAAGGCCGCGCTGGGCTTGGTCGACGTCGCGGTCCTCGACCACATCATCGTCACGCGCGGGGTCACGCTATCGTTTGCGGAGCGCGGCATGCTTTGAGGCTGGCGTGCGGGTCGAGATATGGCTATAATTATGGGCTTTGCCGCTTCCAGGTAGAAATTACTGTCGGCAGCGGTCCATCCGGTTCCAGGCGTCCTTCTCCTGGTAGTTCCCCTGGAACCTCTTTTCACGCCTCAGGAGTCCATATGGCGCAAGTATGCCAAGTCACGGGCAAGGGCCCGATGGTGGGAAACAACGTTTCCCACGCAAACAACAAGACCAAGCGGCGCTTCATGCCGAACCTGCAGTACCGGCGCTTTTTCGTCGAGAGCGAGAACCGCTGGGTGCGCCTGCGCGTCTCGTCGGCGGGCTTGCGCATCATCGACAAGAACGGCATCGACAGCGTGCTCGCCGATTTGCGCGCGCGCGGCGACATCTAGGGAGAACGCCATGCGTGACAAGATCAAGCTCGAATCGACGGCCGGCACCGGGTTTTTCTACACCACGACCAAGAACAAGCGCACCATGCCCGAAAAAATGGAGATCAAGAAGTTCGATCCCAAGGCGCGCAAGCATGTCGTGTTCAAGGAAACCAAGATCAAGTAGGGATGCGGCGACTCCCGTCGCCGGATGAAAAAAAGCCCCGCTCTCGCGGGGCTTTTTTTGCGCCGACTACCGAAGGTCTCAGGCTGCCGTCAACGCTCCCGGCGGCAACGGCGCGTAGCTGCGCAGGCGCTGGGAAAACTCCTCCAGGACGCGGATGCCGCTCGCCTCGGCGCGGGTGCACCAGTCCTGCAATTGCTTGAGCAACTGCTCGCGCGAGGCCGTCGAACGGGCCCACAGCGCAGCCAGTTCCTCGCGCATCGCATATATCTTGGCCAGCACCGCGTTGCCGTCGAGCACAGCCTTCAGGTGCTCGCGATCGGATTCGGCCAACTGGCTTGCGTCCTGGTGCAGGGAGCGGCGCACCGCCTTGACACGGGCACGCTCGGCCGACTTCTCCTTGAGCTTGTCGACTTCCTCGCGCCAGGCGGCCTTGAGCGAGTCAGCATAGCGTGACATGACGTCATAGCGGTTGGCGATGACGGAGTGCAGGATGTCCATGTCGACGGTCGCCTTGGCCGCGACGAAGCGTGGCGTGGGCGCGATCTTGCGCACGCGCGCGAGTCCCAGGGTCTCCATGATGCGGATGTAGAGCCAGCCGATGTCGAACTCGTACCACTTGTTCGACAGCCGCGCCGAGGTCGCATAGGCATGATGGTTGTTGTGCAGTTCCTCGCCGCCGATCAGGATGCCCCACGGAACGATGTTGGTGCTTGCATCGCTGACCTTGAAGCTGCGGTAGCCGAACCAGTGACCGATACCGTTGATGACGCCGGCCGCCCAGAACGGAATCCACGCGATCTGCACGACCCAGACCAAGAGGCCGGGAACCACGCCGAAAAGCGCCACATCGATGGCAAGCATGAGCGTGACGCCCAGTTTCTCGTGCGGCGTGTAGAGCTTGCGTTCGATCCAGTCGTCCGGCGTGCCGTGACCATAGCGTTCCATGGTCTCGCGGTTGCGCGATTCCTTCACATACATCAGCACGCCTGTCCACAGCACCTTGTTGATTCCGTGAATCTGCGGGCTGTGCGGATCGTCCACGGTCTCGCATTTGGCGTGATGCTTGCGATGGATTGCCGCCCATTCCTTGGTGATCATGCCGGTGGTCAGCCACATCCAGAGGCGGAAGAAGTGACTCACCACGGGATGCAGGTCCAGTGCGCGATGCGCCTGGCAGCGATGCAGGAAGATCGTGACCCCGGCGATGGTGATGTGGGTCAGGACCAGGGTCACGCCGACCAGTTGCCAGAAGCTCAGGTCGAGGAGACCGGAAAACCAGGTCATTGTCATGTCTCCGAAGGCACTTGGCCGGCCGTCTTGCAAAGTGCGCAAAAGGCGACCATCGTTATGGGAAAAACCATGCGGATTGTACGTGAGTTAATCCCGAGCGCTTTGACGAAAAAACGACACTTTCCCGGAAAATTGACATAAATCAAGGGTTTACCGAGGATGGCGCAGGGTTGAGCAGGGTCACTTCGCGGCGCGGATAGGGAATTTTCACGCCTGCGCGCAAAAATGCCTCCCAGATGGCGAAATTGAGTTCGGAACGCACGTTGAGACTGCCGCCTTCGGGATCATTGATCCAGAACCCGAGTTCCATGACCAGACCGTCGCTGCCGAACTCGCGCAGGAACACCATCGGGGCAGGGTCGCCAAGCACGCGCGGATGCGCCGCCGCCACACCCAGCAGCAGTTCGCGTACCGTGGCCACGTCGCTGTCATAGGCGATCGACACCTGGATTGCCAGGCGATTCTCGCGCGTGGTGAACGACAGGTTCGCCACCGGGGAGTTGACGAGCATTTCGTTGGGCACGATGGCCTCGGTGCCATCGAGGGACTTGAGCACCGTGTAACGCGTGTTGATCTGGGTCACGGCGCCGCTGTACTTGTCCACGGTGATGATGTCGCCGATGCGAATCGACCGATCCAGGAGAATGATGAACCCGGAAAAGTAGTTGCTGGCGATGCGTTGCAGACCGAGACCCAGGCCGACACCGACGGCGCCGCCGAACACCGAAAGCACGGTCAGGTCAATGCCGACCAGTCCCAGGGAAACCAGGATGGCGATCAGCACCAGGAGTGCCCGCACGAAGCGCGACAGCACCGCGCGCAAGGACAGGTTGAGATTCTCGGCCGCGTCGAGGCGGCGCTCGATCAGCGCCGCGATCCACAGCGACACCAGGAGCGTCAGGGCGACCGACAGGCCGGCCTGCAGCAGCAGCAGCAAGGACAGCTTGTGCTTGCCCATTGGCAGGCGCACCTGGTCCAGCCAGGCAAGCAGGTCCGGCGCCAACCCGCTCAAGTGCAGCGCCACCGCCACCCATACCGCGAGTGCAATCCATCGCTCCCCGGCCAGGACCGCGCCGCTGGCGGCGAACACGTGGCGCAGGAGGTAGGCAAGTGCGCGGATCACGACAAATGCGATCAGGAGGGGTTGAGCGACCTCCAGGACGTGCGCGCTGTGAAAGCGCTCCGCCACCGCGCGCGCAATGGTCACGAAGACCAGCGCCAGCAACGGGCTTGCCAGACGCACCGCGCTTCCACTGACGATCTGCAGCGGCCGGGATTGAACCGCGTGGCGCGCCTGCGACGCCTCGATGCGACTGACGAGCGAGGCGCGCAGCGCGCGCCCGATGAACCAGGCCAGCGCCAGACATGCTGCCAGCGTCGCGACCTGCCAAAGCAGTGACGGATCGGCAAGGTCGGCAAGCAGATGATCGATCGGGGAAGGTTTGGTCTTCATCGTGGCGAATGGCGCTGAGCGGCGGCCTGATGGCGCATCCAGTTGGCGCGATAGCGGGCGGCCAGATCACGCTGGCTGCGCAGGATCAGGACATTTTCCGCGTTGCGATGCTGGGCGGCATGGGTCCAATTGTAGGATCCGGTGATGACGACGTTCTCGGCAAGGTCGGCATCGATGACGATCACCTTGTTGTGCGCGCTCTGGTAAGCCGACTCGAGCCACACCGGGATGCCCGCAGCCGCAATCTCGTCGATGCGCCCGCGCTCGACGCGACCAGCCTCGCCGGCATCCGCGGTGACACGCACCTCCACGCCGCGCCCATGCGCATCGATCAGGGCACGGGCAATGGTGCGGCTGGTGAAGGCAAACGCCTGCACGAGCACCTCGCGGCGCGCCCCGCGCAGCGCGGCCACGATCTGGCTCTCGGCGTCGTCCCAGGGAGTAAAAAGCAGTTGGGCCGACCCCGGACTGATCCGCACTGTGCCGGGCGGCGGCGGGACCTCGCGCGCGGCAGACGGCTGCAGCACCACCAGCGAACAAGAAAGCGCCAGCGCGTGCGCCGCTCCGCGACGCGCGCGATGCGATGTCACGACCTGCGCTCCAGAACGGCGGCGTAGAAGCCGTCGGTTCCATCCCTGTCGGGCAGCAGGACCAGTGCCGGTCCGGCACACGCAACCGCTATGCCGCGCTCAGCGAGCACCGCGCGCGCGTCGCCTTGTACAAAACCCGGATGCTGTTGAACGAAAGCGTCGACGACGGACTGGTTTTCCTCGCGCAGCAAGCTGCAGGTTGCATAGACCAGGCGTCCGCCCTGCTTCACCAGGCGCGCCGCTGACGCCAGGATGCGCGCTTGTCTTTGCGCCAATTCGCCGACCTGCGCGGCGTCCTGGCGCCACTTGATCTCCGGGTTGCGGCGCAACGTGCCGACACCGCTGCACGGCGCGTCAACCAGCACCCGATCGAGCTTCCCGGCAAGCCTGCCCACGCGCGGATCGGCCTCGCTGTCGATGCGCACCGGGTGCACGTTCGACAGCCCGCTCCTGGCCACCCGCGGTTTCATGCGCGCCAGTCGCGCTGCCGACACGTCGAACGCGTAGAGCCTTCCGGTCGAGCGCATGAGGGCCCCCAGAGCGAGCGTCTTGCCGCCCGCGCCGGCGCAGAAATCGGCGACCATTTCGCCGCGCCGCGGGCCCAGCAGTTCCGCCAGCAACTGGCTGCCCTCGTCCTGCACCTCGACCTGGCCGGACGTGAACAACGGATGGCGTGCGAGTGCCGGCTTGCCGGTCAGGCGTATGCCGAGCGGCGCCATCGCCGTGGGCGCCGCAGCGATCGAATCGGAGTCCAACGCGGCGAGCACGGATTCGCGCGTCGCCTTGAGGCCGTTGACCCGCAGTGTCAGGGGCGCCGATTGCTTGAGAGCACGTGCCAGGGACTGCGCGGCGTCGGCGCCGAACTCATCGCACAGTCGCAGCCACAACCAGTCCGGGAGATCAGCCCGTTGCGCTGGCAGGAGCGAGGTCGCATCGAAATTGCGCAGGCGCTCGACCAATGCCTGGTCGTCCCGCTTTAGGATCGCTTCCAGACGACGCCCACTCAGGCCGAGGACGCGCAGCAGGGCGGCCAGCGCGAGGTCGCGCGGCAGCTCGCTTTGCGCGGCTGCCGCGAGCGAGCGACGCTGGCGCAGGACCGCATAGACGATCTCGGCGATCCAACCCCGATCGGCCTGCCCCAGGGTCCGGTGTTCACGAAAATGCTGCGACAGCGCCGCATCAG
This sequence comes from Burkholderiales bacterium, assembly GCA_016790635.1. Lineage (GTDB taxonomy): Bacteria > Pseudomonadota > Gammaproteobacteria > Burkholderiales > JAEUOS01 > JAEUOS01. Next base: position 27,233 of record JAEUOR010000059.1, read on the forward strand.
CAGCAGTAGTGCCGGCAAGGACTGCCGAAAGGGCACGTACCGCGTGCGTCAGTACGGCGGCGGGGATGATCGCGTCAGGCTTCACTCGAACACCCACTGTTCCAGACTGGCATCGGACAGTCGCACACGGTCGCCATCCATCTTGACCAGACCGCGGGCGATCCAGCCGATCGCACGCGGATAGATGAGATGCTCAAGCTTGAGCACGCGCGCCGCCAGGGTTTCGGCGTCGTCGCCGGGCCGCACCGGGACGACAGCCTGGGCAAGGATGGGTCCGTGGTCGAGCTCGGGCGTGACGAAATGCACCGTGGCGCCGTGCACCTTGCACCCCGCTGCGAGCGCCCGCGCATGGGTGTGGAGCCCGGGAAAGGCCGGCAGCAGGGAAGGATGGATGTTCACCATGCGCCCGCCATAACGCCCGACCAGATCGGCCCCGAGTACGCGCATGAAGCCCGCAAGGACGACCAGATCGGGACGCAGGGGATCGATGGCCGCAGACAAGGCCGCGTCGAAATCCGCGCGGCTGGTGTAGTCAGTATGCGCCACCGTGAACACCGGGATGCCGGCCGCGGCCGCGAGACCCAGCCCAGGAGCGTCCGCACGATTCGAGATCACCGCCACGATCTCCACCGGCAGACCGGCGTCGCGCGCGCGCACGATGGCCTGCATGTTGCTGCCACCGCCCGAGATGAGTATGACGATGCGCAAGGACAACGCGGCCCGCCCGCCTGAGAGAACCCGTGATTGTATCCGGTTGCAGCGCACAAAACGCTATAATTCAAGGTTTTAGCAGCCCCTTCCCGCTTGAACCATGCTGGTGCATCGCGGCGTTCCCAGCCCGGACCCGAACGCGCGGCACGTCGTGACGATCGGCAATTTCGACGGTGTCCACCTAGGCCACCAGGCTCTCCTGTCGGAATTGGCGCAGGCGCGAGCGCGTCACGATGCGCCCTCGTGCGTGATCACCTTCGAGCCGCATCCGCGCGAGTTCTTCGCGCCGCAGGCCGCGCCCGTCCGCCTGTCGAGCCTGCGCGAGAAGCTCGCCATGCTGGCCGCGCATGGTGTCGACCGCGTCCAGGTATGCCGCTTCAACCGTGCCTTCGCGTCGTTGCCGGCGCAGGAATTCATCGAGCGCGTCCTCGTCGCCGGCCTGGGAGCGCGCTGGGTCATGATCGGAGAAGACTTTCGCTTCGGCGCGAGGCGCGCTGGCGACCTTGCCCTCTTGCGGCGCGCGGGGCAAGCCACCGGCTTTGCGGTTCATGCGCTGGCCGAAGTCGCGCACGGCGATGCCGACGGCCGGCCGGTGCGCATCTCCTCTTCGCTGTTGCGCGAACTGCTCCTCGCGGGCCACGTCGAGCGCGCCGCGACCCTGCTCGGTCGCCCCTGGGGAATTGCGGGGCGGGTCGTGCGCGGCGACCGTATCGGACGCACCATCGGCTTTCCCACGGCCAACCTGCGCATGCGCGGCCATCGGCCGCCGCGCAAGGGCATCTATGCCGTGCGCGTGGCGGGCCTCGGGTCAGGCCTGCGCGACGGCGTTGCCTCGGTCGGGGTGCGGCCGACGGTCACGGATTCAGGTGAAATGCGGCTCGAAGTGTTCATCTTCGATTTCGACGCCGATATCTACGGAGCGCAGATCCGCGTCGATTTCCTCGCGCGCATCCGCGACGAGGAAAAGTACGCTGACCTGGGAACACTGACCCGGCAGATCGAACGTGACGTCCAGGACGCGCGCCGCCTGCTGGCCGCCCAGCCCATGAATTGAACGCCATGCCTGACTACAAAGACACCCTCAATCTCCCCGACACGCCGTTCCCCATGCGCGGCGACCTGGCGCGACGCGAGCCGCAGCAGGTGGCGCGCTGGCAGTCCGAGGACGCCTACGGGCAAATCCGGCGTGCCGCGCAGGGCCGGCCCAAGTTCATCCTGCACGACGGCCCGCCCTATGCGAACGGCGACATCCACATCGGGCACGCGGTCAACAAGATCCTCAAGGACATGATCGTCAAGTCGCGCGGCATGGCAGGCTTCGACGCGCCTTACGTCCCGGGCTGGGACTGTCACGGCATGCCGATCGAGCGTGAAATCGAAAAGCAGCACGGCAAGAACCTGCCGGTCGACAAGACCCAGAGCCTGGCGCGCGCGTACGCCGGGGAGCAGATCGAACGCCAGAAGGCCGACTTCCGCCGCCTCGGGGTACTGGGCGAATGGGACAACCCCTATCGCACCATGCATTACAAGAACGAGGCCGACGAGATCCGCGTCCTGGGACGCATTCTCACCAAGGGCTATGTCTACCGCGGGCTGAAGCCGGTCAACTGGTGCTTCGATTGCCAGTCAGCGCTGGCGGAAGCAGAGGTCGAGTACGCCGACCGCAAGGACTTCGCCATCGATGTCGCGTTCGCGTTTGACGCGCCGGAAAGCGTGGCGAAGGCGTTCGGACTGGCGCGCCTGCCGGCCAAGGATGGCGCGATCGTGATCTGGACCACCACGCCGTGGACCATCCCGTCTAACCAGGCGCTCAACGTTCACCCCGACATCCGCTATGCGCTCATCGATACGCCGCGCGGCCTCCTGATCCTGGCAGCCGACCGCGCCGCCGACAACCTGGCGCGCTGGGGACTGACGGGCTCTAGGCTGGCCGAGGCTCCGGGCAGCGCGTTGGCCGGTATCGCCTTTCGCCACCCGCTCACCGCTGCCGACCCAGGTTATGCGCGCCTCTCGCCGGTGTACCTGGGCGAATACGTGACCACCGAAACCGGTACCGGCATCGTCCATTCAGCACCCGCCTACGGCGTCGAGGACTTTATCTCTTGCAAGGCGCACGGCATGAGCGATGCGGCCATCCTGACACCGGTGGGCGCGGATGGTCGCTACGCCTTGACACTGCCCCTCTTCGGCGGTCTCACGATCTGGGACGCGAACCCCAGGATCGTCGCTGCCCTGGAGGCAGCAGGCTCGCTCCTGAAAAGCGAGACCTACACGCACAGCTACATGCACTGCTGGCGTCACAAGACCCCGATCATCTATCGCGCATCGACACAGTGGTTCGCCGCCATGGACGAGGCGCCCGGATTCGGCGCCGAGAAGCCTGTCGAGTCACTGCGACAGACGGCGCTGCGCGCGGTCGAGGCGACCCGCTTCTATCCGGCCTGGGGTCAGCAGCGGTTGCATAACATGATCGCCCACCGGCCGGACTGGACCTTGTCGCGCCAACGTCAGTGGGGCGTGCCGATGCCCTTCTTCGTCCATCGCGAAACCGGCAACCTGCATCCGCGCACCCCGCAACTGCTCGAAGAAGTGGCCAGGCGCGTCGAGGCGGAGGGCATCGAAGCCTGGCAACGCCTGGCGAGCGCCGACCTGCTCGGCGCCGACGCCGAGCAGTACGTGAAGGTGCGCGATACGCTGGACGTCTGGTTCGATTCGGGCTCGACCTTCGAGACCGTGCTGGGCGGGCTCGATGGCGAATCCGGCCGGGCCGGCTCGCACGGCCCGCAGTCGCGCTACCCGGCCGACCTCTATCTCGAAGGATCGGACCAGCACCGCGGCTGGTTCCACTCCTCCCTGCTGGTGTCCTCCATGGTCTACGGCCGCGCGCCGTACGAGGGGCTGCTCACTCACGGCTTCGTCGTGGATGGCCAGGGCCGCAAGATGAGCAAATCGGTCGGCAACGTGATCGCGCCACAAAAGGTCAGCGATAGCCTGGGCGCCGAAATACTGCGCCTGTGGGTCGCTGCCACCGACTATTCGGGGGAATTGTCGATCTCGGATGAGATCTTGAAGCGCGTGGTCGAGTCCTACCGGCGCATCCGCAACACCCTGCGCTTCCTCCTGGCCAACACGTCGGACTTCGACGCCGCGCGGGACATGCTGCCGCAGGACCAGTGGTGCGAGGTCGATCGCTACGCGCTCGCGCGCACGGCCGAATTCCAGCGCGAAGTGCTGGCCGACTACGAGCGTTATGAATTCCATCTGGCGGTGCCCAAGTTGCAGACCTTCTGCTCCGAGGACCTGGGCGGGTTCTACCTGGACGTGCTCAAGGATCGGCTGTACACGACGGCGAAGGCCGGCGCAGCGCGGCGCTCGGCACAGTCCGCCCTGTGGCACATCACGCAGTCGCTCTTGCGACTCATGGCGCCGATCCTCTCCTTCACGGCCGAAGAAGCCTGGCAGGTCTTCCAGCCCGGCAAGGGCACGGTCTTCGCCGCCACCTATCACGCCTTCCCGGACGAGCCGCAAGCCACTGCGCTCCTGGCCAAGTGGCGGCAAGTGCGCGCCATCCGCGCCGAGGTGCAGAAAGTCCTCGAGGAGGCGCGTGCTGCCAAGTCCATCGGCTCCTCGCTGCAGGCCGAGGTCGAGATTGCCGCTGCCGGCGAACGGCATACCCTCCTGGCCTCGCTGGGCGACGAACTGCGCTTTGTCCTCATCACCTCCCAGGCGCGCCTGGTTCAGGTTGCCGACGCGAGTGGCGAGGCGATTCGCGTCGTCGCCAGCGATCACACCAAGTGCGAGCGCTGCTGGCATTACCGCGAGGACACTGGCGCCGACGCTGCCCACCCCGGAATCTGCCTGCGCTGTGTATCGAACCTGACCAGCGTCGGCGAAGCGCGCCGCTTCGCGTGAGCGCAAAGACCTTCGAGTGGCGCGCGGCGCTGGTCGTGGCCATCGTCGTGGTGGTGCTTGACCAATGGAGCAAGGCAGCCATCACCAGCACACTCTCCTACGGACAATCGGTGCCCATCACCTCGTTTTTCAACCTGGTGCTGGTCTACAACCGCGGCGCGGCTTTCAGTTTTCTCTCGGCCGCCTCCGGCTGGCAGCGCGAATTCTTCATCGTCATCACCTTTGCTGCTCTGGCCTTGATCGTCTGGATGGTGCGCCGCCACCCTACCGAACGCCTGTTCTGTTGGGGACTGGCCTGGGTGGCCGGCGGCGCGGTGGGCAACCTGATAGACCGCGTTCGCTACGGGCATGTCATCGACTTCCTCGACTTTCACTGGGCCGGCTGGCATTTCTGGGCCTTCAACCTGGCCGACTCCGCGATCACCCTCGGTGCCGCACTCCTGATCGTCGATAGCTTCCGCCCCCGCCCGCCAGCGCCCGCTTCGCCTAAACTTCCCTCATGAAACAAGCGCGCATCGTCCTGGGGGTCAGTGGCGGCATCGCCGCCTACAAATCCTGCGAACTGGTCAGGCTCCTGGTCAAGGCCGGCATCGCCGTCGATGTGGTCATGACAGAGGCGGCGACCCGTTTCGTCGGTCCGGCCACCTTCCAGGCCTTGTCGGGCCGGCCGGTGTGGACCGACCTGTGGGACGCGCGCGATGCCAAGAGCATGGCGCACATCGAACTCACGCGCGGTGCAATGGCCGTGCTGGTGGCGCCGGCATCCGCGGACTTCATGGCCAAGGTTGCCTGCGGACTGGCCGACGACCTTCTTTCGACCCTGGTTCTGGCGCGCCGCGCCGATTGCCCCCTGCTCATGGCCCCCGCCATGAATGTGGAAATGTGGCAGCAGGCCAGCACCAGGCGCAACATGCGCACCCTGGCCGGAGACGGGGTGCGCCTGCTCGGCCCCGGCAGCGGGGACCAGGCCTGCGGCGAAACCGGCGACGGTCGCATGCTGGAAGCTGTGGAGCTCCTGGGCCACGTGCAGGCGCTGGCGGCGCCCAAGGTCCTTGAAGGGCGCCGGGTGCTCATCACCGCCGGCCCGACCGAAGAACCGATCGACCCGGTGCGGGTGATCACCAATACGTCGAGCGGCAAGATGGGCTACGCAGTCGCGCAGGCCGCTGCCGATGCCGGGGCGACGGTCTGCCTGGTGTCGGGGCCGACCGCGCTGCCCACCCCGGCCGGCGTCACGCGCATCGACGTCAAGACCGCGCACCAGATGTTCGAGGCCGTCAAGGCCCAGGTTGCAGGCGCAGAGGTCTTCATCGCCGTCGCGGCCGTGGCTGACTATCACGTCAAGCAGTACAGCGAGAAAAAGCTCAAGAAAGACGAACGGCATCCGGGCCTGACCCTGGAGCTGGCGCAGAACCCCGACATCCTCGCCTGGGTCGCCAGCCAGCCCGGCGCACCGTTCTGCGTCGGTTTCGCGGCCGAAAGCCATGACCTGCTCCAGAACGCCGAGGCCAAGCGCAAGCGCAAGGGCATCCCCCTCCTGGTCGCCAACCAGGCCCAGGACGCGTTCGGGCGCGACGACAACGAAATCACCCTCATCGACGACACCGGCCGTCACGCACTGCCGCGCGGCAGCAAGTCATCCCTCGCGCGGTTGCTGATAGCGCACATCGCTGAGCTGCTCCCGCCGACCTGATCCCGCCCGCGCCCGGGCGCCCCACAGGACTGGCGGCGCAGGGGTAATTCCCCACATTCGCTGTGGGATAATGGCAGGCTTTCAGCAAGAGCTACGGCCCGATGCGCGGCATCCGGTCGTCCTGTCCCTGCCGGTTCGTGCACCGGCCTCATTCCGGAGTCTTTCGTCAACATGAACGCCCCGCTGTCCGAGTCCTCTCCCGTCTACGCACCCGGCATCGAGATCAATGCGCCGGTGACACCTGAATTCGCCGAAATCCTCACCCCCGAGGCGATGTCCTTCGTGGCCCGCCTGCAGCGCGGCTTCGGTCGCCGGCGCGAAGAGTTGCTCGCCGCCCGCGCGGAACGCCAGAAGGAATGGGACGCAGGCAAGCTGCCGGGTTTTCTGCCGGAAACCGCGCACATCCGCGCCGATGACACCTGGCGCGTCAACCCCTGCCCGGCCGACCTGCAGGACCGGCGCGTCGAAATCACGGGCCCGGTGGACCGCAAGATGGTGATCAACGCGCTCAATTGCGGCGCCAACACGTTCATGGCGGACTTCGAGGACTCCAACACCCCGACCTGGACAAATCAGATCGAAGGACAGATCAACCTGCGCGACGCGGTCCGGCGCACCATCTCGTTCGTCAACGAGTCCGGCAAGTCGTATCAGCTCGGTGAAAAGACCGCGACCCTGATCGTGCGCCCGCGCGGCTGGCACCTGCCCGAAAAACACGTCCTGGTGGACGGCAAGCCCATGTCAGGGGCGATCTTCGACTTCGGCCTGTACCTGTTCCACAACGCGCGCGAACTGATCGCGCGCAATTCCGGGCCGTACTTCTACCTGCCCAAGATGGAAAGCCATCTGGAAGCGCGGCTGTGGAACGACATCTTCTGCCTGGCACAGGACGATCTGGGCATCCCGCGCGGAACCATCAAGGCCACCTGCCTGATCGAGACCCTGCTTGCCGCCTTCGAGATGGACGAGATCCTCTACGAAATGAAGGAGCACTCCGCCGGGCTCAACGCCGGCCGCTGGGACTATATCTTCTCGGCGATCAAGAAGCTGCGCGTCAACAAGGACTTCTGCCTGGCCGAGCGCGCCCAGGTCACCATGACCGCGCCTTTCATGCGCCCGTACTGCCTGCTGCTGGTCAAGACCTGCCATGCGCGCGGCGCCTTCGCCATGGGCGGCATGGCCGCGCAGATCCCGATCAAGAACGATCCGGCTGCCAACGACGCGGCGATGGCACGCGTGCGCGCCGACAAGGAGCGCGAAGCCACCGACGGCTTCGACGGCACCTGGGTGGCGCATCCCGGCCTGGTGCCCATCGCCAAGGCCGAGTTCGACCGTGTCATGACCACGCCCAACCAGATCGCGCGCCGGCGCGATGACGTGAGCGTCGCTGCCACCGACCTGCTGGCCTTCGGCCCGGAAGCGCCGATCACCGAGGCCGGCCTGCGCATGAACATCAACGTGGGCATCCAGTACATCGGTTCGTGGCTCGGCGGCAATGGTTGCGTGCCGATCTTCAACCTCATGGAAGACGCCGCCACCGCGGAGATCTCGCGCTCGCAGATCTGGCAATGGATCCGCAGCCCCAAGGGCGTGTTGGACGACGGCCGCAAGATCACACGCGAGATGGTCTCGGCCATGACGCCCGAGGAACTGCCGAAGATCCGCGAATACCTGGGCGAAGCCGGCTGGAACGCGGGCAAGTACGAGGACGCGGCGCGCATGTTCGAGCGCATGTGCATCGAGGACGACTTCGTCGAGTTCCTGACCCTGCCCGCCTACGCTGCCATCGACTGAGTCGACGACCGGAGCCGTCTTGAACACCATCAATCGCCAGATCCGCCTGGCCGCGCGACCGCAAGGCCTGCCCAAGGACTCCGACTGGTCGCACACGACCGGGCCGGTCGGCGATGCCCCCGACGGCGGTGTCCTGGTCAAGGTGCTGTACCTGTCGCTCGATCCGGCCATGCGCGGCTGGATGAACGAAGGCAGAAGTTACATCCCGCCGGTGGGCATCGGTGAAGTCATGCGCGCCGGCGGCGTCGGACGCGTGATCGCCTCCCGCCACGCCGGCTTTGCCGTCGGCGACATGGTCAGCGGCGCCTTCGGTGTGCAGGAATATTGCGCGATAGCGCCGGCAGCAATCAAGCCGGTGGGGTTGGTCAAGATCGACACGCGCGCCGGCACCCTGCCGCAATGGCTCAACGCGCTGGGCATGCCCGGCATGACCGCCTACTTCGGCCTGCTTGAAACCGGCCAGCCCAAGGCCGGCGAAACCGTGGTCGTCTCTGGCGCCGCCGGCGCGGTCGGCCAGACCGTGGGCCAGGTGGCCAAGATCAAGGGCTGCCGCGTGGTCGGCATCGCTGGCGGGCGCGACAAGTGCGAGTTCGTAGTCCGCGAACTCGGCTTCGATGCCTGCATCGACTACAAGGGCGGCTCGGTGCGCGATGGCCTCAAGGAGCACTGCCCGCAGGGTGTCGATGTCTACTTCGACAATGTCGGCGGCGAGATCCTCGACACGGTGCTCACGCGCATCAACCGTCGTGCCCGCATCGTCATCTGCGGCGCGATCTCGCAGTACAACAATACCACTCCCGTCAAGGGCCCCTCCAACTACCTGTCCCTCCTGGTCAATCGGGCGCGCATGGAAGGCATCGTGGTATTCGACTGGGCCGACCGCTACGGCGAGGCCGTGCAGAACATCGCCGCGTGGATGCGCGCCGGCAAGTTCAAGTCGCGCGAAGATGTCGTCGAAGGTCTCGAGCGCTTCCCGGAGGCGCTCGCCATGCTCTTTTCCGGCGCCAATTTCGGCAAGCTGGTCCTCAAGGTGGCCTCCGAGTAGGGCTGCGACCGCACGCCATGGACCCCCGCCAGGACCCGGGCGCGCTGATCGATCGTGATCGGGCACGCCTCTGGCTTGCCGGCGTGGCCGCGCAAGACCCCGGCAGCGCGCTCGATGCGCTGACCACCGCCCTGGCAGGCATGCCTGGCCGGGGCAGCTTCACCGCGCTGACCGTGCTGGAGATCCTGCGTGCACCGATGCTCGGGTGGATCGGCCAGATCGCCGAACGCTATTCGGACAAGCCGCTGCCCCTGCAAGCGGTGCAGATGGCGGCGCTCGTCAGTGCTGACACCGCCTCCCGCGCGCTCGCCCTGGCCTATCGCGAATGCGCCGTCGCCAGCCTGGCCGATCGCGGCGAGTACCACCGCCATGCTGCGCTGGCCCATCAACGCGCAATCGCGATGCTGGTGGTGGCCCTGACCCAGCACCTGCGCGCGCATCGTCGCCATCCCGAGGCGCTATGGTCGCCCGCGCATGAATTGATCGACAGTGCGCTTCGACTGCAGTTGGCCGAGGCCCCCGTGCGCGATTCAATGCACCCGGACGGCCGCAGCACCGTGCAGGCGACCTATGCGCGCGGTCTCCTGCTGCTGGCCGCCGGCGCGCGTTCGATCACCGCACGCGATTTCGAGCACGTCTGTCAATTGGCGCTTTACTTCGAACGCAAGCCGGTGCTGCTGGGCGGTGGTGCAGCGCCGCCGGAATCCCGTGTGCGCCATCTGCGTGAAGGCGCACGCGAAGACGCGCTCGATGTCACAGCGCTTGCCAAGAGCGTGGGCGGTCGATTGGCGACTCTCAATCGCGGCGAGCCCGTCGAAGTGCCGGCGCTCACGCCCGCGCCCGGCCCGCAAGTCATGCGCAATCTCTATGCGCGGCTCTATTCGGCCTGGTGCGCGCGCACCAACCAGCGCCGCTTTCCGCGTCATCGCCGCTCGCAGGATGTCTTTTGTGCATTCGAACCGGAGCACGTCTACGCCCTCCTCAAGCGTCGTCCCTATAGCCCGCCGCCGCCGCCGAAGGTCTACAACCACCGTGAGGTGGCGAACATCTACGTGACCCAGACCGAAGCGCCACCCATCGACCAGTCGCACTCTCCGGAATCCTGGCGCCAGGTCGCGGGCGAACTGGAGCGCTGGCAGCTCATTGAGGAAAGCGCCACCGGCATGAGCATCGCGCGCGCGGCAGGCCGCTCGCGTGTACGCCGCGGACAGCTGGTGGCCTTGCGCATGGGGGACGCCGGAGCGGCCATGGTCGCCGAGATACGTTGGGCCGAGGAGGTGCCTGCCGGGAACGGCACGACCGTCGAGGTAGGCCTGGAGATGCTGCCCGGCTTCGCGCGCGCCGGCGCGGCACGCTACGCGGACGCCGCCATGATTGCGCGTTCAGCCGGCCAGTCCGGCAGCAGCCCGGCGCTGATCGTCGATTCCTTCAGCCGCAATCGCGGCGGGCCCAAGCCTGTCGACCCCCTGCTTTCCAAGACCGGGCGCCTGCTGAGCCTGGATGAACCGGTACCAGCCCTGCCCGACATCGACGTTGAAATGGCCGACCGGCAGGACGGCGGTGCACGTCGGCGCTACTCGCAGAACGCCACCATCGCGCTACCGACGGGATGGATACGCGAAGGCAGCGAGATCGATTTCATGGACGGCGCGCAACCGATCCGGCTGCGCCTGGGCGCGGTGGCGGCTCGCCATGGCGAGTTCGAGCGATTCTCCTTCACCCTCATGCCCTGAGCTTCACCGAGGCATCCGCCAGGTTGCGCGGAGCGCCGGAGGCGAACGCAAGCACGTTGTCGAAGGCAGTGCCGAAATACAACTCGTAGTTGTCGCGCTCGACATAGCCCAGATGCGGGGTGCAGATCGCATTGGGCAAGGCCAGCAGCGGGTGGCGAGCGCCCTCGACCGGCTCGCTTTCGAAGACATCGACCGCCGCCATCCCCGGGCGCCCAGCTTTCAGTGCGCCGGCCAGCGCGCCCGGTGCGATCAGCTCTGCGCGACTGGTATTGACCACGAGCGCGTCTGCGCGCATGCCGGCCAAGTCGGCCGCTGTGATGAGGCCACGCGTGTCGGCGGTCAGCCGCACGTGCAGCGAAACGACGTCGCTCTCGGCGAAAAATGCCGCCCGCGATGGCGCCACCTCGAATCCGTCGGCGCGCGCGGCCGCCAGGGAGGCGTCTCTGCCCCATGCCCACACCCGCATGCCGAACGCGCGCCCGTAACCGGCCACCACGCGCCCGATGCGTCCGTAACTCCACACGCCTAGCCGGCGGCCGCGCAACTGTCGCCCGAGGGTCGATTGCCAACGCCCTTGCTTGAGGTTTTCGATTTCCTGAGGCAGATGGCGCATCGCTGCCAGCACCAGCGCCCAGGTCAGTTCGGCAGTCGGCTGCGCGTCGCCCTGCCCCTCGGCCACCGCGATGCCGCGCGCGCTGCATTCGGCCACCGACAAGTGTCCAGAGACCTTGCCGGTCTGGCTGATCAAGCGCAGGCGCGGCAAACGGTCGAGAAGTGCGGCCGGCAGGCGCGTTCGTTCGCGGATCAGCACCAGCGCATCGGCATCGCCAAAGCGACGCGCCAGTTCATCATGATCGCTGCTGCTGTCGTTGTAGATGGTCACGCGATGGCCGGCCAGCTTGGCAAAGCAAGCCAGATGGCGCACGCAATCCTGATAGTCGTCGGGGATGACGATGTGCATGGGGCGCGTCCCGAGGTCGGTAAACTGACCTCCATTCTAGTTCCCGGCAAGCTCGCTTCCCCGTCATGAAAAAAGTCGCCGTCCGCATCCTCGACCAGCGCCTCGCATCCTGCCTGCCGTCCTACGCGACGCCTGGCAGCGCAGGCCTCGACCTGCGCGCCTGCGTCGATGCGCCGCTCCGCCTGGCTCCGGGCGAGACGCGCATGATCTCGACCGGGCTTGCGATTCACATCGCCGACCCGGGGTACTGCGCCCTGGTGCTGCCACGCTCGGGACTGGGCTCGAAGTCCGGCATCGTCCTGGGCAACCTGGTCGGCTTGATCGATTCCGACTATCAGGGCCCCCTCACCTGCGCGCTGTGGAATCGCGGATCCGCTGAATTCACAGTTCAACCGCTGGAGCGCATCGCCCAACTCATCGTCGTGCCGGTGGCGCAAGTGGAGTTCGACGTAGTGCAGGAATTTGCGGCCAGCACGCGCGGCAGCGGCGGTTTCGGCAGCACCGGCAGGTCCTGATCAGCGCATGCCGCCGCGTGCGGGCACAGGTCCGCTCAGGCGCGCTCGTCGAGCCGCAGTTCGCCGATCTTGCGCGTGATGGTGTTGCGTCCCATGCCAAGCAGGTTGGCAGCCTCGATGCGACGACCGCCGGTGTACTTGAGCGCGTTCCTGATCAGCGCCGATTCGAATTGCCGCGTCAGGATGTCGCCGATGCCGGATTCGCCCGCCGCCAGGCGGCGCACGACCTCCTGCTCGAGCGCCTTCTGCCAGTCGGTGGCGACCTCCGCCTCGGCGTCGCCCGGCGCTTCGCGCAGGTCCGGCGGCAGGTCGGCCACCTCGATGGTCTGGGCCGGCGCCATCACGGTCAGCCAGTGACAGACGTTTTCCAGTTGCCGCACGTTGCCCGGCCAGTCCAGCGTGGTCAGGTACTTGATGGCCGCCTCGGAGATGCGTTTCGCGTCGACTCCCAGCTCGCGCGCGCTCCTGGACATGAAGTGACGCGCCAGGAGCGGGATGTCCTCGCGCCGGTCCCTGAGAGAGGGCAAACGCAGGCGGATCACGTTGAGTCGGTGGAAGAGATCCTCGCGAAACAGTCCGTCCCGGACGCGCCGCTCGAGATCCTGGTGCGTGGCGGTGATGACGCGCACGTTGGCCTTGATGGGCTGGTGCCCGCCGACACGATAGAACTGGCCGTCCGAGAGCACGCGCAACAGGCGTGTCTGCAATTCGGGCGGCATGTCGCCGATCTCATCCAAGAACAGCGTGCCGCCCTCGGCCTGTTCGAAGCGCCCGCGGCGCATGGTCTGGGCTCCCGTGAATGCACCGCGCTCGTGGCCGAACAACTCCGACTCGAGCAGGTCGCGCGGGATGGCGGCGGTATTGATGGCGATGAAGGGCTTGGCCTCACGCGGGCTGTGCCGGTGCAAGGCGCGCGCCACCAGTTCCTTGCCGCTGCCGGACTCGCCGTTGATCAGAACCGTCGCGTGCGACTGCGACAGTCGGCCGATGGCGCGAAACACCTCCTGCATGGCCGGCGCCGCGCCGAGAATCTCCGGCGTCGCCTCCGGCACCTGCTCGACCTCGGCCTCGCGCATCGATTCATCGATGGCGCGGCGGATGAGCTCGATCGCGTTCTCGATGTCGAAAGGCTTGGGCAGGTACTCGAACGCGCCGCCCTGGAAGGCGGCGACAGCCGATTCGAGGTCCGAGTACGCCGTCATGATGATGACCGGCAAGCCCGGGTGGCGTTCCCTGATCGCCGCGAGCAACTCCAGTCCGGAGGCGCCCGGCATGCGAATATCGGATACCAGCACCTGGGGCGCTTCGCCCTGCAGGGCCTCCATGGCGTCGCCCGCCCCGCTGAACATGCGGCAGGGAATGTTCTCGCGGGTCAGCGCCTTTTCGAGTACCCAGCGGATCGACTTGTCGTCGTCGACGACCCAGATCGGTTTCATGGCAGTGGCAACAGTATCGTGAAGCGGGTTTCCCCGGGCCGGCTCGCGCATTCGATCGAACCGTGGTGTTGGGCTATGAACGTCTGCGCCAGGGTCAGCCCCAGGCCGCTGCCGCCTGCGCGGCCGGAAACCAGGGGGTAGAACATGCGCTCGCGAATCGACTCCGGAATTCCAGGTCCGTTGTCCTGTACATGCAATTCCAGTGCCAATCTGTAGCGCTGCTTCAGGATGATCACATTGCGCGCCACGCGGGTGAGCAGCAGGATGCGCGCGTCCGGGGTGTCGGACGCGCACAGCGCCTCAGCCGCATTGCGGGCGATGTTGAGGACTGCCTGGATCAGACGCTCCTTGTCGCCGCGCAGGTCGGGCAGGGAAGCGTCATAGTCGCGAATCACGAGCACGCGCTGCGGGAACTCGGCCGCGATCAGGCTCCGGACACGCTCCAGGACCTCGTGGATGTTGAACTCGCTGATGTTGGGCGGCCGGTGCGGCGCGAGCATGCGGTCCATCAGCGAGCGCAGGCGATCCGACTCCTTGATGATGACCTGCGTGTACTCCCGCAGTGACGCATCGGGCAGCTCGCCTTCCAGCAACTGCGCCGCGCCGCGAATGCCGCCCAGCGGGTTCTTGATCTCGTGCGCCAGATTGCGGATCAACTCACGATTGGCGTCGGACTGCTCCTGCAGGCGTTCGTCGCGCTCGATGCGCCGCTGTTGATCGAGGGGACGCAACTCGACCAACAGGCGCGCAGGCGCCGCATCAACGGGCGTCACGGTGCAGGAGACCGGCACGGCTTCGCGCCCATGCGGCGATAGCGACAGCTCGCGCGTATGCGAGCCCCAGCGGCCCGCCAGGGCCTCGATGAGAAACACGTCCCAGTCACCGCCGCCGGCGAGAAACTGGCTCACCGGATGTCCCCGCACGGCGCGCAGGCTAGACTCGATCAAGACCTCTGCCGAGGGGTTGACGTGCACGATGGCCAGGTCACCATCAAGCAGCAGGACCGGCGCAGGCAGCAGGTCCAGCCCCTCGTAGGAAAGTGCGGGCGCAGGCATGGTGACCGGGGGGCCGGCTGGCGAGCGCGTCATGAACGGCGTCGCGCGGCGCCGCGCCGGATATTCAGTTGCGCGTGGCCGACAGCTCGCGGCGCAACGAGTCGATATTCGCCTCGCTGCGCGAGATGTCGGCTTTCAGGCGTTCCACCCGGTCCAGATAGCGCTGATAGTTGCGTTCGTCGCCGCGGCGCTCGGGCTCGCCGTTGTTGAATTCGGCACGCAACTCGGTCAGGCGCTTCTGTTCGGCCGCCAATTCGTCCTCGAGAATGCGCCGCCGGTCGTTGTCGCGATTGCGCTGCGCGGCCGAATCGGTGCGCTGCGGCACCCTCCCTTCCGCCGCCTTGCCCGGCACCGGTGGCGCAGGCACGACATTGACCCGCGCCGGCGTGATGCGCACGCATTCGCGACCGCGCATGTCGTTGGGATCGTCGGTAATGAGGGTCGACAGCTCGCCGGTGGCGGCGCACCGGAACAGGCCGCCCGAAGCGGGAGCCGCCACCGGGGCGGGCGGCGGCGCGGCGGGGGCAGCAGCCGGAGCAGGCTTGATCTGGGCCAGCGCCAATGCGGGAAACGCGGCCCACAACACCAGCGTCACAGCCCAGAGAGCCTTGCTCAGTCCCATGCGTTCTCCCAACAATGTGCGCCGCGCGCGAGCCCGGGGTCGATTCTTCAACGCGCCGGACCGTCTTCAAGTTTACCCTGCCTGTCGGTTCACGACCCGGCCCCAGAATGAGAAACGGCACGTCCTTTCGGACGTGCCGTCGGCGCGGCAAGACAGGCCTACGCGCTGTAGTACATGTCGTACTCGACCGGATGGGTCGTCATGCGGAACCTGGTTACGTCCGCCATCTTGAGCTCGATGTAGGCATCGATCATCTCGTTGGAGAACACGCCACCGCGGGTCAGGAACTCGCGGTCGGCATCGAGCGCCTCGAGCGCCTGGTCCAGGCTGGAACACACCGTCGGGATCTTCGCGTCTTCCTCGGGCGGCAGGTCGTAGAGGTTCTTGTCGGCCGGGTCGCCGGGGTGGATCTTGTTCTGCACGCCATCCAGGCCGGCCATCATCATCGCGCTGAAGGCGAGGTAGGGATTCGACAGAGGGTCCGGGAAGCGCACCTCGATGCGCCGCGCCTTGTCCGACTGCACGAACGGCACGCGGATCGACGCCGAACGGTTGCGCGCCGAGTAGGCCAGCTTGACCGGCGCCTCGAAACCCGGCACCAGACGCTTGTACGAATTGGTGGTCGAGTTGGTGATCGCGTTCAAGGCGCGCGCGTGCTTGATGATGCCACCGATGTAGTACAGCGCAAACTCCGAGAGGCCGGCATAGCCATTGCCGGCGAAGAGGTTCTTGCCGTCCTTCCAGATCGACTGGTGCACGTGCATGCCCGAACCGTTGTCGCCGACGATGGGCTTGGGCATGAAGGTCGCGGTCTTGCCGTAGGCATGCGCCACCGAGGTCACGGTGAACTTGAGAATCTGCAGCCAGTCGGCGCGTTGCACCAGGGGCGCGAACTTGGTACCGATCTCGCACTGCCCGGCGTTGGCAACCTCGTGGTGATGCACCTCGACCTCAACGCCCTGTTGCTCGAGCAACAGGCACATTTCCGAACGCATGTCCTGCAGTTGATCCAGCGGCGGCACCGGGAAATAGCCGCCCTTGACGCCGATGCGCCCGCCCGAATTGCCCTGGCCATCGACGCGATCGTCGGTCTGCCAGGAAGCTTCGGAGGACCACACCTGGCAGGACGAACCGGACATGTCGACGCGCCAGGCAACGGAATCAAAGACGAAGAATTCGGGCTCCGGGCCGAAGTAGGCGGTGTCGCCGATGCCGGAAGACTTGAGGTAGGCCTCGGCGCGTCGCGCCAGCGAGCGCGGGTCGCGGTCATAGCCTTTGCCGGTCGAGGGCTCGACGACGTCGCAGGTGAGGATCAGGGTGTTCTCGTCGGTGAACGGGTCCATGCGTGCCGTCGTCGGGTCCGGCATGAGCAGCATGTCCGAAGCCTCGATGCCTTTCCAGCCGGCAATCGAGGAACCATCGAAGGCGTGGCCTTCGGTGAACTTGTCCATGTCGAAAGCCTTGGCGGGAACGGAAACGTGCTGCTCCTTGCCCTTGGTATCGGTGAAGCGGAAATCGACAAACGCAACTTCGTTGTCCTTCGCTTCCTTCAAAACATCGCTGGCAGTCTTTGCCATTTGCTGGTTCTCCTGGGGGGTCTTTACGGCTGGTTTGAGGCGTTTGGTGCGCTACTGAAAAAGCAGGTTCCATGCCACGCGAATCGACGCGCTATCATTCTGGCATCGCGCGCTCGTCGCGCCCTGCCGGAGATCGAATGGACCGCGGATTCTGCCACAGCCGCCTTGTTGCGGGGAGTGAACATGGAATCGCGTGAACGCACCATATTTGTGCGGTCACAAGTTTCATGCACCATAGTGGTGCGAATAGCGCGGTATGTGGCTCTCTCCGGACTAGCGTGTGCCTGCCTGGTGCACACCTTGCTCGCGCCGGTTGCATGGGCACAGGCGCCGATCCGTGAGCGCAGCGAAGCCGCTCCTGGCGTGGAAGGCCTGCGCCGTGTCGCTGCCACCACACGCAACGAACTGGCAACTGCCGAAGCGCGCCATAAATCCGCCCAGGCCGAACAAAAGCGGGCCGAGGCCGCGCACGCGGCCGCAGCCAAGGAACTTGCAGCGGCACGCTCGGAAACCGAACGGGCGCAATCGGAGTTGGCAGCGGCACGCGCCGCCGACCAAGAGGCCCGCGCGGCACTCAATCGCGCGCTGGACGCCAAGCGCTGAACCATCGAGTGCCACGGCCCGACTGATACAATCACCTGTCTCGCGCCAAGGGCCGCCTCTCGCAGGCCGTCGCCGTATCCGGCGCTCATTCCGGCTTTGCCCCACCTCGATTTCAGGCTCATGTCCTTCGACTCGTTCGGTCTCGATCCACGCATACTGAAATCGATCGCCGAAGAGGGCTATACCGAACCGACCCCCATCCAGGCACAAGCGATCCCGGTGGTCGTCCAGGGGGGCGACGTGATGGGCGCGGCGCAGACCGGCACCGGCAAGACCGCCGGCTTCACGCTGCCGATCCTGCAGTTGCTGCAGGTGCACCAGAACAGTTCGCCTTCCCCGGCGCGCCACCCGGTGCGCGCGCTGATCCTGTTGCCGACGCGTGAACTGGCTCTGCAGGTGGCCGAGTCGGTTGCCACCTATGGCCGCCATCTGCAATTGCGCTCCACTTGCGTCTTCGGCGGCGTCGACATCGGCCCGCAATTGAAGATCGTGCGCGCCGGAGTCGAGATCCTCATCGCCACCCCGGGTCGGCTGCTCGACCATGTCGAACACAAGAGCGTCAACCTGTCGCAGGTGCAGATCCTGGTGCTGGACGAAGCCGATCGCATGCTCGACATGGGATTCATGCCCGACATCCGGCGCATCATCGGCCTTCTGCCCGCCAAGCGACAGAACCTGCTCTTCTCGGCAACGTTTTCCGACGACATCAAGCGCTTGGCCAGCGGCATCCTGGTGGCACCGACGGTCATCGAGGTGGCGCGGCGCAATGCCACTGCCGACACGGTACGGCAGATGGCCTACGCGGTGGCCGCCGACGAGAAGCGCGCCCTGCTCAAGCACTTGGTCGAAGAAAAGAACATCCGCCAGGCCATCGTCTTTTCCAACACCAAGCTGGGAACCGCACGCCTGGCGCGACATCTGCAGCAGATCGGCATGAAGGCCGATGCCATCCACGGCGACAAGTCGCAGGCCGAGCGATTGCTGGCGCTGGACCGCTTCAAGTCCGGCGAGGTCGAACTGTTGATCGCCACCGATGTCGCCGCACGCGGCCTGGACATCCAGGAAATGCCCTGCGTGATCAACTACGAGTTGCCCCACTCGCCCGAGGACTACGTGCATCGCATCGGCCGCACCGGGCGCGCCGGCCAGGAGGGCGACGCGATCTCGCTTTTCGCTCCCGAGGAAGAGAAGTACCTCATCGACATCGAGAAGTTGACCAAGAAGAAGATCGAGCGCGTGGCGGCACGCGGCTTCGAGCCGGTGGCCGACGAGCCGCACTTCCATGCCGGCAGACACGAGCGCAGCCGTGGCCGCTTTGATCGCGAATCGCCGTCGCGCCATACGCGCAACGCCAAGGTCGAGAAGATCGACCCCTGGTTCCTGAAGCCCTATGAAGAGGGCTCGGCGCCGGCTTCCGCACCGCAGACCAAACCCGGGGCCGCCGCACCCGCGCCAGCCTCATCGCCGGCCCCCAAGGCCGGCGTCGGCGCCTTGCTGGGCGGCGGGAAAAAATAGGCGCCGCCCGGCCGGGCGGCAGACCATTGGCAGGCTAGCGCCCGACCAGGCGCCCGACCTCGGCGCCGAAGTCCAGCAAGTCCTCGCGGCGCCCGCGCCCGCCGCGCACCATCGTTCCACTCGCGGTCGCAATGGAGAGTTCGGTCCGTCCGATGGCGCCATCGGCGACCTTGTAGGCACCCCAACCGATCAGGGGCAGCATGCAGGCCCAGACCAGGCCCATCGGCAGGAACAGGTAACGCCCGTAGGCGCTGCCCTCGGGTGGCTTCTCGGCGACGCGCCGCTCGATCGCCAGCGCCGCGCCATTGAGCGCGGTCTCCATCGGGCGATAGGCCGCACCGAAGCCGATGGCCAGGGCAAGCAGCACCGCGCCCCAGACGGCTCCGCTCCAGTTGCGCGCGAAGGTGGCGCGCACCGAGGTCAGGGCCGCCAAGGGAACCGACTCTTCCGAATCGGTCGCTGCCAGCACGATGCGCCGGTCGGTCAGGCTGACGACGCCGGCCAGGGGGCCGAAGCCGAAGGGCGCCTCGGCGATCAGGGTCTCGCCGCGGCCAAGTTCCATCTACGCGCTTGCCGAGGCGACGAGCGCCTGGTCGAGGTCCCAGAGAATGTCATCCACGCTCTCGATGCCGACCGACAGGCGGATCATGTCGTCGGTGACGCCGGCCTTGGCGAGTTCTTCGTCGGACAGCTGGCGATGCGTGGTCGAGGCCGGGTGGATGATGAGCGTCTTGGCGTCGCCGATGTTGGCCAGGTGGCTCATGAACTGCGCCGCGTCGATGAATTTCTCCCCCGCGGCGCGCCCGCCGGCCACGCCGAAGGCGAGGATGCCCGAGGCGCCCTTGGGCAGATAGCGCTGCGCCAGCGCATGGTACTTCGACGTCGCGAGCCCCGGGTAGCTCACCCACGAGACGCGCGGATGGCCGGCTAAAAACTCGGCCACCCGCTGCGTGTTGGCGGAGTGCCGCTCCATGCGCAGGTGCAGGGTCTCCAGGCCCAGCAGAAGAACCCACGCGTTGAAGGGCGACATTGCCGGGCCGAAGGTGCGCACGACTTCCATGCGCGCCTTCATCGTGAAGCCGAAGTCGCCGAAGGTCTCGTAGAAGCGTACCCCGTGATAAGCGCGCGAAGGCTCGGTCATCTCCGGAAAGTTGCCGTTGGCCCAGTCGAACTTGCCCGACTCCACCACCACCCCGCCCATCGAGGTGCCGTGCCCGCCGACGTATTTGGTCGCCGAATGCACGACGATGTCGGCACCGTGCTCGAAGGGCCGGCACAGGTAGGGCGAGGCCATGGTGTTGTCGATGATCAGCGGCAGGCCATGATCGTGCGCCACCTTGGCCACCGCGGCGATGTCGAGCACGTTGATCAGCGGGTTGCCCAGGGTCTCTGCATACAGGGCCCGGGTTCGCGGCGTGATCGCGCGGCGGAAATTCTCCGGGTCCTCGGCATCGACGAAGGTCGTGCTGATCCCGAGCCGCTCGAAACCGACCGCGAACTGGCCCACCGTGCCCCCGTACAGCGTCGAGGACGAGACGATTTCGTCGCCCTGCTTCAGGATCGTCAGGATCGCGGTCATCTGCGCGGCCATGCCGCTGGCCGTGGCTACCGCGGCGCGCCCGCCTTCAAGCGCAGCCATGCGCTCCTCGAACACCGCGGTGGTCGGGTTGGACAAACGCGTATAGACGTTGCCGAAGGTCTGCAGGTTGAAGAGCGATGCCGCGTGCTCGGCCGAATCGAACACGTAGGAGGTGGTCTGGTACAGCGGCACGGCGCGCGCGCCGGTCGCCGCGTCCGGAATCTGCCCGGCGTGCAGGGCCAGGGTCTCGAAGGCGTAATTGCGGTCGGGCATGTCAGTTCGCCACGTGGCGCGGGCGCTTGGCCGAGATCACGCGCGTGTTGACGCCGGCCCAGTTGAGACCGCCGAACAGGCGCGCATGCTCGATCTTGACGCAGCGGTCCATGACGCTGTCCAGCCTGGCCGCGCGCGCCAGTGCGTCAGCCTCGAGGTTGGTCACACCGAGCTGTTGCCACAGCACCTTGGCGCCGATGGCGATCGCTTCGCGGGCAATCGGCACGATATCCGCGGTCTTGCGAAAGCAATCGACCATGTCGACGGGGAACGGGATGTCCTTGAGCGACGCGTAGCTCTTCTCGCCCAGGATCTCCGGGTACTTGGGATTGACCGGCACGACGCGATAGCCGTGTTCCTGCATGTACTTGGCCGCGAAGTAGCTGGGCCGGAACCAGTCGCCCGAAAGGCCGACGACGGCGATGGTCTTGTTGGTGGCCAGGATGCGGCGCAAGGTCGGGATGTCGTCCATCGGATCAGTCTAGCATCGGCCAAGATGGCTCCATGCCGCCGCAAGCGCGGCGGCGGCCCCTGCTGGATCGATCGCAGCCGCGCCGGTTTGCTTGGAGAGTTTTTCACCGTCCGCCGACACCACCACGGGGACATGCAGATACTCGGGCGGCGTCCCGCCCAGGAGCCGGATCAGGTGCAATTGCCGCGCGGTCGAGTCGATCAGGTCGGCACCGCGCACCACGTGCGTGACCCCTTGCGCGAGGTCATCGACCACCACCGCGAGCTGGTAGGCCCACAAGCTGTCGGCGCGGCGCAAGACGAAATCCCCAACCTCACGCGCGAGGTCCTGCGAGCGCCACCCGGCCAGGACATCGTCGAAGCCGATTTCCCCGGCCGGCACGCGCACGCGCCAGGCCCTTGGCGTCCGACCCGGCGCCAGTCCGGCCCGGCAGGTCCCCGGATACACCAGTTCACGCCCGAACGCGTGCTCGCGCACGTTGGCGACCGAGTCGGCGATCTCGCGGCGCGTGCAGGCGCAGGGGTAAACCTGCCCGGCCGCCTGCAGCACGGCAAAGGCCGCCGCGTAGGCCGCGTCACGCGTGCTCTGCACCATCACCTCGCCATCCCAGGTGAGGCCACAGGCAGACAGCTGGGCGCGGATCATCTGGTCCGCACCGGTCACGCTGCGCGGTGCGTCCACGTCCTCGATGCGCAACAGCCAGCGACCGCCGTGTGCGCGCGCATCCAGCCAACTCGCCAGCGCCGCCGCCAGCGAACCCGCGTGCAGGGGCCCCGTTGGCGAAGGAGCGAAGCGGCCGACATACTCACGACCCGCCGCCCGCCAGGACGCGACGCGCCCCGCATGCCGCGCGCGCCAGGCGCTGACCATATGCTCTAACATGCGGCGGATTATCGACGCACAAAGAGCAAGCCATGGGCCTCTTGTCGGGAAGGCGCCCCGCGAACCTGGGCTACAGCGAAGGCAAGTTCAAGCCCTGTTCGTGGAAACCCAACTGCGTCAGCTCGACCGCGCCGGCCGACGACGCCAGGCACCACATCGCGCCGCTCGGTTTCACCGGCGACGCGCAAGCGGCATGGCAGCGCCTGACCGCGATCGTCAAGGCCGCGCCGCGGGTCAACATCGTGCGCGAAGGTTCGGACTACCTGTACGCGGAGTTCGCCTCCAAGGGCCTGGGCTTCGTCGACGACGTCGAGTTCGCGCTCGACGCCGGCGGCAAACATATCCACGTGCGTTCGGCCTCTCGCCTCGGGGTGCGCGACTTTGGCGTCAATCGCGCGCGGGTGGAAGGGATACGTTCGCGCTTTGCCGCGCGCTGACCGCGCCCGCGCATCCGGCCTGGGTCAGGGAGCCAGGCTCTTGGCGAAGGCCCGCTTGGCGATCGCCGAGCGATGCACCTCCGAGGCGCCGTCGAAGATCCGGAACGGCCGCAACTGGCGCAGGATCATCGACAGCGGCACGTCCTCCGAAATGCCCAGGGCGCCGGTCATCTGCACGGCCGAGTCGGCCACGCGATTGACGGCCTCGGAGACGAACACCTTGGCCATCGAACTTTCGTGCCGGATCGACGCGCCATCGTCCAGACGCCGCGCCACGTCCAGGGCGATCAGGCGCGAAGCGTACAGGTCGATATGGGCATCGGCCACCATGGCCTGGATCATCTGGTGTTCGGCCAGGCGCGCACCGAAGGATTCGCGGCGCGCGGCGTAGTCCTGCGCGATCTGCATCGCGCGCGAGGCCAGGCCGATGAAACGCATGCAATGGAAGAGCCGCGCGCCTTCCAGGCGCAGCTGCGAATGCTCCATGCCGCGCCCCTCCTCGCCGACCAGGGCCTCGGGACCGACGCGGCAGCTTGTGAGAAGCACCTCGGCGTGACCGCTCACCTCGAAGGGCACCATGGTCGCCACGTCGCGCACGACGCGAAAGCCCGGGTTGTCGGTATCGACGATGAACCACGACACGCCGGCTTCGCTGCGCGCGACGACGATGGCGAAAGCGGCGTGCCCGGCGTTGGAGATGAACCACTTGTGCCCGTCGATGATCCAGCCGTCGCCGTCGCGCCGCGCGGTGGCCTTGAGCATGCGCGGGTCCGAGCCGACGCCCGGCGCCGGTTCGGTCATGGCGAAGCACGAACCGATCTCGCCCTTGGCGAGCGGCAGCAGATAGCGTTCGCGCTGATAGGGCGTCGCCAGGCGGTCGAGCGCCATGACGTCGGGCTGGCCCGGCGGTGCGCAGAAGAGCGCCCCGGGCCCCAGAAAGCTGCGCCCGGCTTCCTCGAACACGCCACAGCACTCCTCCCAGGACAAGCCCATGCCGCCCAACGCCGGCGCCAAGCGCGGCGACCCCAGTCCGCGCGTCTCTGCCTGGCGGCGCAGGTCGGCCACCGTGCCGGCCACCCACCCGGAATCGCCCGCGCGCCGCAATTCCTCGCGCGGGATCACGACCTCATCGACGAAGCTGCGTACCTTGGCACGCAGTGTGGCGAAGGCGTCGGGACTGCGCGTCTGGCTCATGCAGGATCCTTGCGGGCTAACGATTCGTCCGAGACTACCAAAACTGATGCATGATGGCGGACCTTTCTGCCACCGGCCTCGCACCCGCATGTCCATCTACCTGATTCGCCATGGCGAAACCGCGCTCAACGCGGCGCACGTCATCCAGCCGGCCGACACACCCTTGAGCGAGCGCGGCCGCGCGCAGGCCGCCGCCGTCGCGCAGCGCATGCTGGCCATCGGCCTGGCGGGAATCCTCTCCAGCGACCTGCCGCGTGCGCGCCAGACGGCGCAGGCGATCGCGGACGTCACCGGGCTCGCCGTGATCGAGGATGCGTCGCTGCGCGAGCGCAATTTCGGCGCCCTGCGCGGCAAGCCCATCGCCGAACTGGGAAGAAACCTGGCAACGATCGAGGAAGCGCCGCCCGACGGCGAGTCGGCGGCGCAATTCCGCAGTCGCGCCGCGCGCGCATTCGCCGTCATGATCGAGGCACGTCGCCGCATCGGCGGACCGCTGGCGGTCGTAAGCCATGGTCTCGTGATTCGCGCCGTCGTCGAGGAACTGGCGCCACGCGCACCCGATACGCCGCTGCCGATGCACCTGGTCAATACGGCAGTGTCGGTTCTGGCTGCCGAAGCGCCGCATACCGTCAGCCTGGCCTACTGCGGCTCTCACCTGCAAGGCCTCGCTGCAGGGGATGCGCGCGGCCGCGACGGCGCGTAGGACGCGCCGAGGCGCCGCGCATGCTCGGTCAGGCCGCGATTTTCCTGGCTGCCGCCGTCCTGGCGGTGCCCTTGTCGCGCCTTCTTGGACTGGGCGCGGTGCTCGGCTACCTGGCCGCAGGCATGCTCATCGGACCATGGGGATTGAAACTCATCACCGATGTCGAGGCGATCCTGCACTTCTCCGAATTCGGCGTGGTGCTGCTGCTGTTCCTGATCGGCCTTGAACTGCAGCCATCGCGCCTGTGGGTGCTGCGGCGCCAGGTGTTCGGCCTGGGGACCGCGCAAGTCGGACTGACCGGGCTGACCCTGGGTGCCATCGCGCTCGCCTTCGGCTGGACCTGGCAGGCCGCGCTGGTGGCGGGGCTGGGACTGGCCATGTCCTCGACCGCGTTTGCGTTGCAGACCCTGGCGGAGAAGAAGCAGCTCACGGCGCGCCACGGCCGAGAGAGCTTCGCCATCCTCCTGTTCCAAGACCTGGCTGTGATCCCGCTGCTGGCTGCGCTGCCCTTCCTGGGCGCGGCGGCCGGCAGCACCGGCGGCGGCTGGATCGACGCGGCGAAGGCAATCGCGATCATCGGCGCCCTGGTGCTGTCCAGCCGTCTCCTCGTACGCCCGTTGTTTCGCGCCATCGCGCGCTTCGGCGGGCGCGAAATATTCACCGCCGCGGCGCTCCTGATCGTCATCGGCGTCACGCTGCTCATGGATATCGCCGGCCTCACCGCCTCGCTCGGCGCATTCCTCGCCGGCATGCTGCTGGCGGATTCCGAGTATCGCCATGAACTGGAAGCCGACATCGAGCCCTTCAAGGGCCTGCTCATGGGCTTGTTCTTCATCGCGGTCGGCATGTCGGCCAACCTGGGTCTCCTGGCCAGCAGCCCCCTCACCATCCTCGGCATCGTCGTCGGCATGATGGCGATCAAGTTCACTCTTCTCTACGCCCTCTCGCGCGCCGCCGGCACCGCCGCGACCAGTGCGCGCAAGCTCGGGGTGGCGCTGGCCCAGGGCGGCGAGTTCGCCTTCGTGCTTTTCGCCGCGGCCGCCGCGGCCGGCATCTTCGCCGCCGCGGTGTCCGAACTCCTGGTGGTCGCCGTCACGCTCTCGATGCTGGCCGCACCGCTGCTGTTCGTCATCGAGGAAAAGCTCCTCGCGCCGCGCCTCGATGCCAAAGTGACGCGCGAGTTCGACAACATCGACCACAAGGAAGGACATGTCGTGGTCGCAGGCTACGGGCGGGTCGGGCAGATCGTCTCGCGCGTGCTTTCCTTGAAGGGCATCCCCATGACGGCACTGGAAAAGGACGCCGAGCAGGTGGACAACGTGCGCCGCTTCGGCGTCAAGATCTACTTTGGCGACGCCACACGCCTTGAGCTGTTGACCTCGGCCAACCTGGCCGGGGCGCGCCTGTTCGTACTGGCCATCGACAATCCGGAGGACTCGGTGCGCTGCGCCGAACTGGTGCGACACCACTATCCGCAGCTGCCCATCGTCGCGCGCGCACGCAATCGCGGCCATGCGCATCGCCTGAACGAACTCGGCGTCACGCGCGTGTTCCGCGAGACCTGGCACACCAGCATCGAGATGGCGCAGCAAAGCCTGCTCCGCCTGGGCTTTCCGGCCTCAGACACGTCGATGACCATCGCCAAGTTCCGCGACCATGACCTGGAGCTGCTGAAGCGCCAGCAGGCGGTGCACGGCGACGAGGCCGCACTGATCCAGACCTCCAGGGACGCCAGCGCGGAACTCCAGGCCCTCTTCGAAAGCGACCGCGAAGAACAGGCACCGCGGCGCAAGCCGACGTCGTGACAGGCTAGGACACGACGCTCGCGCAGCGCGGGCAGGACCGCCCGATGACATAGCTGGGGCTTTGCTGCTCAGCGGGCGACAATACCGCGCGGCAGTTGAAGCACTCGGCATATCCCGCGGCCTCGAGCGCCGGGGTCAGCGCGACGCGCCGGTCGAAGACGAAGCATTCGCCACGGTAGTGGGCGCCGCCGACGGTTTCGAAATAACGCAGGATGCCGCCGTCGAGCTGCAGGACGTTCGCCACTCCCTTCGCGGCCAGGTACAAGGCCGCCTTCTCGCAGCGGATGCCGCCGGTGCAAAAGGTCACCACCGCCTTGCCCGCGAGCTCGGGCAGGAGCGCGTCGACCCGCTCAGGAAATTCGCCGAAGGACCTGAGCCCCAGCTCGCGCGCGCCGGCGAAGCTGCCGATCTCGACCTCGAAGCCATTGCGCGTATCGAGCATCACGACTTCACGCCCCTGGTCGTCGCGCCCCACATCGAGCCAGCCTTTAAGCGTGCGCGCATCGACGGCCGCCGCGCGACCGTCAGCCGGACGCAGCTGCGGGGCGCGCATGGTGATGATCTCGCGCTTGATCTTGACCAGCATGCGATTGAAGGGCTGCTCGGCCGACCAGCTTTCCTTGACTTCCAGGGCGGCGAAACGCGCATCCTCGCGCAGCCAGCGGATCAGGGCGCGCAGGCGCTGCGAATCGCCGGCCAGGAAAAGATTGATGCCCTCGGGCGCGAGCAGTACCGTGCCCTTGAGGCCATCGGCCGCGCAGCGTTTGCGCAGCGCCTCGCGCAGGTCCGGCAGGTCTTGCAGCGCGACGAAGCGATAGGCCGAGATGTTGAGGACGCTCACAACACGAATTATAGAAGGCCGATAATCGCGACCACGCTGGACACCACGTCGCAGGAACCATGCAGCCCATTCGCCTCGCGCTCGCCGCGCTCGCCATCGCCGTCACGGCACCCTCCGCCCCCGCCCAGTCCTGGCCGGCGCGCGAGGTGCGCATCGTGATCGGCTTCTCCGCCGGCGGCACCACCGACATCATCACGCGCAGCCTCGCGCCGGAACTCACCCGTGCCTGGGGCCAGGCCATCGTGATCGAAAACCGCACCGGCGCCGGCGGGAACATCGGCGCGGACCTGGTCGCCAAGTCGCGCCCCGACGGCTACACGCTGTTCATGGGTTCGGTCGGCCCGCTGGCGGTCAACGCCAGCCTGTACAAGGCGATGCCCTTCGACAATCTCAAGGACTTGAGCCCGATCTCGTTCGTGGCCGATGTGCCCAACATGCTGGTGTTCGCGCCGCGCGCGATCCCCGCCAGCAACTTCCGCGAGTTCCTGGGAGTCGTGCGCGCGGCGCCGGGCAAGTACTTCTACGCGTCCACCGGCAG
This sequence comes from Burkholderiales bacterium, assembly GCA_016790635.1. Taxonomy (GTDB): domain Bacteria; phylum Pseudomonadota; class Gammaproteobacteria; order Burkholderiales; family JAEUOS01; genus JAEUOS01. The sequence continues at coordinate 55,129 of JAEUOR010000059.1, forward strand.
TGGCACCACCTCGCACCTTTCCGGCGAACTGCTCAAGGCCGCCGCCGGCATCGACATCACCCATGTACCCTACAAGGGGGCCGTCGCCCTGAACGATGTCCTGTCCGGCGACAACGTGCACTTTATGTTCGCGACCATTCCCTCGGCGATCCAGCACGTGCGTTCGGGCAAGCTGCGCGCAGTTGCAGTCACCAGCCTGAAACGCTCGGCCGGCGTGCCGGAACTGCCGACCGTGGCCGAGTCGGGATTCCCGGGGTTCGACGCCTCATCCTGGTTCGGGCTGGTCGGACCGGCCGGCCTGCCGCGCGAGATTGCGCAAAAAATCGCTGCCGACGTCGCGCGCGTCCTCAAGAACCCCGAGATGCGCGAACGCTTCATCGGCCAGGGTGCCGACCCCGTCGGCTCGACCCCGGAGGAATTCGGCAACCACATGCGCGCCGAGACCGCCAAGTGGGCCAGGTTGGTGCGCGAGTCGGGCGCCAAGGCCGACTGAAGCGCGTCGCCCCTTTCAGCGCGCGCCGGCCGCAGCGAGCAGACGCATCGGCTCCTGGTGGCCGAAGCCGCGCGCGTAGTCCAGCGCGGTCTTGCCGGCGCGATCGCGCACGTCGACGCGCGCCCGGTGCCGGATGAGCACCTTGAGATGTTCGGGGCGGTTCATGTAGGCGGCCCACATGAGCGACGTGGTGCCAAGGTGCGAGCGATCGACGTCGGCCGTGGCATTGACGTCGGCACCGGCCGCAAGCAGGACATCGACCATTTCCGGGCTGCCGTGATGCGTGAAGTACAGGAGCGGGAACCAGCCGTACTCGTTCTTCGCATCCTTGTCGGCACCGAAGCGCAGCAGCAGCGCGACCATGCGCTCGTCGTGGGCCACCATGAGAGGCGTGGAACCATGCGCAAGCTCGGGCTTTTGCGCCTGTAGGGAGCCGTGCGCGCGCTGGCCGCGACCCAGATCGACCGTCGCGTTCGGGTTGGCCGCCACCTTGAGCAAGGCCTCCACGATGGCGTGCTGGTCGGTCAGCACGGCAGCAATCAATGGCGTGTGCCCGGCGGCGTCACGCGACTCGAGTCGTTCGAGTTGAGCGGGCAGAAGCGCCAACGCACGTTCTGTACATCGGCCCGAGATCGCTGCGTTGAGGCTGGACGCCACAGCGCAAGCCACGCGCGCCGCGACAGTTCCGCCCTGCGGAGTGTTGTCGACCGGCGCCGCCGGCTTCGATGCACCTTGCGTCTCCGCGGGGCGTGCGGGAGGCTTGGCGGGAGGCTTGGCGGGCGGCGAGATGACCACCTCGCGCGGGCGCGCCTTCTCCAGGAACGCGCGCTCCAGCAGGTGAAAAGACGCCAGCACCGCCACCAGAAACGCGAACATGCCGAGCATGTACCAGCGCGGCGAAAAGCGCCGCGGCCGGCGGGCGTCAGGCACACCTTGCGCCGGACCCTGCTCGCTGCCGGGTGCGGCCGCGCTCGGGCCGCGTGCCCACGGCGCGCGGGACGCCGGGTCGGTGAAGTCGCCGTCGTCCGGTTTCACTTTCGGGTTGTCGCGGCGGCCGCGGTTTCAGCCCTGACCTCGGCGTCGAAATCGGCGCGGCGCATCGCATCCAGGTCCGTGACCCAGCCGGGGTAGACGCGCTTGAAGTCCGCGGTCAGGGCTTCAAGCGGCATGTCGTCGAACGCGCCGCGCTGCAAGACGTACTCCATGTGCCGGTTGCCGGCCCGATCGTACGCGTGATAGATCGAGTCGCTGCGCCCATCGAAATCCAGCGGCATCAGGCCGAACCGATCGCACAGTTCGATGTTGAAGGCCGGCGTCGCCTTGACCCACTGTCCGTCGATCAGGATGTCGGCGTACCCGTGCCAGATGAAAAGGTCGGTCCCCAGCGCCTCGCGCAGGCGCGCGGTCGAGAGATGGTTGCGGACATCGGCGTAGCCGACACGCGCCGGGATGCCGACCGCGCGGCACGCCGCGACCAGGAGCGCCGCCTTGGGCACGCACCAGCCGTAGCCGTTCTCGATCACGCGGCTGGCGCGCATGCCCTGCGGCGACAGGTCGACGCGGTAGGGGTCGTAGCGAAAGCCGTCGCGCACCGCGTAGGCCAGGGCCACGGCCCGTTCGCGCACATCCGCGCCGCGATCATGCCGCAGGGCGAATTCCGCCACCGCCGGGTGATCGGCGTCGATGAGCGCGGTTGCGGCAAGGGTAGGTTCGGGTGGGGCGGGTTTCGACATGGCGGGCGGGGGGTGGAAGCGCCTTGTATTATGCCGCTCGCCCTTCACCCGCCGCATCGCCCATGCACGTCGTCGAGCAGTTCGCACACTTCGCTGTCGCCTCTCGCGCGCAGCCGATCGCGCCCCAGGTCGCACATCACGCGCGCCGCGCGGTCATCGACTGGTTCGCAGCGCTATTGCCCGGTGCAGTGGACGCGCCCGCGACGCTGCTCGAGGCCGCGCTGGCCGAGGAATTCGGCGTCGGCAACGCGCGCCTGACCCTGGGCCGCGCGGCACCGGCGCGCCTGGCCGCCCTGATCAATGGCACGGCCGCGCATACGGCGGAACTGGACGACATCTTTCGTGACGGCATCTACCACCCCGGCGCGCCGACCATCGCGGCCGCGCTGGCGCTGGCACAGTCCACCGGCGCCACGGGCCAGGCACTGCTGCGCGCCATCATCGTCGGCTACGAAATCTCCACGCGCATCGGCGCGGCCATGGGGCGCGAACACTACCGCTACTTTCACAACACCGGCACCATCGGCTGCTTCGGCGCAGCAGCCGCCTGCGCCGAACTGCTGGGGCTGGACGAAACGCGCTTTGCGCATGCGCTGGCGACGGTGGCCACCTTCTCGGCCGCACTGCAACAGGCCTTTCGGATGGATTCACATTCCAAGCCCATGCACGCCGGCCGCGCGGCTGAAGCCGGCGTGACCGCGGCGCTGGCCGCGCGCGAAGGCGTGAAAGGCTCGCTGGACGTGCTCGAGGGCGACGCCGGCTACGGCCGCGCGCTGACCCACGGCAACGCGGGGCCGGACTGGAGCCGCATCGCCGCGACCCTGGGCCAAGACTTCCACATCACGCGCATGACCTTCAAGAACCACGCCTGCTGCGGCCATTCGTTCGCCGCCATCGACGGTGCGCTCGCCGCACAGGCCGCGCTCAAGGTCGCGGCCAGCGAGATCGCCCAGGTGTCGATCGGCGGGTATCGCGCCACCGTCGAGGTGGCCGGCATCGCCCAACCGCGCACCGCGCCCGAAGCGCGCTTTTCCACCCAGTTCACGGTAGCGACTGCGCTGACCCACGGCAGCGTGCGCCTGGACGCCTTCTCCCCTGCGCGCCTGGCCGACGCCGCCACGCGCGACCTCATGCACCGCGTGACGCTCGCGATCGACCCCGAACTCGATGCCGCCTTTCCACGCCAACGTGCGGCGCGCGTGGTCATGCAGACACGCGACGGGCGGCGCCACGAGCACCTGCAGCCGACCCGCAAGGGCGATCCCGACCTGCCCCTGACCGATGCGGAACTCGAGGCCAAGTTCCGCGAATTGGCCGTACCGGTGCTGGGCGAGGCGCGCAGCGCGGCGCTCCTGGCCGACCTGTGGCGCGTTGATTCGCTGCCGGATCTCAAGGGCCTCACCGGCCGCATGGCATGATGCTCGCGCAGGCCCTCTTCGCGCCACAGAGCGTCGCGCTGATCGGCGCCTCGGGCGACGTGGCCAAGAACACGGCCCGGCCGCAGCGTTTCCTGCGCAAGCACGGCTACACCGGGCGCATCGTGCCGATCAACCCGACCCGCGACGAGATTCTGGGCGAGCGCGCGTATCCGACGCTGGCCGCGGCGTGCGACGCCCTGGGCACACCGGTCGAACATGCCTTCGTGATGGCACCGGGCGATGCCGTCGAACGTGCGGTGGCCGACTGCGGCGCCTGCGGCGTGCCGCTGGTGTCGGTCTTCAGCGACGGATTCGCCGAGACCGGCGCGGCCGGCATGGCGCGCCAGCGGGCCCTGGTCGAGACCGCACGCGCCGCCGGCGTGCGTCTCCTGGGCCCCAACAGCATGGGCGTGATCGACGTGCCCGGCGGCGTTGCGATCACGGTCAACGCGGTGCTCGAGGGTGAAACGCCGCCTTCTGGCAGCACCAGCGTGGTCTCGCAAAGCGGCACCATGCTGGGCACCCTCATTTCGCGCGGCGCGGCGCGCGGCCTGGGCTTCGCCAAGCTGGTGTCGGTGGGCAACGAGGCCGATCTGGGCGTGGGCGAACTGGTCGATCTCTTGGTCGACGACGCGGACACACGCGTCATTGCACTCTTCCTCGAGACGCTGCGCGACGCGCCACGGCTGGCCGCGGCGGCGCGCCGCGCGCACGCGGCCGGCAAACCGGTAGTCGCCTTCAAGCTCGGCCGCTCCGCCCTGGGCGAGGCCATGGCGCGCTCGCACACCGGCGCCATGGCCGGGACTGATGCGGCCATCGACGCCTTCTTCCGCGCCCACGGCATCGCGCGCGTGGAGATGCTCGAGACCTTGATCGAGATCGCCCCGTTGCTGGACGGACGAACGCCTGTGGCGTTGCGCCATGCCCCGCGCGTGGCCGTCGTCACCACCACCGGCGGCGGCGCGGCGTCCGTCGTCGATCGCCTGGGCGTGCAGGGGCTCACCGCGATGACGCCTTCGCCCGCGCTCAAGGAAACGCTGGCCGCGCACGGGGTACGCGTCGCCGATGCGCCCATCGTCGATCTGACCATGGCCTCCACCGGGCCACGCTACCGTGCGGTGCTCGAAGCGCTCCTGGCCAGCGCAGACTGTGACGCGGTGCTGGCGGTGGTCGGCTCCTCTGCCCAGTTCCATCCGGACTTCGCGGTGGCGCCGATCGTGGAGTCCCCGCGCGCGGTCAAGCCGCTCGCGGTGTTCCTGACGCCGCAGGCCGACCTGTCGCTCAAGCGCCTGGCCGAGCGCGGCATCGCCGCCTTTCGCACCCCGGAGGCCTGCGCCGACGCGCTGTCCACCTTTTTTCGCTGGCATGCGCCCGCGACGACCGCGCAGGCCACCGCGCCCGCAGGGCTGCCGCGCCTGCCGGCGCAGCCGGACGAGAAGGACGCGCTTGCCGTCTTCGCCGCGCTGGGCGTGCCTACGGTCGCCTCGACCCTGGCCCGCGCGCCGGACTACGCCCACGACCTGGCCTACCCTGTCGCAGCCAAGGTGAGTTCGCAGGCCATCGCGCACAAGACCGAGGCCGGCGGCGTGGCCCTGAACATCGCCGACCGCGCCGAATTCGAGGCGCGCATCGCCACCCTGCTCGCGGCAGTACGCCAGGCCCGCCCGCAGGCGCCGATCGACGGCGTGCTGGTGCAACGCATGGAACGCGGTCTGGCCGAAGCCATCGTCGGCTACCGCGACGACCCTCTGGTCGGTCCGCTGGTTCTCCTGGGCGTTGGCGGCACATTGGCCGAGCTGTATCACGACACGGCACTGCGCCTGTGCCCCATCGATGAAGCCGAGGCGCATGCCATGATCGATGCCGTCAAGGGCCTGGCCGTCATTCGCGGCTATCGCAATCTGCCGCGCGGGGATGTCGCGGCGCTGGCACGCACCATCGTCGCCGTGGCGCGCCTGGCCGCCCTGCCGGGCCGGCCCGTCGCCGAAGCCGAGATCAATCCTCTCATCATCAAGGACGAAGGCGTGGTCGCGGTCGATGCGCTCATCGTCATGAAGGAGTCCCTGCCGTGAAACCCTTCCCGCTCGTTGCGCTCACGGTGGCGGCCTGCGTCGCGTCGCACACCCTGGCGCAGGAAGCGCGCTATCCCGTACGCCCGGTCAAGCTCATGGTCGGCTACGCGCCGGGCGGCGCCACCGACATCATCGCGCGCACCCTGGCGGCCAAGCTCGCCGATTCCCTGGGCCAGCCTTTCGTGGTGGAGAACAGGCCCGGCGCGACCAGCAACATCGCCTCCGAAATGGTCGCCAAGAGCGTGCCGGACGGCTATACGCTCCTGATCGGCACGATCGCCAACGCGACCAACATGACGGCCTACAAGAACCCGGGATATGACACGCTCAAGGACTTCACGCCCATCACCCAGGCGATGAGCGCACCCTCGGTGCTCGCGGTCCACCCTGCCGTACCGGCCAGGACCCTGAAGGACCTCATCGCGCTGGCCAAGGCGCAGCCGGGCAAGCTGACCTTCGCCTCCAGCGGCAGCGGCGGCAGCCCGCACCTGGCAGGGGAACTCCTGAAGCTGCGCGCCGGTGTCGACCTGCTGCACATCCCGTACAAGGGCGCCACCCAGGCCATGACCGACCTGCTGGGCGGCCAGGTGACCATGAGTTTCCAGACCGCGCTGTCGGCGGTGCCGCACCTGCAGGGCGGCAAGTTGAACGTGATCGCGGTCGCGGCCCACCGGCGCATGGCGCAGTTGCCCAACGTGCCGACCATGGCGGAGGCCGGGTTGGCCGACTTCGAAGTGTCGAGCTGGAACGGGCTCTTCGCGCCGGCCAAAACGCCGGGCGCCGTCGTTGCACGGCTGCACGAGGCCACCGTCAAGGCGCTGGCCGCGCCGGACGTGCGCGAGAAGCTCGCCGCGCAGGGCGCCGAAGCCGTCGGCAGCTCGCCGGAGGAATTCCGCGCCTATGTACGCGCCGAGATCGACAAGTGGGCGCGGGTGATCCGCGCCGCCGGCATCACCGCCGAATAGCCGGCGCGGGTCAAGGACAAGGAGCAGCAATGGATTTTCGTCTGAGCGAGGAACAGCTCAAATTTCGTGATGCGGTCGCGCGCCTTGGCGACAGGCATCTCAAGGCCGGCGCGCGTGACCGCGCCCATGCCGTCGACTACCCCTGGGATGTGGCGCGCCTGATGGCCGACAACGGTTTGCTGGGCATCACCATCGCCGAACAGGACGGCGGCCAGGGAGGTTCGCTCATGGACGCGGTGCTCGCCATCGAAGCGATCGCGACCGCCTGTCCGCGCAGCGCGGATGTGATCCAGGCCGGCAGCTTCGGGCCGATTCGGGTCTTTGCCGAGTACGGAACACCCTGGCAGAAGGAGCGCTACCTCAAGAAGATCCTGGCCGGCGAAGCGGTGATCTCGGTGGGCATGAGCGAGCCCGAGGCCGGCTCGGCCGTCACCGACCTGACCACGCACCTGACTGCGGAGGGCGACGGCTATCGCTTGAACGGCGCCAAGGTGTTCTCGACCCACGCGCCCTATGCCGAAGTGCTCTTGGTCTACGCGCGCTTCGGCCCCGGCGTCGGCGGCATCGGCTCGGTGCTGGTCGACACCAAGGCCCCCGGGGTCAAGTTCGGCAAGCGCTCGTCCTTCATGTCCGGCGAGGAATGGGCGCAGATCTACTTCGAGAACGTGCGCATCGACCCGGCCATGGTGGTCCTGAAGGAAGGCGGCTTCAAGAAGCAGATCGCCGGCTTCAACGTCGAGCGCCTGGGCAACACCGCGCGCTCGCTCGCGCTGGGGCGCTACGCCTACGAAGAGGCGCGTCAGTGGGCCTTGCAGCGGCGCCAGTTCGGGCGCCTCCTGTGCGAATTCCAGGGGCTGCAGTGGAAGTTTGCCGAGATGAAGATGAAACTCGACGCCGGACAGCTCTTGCTTTATCGCGCCGCGTGCAACGCCGACTCGGGTTTTCCGTCGCCCGAGGAGACCGCGATCGCCAAGGCGTATTGCAACCAGGCCGGGTTCGAGGTTGCCAGCGAAGCCATGCAGGTCCTGGGTGGCCTGGGCTACAGCCAGGAATCGCTGGTCGAATACTGCATGCGTCGCTGCCGCGGCTGGATGATCGCAGGCGGCTCGATCGAGATTCTCAAGAACCGCATCGCTGAAGGCGTGTTCGAGCGCAGTTTTTCGCAACGGCCGGGGGCCTGAACCCGGCAAATCGCAGGAGTGGAGCATGAGCACAGCAACGACCGGTGACAGCCCCGCCGCCCGGCGCGCCCGCGCCTTCACCTTGAGCACGGCCGCCAAGGCGAAGTTCAAACGGCGCGGCCTGCGCTCCTATTTCGAGTACCGGGATCTCGAGATCGAGCGCGCCTCCAGGGGCAAGGTGGTCGCGCATGTGATCCGCGCCCGGCCGGGCCGTGCGCCGCAGGGCGAGTGGCACCGGCACGACTGCAAGGTGCAGTTCGTCTACGTCCTCAAGGGCTGGATCCGCTTCGAGTACGAAGGCCTGGGCGAATTCACCATGAAGAAGGGCGACTGCTTCCAGCAGCCGCCCAACATCGCGCACCGCGAGATCGCGCATTCCAGGGACGTCGAGATGCTCGAGGTGGTCGCGCCGGCCGACTTCAAAACCGTCGAGGTCGAACCGAAGACCGCTGCGGCGGTCGCGACCAAGCCGCGCGCGAAGCCGAAGCGCGCGCGCTAGAGCAGCAGCCCGCCCTGCGGCTGCAGTCCCAGCGCGCTCTGGCCGTAGGCCGCTGCGTGCACGTCCCAGGTGAGCGCGATGTGCGCCGAGGCGGCGTGTATGTCGCGGAACTGGCGCTGCAAGGGCAGGTGCAGCGACAAGCCCCCGGCGCCCGCCGCCGGCATCAGCGCATCGACCGCGCGCACCACCAGCTGCATGGCAAAGGCGACGTTGCGCTTCCAGCGCAGCTTGGTCTCCATGCTCGGATAGTTGTTGGCGGCAACACCGTCCTCCAGCTCGCGCCAGTCACGCCGGAGAACGGTCTCGGCGAACTCCACGCACGAAGCCGCCTCGGCGATGCGCGCCTGCACCGGCGTCAATTCGGCCACGCGCGTGCCGGTATACGTCCCGGCCCGCTGCCGCACTCCGGCGGTAAAGGCCTCGACGGCGGCCTTGGCCGTGCCCAGCGGGACGATGCACAGGATGTAGGCGAAGGCGGCAAAGTTGGGGATGCGAAAAAGCGGCGTGTCGTACAAGCGCGCGCCCGGCAGGTCGCGCCCGGCAGCGAAGGTCTCGGCCGAGACCGAGCGGTGCGCGGGCACAAAGGCCTCCTTGATCTCGACGTCGTGGCTGCCGGTGCCGGTGAGCCCGTAGGCGTGCCAGTTGTCCAGGCTCGCGAAGTCCGGCCGCGGCACCAGGAAAAAGCGCCGCTCCGGGGCGCCGCCCGGGTTCTCGGCCATGCCCCCGACCAGCATCCAGTCGCTGGCGTCCACGCCGCTGGCGAAAGGCCAGCGCCCGGACAGGCGCCAGCCGCCGTTGACCGGCGTCGCGCGGCCGCAGGGAAAGGCCAGACCCGTGGCGGCCAGCGCCCGCGGGTCGCGGCCCCACACGTCCTCCTGCGCCTGCAACTCGAACTGCGCGATGTTCCAGGCGTGCGAAGCCAGGTTGGAGAACACCCACGCGGTCGAAGGGCAGCCGCGCGCGAGTTCCATGACCACGTCCAGAAATGCGTCCAGGCCGAGTTCGGAGCCGCCGAAGCGTGCGGGTTGCAACATGCGCAAGAGGCCGCTTTGCTGCAGTTCCGCGATGGTCGCCTGCGGCACGCGGCGATCGGCTTCACAAGCGGCGGCGCGCTCGGAGAGCATTGGCACGAGCCCCGCGGCGGTACGGAAAGCCGACTCGCGGGTCAACTGCACCGGCTTGGCAACCGCCGACTCGGGTCTGCGCAAGGGGATCGCGTTCATGAAGACTCCCGGCTTTATTGATCAGGCGATCATTCAAGTCTAGCAGAGCGGGCCGCTGCAACGGAAGAGTCCGACGAGGCGGCTCTCAACCATGCGCCAGGCAGCCCAGCGCCGCCACGGCGGCGGCGATGCCGGCAACCTTGCGTGGTCCGAAGGACTCGCGCAGGAACAAAAAACCCACCAGGGCCGCGACGACGAAGCCCATCTGCGCGATCGGCACGACCACGCTGGCCTGGCCGCGCGCCATGCTTTCGGCCAGGAACACGAAGCCGCAGGCCAGTGCCAGTGCGGCCGGCGGCGCGGTGCGCAGCACCGCTGGTGCCGCACGAAAGGCCCGGTCACGACGCACGGAAAAAAATGCCGCCTGAGCGGTGAAGACGCAGGCCTGCAGGGTGACCAGCGCTCCCGGCGTGGCGCCGCCACGCAGCGCCAGGGTCATGACGAAATAGCCCGAACCGACCGCGATGGTCGCCACCACGACCCGTACCATCGCACCCCGCAGCGCGACGAGGTCGCCGGTGGCCTGGCGCACCGCCCCGCCCAGGAGCAGCCACGTCGCCAGCAGCGCCAGGGCGATGCCGGCAGCCTTGAAGGGTGTCAACGCCTCCCCTAGAAACACGACCGCCAGCGCCGCAGTGAGGACGAAACTCATGCGAAACACCGGCGCGACGACGCTGACCGCCCCCGCCTTGAGGCTGGCAGCGAAGTTGTAGAAGCCGATCATCATGCAGGTGCCCGACACGAAGGCCCACAGGACCGCCGGCGTGTAGGCGAGCGTGCCGGTCACCGACGCGTACATCGCGACGATCAGGAGGTACAAGGCGGACTGCAGCATCAGCAGCTGGTGAGGCGGCGCGCCGGCCGCGGCGCCGCGCTTGTAGATGGAATCGCCCACGCCGAAGCAGAGCATGGCTGCAAGCGCGAGGCCGATGCCCGGATTCATGCGACCGCCGCAGGCTTCCAGGCAAGCCGCAGGCGCACTGCGCGCCCGGCCAAGCTCACTCCGGCTTCACGCCCGCGGCGCGCACCACGTCGCGCCAGCGCGCCACGTCCTCGCGCAGGATCGCGGCGAACTCGTCGGGCGTGCTGCCCACCGCCTCGGCGCCCTGATCGGTCAGCCGCTGGCGCGTCTCCGGCGCACGTGCGGCACGCCCGATCGCGCTGGCCAACGTGGCGATGATGTCGCGCGGGGTCGCCGCCGGCGCCAGCACGCCGTACCAGACCGTGCTCTCCACTCCGTTCACGCCCGCTTCCCTGAGCGTGGGCACGTCGGCCAATTGTTCCGACCGGCGATTGCCGGCCGCGGCCAACGGACGCAGGCGCCCGGACTTGACCTGGCCGATGATGGCCGGCACGTTGATCAACACCATGTCGATTTCGCCCGCGATCAGCGCCGTCAGCGCCGGCGCGCTGCCCTTGTAGGGAACGTGCAGGATGTCGGTGCCGGTGCGCAGCTTGAAGAGCTCGCCCGCCAGGTGCTGGGTGCTGCCGGCGCCCGCCGAGCCGTAGGTGAGCGCGCCCGGCTTGGCGCGCGCCGCGGCGATCAGTTCGCCGACGTTGCGATATGGCTTGGCCGCGCTGACCGTCAGGATGTTCTGGCTCTCCGAGAAGATCGACACCGGTGAGAAGTCGCGCAGCGTGTCGTATCCCGGGCTCTTGTAGAGCGACATGTTGATCGCGATCGCGCCGGTGTTCATGAGCAGCGTATGGCCATCGGCGGGAGCCTTGGCGACCAGTTCACTGGCGATGTTGGTGCCGGCGCCGGGCCGGTTCTCGACCACGACACTCTGGCCCAGGATCTCGCTCAAGCGTGAGGCCAGTAGGCGCGCATTGATGTCCACCCCGCCGCCGGGCGTAAAGCCGATCACCATCCGGACCGGGCGTGTCGGATAGGTCTGCGCCGTCGCGGCAACCGACATGAGCAGGGCGCAGAAGACGGCGAGCAGGCGAACAAGGGGCATCTTGGTTCCAGTGATCGGGGGTTGGCGCATGCCGCGGACGCAGCAGCTTCCTATTCGGCGGTGATGCCGGCGGCGTCGATCACCGGCTTCCAGCGCGCCATCTCGGCACGGATGTAGGCGGTGGCCGCGGCCGGATTGGAACCGAGCGTGGGCTCGATCGCCAGATTGGCCAGGCTTGCGTTGAGGGTCGCATCGGCCATGACCCGCGCGCTGGCGGCGGACAAGGCCTCCAGCACCGCGGACGGCGTGCCTGCCGGTGCGGCAACCACATTCCACAGCACCGCTTCGAATCCGCGCGTACCCATGGCCTCGTCAAAGGTCGGCACCTCCGGCGCCTGCGGCGAACGCTTCGCGGCGGCGACCGCGAGGATGCGCGCCTTGCCCGCCTTGTGCTCGGCCAGCGACGATCCGAGCGTGTCGGTCATGAGTTCGATCTGCCCGCCCAGGAGCGCGGGCTTGGATTGCCCCGTGCCCTTGTACGGAATGTGCTGGATGTCCAGCCCGCCGGCCTCGCGCTTCAAGCGCTCGGCGGCGATGTGCATCAGCGTGCCGCTGCCCGGCGACCCGTAGCGCAACTTGCCGGGCTGTGCGCGCGCCATGTCCAGCACGCCCTTCAAGGTGCCCGGCAGGGCCAGGTTGGCGATCAGCACCACCGCTGCGCCGCCGACGATGGCCACATGCGCGAAATCCTTGAGGGAGTCGTACTGCGGCTTGGGATTCATGAGGTTGTAAAGCGCGTGCGTCGACGCTGTGCCGAAAAGCAGCGTGTACCCGTCAGGAGCGGCGCGCATGACTTCCAGGGACCCGATCGCGCCGCTGGCGCCCGCCTTGTTGTCGATCACCACCGGTTGCCCCAGCACCACGGACAGGCGCTGGCCATACAGGCGCGCAAACAGGTCGGTCGGCCCGCCGGGCGGAAACGGCACGACCAGGCGGATTTGCCGCGACGGGAATGCCGCCTGCGCACGCACCAGCGCCGTGGGCGCCAAGCCCGCGGCGAGTCCTATTCCGATCCATTGCCTGCGTCGCATCTTCGTTCCCCTAAAGACCGGCGCTGTCCCAGCCCGGTGCCGGTTGTGCCGGTTCGCTGCCGAATCCGGCAGCCTGCAATGCGCTGATCGCGCAGTATTCATCCTTGTCCGAGGCATCGCCGCTGATCCCGACCGCGCCCACGGCGACACCCCGGGGATCGAGCGCCAGGACACCGCCGGGAACCGGGATGAAGCGTCCGCCGGACGCGCTGGCCAAGGCACCCTGGAATGCCGGTCGTTCCTTCAATCGATCACGGATCAGCCGCGTTGACATGCCCATGCCCAGCGCGCCCCAGGCCTTGCCGAAGGCGATGTCGAAGCGCAGGACCCCGCATCCGTCCTCGCGCTTGAAAGCCACCAGGTTGCCGCCGGCATCGAGCACCGCCACCGCCAGTGGCAGCAGGCCCTGCGAGCGGCGCGCCGCCACGGCCGCATCGACGATACGCTCGGCGTCAGCCAGGCAAAGGCTGCTCGTTACCGCGACCAGGTGTTCAGCCATGGGGGTTGGCAGGGCTTGGGAAGCTGCCATTCTACGCAGGCCCACCGCGCCGAATTCGCATCGATTCGCCGCCCTGACGCACCGGGCGAACCGGTGACGGCGAGTCCATACGGCGTAAAATCCACCCATGCCCGCGCCACGTTTTGTGCACCTGCGACTGCACTCGGAATACTCGGTGATCGACGGGTTGACGCGCATCGACGACGCGGTCGAGATCGCGCGCGGCGACGGCATGGGTGCGCTGGCCTTGACGGACCTGACCAACCTCTCGGGCATGGTCAAGTTCTACAAGGCGGCGCGTGGCCGCGGGGTCAAGCCGATCATCGGCGCGGACGTGTGGCTGGCCGGCGAGGCCAAGCCGGCGCGCGCGCTGCTCCTGTGCGCAAATCGTGAAGGCTACCTGCGCCTGTGCGAGCTGCTCTCGCGCGCCTACCTCGCGCAGCAGGACCACGGACGTCCCGAGGTCGACCGCGCGTGGTTCGATGCGCGCGACATCGGCAGCGACGGCCTGATCGCGCTTTCCGGCCTCCTCGCCGGGCCGGGTGCCGGCGACGTCGCCCAGCTTCTGGCCGCAGGCAATACCGCGGCCGCTGCGACGCGCGCACGCGAATGGGCGGCACACTTTCCCGGCCGTTACTACCTGGAAGTGCAACGTGCCGGGCCGCATGCCCGCTCGGCCGAACCGGTCCTGCGCGCCCTGACAGTGCTGGGCGCCGAGTTGAAGCTGCCCGTGGTGGCCACCCATCCGGTCCAGTTTGCCCGCGCCCACGACTTTCGCGCCCACGAGGCACGCACCTGCATCGCCAGCGGGCAGATGCTGGGCGACCAGCGGCGCGCACGCCACTTCGGCGAGGACCAGTTCCTGAAACCGCAGGAAGACATGGCGCAGCTCTTCGCCGACCTGCCTGGCGCGCTGGCCAACACGGTCGAAATCGCCAGGCGCTGCAACCTGCAGTTGACGCTCGGCAAGTCCATGCTGCCCGACTACCCGACGCCGGCCGGCCAAAGCCTGGAAGACGCGCTGGCCGGCCTGTCGCGCGAGCGCCTCGAGGTGCGTCTGGTGCGGCTTTATCCGGACGGCGCCGCGCGCGAGGCAGCGCGCCCGCGCTACGCCGAACGGCTGGAGTTCGAGATCGCGACCATCGTCAAGATGGGTTTTGCCGGCTACTTCCTGATCGTCGCCGACTTCATCAACTGGGCCAAGGGCAATGGCGTCCCGGTCGGTCCCGGGCGCGGTTCGGGCGCCGGTTCGCTGGTGGCCTATTCGCTGGGCATCACCGACCTGGATCCCCTCGCCTACAACCTTCTCTTCGAGCGCTTCCTCAATCCCGATCGCATCTCGATGCCCGACTTCGACATCGACTTCTGCGAAGCCGGACGCGACCGTGTCATCGAGTATGTGCGCAACAAGTACGGTGCGGCGTCGGTCTCGCAGATCGCCACCTTCGGCACCATGGCGGCCAAGGCGGCGGTGCGCGATGTCGGCCGGGTGCTCGACCTGGGCTACGGGTTTTGCGACGGCATCGCCAAGCTGATCCCGTTCCAGCCGGGCAAGCTCATCACCATTGCGCAGGCACGCTCGATGGAGCCGCTCCTGGCCGAGCGCGAAAAGAAGGAAGAGGAAGTCGCGGAACTGCTCGCGCTGGCCGAGCAGGTCGAAGGCATCACCCGCTCGGTCGGCAAGCACGCCGGCGGCGTCCTGATCGCGCCGGGCAAGCTGACGGACTTCTGTCCGCTCTTCACCCAGGGTGGCGCGGAAGGCGTGGTGAGCCAGTTCGACAAGGACGACATCGAGGCCGTGGGCCTGGTCAAGTTCGACTTCCTGGGGCTCACCACCCTGACCATTCTCGACTGGGCCGAGCGCCACATCCGCGCGCTCGACCCGGCGCAGGGCGCCTTCAGCTGCGCCGACCTGCCGCTCGACGACGCCGCCGCGTATGAAGTCTTCAAGCGCGCCGACACGGTGGCGGTGTTCCAGTTTGAAAGTCGCGGCATGCGCGACATGCTGATCGGCGCCAAGCCGGACCGCTTCGAGGACCTGATCGCGCTGGTCTCGCTGTACCGCCCGGGACCGATGGACCTGATCCCGGATTTCATCGAGCGCAAGCACGGTCGCCAGGCCATCACCTATCCGGACCCGCGCGTCGAGCCCATCCTCTCCGAGACCTACGGCATCATGGTCTACCAGGAGCAGGTCATGCAGATGGCGCAGATTGTCGGCGGCTACACGCTGGGCGGCGCCGACCTGCTGCGCCGCGCGATGGGCAAGAAGAAGGCCGAGGAGATGGCCACCCACCGGCAGATCTTCCGCGACGGGGCGGCCGCCAACGGCGTCGGCACGGACCGCGCCGACGAGATCTTCGACCTGATGGAAAAGTTCGCCGGCTACGGCTTCAACAAGTCGCACGCCGCCGCCTACGCGCTCCTGGCCTATCACACCGCCTACGTCAAGACGCATCACCCGGCGGCCTTCTACGCGGCCAACCTGTCGGCCTCGATGAGCGACACCGACAAGGTGCAGGTGCTGGCCAACGACGCGCGCGCCAACGGCGTCGTCATTGAACGCCCGGACATCAACCTCTCCGAATACCGCTTCGTGCCGACCGATGCCAGGACGGTGCGCTATGGCCTGGGCGGCATCAAGGGCAGCGGCGAAGGCGCGATCGAGTCGGTGGTCAAGGCGCGGAAGGACAAGCCCTTCACCGGACTCTTCGACTTCTGCCGGCGCGTCGACAAGCGCCTGGTCAACCGCCGCGCGATCGAGGCGCTGGTGCGCGCCGGCGCCTTTGACGCGCTCGAGCCGGACCGCGCCGCGCTCTTTGCGACCGTCGGCGTGGCCATGGAGGCGGCCGACCGCGAGGAGAGGAGCGCCTCGCAGGTGAGCCTCTTCGGCGGCGCGGGCGGCGCCGAGTCGCGCGATCCCGACCTGATCCGTACCCTGCGCTGGAGCGCGCGCGACCGGCTCATGAACGAGAAGCTGGCGCTGGGCTACACGCTCTCCGGCCATCTCTTCGACGCCTATGCGGCCGAGGTGCGCAGCGTGGCGCGCACCCCGCTCGCGCAGATCGTGCCGCGCGAGGAACCGCAGCTTCTGGCCGGCATCGTCGTGCAGCTGCGCACCGCGATGACCCGGCGCGGCAAGTTGACGATCCTGGAACTGGACGACGGCAGCGCGCGCATCGAGGTGACCGTGTTCCAGGAACTGGTGGACCAGCACCGCGACCTGCTCAAGCCCGACGAACTCATCGTCGTCTCCGGCAAGGTGCGCGAAGACCGCTTTTCCGGCGGCGTGCGCATCGGCGCCGAGCGCATCATGAACCTGGTCGGCCTGCGGCGCGCGTATGCCCGCAGCCTCAAGCTGTCGATGAACGGCCAGGCCGACACACGCAAACTCATGGACCTGTTGCAGCCGTTCAAGAACGGCGCCTGCCCGGTGATCGTCGAATACGACAACGGCGGCGCGCGCTGCGCCGTCGCCATGCCCGAGGAATGGCAGGTGACCCCGCGCGAGGAACTCCTGACCGGGCTGCGCGAATGGCTTTCCCCGGCCGGCGCGGAAATCGTCTATTGACCCCGGACGCGCCCGACCTCACGCGCGCTAAGCGCGCGCTGGTGATCAAGCTGCGTCACCACGGCGACGTGCTGCTCGCCTCGCCGGTGTTCTCCGCCCTGCAGCGCGCCGCGCCGCAACTGGCCATCGACGCGCTGGTCTACGCCGATACCGCGGAGATGCTGAGCGGACACCCGGCCATCGACACCCTGCATGTCATCGACCGTGCCTGGAAGGACGCGGGCCTGATCGCGCGCACGCGCCAGGAGTGGGCGCTGGCCGGACGGCTCCGGGCGCGCGGCTATGACCTCCTCGTCCACCTCTCGACGCATCGGCGCGGCATGGCGCTGGCGCGTTCGCTCAAACCATCGGTGTCGGTCGCGCCGCGTCGCGACGGCGAGGCGGCGTGGCAGAAGAGCTTCACGCATCTCTACGCGCTGCCGCGCGAGGGCAACCGCCGCCACACGGTCGAGGTGCACCTGGACGCGCTGCGCCGCATCGGCGTCCATCCTGCTGAAGATGAACGCGCGCTGACCCTGGTGGCGGGCGCGAATGCCGAGACGCGTGTCGAGTCACTCCTTGCGACCCACGGCCTGACGCGCGGCGGCTATGTGCATCTTCACCCTGCCTCGCGCTGGATGTTCAAGACCTGGCCCGCCGAGCGCAACGCCGCGCTCATCGACCGGCTGTCCGAGTCCGCAATGCGCGTGGTCGTGACCTGCGCACCCAACGAGGTCGAGAAGGGGTTCGTGCGCAGGATTCTTGCCCAGACGCGTTCACCGGTGCTCGACCTGGGCGGGCAACTGAGTCTCAAGGAAATGGCGGCCCTGTCGGCGCGCGCCAGGGTCTTCGTCGGGGTCGACTCCGCGCCCATGCACATCGCCAGCGCCGTCGGCACGCCGGTGGTCGCGTTGTTCGGCCCGTCCGGCGAGAATGAATGGGGGCCCTGGGGCGTCGCGCATCGCGTCGTCGCCTCGACACGCCATCCCTGCCGCCCCTGCGGCAACGACGGCTGCGGCGGCAGCAAGATCAGTGAATGCCTGACCACGCTGCCGGTCGCGCGCGTGCAGGACGCCATACGCTCGCTCATGAACGACGTGGCATGAAGCTCGCGATCGTCCGCCAGACCTACAACCCCCACGGCGGCGCCGAACGATTCGTCGAACGGGCATTGGCCGCGCTCTCGAAAGAGCGCAGCGTGCAACTGTCGGTCATCGCGCGTCGCTGGCAGCCGCAGGCGGGTGTCGAGTTCGTCGAATGCGATCCGCCCTGGCGCACCTCGCTCACCCGCGATCGCGGTTTCGCCAGCGCAGTACGGTCCCTTCTCGACGCAGAGCCCGGGCGCTTCGACCTGGTGCAAAGCCACGAGCGCATCCCTGGGGTCACGCTCTACCGCGCCGGCGACGGCGTGCATGCCGCCTGGCTGGAACGACGCGCGCGCGCGGTGGGCCGCGTCAAGCGCGCACTCATGGCCGCCGACCCCTACCATCGCTATGTGCTCGGCGCCGAGCGCGCCATGTTCACCCACCCGGCACTCGAAGCCGTGATCTGCAATTCCCGCATGGTGGCCGGCGAGATCGACGCGCATTTCGGCGTCGCCGCACGCAAGATCGTCGTCATCGGCAACGCGGTGGACCTGGAGCGCTTTCACCCGCGCCTGCGCGGGGGCCGCGATGCTGTGCGCGCCGCACTGCAAGTGCCTGCCGACGCGCCCGTCTTTTTGCATGCCGGCTCGGGCTTCGAGCGCAAGGGCGTGGCCCAGGCCCTGCGCGCGCTGGCGCGGGTGCCGCACGCCTGGCTGTGGGTGGCCGGCGGCGACAAGCGCGAGGCGCGCTACCGCCGGCTGGCGCAGGAACTCGGCGTGGCCGCGCGCACGCTCTTTCTCGGCCCGCGCGACGACCTGCCGCAACTGCTGGGAGCGGCCGACGCCTTCGTGCTGGCCACGCTTTACGACCCCATGCCCAACGCGGCCATCGAGGCGCTGGCCTGCGGCCTGCCGCTCATCACCACCACGGGTTGCGGCGCGCAGGAACTGGTCGAGCCCGGGCGCAACGGCTTTGTCGTCGACGCGCTGGATACCGCCGCGCTCACTGAGGCGATGGCCACGCTCGCGCGTCCGGGCGCCGCCGCCTCGATGGGCGACGCCGCGCGCGCGGCCGTGGCTAACCTGACCGCGGCGCAGATGGTCGCGCGCCTGAAGACCCTGTACGAACACCTGCTGGCGCGTCAATGACCCGGCCCCCCTGCGAGACTCCCGCCATGGCCCCACTTCAGATCCACGAGCTGAGCTTCGCGTTGACCGAGGACGACCGTCCCGAGGACCGCTTTTCACACCACGTCAACAACGCACGCTATTTCGTATTCATCAACCGCACCTTTCATGCCTGGTACGTCGCGCTGGGCATCCGCACGCGCAACGCGACGCACAGCGCGATGATGGCCAGCACCTCCTACGATTTCCTGCGCCAGGTATTCGTACCCGGCACGGTGCGCTGCCGCATCGCGGTGACCCGGGTCGGCCGCACCAGCATGGAACACGCGGTGGAGATGTGGGATGTCTCGACCGACACGCCGGTCCTGGCAGGACGCGGCCGCGTCGCGCACGTGTGGGTCGAGCGCGCGCTCGCCAAGCCGGTGCCCTGGCCGGCCGAACTGCTGGTCAAGTGCTGGAACGCGGACGCGGCGGCGGGCCAGGAGCCATCGCGCGAAACCTGAAGGCAGGCGGGCCTGCTCAGCGGGCCAGCGCCTTCGCGACCCAGAGGGACAGCACCGACGCCAGGACGATCCAGAGCGCGACGATCGCGATCGCGCCGGCCATGCTTCGAGGCCTGGACCCCGTTGTCTTCATCCACTCGTCCGCCTTGGCGCGCGACTCCGCAAGCACCGGCCCCGGGATCATGCGCACCGCCAGCCAGATGAGGGCAGGCAGCAGGATGACTTCGTCCAAGTAACCCAGGACGGGAATGAAGTCAGGGATCAGGTCGATCGGGCTCAGCGCGTAAGCCACGACGAATACGCCAAGCGCCTTGGCGTACCAGGGTGTGCGGTCGTCCTTGCAAGCGAACCAGAGCGTGGCGCCGTCGCGCTTGATGCGCTGCGCCCAGGCACGCAGGGTTGCGAGGTACGTCATCGGCGGCGCGTGTCGGGGAGGTGTCGTGAAAGCCCGGCGGGACAGTCTCCAACCCTGCCGGGAGCCTAAGGGCGGAAACGTCAAGCCGCCAATGCGGTCGGGTCGATGCCGGTGAGCAACGGCGGCAGCGGGCAATCGAGGACCGCGCTCACCAGGCGCATCAGTTCGGCCTCAATGACGCGAATCGAGCCGTCGCGCGAGACGGCGGCGAAGAGTCCCTTGACCAGAATCGCCTTTTGCATCGGCAGGAGTTGTCGCAGTGCCTGGAGCGCCTCCTCGGCCGCCGGCATGGAAGGCAACGCCGGCGCGCTCTGCGCCTCAGCGAGGCCCATCTCTGCCTTGCCGGCGCGGATCGCTTCCTCGAGATTCTTCTGCCGCTCTCCGACGGCGTCGCTGCGCGTGCCGGCATGCGCGATGAGCGATAGCACTGTCATCGCATGGTCGGTCAGGTCAGCGAGGCGCCGGTTGCCCGCGGCGCCGGGCTTGGCCGGCGGTTCGAGTTGCGAACGCACCAGCGTGAGCACGACGAACTCGTGCAGCGAAACGCGCCGATCGGCATGGATCACGGCCGCTAGCGAATCCTCCAAAACGCGTCTTTGCTCTTGATCCGCACTCTTGGCCGCCGGCAGCGCAAGGTCGATCAGCATCAAGTGAAACGCCGGCCCGAGCCGGCGCGTCGCGGGCGCCAGCGCACGGGCCGCCTGCGCGAGCTTCGCGCCCCCCGCCGCGGTTGCAGCCGCGATCTGTTCATCCATCACCGCATCCACGGGCGCCAGCATCAGCGCGAGGATCGCCGCGCACGCTCCATCCGCGCTGTGCACGCTATCGCGCAACTCTGCCGGCAAGCTGGCAAGCAGCCTGCGCGCGTAGTCGAGCGAAGTATTGTCCAGGCTGCCGAACACCTGCACGCTGTCGGCGGCTGACCGGAACCACTGCTGCCCGATGTCGGCGGTCAGCCGTCGGCCGGCCGCCGGCAGTGCAGCGACCGCCTCACCGGCGCCGCTGACAAAGCCGGTGGCCGCGCCCGTTGCGGTCCGGTGCGTGCCGGTGACACCGGCGCCGGGCGCCGCCGCGGCCGCCGCTTCAGCCGCATACGCAAACGACTGCGCGCGACTGCGGCGGTAATGCGCCTTGTCGAAGCGCGGATGCGCACGCCGGATACGCTCCGGGATAGGCGGGTGCGTGTCGAGCAGCGCGCCGAGCCACACGCTCACGCTCTGGGCGAAGAACATGTGCGACATGTCCTCGGCACGGCGGTTGTCAATCAACGTGCCGTGCGACGAGGCATCGATCTGGCTAAGTGCGCCGGCGATGCCGTCCGGATTGCGCGTGAACTGCACGCTGGAAGCGTCGGCCAAGAATTCGCGCTGGCGCGACACCGCCGCCTTGATCAGGCGCGCGAAAAAAAGTCCGACGTACCCGATCAGCGTCAGGGCAAGCCCGGCGGCGAACAACCCCCACACCGAGCCGTCGCGACTGCGCGACTCCGACGAGCCGCGCATCAGAAATTCGCCGATTGCCCCGATGAAGACGATGCCTGCCAGCACGCCCATCATGCGGATGTTGAGCCGCATGTCGCCGTTGAGGATGTGGCTGAACTCGTGGCCGATGACCGCCTGCAGTTCGTCGCGGCTAAGCGACTCCAGCGTCCCGCGCGTCACCGCGACCACGGCATTCGAGATGTCGTAGCCCGCCGCAAAGGCGTTGATGCCGCCTTCGTTGTCCATCACGTAGACCTTGGGCAGGCGCACGCCCGAGGCGATCGACATTTCCTCGACCACGTTGAGGAGGCGCTTTTCCAGCGGATCGTGGGTCGCGGGCGCCACGCGCCGCGCCCCAACCATCTCCGCCACCTTCTCGCCGCCGTCCGCGAGCTGCATGACCTCGTAGCCGCTGACGCCGAGGATGATGATGCCGGTGAAGAGCGCGCCGCCCACGAGCAGCCAGCCGGGTACCTGCGCCAGCTTGGCGAAGTATCCCCCTTCCGCGCCATGCGCAAACTCCATCACTTCAATCCACAGCGCGGCGATGACCAGGTCGACCGCAACGATCACCGCGACGACCGCGAGCAGATACATCACGACCAAAAGGCGGGTATTGCGGCGCGCGAGCGCCTGGCCCTCAAAGAAGGTCATGACCTGCCGGGCACCGGGAATCCGCGCGGTCGATGCGCACGCGAGCCGCCGCGCTCTGCCTAGAAGCTCACCTTGACGGCCTTGCGCTCCTCGTCGGACTCGGTCGCCTTGAGCAACTCGGCCGCGGTGAAGCCGAACATGCCGGCGAAAATCAGGTCCGGGAAAGATTCACGCTTGGTGTTGTAGGCCATGACTTCGTCGTTGAAGGCCTGGCGCGCGAATGCAATCTTGTTCTCGGTGCTGGTCAGCTCCTCCTGGAGCGAGAGCATGTTCTGGTTGGCCTTCAGGTCCGGATAGGCCTCTGATAGCGCAAAGAGTCGCCCGAGCGTGCCGCCCAGCGTTCCTTCCGCGGCGGTCAACGCCGCCATGGCGGCCGGGTCGCCCGGATTCGCGCTCGCTGCCGAAGCCGCCGAAACCGCCTGGTTGCGAGCCTTGATCACCGCCTCCAGAGTGCTCGCCTCGTGCTTCATGAACCCCTTGGCCGTCTCTACCAGGTTGGGAATCAGGTCGTAGCGGCGTTTGAGCTGCACGTCGATCTGCGCAAACGCGTTCTTGAAGCGATTGCGCAGGGCGACGAGTCCGTTGAAGATCATCACCGCCCAGGCGGCCAGGGCGATCAGGACTCCAAGCGCGATCCACATTTCCATGGCGGGTCTCCTTGTCGAACGGTTGAATACGGGAAAGATCGGCGCGCACCGCTGCCCCGACGACGGATCAATCAAACGGCAGCCATGTCACGCGTCAGGCACCGCGAGCGCCGGCACAGGACAGGCTTCATCTTCTCATTGAACCCCGAATCCTGCGGCGCCGTCAAACGCCACGCGTTGGAGCGTGGCGTTTGACGCTGCGCTGTGCGCCGATGTTTGCGGGAGTGCCTGCCCGTGGCGGCTTACCCGTGCGACCGGGCACGCACACGACTTGCCCGCCAGGTCTGTTGGTGCGTGGCCAGCCCCGCAGTGTCGAACCCCGCCAGGTGACGCACTCGGCCGTCGGCCACCAGCGCGCCGCCGACCAGGTCCTCGCCGGTGAGACGCAGGTCCTCGCCTTCACCCAGAGCCGCGAAGCTGGCCGCCGAGGCTGCCGCCAGGCGTGCCAGGAAGGCCGCGGCGATCTCGGCAGCCGGCGCCGTGGCGGCGGCCGGTCCGGTCTCGATGGCGTCGAGCGCGTAACTGCGCACCATCTTCGCGAAAAAGCGCGCGAAGGTCGCCGGCGAGTCGAAGAGCTCGACGCCGGCCACGCGACCATCGATCGCGACTAACGCACCCACCTGGCCGGGTTCTGCGCGGAAGGCGCCGGTGAACTCGTCCATACGCAGGCCTTGTTGCGCATAAGCGTCGGCCATGGCGGAGGTGCTGGAATCGACCGACAGGCTGGCCGACTTGATCGCAATGTCCCGCCAAATGCCGGCCTGGTCGGAATGGCGTGCGCCTGCATCTATCATCGAGGCCGACACAGCCGCCATCGCTGCTGCGCGGGCGCGCGAGAACAGCGCATCGCCGGAACTGCTGAACTCGCGTGCGCCGCTGTACCCCCAGCGGCCCCGCTCGCAGCAAGACACCGGGATGTTGAGCTTGCAGTTACCGGGCACCAGGATGCTCAAGTTGAGCACGCGATTCTGGCGCGCGCCGATGAGCTGTTCTCCATCGACTAAGAGCACGCGCTTGTCGGACCGGTTCTCGAAGACGAGTTCCGGCACGCTGCCGCCTTCGGAAATCTCGGTGACGCGCCCGGCTTTTTCGGCGATCACCTGGTCCAGCACCAGGTAGTCGGGCGCCGGCGCCTCGGCGGCCAGGAGCGGCACGATGGTCATGTTGGCATGCGTCTGCGCCAGGCCCAAGGTGAGGCGGGAAAGGGTGGATTGAATGGTGTTCATGAACTTTTCCTTTGACTGAAGGTAGGACAGTCGCAGCGCGACCGCCAACGGCCGGTGCGGGGTGCGGCAAGGGACGCTCATCCGGCCGGTGCCCGGAAATTCGGGCAAAGCGTCCCCCTGAAC
>JAEUOR010000027.1 GCA_016790635.1 Burkholderiales bacterium
TTTTCATGATCATCAGTCCGGCACCACGGCCGTTGCCTCGATTTCCAGCCGCGCCTCGGGCTCGACCAACGCTGTCGTGCCGTACGCGGACATGGCCGGGAAGTGCCGGCCGATGACTTCCTTGTAGATTGCGCCGATGGCCGGCCACGCGGCGACGTATTCATCGCGGTCGAGCACATACCAGTTGAGGCGCACCAGGTGTTCGGGCTTGCCGCCGGCCTCAGCCAGGATGGCGACGATGTTGGCGAGCGCTTGCCTGGTCTGCCCGGCGAAGTCGTGCGCATGCCACACGCCTGCCCCGCCAGCGCCGCTTGCGACCGGGTCCCACCCGACCTGCCCGCCAATGAAGACGAGCGTGCCGCGGGCGGCGATGCCGTTGGCGTAGCCCCGCGGCTTGGCCCATCCGGGCGGTTGAAGTATCTTCATCGCGTCGCTCCCCTTGTTCGCCCGGTCTTATTGTTCCCGCACGCATTTGCAGCTTGCAATTCCCGGGCAAAATACTTTAGACTTAAAATAATTATACCTAAAGCAATTGGAGAATGCAATGAAGGTCGAGGTCTTGGGCGGTGGGCCCGCAGGACTCTATAGCGCGATCCTGATCAAGAAATCCTATCCCGACGCGCGCATTCGCGTCACCGAGCGCAACCGCGCCGACGACACCTTCGGCTTCGGCATCGTGCTCTCGGACGAAACCCTGGCGGGCCTGCGCGCGGCCGACGAGCCTTCGTACCGGGAAATCGCGGCCAACTTCGCCTACTGGGACGACATCCACGTCCACTACAAAGGCACGGTCAAGCGTTCCGGCGGGCATGGCTTTTCCGGCCTGGGACGACTGGCCTTGCTGTCCATTCTGCAGAAGCGCGCCGACCAGCTCGGCATCGAGGTGACTTACCAGGCCGAGGCGCCGCCGGTCGACGAGGTCGCGCGCGGCGCGGACCTGGTCATCGGGGCGGATGGCATCAACAGCGCCGTGCGCGAGCGCTGGAAGGCACATTTCGATCCGAAGGTCGATCTGCGTCCGAACAAGTTCTGCTGGCTGGGCGCGGACATGACCCTGCCCGGCTTCACCTATGCCTTCGCCGAGGACGACTGCGGCATCTGGAACCTGCACGCCTACATGTACACCCGCCCGGGCGATGCGCCGCGCTGCACCCTGGTCTTCGAGACAACCGGGGAAACATTCGAGCGTTCCGGCCTGGGCATCCAGGACGAGGCTGCCGCTGCAGCGCGCATCAAGCGGCTGTTTCCGCAGATCCTCGGCACTGCACCGGTGCTCACCAACCGCTCGTTCTGGCGCAACTTCCCCGCCTATCGCTGCAACAAGTGGAGCCACGAGAATGTGGTCCTCCTGGGGGACGCCGCGCATACCGCCCACTGGTCGATCGGGTCGGGCACCAAGCTTGCGCTGGAAGACGCGATCGCGTTGCACGCCTCGATCGTGCGTCATCCGCGCGACCTGCGCGCCGCCCTGGCCGACTATGACGTTACCCGCCACGAGGAGGCGGACCGCATCCAGCACGCGGCCAACGTTTCGCTGGTGTGGTTCGAGAACGTGCGCCGCTTCTGGAACATGCACCCGGTGCAGTTCAACTTCAGCCTCATGAGCCGTTCCAAGGCCATCACCTTCGAGAACATGCGTGTGCGCGACGCCGGGAGTGTCGCCGAGCTCGAGGACTGGTGGAACGCGGAGGTCGCGGTGGCCGAAGGCGCCTCAATCCCCAAGGGCTTCAAGGCGCCGCCGATGTTCGCGCCGTTTCACCTGCGCGGCATGCAACTCAAGAACCGCGTCGTCGTCTCGCCGATGGCGCAGTACATGGCCCGCGACGGCGTGCCCAACGACTGGCACCTCGTGCACTACGGCGCACGCGCCACCGGCGGCGCCGGGCTGGTGTTCGCAGAGATGACCTGTCCCTCGGCCGATGCGCGCATCACCCCCGGATGCACCGGCCTGTACAACGATCAGCACACGGTCGCGTGGCGGCGCATCGTCGAGTTCGTGCACGCCAACAGCGACGCGAAGATCTGCATGCAGTTGGGTCACGCCGGCCGCAAAGGCTCGACCCAGCTCGGCTGGGAGACCATGGACGCGCCGCTGCCGCAAGGCAACTGGCCGCTGGTATCCGCCTCGCCGATCGCGTGGGACAAGGCCAACCAGGTGCCGCGCGAGATGACGCGCGCGGACATGGACCGCATTCGCGACGATTTCGTCGCCGCCGCACGGCGCGCCGAGGCCGCCGGGTTCGACATGCTCGAACTGCACATGGCGCATGGTTACCTGCTGGCGAGCTTCCTGTCCCCGGTGACCAACAAGCGCACCGACGACTACGGCGGGTCACTCGCCAACCGCATGCGCTGGCCGCTGGAGGTGTGGGACGCCGTACGCGCGGCGTGGCCCTCCGACAAGCCCATGAGCGTGCGCCTGTCGGCGACCGACTGGATCGAAGGCGGCCAGACCGGCGCCGACACCGTCGAGATCGCAAAGGTCTTCAAGACCCACGGCGCTGACTTGATCGACGTCTCCTCAGGACAGACCGACCCGGCCTCCCGGCCGGTCTACGGCCGCATGTTCCAGGCGCAGTTCGCAGAAGCCGTGCGCTACGAAGCGGGCATTGCAACCATGGCCGTCGGCGCGATCACCACCGCCGACCAGGTCAACACCCTGCTGGCCTCCGGCCGCGCCGACCTGGTCGCGCTGGCCCGCCCGCACCTGGCCAACCCCAGCTTCACGCTTGCCGCTGCGGCCGAGTACGACTATCGCGAGGCCGGCTGGCCCAGGCAATACCTTTCCGGCGCGCAGCAGGCGCATACCCTGGCCCTGCGCGCCCGGCAGGACCGCGCGGCGCGCGAGGCGCGACTGGTGGAGCGGGCAGCGGCAGGGAAGGGGGCGGGGGCAGGTTCGGCGGTCGACGCGCTGTAGGTGAATCGCAGCCGCAGCAAAGATGCCAGCCGGGGAGCGCGTCGAACGATTCGTCGCGACGCCCTCGTCGCGCGCGAGCGCAAGGTCCTCGAAGGCGTGACGGATGTCCGCGCGCGCAAGGTTGGCCCTGCGCTGATCGACGGCGACCCGGTCGTCATCAATCGAGTGTTCGACTTCGTCATGAAGGACGGCCAGGGCTTCACGCTCGACGAAGTCGCGTGGCAGACTTGGCGCAACGATCGTCTCCTGCGAGAGCGCTTCTATTGCGATCCGGGGCAAACCAGAGCCGCGAAGCAAGCGCCGGCCTGATTGAGGTGTATAGGTCGCCAGCAGAACGACGGCAAATCTGCTGTCGCTGGGACAGCGATTCATGCGACCCGCGTGCCAGCTGCGGTGCCGGCATCAGCGAAGCTGATCCCGCGGATCAGATCAAATAATTTGTTGCGCTTACCGGGGCTGCCTAGCATGTCTGCATGCTCCCGCACGGGTGGTCTGCCTTCCCGTGTCGACGACAATTCGAAAAGGAACGCGCATGAACGCTCCCGCCACCCAGGCTTCCCTCGCGCCGGCGAGTCCCCATGTCCCCGTGCACGAACCCGTGCACTTCTACAGCGACGGGCTCAAGCTCTCCGGCCAGTTCACGCGCGCCGCGGGCGCGGCACCCGGCGCGAAGAGCCCCACCATCGTCTGCCTGCACGGCTATACCGGGCGCAAGGAGATCTACATGCCGGGTTACGTGCGCGAACTTTCGGCGGCCGGCTTCAATACGCTGGACTTTCATCATCGCGGTTTCGGCGAGAGCGAGGGTGTGCGCTTGCGCAACAAGCCCTGGGACCAGGTGGCCGACGTCGAGAGCGCGCTCGTCTACCTGAGCCAGCGCGCCGAGGTCGACGCGGAACGCATCGGGCTCTACGGCACCAGCTTCGGCGGCAGCGTCGCCATGATGGCCGCCGCGCACTTCGCGCAAGTGCGCTGCGTGGTCTCGGTGGGCTCCTCCGCGCATTGCGGGCGCAGTTCGCACGACAAGCGCACGTATTCACAGCGCCTGGACTGGGAAGACCTGATGAAGCTCGACCGTATCGAGCGCGTCATGACCGGGCAGTCGCGGCGCGTGCCCTACGACGTGCTCGTGCCCTCGGGGCGCGCCGAGGCGGATTCGATCGATACCATGTACAAGGTCGCCGAGCGCTATCCCGAGGGTTACCCGATGGAGAACTACGACCACGCCTACACCTTCGTGCCCGAGGACCATGTCGCGCGCATTGCGCCCCGGCCCTGCCTGTTCATCCACGCCGAGCGCGATACCATCGTCGCCGTCAATGAAGCCAGGAGCTTTTACGCGCATGCGCAGGAACCCAAGCAGATCATCGTCATCCCCGGCGCCAATCACGTCGATGTCTACGAGCCGCGCAACCCCGCGGTGTTCAGGATCGTCGTCGGCCACATGAAGGCGTTTTTCGATGCCAACCTGCGCTGAGTCCGCGACTCCGCCTGCGCGCCGGAATCCGGCATGAACGCCGTCGTCGCCCCGGCGGAGGCGGGCCGCTGGCGCAGCCTGGCGCCCTTCCCCATGCCGACCTGGGAGCTCGAAGGCGTGGAGTGGGACGGCCGCCTCTTCCTGATCGGCGGGCTTACCAACGCCTGGGCGGCCAGGAGCGGCTGGCAGCCCAACCGCCTGGTTTACGAGTACGCGCCGGCTTCCGACTGCTGGGAGCAACGTGCGTCCATCCCCCTGCCGCAACACCATCTGGCGCTGGCCGAATGCGATGGCGTGATCTACGGTTTCGGCGGCTATCGCAAGCCTTCCGCCGGGCCGGATGCTTGGGAACCGGTGGCGGATTCCTGGCGCTACGACCCGCGCGCCGACCGCTGGGACGCCATCGCGCCGCTGCCGGGGCCGCGCGGCGCGGCAGCAGCGTCCGCGCTCGACGGTCGCATCTATGTCGCCGGCGGTTCGGTCGCCTGCAAGCGCCGGGGAGAAGTCGCGCCACGGCCGGACGCGCCGCATGCGAGCCTCGGCGAGGTGCTCGCCTACGATCCGCGGCGCGACTGCTATGAGGCTGTTGCGCCACTGCTAACGGCGCGCAACCACCACCTGCTCGAAGCCGTCGGCGGCCGCCTCTACGCGCTTGGCGGCCGCGTCGGCTCCAGCAATGCGTTTACCCTCACCAACCGCATCGACCTGGTCGAGGAATACGATCCGGCTGACGACACCTGGTGGCCCAGGGCGCGCATGCTCGCCGCGCACGGCGGCATGGCCGCCGGCGTGCACGAGGACGCCATCTACGTCTGCGGCGGCGACAACCTGACCATGATTGAGAAGTACGACGCGCGAGCGGATGCGTGGAGCATCGTCGCTCACCTGCCGCGCGCGCGCTTGGGGGCCTCGGGGGGCTGCGTCGGCGGGCGCTTTCACGTCGTCACCGGGCACGTGCGCACCGCGGAGGGCAGCATGCCGGTCGCCGATCATCTGGCGCTGGAGCTCGGCTGCAGCTTCAGTCGAGCGCGATGTTGAGGGAGCGCAGGATCGGTCCCCACTTCTCGGATTGCTGGCGCATGAAGGTCGTCGCGTCCTGCCGGTTGACCGGCATGGCCATGACATTGAGCGCCAGCAACTTCTTGTCGTTCTCCGGGACTGCGGCGATCGCGCGCAAGGCCTGGTTGAGGCGGTCCAGGATCGCCGTTGGTGTTCCGGCGGGCGCGGCGAGGCCGAAGTAGGTCGTGATGGTGACATCGGGGTGGCCGAGTTCGGCCATGGTCGGCACCTCGGGCTGGGTCGGCCAGCGCTTCGGAAACGCGACCGCCAGGGCGCGCAGCTTGCCGCTGTGTACCAGGTTGATGGTCGCGCCGTCGATCATGAAATCGATGCGTCCACCGATCAGGTCGACGCTGGCGTCGCTGGCGCCCTTGTAGGGCACATGCAGCAGCCGGGCGATCCCGGTCGAGCGTCGGAACACCTCGGCGATGAGGTGGTTCGGACCGCCGGCGCCGAAGGAGCCGTATGAAAGCGGTGACGCGCTCTCCTTGGCGGACTTGACCAGGTCAGCCACCGATCGATGCGGCGACTGCGCAGCCACCATCACGTAGAGCGTGTTGATGCCCAGCATGCCGATCTCGGCGAAGCCATGCGGGTCGAACGTCAGGTTGCGGTACGCCCACTTGTTTAGCGCGTTGGTCGCGATCGTCGTCACGAGGAGTGTGTGGCCGTCAGCTGCGGATTGGGCGACGTGTGCGGCGCCGATGTTGGTCGCCGCGCCTGGCCGCGACTCAATCACGAAGGGCTGTCCCAGGCGCTCCTGGAGTTCGCGTCCGTACAGGCGCGCGAGGCTGTCGGACAGCCCGCCCGCCGGGAAAGGCACGACGATGCGCACTGGCCGACTGGGGTAGTCGGACTGTGCGAGTACCGATGGTGCGGCGCAGAGCGCGGCGCCAAGTCCAAGGGCTAGCGCTGCCTTCAGGAGCGGACGCTTCATTCGAAGACGATGTTGAGCGAGCGCAGCACCGGACCCCACTTGTCGGACTGGGCGCGGATGAAGTCATTCATCTCCGTGCGGCTCATGGACATGGGCATCATGTTCATGGCGAGGAGGCGCTTGTCCATCTCGGGGTGACTCGCGATGGCGCGCAGAGCCGCATTGAGCTTGTCGGCGACCGCAGCGGGCGTACCCGCCGGTGCCGATAGCCCGAAGAAGGTCGAGATCGTCACGTCAGGGTAGCCGGCCTCGGCCATGGTCGGCACGTTGGGCTGGGTCGGCCAGCGCTTGGGGAAGGCCACCGCGAGCGCGCGCAGCTTGCCTGCCTGCACATGGTTGATGGCCGCACCGTCGATCATGAAATCGGTGCGTCCGGCCATCAGGTCGACGTGCGATTCGGGCCCCTTGTAGGCGACGTGCAACAGGTCCCTGATGCCGGCCCTGGTGCGGAAGAGCTCGGTGATCATGTGGTTGGCCCCGCCATTGCCGTGCGAACCATAGGAGAGCCCTTTCGGTGACTCGCGCGCGGCGCGCACCAGGTCCTGCACGGTCTGGAAAGGCGACTCCGGGCGCACCACCACGTAGAAGGTGTTGACCGCGAGCATGCCGACGTTGACAAAGCCATCCGGGTCATAGGGCAGCTTCTTGTACGTCCACTTGTTGAGCGCGTTCGAGGCGATGGTCGCGACGAAGAGCGTGTGCCCGTCCGGCGGGGATGCCGCCAGCGCGGCGGCGCCGATGTTGGTCGAGGCGCCGGGCCTGAAGTCGGGTACGAAAGGCTGGCCCAGGCGTTCGGAGAGTTCCTTGGCGAAAAGGCGCGTCAGATTGTCCGAGAGGCCGCCAGCGCCGAAGGGCACGATGATGCGCACCGGCCGGTTGGGGTAGTCGGACTGCGCGTGGGCGTTCGCAGCGACGGCGAGCGCCATGACCGCCAGGATGCGGGTGGCGACATGAAGGACTGCGATGTGGACGGGCATGCGGCTCTCCGGGCGCACCGGGCATTTCCGGCGCTCGCGGCGACTATAGGTAGCGTGCCGGACGGCCTCAAATTATTTGAAATGATCCATCGCATCAGCATCGCTGATGCGGCCGCCCGCGGCCTGACGCCGGTGACAGCGGTCCTAGCCGCGTCGTCTGGGCCGGTTGGGGCTTGCTGCGGGGCTCGCGCGTGCGGTCAGGGCGCGGCCGGCGCGGTGCACGCGCTCGACCTCGCGCTTGAGGTGGTCGAGAAAGCTTGCCGCCGCCTCGCCCATGGGCTTGCGCGCCGCGTCGATGACGAATAGCTCGAGCAGCAGCGGCGGGTCGACCAGGGGATTGACCGTGTAGCGCGTGCCGTCGAGGTCGCCGGCCAGCATGATGAGCGGCAGGATCACCGACCATTCGCCGCGCGCGACCAGATCGAGCGTTCCCAGCATGGTGTCGAACTCGAGCCTTCGCTTGACGACGATGCCGTGCGCCGACAGATAGGCCTCGATCATGCGCCGGCGCGCATTGGTCGGGCCGGGGACGGCCAGGTCCAGCGGGCCGAGGTCGGCAAGGCGCACCGGGGCGCGGTGCACGAGCGCCCCGCCGCGACCGGAGACCAGGAGCTCCGGCGTGCGCGCGAAGGGCTGCGTGCGCACGCCCTTGGAGCCGATCGCGGAGGGAACGATGGCGAAGTCGAGCTCGCCACCGCGCACCCGGTCGGTCAGGTCGCCAAAGTAGGAATCGATCACGCGCACGTTGACGTTGGGATTTTCGGCGGCGAAGCGCGCATAGGCCGGCGCCAGCACCGCGCGTGTCATCACCGGGGTCATGCCGACGGTGATGTCGCCCACCCGGCTTGCCTGGAAGGGTCTGACCGCGCGCAGCGCGCGTTCGTTCGCGTTGAGAAGCTCGATGCAGGACGAGTAGTAGGCCGTGCCGGCCGGGGTCGGGCGCACCGCTCCGACGCCGCGCACGAAGAGCTTGACACCGAGCGCGCGCTCGAGCTCGCCGATATGCTGCGAGACGCCGGACTGGGTGGCGTTCTCGCGCTGTGCCGCAAGCGTGAAGGAGAGTTCCTCGCAGGCAGCGACGAACAGGCGGATGCTGCGGAGCGACGGCGTCATGGCTTGGCGGTGCGGGCCAGGGTACGGAGAATCTTCTTCAGGGCGGCGATCTCGGCCACCGTGAAGGGCATGAGGATACGCGCCTCGTGGTTCTTGGCTTCCGCCAGCAGGCGCGCGACCTTGGCGCGCCCCGCGGAAGTGGCCATGACCAGGGTGCGGCGCGCGTCGACCGGGTCGGCGGCGCGCTCGACCAGTCCGGCGGCCTGCATGCGGTTGACGAGCTTGGTCAGGGTCGGCTGCTTGGCGAGCACCTCGCGCGCCAGGTCGCCAACGCTGGCACCGTCGTTGTCGGCCAGGCTCGCAAGCACGCGCCATTCGAGTGAACTCAAGCCGGCGTTCCTGACCTCGCGGCCGAAGTCGCGGTAGACCGCGTAGCTTGCCAAAGCCAGCAGGTAGGACAGGTAATCGTCGATGAAGCGCGCGCGGCGCCGCTTCCCGGGAAGTGGCTTGTTTTGCATGAATATTCATGTAATATAGTCCGATGCGATCCCCTCCGCAAGCGCCTGCTTCGATGCCCGCATCCCCGGGCGGCGGTACGGCGGTACGCGAGCAGTCTGGGGATGCGGTGAATGCGGGGGACCCGCGCGCGTTGCGCGCGAGCCTGGGCCGCTTCGCCACCGGAGTGACCATCATGACCGCGGCCGGCAACGGCGGCGGGCCGGTCGGGCTGACCGCGAATTCGTTCACCTCGCTTTCGTTGGATCCCCCCCTGATTCTCTGGTCCCTGCGCGCCGACTCGCCCTCGCTCTTCGCTTTCGAGGTGGGTGCACATTTCGCCGTCAACGTGCTGGCCGATGCGCAGGTCGACTTGTCGCGGCGTTTTGCCTCGCGCGTTCCCGACAAGTTTGCCGAGGTGGCCTACGCGGTCAACGATTCGGGCGTACCGCTGCTGCACGGTGCGGCCGCGTGGTTCGAGTGCCGCACGGAGTCGCGCCAGGCGGCGGGCGACCATGTGCTTTTCATCGGCGCCGTATTGCGCCATTCGGCTTCCGAGCAGGAGCCACTGCTGTTTCATTCCGGGCACTACCGCTTGCTCGGCGGCTTGCTGTGAAGCCCGCGCGCCGCGACTGGCGCAAAGCGCCTTGGGTCGCGCCGGCGGAGATCAGCGCGCTCCTGGCGCCGGTTTCCGGCAACACCATCAATGGTGTCGGCGAGACCAAGCCGCGCCGGCCGCGGCAGATTTTCTGGGCACGCAATGCAGACGACGTGACCCACGCCGACCTGTTGCGCGCCGTGGTCGGGCGCTTCAACGGCCCCAAGGTCTTGCATGAGGTCTACGCGCATGCTGATCGCGGCCCGCGCAGACCCGTGCCGGTCGCCGAGGCGCGCGCACCGGCCGATGCGGCCCAGCTGACCGCGCGCGTCAAGGCGTTCGTGCGCAATCTGCCGGGCGGGCGCCCGGACGGCTACCCGGGAACCGGCAGCGAGGCGGAGCTGGTCGGCATCGCCGCGCTGCGCGAAGAGTGGGTGTATGAAGGAAAGGGCAGCGGCCTGCCTTTCGTGGTGGTCATGGGCATCGTCATGGACCACGCGCGGCTGTCGCAGGTCACGCCGGACCCCGAACATCCGGTCAGCGCGCTCGAGGTGGCCGACCAGTACAACCGCGGGGCGCGGGTGGCCAACTACACCGCGCAGTGGATCCGCGAGCAGGGCTACGACGCGCGTCCGCATGCGGGGCCCTGGGTTGGTTCGCTGAACCTGATCCCCGCGGCGCTGGCCGCCGGCTTTGGTGAAATGGGCAAGCACGGCTCGATCATCAATCGTACCTTCGGTTCGTCGTTTCGCTTGGCCGCGGTCGAGACCGACATGCCGCTCATGGCGGACCGCCCGGATTCGTTCGGCGCCGACGACTTCTGCACCCGCTGCCGGGTCTGTACCGATGCCTGCCCGCCGCAGGCGATTTCACCGGTCAAGGACTGGGTGCGCGGAGAGCACAAGTGGTGGGTCGATTTCGACAAGTGCATTCCTTATTTCAACGAGACCTACGGCTGCGGCATCTGCATCGCCGCGTGCCCGTGGAGCACGCCCGGACGCGCGCCCAAGCTGGCGGCGACCTGGGCCGAACGCAAGGAGCAGTGACATGCAAGGGGAACGCATCGAAGCCAAGTGGGTGGAGAGCTTCGCCACGACTTTCGGCCTGTGCGGTGTCAAGGCCGGCGACGTCGCCGTGGTGCTCTCCGAGACCCAGTCGCGCCGGGTCAATGTGCAGTTGGCTGAACTGGCCCTGGCGCGCTTGGGCGCGACGGTTTTCCATATCGTGCTGTCCACGCCGCGCCAGTCTGCGCCGGTGCCGGTGCGCTCGACCGGCGCGTCGGATGCGATCGCGCGCATCGGACCGGTGGTGAGCGCGCTCGCACAGTCGACCTTCGTCGCCGACCTGACCATCGAGGGCCTGCTGCACGCGCCCGAGCTGCCCGACATCTTGAAGGGCGGCGCGCGCGTGCTGATGGTTTCCAACGAGCACCCCGAGGTGCTCGAGCGCCTCATGCCCGACCCGGCCCTCGAACCCAAGGTCAAGGCCGGCATGAGGATGCTGAAGGGCGCCAAGCGCATGCACGTGACCTCCACCGCCGGGACCGACCTCGTCATCGGCCTGGAGGGGGCCCGGGTCGGAGGCGGCTGGGGCTATTCGTCGCGCCCCGGTTCGATCACGCACTGGCCGGGTGGCCTGTGCCTGGCGTTCCCGGCCGAGGCCAGCGTCAACGGCACGCTGGTCATGGATGCCGGCGATGTCAATCTCACCTTCAAGCGTTACCTGGAGCGCCCCATCACGCTCACCATCAAGGATGA
This sequence comes from Burkholderiales bacterium, assembly GCA_016790635.1. Classification (GTDB taxonomy): domain Bacteria; phylum Pseudomonadota; class Gammaproteobacteria; order Burkholderiales; family JAEUOS01; genus JAEUOS01. The sequence goes on from JAEUOR010000027.1 coordinate 11,271, forward strand.
CTACGTGGTCCGCATCGACGGAGATCATCTGGACGGCGCGCTGATGCGCGAGTACTTCGCGGCCTGGGGAGACCGCGAGGCCTACGCCGTCTCGCACGTCGGCTGGGGCATGAACCCGAGAGCGCGCTGGGACTCGATGGCCTTCTACGACAAGCGCGACTTCAACGGCACCGAACTGCGCGCCTTCGGCGGAAACTTCCTTTACTCCACTGGCGCCAACGAAGTCGCCGGACGCCACACCCTGGGCCACTTCGACCTGCCGTTTCGCAACACGACGGTCATGCTGGATGGCAAGCTGGTCGTCGACGGCGGCGTCCTGCACGGAGAACTGGCGTGAGCCTGCCGGCGACGATTGTGCGCGGCAGCGGCGACGTCGCGGTCTTTCTGCTGCACGGTGTCGGCGGCGGCAAGGAAGCCTGGCAGGACAACCTGGAGGCGATCGCGGCTGCCGGCTGTCGAGCAGTCGCGTGGGACGCGCCCGGCTACGGTGCGTCGGCCCCGCTTGCGCGTCTGGACAACGCGGCCTTCGCGCATGCGCTCGTCACGCTGCTGGATGACGTCGGCGCGCCTGTGTCGGTGCTGTGCGGCCACAGCATGGGCGGCATGATCGCCCAGGAAGTCGTTGCGCGCTACCCCGGCCGGGTGCAGGGCCTGATCCTTTCGGCCACCTCGCCTGCATTCGGCAAACCCGGCGGCGACTGGCAGCGCGAATTCCTCGCCAGCCGCTTTGCGCCGCTGGATGCCGGCATCGGCATGGCCGGGCTGGCGCCCAACCTGGCGCGCGGCATGCTGGCCCCGGGGATGAGTGAAGCCGTGGTCGCTCACGCGGCCGGCATCATGGCACGCGTTCCGGAGAGCACCTACCGCGCTGCGCTCGCGGCCATCGTCTCGTTCAACCGTCTCGCCGAACTGCCCGCCATCGATGTACCAACGCTTTGCCTGGCGGGCGAGCACGACGCCGTCGCGCCGGCCAAGGTGATGCGCCGCATGGCACAGACGATCCCGGGCGCGGAGTTCCGGATTCTTGCCGGTGCGGGTCACATCGCCAACATGGAGACCCCGGCAGCGTTCAACGCCGCGGTGGTCGAGTTCGTGCAACGTCGTTTCATGTAGCCGCTTTCCTGGAGGACCCGAAATGTCCGCTGTCCCTGTCGCACCACGTGAGCCCCTGCGCTACCAGCCGCCGTCCATCGCCGGTCCGGCCTATCCGCTGACCGACAAGCAGCGCACCCTGCTCGACATCGCTGCGCGCCTGGGGCGCGAGAAGTTCGCCGCGCGCGCCGAACGCTACGACCGCGAAGCCAGCTTTCCCTTCGAGAACTACGCCGACATGCGCGAGGCCGGTCTCCTGCGCATCTGCGTGCCGGAGCAGTACGGCGGCTGGGGCGCCGACTTCACCACCTACGTGATGGTTTCGGCCGAACTGGGGCGGCACTGCGGCTCGACCGCGTTGACCTTCAACATGCACGCATGTTCCGGGATGTGGTCCGGGTTCATCGCCGACGATCTCGACATGAGCGACGCCGATCGCGCAACCCACGAAAAGCACCGCGCGGTGCACTACCGGCGCATCGTCGAGGAAGGCAAGGTCTACTCGCAGCCCTTCTCCGAAGGCGGGGCGGCGGCGGCCGGCAAGGCGCCCTGGGGCACGCTGGCCAGAAAGGTCGATGGCGGCTACGTCGTCAGCGGGCGCAAGATATTCGCCTCGCTCTCCGGCGCCGCCGACTATTACGGCATCCTGTGCACCGTCGACAAGCCCGGTGCAACGCTCAGGGACTCGCTTTATCTCGCGGTACCCGCCGACGCGCCCGGCGTGTCGGTGACCGGTGACTGGGATCCGCTGGGCATGCGTGGAACGGTCTCGCGCACCCTGATCCTCAAGGACGTGCTGGTCCCCGACGAGGCACGCCTCATGCCCGAGGGCATGTACGCGCAGGCCGCGATGCGCTGGCCGCACATGTTTGCGACCCTCTCGCCCACCTACATGGGTATCGCGCAGGCAGCCTACGACTTCACCGTGCAGTACCTGCGCGGCGAGGTGCCGGGCATGCCGCCTGTGAAGCGCCGCATGTACCCGACCAAGCAGATCACGGTGGCCGAGATGCGCATCAAGCTCGAGCAGACGCGCGCGCTCTTCCTGCGCAACGCCGCCGATGCGCGCGTGGACCCGCCCAAGGACACGCGCATGGCGATCTACGCGGCGCATTACAGCATCATGGAGGCAGCCAACGAGATCTGCCGTCTGGCGGTGCGCACTTGCGGCGGCCAGTCGATGCTGAAGACCCTGCCGCTGGAGCGCATGTACCGCGATTCGCGTTGCGGCAGCCTGATGCTGCCGTGGACCGCCGAACTGTGCCTGGACCGGCTGGGCCGCGAATGTCTGTACGAGCCCGGCGAGCGCGACGAAGAGGCCTTGCAATAGCGCGCCGATGAATCTGTCGCGCATCATCGAACATTGGGCCGGCATGGCGCCGGCCAAGGTGGCCGTGCGTTGCGCCGGCGACGATATGACCTATGCCGAGTTGTGGCGACGCACGCTTGTTGCGACCGACGGCCTGGCCGCGCGCGGTGTGCGTTACGGTGATCGCGTCGCCTGGCTGGGCTTGAATCACCCGGACTTCCTGGCCTTTCTGATGGCCTGCGCGCGCCTGGGCGCCATCGCCGTGCCGCTCAATTTCCGTCTGGCGGCCCTGGAGTTGGCCGGGGTGCTTGACCACGCCGAAGCTGCGCTTTTTTTCGCCGACCCGCCGATGCGCGCCCTGGCCGAAGCGGTCGTCGCGACCTCGCGCATCCCGCTCGCCGAGTCGGAGTCGCTGTTCAACGAAGGGCAGTCCGCCGCCGCAGAATGCGCGGGGTCCGACGATGACCCGGTCATGCTCGTCTACACCTCGGGCACCACCGGGCGACCCAAGGGTGCGGTACATACCCAGGCCAACCTGTTGTGGAACATCGCCGCCGCCACCGCCAGCCAGGACATCACATCGCGCGACCGCCTCTTGATGGCCCTGCCGATGTTCCACGTCGGCGGCCTCAATATCCAGACCCTGCCGGTCTTGAACGCCGGCGGCACCGTGATCCTGCACCCGCGCTTCGATCCCGGTGCGTGGCTTAATGACCTCGCGCGCGAGAGGCCGACGCTCTCGCTCCTGGTGCCGGCCACCATCCGCGCCGTGCAGGACCATCCGGATTGGCCGGTGACCGACATGTCGTCGCTGCGCTTCATCAACGCCGGGTCGTCCACGGTGCCGCTGTCGATGATCCAGGCCTTTCACGCGCGCGGCGTGCCGGTGGGCCAGGTCTACGGCGCCACCGAGACCGGTCCGGTATCGATCGTGCTGCGCGCCGAGGACGCCTTCACCCACGAAGGCAGCACCGGCAAGCCTGCCTTGCACGTCGAAGCGCGCCTGGTCGGGCCGGACGGAAAGGATGTGGCCATCGACCAGCCAGGCGAAATCTGGCTGCGCGGCAAGAACGTCGCCGCCGGCTACTGGAAGGACCCCGCCAACCCCGCGTTCAAAGACGGCTGGTTTCGCTCAGGCGACCTGGCACGCGTCGATGCGGATGGCTTCTACTGGGTCGTCGGCCGCTCCAAGGACATGATCATCTCGGGTGGCGAGAACATCTACCCCGCGGAGTTGGAAAACGTCCTGGCCGACTGCCCGGACATCGTCGAGTCGGCGGTGATCGGCCGTGCCGACGACAAATGGGGCGAGATGGCCGTCGCGGTCGTCGTGCCCAAGCCGGGTTCGACGCTCGACGCGGAGCGCGTCAAGGCGCTCTTCGAGGGCCGGCTGGCGCGTTACAAGCACCCGCGCGAGGTGGTGTTCGCCGAGACGCTGCCCAAGACCGCGCTGGGCAAGGTGCAGAAGGACGTGCTCAAGGAGCGCCTGGCGGGCGTGTAGTCGCTAGCGTGCCTTCCGGCACCTGCCGCATCCGGACGTCGTCAATCCACTCGCTCGACGCGGCGGATCATCACGCCGCAGATGATGATCAACCCGGCCGACACGACCAGCAACCCCAACATGCGCTGCCAGTCGAGCGTGCCGCCGGCCTGCGCGACCGCGGCGGCGACGACCAGCGGGCTGACGAATTGACCGATGTTCGAGCCCTGGATGATCATGCCCTGAACGGTGCCGACCTGGGCCGGCGTCCTGGCGTGGGTCTGGGAGGCCGACATGACCGAGCCGGGCAGCACACCGACGCCGAAAGAGAACGCGACGCAGGCGGCGTAGCGCAACAGGTCCGGCAGGCTCTCGGCAAAGGCGGCCGCGCAGGTGACGAGGGTGATGAGGCCGGCGGCGATCACGTTGCTGCCGCGCGCCACGCCGCGCTGCATGAGCATGCCGCCTACGAGGTTGCCGGGGAAATTGGCCGCGACCATCAGCGCGGTCAGCAACGCCGCGGCGGTGAGACCGACGCCGCGTTCGCCGATGAGGTAGGTCGGCAGCCAGACCATGATCGCGTAGTAGTTGAAGACGTAGCAGGCGAAGGCCAGCGCGATCCACCACGGGCCGGCGCGTCTGAGCGGCGCGGCCGCGCCGCGCCAGTCGAGCGTGTCCGACGCGGGCGGTTCGATACGATACGCGGCACGATTGCGCGAGAGCAGCACCAGCGCGACGAGCGCGGCGCCGGCCACCGCCAGCCACAGGGCGCGCCAGCCGGCCAGCGCGATCAGCGGCGGCGCGGCGAGCATGCCGATCGCGGTGCCGGCGGGCATGTAACCGCCCCAGAAGCTGAACAGTGTCTTGCGGTCCCGGTCCGCGGTGGCGGCGATGATCAAAGCCGGCGCGGCCACCACCACCAGCAGAAACCCCATGCCTTCCAGAAAACGGCCAGCCAGCAGCAGGAGCGGGCCGTGCGCCAGGACACCGGCCAATCCGCCAGCCACGATCAGTGCAAGCGCCGCGAGGCACAGGCGCATCGCCCCCGCGCGCGCGACCAGCAGCCCCAGGAAGATAGACGCCACCAGCCCGAGGGTGTTGAACATCGACACCAGCCAGCCGGACTGCGCCAGAGTCAGGCCGAATTCCGCGCGCAGCACCGGAATCGCCGGGGGCAGCTTGCCGATGGTGAACGCGGCGATCACTCCCAGGGCAACGGCGCCCAGCGCGGCCGGCCAGCGTGTCTCGCTCATCTTTTGTGACCGAGGGTGGGCGCGGGCGCGTTGCGCGCCGCCTTTCCCCTCAGGCGAATTCGCACTCGGCCTCGATCTCCACCGGGATGTGCCATGGCAATTCGGCCACGCCTACCGCCGAGCGCGAGTGCGCGCCGATCTCGGGGCCGAAGATCTCCAGGAGCACGTCCGAGGCGCCGTTGATGACGCGCGGCATTTCGTTGAAGCCCGGCGCGGCGTTGACCATCCCCAAGAGCTTGACCCAGGCGGTCACGCGATCCAGGCTGCCGATGCAAAGCCTGAGGTCGGCCAGCATGGCCAGGAAGGTAAGGCGCGCCGAGCGGGTCGCCTGCTCGATACTGACATCGGTGCCGACCTTGCCGAACGGCCCGCAAATGTTGCCCTCTCCATCCAGCGGGCCGTGGCCGGAGATCACGGCGCGGCGACCGACCACGCGCACCGGCACGAAAGGCAGGCGCACGCCGGGCGGAAGTTTCAGCGGAGCGGGGAGGACGATGCCCAATTCGGTCAGGCGTTTTTCGGCGGACACGGTCTAGTCGAGTCGGTTGCGGGCGAGCCGACCAGTTTACGCGCGCCACATCCTCATGGTTCGTGAGGCGGGGTTGCGACGGGAAGAGCGGCCTCACGGGTCAGGTTGCGTTCAAGACAGGCCGGGCAAAGGCAGCCGCGCGCCGCGTCGACACCCTTGAGGGCGGGCAGTGCCGCACACCAGCACGACGCCAGGGCAGCGCCGCAGGAAAAGCGGGCGCCGCAGGACGAGCAGGAAACCTCTGCCGGCGCGTCTGGCGTGGTCGATGTCGCGGCGGTGGAGCGGGCCATGGTGACGCGCGGATTCTACGGGCCCTTGAAGGCGCGCCAACCGGCCACAAATGCACGGGTTGCTGGCGCGCGTCGGCCGAAGACCATCACCGAGATGGTTTCGAAGCCGCTTGAATTTGCCTCACGCATCCACATTTTGTTCCTACCGCGGCGATGCGCCGCCCCGTAACCACGAGGAGAATGCCATGCTGACCCCTGTTTTCTACTCCCGGCGCATGCCGGTTTCCACCCTCTTTGCCGACGCCTTCGGCGCCATGCAGCGCGAGGGCACTGCCCGGGCGATCCCGTTTGAAGTCACCGCCAAGGGCCAGGACTATCTGGTGACTGCCGACCTGCCGGGCTATCGCAAGGAAGACATCGCCGTTGAGATCGACGCGACGCGGGTCACCATCCGCGCCGAGGTGCGCGACGAAAAGCCGGCGGACGGCGAGGTCCGCGTTCTTTACAGCGAGCGTGCCACCGGGCGCGCGGAGCGCAGCTTCGAACTGGCGCACGAGATCGACGAAACGCGAGCCAGTGCCCGTTATGTCGATGGGGTCTTGACCCTGGTGCTGCCCAAAAAAGTCGCCGAAACGCGGAAACTTTTGGCCATCCAGTAGCTCCAAGTCGTATCTGCTTTAGCGAGCAGTACGCTGCGGGTAGCCCCTCCCCCGGGAGACCCGCGGTGTCCGCCCCTCGGGCGCGGCGGGTTTTCCCGACGCGCTGTCCGGTCGGCCGCGACCTCCTCCCGCGGCGGGCCAGTTCGGGCGGGGCGATGTCGGTTCCCCTGCCGGCTTCGCCAAACCCTAAGGCGCTTCCGGGTGACCGGGAGCGCCTTTTTCTTTTGATGGGCGGTGCGGCGCTGATCCCGCATCGGATGTCGGCGGCATGTTGCCGGACGCTAGAATCGATTGTTCCCGCATCCTGCCGCGCGCGACCATTTTTTCAGTGCGGCGGTAACCTCGTCGACTGCGCTTCCATGTCCGCTGAAACCGCCAAGATCCCCGCCGCCACCCAAGCCTCGATCCTCGCCGAGGCGCTGCCCTATCTGCGCCGTTTTCACGGTCGCACCATCGTGGTCAAGTACGGCGGCAATGCGATGACCGATCTCGAGCTGCAGCGCGGCTTCGCCCACGACGTGGTCATGCTGAAGCTGGTCGGCATGCATCCGGTGGTCGTGCACGGCGGCGGGCCGCAGATCGAGCATCGCCTGAAGCAGCTGGGCATCAAGAGCGAATTCGTGCAGGGCATGCGCGTCACGGACGCCGAGACCATGGACGTGGTCGAGATGGTCCTGGGCGGGACGGTCAACAAGGACATCGTCACGCTCATCAACCAGGCTGGTGGCAAGGCGGTTGGCCTGACCGGTCAGGATGGCGCCTTCATTCGCGCCAGGAAGTTGCTGATGCCCAATCGTGATAAGCCCGACGAGATGCTGGACATCGGGCAGGTCGGCGACATCGAGGCCATTGATCCGTCGGTGATCGGCACGTTGGAAGCCGGCGGGTTCATCCCGGTGGTGGCCCCGATCGGCGTCGGCGCTGACGGCGAGAGTTACAACATCAACGCCGATGTCGTCGCCGGCAAGCTGGCCGAGATCCTCAAGGCCGAGAAGCTGGTGCTGCTCACCAACACCCCGGGGGTGCTCGACCGTGCGGGGAACCTTCTGACCAACATCACCCCGCGCGACATCGACGACATGGTCGCCGACGGCACACTTTCCGGCGGCATGCTGCCCAAGATTTCCTCGGCCCTCGATGCCGCGCGGTCCGGCGTGAAGAGCGTGCACATCATCGACGGCCGGGTGGCGCACGCGCTCCTGCTGGAAATCCTCACCGACCAGGGTGTCGGCACGCTGATCCGCTCGCGCTAGGAACCCGGGCCGAAGATTTTCCGCCGCGCAGGCTTCTCAGTACTAGCGCCGGGCCGGCGCCTTGCGCGCCCTGGCCACGTCCTCGCGCACCGACGCCGCGACCTGTTCGCGCAACCAGCGCGCCGCCGGCGCGTCCTGGGTCCGCTCGTGCCATAGCTGATAGAACTTCATTGGCGGGAAGCCCAGCGGGGCGCGGCGGATCGTAAGCGGCGCCACCCGCAGGCAGCTTTCGGCGAAGCGGCGGCCCGTGGTGAAAAGGAGGTCTGTGCGCTCCAGGACGAAGGGCACCTGGTTGAAGTAGGCCAGCGCGACACGATGTGTGCGCTCAACCCCTACCGACGCCAGATGGCCGTCGATGCTGCCGCGCACGCCGCCAGCGTAGCGTGTTGGCGCCAGATGGTCTGCGCTGCGATAGTCGGCCGCCGCAAGGGTCGCGGCGGCGGCCAGGGGATGGCCGGCGCGCATCATGACCACCACCTCGTCGTCGTAGAGCGGGCTCGAGCGCAGGTAGGGCGGCGGGTTGGGCCAGTTGGCCACCACCAGGTCGATCTCGCCTTCTTCGAGCTGGCGCTCGTACTCGACATCGGCGGTCAGCGGGCGCACCGAAAGCTGGGCGTTGGGCGCCAGGTGCGTGACCCGCCCGATCAGGCGTGGCAGGAATTCCAGGTCCAGGTAGTCCGGCGCGGCGATGCAAAACGTGCGCACCGTGGTCGCGGGATCGAACTTCTGCCCCAGCTGGATGATCGCGTCGATGCCGTTCAAGGCGCGGCTCGCATGCGAGAGCAGCTCGAGGGCGCGCGCGGTGGGCGCCATGCCGCTGCGCGTGCGCACCAGGATCGCGTCGCCGGTCAGGTCGCGCAGGCGCTTCAAGGCCGCGCTGACCGCGGGCTGCGAGATTTCCAGCCGGTCGGCGGCGCGCGACACGGAGGCCTCGGTCACGACCGTGTGCAGCACCCGCAGCAGATGGACATCCAGCGCTTCGCGCATACGGCCGAGTGGATGGCGACAATAAGCGGTGCATTATGCGGTTTTTGACCGCCAGCCCTTATAGTGCCGCGCATGGACCCGAGCGCGATTGGCTTCGTTCTCAACGGCAAGGCGGTGACCGTCAGCGGTGTGGACCCGCACACCTCGCTTCTGACCTGGCTGCGAGCGCACGCCCGCCTGACCGGCACCAAGGAGGGCTGCGCCGAAGGTGACTGCGGCGCTTGCACCGTGGTTCTGGGGGAAGCCGATGGTGCAGGCGGCGTGCGCCTGGCGCCCATCAATGCCTGCATCTGCCTCCTGCCCAGCGTCGACGGCAAGGCGGTCTTCACCGTCGAGGGCTTGCAGCGCGCCGACGGCAGCCTGCACCCGGTACAGAGCGCGCTGGCGGACTGCCATGGTTCGCAATGCGGCTTCTGCACGCCGGGTTTTGTCATGAGCCTGTTCGCGCTCTACAAGCGCACCCCGGACGCCACGCGCCAGCAGGCCATCGAGGCGCTCTCCGGTAACCTGTGCCGCTGTACCGGCTATCGGCCCATCGTCGAGGCTTCGCAGGCGATGCAGCAGGCGCTCCCGCTGGCGCCGGCGCAGGCGGCGCCGATCGAGGACTGGCTGTCCCGCAAGGCTGTCGCCGCGCCCCGCGATCGCCACCCCGGCGAGAGACTCCTGGCGGCCGAACTGGCCGGCCTTGCGCGCAACGAGGACTTCACCTATACCGCCGAAGGCGTCACCTTCCATGCGCCCTTGAGCGTGGAATCGATGAGCGCACTCTTTGCTCGCCATCCCGAGGCCTGGATCCTGGCTGGCGGCACCGACGTGGGCCTGTGGATCAACAAGCAGTTGCTCACGACCTCGACCATCATCTACACCGGCCGGGTGGCCGGCCTGGCCGACATCGCTGTCAGCGGGGCCGGCATCGCCATCGGCGCGGCGGCCACGCTGGAAGACGCCTTCAAGGCGCTCGACGATCATTACCCGGAGTTCGGCCATGTCTGGCGGCGCTTCGCCTCGCTGCCGATCCGCTCGGCCGGGACCCTGGGCGGCAACATCGCCAACGGGTCGCCGATCGGCGACGCCATGCCGCTGCTGATCGCCCTGGGTGCGCAGGTCGAACTGGCGCATGGCGCCGCGCGGCGCAGCCTGGCGCTGGAAGACCTGTACCTGGACTATCGCAAGCAGGCGCGGCGCCCCGGCGAGTGGGTGCATCGGGTCATCGTGCCGCTGCGTCGCAGCGGCGTGGCGGTGGCCGCCTACAAGAACTCCAAGCGCAACGAGCAGGACATCTCGGCGGTGTGCCTGGGAATCGCACTTGAACGTGACGGACAGCGGGTGCGCACGGCGCGCATCGCCTATGGCGGCATGGCCGGTGTGCCCAAGCGTGCGCGTGCCGCCGAAGAGGCCCTCGGTGGCCGCGACTGGGACGAGGGCGCGGTGCGCGACGCGATGCGGGCGCTTCAGCAGGACTTCACGCCGCTCTCGGACATGCGCGCAAGCGCGGGGTATCGAATGAAGGTGGCGCAGAACCTCCTGATGCGCGCTTTTCTCGAACTCGGCGATCCCGCCCTCGAGGCGCGGGTGTACTGATGAACGCGCCGGTCCCGCACCCCCTGGAAGCCGCTGCCGGCGATCCGGTGCGCCACGAATCGGCGCATCTGCAGGTCGCCGGAGGCGCGCGTTACATCGATGACGTGCCGGAGCCGGCCGGTACCCTGCACGCCGCTTTCGGCACTTCGCCGCATGCGCACGCCCGTATCCGTTCGCTGGACCTGGGTGCCGTGCGTGCCCATGCGGGCGTCGTGGACGTGCTGCTCTACACCGACATCCCGGGCGCCAACAACTATGGCGGCATCGTCGCCGACGATCCGCTCCTGGCCGAAGACCTGGTGCAGTACCACGGCCAGCCGATCTTCCTGGTGGTGGCGCAGTCGCACCAGGCGGCGCGCCGCGCCGCGCGCCTGGCAAAGATCGATTTCGAGGTCCTGCCGGCGATCCTGGACGTCGAGGCGGCCATCGCCGCGCAGTCGTGGATCGCGCCGCCGCGCAACTTGCAAAAGGGCGACGCAGCCACCGCCATCGCGCGCGCGCCGCACCGGCTTTCCGGCCGCACGCGCTGCGGCGGGCAGGACCACTTCTACCTCGAAGGGCAGATCGCCTTTGCCTGGCCGGAAGAAGACGGCCTCATGAAGGTCATCTCCTCGACCCAGCACCCGACCGAGGTGCAGCACATGGTCGCCCATGCCTTGCACGAGCACGGCCATCGCGTGCAGATCGAATGCCGGCGCATGGGTGGTGGTTTCGGCGGCAAGGAGTCGCAGCCGGCCCTGCTGGCGGCCATGGCGGCGGTGGCTGCCAGGAAGACCGGCCGGCCGGTCAAGCTGCGGCTGGATCGCGACGATGACATGATCATCACCGGCAAGCGCCATCCGTTCCTGCTCGAATACCGTGTCGGCTTCGACGATTCCGGCCGCATCCACGGCGCCGAATTCATGCTCGCCTCGGACTGCGGCTATTCGTCCGACCTGTCGGGGCCGGTCAACGACCGCGCGATCTGTCACGTCGACAACGCCTACTTTCTCGAGCACGTCACGGTCGAGAACCTGCAGTGCAAGACGCACAAGGTTTCGAACACCGCATTCCGCGGCTTCGGCGGACCGCAGGGCATGTTCGTGATCGAACACGCGATCGACGCGATCGCCGTGCACCTCGGGCGCGATGCGCTGGACGTGCGGCGCGCGAACTATTACGGGGTCGGTCAGCGCGACGTGACGCCGTACGGACAGAAGGTCGAGGACAACATCCTGGACGCGATCACCGACCAGCTCGAAGCCACGTCCGACTATCGCGCCCGCCGTGCGGAGCTCAAGCGGCGCAACGCGCAAAGCCCGATCGTCAAACGCGGCCTGGCGATGACGCCGGTCAAGTTCGGCATCTCGTTCAACGCGACCCATTTCAACCAGGCCGGCGCGCTCGTCAACATCTACTCCGACGGCTCGGTCCTGGTCAACCACGGCGGCACCGAGATGGGACAGGGGCTCTTCACCAAGGTGGCGCAGGTGGTGGCCCGTGAGCTGGGTATCGCGCTGGACCGTGTCCAGGTGTCGCCCACCGACACCCACAAGGTGCCCAACACCTCGGCAACAGCCGCTTCGAGCGGCTCGGACTTGAACGGCATGGCCGCGCGCGACGCCTGCCGGCAGTTGCGCGAGCGCCTGGCGGCACACGTCGCCGGCCTCTGGCAGGTCGATGCCGCCGCGGTCGTCTTCGCCGGTGATCGCGTGAGTTGCGGGCCGCACGCGATGGATTTTTCCGAGCTGGCGCACAAGGCCTGGTTCGCGCGCGTCTCGCTGTCGGCGCAGGGCTTCTACGCGACCCCGAAAATTCATTGGAACCGTGCGCGGCTCGAAGGGCGGCCGTTCTACTACTTCGCCTATGGCGTCGCGGCGACGCAGGTCGCCATCGACACCCTGAGCGGGGAGATGAAGATCGAGCGCGCCGACATCCTGCACGACGTGGGCACCTCGCTCAATCCTGCACTGGACCTGGGGCAGGTCGAGGGCGCCTTCGTGCAAGGCGCGGGGTGGCTGACCAGCGAAGAGCTATGGTGGGACGGCCGTGGCAAGCTCGGCACCCATGCACCCTCGACCTACAAGATTCCCACTGCGGCGGACGTGCCGCCGATCTTCAACGTGCGCCTGGTCGACGGCCAGCCCAATCGCGAGCCGACGATTTATCGCTCCAAGGCGGTCGGCGAGCCGCCCTTGATGCTGGCCCTGTCGGTCTACCACGCCGTGCGCGATGCGGTCGCCGCGGTTGCCGACCATCGCCGGATCCCGACCCTGGATGCGCCGACCACGCCCGAGGCGATCCTGGCTGCCGTCGACGCACTGCGCGCCGCCGACGGCGGAGCCTGAGATGATCTTCGGCGCGCTCATCGACTGCATCGATCGCGGCGAAGCCTGCGTCTGGGTCGGCGTGTCCGGCGCGCGCGGTTCGGTGCCGCGCGGGACCGACGCCGGCATGGTCGTCTCGGCGCGCACGGTGACCGGCACCATCGGCGGCGGCCACCTGGAGTGGAAGGCGATCGAATTCGCGCGCGAGCGCCTGGAACTCGGGCAGGGGGCGGCGACGCGGCGCCACTATCCGCTCGGACCCGCGCTCGGCCAGTGCTGCGGCGGCGCGGTGGACCTTCTGTACCGCCCGGTGTCGGCCGCGCATCGCGCCTGGGTCCTGCGCGGGGCCGAACTGGAACGCAGCGGCGGGTCCTTGAACCTGGTGACGCGCCTGGACGGCGGTGCCGATCACACCCGCATGGACGGGTGCGGCGCGGATGCGGGCGAAGGCTGCGTGACGACGCGCCACGATTTCAACCCGTGGCATGTCTGGATCTTCGGTGCCGGCCACGTCGGCCGCGCGCTGCTCGGGGTGCTCTCGACCCTGCCTTGCATGGTCACGCTGGTCGATTCGCGCCAGGCGGAGATGCCCGCGACCCTGCCGACCAATGCGACCACGCATGTGGCCGAAGACGCCCTCGACCTGGTCGATGATGTACCGGCGGTCGCCGATGTGCTGGTGCTGACCCACTCTCACGCCCTGGATTTCGAGATCGTGCGCGCGTTGTTGCAGGGATCGCACACCGGCTTTCTGGGCGTGATCGGCTCAACCACCAAGGCGACGCTGTTCCGCCGCCGGCTGGCCGCGCGTGGGTTTGATGCGGCGCGCAGCGAGCGCATGACCTGCCCGATCGGCACGCGCGCCTTCGGCGACAAGCATCCGGGCAGCATCGCCCTCGATGTCGCTGCCACCCTGTGGCAGCGTCGCTGTCAGCAACGCGTGGCGCATGCCCCGGCCGCAACCGCGCGCGATGCCGGGCACTGAACCAGGCGCCAAGGGAAGGCACCAACATGGCTGCTGACAGTCTTTCCCCGCGCCTCACGTTGAGCGGGGTATCCAAGCGCTATCCCGGCGTGCTGGCCAACGACAACGTGTCGCTGACGGTCGCGGCGGGGGAGATCCATGGCCTGATCGGCGAGAACGGCGCCGGCAAATCGACCCTGATGAAGATCGTGTACGGCGCGGTGCGCCCCGACAGCGGCGAGATGCGCTGGGACGGCGCCGCCCTCAACGTGTCTTCGCCGGCGCACGCGCGGCGCATCGGCATCGGCATGGTGTTCCAGCATTTTTCCCTCTTCGACACGCTGACCGTCGCGGAAAACGTCGCCCTGGCCCTGCCGCCGGGCATCGACCGGGTCCAACTGGCCGAGGACATCGAGGCCATGGGCGCGCGCTACGGGCTGCCGGTCAACGCTGCCCAGCACGTCTATTCGCTCTCGGTCGGCGAGCGCCAGCGCGTCGAGATCATCCGCTGCCTGCTGCAGAAGCCGCGCCTCTTGATCATGGACGAGCCGACCTCGGTGCTGACCCCGCAGGCGGTCGAAAAGCTCTTCGCGACGCTGCGCCAGCTGAGCTCGGAGGGCGTGTCCATCCTGTACATCAGCCACAAGCTCGACGAGGTGCGCAACCTCTGCAGCCGTGCGACGGTGTTGCGCGGTGGGCGCGTCACCGGCACGTGCGATCCGCGCCAGGAGAGCGTCGCCAGCCTGTCGCGCCTGATGATCGGCGCCGAACCACCGCGCGCGACCGGCAAGGCGAGCCAGGCCGGCCCCGAGTCGCTGGTTATTGAAAGCCTCACGATGTTGCCGCTGGAGCGCACCGGCAAGGCCCTCCACGACGTGTCGCTCACGGTGAGAAAGGGCGAGATCGTCGGCATCGCCGGGGTGTCGGGCAACGGCCAGGGTGAACTGCTAGCGCTGATTTCCGGCGAGGACCCGCGCGCGCCGCCGACCAGCATGCGCATTGGCACGACCGCGATCGGCGGCATGCCGGTTGCAGAGCGACGCGCGCTGGGGCTGGCGTTCGTGCCCGAGGAGCGTCTCGGGCGCGGTGCGGTCCCGAACCTCGGGCTGCACATGAACACGCTCCTGACCCACGATAAGGGGTTGACCAGGAACGGCCTCATATCGACGCCCGCCATCACGCGCCTGGCCGACGAGATCATCGCGCGCTTCGGCGTCAAGACTGCCGGGCCGACCGCAGCTGCCAAGAGCCTCTCCGGTGGCAATCTGCAGAAATTCATCGTCGGGCGCGAGGTGGTCAAGAGCCCGGCCGTGTTCGTGGTGGCGCAGCCGACCTGGGGCGTCGACGTGGGTGCCGCCGCGGTGATCCGCCAGAACATCGTCGGCCTGCGCGATGCCGGCGCGGCCGTGCTGGTGGTGTCGGAGGAGCTCGAGGAACTCTTCGAGATCTGCGACGTACTCTATGTGATCGCCGGCGGGCGGCTTTCGGAGCGCATCCCGATCGCCGAGGCGACCGTCGAGCGCATCGGCCTTCTCATGGGCGGGGCGCGCGGGGAGGTGGACCATGCTTAGGCTCGAGGCGCGGCCGGCGCCCTCGGCCGTCATGGGTGCGCTGTCGCCGGTCATCGCGTTGGCCATGACGGTTGTCTTCGGCACCCTGCTCTTCCTGGCGCTGGGCAAGAATCCGGTGGCGGGCCTCAAGGTGTTTTTCGTCACGCCGCTGGAGACCGTGCGCGGCTGGTCCGAGGTGGGCCTCAAGATGACCCCGCTGCTCCTGTGCGCGCTGGGGCTGGCCTTGTGTTACCGATCGAATGTGTGGAACATCGGCGCCGAGGGCCAGTTCGTCGTGGGTGGCGTGGCGGCGGGCGGGGTCGCGCTCCTGGCCGGGGCCGACACGCCGCGCGCGTTTTTCGTCGTGGTGCTCTTGGCCGGGATCGCCGGCGGCATGGCCTGGGCGTCGCTGACCGCGCTTTTGCGTGATCGCTTCAACGCCAACGAAATCCTGGTCAGCCTGATGCTCACCTACGTGGGTGGTCTCCTCTTGATCTACCTAGTCAACGGCCCCTGGAAGGATCCCAAGGGTTTCAATTTTCCCTACAGCAAGACCTTCGACGCCATGGCGATGGTGCCGAAGCTGATGCCCGGCACGCGCCTGACCTGGGGCGTGGTCATCGCCGCGGTCGTGCTAGTGCTGGTGTGGATTTTTGTCGCGCGTTCCAAGGCCGGTTTCCGGCTCGCGGTCGCCGGCCACGCGCCCCTGGCGGCGCGCTTTGCCGGCTTTTCCGCGCGCGAGGGCATCTGGATGTCGCTTTTGATCTGCGGCGCGCTGGCTGGCCTGGCGGGCGCGCTCGAAGTGGCCGGCCCGCTCGGGCAATTGACCCCGCAGATTTCCCCGGGCTACGGGTTCGCCGCGATCATCGTCGCCTGGCTGGGGCGCCTGCACCCGGGCGGCTGCGTGTTTGCCGCCTTTGTCATGGCGCTGATCTATATCGGCGGCGAATTGTCGCAGTCCCGCCTGGGGCTGCCGTCCGCGATCACGGGGGTGTTCCAGGGCATGCTGCTGCTCTCGCTCCTGACCGCCGACACCTTCATCCACTACCGCGTGCGCAGGGGCTGATCCTATGGAACAGATTGCCGCACTGATCGCCGCCACGCTGGCCGCCGGCACACCGCTGCTCTTGGCCGGCATCGGCCTCCTGGTCAACGAGCGCTCCGGGGTCTTGAACCTGGGTGCCGAGGGCATGATGCTCATCGCCGCGGCCGCCGGATTCGCCGTTGGCTTCCACAGCGGCAGTCCGGTCGCGGGACTCTTGGCCGGTGCGCTGGCGGGCATGCTCTTCTCGCTCCTCTTCTCGGCCTTGGCCATCGGGCTTGCCACCAATCAGTATGCGACCGGGCTTGCGCTCACCTTGTTCGGCGCCGGGCTGTCGGCGTTTGCCGGTCTGGCCTACGTGGGCAAAGCGGTCCCGTTCAAGACCACCTTCGAGATCCCCGGGCTGTCGTCGATCCCGTTTTTCGGCACCGCGTTCTTCAAGCTGCACTGGATGGTCTATTTCGCGCTCGTCCTGACGGCTATCGTCGCCTTCGTGCTCCAGCGCACCCGCGTGGGGCTGGTGATCCGCGCAGTGGGCGAATCGCCGGAGTCGGCGCACGCCATCGGCTATCCGGTGCGGGCCATACGCGTCGGCGCGGTGGCCTTCGGCGGCGCCTGCTGCGGGCTGGCCGGTGCCTACCTGTCGCTGATCTACACCCCGCTCTGGGTCGAGGGCATGGTCGCGGGGCGCGGCTGGATTGCGCTGGCGCTGACCACGTTTGCGACCTGGCGTGCGTGGCGCGTCGCACTGGGCGCATATCTGTTCGGCAGCGTGACCATGATCCAGTTCGCCTTGCAGGCTGAAGGCGTGGAAATTGCTTCCCAACTGCTGTCGATGTTGCCTTATATTGCAACCATCGTCGTCCTGGCGCTGATTTCGCGCAACCCGGCGTTCATCCGTCTCAACATGCCCGCCAGTCTGGGCAAGCCGTTCCACCCCTAGCAACCCATAGACAAGAGGAGTCACGATGTCCACCCTGCGTAGAAACGTATTGCTGGTCAGCGCGCTTGGCGCCGCGCTGGCCTTGGCCGGTTGCGGCCAGGAAGCGCCCAAGCCGGCCGAAAAGCCGGCTGAGAAGGCCGCCGCCGCCCCGCCGCCGCCGCCCAAGCCCGAACCGCTCAAGGTCGCCTTTGCCTATGTCGGCCCGGTCGGCGACGGTGGCTGGACCTTCGCCCACGACACCGGGCGCAAGGAGGCAGAAAAGGAATTCGGTGACAAGATCAAGACTTCCTTTGTCGAGAACGTGCCCGAGTCGGCCGATGCCGAGCGCGTCATCCGCGACATGGCAAGCCAGGGCAACAAGCTCATCTTCGGCACCACCTTCGGCTACATGGAGCCGATGCTGAAACTGGCACCCGAATTCAAGGACGTCAAGTTCGAGCACGCCACCGGCTACAAGAGCGCCGAGAACATGCGCGTCTACGATGTGCGTGCCTACGAAGGGGCTTACGTGGCCGGCATGATCGCCGGCAAGATGACCAAGACCAACACCTTGGGCTTCGTCGCCTCGATTCCGATTCCCGAGGTGATCCGCAACATCAACGCCTTCACGCTCGGCGCGCAGTCGACCAACCCCAAGGTCAAGACCAAGGTCGTGTGGGTCAACAAGTGGTTCGACCCGGGCAAGGAAGCCGAAGCCGCGACCTCGCTCATCAACGGCGGCGCCGACGTGCTCTTGCAGAACACCGACTCGTCGGCCGTCCTGCAGACCGCCGAGAAGATGGGCAAGTTCGCCTTCGGCTGGGACTCCAACATGACCGCCTACGGACCCAAGGCGCACCTGGCCTCGGCCATCATCAACTGGGGCCCGTACTACAAGAAGGCCATCAAGGACGCGCTGGAAGGTACCTGGAAGGTCGAGACCAACTGGTGGGGCATGAAGGAAGGCGCGATCGACGTGGTCGCGATCGGTGACATGGTCCCGGCGGATCTGAAGAAGATGGCCGAGGACAAGAAGGCCGACATCAAGGACGGCAAGTTCCACGTCTGGACCGGCCCGATGGTCGACAACACCGGCAAGGAAGTCCTGGCCAAGGACGCCAAGGGTGACGACAAGTTCATCGCCGGCATCATGTTCTACGTCAAGGGTGTCGAGGGCAAGGTGCCCTCGGGCAAGTAGACAGGGCGGCGCCGGCCGCGACGGCCTGGCGCCACCTACCGCTCCGGCGCGCGCGACTGCGCGTCGGGCAGAATCATCTGAGGGCCCGTCCGACCGACGGGCTTTTTTTTGGGGGACGGTGATGACAGTCACTGCGATTCGGGGCGACTTCCTGCATTGCCTGGCCGACCCTGGCGAGGCGGGCGACGCCTCCGCGGTCGAGCATCTGCGCGACCATGTGCTCATCGCGCGCAATGGCATCATCGAGGCGCTGCGACCGGCCGCTGTTACCCCGCTCGGCGCCGACGTGCGCGTGGCCGACCACCGCGGTTGCCTGATCGTCCCGGGTTTTGTCGACTGCCATGCCCACTATCCGCAGGTGGACGTGATCGCCAGCCACGGCACGCAGCTGCTGGACTGGCTGGAGAAATACACCTTCCCGGCCGAGCGCGCCTTTGCCGACCGTGCGCACGCCGACGCGGCGGCCGCGTTCTTCCTCGACCGCCTGCTCGAAAACGGCACCACCACTGCGGCGGTCTTCTGCACCGTTCATCCGGTATCGGTGGACGCCTTTTTCGCCGCCGCGCAATCGCGCAACCTGCGCATGATCGCCGGCAAGTGCCTGATGGACCGTCACTGCCCGGAGTGGTTGCAGGACACCGCGCAAAGCGGCTACGCGGACAGCCGCGCCCTGATCGAAAAATGGCATGGCCAAGACCGCCTGGGCTACGCGATCACGCCGCGCTATGCGCCTTCATGCACGCCGCAGCAACTGGCGCTAGCCGGACGCCTGGCGCGTGAGTTTCCCGACACCTGGATCCAGAGCCACGTGGCCGAAAACCGGCGCGAGATCGCCTGGGCGCGCGAATTGTTTCCGGAGGCCGAAAGCTATCTCGCTGTCTACGACCGCGCCGGCCTATTGCGCGAGCGTGCCATCTACGGCCATTGCATCTGGTTCGACGCGGAGGATCGCGCGCGCATGGCCCGCACCGGCGCTTGCGCGGCCTTCTGCCCGACCTCCAACCTCTTCCTGGGCAGCGGCCTGTACGACCTGGCCGCCGCGCGCGCGGCCGGCATGCATACGGGCCTGGCCACCGATGTCGGCGGCGGCACCAGCTATTCCATGCTCACGACACTGGGCGAGGCCTACAAGGTGCAGCAACTGCAAGGCGCGACGCTGGCGCCGGCGCAGGGCCTTTATCTCGCCACGCTTGGCGGTGCGCAGGCCCTGGGGCTTGCCGACCGCATCGGCAACTTCCGGATCGGCAAGGAGGCCGATTGCGCGGTGCTTGATCTGCGTTCCACTCCCCTCGCGGCGCGGCGTACCTCCTTGCGCGACAACGCGCTGGATGCGTTTTTCGCGCTAACGCTCATTGCTGATTCACGGGCGGTTGTCGGGACCTATGTGCTTGCCGAGCGCATCCAATGCCTTTGGTGACCAACGCCTCGGCGCAATGCCCAAGGTGACCTTTGGTGTTCGTGAAAATCGCCGGGACAACTACAGCGCTACGGCAGGACGGTTGCGGCTTCTCAGGGCGGCACAAAGAATACCGAGCCCTGCAAGCAGCATCGCATGTGTTTGAGGTTCCGGAACAGGAGTCAGGACAAAAGCGCCGACGCTGCCGTCGAGGCGGGTTCCGGAACCGGCAATCGCTCCGAAATCATTGATACCGAAGGCGATGTCCAGGGACCTAAAGGAAGAGCCGGGCGGCAGAAGGGTGTTGAGGTCGATCATGGTTCCGTTTTCGTACAGGAATGCGTGCGAAACTTCTGGTGGCATTGCCCCCGGTACGAGTGAAGGCTTGGCCGCGGATCCGACCACCTGCCCGACGGCGTTGATGTCCCACGCATGGCTGAAGCTACCGCCGAGGGTTCCGAGATCGGTCATCGATCCGCCCGAGTACAGGAACGCATGAGTTTGGCCCGTGCCCGTCTGCGCGCGCCCGACGACTTGACCCGCGTCATTTATCGCAATTGCAAAGCTCACCGCGCCCCCCAGCGTTCCAAGATCGAGGATCGAGCCACCGCTGTAAAGGGCTGCCTTCCCTCCCGTACCGCCTACGATCTGGCCACTGGCGTTAATGTCGCTGGCGACGACGAAGGGCGCCAAGTCTGTCAGGGTACCTCCGGAGAAGGAAATTCCTCGCCTGATCATGTCGCCAGGGAGAAACGAATCACCCACGACCACCCCATGGCGGTTGATGCTGATCGCAGAGGAATACGACCCTCCCAAGGTGCCGATGTCGGTAAGCTGCCCTTGGGAGAACAGGTAGCCGCGACCCGGTATCGCCGGACCACCGATCGGCGAAGCATGTATGGTGACCTGCCCCACGTCGTTGATCGAAGTGGCAGTGCCATAGGCGGTGCCGGGAGGGGCGATGCTGATCATCTGGCCCGCCGAGTAGAGGAAAGGGAGGAGCGCTTGGGATGTTGCTGCGGCTCCGACGACCTGGCCCAGGTTATTGATCGCCCGTGCCTCGCTGAACTGACCGCCCAGAGTTCCGAGATCGAGTATCGAGTAGCTGGCGCGTGCGCCGAAATTGAATCCAAGCAGGAGGAGACACGCGAGAGTCAGTCTAGCGAGTAGGCGAGTCGACATTGCCATTCTCCTTTTGCTGCTTGGTCTTCCGGCGAAATTTCTTGTCGATGAATGCTACCGATACCGTGTAGCAGCGATCAATACGACTTTTGTACTACTGGTCGTTTCGGAAGGAGCCGTATTGCCGAGGTCCGGCATGCGTCCGTTTGCCGGCAATGATCGAAATCCGCCGCTGGGCTTTCTTGCGAACGTCGTGGGTGGTGGAGTCGGATACGCTTAGGTCGTTCGCGCGGACAATGTTTGACGCGCGATACTTGAGCCATGCCAAGGTGCCCTCCTCGGGGCTGAGCGGCATGGTGTGGCTTCAGGTGGACTGGCGACGCCGCTTCCGCCAACTATAGGCAGAGCAACCGGTTCCCCGGTGAGTCCCTCAACGCGGACCGGGCTGGCAGCGCTCGCACAGATAAAGGCCGCGGCTGCCGAAGTCGATGCGCACGATCGTTTGGCCGCAGGTGTGGCAGGGGGCACCTGCGCGGTCGAAGACCCAATGGCGATATTCGCTGAAGGCCATGCCCCGCGCCTTGAGGCGCCTGGCCAGGCGCGGGTTGTTGGTGATGCCGCGCGTCCGGTAGGACTGGCGCGTCATGCGCAGCGCGACGCGGGCCAGGGTCTCGCGTTGCGCGGGCGTCAGGTCTGCCGGGCGGGCTGCCGGGTGCAGGCGCGCCGCGAACAGGATGTCGCTGCGCAGGTAGTTGCCGATGCCGGCCAGGAAGCCCTGGTCCAGCAGCAGGCCGGCCAGGTTGCGGCGCGCGAATCGCGGCGCGCACACCTGGGCCAGTACATCGACTTCGCTGACGTCCGGATCGAGCAGTTCCACACCGAGTTTCGCAATGTAGGGGTGCCGGTGCACCAGGGCGGTCTTGAGCACCTCGATTTCGGAAGCGCTGTAGAGAATCGCACTGTGCTTGGCCGTCCGTATGGCCAGGCGGGTCTGCAGATGCGATGCCGGCGCCTCGCCGCGGTAGATCACCCACTCGCCGTAGAGCTGGTTGTGCGAGTAGATCGTGAGTCCGCCGGCAAAGCGGGTCAGGATGGCTTTGCCGCGTGGTTCGACGGCCTCGATCATGCGGCCGGCGAGGCGCCGGGAGCTTGCCTGCAACGTCGGGAAGCGATCCTTGGCAAAACGCACCGACAGCGCCTTCTGTCCTTCCAAGACGCGTTTGAGCTTGTCCGCCGCGCGGCGGATTTCCGGGCCTTCCGGCATCCTTGAGTCCTGCGTGATCTGCCGGCATCCTGCGGCACCAACGCCGCAGTTTCGCGCTATTTTGCGATGCCTTGGTTGCCGCTCATTCCGCTCAAGCGTGGCAGGTTCAGCTTCACCGGCTTGACGACTTTCTTCGCGCGCAGGTAGCCGGCGACCAGGTCCCATACCGGCTCACCCTTGGCGCCTTCGGCTACCGGCGCCCAGCCGGCCACCGTGTACTTGCGATCGGCTTCGAGCGGCTTGCCGCCCAGGCGCATGTCGGAGATGCGTGCGCCCATCTTGGCCAGCGGGTCGCAGGCGTAGGTGAGGCCGCCCACGCGCACCATGTCGCCGCCCTGCTGGTAGTAGGGGTCCGGGTTGAAGAGGTTGTCGCCCACGTCTTCCAGGATGGTCTTGATCTGCTCGCCGCTGAGTTCGCTGACCGTGACGAACGGATAGGTGATCGCGGTCTGGTCCATGACGTGCTCGAAGGTGATGGCCTGGCCGGGGAGGATCGAGGTGCCCCAGCGAAAGCCGGGTGAGAACGCGATCTGCGCGCCCTTGACTTCCATCAGGGCATCCAGGATCACCTGGTCGAGCGTGCCGTTGAAATTGCCGCGCCGGTAGAGGAGCTCTTCGCTGACAGCCAGCTTTTCGCCCAGCTTGGCCAGGTGCGGGGCGCGCACGCGCTCGATCAGTTGCGTCATCTCCGGGTCGGGACGCAGGAAGCGGGAGAAGACGGGCAGCAGGCGATAGCGGAAATCGACCACGCGCTTGTCGCGTACATCCAGGTCGAGCACGCCTAAGAACTTGGTGTTGCTGCCGGCGTTGGTGACGAGAGTCGTGCCGGAGGCGTTGACCACCTTGACCGGCTGCGGCACGCCGTCGTGCGTGTGACCGCCCATGATCGCGTCGATGCCGGTCACGCGCGCGGCCATCTTCAGGTCCACGTCCATGCCGTTGTGCGACAGCACGATCACCGCGGCTGCGCCCTTGGCGCGCGCCTCGTTGACCGTCTTTTGCATGTTCTCGTCCTGGATGCCGAAGTTCCAGTCGGCGACCATGTGGCGCGGGTTGGCGATCGGCGTATACGGAAACGCCTGTCCGATGACCGCGATGGGCACGCCGCCGACCTCGCGCATGACCCAGGCCGGGAAGACCGCATCGCCGAAGTCGGCAGTCTTGATGTTCTGCGCGACGAAGTCGACCTTGCCCTTGAAGTCCTTGGACACGACTTCCTCGACGCGCTTGGCGCCGAAGGTGAACTCCCAGTGCCCGGTCATGACATCGACACCCAGGAGCTTGCAGGCGTCGACCATGTCCTGTCCGTTGGACCAGAGCGAGGTGGCCGAGCCCTGCCAGGTGTCGCCGCCGTCGAGCAGCAGGCTGTTGGGCTGTTCGGCGCGCAGCTTCTTGACCAGCGTGGCCATGTGCGCGAAGCCACCGGTCTTCCCGTAGAGCTTGGCGGCACGCGCGAAGTCCAGATGCGTGAATGCGTGCGACAGGGTTTTCGCCATATCGCGCGTCGCACTTGTGCTTGCGTGGGCCGGCAGCATGTCGAAGTGCCTGAGCAATGCCTCGCCGACCAAGTGCGGCGGGCGCCCGAGGGCCTCACCGACGCCCAGATTGACGTTGGGTTCGCGAAAGTACACCGGCAGCAACTGCGCATGGCAGTCCGTGAAGTGCATCAAGCGCACGTTGCCGAAGGACTTGAAGTCGTACAGGCGCGCAGACGGATCGACGGCGAACGCGTCGCCGCTTTCGAGCGCGAGGCCGCTCGCTCCGGCGGCAGCGAGCAGGTTCAGGAACTCGCGGCGATGCATGGCAGTCTCCTTTTGCAAGGCGGCAGCCGACCGTGCCGCCGATGCTCGGGCGGCCGCGGCGACTGCCTCGGGTTTACTGGTTGACCGGCGAGGCCGGGTCCAGCAGAAGCGCGGTCAGATGCTTGATCTGCTCTTCGGTCAGGATGCGGTTGTGGCCGAAACGCGGCATGGTCGAGCAGGCGTTGTAAGCCTGCGCGTTGTAGATCTTGCCGAAGGTGTAGCGCTGGATCGCCTCGGAATTGCCGCGCAGCTTGCCGTAGCCCAGGAGCGGCGGTCCGATGGTGCCGAAGGAGATTTCCTGCGGGCTCATCTGGTGGCAGGCGTAGCAGTTGCCGCCGGCCGGGTTGGCCGGGTTGTCGGTGAACTGCATGCCGACGCCGGATTGCGCGATGCGTTCGCCCTGGCGCCAGTCGCCGATGAACTTGCCGTCGGCCGGGTACTTGATGAGCGCGGTCTGCTGCTTCTCGATGCGCTCCTGGACTTCACGGGGAATCTTCACCTCCGGGCCGACGCTGCAGGTGGCCTGCGGATCGTCGCGGTCCAGGCGACTCAGCTTGGCCTGGCCGCGCTCGGCAAACGAGGCCTTCATCACCGTCAGGGCCTGGCGGGCGGCTTCTTCGTCGCTCATCATGGTGGCGCAGCCGGCCAGCGCGACACAGGCGGCAGAAATGCCGGCGATCTTGAAGTGTTTGTGCATGATCCCGTCCCCTAGCGCTTGATCGCCGGCGCGGCGAACGGCGCCCCGTTGGCATTGCGCGCCAGGAACATGGTCAGCGCGACAGAGGCCTCGGAGGTGAATTCGAGGGCCGGGAATCGCTGCTGGCGAAAGCAGTCGAACAGCCGCCACTGCATGCTGCGCAGTTCACCCTGCGAGACCCGGTATGCGGGCCAGCTCGTGTAGGCGCGCTGGGCATCCTTGGTTTCGGTCAGGTTGGGCAGATCCTGCAGGCGGATGCGCTTGCCGCCTTCGGAATGGCAGGTGGCGCAGGAAAAATCGTGCGGGCCGCCGCGGAAAAAGAAGATCTGCTTGCCCAGCGCGTAGGCCTCGCGCTCCTTGGCGTGGCGCTGCGGCACATTCATGACCACGCCCTTGGATTCCGCGGTGATGAAGGCCACCAGCGCCTCCATGTCAGAGCGTTCGGTGCCGTTGCCAAAGGGACGGCGCGTCGCGTCCGCACGCGACATGCCCTGCAGGGTCATCATGCAGTGCACCAGGCGCGACTCCAGGTCCATGACACGGTCCGCGTCGGCGAAATAGCGCGGCAGCACTGCATAGGCGCCCTTGATGACTCCCGCGCCCAAGCCCAGGTCACAAGCCTCGAGCGAAACCTGCTTGGGTCCGCGCTTGCGCTTCCACAGATCCTCTCCGCGCGCCTCCCACAGTTCGGCAGGATTCCCGTCGACCAGCGCCTGGCGATACTCCTCGATCTTCTTGACGGTGTTGTCCCCGGCCTGGGCCTGGGCCAGTCCCGGGCACAGTGCGACCGCCAAGGCCAGTACGGCCACGGAATTTCTCATCAATCGTCTCCTCGTGGGTCCCTCTTGGGCGGGGACTCAAGGTTGTATTCGCCGGCCGCGGGCGGGCCGGCGCTGCATCATGCGGCGATGGTCGCCTCGTCGGTGCGCTTGTCACCCTTGTTGTCGACCCAGGAGACGACCACCTTGTCCCCGGCCTTGGCGCCGCCGAACTGGAACTGCAGGTAGGGGTTCTTGGATATCGCCGGCCCCCACTGTGCGGCCAGTACCGTGCGGCCATTGTGGGTGGCCGTGACTTCCTGGATGAAATGGGCGGGGACGGTCTTGCCGGTGGAATCGCGGCGCTGGCCGGTTTCCATTTCGTGACTCATGAGGACGCGGACGACGGCCTTGTCGCCCTCCATCTTGGCGCGGATGCGCATCGGGTCTGCCATGCTTATCTCCTGTGTGCGTGTGGGAGCGGGCGGTCAGCCGCCGCAGCCGCCCAGGGTGACCTTGACTTCGCGCGTGGCCACGAAGTAGCGGCCGTCGGCACGCACCAGCGCGTGCACCTGCGAGGTCTCGCCCATCTTGACCCGGGTCGTGACCGTCGGGTCGGTGCCGGACGGTATGGTGAAGGACGCCGCGAGCGAGTTGGGGTTCTTTTCCACCAGGATCGAGATCGACTCGGTCTTGGGGAGGTTGGACGTCACGGAGATCGGCACGACCGCACCGTTCTCGGCGATTTCCGGCGTGGAGCCCCACGAGACTGCCGTGGTGGGCGCTGCGCTGGCGCCGCCCAGGCTCTTGACGACATTGTCCACGCCCTTGGCACCAAAGGCCGCCTGGTTCCAGGAAGCGCGTGCCTCGCGTGGCGAGATCAGTCCGGCGGCGGCGAACAGGGCGAACACCGCCATCGTCCCGCCGGTCTTGAGCGCCTCGCGGCGCGAGGTTCCGTGCATATTCATGATGCTTTCTCCTTGACCCCTCGAAAGGGCAAATGAAACCGCGATTTTAAGCCTTGCCGCTATTGCGGCAAACCCTTGAGAATCCACTGCGCCAACTGCCGTGCATCGGCCTCCGAGACCGCTGCGGCCGGCATCGGCGCGCTGCCCCACACCCCCTGACCACCGTTCTTGATCTTGCCCGCCAGGTAGGACTCGGCGCCGCTGTCGGATTTGTACTTGGCGGTGATCTCGGCAAAGCTCGGGCCAACAAGTCGCTGGTTGGGTGCATGACAGGCAAGGCAGGCTGATTTTTCGGCCAGCGTTCGTACCGCCGCGTGCTCGGACGGCGGCACGGCGGTTGCCGCGCGCGCCATCGTGACCTGCCCGCGCACGGCCCCCCACGGACGCATCTGGTCAGCCAGGTTGCCGTGCGCGTCACGCGCGTGATCGGGGATGCGCGAACTGATCGCCACCGGGGTGTCGCAGTTGCGCATGCAGGCGACGTTCTTCACATCCGGCTTGCCGCTGGGCAGCCACAGGCCGTGCTTGTCGCTCTTGCCGTTGCGGTTGGGCAGCTTGGCCTGGACGTCACGGATGTTCTCGTCGGAGAGCGTGAAGTCACCGGGCAAGATGTCGCCCAGATGCAGCATGTAGGCGGTGACCGCGTAGACCTCCTCGACACTCAGGGTGCGCGGGTTGTTCCAGGGCATGGCGCGATTGACGTAGTCCCACAACGAGGCCAGGCTGGAAAGCTTCATCAGCGTGGTGCGCTGCGACTCGGTGCCGGAGGTGAGTCCGGCGACGCGACCGCGCTGCATGTCCTCCTTGGTCGTGCCGCCGACGATCGGTGGAAAGACCTGGTTGGACTCGCCGAAGATGCCGTGACAGGAGGCGCACTTGGCTTCCCACACGTCCTGACCTTTTGCGACCGTGCCGCGGCCGCGCGGCAGCCCCTTGAAGTCGGGACGCACGTCGATGTCCCAGGCCTTGATCTCGGCAGGCGTGGCGGTGCGGCCGACGCCGGGAAAAGGGTCGCGTGCCAATGTGCCGCCGCTCGCGACCAGCACGCCGACGGCCACCACGTGAGCGAGCATGACCAGACGTCCCGCGCGCGGGCGGCGTGTCACGGCCGGATCAGAGCTGGACATTGCTCACCTCGCCGGATTTCGCCACCTGCCAGTTCTGGATCGCGTTGTTGTGATAAATTGACCGTGTCCCGCGGACCGCGCGCAGCTGGCGCATGGTCGGCTGCACGTAGCCGGTCGAGTCCGTCACTCGACTGGCCAACAGTGCTTCACCACCGTTCCACACCCAGGGCAGGGTGAAGCGCGTCAGGCATTTAGACAGGATCGGTGTCTGCAGGGTCGCGGTCTTCCAGTTGCGTCCGCCATCGACGCTCACGTCCACACGCGCGACCTTCCCGCGCCCGCTCCAGGCCAACCCGGTGATGGTGTAGTAGCCGGTGGCGGTGAGCCTTTGTCCGCCCGAAGGGGAGGTGATGACACTCTTGGCTTCCTGGATCGAGGTGTACTGGCGGTGCGTGCCGTCGGGCATCAGGTCGGTGTAGTGCAGCACCTCGTCCTTGGCGCCGAATGGCTGGTCGCCGACCTCGATGCGCCGCAGCCACTTGACCCACGAGACACCCTGCACGCCGGGCACGACCAGGCGCAGCGGGTACCCGTTTTCCGGGCGCAGCATCTCGCCGTTCATGCCCCAGGCGAGCATGACCTCACCGGATTCGACCAGCTCCATCGGGATGGTGCGGGTCATGCCGGAGCCGTCGCCGCCTTCGGCCAGCACAAAGCGGCCGCGGCGAATGTCGGCGCCGCAGTGCGCCAGCACGTCCTTCAGCCGAACCCCGGTGAACTCGCTGCACGACAGCATGCCATGCGTGTATTGCACCGTCGGCACCGCGACGTTGCCCCATTCCATCCCGGTATTGGCGCCGCATTCGATGAAATGCATGCGCGACACCGAGGGCAGGCGCATCAGCGCCTCCATGGTGTAGACCTTGGGCGCGCGCACCATGCCCATGACCATCAGGCGGTGTTCGGCGGGGTCGATCTCGACGAAGCCCTGGTGATGGCGCTCGAAATGCAGGCCCGAGGCCGTGATGATGCCGAACATGCCCTGCAGGGGCGAGAACGACACCGAGGCCGCCGATACGCGCGTCAGCCCCGGCGACTCGCGCCGGGCCAGGTTGGACTCGTATTTCGAAGGCATCCCGTACGGGCTGGCCGCGACCGGTTTGCCCAGCGAGGTGGCATGCGGCTGCGGCTCGAGAATGACCTTCTCTCCGTCAGCCGACTGGGCACCGGCAGTCCCGGCGCCGACGGCGGCCGCCCCTGCCAGGGCGCTGCGCAGGAAGTCGCGCCTGCCTGATTGCACCGCACGGATCGCTTCGGCGTCGAGAAAGTTTTCCGGGGCCCTGACGAGTCGTCCGGGTCGGGATTCGGCGAACATCATGAAATAAGAATATGCTAATAGACGGCGGAAATATAGACAACATGCGCAAGCAATGCACGCTGCGGCGCAGCAATTTTTCCGCGGGGAGCTGCCCGCCTAGGCCGGCGGCGCGCAACCTACGAGGCCATCGACATACCCTTCGGCCGCGCTGCAGATGGTCAGTTCCTGGCGCCGGCGTGTCTCTCCCTCTTTTGCCAGGCCAAGGTGTACCCAGCGACCGTACTCGTGGATGATCTGGTCGAAGGCGATGGTCGAGCCGGCGATGCGCCTGGCCACTTCGAGGGGCGAGCCGAATTCAGGGCAGGTGAAATCGGCAGCCAGTCCCAGGGCGTGTCGCGAGTGGGGCACACCGCCGACGGCCGCATTTAGCGCGGGCGAGCGATACGCGCTGGTGATGACCAGCGGATGGCCGATGAGTGCTTGCACCTCTTCGAGCACGAAGGCAAGCCGCCTGAGGTTGCCCAGGTGCGCGGGGTCGGCGCGGTTGTCGATTCCGCGCGCGTGCGCCGTTTCCGAGGCGGTCAGGAGGCCCAAATCGAAGTTGCGGGACAATCGCACGCTTGCAAGTCTATCCATCTCCCGTCGTGCGCCAACACCGCTCGCGTGCCGCCCTGTGGCTGTTCGACCTTGACGACACGCTGCACCGCGCGACACCGGTGATCTTCGGGCGCATGAACCGCGCCATGACGGAGTACGTCATGCGTCACGTCGGTGTCGATGAAGGGGCGGCCGACGAATTGCGGCGCGAGTATTGGGAGCGCTACGGTGCGACCCTCCTGGGCCTGATGCGGCGACATGCGGTCGATCCGGACCACTTTTTGCGCGAGACGCACGTCTTTCCCGATCTGGCGCACGTGATCGACTACGACCGCCGCGTGCGGCGGCTGCTGAAAAGCCTGCCGGGGCGGCGCGTGCTGGTTTCGAACGCGCCACAGCACTACGTGCACGGCGTACTGCGTGAAATGCGCCTGCATGGCCTTTTTGACGCGGTCGAGACCATCGAGTCGATGAACTACGTGCCCAAACCGGCGCGTTCCTCGCTGGCACGAATACTCAAACGCCACCAGGCGCGCGGCCGGCGTGTGGTCATGGTCGAGGACAACCTCGCCAATCTCCGGACTGCCAAGCGCCTGGGATTGACCACGGTGTGGATTGCCCGCACGCCGGGGCGTCCGGCTTTCGTTGACGTCAAGCTCGCTTCAGTGCTTCAATTGAGTAAGCGCTCACGCTTGATGTAGACCTACAAGGGACAAGCCATGCCCCGTGCCGGAGACCGCAAGACCCAGATCCTGCAGCTGATCGCAACGATGCTGGAGTCGCCCAAGGGAGAGAAGATCACCACCGCCGCGATGGCGGCCAGGCTCGACGTATCCGAGGCGGCGCTCTATCGGCATTTCGCCAGCAAGGCGCAGATGTTCGAAGGCCTGATCGAATTCATCGAATCTTCGATCTTCAGCCTCATCAATCGCATCACCGGCGAGGAAAGCGAGGGCTTGAAGCAGGTGCATGCCATCGCCGTGATGTTGCTGGGTTTCGCGGGGCAGAACCCGGGCATGACCCGGGTCCTGATCGGCGATGCGCTGGTGGGCGAAAACGAACGTCTGCAGGCGCGCATCAACGCGCTCGTCGAGCGCATCGAAGCCGCGCTCAAGCAGTCCCTGCGCATCGCACAGACCCAGGGCGCGTTGCCGGATGCGCTCGATGTTTCTGCGCAGGCCAACGCGCTCATCTGTTACGTGATCGGGCGCTGGCACCAATACGCCAAGAGCGGCTTCAAGAAGAACCCGGCCGAGGGGCTGGAGAGACAGCTGCCGTTGCTGCTGGGTTGAGGCGCACGGCAGCCGCCAGTCAGGCGGTCGGCGCCTTGCACACCGCGCATTCCACGTCCCTGCGGTAGCGCACTTCCCGCCAGCGCATCGCCAGGCCGTCAAGCAGCAACAGCTTTCCGAGCAGCGGCTCTCCCACGCCGGCAGCAAGCTTGAGCGCCTCGGCAGCCTGCATGGTGCCGATGATGCCGGTCAGGGGGGCGAAGACGCCCATGACCGCGCAGCGCGTCTCGTCGACATCCTCACCTTCGGGAAACAGGCAGTGATAGCAGGGTGCGCCGTCCTGGCGCGCGTCGAACACGGTCAACTGCCCGTCGAAACGGATCGCCGCACCCGAGACCAGCGGCTTTTTCAGCTTCACGCAGGCGCGATTGACCGCGTGGCGGGTGGCGAAGTTGTCGCAGCAATCGAGCACGATGTCGTGCGCGCCGACCAGTTCTTCCAGGCGCGCCGGGTTCGCCCGTTCGACCAACGCGGATACGACCACCCCGGGGTTGTACGCAGCCAGGGTCGTCTGCCCGGATAGAGCCTTGGGCACACCGATGCTCTCCATGCGGTGCAACACCTGGCGTTGCAGGTTGGTCAGGTCGACACGGTCGTCATCGACCAAGGTCAGGTGGCCGACTCCGGCCGTCGCCAGGTAGAGCGCCGCGGGCGAGCCCAACCCGCCGGCGCCGATCACCAGCAGTCGCGCGACGCGCAGGCGCTCCTGCCCCTCGATGCCGATCTCGGGCAGAAGGATGTGCCGCGAGTAGCGCAGCAGGTCGTCGTCGTTCACGGCGGGTACGAACAAGAACAGGGGCCGGCGGCCCCTGCGTGCATGGCGTTGCACCGCGCTACTTCTTCGCCTCGGCGGTGCGCGGGCCGGGCTGGGGCGCCGACTTCTCGCCCTTGACCGGCTGGCCCTTCAGCAGATTCAAGGCCTGCTGGAACTGGAAGTCCTCGGCGCTGCCGAATTCGATGCGCGCCGGCGGCTTGGCGTCTTCCTTCTTGTCGGCCTCGGGCGCCGCCGGCTGCGGGGCGCCGGGCTTCTCCGCATCCGGGTCGCGATCGTTGGTCAGGTGATTGGCCAGATCGGCTTCGCGCATGCGCGGACCGCGCGTCGGGCCGGAGGCGGTCTCGCCGACGATCCAGTCCGGAATGATGCCCTTGGCCTGGATCGATCGCCCGGAGGGGGTGTAGTAGCGCGCCGTGGTGAGCTTCATGCCCGCGCCATTGTTGAGATTGAGCTTGGTCTGCACCGAACCCTTGCCGAAGGTGGTCTGCCCCATCACGACCGCGCGCTTGTGATCCTGCAGGGCGCCGGCGACGATCTCCGAAGCCGAGGCCGAGCCGTCATTGACCAGCACCACGATGGGCACGGTCTTGATCCCGGGCGGCAGGTTGCGCAGCGCGTCCTCGCGTGTGCGGAACGAATACTCCTCGGGCGTGGCCAGATACGAATGCTTGGTGTCGGGCAGGCGGCCGTTGGACGAGACCACCACGGTACGCGACTCGAGGAAGGCCGCCGACACGCCGATGGCCGAATGCAGCAGGCCGCCCGGGTTGTTGCGCATGTCGAGCACCAGCCCGGTCAGCTTGCCGCCGGACTCCTTGTACATGCGTTCGATGTTGCGCGCCAGATCCTCGACGGTGCGTTCCTGGAATTGCGTCACGCGGATGTGCGCGACGCCCGGCTCGATCAGCTTGGATTTGACGCTCTGCACCCGGATCACTTCGCGCACCAGCGTGATTTCGATGGGCCGGTTCTCGCCCTTGCGCGCAATGGTGAGCTTGATCGAGGTCTTGGGCTTGCCGCGCATGCGCTTGACCGCGTCGGTGAGCGATATGCCCTTGGTCGAAGTGTCGTCGATCTTGACGATCAGGTCCCCGGCGCGGATGCCGGCGCGCGCTGCAGGGGTGTCCTCGATCGGCGAGACGACCTTGACGAAGCCTTCCTCGGTGCCGACCTCGATGCCGAGTCCGCCGAATTCGCCGCGGATGCCGGTTTCGAATTCCTTGTTCTCCTCAGGGTCGAGGTAGGAGGAGTGCGGGTCGAGTTCGGTCAGCATGCCCTTGACCGCGCCGGTCAGGAGTTTCTTGTCATCGACCGTGTCGACGTAGGCCTGCTTGATGTTGCCGAAGACTTCGGCCAAGGTCTGGATTTCGGCCAGGGGCAGGGGACTGCGCGCTTCGCGTTGCGCGACCGCGGAAAAATTGAGCCCCAGGAGCACGCCGGCAACCACGCCGACGCCGATTAAGCCGCTGCTTTTCCACTTGCTGTTCATGACCGTTCTCCCGTCATTGCCGCACCCAGGATAGCGGGTCGAACGGCTTGCCCTGGTGCCTCAATTCAAAGTATAGACCCGTCTCCGGGTTACCCCCGCTGTTGCCCACCTTGGCGATCGCGTCGCCGCTCGCGACCGCGTCACCCACCTGCTTGTATACGGACTCGTTGTTGCCGTAGATGCTCAAGTACTCGTTGCCATGATCGACGATGATGAGGTTGCCGAACCCGCGCAGCCAGTCCGCGAACACCACGCGTCCCGGCGCGACGGCGCGCACATCCTCGCCGCCGGCGGCGCGGATGAACAAACCCTTCCATGTCGTACCGCCTTCAGGACGTGGACTGCCAAAGCGGTTGGAGAGTTCCCCGCGCGACGGCAGGCGCAGCTTGCCGCGCAGGGACGCGAAGGCGCCGGACAGGCCTGCCTCGGCGACCGCGTCGACTTTCTCGCCGGGCCGGCGCGGCTTTTCCGCCCCCGGGCGGCGTTGCGGCACCAGCTTGGCCAGGCGTTCCACCAGGTCGGTCAGGCGCTTCTCGTTGCGTTCCAGGGTCGAGACCTCGCGGCGCTGCGAGCGGATCTGCGTGGACAACCGGGTCAGCACCTTCTTCTTCGCTTGCGACTCGCGCGCAAGATGCTCGCGCTCGGCCTTCTGGCGGGTTTCGATCTCGGCCAATTCCACGGTCCGGTCGCGCGCCTCGGCGGCAAGGCGCTGCAGTTGCGCGAGATCGGCGCGCAGGTTGTCGATCAGCTTGGCCTGTGCGCGCGAAACGTAACTCGCATAGTGGATCTCGCGTGCGGCCGCGGCCGGATTCTCGCCGGAGAACAGCATCTGCAAATACCCGCGCTTGTGCTGCACATACTCGTCGTGGATCAGGCGCGAGAGGCGGGCGCTGCGGTCCGCAGCGGCATCGCCGGCTGCCTTGCTGCGCCGCCCCAGGTCCTGCAGGCGGTCCTGGGCCACACCTTTCTCTCCCGCCAGGTCGCGCAGCGCCCGGTTGGCTTCCGAGATCGCCTTTTCCGATTCCTTGAGCGCGTCTGCCGCCTCGGCGCGGTCGCCTTCGATCTTCTCGATCTCCTTCTTGAGCGTCTCGATGCGCGCGCGCAGCGCCTTCAGTTCATCCGGCGTATTGGCGGCCACCGGGCCGACGCCCAGCGAAGCCGCGATCGCGGCAGCAAACGCAAGTCGGCGCATGCGGGCGGCGAGCCGCTTCTGCCCGGAGGCATGCGGCAGCGCCGGAGGGCACATCAGGTCCGCGCCTTGCCCTGCGCCGCCACGGCGGCCTGGGCGCGCGCGATTTCCTCGGGGTCGGCCAGGTAGTAGTGCCGGATCGGGCGCAAGCGATCGTCGAGTTCGTAGACCAGGGGCTGGGCGGTCGGGATGTTGAGGCCGACGATCTCGTCCTCGCCCATCCCGTCCAAGTACTTTATCAAGGCGCGCAGGCTGTTGCCGTGCGCGGCAATAAGCACTCGTTCGCCCTTCGACAGGGCCGGCGCGATGCGCTCGTTCCAGTAGGGCAGCACGCGCGCCACGGTGTCTTTCAGGCATTCGGTGGCGGGCAGCAGGCCCGCATCGACATCGGCGTAGCGAGCGTCGATGCGCGGATGACGCGGGTCGTCGGCGGACAGCGGGTCGGGAGCGATCGCGTAGGCGCGCCGCCACGTAAGGACCTGCGCATCGCCGAAGCGCGCCGCGGTCTCGGCCTTGTTCAGGCCCTGCAGCGCGCCGTAGTGGCGTTCATTCAGGCGCCAATGCTTCTCGACCGGAATCCAGGCCAGGTCGAGTTCATCGAGCACCACGTTCAAGGTGCGGATGGCGCGCTTCAGGAGGGAAGTGAATGCGCAATCGAAAACGAAACCGCGTTCGCGCAGGAGTGCGCCGCCGCGCTTGGCCTCGGCGACGCCGGCCTCGGTCAGGTCGACATCGGTCCAGCCGGTAAAGCGGTTTTCTCGGTTCCATGCCGATTCACCGTGCCGCATCATGACGAGCGTTGGCATTGTCGTGTCGTGTCAGTCCTGTCGGGGCAGGTATTTTATAATCTCGGGTTGTGGTTCGTAGTGCCGGATGTCCGGCACGAATCGCAACCATTTTTTGCGATCGGGGTCGCGTCCATGCCCAAGGCCGGTACGGCGCCGGAGGATGTTTTCGAGCTCATCGGGCGTGCCGGCGAAATCGAACAGGCCTCGCGTGCGATGAAGGCGATCGCCCATCCGCTCAGGCTCAAGGTGTTGTGTCTGCTCGGCAGCGGCGAGATCGCGGTGCAGGAGATCGTGGAAGCGGTAGGGACCAGCCAGAGCAACGTCTCGCAGCACCTGGCGATCCTGCGCGACAAGAAGGTGCTGACCGCGCGCAAGGATGCGAACCGGGTCTATTACAGCATCGCCGACGGCCGCACCCTGCAGCTGGTGGCCATGATGCGCGAAGTGTTTTGCGGGGATCTCGATAATGCTGGGAAATCGACTGGAAGGTAGCTCGTGATCGAAACGTTCGTGATGGCAAACTGGCCGCTGATCGCGGTCGCCTTCGTCTCCGGCGCCATGCTGGTCTGGCCGGTGGTGGCGGGCTCGCGCGGCGGCGCCAAGGTCTCGACCCTGCAAGCCACGCAGTTGATCAACCAGAAGGACGCGGTGATCATCGACGTGCGCGAGCAGGCCGAGTTCGCGCGCGGCCACATCGCCAACGCGAAGTCGTTCCCCGCCAAGCTGATCGAGGAACGGCGCGCCGAACTGGAAAAGCTCAAGGCGGCGCCGGTGATCGTCAGCTGTGACACCGGAATGCGCGCTGCCGCCGCCGCGGACAAGTTGCGCAGCCTCGGCGTGCCGGACGTCTATGTGCTGGCCGGCGGCGTCAATGCCTGGCGGGATGCCGGCCTGCCGGTCGCCAAATAGGAGAAGCACAGTGCCCAAGCCTTCCGTACGCATGTTCAGCCGCGCCGGCTGCCCGTATTGTTCCGCCGCCGTCGCGCTGCTCGAGAGGAAGGGGGTCGCGGCGATCGACACCATCCGCATCGACCTCGATCCGCCGCAGCGCCAGGTCATGATCGAGGCCACCGGCCGGCGCACGGTACCGCAGATCTTCATCGGCGAACGCCATATCGGTGGTTTCGACGATCTGGATGCGCTCGATCGCGCCGGCGGGCTCGACCCGCTGCTTGCCGGAGAGCCCGGCTAACACCGACTCCATCCCGGGCGGCCACTGGTGCGCCGCCCCCAACCCTCACCAAGGAACCAACATGGCCGAATCGAACCCCGGCAACGGCGCCGCCGCACCTGCGGATGGCGCAGGCAGCAACTCGCAGGCTGACGCGGGCGTGGTCTTCAACATGCAGAAGGTGTATGTCAAGGACATGTCGATGGAGATTCCGCATGCGCCCGCCATCTTTCTCGAGACCGAGCCGCCTTCTCTGGAAACCCAGCTCAACATCGATGCGCAGAATTTCAGCGAGGCGCTCTACGAACTGGTCGTGACGGCCACCGTGACGACGCGCATCAAGGATCGGGTCGCCTTCCTGGTCGAAATGCGCCAGGCCGGCATTTTCGAGATCCGCAACTTCCCGCAGGACCAGATGGACGCCCTTCTGGGCATCCATTGCGCCGGCACCCTGTATCCCTACCTCCGTGCCAACGTCGCCGACATCGTGGTGCGCGCCGGGTTTCCGGCCCTGCACCTGCCGAACGTCAACTTCGAGGCCTTTTACGCGCAGCGCCTGCAGCAAATTGAGGAAGCCAAGCGCACCGGGGCTGAGCCGCCGGCAACGACCATCATCGCGCCGCAGCACTAGGGCCGGGTCATGCGCGCGCTGGCACCGCGTTTCCTGGCGCTTGCCGCGCTCGCCTGCGTTCCGGCGGTATGGGCCCAGAAAGGCCTGGACTTTCGTTCCGCCGGCGAAGTGGCGGTTCTCTATGACGCCCCGACCCAGCGCGGCAAGAAGCTCTACGTTGCGCCGCGCGGCATGCCTTTCGAGGTGGTGGTGTCGATCGAAGGCTGGCTCAAGGTGCGCGATCGGGCCGGCGACATGGCCTGGATCGAACGCAAGTCGGTGAGTGAGTCGCGCAGCGTCGTCGCGACCGTCCAGGCGGCGGTGCGCGAGCGCGCCGACGAGTCTGCGCCGGTATTGTTCAGCGTCGCCCCCGAGGTCGCGCTGGAACTGATCGAGGCGCCGGGTGCGGGCGCGGTGTGGGCACGCGTGCGCCACCGCGACGGTACGAGTGGTTTTGTGCGCGTCAACCAGGTCTGGGGACTGTAGCTCTTGGGCACGGTCGGCATCCTGGGGGGCGGCGCATGGGGCACGGCGCTGGCGATTGCGCTGGGGCGCAACGGGCGCCGGGCTGTCCTCTGGGCGCGCGAAGCCGGATTGGCTGAGGCCATGCGCGGGACGCGCGAGAACACCCTTTTCCTGAAGGGGCACGCGTTGCCTCCCGAGGTCATCCCGGTCGACGATTTTGCGCTGGCGGCCGCCTGCGATCTGGTGGTCGCAGCGCCGGCGATGGCCGGCCTGCGGCCGACCTTTGCCGCCCTGGCAGCGAGCGGCACGAAGGCGGGCGTGATCTGGCTGTGCAAAGGGTTCGAGGCTGGCAGCGGCCTGCTGGCCCACCAGGTGGCCGAGGAAACGCTTGCCGTGCAGATGCCGCGCGGCGCATTGTCGGGGCCCAGTTTCGCCGCCGAGGTGGCGCAAGGGTTGCCGGTCGCCCTCACCCTGGCGACCACCGATCACGCTTTTGCATCTGCAGCCGCACCTCTTCTCCATGGCGGCAACCTGCGCATCTATACGAGCAACGACCTGGTCGGGGTTGAAATCGGCGGCGCGGTCAAGAACGTGATCGCGATCGCGGCCGGTATCTCCGACGGCCTGGGACTGGGCTTGAACGCGCGCGCCGCGCTGGTCACGCGCGGCTTGGCCGAGATGGCCCGCCTGGGGCGCGCCATGGGTGCCAAGCCGGAGACATTCATGGGCCTGACCGGCATGGGCGACCTGATCCTCACCACGACGGGCGACCTGTCGCGCAATCGGACCGTCGGCCGCAAGCTGGCCGAGGGAGGCGGGCTCGATGCCGTGCTGGCCGGCCTGGGCCATGTGGCCGAAGGCGTGCCAACCGCCCGCGAGACCTTGGCACTGGCCAGGCGTCACGGGGTGGAGATGCCCATCACGCAGGCGGTCTGCGCAATTCTTTTCGACGGTGTCGGTCCGCGGCAGGCCGTGACCGAACTTCTGGCACGGGATGCGCGCAGCGAAGTCTGAGGCGTCTTGCGCGCGGGCAGCGCCTGCGTCTACGTGATGCTGTCGGCCGCTCCTGCAAAGCCGGTCTGACGCCATGCTTCCATCACCACGACCGCGACGGCATTGGACAGGTTGAGGCTGCGATTGCCCGCCCGCATCGGGATGGTCAGGCGTTGTGCCGCCGCGAATTCGTCCAGCACCGCATCGGGCAGGCCGCGCGTCTCCGGCCCGAAGACGAAGGCGTCGCCAGCGCGAAACCGGGCATCGCTGTAGCGCCGCGCGTTGCGCGTCGACAGGGCGTAGGTCCGATTGAGGTCAAGCCCTGCGCGGCATGCGGCCCAGTCGCGATGCACGGTGAGGCTTGCATACTCGTGATAGTCGAGGCCCGCGCGGCGCAACTGCTTGTCCTCGAGGCGAAACCCGAGCGGCTCGATCAGGTGCAGTCGCGCACCGGTATTGGCGGCCAGGCGGATGACGTTGCCGGTGTTGGGCGGAATCTCCGGCTGATAGAGGACGATGTGGAACAACCTCGCCGTCGCTCCTAGTTGAGCGCGCTCGCGAGCTTGCGACGCCAGGTCGAGACCAGGTCGGCGGCGGCCTCATTGTCAGCCAGGAGGTTGAAGGTGTTGATCATCGCGCGACGCGCGCCCTGTTCGTTCCAGTTGCGGTCACGCGTCACGATATGGAGGAGGTGCTCGAGCCCGGCCTCGAAAGCACCTTCGGCGATCAGGGCATGCGCCAGGTCGAAGCGCAGCTTGTGATCGGCCGGGTTGGCGGCCAGCGCGCGCTCGAGTTCTTCGGTCGCGGGCAGGTCACGCACGGCATCGAGCGCCTGGACACGCGCCTTGAGGGAATCCAGCCGCCCCGCGCGGTCGCGCTCCTCCGGCGTAAGCTCGATGGCGGCCAGGCGTGCTGCTGCGGCCTCCATGCGTTCCGCGGCGATCTCGAGTTCGGCAGCGTCAAGGCGCGCGTCTGTGAGTGCCGGGTCGAGCTTGAGTGCCTCCTCGAGTGTGGCCAGTGCTCCCTCGAGATCGCCGCGTTCGGCACGCGCGAGCGCCTCGGCGTGCTTGCCGGCCGCAGGACTCGGAGGCGGCGCCGGAGCGGCACTGGCGGTTTCGGCGAGCGCACGCGCGGCATCCGGCAGAGCCTGCGCGAAGACCTTCATGACCTGCTCGAAAAACTGGCGCACCTGTCCTTCCGGCTTGGCGCCCATGAACTGCGCTGCGATCTGCCCGCCGACTAAGGCAGCGACCATGGGGATGCTGCGCACGCCGAAGGCCTGCGACAGGCCCATGTTCTCGTCAGAGTTGATCTTGACGACCTTGATCCTGCCGGCGAACTCGGCGGCCAGCTTTTCGAGCACCGGCGACAGTGCGCGGCAGGGCCCGCACCAGGGGGCCCAGAAGTCGATGACCACAGGCATGCGCATCGATGTTTCCATGACTTCCGCATCGAATGTCGACTCGGTGACGTCGGTGACGGGCGCGGTACCGGCGGCTGGCGCCGCCGATGCGGGAGCCGAGGAAGAAGAAGCGGCAAGAATGGACATGGCTGGGCGGGGCGTCGGGATAGGCCCCTCAAGGGTGAGAAGCGTGGCGGACCAGGCTTGAAGATGGGGGCGGAAGCGGCAGTACCAAGCCGCGGGCGCGAATTCTATTCCATGGGGTGAGGCAGTGCGCGTGCGACGACCCAGTTGACCACGCGGACCGCGCCCGCCGCCTTGACGACAGCGGCGATCTCGGCCAGCGTCGCGCCAGTTGTCATGACGTCATCCACGACGGCGACGGCCAGGCCGTCGAAGCGGCGCGTCGCGGCAAAAGCCCCCTTCACGTTGCGTGCGCGTTCATCCGGTTTGAGGCGGGCCTGTGGCGTGGTGTCGCGCACGCGTGCCAGGGCGGTCGCTGCTACGGGCACGCCGAAGCGCTGACCCAGGTGCCTGGCAAGTTCCAGCGACTGGTTGAAACCACGCTCGGCCAGGCGCTCGCGCGAAAGTGGTGGAACGATCATGAGGTCTGGGCGGGAGGCGAGGCCATGCCGTTCCACCACGTCCCCCAGGAAACCCGCCAGCGGTGCAGCCAGCCCCAGGGCAGCGTGATACTTGAGGGCCGCCACCATGCGGTCGGCCGGCCAGGCGTAGACCAACGCGGCCAGGCTGGCATCGTAGGCCGGTGCGGCGGACAGACACGTCCCGCAGGTGGCGCCCGCCGGTGTCGGCAGGGCGCAAAGCGGGCAATTCGCCGCTCCGCTCGCGGGCAGGTCGGCCACACACTGCCTGCACAAGCTGTCCGGCGTGGCGCTGCCGCACAGCCAGCAATCCTGCTCGCCCAGGAGGCGCATGGCACGCGACAGGAGACCCATGATGGACTTGGGATTGGCGGCACAGACAGAGCCGGGGCGGTGATTGTGCCGTTACTCTGGAAAATCCGCGGTGGGCACGATCAGGCGCGCCGCTAGAATGCCGGCATGTCCGGCGACCGTGACCCGCCTTTCTTCGCTGATCGGCGCGCGTTGCGCCTCAATTTCGAGAAGGCCGCGACGACGTTCACGAGCGCCGATGCGCTGCATCGCGAGATCGGTTCGCGCATGGCAGAGCGCCTGGAACTGGTCAAGCTGGAGCCGGCCTGGATCGTCGACCTGGGTTGTGGCATCGGCGCGGATTTTCCGGCCCTGGCGCGGCGTTTCCCCCGCGCATCGATCATGGGTGTCGACTTCGCAGTCGCGATGGCGCGCCGTGCCGCGCCGGCCTTGCCTGCCTGGCAGCGCTGGCTCACACGCAACAGACCCAAGGCAGTCTGCGCCGACATGGCTGCACTGCCGTTGGCCACAAACGGATTCGAACTCGCCTGGTCCAACCTGGCTCTGCACTGGCTGGACGATCCGGAACCGGCCGTGCGCGAAGCGCAGCGCATCCTTTGCCCCGGGGGCTTGTTCATGTTCAGCAGCCTGGGCCCGGACACGCTCGGAGAGCTGCGGGATGTGTGCCGGGAAGCGCTCGGCAGCGGGGTCCATGTACGCAGTTTCATTGACCTGCATGACCTGGGCGACCTGCTCGGGCGCGCAGGGTTCGCCGCGCCGGTCATGGACATGGAGCGCATCACGCTGACCTACCCCGACGCTGCCGGGCTTGTCGCGGACCTGCGCAAGAGCGGATCGGGCAACGCGATGCGCGGTCGCTCGCGTGGGCTCCTGTCGCGGGCGGCCGGCCAGCGTTTTGCCGGAGCGGCGCAGAGGGCGATGCGCGACGGCCGGCTCGCCGTGACCTTCGAGGTCATTTACGGCCACGCCTGGAAGGGCGCGCCCCGGCGAACCGCGTCCGGGGATGCCATCGTCAATTTCATCCCGCGGCGCAAATAGGCGCCGGTTTCCAGCCCAGATCACGCCTTTTCGAGTCGCGCTTGCGCGCGAAGATTGCGCTTGCCGAATTGCGCACGCGCGTCACTCGTCGGAGCCTCCATGCACGCCGCCATCCACACTGAATCGAACCCCCTCCTGCCGACGGCGCTGATCCCCACCACCGGCGACATGGCGCTCATCTCGCGCCAGCCCATCGTCGATGCCAAGCGCGCCATCGTCGGCTACGAACTGCTGCACCGGCGGCGCTCGGGCCCCGGCGTGATCGACGAAGACCCCGCCCTCGGGCCGGCGATGGTTTTCAACGCGCTCTCCAATCTGGGCAGCGAGACGTTGTTTTCCTCCAAGCTGGCCTTCGTCAACTGTACCCACGACAGCCTGCAAGGGGTGCATCTGGAGATCGTGGACCCGGAACACCTTGTCCTGGACGTGCCGGCGGTGGAAGGCAACGACGCGACGCGCATCGGCGAACTCACCGAGACCTTGGGCGATTTGCGCCTGCGCGGCTACCGGTTGGCATTTGGCGCCTTCGTGCTGACCCGCCCTTACGCCGCATGGTGCGAGCAAGCGGCGTTCATCCGTATCGATGTGCGCAAGCTCAAGCCCGAGACCCTGCCGCAGGCGGTCCGCATCGCCCTGGTGCACCAGCACGCCCGCGTCATCGCCGAAAAGGTCGAGTCCGCCGCCGAGTTCGAGAAGCTGGCGGGCCTGGGTGTCAAGCTGTTCCAGGGCTACTACTTCGAGCGACCCTCGTCGATCGCCGCCAAGCTGGCCAACCCCGCCTACAGCACCGTCATCCAGTTGCTGAACCTGGTGCGCCAGGAGGCCGACCCGACGACCATCGAGGCCCTGCTCAAGCGCGACCCGACCTTGTCCTACAAGCTACTTCGCTACATCAACTCGGCCGGCTTCGGACTGGGCTGCGAAGTCACCTCGTTTCGCCACGCGGTCATGATCCTGGGCCTGAAGAAGCTGTTTCGCTGGGCTGCGCTGCTGTTGACGACCATCAAGAGCAGCACGGTGCCGCCTCTGGTCGCGGGTTTCGCGGTCACGCGGGCGCGCTTCATGGAGTTGCTGGCCGCCGAGTGCCTGCCGGAAGAGGACTGCGACAACGCGTTCCTGGCCGGCGTCTTCTCGATGCTCGACGTGATGCTGGGTGTGCCGATGGAAAAGGCACTCGAGAATCTGGCGCTGCCGCCCGATATCGGCGAAGCGCTCCTGGAACGCTCAGGCCTGCTGGCGCCGTTTTTGTCGCTGGCCGAGGCCTGCGAGGTGGCCGACGGTGTGGAACTGGCAGAAGCCGCACGCTCGTTGCAACTCAGCAATGAGCAGATCAATCGCGCCCAGCTTGCGGCTCTCGTCTGGGCCGAACAGTTCAGCGACCCCTGATCCGGCGCGCGGCGCCGGGCATGTACCTGGCGCGCTGACGCGCGAAGCGACGCACCGGCGAATCTCGCGGCTGCCACGGCTGGCGGCAGGTCATGCACGGCGCATTCCCGTCCCGTCAGGGC
Source organism: Burkholderiales bacterium (assembly GCA_016790635.1). Taxonomy (GTDB): domain Bacteria; phylum Pseudomonadota; class Gammaproteobacteria; order Burkholderiales; family JAEUOS01; genus JAEUOS01. The sequence goes on from JAEUOR010000027.1 coordinate 54,249, forward strand.
ACGTGACGCGCTCGTTTCCTGGCGGTCCCTGTCAGGCGCGCGCGTTGCTATAATTCACCGGTTAATTTGGTCGCAAGCCTCTCCGCCCGGTGCCGTTGGCCCCGGTGCGCGTGGCAGTTTGGGCGGTCAGGACAATCGCGCGGAAACGAACGAATCCGGCAGTTGAAACGAGGACATGATGGCAGTCGCAACCCATATTGTTGGTCGTACGCTCGCTCTTCTCGCAGCCGCGTCCCCCTTAGTCGCGCTGGCTGCTCCGCAGGACATGCCGGGCGGGCCCGCGGTGCGGCAGCTCAATCTGGCCGCGCCGGTCACCGGCATAGCCTCGCAGATGTACGACCTCCACCTGATCATGCTGGGCATCTGCTCGGTGATCTTCGTGGTCGTGTTCGGCTTCATGTTCTATTCGATCTACGCGCACCGCAAGTCGAAGGGGCACAAGGCGGCTGATTTTCATGAGAGCACCACCGTCGAGATCGCGTGGACGGTCGTGCCCATGCTGATCGTGATCGTCATGGCGGGTCTGGCGACCAAGGCGGTGCTGGAGATGAAGGACACTTCCAATGCGGACATCACCATCAAGGCGACCGGCTACCAGTGGAAGTGGGGCTACGACTACCTGAAGGGCGAAGGCGAGGGCATCCGCTTCGTCTCCAAGCTCTCCACGCCGCGCGATCAGATCGATGGCCTGACTGATGCCGCGCGTGCCGCGCGCGCCGCCAACACCACCTACCTGCTCGAGGTCGACAACGAACTGGTCGTGCCGGTGGGCCGCAAGATCCGCATCCTGACTACGGCCGATGACGTGATCCACGCCTGGATGGTGCCCGCATTTGGCGTCAAGCAGGACGCGATCCCGGGTTTCATCCGTGACACCTGGTTCAAGGCGGAGAAGGTTGGCATCTACCGCGGCCAGTGTGCCGAGCTGTGCGGCAAGGAGCACGGCTTCATGCCCATCGTGGTCAACGTCAAGTCCGATGCCGACTACGCCAAATGGGTCGGAGAGCAGAAAAAGCTCATGGCTGCCAAGATGGACGACCCCAACAAGCAGTGGACCGCGCCCGAGCTCGTTGCACGCGGCGAGAAGGTTTACGCCGCCAACTGCGTGGCCTGTCACCAGGCCAACGGCAAGGGGCTCGCTCCCGCGTTCCCGCCTCTGGACGGCGTCAAGATTGTCACCGGTCCCAAGGACAATCCGATCGCCATTCTTCTCAATGGCCGCCAGGGCACGGCGATGGCGTCGTTCAAGGGCCTGTCGGACGTCGAGCTCGCTGCCGTACTCACCTACGTGCGCAACACCTGGACCAACAAGACCGACGACGCAGTCACGCCGGCCGAGGTCAAGGCGGCACGCGGCTGGGATGCCGCCAAGATGACCCAGCTGACCGCCAAGCAGTAGCGCACCCCGTTTTCGATCGCATCCATTTCAAGTTGAGGCAATTCCCATGAGCGCAGTACTCGACGGTCACGGCCACGCACACGATCACGACGACCACCATCATGGTCCTCCTGCCGGCTTGATGCGCTGGGTCAAGACGACCAACCACAAGGACATCGGCACGCTCTACCTGTGGTTCTCGTTCACGATGTTCCTGCTTGGCGGCTGTCTCGCTCTCGGCATTCGCAGCGAACTCTTCCAGCCAGGGCTGCAATACGTCAACCCGGAATTCTTCAACCAGTTGACGACCATGCACGGTCTCATCATGGTGTTCGGCGCGATCATGCCGGCGTTTGTGGGCTTCGCCAACTGGCTGATCCCGATGCAGATCGGCGCGCCCGACATGGCGTTCGCTCGCATGAACAACTGGTCCTTCTGGCTCTTGATCCCGGCAGCGCTGCTCCTGGTGATCTCGTTCTTCGTGCCGGGTGGCGCGACGGCCGCGGGCTGGACGCTATATGCGCCGCTCTCGACCCAGATGGGCCTGGGCATGGACCTGGGCATCTTCGCGCTGCACATCATGGGTGCATCGTCGATCATGGGCTCGATCAACATCGTCACCACTATCCTCAACATGCGCGCTCCCGGCATGACGCTAATGAAGATGCCGATGTTTTGCTGGACCTGGCTGATCACGGCCTATCTGCTGATCGCGGTCATGCCGGTGCTGGCAGGCTGCATCACGATGGTGCTGACCGATCGCCACTTCGGCACTTCGTTCTTCAACGCCGCCGGCGGCGGCGACCCGGTCATGTACCAGCACATCTTCTGGTTCTTCGGCCACCCCGAGGTCTACATCATGATCCTGCCGGCCTTCGGGATCATCAGCCACATCGTGCCGGCCTTCTCGCGCAAGAAGCTCTTCGGCTACGCCTCCATGGTCTACGCGACC
>JAEUOR010000031.1 GCA_016790635.1 Burkholderiales bacterium
GCAGGCGCCCGGGGCCAGGGGCTTCCAGGGGCCGGGAACCCGCGCCGGCGGCAGGACGGCCGCCACGAATTCCTGGAAACCACCGGCCCGGGGCGCCCGCCCCGGAACCGAAAGACCTGGTGCCGGATCAGGCCCCGACGAGCGCGATGGCCAGCACCAGCGAGCCGGCGGCCAAAGCCGTGGCCAGGCCGGCGCCGATGGCCAGGCCCAGCGCCATGAACATGTCGCGAGCCAGGTGGGTGCGGGCGATGGTGGCGGATTTCATGATCAGTCCTTGGACAGGTGGAGCCTCAATTGCAACGCTTCGGGGTGGCGACCCGGCGAAGCAGCTTGACATCATGCCGATACAATCTGGCGAAAAAATGACGGTGCAGCCCGGGTCCCGGACCGGCGACGACGCACCGGGAGATGCGCCATGCAGACCGACCAGCCCGAAGACTCCAACCGCAGTGCCAACGCCGACATCCATGCCGTTGGCGCCCGTCGTCGCGAATTTCTCGGCGACGTGCTCTCGGTCGCGCTCGCACGTGCGTTCGCGCCGTCCGCGACTTTGCTGATGGGCGGCTGCGCCGCGGCGCGCCTGACCGATGCGCCATTTCGCTTTGCTGCGGTCGCAGTCGATACCCGCGACGCCTTGATCGTCCCGCCGGGCTACCGGGCGCAGGTGATATTCCGCTGGGGCGACGCCGTTGGCATCCCCGGCAACATGCCGGCCTATCGCACCGACGCGTCCAACTCGGCGGCCGAGCAGGCGGCACAGGCTGGCATGCACCATGACGGCATGCACTTCTACCCGCTGGGACCCGAGCGCGCCTTGCTGGTCATGAACCACGAATACACCGACGAGGGACTCCTGCACACCGACGGTCACAAGGTGCAGACGCCCGAAAAAGTCGCCAAGTCGCAGGCCGCGCACGGCGTCTCGGTCATCGAGATCGAGCGCGGTCCGGCAGGCTGGCAAATGGTGCGGCCATCGCGCTATGCGCGGCGCATCACCGCGCGCACGCCGATGGATGTCAGCGGCCCCGCCGCCGGCCATGCCATGCTCAAGACAGCGCTCGATCCGACCGGCCGGCGCATCCTCGGCACCTACAACAACTGCGGCAGCGGCATGACACCGTGGGGGACCTACCTCACGAGCGAGGAAAACTTCGCCTTTTACTTCCGCGCGCCCGAGAAGCCGGACGCGCACCAGACGCGCTGGGGCGTGCGACAGCAACCGTTTTTCGCCTGGGGCGAACACGACGAGCGCTTCGACCTGCGAGCCCACCCGAACGAACTCAATCGTTTCGGCTGGGTGGTCGAGATCGATCCCCTGGACCCGCAATCGACCCCGGTCAAGCGTACCGCCCTGGGACGTGCCGCGCGCGAGGGTGCGACCACGGTCTTGACCCAGGATGGCCGCGCGGTGGTCTACATGGGCGAGGATGCGCGCTTCGAGTACATCTACAAATTCGTCTCGCGCGACCCGATGCGGCCGGGCGGCGCAGCCGCCAACCGGACCCTGCTGGACCACGGCACCCTCTACGTGGCCCGCTTCGATGCCGATGGCCGCGGCGTGTGGCTGCCCCTGGTGCAGGGTCGCGGACCGCTCACGGCAGCCAACGGCTTCGCCGACCAGGGCGAAGTGGTCGTCAAGTCGCGCCAGGCTTCCGACCTCCTGGGCGGCACCAAGATGGATCGCCCGGAGTGGATCGCCGTCGATCCCCACAGCGGCTGGGTCTACTGCACCCTCACCAACAACAGCTCGCGCGGCAAGGAAGGATTCGCCGCCACGGATGCGGTCAATCCGCGCAGCGACAACGTCATGGGCCATATCGTGCGCTGGAAGGAGGGGGCCGATTTCGACGCCCAGACCTTCGAGTGGAACCTGCTGGTCCTGGCAGGCGACCCCGCCAACACACGCGCCGAGGCCAAAGGCAACATCAAGGGCGACATGTTCGCCTGTCCCGACGGGCTTGCTTTCGATGCGCGCGGCGTGCTGTGGGTGCAGACCGACACCCATGCCTCGCAGATGTACAAGGGCGAACTCGAGCGCATCGGCAACAACCAGATGCTGGCCTGCAACCCGCGCACCGGCGAATTCAGGCGCTTCATGACCGGACCGGTCAATTGCGAAGTCACCGGCGCGGTCATGACGCCGGACTGCCGCACGCTCTTTGTGAATATCCAGCACCCCGGCGAATTCCCGGGCGACCGCGCCGATCCGGCCAACCCGACCCGCTTCTCCGCCTGGCCCGATGGCCACGGCCGACCGCGCAGCGCGACGGTGGCGATCAGCCGCGCCGACGGCGGGATCGTCGGCGAGTAGCGAGGAAAAAAAGGCGCGGCCGGGCGCGAATCTGGCAGCGCCATGATTTTTCGCCGCGGGGCGCCGCTTTGCGGCGAGCATCTGCTATCGTCGCCGCACCCTGTCCTGCCGCGAGACCCACATGGCCAAACGCATTGCCTTAGTCGAAGACGACGCCGCCATCCGCGCCAACTATGCGGACGCACTCAAGCGCCATGGCTATGAAGTGACCACCTTTGCGACGCGACCCGAGGCCTCGGCGGCGTTTCGACTGCGCCTGCCTGAACTCGCCATCGTCGACATCGGCCTGGGTTCCGAGCCGGATGGCGGCTTCACCCTGTGCCGCGAGTTGCGGGCCGCGTCGGCCGCGCTGCCGATCATCTTCCTGTCGGCACGCGACTCCGACTTCGACATCGTCTCCGGACTGCGCCTGGGCGCCGACGACTACCTGACCAAGGACGTTTCGCTGCCGCACCTGCTGGCGCGCATCGCCGCGCTGTTTCGTCGCGCGGAACTCGCCGGCGCACCGCAGGGCGTCGATGAACTGGTGGAACGCCGCGACCTGACCCTGGACATGAAGCGCTTCCTGGCACGCTGGAAGACGCGCGAGGTCGACCTCACGCTGACCGAATTCTGGATGGTGCACGCCCTGGCCAAGTTCCCCGGCCACGTCAAGAACCGCGACCAGTTGATGGGCGACGCCAAGATCGTCGTCGACGACGGCACCATCACTTCGCACATCAAGCGCATCCGGCGCAAGTTCCAGGCCATCGATGCGGACTTCGATGCCATCGACACGGTCTACGGCATGGGATACCGCTGGCGCGAATAGCGCCACCGACTGCAGCCGCCCCGCGGACCAGGGCTCCCGCGCGATTCCGGTAGCCTTCGCCCATGCCTCGCGTTGGTCTGCGCTCCAAACTGCTTCTGGCCACGGCCGCCCTCGCCGCGCTGCCCCTGGTGGGCGTGGCCTATGTGCGCGAGATCGAGGCACTTCTGCGCACCCAGCAGGAAGAAGCCCTGCTCGCGGCCGCGCGCGCCATCGCCACCACGCTGCACGACCGGCCGGCAGTGCTGCGACTGCGGCCGGAGCCGCCCAGGCCGCCCCCTGCGCCGGCCCCTGCGCCGGCCCCTCCCTCCGCGGCCCCGCCCGCCGATGTGCCACCTGCCCCTGCCCCGACCCAGGACACCGATGAAGTCACGCGCGCGCCGGCTGCCCAACCCGCCGCCGTACAGGCGGCGACGGCAGCATCGGTGCCTGCCCCCGCGCAGGAATCGGTGGGCGACGAAGTGTCGCGCATCATCGGCGGTCTCAATCGCAGCGCCAGCCGGGTCTGGGTGGTAGACCGCAAGCGCCGTCTCCTCGCACTGGCGGGCAGCCTGACACTGCCCAGGAGCGGGGCCGAGGCCGCGCCGCCCTCGGCCTGGGAACGGGTCGAGTCGACGCTCCTGCGCCCGCTCTACGCACGCCTCCTGACACGTCCCGGAACCGATTTCGACGACAGCCTCGCCGAGTCCGTCATCTCACGCAGCGAAGAAGTCGAGCGCGCCTTGACCGGCATCGCCTCGGTGCAGAAGCGCCTGAGCGTGGACGGACGCGCCGAGATCGTCGCGGCAGCGCATCCGGTCTTCGCCGGCAACGACGTCATCGGCGCCGTGGTGGTCGAGGAGACCACCAACGCCATTGCCTCATTCGCGACGCGCGCCCTCGAGAAACTCATCACCGCGACCCTGGCGGCGACCCTGGTCACGGCCATCGTGCTGCTCCTGGTCGCCTCGTCGATCACGCGCCGCGTGGTGCGCCTCTCGGATGACGCGCTGGCGGCGCTCGACACGGAGCGCCGCCGCATCGCCCCCGAGCGCCTGCGCGCGATCGAGCGCGCCGGACGCTCGGGCGACGAGATCGGCGACTTGTCGCGCAGCTTCGCGACGCTGCTCGGGCGCATCGCCCAGCAGCACGACTACCTCGAAAAGCTCGGCACGCGACTGGCCCACGAACTGCGCACACCCATCGCGGTGGTGCGGTCGTCGCTCGACAACCTGCGCGAAGGCCCCCTGAACGATGCCGCGCTGGTCTACCTGAAGCGTGCCGAGGAAGGGGTCGCGCGCCTGTCGGCCATGCTCGCGCGCATGAGCGAGGCGCGCCGCGTCGAGGAAGCGGTCGCCGCATCGCCGCGCGAGACCTACGATGCGCGCCGGGTCGTCGCCGGCTGCGTCGACGGTTATCGCGACGCCACGCCGACGCGCCGCTTCGACCTGCAACTGCCAGACGCGCCGCTATTCCTGTCGGGATCGCCGGACCTGCTTGCGCAGGCGCTCGACAAGCTCACCAGCAACGCGCTGGACTTTGCGCGTCCGGGATCGCCGATCGCGATCGCGCTCGGCCGCGCGGGGGACGCGGCCGTCATCTCGGTAGGCAACCAGGGACCACCGCTGGCGGCAGCGGTGCGCGACACTCTTTTCGACTCGATGGTGTCGGCGCGCGAGGCCGACGGCGGCGCCGAGCCCCACCTGGGGCTCGGGCTCTTCATTGTCCGGCTGGTGGCGGAGTTCCACGGCGGACACGCCGCGGCAGTCGACCTGCCGGACGGCGTGCGCATCGAGATGCGCCTGCCGGAAGCGGCCGGCGCCTGACTATTTCTTCGGCGGCACCACGTAGAGATACAGATAGGCGGTGTCCAGGCCGTGCGCCTGCACCTTGAGCGGCTCGCGCAGCGCCTGATAGTCCACGTGCTTCCAGTCCGGCATCGGATAGTCGTGCACCACGATGCGCGTTCCCGGCTTGAGCTCTGCAAGCAGCTTCTCCTTCAGGCGCGGCATGATCGAAGGCAGCAGGTAGACCGTCACGACGGTGGCTTTGGAGGTATCGAAGTTCCACAGGTCCGCGTTGACGAAGCGCGCGCGCTGGGTGATCCCTTCGCGCGCGGCCTCATCGTTGGCCATCTTGACCAGGCGCTCGTCGATGTCGACCCCGATCCCCGACGCGCCGAGGCGCCGGGCCGCGGTGCGAACGATGCGCCCGTCTCCGGATCCGAGGTCGATCACGTAGTCGTTGGCGCCGACCTTGCCCATCGCGAGCATCGCGTCGACGATCGATTGGGGCGTGGGGACGTAGGGGCCGGCATCCGGCGCCGGCGCCTGCGACCAGGCGGGAGCGGCGGCGACGAGGCAGGCGAGAAGGCTCAGGAGGCTCAGGAGTCGGCGGTTCATGGGAAAGTGAAGTGGATTGTGCAGAGACGGGAATATACGCGCGCCCCGGCGCAGACGAGAAATGCGCCCGAAAGCGGGCCCTGCTCGGGCGACCGGTCAGGCCGCACACGCGGCAACATGCAGCATCGCCGCAGTTCGTCGCACAGATCGTCGCGCTGTTTGCAGGAGTCCATCATGCCCACCGCCATCGAACGCCACCACTCGTCCAGCCGCCTGCTGCCGCTCATGCCCTTGGCCGAGCGCCATATCGAATCCGTCCTGCGCTCGACCGGACCGGATGCGCTGACCACCGCACGCGCGGCCGTCAGCTACGAACTGGCCATGCTGGCCTACGGCTACCGCGGCAAGATGTCGCCGCACAATGCCGCCATGACCGCGGCCGAACTGCTCTACATCGCCGCGCGCCTCGAGCGCGACGGACAGGGCGAGGCACGCGAGCCGGAGCAATTGCCGCCCCGGCGCGATCCGGGCTCGCTGGACCGCGACGCCGGCAAGTTTGCCGCGCCTGCGCAGGCCCTGACCCAGAACGATGTCGCCACCGCGCTATCCCACTTCCGCCAGGCAGTCGAAGCCCAGGGCATCGACCTGGCCTCTTCCTTGGCCGACGAGGTCGATCCGCGCCGGTCGGAGGAAGCCGCCGAGATACCGCCCGCCTTCATGCTGCCGCGCGGTCCGCGCTTCGCCAGGACCTGATCGCCCGCCCGATACCTCGCGACTTCGATCAGTCGCGATACTTGCGGTCGAACTCCGCGATGTCGCCGAATCCCATCATCGCGCTCATGGCCTGGAAATCGAGCAGCGGTTGCTTGAGCCCGGCGCTGGAGCGCTTTTGCATGAGCTCGGTGAAGGCGCCGCGCATCGCGGCTGCCGAGGAAAGAAAGCCCAGGGCGGGAAAGATCGCCAGGCGATAGCCGATGCGCCGCAGTTCGTCGGCCGGCAGGACCGGTGTGCGCCCGCCTTCCACCATGTTGGCCACCAGCGGCAGCGACAGCGTGCTGCCGATCCGCTCCATCTCCGCCACCGATTCCGGGCTCTCGACAAAAAGCAGGTCGGCGCCGGCGCGTGCATAGGCCTCGGCCCGGCGCAAGGCCTCGTCCAGCCCCAGCGAGGTGCGCGCGTCGGTGCGCGCGATGATGAGGAAATTGCGGTCCGAGCGGGCATCGACAGCCACGCGGATCTTGCCGACCATGTCCTCGACCGGCACGACGCGGCGTCCCAGCATGTGGCCGCACTTCTTGGGGAATTCCTGGTCCTCGATCTGGATCGCGCAGGCGCCGGCCGCTTCGTAGCCGCGCACCGTGTGTTGCACGTTGAGGAGTCCGCCGTAGCCGGTGTCGGCGTCGGCGATCAGGGGTGTCGCGGTGATGCCGGCGATACACTCGACGCGCCCGACCATGTCGTTGTAGGTGGCGATGCCGGCGTCCGGCAGCCCGAGGTGGGAGGCGACCACGCCGTAACCGGTCATGTAGAGCGCGGTGAATCCCATGCTGTCGGCAACCTTGGCCGAGATGCCGTCGTAGACGCCGGGGGCGATCACGAGTTCACCGCTGTCGAACGCGGCCTTGAGCGCTGCGCGCTTTTGCGTGGCGCTCACCGACGGGTCTCCCGCGCGGCAAGCCCGGCCGCAACCTCGCGCAGGTTTTCGATCTCGCGCACCACGCCTTCACGCCAGGAGGCGTTGGTGCCGGCCGCTCCGGGATAGTCGCGCAGGCGCTCGGCATTGCGCAAGGCGAGCCGGGCCACGGACTCGCGCTGCGGCATGGCGGCAAGCATCGCGACCACCAGTTCGGTAAGCACGGACACCTGCCCGGCCAGCATCTGAAGGTCGGAAACACCGTCGCTGGCCGCAGCGTCCGCGGCCGGAGCCTGCGGCAGCGCAGCGGTACGCGCCGGTGCCGGCGGTGCAGAGCGTGAGGTCTGCACCGCGGGATTTGCCCTCGTCGCCGGCCGCGACGAGACGGTCGGCGCTGGCGACGAGACGGTTGGCGCCGGGCGCGCCCTGACGACTGGTGCGACGGTCGTGCGCGGGGGCGCGCTCGGATCGAAGTCCGGCGTGGAATAGCTCGCCCAGTCGACCACCGCCGTGGCCTCGTGCCCGTGCTCGCCCTCCCCCAGCAATTGCGAAGGCGTCAGCCCCTCGGCGCGCGCATCGACCTCATTGGTCGCGACCAGTTCGATGTCGGGCACCGATGCGTGCGAGACCTCGGTGGTCGCACCGAGTGCGATATCGGGCGTGTCGCTGGCGTGGAACTCCATGGAACCGGTCAAATCCACGCCGCCGGTGACGGAGTGCCGCGGCGTCGTTCGAGCGCCCGGAGGCAGGGGTTTGCCGTCAAATTCGAAATCGATCGCCATGCGCGAAGCCTCTCCTTGACCGGGAGAGGAGATTCTACGCCGCGCGATATCCCCGGCCCGCCGAAGCAGGCCCGAAATCACCCCGCAGATCGCGCGGCAGGCGCCGTGCGGCGCCGATCAGACGCGGCGGCGGTACTCGCCGGTACGGGTGTCGATCTCGATCTTGTCGCCTTGCGCCACGAAGAGCGGCACGCCGACCTCGAACCCGGTGGCGAGCTTGGCGGGCTTCAACACCTTGCCCGAGGTATCGCCGCGCACCGCGGGCTCGGTATAGGCGATGACCCGCTCGACCGAGGTCGGCAGTTCGACCGAGATCGCGCGTTCGTTGTAGATCGTCAGTTCGCAGCCCATGCCGTCTTCGAGGTAGTTGAGCGCGTCGCCCATGCTCTCGGCCTCGACCTCGAACTGGTTGTAGTCGGCATCCATGAAGACATACATGGGATCGGCAAAGTAGGAGTAGGTGACATCCTTCTTTTCCAGGGTCACGGTCTCGAACTTGTCGTCGGCTTTATAGACGCTTTCGGTGCCCGCCCCGGTGAGGAGGTTCTTGAGCTTCATCTTGACGACGGCGGCATTGCGGCCGGACTTGTTGTATTCGGCCTTTTGCACGACCATGGCATCCGAGCCGATCATGACGACGTTGCCTGCGCGCAGTTCCTGGGCGATTTTCATTGGTTTGACCTTAGTAGGGCGTGCTGCCGAAGGGCCGGCAAGCGGTGACAAAGCCCGCGATTATAGCAAGTCGGAAGCGACTTTTCCAGCAAATTCAAACAGTTGGCTTGCCAGATCCGGGGACTCGGCCAAATGCCAGGCCCAGGCTTCGGCGTGCAGGCGCAGCGCGGACTGGTTGGCTGCAAAAAGCCGCCAGCGTTCCGGAAAATCGTTGATCCCGTCGATGCCGCTGTTCCAAGCCTGCATGAAGCGCGCGACCGCATCCTGCCGCGGCGCGTGCAGCCCATGGCAGTAGCGCCACAGGAAGCTGTCGAGCTTGACCTCTTGCGCGCGTTCGGCCTGCGGGTAGATGTGCCACACCAGCGGCCTGCCGGCCCACTGGGCGCGCACGAAGGAATCCTCGCCGCGCACGAAGTTGAGGTCGCAGGCCCACAGGAGTCGGTCGTATTCGGCCTGCTCCATGAAGGGCACGATCGAGAGCGCCAGATTGCCCAGGCGCGCCTGGCTGCCGGGTTCGGCCGCGACGCCAAACCATTCCGCGGCCGCCAGCGCCGCCGGCCCGTGCGGCACGATCAGGCGCGCCGGATGCGGATGGGCGGCCAGTCCGGCCAAGAAGGCCTCGATGGGCGCACGCGCATAGCAAAAGAGCGAGACGCGCCATTCTTCCGCCGGCGCCGCAGGAACGCCCAGCCTGCGCCACAACGCGGCCTGCTCGGCCGTACTGGCCTGGAATGCATCGCGCGCCGCGAGAAGGCCACGCTCGCGCAGGAGCCCCCCGGTATTGGCGGCGAACCCCGGGAAAAAGAAATGCCGCTTGAGCCCGCTTTGCGGCTCGACCGAGGGCAGGCCGTGGCACCCGCCCACCCACTCTTCCGCACTCAGGTATTCCAGGTTGATCCACACCGGCGCGTGACGGCCGGCGCGCGCCGCCATCGAGGCGATGAATTCCTTCGGCGGCTCGCAGCCGAAGGCCTCGATGACGACATCGCCGGGCTGCGCCGCCATGCCGCCCGACCCGTCGCGGACATCGCGCCGCACTTCGACCCCCGCGAGTGACTGGCGCGGCGCGGCCGGGTCGATGCGCGGCTCCATGGCTTCCAGGCTCTCCAGTTCGTCGACCCACAGGCGCACCGCGACGCCGTGCTCGGCGGCGAGTTGACGCGACAGGCGCCAGGCGACACCGATGTCGCCGTAGTTGTCGATGACGCGACAAAAGATGTCCCAGTGCCGCAAATCGCCCTCGCTTCCTGAACCCTGGCCGTGACGCCTGATTAGAATGCCGTGATGTCTGCACCTGATCCGCGCCCGCCCGGCCAGTGGCGCTGGTTCGCCCGCCGCGCGAGCTTGCGCGAATGGCTGATGCTGATCCTGCCTGCCGGGCTCCTGGTCGCCGCGGCCTTCTGGGTCACCGCGCGCTACATCCAGCCGGCACCGCCCGACTCCCTGGTGATGAGTACCGGCGCCGCCGACGGCGCCTACCACCGCTTTGGCCTGCGCTATCGCGAGATTCTCGCACGCGATGGCGTCACGCTCGAGCTGCGCACCTCGGCGGGCTCGGTGGAAAACCTGGCGCGCCTGAAGGACGATGCGGCAAGTGTCGACGTGGGTTTCGTGCAGGGCGGCCTGGGCATCCTGAGCCTGACTCCGCTGGCCGAGGCAGCCGATGAGACAACGTTGTATTCGCTGGCCAACCTGTATCACGAACCGGTATGGGTCTTTTACCGCCTGAAGCGCGAACCGACCCGGCTGGCGGACCTGGCCGGCGCCCGCATCGCGGTGGGCGCGCCGGGCAGCGGCGTGCGCAAGGTCGCGCTCGACCTCCTGGCCGCGCACGGCATCGATGACAAAACCGCCAGGCTCCTCGACCTGGCAGGGGGCGCCGCGCTCGATGGCCTGGAGCGCGGCGAAATCGACGCGGTGTTCCTGATCGCCGCCCCCGAGGCGCCGGCAGTCAAGCGCGCGCTGGCGATGCGCGAGGCGCGCCTCCTGGACCTGGCCAACGCGCCAGCGCTGTCGCGCCGTTTTCCGTACTTGAAAAGCGTGACCCTGGCGCAGGGGGTAGTCGACCTGGCGGCCAACGTCCCGGCGCGCGACGTGCGAATGGTCGCCACGCAAGCCAACCTGGTCATCCGCGAAGACCTGCACCCGGCTTTGGCCTACCTGCTGCTGGAAGCGGCGGTCGAGGTGCACGGCACGCCGGGCCTCTTTCACCAGCCCGGCGAATTCCCGACGCCGACGGCGACCGACTGGCCGCTGGCCGATGAGTCCAAGCGTTACTTCAAGAGCGGACGCCCATTTTTGCAGCGCTACCTGCCGTTCTGGCTGGCCAACTTCGTCGAGCGCATGATCGTCCTTATCGTGCCGATCATCGCGGTGCTGGTGCCCTTGTTCAAGTTCCTGCCGGCACTCTTCTCGTGGCGCCAGAACACGCGCATCAACCGCTGGTACGGTGAGCTCAAGTTTTTGGAGCACGATGCCAAAAAGCGCCACATCGTGGGCGAGGAACTGGCGCGCGTGCTCGACCGCCTGGACAGCATCGAGCAGGCGGCGTCGCAACTGCCGATCCCGTTGTCGTACTCCGACCGCGTCTATACGCTGCGCGGGCACATCGACTATGTGCGCGCGCAGTTGACCGCGCTGCCGCCCGGTTCGCCGGCCGCATCCGCGTCGCCGTGACGCCGGATGCGCCCTCGACCACGCGTAGAACCCCGGCCTCCGCGCGCCGCCTGATCCAGCGGGGCCTGGTCGCCCTCCTGGCCCTGCCGGCGGCTGCGCTGGCCGTCTACCTCATCGCCGCCCTGCTGCTGGGCGCGATCCCGGTCAACGCCAGCCGCGTCCCGCCCGCGCAGGGCGTGACCGTCTACCTGGCCGACAACGGCGTGCACATCGACTTCGTCCTGCCGGTGGCCGCCGCCGGCATCGACTGGCGGCAGGAGTTCCGGGCCGCGCACTTCGCCGCGCCGCTGAACCCGCCCGACCCGCCCTTTCCGCTGCGCCTGGACCCGGCCCTGCCGCCAGACGCCAACCCGGCCACGACCCATGTGGTTATCGGCTGGGGCGACGCCGGCTTCTACTTCGAAACCCCGCGCTGGAGCGACTTGCGAGCCAGCGTCGCCCTCAAAGCCGCCTTCGGCCGCAACCCGAGCGTCGTCCACGTCGAGTACTGGCCCACCCCGGCGCCGCACCCGCGCCTATACCGCCTGGTCCTGACCGAGGCCGAGTACCGGCGCCTGGTCGAGTACCTGCGCGGAAGCTTTGCGCGCGATCCGTCAGGCCAACTCCTCCCACACCCGGGGCGCGGCTACACCGTGCACGACACCTTCTACGCCGGTACCGGCAGCTTCAGCCTGATCCTCACCTGCAACGAATGGGCGCGGCGCGGTTTGGAGGCCGCGGGAGTGAAGACGGCGCGCTGGGCGCCGTTGCCGTGGGGGGTGCGCCAGCATCTGCCTTGACTTTCAAGGCACCTGAACCTCGTGTTCCGACTTGCGCTAGCACATCCGCTACAACGGCCACGCCCCGGCCGCCGCGCGCGATTCTGTTACCTTCACGCGTTTTCGCCCCGCCCGCCGCACCATGGACCAAGCCCTGCCCCAGGCGATCCGGCTTTCGGATTACCAGCCCCCCGCTTATCTCGTCGACACCGTCGAGTTGCGCTTCGATCTCGACCCCGAGGCGACGCGCGTCGTCTCGCGCCTGGCCGTGCGGCGCAACCCGGCGCGCAAGGGTGTGTCGACGATGGTGCTCGACGGTCACGACATCGAACTCCTCTCGGTGCGCGTGAACGGCAAGGCGCTGGCGCCGGCCGACTACGAGCTGGGTGCCGAGGCGCTCACGCTCAGCGGTCTCGGAGAAACGGCGACGCTCGAGATCGCGACCCAGCTGGCGCCGGCGCGCAACCTCACCTTCATGGGGCTGTACTGTTCCAACGGCAACTTCTTCACGCAGTGCGAGGCCGAGGGTTTTCGCAAGATCACCTACTTTCCGGACCGCCCGGACGTGATGGCCAGGTACACCGTCACCGTGGCCGGCGACCGCAAGACGCTGCCGGTGCTGCTCTCCAACGGCAACCGCGTCGCCGCGCGTGAGCTGCCCGACGGTCGCCACGAGGCGACCTGGGTCGATCCCTTCGCCAAGCCTTCCTACCTGTTCGCGCTGGTGGCCGGCGACCTCACCTGCCATGAAGAGGTCATCCGGTCCAAGTCCGGCGCGAACAAGAAGCTGCAGATCTATGTCGAGCCGAAGGACGCCGACAAGACCGCGCATGCGATGGCTTCCCTCATCAAGTCGATCCGCTGGGACGAGAAGCGTTTCGGGCTCGAGCTTGACCTGGACCAGTACATGATCGTCGCCGTCGGCGACTTCAACATGGGGGCGATGGAAAACAAGGGCCTGAACGTCTTCAACACCAAGTACGTGCTGGCCAACCCGGCCACCGCGACCGACGCCGATTACGACGGCATCGAATCGGTGATCGCGCACGAGTACTTCCACAACTGGACCGGCAACCGCGTCACCTGCCAGGATTGGTTCCAGCTGTCGCTGAAGGAAGGCCTGACCGTCTTCCGCGACCAGCAGTTCTCCGCCGACATGGGCTCGGCCGCGACCACGCGCATCGGCGAGGTGCGCGGGCTTCGCGCCGGGCAGTTCCCCGAGGATGCGAGCCCGATGGCGCACCCGGTCCGCCCGGACAGCTACATCGAGATCAACAACTTCTACACCGCCACCGTCTACCAGAAGGGTGCCGAGGTGGTCCGCATGCAGCACACGCTGCTGGGCCACGAGGGCTTCCGCAAGGGCATGGACCTCTACTTCGAGCGCCATGACGGCCAGGCGGTCACCTGCGACGACTTCGTGCGCGCGATGGAGGACGCCAATGGCGCGGACCTGAAGCAGTTCCGCCTTTGGTACGCCCAGGCCGGCACGCCCGAGCTCGAAGTCGACGGCAGCTACGATCCCCTCACCAGGCGCTACACGATGACGGTCGGCCAGAACCTGCGGCCGACCCCAGGCCAGCCCGAGAAACAGCCGATGCACATTCCGCTCGCGGTCGGGCTTCTCGACCGCGCCGGCCGCGACATCGCCCTCAGGCTGGAGGGCGAGGCCAAGGCCGGATCTGAGACCCGCGTACTGGACGTCAAAGAGGCCCACAGCACCTTCGTCTTCGAGGACGTGCCGGAGAAGCCGGTCGCCTCGCTGCTCAGGGGCTTCTCGGCGCCGGTCAAGCTGACCGCGCCGCGCTCGGACGACGAGCTCAGCTTCCTGATGGCGCATGACAACGATCCTTTCGCCCGCTGGGAGGCCGGCCAGCAGCTCGCCGCCAAGCTGATCCTCGGCATGGTCGACGAACGCAAGGCCGGGCGGCCGATGACGGTGCCCGACACCTTCGTCGACGCGGTCCGCCGCACCCTCGACGACCAGCGCCTCGACCGTGCGCTGATCGCCGATGCCTCCTCGCTTCCCGGTATCGCCTATCTCGGCGAGCTGATGGGCGAGATCGACATCGACGGTCTCTGGGCGGCGCGCGAACTCCTGCGGAAGACCCTGGCGAAGCGGCTCGCGGACCGCTGGGGCGCGCTCTACGAGGCGAACCGGCTGACCGGTGCCTATCGCTTCGAGGCGGACAATGTCGGCCGCCGCAGCCTCCGCAACGTCAGCCTCTCCTACCTGACCGCCGAGGACAGTCGCGACGCCCGCCGCCGCGCCGCCCTTCACTTCGAGACCGCGACCAACATGACCGACTCGGTCGGCGGCCTGATGCGGCTGGCCGAGCTCGGCGGCATCGAGGGCCAGGTCGCGCTCGATCGCTTCTACGACCGCTGGAAGGACCAGCCGCTGGTGCTCGACAAGTGGTTCGGGATCCAGGCCCAGGCGCCGTCCGCCGACGCGCTCGACCGGGTGAGGAAGCTCCTCGACCATCCGGCCTACGACCGGAAGAACCCCAACAAGGTGCGGGCATTGGTCGGCGCCTTCGCCGGCGGCAATCCGGTCCGCTTCCACGACGCGGCCGGCGGCGGCTACCGCTTCCTTGCCGATCAGGTGATCGCGACCGACAAGTTCAATCCGCAGATCGCCGCCCGCCTGGTCGGGCCTCTGGGCCGCTGGCGCCGCTACGACAAGCCGCGCCAGGCGCTGATGAAGGCCGAGCTGCAGCGCATCGTCGCAGTGCCCGGCCTGTCGAAGGACGTGTTCGAGATCGCGTCCAAGAGCCTCGCCTAGGCCTTGCCGCCGAAATGGCGGTAGAGGCCGTCGAGGAGCGCAGCCCCCTTCTCGAGCCGCGCTTCGTCCGACGCTTCGCCGGCGGCGATGCCCGAGAAGGCGAGCGCCAAGCCGGCGGCCTCCGGCCGTTCGAACTTGGAATCCTTGAGATCGATGTCGTGGACGATCTCGGCGATCGCGGCCAGCGCCGCGTCGCCGCGGGCGAAGCGCAACGCCAGCACCTCGAAGGTGCAGCGGTCGCCCTCGTGGGTGAACTCGCCGTCAAAGGTGTCGAAACGAACCTCGCCCGGCTGCGGGGCATAGCCCTGCGCCGCCACGAACTTGAATCGTGCCTGCGGATCGATGAAGCGGCGGATCAGCCAGGACGAGGCGATGCGGTCGACCTGGACGCCGCGGCGCGTCACCCAGACCCGGTTCTTGAGGTCATCCGGCGTTGCGGACGCTGACATCGGTTCGCCTCCCAGCTTTCGTTCGACGTCGCTCAGCAGTCCGTCGGCGGCCTCGCGCCCTTCGGCGCCGAAAAAGTCGATGCGGCGGACTTCGTCGAAGCGGCGACGGAGCCGCGAGAGCTTCGCACGCGCATCGTCGGCACCGGCATCGACCTGCCGCGCCTCCTCGACCAGCTCGGCGTAGTCGGCATCGCGCGCGGCGAGAAACAACGCCCTCGCATCGCTGTCGGTGATGCCGTCGAGCAGCCGCGCCTCGACGATCGAGGCCTCGCCGCCGTTCTCGACGATCTCACGCCGGAGCCACTGCAGATCCTCGAGCGCCTCGGCCGTGGCCGGCAACGCATAGACCGTGTTCTTGAGCGCGACCGCGCCGATCGCCTGCAGCCGCCGCCATGCCTTGACCCGGAGATAGGCCGGCTTCGGCGGAATCTGGTGGAACAGCAGAAGCCAGCGGAACTCGGCGGGCGGCCCGGTCTCGTCCATGGCCCCATTATAAGAGAGAAAAATCAAAAGATACAGTTGTATCCTCAAGGATACGTATGCTATAAGACGACATGACCCACGCCATCACCCCCCTCTCCTTCAAGCCGAGCCGCCTTGACGGCCTCTCGGCGAAGCTGGTTTCCAGCCACTACGTGAACAACTACGGCGGCGCGGTCCGCCGCCTGAACGCGATCGAGAAGCGGCTGGACTCCCTCGACCTCGCGACCGAGCCGAACTTCGCGATCAACGGCCTCGCCCGCGAGGCGCTGATCGCGCACAACTCGATGATCCTGCATGAGGTTCATTTCGATGGCCTCGGCGGGAAGGACGAGCCGAGCGGACCGATCGCCGAGGCGATCACCCGCGACTTCCAGAGCGTCGAGCGCTGGCGGAAGCGCTTCACCGCGATGGGCAAGGCTCTCGGCGGCGGCAGCGGCTGGGTGATCCTCGCCTGGTCGAGGCGCGATGGTCGCCTCGTGAACCAATGGGCGGCCGACCACACGCATGTGCTCGCCGATGCCGAGCCGATCTGGGCGCTCGACATGTACGAGCATGCCTATCACCTCGACTTCGGCGCCGATGCCGGCCGCTACGTCGACACGGTGATGCGCAATCTGCATTGGGGCCGGATCTCACAACGCTTCGAGACGGCGAAAGCGCGTCGCGCGCCGATACCGCCGTCATCGGGCATCACGCCGGAAGAGGTCCTGGCCGACCGCACGGCCATGCTGCTGGTCGACGTTCGCCTGCCCGACGACTATGCCGCTTCCGGCATGCGCATCCCCGACGTCGCCTGGCACGACCCGGGCCGGATCGAGGAGTGGGGCCCGCGGCTCTCGCGCGGCCGCAAGGTCATCGTCTCCTGCGTCTACGGCTTCGAGGTCAGCCTCGAAGCGGCGGCAGCGCTGCGGCGCCTGGGATACGACGCCGACATCCTCGCCGGCGGGCTCGCCGCCTGGCGTGCCGCGGGCGGCCCGACCGAAGCGATCTGAGCGTAAGGAGGCTGCACATGAAATGGGTCACCCGCGAACGCCCGAAGATCGACCGGATCGCCTGTCCCTGGCTGGTGGCACGGTTTATCGACGAGAATCCGGAGTTCCTCTACGTGCCGTCGAACAAGGTGGCGACGGTCGCAGCCGAGACCGGCGCCATCCCCTACGACGTGCCCGACGTGGAGCTCAGCCATGTCGGCCCGCTCTGCAGCTTCGATGCGTTCCTGGCCAAGTACGGGCTCCACGATCCGGCGCTCGGGGATCTCGCGATCATCGTCCGCGGCGCGGATACCGGCCACCCGGAGATGTCGCCGCAGTCTCCTGGCCTGCTCGCCGTCTCGCTCGGCCTGTCGCGGGTCTTCGCCGACGATCACGAGATGCTCCGTCACGGCATGGTGCTCTATGATGCCCTCTACGCGTGGTGCCGCGAGGGACGGGGGGAAACTCATGGCTGGCCGCCGGCATAAATGAACAAGCCTAGCTTCGTCGAAGCCTTCCGCCTCTGGGCTAGGCTGGGCTTCGTCAACTTCGGCGGACCCGCGGCACAGATCGCGATGATGCACCGCATGGTGGTCGACGAGCGCCGCTGGATCGGCGAGACCCGCTTCCTGCACGCGCTCAACTTCTGCACCCTGCTGCCGGGACCGGAGGCACAGCAGCTCGCGACCTATATCGGCTGGCTGCTGCACCGGACCTGGGGCGGCATCGTCGCCGGCTCGATGTTCATCCTGCCGGGCTACGCCTGCATCATGGCGCTGTCCTGGCTCTACGCCGTGCATGGCGAGGTGCCGGCGGTCGCCGCCCTCTTCTACGGCCTGCAATGCGCGATCCTCGCGATCGTCTTCCAGGCGGTCGTGCGCATCGGCACGCGGGCGCTGAAGAACGCGGCGATGGTGACGCTGGCAGCGCTCGCCTTCGTCGCCCTCTTCTTCCTGCATATACCTTTCCCGGTCGTCGTGATCGCCGCCGGGCTGACCGGATTCTTCGGTCACCGGATGGCGCCCGACCTGTTCCGCGGCTCGGGCCATGGCGGCGGCAAGGGCGACGGCGCCGCCGATCGCATTCTCGACGACGGCGCCGACCACCTGACGCCGAGCGCGAGCCACGCCATCAGGGTTGCGCTGATCGGCACGACGCTGTGGCTGGGTCCAGTCGTTCTGCTCTGGTCCGTCTTCGGCTGGCAGTCGACCTGGACCCAGCTCGGCGTCTTCTTCTCCGAGATGGCGGTGGTGACCTTCGGCGGCGCCTACGCCGTCCTCGCCTATGTCGCGCAGGAGGCGGTCAACCATTACGCCTGGGTCACGCCCGAGGAGATGCTGTCGGGCCTGGCGCTGGCCGAGACGACGCCTGGACCGCTGATCTTGGTCGTGCAGTTCGTCGGATTCCTTGCGGGCTATCGCGATCCCGGCACGCTCGACCCGAGCCTCGCCGGCTTCCTCGCAGCGACGCTCGTGGTGTGGGTGACCTTCGTCCCGTCCTTCCTTTGGATCCTGGTGGGCGCGCCCTATGTCGAACGCCTTCGCGGCTTGCCGCAGCTCGATGCGGCGCTCACCGCGATCACCGCGGCGATCGTCGGCGTGATCCTGAACCTGGCGGTATGGTTCGCGCTCCACGTGATCTTCGCCGATGTGAAGTTCGTCGATGCGGGCTGGCTGACGCTGCCCCGCCCGAACTTCAGCACGCTCGATCCGGCGGCCCTGGTCCTGGCGCTCGCGTCCGCGGTCGCCCTGTTCCGCTTCAAGCGCGGGATGGTGGAGACGCTGGCGGCTTCGGCCATCCTCGGGATGGCGTGGAAGCTGCTCGCCTAGGCCGCGCGGCGCTCGATCTCGGCCAGCAGCGCGTCCGGCACCTCGACGCCGTCGGCTGCAGCCTTTTCGCGGAGCCTGAAGCGCCGCTCGCCGGGAAGACGGACGCCTGCCTGCGAGGCCATCGCCTGGAACACGACCTCGGCGCGCGCCGCAGCATCGGGCGCGAAGGCCGAGGGGTCGAAGGCGAGGAACATCTGGCCGACATGCGGCGGTGGCCCCTTGGCATCGAAGAAGCTCGAGGCCTCCCAGCCGAAGTTGCTGCCGGTCAGCGCGACGGCGAGAAGCTCGACCATCAGCACGAGCGCGGCACCCTTGGCGTCGCCCATCGGGATCATCGCGCCGCCGAGCGCCGCCTTGGCATCGGTGGTCGGCTTGCCGTCGGTATCGAGCGCCCAGCCCTCGGGGATCGCCTCGCCCTTCTGGGCCGCGACCATGATCTTGCCGCGCGCGACCTTGCTCAAGGAAAGGTCGATGACGAGCGGCGCTCGTCCGCTGCGCGGCCAGGCGAAGGCGATCGGATTGGTGCCGAACAGCGGCTTTGCCCCGCCCCAGGGCGCGATCGCCGCCGGCGAGTTGCCGAAGGCAATGCCGACGAGGCCGGCATCCGCCAGCCGCTCGACCGCATGTCCCGCGACGCCGAAGTGATGCGAACGGCCGACCGCGACCGCGACCAGGCCGATCTCGCGCGCCGCCGGAATAGCGGCCGCGAAACCGGCATCGAGCGCCGGAAAGGCGAAGCCGCTGGCGGCATCGACCGCGACCACCGCCGGCTTCGGCCTACTAGTACCAGGGGTGGCGAAGCCGTCGACCTTGCCGGCGATCGCCTGGTCGCAGTAGGCGGCGAGCCGGGAAAGTCCATGGGAGGGGAGCCCGTCGGCCTCGGCCGCGACGAGTGCGCGGGCGACCGAACGGGCGTTCGGTTCAGAGGTCTTGGACCGCGCGAAGGCGCGGGCCGCCAGGGTCTCGAGCTCGGTTAGCGACCGCCGCGCCATGGCGCGAAGCCCCTTAGGCGCTCCGGTAGAGCTTGGTCAGCGTGTATTCCCGGTGGCCGAGCGCCTCGGCGCAGGTCAACCGGCCGTTCGCGACCCGCATCGTGATGTCGATCAGGGCGTCGCCCGCCTTGTCGTAGCTCATCTCGCCGCGGAGGATGCCCGAGACGTCGAGGTCGACGTGCTCGCTCATCAGCCGGACGGTCCGGGGATTTCCGGTCAGCTTGATGACCGGGATGATCGGGTTGCCGATCACGTTGCCCTGGCCGGTCGGGAACAGGTGGACGGCGAAACCGGCCGCCGCCTGGAGGGTCACGCACTCGGCCGCGGCCGAGGAGGTGTTCATGAAATAGAGGCCTGGACCCTTGCCGGGGGTCTCGCCGTCGTCGAGCACGTCGACGAACTTGGCCTTCCGCCCGATCTTCTCGAGGTTTCCGAACGCCTTCTCCTCGATCGTCGTCAGGCCGCCGGCGATGTTGCCCTTGGTCGGCTGGCTGTCGGAGAGGTCGTTGGTCTTGTTCGCCAAGATCATGTCGTTGTAGGTCGACCAGGTCTTGAGGAACTTCTCGCGGACCTGCTTGGTGGCCGCCCGGCTGGCGCAGACCTGCTCGGCGCCGGTCAGCTCCGAGGTCTCGCCGAAGCAGGTGGTCATGCCGACCTTGTCGACCTTGTCGATGAAGTTGCCGACGGTCGGGTTGGCGGCAAGGCCGGAGGTCGTATCGCTCTCGCCGCACTTGACCGCGACCCAGAGGTCGGAGGCCTTGCACGGCTCGCGCTGGACCTCGCTGGCGTTGTGAAGGAATTCCTTGGCCTTGCGGCTGGCGGCGGCGATGGTCTGAAGATCGCCGTTGCCCTCGAT
>JAEUOR010000042.1 GCA_016790635.1 Burkholderiales bacterium
TGCCACCGGCGAAGTTTGCCGCGTTGCATCGCCAGCATGCTGGCGATGCAACGCCCATCTCGCCCACCTTCAACCAAATCGGATAACCTTCAACTCAGGACTTTCGGAATTCTGGCTGGCACGGCTACAGGGGGCAGGTCACAACTTCGAACCTGAACGGTTGGAAAGAGCACTTGCACACGCTCGCCATTCAACCGATTCAGCAATTCAGACTGACGACAGGAAAGAATGCGACAGATTCTGCCCTGATCATCGATGCAATGGATCTACTACACGCCGGGCGCGTAGACGGGTTTTGCCTGGTGTCATCGGACAGTGACTTTACGCGTCTGGCGACGCGGATTCGGGAATCCGGGCACCCGGTCTACGGACTTGGCGAGAAGAAGACTCCGAAACCATTCGTAGCGGCTTGCAACCGTTTTATCTTCACTGAGATTCTCAAGGCACCTTCGGAACTGCCGACATCATTGCCGGCTGGCCAAGCACCGCTCAAACCCATGCTGGCATCGGCCGTTGCGGCCGCTGCGGGGGATGATGGCTGGGCTTTTCTCGGTGTCGTGGGTACGCTTGTAAACAAGGCCAACCCGGAATTCGATCCACGAAACTACGGAAAGAAGAAGCTCGGCGAGCTGGTCAAGAGCCAGCCCTACCTCGAGGTCAGAGCGCAGCAAGCTTCCGACGGGTCGCCAACCGCCCAGATATATGTACGTCTCAAGGAGACGTAGCCAAGCGTGCTTGCTGCCCGACGCTTGACCATTCGACTCCTCGCCGTCGTCCAGGTCATTGCAATCGAGCGCCGCTCATCGTGGTGGTACGCGACATTCCTGGCCAACGCCGAAGGTGTCCGCGAAGCCCGAAACCAAACTCCAGGCCGCTGACCCTGCTACAGCGAGTCCTGCCGGAAACGCCCCTACGCCAGTCCCGCCGCACGCCCCAGCCAGGCCGCGTCGGCCAGCACGTCCAGGGTATCGACGGCGGTGATCATCGCCGTACCGGCACTGACGTCCGCCGACTTGAGCGCGTAGCACATGCGGAACTTGGCCAGATGCTCCTCGTGCGACAGCGGGTTCAGGGGATGGCCGATGGCGTGTTCGATCACCTTGTCCGCGACGCGTCCGCCTTTCAAGGTCATGCGAAAGCGCTGCGGCCACAGCGCGTTGGGGTCGGGGTTGTCGTCCAGGTGCACCTTGACGCGGCCGGCGACGGCGTGCACGTTCGCATCGACGAGGGCATCGCCCCAGAACGACTGCGGCACCACCTGGCGATGCACCGCCTCGACGCCGAACACGAAGGGCACGCACAGCTTGGCGTAGTTGGCGTGTGGCGCCGGGATGTTGGGGCGGCCGCACAGGCGGTGCGCCAGCGGCGGCAGCCAGCACTCGACCGACTCGATCTCGTCGAAGACGAAATCGGCTTCGGCGCGCGCGCGGCGCAAGGCATCGACCGCGGCGTGGGTCAGCCGGCCGCTGGGAAACGGCTTGTGCGCCAGTTGCCGCACTTGCCATTCGCGCCCCAGCTTGGCCCACCACGGCGCCAGATCGGATTCGGGCTCGATGAGCTTGTAGTAGCCATACATGCCGGTCAGGTTTTCCTTGGGGCCGGTGAATCCCGCTTGTGCCAGGTCCACCGCGCTCAAGCCGGCGCGCGCGTTGAAGCCGACCTGCAGGCCCAGCATCATCGAGCCCTCGACATGCGCCTGCATCGTCCCCGAGGTCTGGCCGTAGAGGATTCCCCAGGCGTTGAGCAGCGTCGCAACGTCGAGGCCTTCCAGCTTGCCGATCGCAGCGACCACGCCGAAACCGCCGGCAGTGGCCGGGCGAAAAAAGCGCATGACCGACTTGGCCGAGGCGCCGATGACCGCTGCCGTCTCCACGCCCAGCGCGACCGCCAGGATCAAGTCACGTCCGCTCACCGGCCGCCCCCTGGCGCTGCGGCGCTCGGCGTGCGCCAGCACGGCCGAGAATAGCGTGGCCATCGGATGCACGACCGCGGGTTCGTGCACGCAGTCGAATTCCAGCGCATGGATCTGGTAGCCGTTGACCACCGCCGCGCTGCCGGCGGGCAGGCGCACGCCTGAGCCCCACACCGTCGCGTCGTCGCCGGCACCCCAGGAACGCGCCACCTCGGTCAGCGCGCCGATGGCAGGCCCGGTGCTGCCGGCGATGCCCACGCCCAGGGTATCGAGGATGAAGACCTTGGCGCGCGCCACGGCATCGGCGGGCAGGTCTTCGTAACGGCTCTTCACCACCAGTTCGGCAATGTCGATGAGCGGATTGGCGTTCATGGCGTGTCCCTGGTTTCAGTGCGGCGCGAGCGCCTTGAGGAGCGCGGCGACGCCGCCCGACTCGATGTCCTGCATGGCTTCTTGCACACGATCGATCTGCGCGGGCGAGAACACCGCTTGAGCGTTGTCGCGGAACTTGGCGACGATCTCGGCGTCACTCAAGGGGCGTTCGGCAGAGCCGCGGTTGATCGCCTGGCGCTCGGTCATGCTGCGCCCGTCGGCAAGCGTCACGCTGACCTCGCCGCCGTAGTAGCGCGGGTACTCGAAGCTGTCGTCCACCTGGTACTCGACGCGCTGCATGAGCGCGCGCGTGGCCGGGTCGGCGAGCGCGTCGTCACCCAACTCGGCCAAACCCAGCTTGCCGCGCAACAGTGCCGTGGCCACGCAGTAGGGCAGGCTGAACTTGGCGTCGTAGTCGGTGACCGGGTGGCGCTTGGCTTCCAGCGGCTCGCAGATGACCGGCACCACGCCGGCCGGCACGCGCGCGCGCACCCGCACGATTTCGCTGCCGCGCACTTGGCGCGACAGGATCGCCGCCGCGTCGGTGCAGGCGTGCACCAGATGGCACAGCGGGTAGGGCTTGACGGCGACGTTCAGGGTCTCCCACACGCGACCGAGGCCGGCACTGACCATCGCCGGGTCGTGCGGCGCACGCGGGCCGATGTGGCTGGCAAAAAGGCCGAAGCGGCCTTCATAAGCCTCGCGCGGGGCCGGAAAGCCGGCCTTGGCCAATGCGGCTGCGGTCAGCCCGCCGACGGCGGCCCAGCCCGGGTGCATGCGCTTGGTCCAGCTGCCGTCATCCAGGAACTGCAGGCTGCCCGCGCCGACGGAGAGTGCGATGCCCTGCGCGTCGGTGAGTGCTTGTTCCGAGAGCATGTCGAGCTTGCCGGCCGCCAGCGCTGCGGCAAACGCCCCCACCAGCCCGGTCGGATGAAAGCCCACCTGGTGCAGCCCGCCCTGCGCGGCGCTGGCGATGCGCGCGCCGCACTCCATGGCGGCCACATAGGCGGTGACGAAGGCGCGGCCGTCATCCAGGTTGCGTTCCTGGGCCCTGGCCAGGAGGGCGGGCAGGATGCCGACCGTCAGGTGGATCACGCCGGCCGAATGGGTGTCGTCGTAATCCAGCCCGTGCGCGAGGATGCCGTTCATGAGCGCAGCGTCGCGTGCCGGCAGGCGCTCTGCATGGCCGATGACCGTGCAGTCACCCGCGCCGCTCAACGCGGAGATGCCGGTCAGCGCGGTCCTGGCGAATGGCGACGGCACCGCTGCCAGTGCGCAGCCGAGCGCGTCCAGCATCAGGTGGCGCGCGCGCCGCCTGACCTCCTCGGGTACATCCGCCGGCTTGAGCGCGGCGACAAAGCGCGCCAGCGAATGCGAGATCGTCGGTGCAGGCGCGCTCTGCAATACAGCCGCCATCAGTCGACCTTGGCGCCCGAACGCTGGATGACCTTGCGCCACTTTTCGATCTCGCTGGCGGTGAAGGTCCCGAGTTGCTCGGGCGTGCTCGCGGTGGCGTCCGCACCGAGGCCCGCGTACCGTTCGCGAATGTCGGGCATGGCGGCGATCTTCACCATCTCGGCGTTCAGCCTGTCGATGACGGCGCGCGGCGTGCCGGTCGGCGCGACCAGCGCCACCCAGGCCACGCCCTCGAAGCCGGGCAGGCCGGACTCGGCCACCGTCGGCAGGGTCGGCAGGGCCTGCGAGCGATTGCGGCTGCCGACGGCCAGCGCCTTGAGCTTGCCGGCGCGCACGTGCGGTATGACGCCGGGCCCGGTCTCGAACATCAACGACACCTGGCCCGCGATCAGGTCGGTGACGGCCGGCGGGCCGCCGCGATAAGGGATGTGCAGCACGAACACCCCGGCGTCGGCCTTGAACATCTCCATGACCAGGTGATTGGTCACCCCGCTGCCGCCGGAGGCGTAGTTGATCTGCCCGGGGCGTGCCTTGGCGTAGGCGATCAGTTCCTTGACGGTGTTGGGCGCGAAGGCGGGATTGGCGACGAGGAAAAGCGGCACGATCGCCGCCATAGAGACCGGCGCGAAGTCCTTCAACGGGTCGTAGGGCAGCTTGGCGTACAACCCGGGGTTGACCGACAGCGGGCCGCTGGAGGACATGAGGAGGGTGTAACCGTCGGGGTCGGCTTTCTTGGCCATCTCCGAGCCGATGATGCCGGCTGCGCCGGGCCGGTTCTCGACAAAAAAGTTCTGGCCGGTGGATTCGCCCAGCTTCCGGGCCACGTCGCGCGCGATCACGTCGGTGGCCTGGCCAGGAGGAAATCCGACCAGGACGCGTACCGGCTTGGCAGGCCAGGTCTGCGCGCTGGCGAAGGTCGGCGCCAGCAGGGCGAGGCCCAGGGCCATGGCGCCGGCCAGGGCCGGCAGCGTGCGCGGTGATTTCATCTGAGGGTTTGCGGCAGCCATGTCACGATTCCCGGAAAGAAAGTCATTGCGGCAATGAACACGCACAACAACACGCAGAACGGCAGCGCCGCCAGCGCCACGCGCGTCTGCGTGTCGCCGGTCATCTGCTGGATCACGAAGAGGTTGAATCCCACCGGCGGCGACACGTTGGAAAGCTCGATGGTGACGACGATGAAAATGCCGAACCAGACCTTGTCGAAACCCGCCTGGGTCACCAGGGGCAGGGCGATCGGGAGCGTCATGACCATGGCCGACAGGCCGTCCAGCGCGGTGCCCAGGATCAGGTAGACGATCAGCAGCGTCAGGATCAGCATGCCCGGCGACAGGCCCAGGCCCTTCATCCATGCCGCGATCGCCGCCGGGATGCCCATGAAGGTCATGGCCTTGGCCAGGAACAGCGCGCCGCACAGGATCAGCCCGATCATCGAGCAGGTGCGCACGGTTGAAAAGAGCGCTGACTTGAGATTGGCCCAGGTCAGCGTGCGCTGAAAGGCCGCCACCAGGAGGGCGCCGCCGACGCCGATGGCGGCGGCCTCGGTCACGCTGGCCAGGCCGCTGTACATCGACCCGATCACGGCGAGGATCAGGAACATGACCGGGATCAGGTCAGCCAGCGCGCGCAGGCGGTCGCCCCAGGTCGGCTGCGCACCGTCATGCGGAGCGATCGACGGATCGCGCGCGGCGCGCAGCATGATCCAGCCCATGTAGGACGCGGCGACGATGAGCCCCGGGATGATGCCGGCGATGAAGAGGTGCAGGATGGAGGTCTCAGCCAGCACCCCGTAGATGACCATGGGGATCGACGGCGGGATCAGGAGGCCGATGGTGCCGGCACCGGCGAGCGATCCCATCGCCAGGTCGCGGTCGTAGCCGCGCTTGATGAGTTCCGGCAGGGTCATGCGCCCCACCGTCGCGGTGGTGGCGGCCGACGAGCCGGACACGGCGGCAAAGAGCGTGCAGCCGAGCACGTTCACATGCAAGAGGCCCCCGGGCAGGCGGTTGACCCACGGCGCCAGGCCCTTGAAAAGCGACTCCGACAGCTTGGAGTGGAACAGGATGTCGCCCATCAGGATGAACAGCGGCAGGGTCACCAGTTCGTCGCCGGTGATCGAACCCCACACGTCGCGCGCGATCAGGCGGTCGATCGGGATGTCCTTGAAGAGCGCGAGCGAGATCATGCCCGTGCCCATCAGGGCGAACCCGATCCAGATGCCGGCGACGAGCAGCACCAGCATCAGGACCAGGAGAAAGGTGGCGGGCAACATGGTTCGAGGGGTGCGGACGGCGGGCGGGGCGACGCGCGATCAGCGGTCGGTGCGGGGCCGCTTCGGCGTCAGTCCGGGAGTCAATCCGCGTAGGTCAGGGTCTTGGCCGCGTCTTCCGCGGCCACACCGTTGAGAAGGCGCAGGATGCGGGCGATCAAGGCGAAGCACAACAGCCACACCGAGGCCGCCAGGAAGGCCTGCGGGATGGCCAGCGGCGTCTGCATGGAAAAGTAGGACACGCTTTTCACCGCGTAACTTTTCCATACCAGCATCGTGAGGCCATAGCACATGACCCCCGCCACGCCGAGGGAGAAGATGGAGCAGCCCAGGTCCACCCAGCGCACGGCCCGGGCCGGCAGCCAGGCCGCGTACAGCTCGACGCGGATGTGCGCCCCGGCGCGCAGCGCATAGCCCGACCCGGCGAAGAGCGTCACCGCGCACAGGTAGCCGCTCCATTCGGTCGCCCACGGCTGCGAGAACGAGAACCACGCCGTCAGCACCGACTCGGCGATGAGCATGACCGCGAGCCACGACACCGCGATGGCCGCCACCACCGCGCCGGCCAGGCACAGCCGGTCGATGGTGCGGCAAAAGGCTTCGATCATCGCGATGGCGGCAGGGACGCGGCGCAGGAGGCGCGGTTACTGCTTGCCGGTACGCGCGCGGTAGTCCGCCAGGATCTTGGCACCCTCCGGCCCGGCTGTCTTGGCGAACTGATCCCACATGGGCCGCGTGACCGTGCGCATGCGCGCCAGCAATTCCGGCGAGGCCACCTCCACGGTCATGCCATTGGTACGCAGTTCACCCATGCGGCGCGAGTGCTCGCCGCGCGACACGTCCCAGAACTGTGGCTCCAGGTCGCGCGCCAGTTTCTCGATGGCGGCGCGGTTTTCCGCCGAGATGCGGTTCCAGGCATCGTTGCCGATGACCATGAGGTTGGAGGCCCACAGGTGGTTGGTGTTGTAGGTGTGCTTGAGGAACTCCCAGTACTTCTGCGCCACCGCGGTGGTGCCGGAGGTCATGACCGCATCCAGCCGGCCCGAGGCCAGCGCCGGCACGATGTCCGGGTTGTTCATCTGCTGCGGCACCATGCCGATGGCGGTGACCATGTCGGCGGTCAGGCGGTCATAGGTGCGCATGCGCACGCCCTTCAGGTCGTCGATGGTCTTGACCGGACGCTTGGTGAAGAAGTTCTGCGACGGCCACGGCACCACGTAGAGCACCTTCTGGCCGCGCTTGGCCAGCGCCGCCTCCCAGGACGGCCGCGCAAAGCCGTGCATGACGCGCAACTGCTCGTAGTCATCGACCAGGAAAGGCAGGGATTCGATGCCCAGGAGCGGGATGTCGCCGACGTTCTGGAAGCCGGCAAACTCGGCCATCGGCACGACACGGTCCTCGATGGCGCGCACCGACTCGTTGGCCTTGATGCCCAGGGCGCCGCCCGGGTGCACCTTCATGGTCACCGCGCCGCGCGTGACCTTGCCGACTTCCTCGGCGAAGCGCATCGCGTTCTGGGTGTGGAACTCGCTCGGCCCCCAGGGGATCGAGACGTCGAAGTTCTGCGCCGAGGCGGCTCCCGCGGCCAGCAGCGCCGCGGCCGCGGCGCACTTGATCAACGATGACATGGACATGAAGGTCTCCTGGGTTGAGGAAGGGTGGTTCAGGGTTCGCGCTGCAACTGCATCGAGTAGGCGAAACGGTCGCCGGGATGGATGTTCTCCGAGACCTCCAGCAGGCGCGACGCAGCATCGTAATACAGCCGCAGCGTGCGCAGCGCCGGGCGCCCGGCGCGTTCGTTCAGGGTCACGGCGTCGTGACGATCCAGTGATACGGCCGAGATATGCTGCAGGACGCGGCTGATGGTCACGCCGAACTCGCGTTCGACGATCTCGTAGAGCGGGCCGTGTGTGTCGCGCACGTGCGCCAGGATGCCGGTCAGGAGCGGGTTGAAATAGATGCGTGTCGCGCAGATCGGCTGTTCGCGTCCGCCGGCGCGATCGAAGCGCACTCCGCTGGCGGTCAGCCATTCCTCGCCGGCGCGCGCCTTGAACTCCAGCGCCTGCATGCGCGAAAGCGCGTGGCGCCCCTTGGAAATGATGCGCAGTTGCGTCGTGCGTGCATACTGCGTGAGCGCGGCAACATTGCCCACTTGCTGGGTGAAGCGGGCCTCGCCGGGAAGGCCGATCACCTGGGTGCCGGAACCGCGGCGACGCGACACCAGCCCGGCCTCGGCCAGCTGGCGCAGCGCCGCGCGCGCGGTGAAGCGGCTGATCGCATGCGCCTCGCACAGCGCGGCCTCGGTGGGCAGGAGATCGCCCACGGCGTAGCGCCCGTCGGCGATGCCGTCGATCAGGGTGTTGGCGATTTCGCGATAGCGCGGCACAGCCGCCGCCAGCGCCGCGCCGCGGCGCGGCCCGCGCGCACGCCGTGCGGCCGGCTTGGCGGCGCTGCGCTGGAGGAGACGGCGGGAAGGGGACGGCAAGGCACTCATGCGCCAATGTTAATATGTCCGGACAAATTTGCAAGCCTCCCTGGCGCTTTGAGTGCCGCGCCCGAAGCCTTTGTGACCACAGTCGCTTTTTCGCTGGCCTCGATCTGCGCCCGTTCGGTGGATGGCGCCGCGCGCGAGCGCGCCGCGCTGCATGTGCAGGACTGGCTGGGCTGCGCCGCGGCCGGCGTGCGCGAGGCGGTCAGCACGCCCCTGGCGGCCTGGGCCGCCACCCGTCCGCGCGGGCCGGCGGCGCTCCTCACCGGGTCGCGCGCCGACATGCTGGACGCGTGCCTCATCAATGGCGCCTTGGGCAACCCGCTGGAGATGGACGACGTGCACCGCGCCGCCATCCTGCACCCCGGGCCGGTGGTGATACCGGCGGCGCTGGCGGTGGGCGAAACGATCGGCGCTGCGGCCGACGATGTGCTCGCGGCGATCGTGCGCGGCTACGAGGCCATGATCCGCGTCGGCGTCGCCGCCGGACCCGGGCACTATGCCTATTGGCACCCGACCGCCACATGCGGCGTATTCGGTGCGGCGGTGGCGGCCGCTTCCTTGCTGCGCTTGTCCACGCCCATGACCGTCGCCGCGCTGGGCAACGCCGGCACCCAGGCGGCCGGCCTGTGGCAGGTGCGTCACGAGGACGTCATGGCCAAGCAGTTGCACACGGCGCACGCGGCGCATGCCGGCGTGCTGGCCGCTGACTGGGCGCGCCACGGTTTCTCCGGCGTCACGACCCTGCTGGAAGGGCCGCAGGGCTTTTTCGCTGCCCTGGGCGGCGGCGACCCGGCGCGCGTCGCGGCGGAGCCGGATGCGGGGTGGAAGATTTTCGAGGTGAGCTTCAAGCCCTGGCCGGCGTGCCGCCACGCGCACCCGCTGATCGACGCGGCGCTGGCCCTGCGCGAGACATTGCCGGCCGATGCCATCGCCGCGATCGACACCGTCGAGGTGCGTGCCTACGCCGATGCGATCAAGTTCTGCGATCGGCCCGACCCTGCGACCGCGCTGCAGGCCAAGTTCAGCCTGCAGCACTGCGCGGCCACCGTGTTGCTGCACGGTCCGCCGGCACTGGCGCACTTCGAACCCTCCGCACTGGCGGAGCCGCGCGTGGCAGCGCTGCGCGCCAGGGTGCGGGTCGCCAGCGCGGAACCTTACGCGTCGGCCTACCCTGCCCACTTCGGTGCCGCGCTGACGGTTTGCACGCAGGGGCGGGCCTACGAGCATGCGGTCACCGACGCGCTGGGCGACCCGGAAAACCCCCTCTCCCGCCCCGCCATCGACGCCAAGGCGCGCACCCTCATGCAGCACGCGCTCTGGTCCGCAGGGCGCATCGATGCGGCACTCGCGGCCTGCCGCAACCTGCCGGGCGCTGCGTCGCTCGATGCACTGACCGCCACTTTCCATCCATGAGCGATTACTTCTCCTTCACCGACCCGGCGCAGTTGGCCGCCGACTATCCGGTCGGTGACGCCTTCCTCAAGCGTTTTGCAAGTATTTCCACCGACGAACTGCGCGCCGTGCAGGAAGCGCGCTTCGCGCGTGTTCTGGCACTGGCCTGGAAGACACCCTTCTATCGCCGCCTGTGGGGCGCGCGCGGCATCGAGCCTGGTGATATCCGCTCGCTCGACGACCTGCCGAAGCTGCCGACCTTCGACAAGGGCGACATCATGGAGTCCATCGCCCTGGCGCCACCGTTCGGCGACTTTCACGCCATGGACAGCTACGCGCCGGGGCAGCGCCCGCCGGTGGTGTTTCACACCACCTCCGGCACCACCGGCCGGCCGCAGGTGCTGCTGTTCGGCCCGCGCGGGCGCGAGGTGCAGAACCGCATCCTCGCGCGCACCTACCTGCTGCAAGGTCTCAAGGATGAGGACGTGGTGCACTCGGTCTACGGCCACGGTCTCATCAACGGCGGGCACTACATCCGCGAGACCTTTTTGCACTGGACCCGCGCGATCTTCATGTCCGCCGGCACCGGGGTCGAGACGCGCTCGGCCGCGCAGGTGGAACTGATGCGCGACTTCGGCGCGACGGTGATCGTCGGCTTCGGCGACTACATCCGCTACCTGGGCGACACGGCCAGGAACGCCGGCATGGATATCAAGCGCGACTTTCGCGTACGCATGATCTCCGGCCACCTGGGGTCGGACCGCGAGGCCATCGCGGCCGCCTGGGGCGGGGTCGAGACCTTCGACTGGTACGGCGTCGGCGACACCGGCATCATCGCCGGCGAAGGCCCAGACCACGACGGCCTGTACGTGCACGAGGACGCGCAGTGGGTCGAGCTGACCGACATCGAAACGGATGCCCCCGCCGCTCCCGGCGCGCCCGGCAACCTGGTCGTTACCGTGCTCATGAAGGACGACATCTACCCGATGATCCGCTTCAACACGCACGATGTGACGCGCTTTTTGCCCGGGCAGTCCTCGCTGGGCCTCAGGCTGCGCCGCATCAGCGGCTTCGAGGGGCGCAGCGACAACATGGTCAAGCTGCGCGGCATCAACATCTTTCCGCAGGGGGTGGGTGCCATGCTGGCCGAGCTGCCGGCCTACGGCGGCGACTACTACTGCCGCGTGGATCGCGAGCCCTCCGGCCGCGAGAGCATGACGGTGGTGTGCGAGTCACGTGACGCAAGCCCTGCGCAAGCCCAGGCCTTCGGCGAACTTTTGAAGCGGCGCATCGGCATCGAAGTCGGCGTCGAATTTGCCGCACCCGGCACTCTCAAAGCAGTCACGTGCATCGACTCACGCCAGAAGCCCATACGCCTGGTCGATACGCGCAAGTAAAGCTATCGCGCACACCGGACTAAGACCCGGAGCCTCCTCCCGGCGGTCTCGGCCGCGCACACCGCCAGCGTCACCTCACTCCTGCCCCCGGACCTGCCACGCGGTGCGGCAATTCTCCGAACGCACCGTGGCAATGGGCCGCAGGCGGATCGTGTACGACGGCGAATCGGAACTCCTGCCCCGGGACGACGAATATCCTGCCACCCTGATCGCGGCGCGGCAGGCCGATCAACGCATCAGCTTAGGTAGCCATGTCGCGATCGAAGGCACGTACATGATGATCACCAGACATAGGATGTTGGCGATCAGGAAGGGCACGATGCCGCGATAGATCGTCCACAGATTGATCTCGCGGAAGAGCCCTTTCACGATGAAGACATTGATCCCGACCGGCGGAGTGATCAGTCCGATCTCCACCACGAGGATGACGATGATTCCGAACCAGATCGGATCGATGCCGAGTGCCTGCACCACCGGGAAGAATATCGGCACCGTCAGAAGCAGCATGCCGAGGCTCTCGAATACGCAGCCGAGGACGATATAGATGAGGCAGATCGCCCAGACGACGCCAAGCGGCGAAACATCAAGACCTTCTACCCATTTCACCATCGCGCCGGTCATCCCCGCGAGTGTCAGGAACTTGGCGAACACGAGCGCACCGATGCCGATCATGAACACGTTGCTTGTGGTCTTGCCCGCCTCCAGCAAGGAGTCGCGCAGCGCAGCGAGGGACAACTGTTTGCGCAGCATGGCGTAGAACAGCGCGCCTGCGGCGCCGATACCGGCGGCTTCGGTCGGCGTGAATATGCCAAAGTACATTCCACCCAGGACGAGCAGCATCAGGGCGACGATTCCCCAGGTGCGCACGAGCAGGCGCCAGCGCGTTGGCCAGTCCGAGATCTCCGCCGGCGGCGCTCCGGCAGGGTCAAGGCGTGCAATTGCGGCCACGGCCACGACATAGAGCAGCGTGAGCAGAATCCCCGGAAGAATGCCGGCAATGAAGAGCAAGCCGATATCGGTCTCGGTGATGATTCCGTAGATGGCCATCGGAATGCTGGGTGGAATCAGGATGCCGAGAGTGCCTCCGGCGGCGCAGGAACCGGCTGCCAGCGAGTCGCTATAGCGGTAGCGGCGCATGGCCGGAATGGATACTTTGGACATGATGGCGGTGGTGGCGAGGGAAGTTCCCGACACTGCCGCGAGCCCGGCGGATGCCGATATCGTCGCCATCGCCAGCCCGCCGCGGCGATGTCCCATCCATGCGTTGGCAGCGGCGTAAAGGTCCTCGGCGAGGCGCGCGTGGTGCACGAGCGCTCCCATCAGAATGAACATCGGCAACACCGTGAGGCCATAGTTGGTGGACCAGTCGATCGCCTGCTGCGAAAGAGCGACCGCAGCGGGGCCAAAGCCGCGCTCGATGGTCAGACCGGCGACTCCCACGACAATCATGGCAAAGGCCAGGGGTAAACCCACGAAACACAGTGCGAGCAATACCGCGAAGGCAATGATGCCGGTGATCACGGCGCGTTCCTCTCTTCCGGGGGCATAAAGGCGACGCCGATGGCAGAAAGCGCGGACGCAAAGCAGGTGGCGGAGATGAACCATGCCACAGGGTAGATCGGCATCTCCAGGTAGCCCGTGATCTGCTGGCCTTCGCGGAGGATTCCGGCGTGCACCCACATGCGCCATCCCATGAGCAGCAGGATCGCCGCGCAACAGAGGGCGACGGCGCTGTTTTTCACCCGCTCTAGACCTGGGTTCGCGAGCGACTCGAATATCTCGACCGAGATGTGCTCGCGGTCGCGTGTGATGAGCGGCAGGCTGCCGAACACGAGCACCGCGAGCATGAACCCCAGCACTTCGTACGAACCCTTCAAGGGGGCGTTGAACAGATAGCGGGCGAGAACATCGACGAACGTGAGCGCCATCATGGCGAACACGTTCGTCGCGGTAAGGATCGAGAGCAGACCGTAAAACCAGTTCGCGACCCGCCTGTACATGTCTCGCCTCCTGCGTCGGAGATCTCAGCGGCGCTCGTTTGCCACGGCCTTCGCCTGTTCGCGGAAGTAGGCGAGCGCGGCCTTGCCGTCCACGCCTTTCTTGCCGGCCTCAGCGATCCATTCCTCTTCAGCGAATGCCCAGGCTTTCTGCAGCGCAGCCATGAACTCCGGCGAGGCTTGCTGAACCCGCTTGCCGCTATCGATGAACTTCTTGCGGCTATCCTCTTCGACCAGGTCCCAGGCGCGAGATTGGCGCGCGAGCTTCTCCCCCGATACGGACAGAATCGCCGCGCGATCCTTCTGCGAGATCGCGTTCCACTTGTCCAGATTGAGGAACACGGAGAAGGACGACGCGTTCATGCGACCCGGGATCTCGGTCGCGGACTTGGTATAGGGCATGGCGTTGAATGCCAGGATGGTGTGAAAGCCGAGCGACGCATGCGCATCCACCACGCCCTTCGAGACCACCTCATGGATGCGCGTGGCCGGGCCGGGCACCACCGACGCGCCGAGCTTGCCAAGCAGTTGCGCCGGGAGGTTCGGCAGCGACCACATTTTCAGGTTCTTCAGGTCGCCGACGGCCGTGATCGGCTTGTCGGTCAGGCTGAACATATTGCCGCCAGGCGCCGAAAAGTAGCCCATGAACGCCACGCCCTTGTGCTCATCGGCTTTGGAGAAGAATCGCTCATGCGTGCGCCACAGCGCCACTGCGGTCGCTTCGACGCTCCAGGCGGCGAAAGGCAGGTCGGCGAGCTGAGTGAGCGGCAGGCGCTTCACTGCGAACGCAGTCTGGATGAAGGCGCCATCGGCCAGTCCTTGCGTGACCAGTTCCCACTGTCCAGGCGGCGGCGAGAGGCTATCCGCGGGGTAGTTGAACTTGACACGACCTTCGGTGACCTTCTCCACTTCCTGGGCCCAAGCCCCGACGATGCTGGTCGAGATGACGTGGGTTGGCGGAACATAGCGGTTGAATAGCAGTGTCGTCTGCGCCGAAGCGCTGGGGATCGCGGCGGCTGCGACTGCCGCGACTGCGAAACTTGCGAGATGGGTTTTCATCGTGCTCTCCTTTGCATGAATGGGCCGGGCGTTTGCTGTGACTCCTGTTGCACCTACCAGCGGCCGATAGACACACCGACCGCCTTGTTCTTTTCCCACCAGTCAGTCACCTAGTCGTCAGGTGTCTGGTCGTGAGTCGTACGTATTCGCAGCTGCTCAGGCAGCGCATGGCGAGCGAATCAATGTTTAGTGAATCTACCTTCGACTTGCCGCAGCAGGACAGGACGTCCCAGCGCGGCCGGTCAGCCATGATGAACAGGAGGTTGCGCACGGCGCCCATGTTCAATCCTGCTTAGGAGCGGAGGTGATCGCGGTCAGAATGCGTTCTCCCGTCAACGGCAACCGCCGGATGCGCGCGCCGGTCGCAGCCGCGACCGCATTGGCGATGGCGGCTGCTACCGGAACGAGACCGACTTCTCCCGCGCCCTTTGCGCCGTAGGGGCCGTCGACATCTTGCGACTCCACAACGATGGAACGGATCTCGTCCGGTGCTTCCTTGATGGTGGGGATCTTGTAGTCCATCAACGTCGGATTGGCGAGCCGCGGGCCGTCCCAGACCATCTCCTCGAGCAGAGCGAAACCCATGCCTTGGACGAAGCTGCCCTCGATCTGGCCCTCGACCAGCATTGGATTGACCGCTCTCCCGACATCGCAGGCGGACCATGCGCGTCGCACCTCTGCCCGGCCAGTGACCTCGTCCACCTCGACGTCCACCGCCACGGCGCAGAAGCTGTAGTTGCCAATTTTGGGGAACGGCAACCCGACCGCAGCCGCGCGCTTGGGATCAATGGTGGGACGCTCGTACACCCAGGTATGGGATCCGAGAATCGGGCCGCCTGCCTGCCAGTGCGCGCGCTTGGCAATTTCGAGAAAAGACACGCGCAGATTGGATACGCCCTTGACGGCGACAAAGCCGCCTTCGACGAGCTCGAGGTCAACAGCCGCGCACTCGAGCATTTCCGCTGCGTGGTCACGCAACTTTCGCTCCACTTCACGGGCTGCTTCCACCACCGAGCGCCCGGTCATGAAGGTCACGCGGCTTGCCGTCGTGCCCCAATTGAAGGGCGAACCATCGGTATCCGGACTCACGACGGCGATTCGATCGACGGGAATCTTGAGCGTCTCCGCACACAGTTGCGAGAGCACGGTGTCGGAACCTTGCCCGATATCCGTCGCACCGGTGTTCAGCACCAGGGTGCCATCCTCGAGCATGCGCACGATGGCGCCAGTACCCAGCAACCCGCTCTGATGCCCGGCGAGTGCGAAGCCGAGCGCACGCCGCCGACCCGGTTTGGTGGGTGCCGGCGGGCTGGCTTGCCAACCGCATTCATCTCGAACGCGCTCAACGCATTCAAGAAGCCCATTCGATCCGGGAACCTGCCCGCCAAACCAGGGATCTTTCCCTTTCATCATGTTCCGCAGGCGCATATCCACGGGGTCGATGCCCAGTGCGCCCGCGATCTCGTCCATTTGCGATTCCGTCGCAAAGGTCATCTGCGCATTGCCGAACCCGCGGAACGCGCCGAAGCGCAACTTGTTCGTGTACATCACCCGTCCGTGGCACCGCACATGCGGGATACGGTAGGGTCCGCGGCCACAAAGAAGCGAAAAGGCGAGAACTCCGGGGCTGTCGTCGGCGTAGGCGCCGCCGTCGAGCAGCACCTCGACCTCGCGCGCAACAAGCATGCCGTCGCGCGTCACGCCGGTGCGGATACGGATGGAGAACGGATGGCGTGCACGCACCATCTCGAAGTCCTCTTCACGCGTCAAGATGAGTTTCACCGAACGACGTGCTTTGAGCGCGAGGGCGGCGACGATGGGCTGTACATGCGCCTCCATCTTGTTGCCGAAGCCGCCTCCGATCCAGGGCGTGAGGCAGCGTAGCCGCGACATTGGCAGGCCAAGCGCCTCGGAGACACAGGCCTGGACGCGGAACACCGACTGGTTCGCCGACCATAGTGTCAGCCGGCCGCTGGTGTCCACTTCGGCGAGCGCGCCGCAGGGCTCCATCGCCACGTGCGCTTGCGCCTGCGTATGGAAGTGGTTCTCGAATATCAGGTCGCTGGCCGCGAAGCCCGCCTCGATGTCGCCCTCGGCGAATTCGGTTCGCGAGCAGAGGTTGCCGGCGGTACCGGAGTCGAAGGTCTTGAAGTATCGCTCCGGATGCTCGTGCACAAGCAGATCCGAAGTCAGCGCCTCCTTCGGTGTCAGGATCGCAGGCAACTCGTCATAGTCGATCCTTATTGCGGCGGCGGCAGCGCGCGCCTGTGCTTCGGTTTCTGCAGCGACAGCAGCGACCGGTTCGCCAACGTAACGCACTTTGTCTTTCGCGAGTGCATGCTCGTCCTTGACGAAGGCACCCATACGCCAGGCTTCGTCAAAGTCATCGCCGGTAATGATCGCGCGCACGCCTGGCATGGCGAGAGCCTCCGACAGGTCGCAGCCCACAATGCGGGCATGAGCGAAGGGGCTGGCGAGGATCGCGCCGTGCAACATGTCCGGGCGGAAAAGGTCGGCAACGTACTGTGCGCGACCAGCGAGCTTTTCACGCGCTCCCAGCTGGGGTAGGCGTCGGCCCAGGGCGGAATCGTTCATCGGGCGAGTTCCCGGGCGGCCGCGAGAACCGCCGCGATGATCTTCTGGTAGCCGGTGCAACGGCAAAGGTTGCCCGAAAGCGCTTCGCGCACGTCCATCGCGCTGGGAGCGGGATTCGCTGCCAGCAGTGCGTGCGCGGACATCAGCATGCCGGGAGTGCAGAACCCGCATTGCAGGGCGGCGCCCGCTTCGAAGGATCTGGCAAGCGCTTGCATGATTCTGTCGTCGTCGCAGCCTTCGACAGTGCGCACCGGCAGGCCCTCGCAGTTCGCCGTCAGAGAAAGACAGGCGCGCACCGTGGTGTCGCGGACGTGAACGGTACAGGCGCCGCAGACACCCTGGTTGCAACCTCGCTTCGCACTTGTGTACCCCAGGCGGTCACGGAGCGAAGTAAGCAGGGTCTCGGCAAGAGGCACCTCGAGCACTCGCTGTTCGCCGTTCACGATCAGCGTGACGTCAAGCATCTCAGACATGCGCCATCCCCGTTCGACCAAGTGCTTCGCCAAGTGCTGCGCCAAGCAGGCGCGGGATCAGCGCGAGGCGGTAGGCAGCGCTGCCGCGTACGTCATCGATTGGATCGGCGATGCTCTGGAGGAGTTCACCCGCTTGTGCAATCGCCCCGGCGTCGTCGCGAACGGACAACAGCGCGTTGACTTCGTCCAGGAACAAGGGCTTCGGCCCGCACGCGCCCACTGCAACTCGGAGGCTGCGCCGTTGGTTTTCAAAACGCACCGAAATGGCGACCGAGGCGGTCGCGTAGTCCCCGGAAACTCGGGCATGCTTCAGGTAGACGCCGTCGCCATCACCAGGCGGCGGCAGTTCCACCGCGGTCACGACTTCGCCTTCGACAAGCGCGGTTGTGTACCAGTCCACGAAAAAGTCTGACGCCGCCACGCGCCGCCTCCCTGTCTTGGAAGCGATCTCAATTTCGGCATTTGCCGCAACCAGGGCAGGAGGGTAGTCGAGTCCCGGATCGGCGAAAGCAATTGAACCGCCGATGGTTCCCATGTTGCGTACCGTGGCGTTTGCGATCCGGGATGCCGCAGCGGGCAGCACTGCCAGAGGGCCGTGCAAGAGGCTGCTTGTCGCTGTTTCGCGGTGACGCGTGAAGGCGCCGATGCGCAGCCCGCCGCCACGTAGCGTACGTATTCCGTGCAGCTCTTCGACGCCTGCGAGACTCACAAGCACCTCGGGAGCGGCGAGGCGCGCGTTCATCATGGCCACGAGCGTCGCGCCGCCGGAGATCAGCCGTGCCTCGGGATTGCGGGCAAGGAGGTCCACGACCTCGTCCACGGTCGAAGGTCTTAGCAGCGCGCTCACGACACGACTCCCTGCCGGAAGTGTCCGGGCAAGCGGCGATCGACGTTCTGCAAGTCTTCGATCGAGCGAAGGGATGGGCTTTTTTCTGTGTGCCTCCGACTTGAACGCGAACTTGCGCGAACGTGCTGCCTTTCCAGGCGCGGGGGACCCGCATGCAAGTCGGCAAACTCACCCGCCGGGAGAACCTGCGCGACCTCAGGACCTGTCTGCGGCTGCAACCGACCAAGCGCTATCGCTGTTTGCACGCTACCGATCCTGGGCCTGACCATGTGCGGCACTACCCGGTTGAATCAACTGCTTATCGTTGGGCTGCTCAACCGGTATGGGCTCGACTTCCGTAGCCAGACCATGTTCTGGAGCACCCGGTTGAATGGACTGCGCATCTTTGGGTGGCTCAGCCTGGATCAGTCCGACTTCCTGAGCCAGACCATGTTCAGGACCACCCGGTTGAATCGACTGCGCATCTTTGGGGGGCTCAGCCTGGATCGGCCCAACTTCCTGTGCCTGACCAAGTTCAGGACCACCTGGTTGAATCGACTGCGCATCTTTGGGCGGCTCAGCCTGGATCTGCCCGACTTCGCCAACCGACTGAGTCTCTTCGGAAGCCACCGGGGCACTGCTGGTTTCCCGCGGCGGATCGATTTTGATCGAGTCGCGCAGCCGCTGTGCGAATTCGTTGCCCAGCGACTCAACTTT
Source organism: Burkholderiales bacterium (assembly GCA_016790635.1). GTDB lineage: Bacteria > Pseudomonadota > Gammaproteobacteria > Burkholderiales > JAEUOS01 > JAEUOS01. The sequence goes on from JAEUOR010000042.1 coordinate 18,917, forward strand.
CTTCTTCATCACGCCCAAGGCAAACTTGCCGAGGCGCCCGGTGACCAATACTTCAGAGGCCCAGGCGATCCGGGTAGCGGGACCGGGCAAGGCTTCCAGCGTGACGAAGTTGTCGGCGGCAAGCATGCTCGCGCGCGACCCCTCTTGGCCTCTTGTGCGCGAAATGATGCGCTCGGGCCGCTGTTGTTCGGTGATCTCGACCACGAGATTGAACCTCGCGTTGATTCCGCCTAAGCCGACCACCACCAGCGCCTTGTAGCACACCGGGTCCAACTGCTCAACCGATTCGCAACCCGGAACGCAACGCGCCATGAGTGCCGTGTCGATCAGGCGCTCGTAGACCGCCTCGCGCGACGCTTGGATTTCAAATGTGCCATCGATCCGCATGGTGTCAGCCGCCGAGCGTTCTCAGCGGGCCTCGCGGGGAACTTTCATCGCAGCGTCGACGATACGGCCGCCTTCGATGATCGTACGGCCATCGAGTTCGACGGTGCAGTCGCGCATCGGAACGTCGTAGTGGCCTCGAGTCGAGCGCTTGCCGCCGCCCTGAGTATTGGGGCCTGTGGAAAAAAGGAAATTGCCAGCGAAAACCCGTGCTGCCGCGCGGTTGCGCTCAGGCTCGTCGCCGTGCAGACCCATCCAGTACCAGGGAGCCTGCGAATTCAGGCCCCAGCCCAAATGAGAAACCGCATAGGGATCACGATCATCCGGCGCTGACTTTCCGTCCTCGAGCCAGTCACGCATGAGCTTGGCGTCGAGTCCGCCCTCGATACTTGCAACGTGCCCATCACGGATTTCGAGTTTGACGGGGTCGGAGACGTAGCGGCAGTAGGGCAGGATGACCATATCACCCGGCAGAAAGGTAACGGTGCCGTGCGTCTTGCCTTCGTTGGGGAAGGTATGGACAAGCCCTGCACCCCAGAGGTCAAAGTGCCCCGGTTCGTCGGCAAAACCCCATTGCGCCATCACCGGGAATTCACCGCACTCATAGTGCAACTCAGTGCCTCCCGGTCGGGTGACACGCACCTTGCGGGTCTTTGTGTAGAGCGCTTCGGCGTACTTTACCGCCTCTTTCAAGCCCTTTGGGGCCATGAGCTGCTCGAGGTCGTCCGGAGCGTCGTGCACCAAAAGTACGCGCGTGCCGGCGCCCATAACCTGTTTCAGCCATGCGGTGAATAACGGGACGTGGAATATCAGCATCAGATCAGCAGCGCACAAAGCCTCCAGCGTGCCTTTGCACTTGCCGATCGTAGGTACGCCGACCTTGGTCCAGGTCGGCAGCGCATTCACTTTGAGCTCATAGATGTCCGCGCCGAGGTCCTCGGCAGCCGCAAAGGCCGACTGGATATAGTCTGTTCGTGTGCCGAGGTCGGACACGATGGCAATCGTCTCGCCCTTCCGAATCTTGCAAAGCTCGAACTGCCGACGGAAGAGGGCCGGCAGTTTGGCGGGATTTACTTCCTGTGGGCGGATCGCGGCTTGCAGCACGAGTTTGGTCTCCTCAAAAAGAGCGCGAAGGATGGCGTACTATTTTGTTACTGTCAATAGCAAGTGATACTCATTATTAGAAAAACGGGAGAAGGTACATATGGCGCAAGTGAAGAAAACCGAGGTGAGGGAAGCGCTCCTGGCCAGCGCGCACCGGTTGTTTGCGAAGCGGGGCTATGCGAAAACCGGGGTGGCGCAGATCGCCGCAGGCGCAAGGGTTTCGGAGGCGAACCTATACGTTTACTTCCACTCCAAGCTCGATCTGTTCTTCGGGGTCTATGAACCCTGGCTGCGAGAGCGAATCCATCGGCTGGAGGGACAGCTGGCTTCCCAGCGCTCGCCGCGGCGTCGGCTGCACACGGTGCTGAAGGTTTTGTGGCGAGAACTTCCAGCCGACGACGGGGGCTTTACCAACAACCTGATACAGGCTCTTTCCACCACGGAGCGACGGGAGGGCTATAAGCCGACGCTGCTCAACTGGGTCGAAGGCCGAGTCGAGACCATGCTGCAGAGCACAATCCCGCCTACGCGCTGGAAAGCGCTCAAGCGGGGGCGTCTCGTGCACATGCTGGTCATGGCGCAGGACGGCTTTGCGCTTGCCTCCCACCTCGATGCGCACGGAACCTGCCCAGCCGCCACTCTGGACATGATGGTCGACCTGCTGCTTGGCTCGGGGAAGTCGCGCGCCTGACCTGCCTCAGCGGGGCAGCCAGCTGGAGAAGCTGCGTTCCAGGCCCTTGGGATCGGTGGAAAGTCGGCGGTTGATCTCCGCCGACATTTCATGGAAATACACTTCCTCGACGCCGCTCGCGATTGCATCGAGGATTCCTTGCGCCACTTCTGCGGGGGAGGATTTCGCTCCCGCAAAGGGGCCGCTCATCGCCGTGTCTACCGCCCATGGCATCGCTGCGAGGACGTGAGTGCCTTGGGAAGCAAGTTCCGCCCGCACGCCTTCGGTGAGGCGCAGCAGCGCTGCCTTGGTCGCGCAGTAGGAGCCAAGCGCCGGATTGGTTATCTTTGCAAGGATGGAGAGCACGTTGACGAGCGCGCCGCCGCCGTTTGCTTCCAGCACGGGCGCGAACGCCCTGCACATGGCAAGCGTGCCAAAATAATTCACCTCCATTTCGCGTCGAGCCGCTTCCAGCGTTGGCGCCTTGATGAAGCCCGCGCGGAGGTTCACGCCGGCATTGTTGATGAGCAAGGTGGTGTCGCCGTAGCGGTTCGCCGCCTGCTGCACCGCCGCATGCGCGGTGATGTCCAGTTCGATTGCGGTGACTCGAGAGTCCAGAGCTTCTGCGAGCATCGAGTCCGCTGCATAGACGCGCCGTACTCGGCGTTCCAGGAGTCCGGCGACCAGTTCCCGGCCGATGCCGCCGGAGGCACCGGTGACGAAGGCGGTTTGAGTGCTCCACTCCAGCATACTGTGCCCCCTTTGCTTTCAAAAAAGAGTCATGCTCATTATACTGTCGCGTTTGGCCACTAGAGGAGTATGCTCGTGAAGACCAAGACCGTATTGACTTTGACGGACGCGCTGCGTATGACGCAAGCCGCCCGCGCGGAGGCCGATCGAAACGGCTGGGCAGTTGTCATTGCAATCGTCGACGACGGCGCGCATTTGCTCTGCCTGGAGCGCATGGACGGCTGCAAGCTGGGCAGCATCGAGACGGCGCGCCGGAAGGCCGAAAGCAGCGTGTTGTTCGCCCGGCCTACGAAATCGCTTGAGGACATCGTTTCAACGCGCAGCGCGATGCTGAAGCTGCCCAACGCTACTCCGATACAAGGCGGACTGCCGATCGAGCACAACGGCATGCTGGTGGGCGGCATCGGCGTGAGCGGTGTCCAGTCCGGTCAGGATGAGCAAATCGCTGCTGCAGGATGCGCTGCGCTTCTGGCGCGCGACTAGGCGTTTGATCGGCTTCGGCGCTCGGTGGCGACATGGGCGCGTGTTGTTGCGAACTCGCGCGTCGCCGGGGGCATCCTTTGTTCGGGGACGGGTAACGAGGTCGATCGGCCTTGTCGGCGTGGCTGACTCCATAATATGACCCCGCAAAAGTGCACACCTACGGGGATGCGATCAAGATCTGCTACCGGCCCGACCCTGCGACCGCATCGGCCGCAGGTGCTGCTGTTCGGCCCGCGCGATCTTCCTGTCCGCCGGCACCGGGTCGAGACCTTCGGCCAGAGGCCGACACGCCTGGTCGATACGCGCAAGTAAAGCCATGACCCGGAGCCACCAACCGACGATTTCGTCCGCGCACACCGCCAGCATCACCTCGCGCCTGCACCCGGACCTGCCGCGCGGCGTGACCGCGCTGACCGAGGCGCTGGCTGCCGGCCGCCTCTCGGCGGTGGAAGTCGCAAACGCCTATCTGGATCGCATCGCCAAGGAAGACGGCGCGATCAATAGCTTCATCCGCGTGGAAGCCGAAAGCGCCCTCGCCCAGGCGCAAGCCAGCGACGCCCGCCGCGCCAGGGGCGCTGCATTGGGGCTGCTGGACGGCATTCCCATCGCAGTCAAGGACAACATCGACATCGCAGGGCTACCCACCACCGGCGGCATCGCCCACTATCGCGACAACATCGCCAAGGACGACGCCGAGGTCATACGCCGCCTGCGCGCGGCAGGCTGCGTATTCCTGGGCAAGCTCAACATGCATGAAGGCGCCTTGGGCGCGACCAACGACAACCCCTGGTTCGGCCGCTGCGAAAACCCGCGCCGGCCCGGCCACACCCCGGGCGGTTCGTCCGGCGGCTCCGGCGCGGCCGTTGCGGCGGGCTTCTGCGCCGCGGCGCTGGGCTCCGACACCATGGGCTCAGTGCGCGTGCCTGCGGCCTACTGCGGCGTGGTCGGCTACAAGCCGGCCCGGGGCGCGATCCCGACCACAGGCGAGATGCCGCTTTCGTGGACCCTGGATCATGTCGGCGTGCTGGGACTCTCGGTTGCGGATGTGCGCCTGGTTGCCGAGGGGGCGATGAGCGCCACGACCGGCACCGACCAACCCACCCCGCAATATCAGCCACCGCACGAACCGCTGACCCTGGGTGTGCCAACGCTCACCAACGTCGAAATGGAACCGGCAATCGCGCACGCTTTCGCCGCCTGCCTGGAGGACCTCAAGCGAACCGGCGTGCGCATCATCGACCTGGACTTCTCCAGCTACGCCTGGACCAGGCTGCGCCGTGAAGGGCTTTTGATCAGCGAAATAGAAGGCGCCGCCGTTCACGCTGCAGCGATCGAACAAGACCCGCAAGGCTTCTCGGAAGAGTTCCGCAACATGCTGGCGTTTGGCGCGCGGCAGACGGCGGTACGCACTGCACTGGCTTACCGAAGCGTCAGCGAAGCCGGTGAGTTCATCCGTGCGCAGGTGGCAAAGGTCGATGCGCTACTGCTGCCGACCACCCCGCAAGCCGCGTTCGCCTGGGGCGCACCGGTGCCGGCGAACCAGGCCGACCTTACGGCTTTGGCCAACTTTGCCGGATTGCCGTCGGTGGCATTACCATTTGGCGCCGAGGCCGCTGGTGCCGGCTTTTCGGCACAACTGGTCGGTTCTTCGCATCGCGCGTTGATGCGGGCGTCCGGCTGAATCAGCTTCGGCGTTCGGTTGCGACATGGGCGCGTATCGTCGCGAACTCGCGCATCTCCGGGGGCATCGTTTGTCCGGGACGGGTAATGAGGCCGATCGGTCCTGGCGACTGAGGTGGCTCTGCTTCAAGCGTCGCCAGCGACGCCCGCGGACATCCAGAAGCGCGTCAACACCGCCGCGGGCTGGGCAATTAGCTTCGGTGGACGATCTTGCCGCCGACCACCGTGAGCCGGCTGCCGATCTCGCGCAGGCGGTCCAGGGGCACGGTGAGCGGATCGGCGTCCAGCACGGCGAAGTCCGCGAGCTTGCCGGGTTCGATCGATCCCTTCCGGTCCTCCTCGAACGACAGCATCGCGCCGTGCTGCGTCGCGCAGCGCAGCGCCTCTTCGCGGCTGATGGCCTGCTGCGGGGCGATTGGAGTGCCGCTCTTGCGGCCGACCCGGGCGACGGTTTGCCAGATCGGATGAAACATCGAGATCGGCACGTTGTCGGTGCTGAGGGCGGTGACGATCCCGGCATCGAGCAGCGTGCGCACCGGCACGATGTGGCGCTCGCGCTCCGCGCCGAGCTGCGAACGTAATTCGTCGCCTCGCTTGTAGATGTGAGCGTTGGTATGCAACGTCAGTGCGATGCCGAGGTCGCGGATGCGCGCAACCTGCCCATCGTCCAGCGTTGCCTGGTGACCGAGGATCCAACGTTGCCCGCCGATCGGGGCGATTCGATCGGTTTCGGCGAAGAGTTCGAGCAGGTCGGCGTAGATGCCGCAAACGCGAATCCCGTTCCGCGCCGCTTCCACCAGCAGCGCTTTCACGGCGTCGCGCGGCAGGCCTGCATCGTAGCAAAACCCCGCCCAGCCTGTCTGCGGCGCACAGGAGGCGCGCAAGCGCCCCTCGGGCGCGTCGTCGATCTCGGTATAGATGCCGGAAAGGCGCAGCCAGGTATCGCCCAGCCCCTTGCCGCGCACCCACGCAGCCCAGGAGCGGAGCATCGTCGCCACGTCTTGCGGGGATATTGCGCTCCACGCAGGACTGAACACGAGCCGCGCCCGCACCGTGAGCGCGCCGCGCTCGTGCAGCTTCTGATACGCATTGATGACCTCCGGCGCCACGCCGTGGCCTTCGAAGACGCTGGTCGTGCCCACGGCGTTGTACCGCCGCATGGATTCGACCAGAGCCGCCACCCGCTCGCTCGCCGTGAAGCCGGGCGCCATTCGGAACAGGGTGAACTCCGCGATCGGCATGTAGGTCTGTTCGAGGATCCGCCCCGTGAGCTCGCCTGTGGCGGCATCACGCTCGATTTCGACCAGCGGCGATGGCGAGCGCGTCGATCGATCGATGCCCGCCAGCTCGAGCGCGCGGCTGTTGGCCACGCCGACCAGCGGCAGTTCGCGCGACCAGTAGCCCCACGGCGGCCGGATCAGGATCGGATGCACAGTCGAGGCGCGATCCAGGTCGTGGCGACTGGGCATGCGCCCTTCGCGGAAGGTCGCCGGCGAGCTGCGATACTCGGGTGGTTCGCCGAGCGGCATGGTGATGATCCATTGCCCGGCAGGCGTGTCGCGCGCCAGCGCCGCGAGGCGCTCGACGAGGGCTTCGATCGAATCGATTCCCGCGAGCGACGGCAAGCAATGCTTGAGGCCTTCGCGGTCGAGATGCGCGTGGCCGTCGATGAGCCCGGGAATCACCGCAGCGCCGCCGAGCTCGATCAGCTCGGTTTCCGGCCCGGTGTGCGCCGCGATCTCGGCGTCGCTGCCGGCCGCGGCGATCGTCTCGCCGCGCACTGCGATCGCAGAGGCGATCCGCGAGCGCCCGTCGAGCGTGATGACCTTTCCGCCGCGCAGGACGAGGTCGGCCGCTGCCTCAGAACGCATCCGCCTCCCCGGCATAGCGAAAGCGATAGGCATCGCGGTCGCGCTCGATGGTGCCGGCTGACGGCGACGGGAAGTGCGCCGGGAGCACCAGTACGCCGCTGTCCGCCCAGGCCTCGAGAAACGCGAGCCGCGTGCGGCGCGAGTGGTCCGGATCCGCGCAAGAGCGCGTGCTCCAGTGGGGAAAGCGGCATTGCAGGGGCGTATGCAGGACGTCGCTTGCCAGGATGGCGCGCTCGCCGCCCGAGCGGATATCGATGCACAGCAGGCCGGGCGTGTGGCCTGCTGCCGGCAGGCAGCGCACTTCATCCGTGATCGCCCGATCCATCTCGATGAAATCCACCAGCCCGGCCTCGACCACTGGCAGCACGCTGTCCAGCACGTAGTCGCCCGCACGCTCGCGGGCCGGCCGGCCCTGCTCGCTCCACCAGTAGTCCCATTCGGCCTGCGCGAACAGGTACCGCGCCTTTGGAAAGGTCGGCACCCAGCGGCCGTCGACGAGGCGGGTGTTCCATCCCACATGGTCGACGTGAAAATGGGTGCAGACCACGACGTCGATGTCTTCTGGCGCGAACCCCGCGGCATCGAGGCGATCGAGCCAGCCCCAGCGCTGGTCGTTGAACAGCGCGCGCCGGCGCGGCTTGCAGTCGCCTACGCAGGTGTCGACGAGCACGGTCTTGCCGCGGGTGCGCAGGACGAACCCCTGAAACGCGAGGATGAGGAGCCTGGAGCGCGGATCGTAGAACCGCGGCGCGAGCCACGACAGGTTCGATTCGATGTCCGCCGCCCGGGCATCCGGATAGATCTCGAACGGATCGAGTGTCGGCATCTCCGACTCGACCACGCGGTCCAGGCTCACGCCGCCGATCGCGAGGCGCATCTAGTGCGGTGCTACGTTCTGCTTGAAACTCAAGCGGCTGTTGGCGCGCATGACCTTAGCAAGGATGACCAAAGACACGCATCACTCTTCGGCCTGGAAGCCGGAATCCTTCACTGCCTGACCCCAGGCCTTCAAGTCGCGCCGCATCACATCCGCAAGCTGCTCCGGCGTGCCGCCAGTGGGTTCCATGCCGGACTGCGTGAGCCTCGCTTGCACCGCCGGCACCGCGATGGCGCGCTGCAGCTCCTTCGACAGGCGGCTGACGATTTCAGCGGGTGTCCCGGCCGGCGCAAAAAACGCGAGCCAGAGCGTCATGTCGAACTGTTCCAGTCCCTGCTCGCGGAAGGTCGGTATGTCAGTGAGAGTCGGATGCCGCTTCGTGCCGCTTAGCGCGAGAATCTTCAGCCGCCCGTCGCGCCACAACTGGGCGACCGAGGAGTCGACGTCGAAGGCCGCGTCGATCGAACCGCCGAGCAGTTCGACCTTCATCGGCGCCGAGCCCTTGTACGGCACATGCAGCGTCTCGAATCCGGCGGCGCGTGCCAGGATCACCTGGGCGAAATGCGAAGCCCCACCCGCGGCGAAGGACCCTACCGGCACCGTGCCCTTGCCCTTCGCGTAGCGCACGAAATCCGCGACGCTCTGCACCGGGAGGCTGCTGCTCACCACCAGCGCGAGGCGGAAATTCGCGCCGTGCATGAGCGGGGTCAGATCCTTGAACGGATCGTAGTTCAGCTTCTTGTAGCTCCACGGAAAGATCGTCGTTTGCGCCGAGCTCGCCACGAGCAGCGTATGGCCGTCAGGCGCGCTCTTGGCCACGAACTCGGGTCCGAGTCGCTGGTTCGCGCCGGGCTTGAACTCGACCAGCACCGGTACGCCGAGCGACGCGCGCATCTCGTCGCCGACCACCCTTGCCAGCACCTCCGAGGAGCCACCGCCAGGGGCGACGCTGATAGCGACGCGCACCGGCTTACCCGGCACCGGGAAACCGGGCTGGGCGCTAGCCGTAGCCGCGACCGACAATGCAAGAGCTGTCGCCGCGGATCGCAGGCTGAATGAAAGGGGCGCCATAAACCTCCGCAAGCTGGTGCGCGGACACTACGCCTCGGCTTGCAATTAGTCAAACTGCGACCAGAAGTTCGAGCAGCCCGCCGCCTTGCGGCGCCCGGCTTACCTGGCGATCGTGGCCTCGGCCAGCCCCGCTAGCGCCTTGCGCAGGTTCTCCACCACGGGGCAACTGGCGGCGTTGTGCCGCGACGCCAGCCATGCCGGGTCGTTGTAGCCCAGCCAAACCTGGCCGGCCGCATCCTGCCAGACCAGCGCCTTCAAGGGCAGATCGATGCCGGCGCTCTGGCTGCATTCCATCAACGGCGTGCCGCCCGCGGGGTTGCCGAAGATCAGCAGTTCGGTCGGCCGCAGTGTCTTGTTGACCGAGGCCGCGCCGGCTGCGTGGTTGATGCGCGCAAACACGTTCAGGTTGCGCTGCTTGACCAGGCCTTCCAGCTTGTCCATCGTGTCCTTGGGGGTGTGCGGGCTCTTCACTGCGATCACACCCGCTACCTCCTGGGCGGCCGAGGGAGCGGCCGCGAAGAGCGCGGTGGCGCAAATGGCGGCGGACAATGCCAGGCGACTGGCGGCGCGCATGCTTCTCATCATGGTCTCCGAAAATGTGTTCATGGCGCTTCGCGGCCGGGCTTTCGAACGCATCCCCTTCATCAATTCTCCGGCGACGACGCGATGCTTTGCTACGTCGTAAGCCAATCTTCGGATGCACCCGCGTCGCAAGCGACAACGAGGTCGTTCAAAGCGAGTTTTTCGGGTCGCTACACTAGTTCACCGGAATCTTCGCCGCGCGCACGACCTCGCGCATGGTTTCGTAGTCCTGCGCCAGCGCTTTCGCGAATGCCGCTGCGCCGCGATACACCGGCTGCTGCCCGGCGCTGCGCAGGGAGGCGCGATAGCGCTCATCCGCCACGGTTTTCTCACAGGCGGCCTCCAGGCGGCGCACGATCTCATCTGCCGTGCCGCGCGGCGCCACCAGCCCGCCATAGACCGAGCCGCTGGCGTTGAAACCGGCCTCACGCAGGGTCGGCGCGTTGGGAAATTCCGTCTGGCGCTCTTCGGCAAAGGTGGCCAGGACGCGCAGGCCCTGCGCGCGCGCCAGGCCAAGGTTGACGACGACGGCGTCGACCTCGCCGCCGCGCAGGCCAACGATCGCCGCCGGGTCGGCGCGAAACGGCACTTGCAGAACATCGAGCCCGGCCGCCTGAATGAACTGCACCATCAAGAGGTGCGGAAGGGTGCCGACTCCGCCGAAGCCCAGCGGCACCTTGCCGGGCCGCGCCTTGGCCGCGGCGAGCAGGTCGGCCAAAGAGGCGATGGCGCTGTTAGGCGCTGCGGCCAGCACCGACTGGTTGGCGAAGGCCTGGCAGATGGGAATGAACGCGTCGGGCTTGTAGGGCAGGTCCTTCATCAGGTGCGGCTGGATCGCCAGCGGGCCGAAAGTGACGAAGCCCAGGACATAGCCGTCGGGGCGTGCGGCGGCGACCTGCGCAGTGCCGATGGTGCCGGAGGCGCCGTCGCGATTGATGATCACCAGTGGCCGGCCGATCTCGCCGGCCATGCGCTCGGCGAACGCACGCGCTACCACGTCGGGTGCGCCGCCGGCCGGGAATGGCACGATCAGTTGCGGCGGTCGGTCCGGCCAGGCTGGTTGAGCCGACGCCGGCGCGGCAAAGGTGAGGCACAGGCTGGCGCAGGCCAAGGCGTGCGCGAGATGGTGACCGGATGGCCAAGCGGCGCGGTGCTGGGCAGTCGACAGGGACATGGAGGGTCTCCAGGTTAAGCTCATCCGAACTGGCTAGACGGCTGGCAATGCCATCCGAGCAGACAGGAGTTTCGAGTCGCTCAAGTCCGCCCAGAACTCCTCCGTGATCGAATGCGCGGCGTGCGCCAGATTTTGTTGCACCTGATCGACACTGCGATACCCGGCCAGCACGCAGCTGACCGCCGGGTGGCGCAACGCAAACTGCAACGCCGCCGCCGGCAGCGGCACGGCGTGGCGTGCGCAGACTGCCTCGATGCGACGCGTGCGTTCCAGGATTTCCGCCGGGGCGCTTTCGTAGAAGTAGGTGGCTTCCGCATTCGCACCTGTGGCGAGGATGCCGGAATTGAAGGGCGCGGCTGCGATCACGCCCACGCCACGCCGCGCGGCCTCGGGCAGCACCTCGGCAAAGCCTTCCTGGTCCAGGAGCGTCAGGCGTCCGGCCAGGATCAGGAAGTCGAAATCGGCTTCGCGGAGCGCGCGCAGGCAGGTGGCGCAGTCGTTGACGCCGAGGCCGATGGCCTTGACCGTGCCGTCGCGGCGCCAGGCGTCGAGGGTGCGGTAGGCGCCGGCCAGCGACACGTCGAAAACGGCATTCGTTCGCTCGCCGTGAAAGCGCCGGCTCACGTCGTGCAGCACGGCCATGTCGACGCGCTCTCGTCCCAGTCGGGTCAGGCTCTCTTCAAGCGAACGCGCCGCGCCGTCGCGCGAATAGTCGAACACCGGTTGCGCGCGGCCGTCGTTGCCGGTGCGGATCAGGCGACCCACCTTGGTGGAGATAGTGAACGGACCTTGCGCCTGGGCCAGTGCCGCGCCCAGGCGCCGCTCGCTCTCACCCAATCCGTAGAACGGCGCGGTGTCGAAATGGTCCATGCCGGCGGCGATCGCGGCGTTGACAGTCGCGACTGCTTCGTCGAGGCCAAGCGTGCCCAGGGCGCTGGCGCCAAACGCGTACTGTGGCAAGGTCAGGGTGGTGTGCCCGAGAGCGCGCCGGGCGAGCATCGCCCTCACTCCGCCTTTGCGCCCGAGGCCTTGATCACCGCGCCCCACTTGGCGGTCTCGGCGCGGATGAACCGCTCGGCGTTGATCGGCGTGACCGGCAGCGCGGAATGGGAAATGGTCATCCTCCCCGTGGGCGGGCAGGTACGTAATCATCCGCCGCACCCGGCGGAATCGGTGGGTGCGTCTTGAGCGATTCCTGGAACGCCTGCACCATCTTGCGCATCGGGCCGCGCACCCAGCCCTGCGTGTTGCTGACGTCGGTCTCTTCCTTGGGATCCTGGATCAGGTTGAAGAGGTAGGGCGTCTCGAGGTGATTCGGGCCGGCGTTGGGTTCCACTTCCCACACGAAATGCATCTTCCAGTCGCGCCACTTGGCGGCGCGCAGTTCGGACTTGATGTAGTAGACGAAGCCCTCGCGTGCCGATTTCTCAGCCCCGAGGAAGAAGGCGGTCTGATCGACGCCGTCGATCACGCGGTCCTGCGGCAGGCCGGCGCCGGCGGCCTGCGCGAGGGTGGGCAGCAGGTCGACCACGTGCACGATCTCGTTGCTCTCGCGACCCTCAGCGATACGCCCCGGCCAGCGCGCGATGAACGGCACGCGCAGCGCGCCCTCCATGGCCGTGTGATAGGTGCCGGTCCACATGCCGGCGCTGCCGCGCCAGGGGCGGCGGAACTCCGGGCCGTTGTCGCTGGCGAAGATGAACAAGGTATCGTCGGCGAGACCGCGTGTGTCGATGGCGTCGATGACTTCGCCCACGCGGGCGTCCATCTCGATCAATGAATCGGCGAAGTCTCCCTTGCCGCTGCGGCCTGCGAAGTCGCGATGCGGAATCGTCGGGAAATGCAGTTGCGTCAGCGGCAGGTAGAGGAAGAAGGGCGTGCCCGCAGTCGCATTGCGGCCGATGAAATCGCAGCTGCGTCGCGCCAGTTCCGCATCGATCCTGCGGCGCATTTCCAGGTCGTACAGCTCGCACTTGGTCGCGGGCGCGCCCTTCTTTCCCTCCATCACATAAGGCGGTTCGACCACCGCGGGATCAAAGCCCACCGACTCCATGAACATGCTCTCGTTGGTGGTGCGCGGGATGCCGTACCACTCGTCGAAGCCGCGGTCCTTGGGGTAGCGCCCTTCCTTGTCGCCCAGGTGCCATTTGCCGTACATGGCAGTCGCGTAGCCCGCCGACGACAACACCTGCGCCATGGTCACTTCCCACGGGATGAGGCCCTGCGGCAACCCGGCCGGCACCGACTGCAGGGCACCGGTGCGGATGGGGTGGCGACCCGTCATCAGTGCCGAGCGCGTGGGCACGCAATCGCTCTCGACGTTGAAATTGGTGAGGCGCAATCCCTGCCGCGCCAGCGCGTCGATGCGCGGCGTCGGTGCGCCGCGAATGGCGCCGCCGCCGTAGCAACCCAATTCTCCCCAGCCCAGGTTGTCGGCAAGGATCAGGACGATGTTGGGGCGCGTGCCTGGCATGGCGTCAGTCCAGCTTGAGCTTGAGCGTGGGGATCAGCTTGATCCAGCCGTTGACCTCGGCTTCGAGGAACTTGCCGAACTGTGCGCTCGTCATGGGGCGCGGGTCGATGCCCGAATCAGCGAGGCTCTTGCGCACCTCCGGCTGATCGACGATCTTGACCATCTCATCGGACAGGCGCGCCACGACCGCGGGTGGCGTACCCGCGGGCGCGACCACCCCCACCCACTGGCTGAGCGCGATCTGCGGGTAGCCCAGCTCGGTGAGCGTGGGCACGTCGGGCAATGCCGCGTTGCGCTTGGGCGTGGTCACCGCGACGATGCGCACCGTGCCGCGCTTGTGCTGCTGCAACATCGGCGCCAGGCCCAGCACCGCCATCGGCACCTGCCCGCCCACCAGGTCGCCACTGGCCTGGCCGCCGCCCTTGTAGGGGATGTGCGTGATCGACACATCGGCCAGGCGGGCGAACCACTCGCCCACGACATGTTGCGAGGTGCCGATGCCGGAGGTGCCGAAAGCCACCTGCCCGGGGCGCGCCTTGGCGTCCTTCACCACCTCTGCAAGCGTGCGGTACTGGGTCTTGGCCGACACCGTGATGCTGATCGGCTGGTCGCCCACCATGGCCACCCCGGCGATGTCGCGCTTGAAGGACCAGTTCTGCGCCGGCCGAACCGCATCGAGCATGGCAGCCGAATCAGAGGCGATGCCCAGGGTGTAGCCGTCCGGCTTGGCCTGTGCGAGCGCCTGCATGCCGATGGCGCCGGCCGCGCCCGGGCGGTTCTCGACGACGATGGACTGCTTCAAGACCTTGCCCAGCGATACGCCGATGAGCCGCGCCACCGTGTCGTTGGTGCCGCCGGCGGCCTGCGGGACGATGAGCTTGATCGGCGAGTCGTCGGGCCATGCGGCGTGGGTCGGAGGCGCCACGCCGATAGTCAAGGTGACAGCGGACAGTGCCGCGCCGCATCTGAGAATAGTTTCGTGCCCGATCATTTCTGCTCCGCGACCCTGTCGTAGGGGATTGGTCGGGGATTATCCGCTACGGGACTGTCATCGCCTTTCGCAGGATGAACGGGATCACGCCCCCTGCACGCAGCAGGTCGACCTCAAGTTGGGTCTCGATGCCCGCGGTCGAGGTGATCGACTCCGCGCCGCCGTCGGCGCGAAGCAGGCGCACGGGGATCGCGCAGCGCGGAGTTAGCGCTTCCGGCAGCGCGTCGATTTCGATCCGGTCGCCGGGCTTGAGCGCAAGCGACTGCGGACCAATACCCCGCGGCAGGCGCACCGGCAATATCCCCATGCCGATCAGATTGGACCGGTGGATGCGCTCGAAACTCGCCGCCAGTACCGCGCGAATGCCGAGCAGGCGCTGGCCCTTGGCGGCCCAGTCGCGCGACGACCCGGTGCCATAGCGTTCGCCGGCCAGGAGCACGACGGCGTCGCCGGCTGCGCGGTAGCGCGCGGCCACCTCCCAGATCGGCAGCACGTCGCCGCTGGGTGCGTGCAGCGTGTGAGCGACCGGTGCGCCTGGCGCGAGCAGGTTGACCAGCGACTTGCTGTGAAACGCGGCGCGCATCATCACTTCCCAGTTGCCGCGCCGGGAGGCAAAGACGCTCAAGTCGCCGCGTTCGTCGCCGCGTTCGACCAGAAAATCGGCGATGAGGCTGTCGGGTGGAATCGCGCTGGCCGGCGAGATGTGATCGGTGGTCACGTCGTCACCGACGATGAGCAGCGGATGGGCCGCGTAGCGACCCAGTTGGGTGCCCGCGTCGAGCGAAGCGAAGGGTGGTCTGCGCAGGGTTGTCGAGTCCGGCTGCCATGGAAAGCGTGGCGAGTCCGGCGCCTTCAGTGCCTGCCACGCCGGATTGCGCGCGGCGAGCGCGAATTCACGGCGGAAGTCTCCCGGATCGAGCGCCAAGGCGAGGGCGTCCGCGACCTCTTCGCGGGTGGGCCACAGCTCGCTCAAGTGCACGGCGCGGCCGCTAGCGTCCACTTGCACCGGCTCGCGGTCGAGGTCGATTTCCGCATCGCCGGCCAGCGCAAAGGCGATGACCAGCGGCGGCGACATGAGGAATCCCAGGTCCATGTCCGGATGGATGCGGCCCGGGAAGTTGCGGTTGCCGGAGAGCACCGCCACCGGATGGATGGAACCTTCCTCTTGCGCGGCGCGGATCGCTTCGGGCAGCGCGCCGGAGTTGCCGATGCAGGTGGTGCAGCCGAAGCCGACGATGTCAAAGCCGACCGCGGACAGGTCCTCGCTCAGCCCGGCGCGCCGCAAGTACGCCGACGCCGCGGGCGAACCGGGTCCGAGCGAGGTCTTGACCCAGGGCGGAACCGAAAGACCGCGTTGGCGCGCCTTGCGCGCCACCAGGCCCGCAGCGATGAGGAGCCCTGCATCGGTGGTGTTGGTGCAGCTGGTGATCGCGGCGATGGCGACCGGGTGGCGCGGCATGAAGGCATGCGGTACGCGGCGCTTGAAGTCCAGCGCGGCCAGGGTGGCGCGCGCATCGGAGTGCCGCAGCAGGTCCTGCGGGCGCCGCGGGCCGGCAATGTGCATGCCGATCGCGGTCAGATCGAGTTCCAGGGTGCGCGTGTAGCGGGGTTGCGCCGACGGGTCGAACCACAGCCCGGTGCGCCGTGTGTAGGCCTCCACCAAGGCGATCTGATCGGCCTCGCGCCCGGTCGCGCGCAGGTATTCGAGCGTGCGGCCATCGACCGGGAAAAAGCCGGTCGTCGCGCCGTATTCGGGCGCCATGTTGGCCACGACACTGCGCTCGCCGGCCGAAAGCGTGGCCACGCCCGGACCGAAGAATTCGACAAACTCCCCGACCACACCCAAGGCGCGCAGGCGCGCCGTGACCACCAGCGCCAGATCAGTGGCGAGCACGCCGGGGCGTAGCGCACCGGTCAGGTGCACGCCAATCACCTCCGGAATGCGCAACATGGTCGGCATGCCGAACATCACCGTCTGCGCCTCCAGCCCGCCGACGCCCCAACCGAGCACGCCGATGCCGCCCACCATCGGCGTGTGGCTGTCAGTGCCGATCATCACGTCGGGCGCGAACCAGGTGGCGGAGTCGCGTTCCTCGATGGTCACCACCGCGGCCAGCTGTTCGAGGTTGATGGTGTGCATGATGCCGGTGCCCGGCGGATGGATGCGGACGCCCTGGAGCGCCTGCGCAGCCCAGCGCAGGAACGTGTAGCGCTCGCGGTTGCGGCGCATCTCGTGCGCCAGGTTGGCCTGTGCGGCGTCGCGCTTTGCGTATGCCTCCACGGCCAGCGAGTGATCGACCGACACATCCACCGGCAGCACCGGGTTCAAGCGTGCCGGATCGACGCCGGCTTCGGCCAGCGCGTCGCGCATCGCGGCGATGTCGACCAATGCCGGCGTACTGGTGGTGTCGTGCATCAGCACACGGCGCGGCTGGAACTCGATCTCGGCTTTGCTGGAACCCTCTTCCAGCCACGCGAGGATCGCGGCGACCGCCGCCTCCCGCTCGGCGCCGTGCCCGCAACGCAGCACGTTTTCAAGCAACAGGCGCAGCACCACCGGCAGGCGCTGCAGGGTCGGCCCGAAGAGTGCCGGCAGATCGATCAGCTGCCCGTGGCGACCGGCCAGTGTGGCCGCGGCTGGACCGAGGAACATGTCAGGTCCCGGGCGCGCGGAACAGCATGCATACCGGGCTGCCGCAGGCGGCGGCCAGGCGCGGCCGCGCGAGCGCCCCGTCTTGCCCGACGTCGAACACGACGATGGAATCGCTGTCCTCGTTCAGCGCGAACAACAGGCGACCGTCGGGCGACAGGGTGAAAAAGCGCGGCGTGCGCCCGAGGGTCGGCGCCGCATCGACCATGACCGGGAGACCATGGCGCGCATCGAGCCGGAAGGTCGCCACGCTGTCGTGCCCGCGGTTGGACGTGTACAGGGTGCGTCCCTGGGAGTCGATGCCGATGCCGGCGGCCCGATTGTTTCCCGTGTATTCGGGAGGCAGGGTCGGGATGATGTGCAAGGCCCGCAGCGCGCCGCATGCCGCGTCGAACGCATAGGTCGTCACGGTCGAATCGAGTTCGTTGACCACGTAGGCCAGCGGCAGGCGCGGGTGGAACACCGCGCAGCGCGGGCCGGCGCCTTCGCGCGCCTGGGCAAACGGTACGGGGGCAGGGACCAGGGCACCGGCTTCGAAGCCGAAGCAGAAGACGCGGTCCAGCCCCTTGTCGGGCACGACCACCCAGCGGCCGGACGGATCGAAGGGATTGAAATGCGGCTTGGCTTGCTGCTGCTCGATGCGATGCGGGCCGATCGGCCCCTCGACCGTCACAAGTTGCGCGAGCGGCAGCAACGCGCCGTCATCCGCGGTCGGCAGCACCGCCAGGCTCGCGCCCAGGTGGTTGGCCACGATCAGAAACCTGCCGGATGGATCGAACGCCAGGTGCACCGGGTTGCGTCCCCGAGTCTCCTGGCGATTGATGAAGCTCAAGCGGGCGTTCGCCGGGTCGATGCGAAACGCGCTGACCTCGCTGCCGTCGCCATGCACGCAATACAGGTGGCGTCCGTCCGCGGACAGCGCCAGAAAGGATGGGTTGACGAGGCCGCCGTGCACCTGCACGCGTTCCAGCGCGCCGGTATCCGGATCGACGTGGAACAGGCTGATGCCCTCGCCGCGGGCGTTGCGCTCGCGGGTGGTGCGGCTGCCGACGTAGGCGTACATGCGGGATCGACCGCGGCCGCGCCGCTCAGTTGTCCGGGGTGATCTTGGCGAAATCGACGATGCGCGCGTACTGCGCGGACTCGACCTTGATGAAGGCGCGGAACTGCTCCGGCGTCATGGGCGAGACGATGCCGCCCTGGTCGGTCATGCGCTTGGCCAGATCCGGGTCCTTGAGGGCCGCGACGACCGCGGCGTTGATCCTGGCGATGACGGGTGCGGGTGTGGCTGCCGGCGCGAAGAGGCCGAACCAGTTCTCCAGCGCGTACTTGGGCGCGGCCTTGCTTTCGGCGATGGCGGGCAGGTTGGGCGCGAAAGGCGCGCGCGCGGCGCTGGTGACGGCGATGGCGTTGACCCGGCCATCCTTGATGAAAGGCGCGGCGGCGGCCATGCTCACGAAGGTCATGTCGACGTTGCCGCCCGCCACGTCGAGCAATTGGCCGGCAGCGCCGCGGTAGGGCACGTGCACCATGAACACGCGCGTCATTTCCTCGAGCAGTTCGCCGTTCAGGTGTTGCGGGTTGCCCACGCCGCTGCTCGCGTAGCTGAGCTTGCCGGGGTTCTTGCGTGCATGCACGATCAATTCATCGACGCTCTTGAAGGGCGCATCCTTGCGCGTGATGAGCACGTTGGGCACGCGCACGATGGGCGTGATCGGCGCCAGATCCTTGTCCGGCGCGTACTGCATCTTGGCCTTGTAAATGATGGGGTTGATCGCCGTTTCGCCGGCTGATCCCAGGAGCAGGGTGTGGCCATCGGCGGCGGCCCGCACCACCGCGAGCGCGCCCAGCATGCCGCTGGCACCGGGCTTGTTGTCCACGATCACCTGCTGGTTCAGCGACACGCGCAATTTGTCGGCCAACAGGCGTCCCATCACGTCCACGCCGCCGCCGGGGGTGAATGGCACGACGATGGTGATGGTCTTGGAGGGATACGCGGCCTCCTGCGCCATTCCTGCCGAGGAAGCCATGAGGGCGGAGAGGGCAAACAGGACGGCAGAGGCGCAGAGGCTGCGGCGAATCATGGGCATGTCTCCTTGTGGGCCGATCAGGTCGGCGGGGAGCATCCTAGACAGGGTTGCGGCCGCTGAAAATTGAACTCTTGCCACGCCTGCGTTCTCGATCGGAGAACGCGGGTCTAGGAGCGGAGGTCGTCGTTCCCGGCGCCGCCGCTGTCGACGGCCATTCGCTGCATGTGTTCGATCAGGCTCTGCGCGATGTGGCCGACCGCATGCGGGTCGCGCACGACGATGACCATGCGTCGTGCCGCCCAGTCTTCGTCCAGGTGCAGCATGCGGATGCGCCCGGCCTGCGCGTGCGGCACCAGGACCGATTGCGGCAGCACGGTGATGCCCAGGCGTGTCTGCACCAGGCGGCACATCGCATCGAAACTGCTGGCCTGGACGCGTTGCTCCAGGGTCTTGCCACAGGCGCGTGCGCCTTCGATCATCAGCTGCGCGATCGAACTCTCGGCGTGCGGGCCGACGAAGGCATAGTCCAGTGCCTCGGCGAAGCGCGCCGACTCGCGTCGCGCCAGCGGATGATTCAAAGGCACGCCGATCGCCAATCGATCGCTGCGATAAGGCAGGTTGACCAGTCCCGGGGACGGCGTCTGCGCGGCGATCACCCCGAGGTCTGCCGCGCCTGCGGCGACGGCCAGGACGACCGCCTTGCCGGTGTGCTCCTCCAGCGAGACGCGCACCCCGGGGTAGGTCGTGAGGAATGAGTCGATCTCCTCCGGAAGCGACAGGTACAGCGCGGAAGCGACCGCATGCAGGCGCACATGCCCGCGGACCCCGTCGGCGAACCCGGCCAGTTCAGACTCCAGGTGGTCGACCCCTTGCAGCACCAGGCGCGCATGATGCAGCATCGCCTGGCCCGCCGGGGTCAAACCAACGCCGCGCGGATAGCGTTGCAGGAGCGGCGTGCGCACCAGATCTTCCAGTTCGGCGATGCGCTTGCTGACCGCGGAGACCGCCAGATGTTCGCGCTCGGCGGCGCGCGTCAGGTTGCCGCACTCGGCGACCGCGACGAACAACTTGAGGCTTATCAGGTCATGACGCATCGAATCTCGCCGTCGCGGTGGTGGACTTCTCGCGATTCAAGGAGTTTTCCGCCGGATTTGCAAGCGTGGTAGATGGACTTTAGTCAGCCAGGAGGTTCTTGCGCAATGACGCACGCGATCCGTTGCGGCCCGAGTACGCCGGAAGTCGCCGCATTGCGGGAGCGGATATCGCCGGTGTCGGTGAAAGACAGGCGCGGGGTGGTGCGCATGACGACCACACGGCACCATAATGCAGGCACGCAAGTCGTGAATGCCGCAAACTCCGAACGATCCAAACCCGGGGAATCCACATGCTGACTCGACGTGAACTCATCAAGGCCGCGGGCGCGGGTGCCGTCGCCGCGCACTTGCCGCCTGCCGTGCAGGCGCAACAGGCCTATCCGAACAAGGCGATCCGCTTTGTCATGCCCTATCCCCCGGGCGGCAGCTCGGAGATCCTGGCGCGCCCGATCGCCGCGGAACTGACCAAGAACCTCGGCCAGTCGGTCTTCATCGACTTCAAGCCTGGCGGCGGCACCACCATCGGCGCGGACCTGATCGCCAAGTCGGCACCCGACGGCTACAACATCATCATGCTTCTGACCGCGCACGCGGTCAACGCATCCCTGATGCCCAAGCTGCCCTACGACACGGTCAAGGACTTTGCTTCCATCACCTTGGCGGCCGTCCAGCCGCTGGTGGTAGTGGTCAATGCGCAATCGCCCTACAAGACCATGGCCGACCTGGTCGCCGCGATGCGCGCCAGTCCGGGCAAGCTCAACTACGCCTCGGCCGGACCGGGCAACACCAGCCACCTGGCCGTGGAGTACTTCAAGACCGTGATGGGGGTGGATGTCACGCACGTCCCCTACAAGGGCAGCGGCCCGGCCATCGTCGGCTTGCTGGGGCGCGAGGTCGACCTGATCTTCGATTCGCTGTCCTCTTCGCTGCCGCAGATACAGGGTGGCAAATTCCGCGCGCTCGCGGTCTCGACCTTGAAGCGCTCCAAGGTGCTGACCGAGGTGCCGACGATCCACGAGACCGTGCTGCCGAATTTCGATGTCTCGGTCTGGTACGGCATCTTCGCCGCCGCCGGCACGCCGGCGCCCATTGTGCAAAAGCTCAATGCCGAATTCCTGAAGGCCATGAATGCGCCGGAGGCCAAGCCGCGCCTCGAAGCCGCGGGCTACGACATCGTCGGCTCCACACCCGCCGAACTGGACGCGCATGTGCGCAGGGAGATCGCGCGCTGGGCCAAGGTGGTCAAGGATTCGGGGGCGAAAGCGGAATGATCACGCCTCAGGCGAGTCCTGCCCCGGCCCGCGCGATGCGCACGCAAGCTTCCTCGATCGTCGCCATCGAGGTGGCGAAGGACACGCGCAGGTAGGGCGACATGCCATAGCCCGCGCCGCCCGGCACGGCGACGCCGGATTCGAGCAGGTGGTCGATCACGTCCGCGTCGGTGGCGAGCACGCGCCCCTTGGGCGTGGTCTTGCCCAGCCAGCCGGCGCAGCCGACGTAGACGTAGAACGCGCCGTGGGGCTCGCTCGGCACCAGGCCGGGAATCGCGCGCAAGCGTGGCATGAGCGCGTCGCGCCGCGCCTGCAGTTCGGTGCAGCGCTGGCGCACGATGTCCTGCGGTCCGGTCAGTGCGGCCAGGGCCGCCGCCTGGCTGACGGAGGACGGGTTGAGCGTGCTCTGGCCCTGCATGCGCGCCATGGCGCGAATCAACTCCACCGGTCCACAGGCGTAGCCCAAGCGCCAGCCGGTCATCGCGTAGGCCTTGGAGGCGCCGTTGACGGTCAGGATGCGATCGGCCAGTTGCGGCGCTACCGCGGCCAATGACGCGTGAACGCGGCCGTCGTAGAGGATGTGCTCGTAGATGTCGTCGCTGATGATGTGGAGCGACGGATGGCGCTCCAGCACCGCCGCGAGTGCGGCAAGTTCGGTCCGGTCGTAGACGGCGCCGGTCGGGTTGGATGGCGAGTTGAGGATCAGCCACTTGCAGCGTGGCGTGATCGCCTGCGCGAGCGCATCCGGCGTGAGCTTGAAGCCATCTTCGGGGCGGGTCGCGATCCAGCGCGGCACGCCCTCGCAAAAGAGCGTGATGTCGGCGTAGGCGATCCACGAGGGCGCCGGGATCAGCACCTCGTCGCCCGCGTCCAGGGTGGCCATCAGCGCGTTGAACAGCACCTGCTTGCCGCCGGCGCCGACGCTGATGTTGGCCGCGCTGCAGTCGATGCCGTTGTCGCGCCGGAACTTTTCCGCGATCGCCGCCTTGAGTTCCGGCGTGCCATCGACCGGCGTGTAGTGCGTCTGCCCGGCGCGCGCAGCCGCCAGCGCTGCCTCGATGATGTGCGTTGGCGTCGCGAAGTCGGGCTCGCCCTGGGTAAGCGAGACGACATCGACGCCGGCGGCCTTGAGTTCGCGTACCTTCTGGGTCGCCTGCGCCGAGGCGGTCAGCCGCGCGCGTGCCACGCGCGCTGAAAGCAGGGCCATCTTCAGTTGGCGACGATCTGCGCGTCGCGCACCACGCGTGTCCACTTGTCGCGTTCGCGACGAATGTGCGCGGCAAAGTCCTCGGGTGTGCCGCCGACGGCTTCGGCACCCTGCTCGGCCAGCCGCTGGCGCATGTCAGGTTGGGCCAGCACGGCGTTGATCTCGCGGTTCAAGCGCTGCACGATCTCGCGCGGCGTGCCGGCGGGCAGCGCGATGCCGCTCCACGACAGCGATTCGTAGCCCGCGACGCCGCTCTCGGCCACCGTCGGCACGTCCGCCAGCGAGGGCGAGCGCTTGAGCCCGGTCTGCGCCAGCGCGCGCAATTTGCCGGCCTTGAGGTGCGGCACCGCGCCGGGCGCGTTCTCGAACATGAGCGAGACGCGGCCCGCGATCAAATCCAGCAGCGCCGGACCGCTGCCCTTGTAGGGCACGTGCAGGAGGTCGACCGCGGCCATGGCCTTGAAGAGCTCGGCCGACATGTGGGTCGACGAGCCCGCGCCGGAGGAGGCAAAAGTCAGGGTGCCCGGCGCGCGGCGCGCGGTTGCCAGCACGTCGGCGACGCTTTTGAGCGGCGCATCGGCGGCGACGATCAGCACGTTGGTGATCGAGGCGACGAAAGCAACCGGCTCCAGGTCGCGCGCGGCGTCATAGGTCAGGTTGCGGTACAGGGACTGGTTGATCGCCATGACGCCGGTGGTTGCCATCAGGAGCGTGCTGCCGTCCGGCGCGGCGCGCGCCACCGCCTCGGCGCCGATGTTGCCGGCCGCGCCTGCGCGGTTGTCGACGACGACGGATTGGCCCAACGGTTGCGCCAGGCGTTCGGCCAGGAGGCGCGCAAAGATGTCGGTGGAACCGCCAGGCGCGAACGGAACGATGATGCGCAAGGGTTTGTTGGGCCAGCTTTGGGCGTGCGCGCCCAGGCAGCTGAGTGCGCAGACAACGATTGCCAGGACTCGAAGCTTCACGCGATTTTCTCCATGACCTTTGGTCGGCGACGCAGAACTGTCAATTGCGTTCCAGCCCGACTTCATCGGCCGTCTTGCGCCACAGATCGAGTTGCTCCTTCAGCACGGCCGCCATTTCCGCCGGCGTCGAAGCCTGCATCTGGAAGGCGATGCGATCCAGGCCCTCGCGCACGTCCGCGCGCGCTGCCACCGCCCGCATGGCGGCGTTGAGGCGCTCGACGACCTCGGGCGGCAGCTTGGCCGGGCCGAAGAGCCCCGCCCAGGGCGAGATGGTGAGCTTGCCGAGACCGGCCTCGACCACCGTCGGCGCATCCGGCGCCAGCGGGCTGCGTGAAGACAGGAGGGTCGCCAGCACGCGCAGTCGCCCTTCCTTCACCTGCGGCATGGCGCTGCCGGGCGTGCCGATCATGACCTGCACGCGCCCGGCGATGAGATCGGTGGTGGCCGGCGCGTCGCCCTTGTAGGGGACGTGCAGCATGTTGAGCTTTTCGACCAGGGCCAGTTGCGCGGTGGCGAGCACGCTGGTGCCGTTGCCGGTGCCGTAGGCGACCTTGCCCGGGTTGGCGCGCACATGGGCCAGGAACTCGGCGACATTCCTGGCCGGCAGGCTTTCGTGCACGAACAGAAAAAACCCGAAGCGCCCGATGAGCGTCACCGGGGTGAACATGGTGATCGGGTCGTACGGCGGCTGCTTGCGCAACACCGGTGCCGCGTTCATGCCGGTGGTGGTGGCGAAGAGCAGGGTGTAGCCGTCCGCCGGGGCGGTGCGCACCGCATCCCCGGCGATGGCGCCGTCGGCGCCGCCGCGATTGTCGATCACCACGCTCTGGCCCAGCTGTTGCGAGAACGCCTGCGTGATGGTGCGTGCCGCCAGGTCGGCGGCGCCACCGGCCGGGAAGGGCACGATCAGCCGGATCGGGCGGTTCGGATAAGGCTGCGCCAATACCGGCAGCGAAGCCGCCGCGCACAGCAGCAGCAGAAACTTGAGCAGGGATTGCATGCTTGCTCCTCGTGTTGCGCGACGCGCGCGGAACGATCAATAGGGGTTGAGGACGGCGTTGCGCGTGATCTCGCCCGGGTTCCTGAGCCCGCACAGGGCCATGCTGGTGTCGAATTCCTTCTGGATGATCTCCAGCGCCGCCGTCACCCCGGCTTGACCCAGCGCGCCCAGGCCGAAATTGAACGCGCGGCCGATCATGGTGCCCTTCGCGCCCAGCGCCAGGGCCTTTAGCAGGTCCTGGCCGGAACGGATGCCGCCGTCCATCCACACCTCGATGTCGCTGCCGACCGCATCGACGATGGGCGGCAGGGCGCGGATCGAGGACAGCGCGCCGTCCAGTTGCCGGCCGCCGTGGTTGGACACCACGATTGCGTCCGCGCCCGCCTTGACGGCCATTCTGGCGTCGTCCGGGTCCTGTATGCCTTTCAGGATGAGCTTGCCGCCCCACTCGTTCTTGACCCAGTCCACGTCCTTCCAGTCCAGGCGCGGGTCGAACTGCGACGCGGTCCACTTGGACAGGGAGACGATGCCCTCGGCCCCCTTGACGTGACCCATGATGTTGCCGAACACGCGGCGCTTGGCGCCCAGCATGCGCAGGCCCCAGGCGGGCTTGGTCATCATGTCGATCACGTTGGACAGGGTGATCTTGGGCGGCACGGTCATGCCATTCTTCAAGTCCTTGTGACGCTGGCCGATGATCTGCAGGTCCAGGGTCAATACCAGCGCCGAGCACTTGGCCGCCTTGGCGCGGCCGATCAGGCGGCGGATGAAGTCGCGGTCGCGCATCACATACAGCTGGAACCAGAACGGCTTGCTGGTGGCTTCCGCGATGTCCTCGATCGAGCCGATGCTCATGGTCGAGAGCGTGAAGGGCACGCCGAATTTCTCGGCCGCGCGCGCGGCCAGGATCTCGCCGTCGGCCCACTGCATGCCGGTCAGGCCCACCGGCGCCAGCGCGGTCGGCATGGTCACATCGGTGCCCAGCATGGTGGTGCGCGTCGAGCGCTCATCCACATTCACCGCGACGCGCTGGCGCAACTTAAGCGCGGCCAGGTCGTCGCTGTTGGCGCGGTAGGTGCCTTCGGTGTAGCTGCCGGCGTCCACATAATCGTAGAACGCGCGCGGCGCGTTCTTCTTGTGCAAGAGGCGCAGGTCTTCGATGCAGGTGATGACGGGCATGGCCGGGCGGTCGCGGAAGCTTCGGGAAGCGCGATTGTCGCACCGGCGACCCGCTCGAGTCCCCGGTGTCGCGGCGCCGCAATGCGCTCGGCGTCCCTGCAGGCTGCGCTCAGGCCGGGCGATCGCCCTTGAGTGTCACCCGATGCATCAGGCGCTTGTGCCCGTGGTAGTCGTTGACCGGGTTGTGCAGCACGCAGCGGTTGTCCCATAGCGCGATGTCGCCCACCTGCCAGGTGAAGCGGCAGGTGAATTCGGGCCGCACCTGGTGGGCGTGCAGATACGCCAGGAGCGGCGCGCTTTCTTCCGCAGTCATGCCGGCGAAGCGCTCGGTGTGCGCGGTGTTGACATACAGGGCCTTGCGGCCGGTCTCGGGGTGGGTGCGCACCACCGGGTGCTCGGCGATGAGCTCCTTTCTTGACAGCTCCGTGGGCGCGTCCTTGATGCGGTCCTCGCGTGTCTTGGTCACATCCGCCTTGGCCGAGGTATTGACGCCCTTGAGTCCCGCCAGCATGCGCTGCATGCCCGGCGAGAGCGCCTCGTAGGCCGCCGTGCCGCTGGCGAAGAGCGTGTCGCCACCGTAGGGCGGCAATTCACGCGCGATGAGGAGTGTCGCCATGGGCGGCGTCTCGAGATAGGCCGTATCGGTGTGCCAGATGCCGCCGAAGTTGTTGCGCTCGTGCGGCAGTTTCATGACCGGGATGATCAGCGGGTGGCCGTCGATGCCGCGCACGAAGGGGTATTCGACAACCTCGCCGAACTGTTCGGCGAAGGCCTGGAACCCAGCGGGTGCCAGCGGCTGGTTGCGCAGGAACACCACGCCGTGTTCCAGCCAGGCGGCGCGGATTTCTGCGATCAGCGCAGTATCGTGGCCGTGGGTCAGGTCGAAGCCTGAGAGTTCGGCTCCGATCGCGCCGCCGATGCGGCGTACCTTGATGCGGGGGGCGAGGACGGCAGCCATGTGCGATTCTCCGGAGTCCTTGGCGAAATCGGGTTTGCCTACCAGGCGGCCTCGAGCAGGCCGACCAGGTCGCCCACGCCCTCGATGCGGCGCGGATTGGTGCGCACCCACAGGTTTTCAGTCGCGCCGCGCGCGATGGTTTCGAAGTCCTCGCGCCTGACGTTCAGGTCGCGCAGGCGTCCCGGCAGCCCCAGTGCGGCGACCAGGTCTGTCACCGCCTGCGCGGCATCGTCATCATTGCGTCCCAGCGCGCGGGCGATGCGCTCCTGCGCGGCGCGCGTGACCGCGTGGTTGAAGCGCAGCACGTGCGGCAGCATGATGCACGAGGTGTAGCCGTGGCTCATGCCGGTGACCGCGCCCAGGCTGTGACCGATGCCGTGGCTGGCGCCATAGGGCACGCGCAGGATGCCGAAGCCCGACAGCCACGCGCCCTGCAGGCAGGCCAGGCGCGCGCCCAGGTCGGCGGGGTCGGCCTTGCAGCGCCTGAGTCCCGCGCTCAAGAGGCCGAGCGCGTGCAGTGACGTGGCTTCGACGAGCGGCGAGGTCTGGATCGAGCAAACGCCCTCGGCCGCGTGATCGAGGGCGCGGATCGCGGTGGAAAGCCACAGCCATTCCGGCGTGTGGACGGTGATCTCGGGGTCGAGGATCACGGCAGCCGCGCCGCTGAACCTGGCGGCGTAGCCGTCCTTGATCTTGCGTACCGGGTCGGTGGCGCCGCCGAAGTCGGAAAACTCCGCCGCCGAGAGCGTGGTCGAGACCACCACCTGACGATAGGGCGGCGGCTTGACCGCGGGCGTGTGGCGGCTGCCGTCCGGATTGGCGCGCAGATGAAAGTCGCCCAGTTGCTCCGGGCGGGTCAGGTCGTGGGCGATCGCGATCAGCATCACCTTGACCGTGTCGATCGCAGTGCCGCCGCCCACCGTGAGCACGAGGTCCGGATTGGCCGCGCGCGCCGCATCCGCCGCCGCGATCACCGAGGGTCTCGGCGTGTGCTCGACGCACTCATCAAACGTGCCGACGTGGCGTGCGCCCAAAGCGGCGCGGATGCGCGCGACCGCTTCGGTCTTGCGGTTCAGGGTCTTGCTGGTGACGATGAAGACGCGCCGCGCGCCGCGGCGGTCGGCCTCCTCGAGCGCCGCCGTCGCCGCGGCTTTGCCCCAGACCACGCGCTCCTGGGCCAAGAATTCATGCATGCCGTTGTCCATGAAATCCAGTGTGCCACAATCCTCGGCCCTCGGAAGAGCCACCCCTCGCCATGACCGCATTCGCCGACCCTTCCCTGCGCCCGTTTCGATTGCATGTCGAGACCGCCGCGATCGACGACTTGAAGTCGCGCCTCGCCCGCGTGCGCTGGCCCGACGAGGCGCCGGACGCGCCCTGGGCCTATGGCACTTCGGTCGCCTTCATGCGCGAAATGGTCGCCACCTGGCGCGACGCCTACGACTGGCGCGCCACCGAGTCCGCTCTCAACGCGCTCCCGCAGTTCAAGACCCTGATCGACGGCATCGACGTGCATTTCCTGCACGTGCCCGGCAAGGGACCGGCACCCCGACCGCTCCTGCTCTCGCACGGCTGGCCCGGATCGATCCTGGAATTCATGAAGGTGATCCCGCTCTTAACCGACCCGGCAGCCCACGGTGGCGATGCGGCCGACGCGTTCACGGTGGTGGTGCCCTCGCTGCCCGGCTACACCCTGTCGTTCACGGAGAACCAGCCGCGCAAGTCCCTGCCCGAGATCGGCGCCATGTTCGACACCCTCATGCACCGCCTGGGCTATGCGCGTTACGTCGCGCAGGGCGGCGACTGGGGCTCGTTCGTAACCGCCTGGCTGGGTGCGAATCGCCCGCAGCGCGTCGCCGGCATTCACCTGAACATGATGCCGCTGCGCCGCGACGCGGCGATGTTCGCCAACCCGAGTCCGGCCGAGAAAACCTACCTGGCCGAACTGGACCACTTTCTCAAGGAAGAGACCGGTTACCAGGCCATCCAGGGCACGCGCCCGCAGACCCTGGCGTATGGATTGTCGGATTCGCCGGCGGGGCTGGCGGCATGGATCACCGAGAAGTACCGTGCCTGGACCGATTGCGAAGGCGACCCGCGCAACTCCCTCACTATGGACGAGATGCTCGGCAATATCTCGCTCTACTGGTTCACCAACTGCATCGGCGCGTCCTTCTGGCCGTATTACGCGCGCTTGCATGGCCGCTGGCCGATCGACGGGCGCGTCGAGGTCCCGACCGGCTACTGCGCGTTCCCGCGCGAGATCCTGCGTCCGCCGCGCGAGGCGGCCGAGCGGGTCTTCAACATCCGGCGCTGGAGCGTGATGGCGCGCGGCGGGCATTTCGCCGCGCTCGAGAAGCCGCGCGAACTGGTCGACGAGATGCGCGCGTTTTTCCGGGACATTGGCTGGTAGTCGGGCGCCGGGTCATGGCGTCTGCCGCGCGTATAGAAAATTCAAACCACCTTTTGCCTGCCGCACGACTGCATCACGAGGTCAAGAGGCGGAGAATTGCGCAGTGTTTGGTGAAAACTTCCCCGCTGCCGCTGGTTTGCCGGTCTGCGCGGTGAGCCGCGCAGACCGGCTTTCTTGCCCGCTAAGCGCCCCGGGCGAGCGTGGAGCGCGCCGGTACGTCAGCCACGCGGCGCAGGAGCCGTGTCTTCTCTGAATCTCAGGCCGCCTTGAAGAGCGCCAGAGGCCGCGCCGGCGAGCGCGGCGGGGCCCTGGCAGGCAGTCCCAGGTGGGCAAGGATCTTCGCGATCAGCGCAGGCTCCTCGATGGCGGCGACGATCCTGAACTCGCCGCCACACTGCGGGCAATGTTCGAGGTCGATGTCGAACACGCGCTTCAGAAGCCGCGCCCAGCACCTGCGCGCCGGCGCGCCGTGCGTCTGTTCGCACGTGGGCACGCCGACGTTCTTTGCCGGCCC
>JAEUOR010000045.1 GCA_016790635.1 Burkholderiales bacterium
TGACCTGCCCCCTGTAGCCGTGCCAGCCAGAATTCCGAAAGTCCTGAGTTGAAGGTTATCCGATTTGGTTGAAGGTGGGCGAGATGGGCGTTGCATCGCCAGCATGCTGGCGATGCAACGCGGCAAACTTCGCCGGTGGCATACGTCCGCAACTGCTGTGGGGCCGGACTTCGTTGTAGTCCTTTCGCCAGTCGGCGATCACAGCGCGTGCGTGGGCTAGGTTGGCAAACACGTTCTCGTTCAGGCATTCATCCCGGAACCGCCCGTTGAAGCTCTCGATGTAGCCGTTCTGCATCGGTTTGCCTGGGTCGATCAGCCAGTGCTCGACGCCATGGCTTTGCGCCCAGGCCATGAAGGCCCGGCTGGTGAATTCCGGGCCATTGTCGGTCCGCACGGCCTTCGGATAGCCGCGGAACCGAGCGGCCTGGTCCAGGATGCGCGTGACGTAGGTACCACCCATGCCGAAGTCCACGGCGATGTCCACGCTTTCATGGCTGAAGTCGTCGGCAACCGTCAGGCACTTGAGGCGCCGATACGGGGTAGCGACACTGTCACTGACGAAGTCCATGCTCCACACCTGGTTGCTATGTGTCGCAGGCCGTAGCGGAACCCGGTTTCCTGCAAGCTTCTTTGGCCGTTTGCGGCGTTGCACTTGCAACCGAGCCTCCTGATACAGCCGGAAGATCTTCTTGTGGTTGGTGCCTGGAAACGCCGGGCGCAGCATGTCGTGCACGCGCCGGTATCCAAATCGCCGTCGCTTGTGCGCGATCGCCACCATGTGCTCGGTCAAGCACCGGGTGCGCTCGTCGACGACCGGCGCATGCCGGCAACTGTCTCGGGAGAGCCCCACAAGCCGGCAGGCGTGGCGTTCAGACAGGTGGTGCTCTTCCACCATCCGGCCGATCGCCAGGCGCTTGACCTGTGGGGCTAGCGCTTTACCCCGAAAACGCTCTTCAGGGCGTGAATGTCGAGGTGAGCCTCGGCCAAGAGCTTCTTGAGCTTGGCGTTCTCCCCTTCCAGTTCACGCAGCCTCTTGGCCTCCGACACATCCATGCCGCCGAACTTGGCGCGCCATTTGTAGAAGCTGGCGTCCGAAAACCCATGCTTGCGGCACAGCTCGGCCACCGCCATACCGGCTTCGACCTGCTTGATGAACCCGATGATCTGCTCTTCGCTGTATCTGCTCTTTTTCATGTCCGTCATTCTCCCGGATTGACGGACTTTCGGAATTCACCGTGGTACGGCCAAAGGGGGGCAGGTCAGTTGTCCAGTCGCCATAGGCTCGGCGGACCGTCGCAGTGCCATATCGGCCGATCTCCGCCATCAATTCGGAGGCGACCGAGGGCTGCGCGTTGTCGGCGTCTATTAGAACCGCTAATCGATCCGAGCTGAAGTCTGCCATGGCGGTGTAGGGGCGGTCGGCGCGCCTTGCGGCTCAATCAATCGTTTTGACAGGACGGCCTTTTGCATATCTGCTGTTGCTTTCACGAACAAGCACTATAGCCTCATCTGATTTCGCTACATTAACGAACATCAACGAGTGCCAGTACAAAGCGGTCGTGTGGCCTAAGCAGAGGCGGTCTCTGATTGTTGCGTAGTCGTCGGGAAACCTCCTGCGCCTGTGAACTTGAAGCTGTCCTTCGAGTCGCCGAGGTACTGTCGTTTCATCGCACTTGGATTGGCCGTAAACGACCTTCGTCAGAAGTCTTGGGGGGTGATGCCAACGATCGGATCGCGGGACCCCAGCGCCAGCGAAGTTCCGATCGTCACGACACTTTCAGCCGCGACACCTTCGGCGAAAGTGATCGGTTGCGACCGCCCGCCGATCGTAGGGTGATCGATCGGCATGAACCGCACTTCGTAGGACCCGGGCGGCAGGTCGCGGAAGGAGAATTCGCTGGATTCACGCATGAACGCGTGACGCAGGCCGGGGCAGGGCTGGACGCCCGCCACGCACAGCTTTACGTAGATGGCGCTGTACTTGGACTTCACCGTGATCACACCCTGACCACCCTGCGCCGATTGCGGCATGTCGAGGTAGCCGGTGCTCTTGGGCCACGGTTTCATCGTGGGTGGAGCGAGCGTCGTGTCCTTGTTGCCTTTCTTGGCAGCTGAGCGATTGGGTCCGAAGGAACCATCGTGCCTGTCCGGCGCCGCCGCCCGGTAGGCCAGCCCAGCCACACCCGTCAGAATCGCCAGCATGACGAAGACGGGCGTCCCCGTGAACCGCTTGGCAGCCTTGCCGCCTTTGTGAGCCGCGATCCAGGTGAAGATCGCGAACAGCGCGAACAGCGGAGCGAGGAATAGCGAAAGCTCGCCGGCGGCATAGAGGACCAGCTTGGGCAGCGCCCAGACCATCGCCATCCAGTCCGGGCCGACCATGTCCTTTTGCGCATGCGCGGACTGCGGAAGTGCCGCAAGGACCGGCAGCAGCAAGAGGAGCGTCGTTGGTTTCGATCTTGTCGACATGGGTGCGGAGCCATCGAGGGACCGTGCGCGACCTCTGCAGGGCGTGCGTGGCCGGAATTCGATGCTGTCGCCCATCGCGGCAAGGCCCGCCATCAGGAACGCCTCACAACGCCCCGATCGCGACCAGCGCGCGCCTGACTTCCTCGATGCCCTCGGGCGGCAGTGGCGCCTGCGGCGGCAGCGGCGCGCCGACCGGGTAGCCCTGGAGCTGGAGCCCCCCCTTGATGCACGCGGCCAGGTTGTACTTGGCGAACGCCTGGTTCAGGTTCCATAGCGGACGCTGGCGGTCCATGGCCGCGGCCCAGTCGCCGCGCTTGCAAAGCTCGTAGAGCTCGACGCTTTGTCTCGGTGCGACGCAGGCGGGGCCCGCCATCCAGCCGACGCCGCCGATCATCATCACGCAAGTGGGGATATGCGCTGAGGCCGCGAACACCTGCATGCGTCCTTGCACCCGGTTGATGATCGACAGCAGGCGGCCGGTGTTGAAGGACGCATCCTTGATGTAGCCGATGTTGGGAATGTGACTCAAGCGGTCGATGACGGGCAGGCTCAGGTCCGATCGCTGGAAGTTCGGGTTGGTGTAGAGCACCACGGGAACGGAGACGGCCTCCGCGATCGCCTTGAAGTAGGCGAACACACCGTCGTCAGAGATGGGGAAATAGGCCTCGAGGATGGCGAGGATGCCGTTGCAGCCCAGGCGCTCGTATTCGCGCGCCTGGAAGACCGCGTCGGCGATGGTGGTCGACGCCACACCCGCGACCACGGGAACACGGCCCTGCGCGGCCGCCAGGACGACTTCCACCACCCGTCGCCGCTGCGGCCACGATAGATAGGCGAATTCGCCGGTCGAACCCAAGGGCGTCAACCCGTGCACGCCCGCCTTGATCA
This sequence comes from Burkholderiales bacterium, assembly GCA_016790635.1. GTDB lineage: Bacteria > Pseudomonadota > Gammaproteobacteria > Burkholderiales > JAEUOS01 > JAEUOS01. Next base: position 3,358 of record JAEUOR010000045.1, read on the forward strand.
GGTCGTCGCACAGCCGCGCCAGGACCTCGCCATCGACCTCGCCGGACCCGCGGACCGGCGACACGACGTAGGGAAAGACTCCGTGGAAACCTGATTCACTCATGAAAGCCCTCCGATGTTCCGGCCAAATCATAGCGCTGGGGCAGCAGCGCAACTCGCCCGATGGCCTCGCGCGAAGCCAGGGTCCGCAGGGCTTCGCGGTACTCGTGCAGCGGGTGGCTTGCATGACAGCGGGGCTTAAGCAGGCCACGGCTTGTCCAGTCAAGCAGTTCGGCGAAGGCCGCCCTCACCTGCTCGGCCACCGCCGATGGCACGGGCTGCCGCGCCCAGCCCAGGTAGTAGCCCCAATACAGGCCGATCAGGTCAACGTTCTTGACCAGCAGCCGATTGGCCGCCACTTGCGGAATCTGGCCGCTGGCATAGCCCATCGTGACCAGGCGACCGCAGGGCGCGATGCAGCGCAGCGACTCGTCGAACAGTGCGCCCCCCACGGGGTCGAATACGACGTCGGCGCCACGCCCGCCGGTTGCCTGCAAGACCGCTTCGCGCAACTCGCTGGCGCTTGAACCGAGCGTCAGTTGGGCGCCATGCGCCTGTGCGGCTTGCTGCTTGTGCGCCGTGGAGGCCGTGGCGATGACCCGGGCGCCGAGCACGCGGCCGATCTCGATCGCGGCCAGCCCGCTGCCGCCGGCCGCACCATGCACCAGCAGGGTCTCGCCGGGCTGCAGCCGAGCCCGCCACGCCAAGGCCGCGTAGGCGGTGCCATAGATGGTGGGGAACTGCACCGCGACCTCGTCGGAAATGCCTGCGGGCAAGGCGTAGACCGTGCGCTCGGGGGCCACCACCTGCTGGGCGAAGCCACCGGCGCGCACGGCGGCCATCACCCGCTGGCCCGGCACCACATGACGCACGGCAGGACCGCACTCGAGCACCACACCGGCCACCTCGGTGCCCGGAACGAAGGGTGGCTCGGCGCGGTTCTGATGGCGGCCCTCGATGGCCAGCAAGTTGGCGAAGCTGACCCCGGCAGCGTGGACCTCGATGCGTACGCCGTCTTCGGTGAGGGCGGGCGCGGGCCAATCGCGGACGGCAGTGTGTTCGAGCCCGAACGCGCAACAGACCACGGCCTTCATGTCAACTTGCCGTGGCGCCCTGCCCCGCTTGCAAACCGCTGCGCCCCCAGCGGTGCCTCGTCGCGCTTGGCCTGCTGCGCGTGGTCTTCTTCGCGCGCCAGCGCCTCGTGCAGCGGGCGGCCCTCCTGCTCGTACAAGGATTGCCGGTCGGAGCGCATGGCGATCGGCGGGAACTCGGCGATACGGCGTGCCAGCGCCTCGGCGGCCTGGCGGCTCTGGCCATCGGGCACGACGCTGCTGGCCAGGCCGATGGCCAAGGCCTCGTGGGCGCCGACGGCGCGCGCCGTCAGCAGCATCTCCAGCGCACGACCGCTGCCGACGAGGCGCGGCAGGCGCACGGTGGTGCCGTCGCTCATCGGCACGCCCCAGCGCCGCGACAGCACAGCGAAGCGCGCCGACTCCTCGGCCACGCGCAGGTCGCACCACAGGGCCAGGCCCAGGCCGCCCGCGCAGGCGTGGCCGGCCACCGCCGCGATGACGGGCTTGCGGGCCGGGCGGCTCAGTGGACCATCACGCCCCGCCCAGGCCTGATAGGCGACACCCCCCGCAAGCTCCTTCAGGTCAGCGCCGGCGCAGAAGCTGCCCCCGGCGCCCCACAGCACCGCGACATGGGCTTCTGCGTCCTCTTCGAAGGCCTGCAGCGCCCGGCCCAGCGCCGCGGTTGCCTCGGTGTCCAGCGCGTTGCGCACCTGCGGCCGGTTGATCACGATGGTGGTCACCGCGGCGTCGCGCTCAATGAGGATCTTGTCGGTCACGGTCGAACCTTGCATGACTGGCAGGCTGTTGAAAATAGAAAACCAAACCTCGGTTGTCGGGGATGCTGCACGGCATCCGTCTACGCTACGACCTTAACTCTCGAAGGTTCGAAGGGCTGCGCCGGTTTTTTCAGCAGTCCGTAAGGCGTCACCGACGGCTCAATCTACAGGAAGACTCACTCGCTCAACGACTACGAATCCGCCAGCAGGCCACGAGTAGTAACCGAACATCTTGACCTCTTGAATTATTGTTACTACAATAATGTCGATGGCCGCTCGAATTCTCTGGGACGAAGCGAAGCGGGAAGTCAACCTTGACAAGCATGGGCTCGACTTCATCGACGCGGTCATGGTGCTGGACAGCCCGTACCGGCTCGACATTGAGAGTATGCGTGGTCGCGAAAGGCGGATCCAATCGTTCGCCTACGTGTTTGATGTACTGACAGTCCTGACGGTGGTGCATGTAGCGCGCGATGACTCCCTGCGGATCGTCAGTTTCAGACCGGCGAGCGAAGATGAAAGAAGCGAATACCATGGCTGGCTCGAAAATGACTTCCAAGACGACCGATGAAATGCGCGCCGCTCGCAAGCGCGGCGAGAGCAAGACCGACTTCGCCAAGGTGCGCGCCAAGACCCCCTATGTCTGGGACGGCAAGGACAAGGACGACCAGCCTCTGACGCGCGAAGAAATGCGGGCCGGAATCGAAACCTACCGGAAGCAGCGCGGGCGCCCGGCGGGAAGCGACAAGGAGTCAACCACCATTCGATTCGACCGCGATGTTCTCGCCGCTTTCCGCGCCGCCGGCCCCGGCTGGCAAACAAGAATGAATGCCGCGTTACGCGATTGGCTCAAGACCCACTCCTCGGCTTGATATCCAAGGCATAAGGACTGACATCACCGCGGCCAGCAGCACAACGTTCGACATGAGCGGCGGCCAAAAGGCGCAGCCTTTTGGGCGTCCGCTCGATGGAGGGGTTAGGCGGCATTGTGTGCTCCGGACCAGACAGCCCCTTCAAACCTGAAGCAGCCAGCAACGTGCCTAGACGGTAGCAACTCAAACGCGGCAAAAGAAAAAGACGTTCCTTCAAACAACCATACTGCGCTTGGGTTTCCGGCGTTGCTTGCACACAGCTCTGCCAGTGCCTGCATCTCCGAAGACAACGCTGCGTGCCCCTTGCTAGCGGCAACGGAGCTGCGAACCGCGTACGTACGCGCCAGCTCCTCGGACGACGCGCCCTCAGAAACGCTCCGCAAAGCAACTGCTCCATCGCCAATGGCGCGCACGAGCTCCGCTACTCGCGGCGACTGACTGCCAGCGTGACGGCTTGCGAACTCACTGGCGCGCGTGGTCATCTATGCCGCCTAACGTGAAGTTGAGCGAACGCCGCAGGCGGTCCGCTCGAATGGCAAGCTAAAGCTCATGTTGGCCCCGCTGCTGTAGCTCGCTGCTCCATGGCTTGCTCGCGTCGTTTTCGTTCCACACGCTCAAAACACGCTCTCGACCATACATTTCCGCGAGGCGATCAGTCGCGTCGTCCAAATCGTGTGCCTGGATCGAAGTCCGGAATGCGGCCTTCGGCGACGCGACCTTGGCAACAAGAGCTTCGAATTCGTGGAGTTGCGCTTGCTTGTCCATGGCGGGGTGAGCTTTAACGTGTTGTATCAGTCAAGGCCAGTTGATAAATACTTGCTCTGCACTGATACACAGCCATACCGACCTCCGCAAACTCTTGGCCCACAAGGCTGGGGCATAAATTGTCCGCTATCCCGACACTGATAAAAACGCGCGAAATACGTCAGCCGCACCGAAGTAGTGCAATCGTAGCCGCGGGGCAAGTGTTGCGTCAATCACCCATTCGCAAGAGGTTGGGTAGCGCGGATTTGTCCCGCCAAGCGAGCGTTCAGATCCGCTTGATCCGCCCCGCCCAATAAGGATCCTTGAGCAGGTTCTTCTGGATCTTCCCGATCGGCGTCTTGGGAAAGTCGGTGACGAACTTGATGAGCCGCGGGCGCTTGTGGCGTGCCAGCAGCGCCTCGCAATGCGCGACGACCTCGGCCTCGCTCAGGGTTGCGCCGGGTTTGAGCGCGATGTAGGCGGCCGGCAGTTCGCCGAACTTCTCATCCGGGATGCCGAAGACCGCGCACTCGGCCACCTGGGGCAGGGCGTAGAGGGCGTCTTCGATCTCCTTGGGGTAGACGTTCTCGCCGCCGGATATCAGCATGTCCTTGGCGCGATCCAGAAGGGTGATGAAACCTTCGGCGTCGATCGTGCCCACATCCCCCGTGAAGCCCCAGCCGGGCAGTTTGTCCGGGTGCTTGTAGAAGGCGGCGGTCTGCTCGGGCTCGTTGTAGTACTCGAGCATGAGGTTGTCGCCGCGCGATGCGATTTCGCCGATGGCGCCAACGCCTGCGGGGTTGCCGTCCAGGTCGAAGAGGCCGACGTCCACGTTGTAGGCGGCACGGCCGATCGAGCCCAGCTTTTGCGGCAGGTACCAGTGGCGCAACGAGGTCAGCACGCCCATCTCGCTCTGGCCGTAGATCTGCGTGAGCTTCAGTTCCGGCAGGCGCTTCATCATTTCGACCTGCACCCAGTCGGGCATGGGCGCGCCGGCGAAGGAGAGTTTTTTCCAGGTCGCCAGTTTCGCTGCGTCGAAGTTGGGGTCGGCCACCAGCATGTTGGCCTGGGTGGGTACCATGAAGGCGGCGGTGACGCCCTCGCGCGCCACGGTGTCGGTGAACTTGGCAGCCGACCAGGGCGTGATGAAGACGCAGGTCGCGCCGATCAGCATGGCGGGCTGGAACATGATGTTGAGCGCCGCCACGTGGAACAGCGGCGTGACGATCGCGACCACGTCGCGCTCGGTCAGGGACTCCTCGATCACGACCGTGTGCGCGGTCAGGGTGCGGGCGCGGTGCGAACACAGCACCCCCTTGGGCCGGCCGGTGGTGCCACCGGTGTAGGTCATGCAGAAGGGGTCGCGTTCGTCGATGTCCACCTGCGGGGCAGTGGCCGGGTGTGCGGCCAGGAAGTCGTCGAATCCCGTCGCGCCGCCGGCCGCACCGCCGAAGCGCAGTCGCGTTGCGATCTGCGGGCACAGCGGCGCGACCGCGGCGATCTTGTCGTCAAAGGCGCTGTCGTGGATCAGCACACGCGCATCGGCGCGGCCCAGCACCCACGCCATCTCGTCGGGCGCGTACAGGACCGACACGTTGACCAGCACCAGGCCGGAACGCGCAACGCCAAAAAAGGCGATCGCGTATTCCAAAAGGTTGCGCGAGACGATCGCCACCTTGGCGCCCTTGGGCAGCCCGAGCGAGTTAAGGCCGTTAGCCAGGCGGTTGGCGGCCGCGTCGAGCGCACCGAAGCTGATGCGGCGCTCGTCCTGTACCACCGCGGTCTTGGCCGCAAAGCGCGCGGTCGCGCGCGTGAGCATGTCACCTGCCAGCATCATTGGATCTCCGCGTCCAGCAGCGCGTCGATGCGCTCCCAATCGTTGGGAAAAAGATTCAACGCTCCGGCCTGGTCGGCCTCGAGCACCGCGTAGTCCAGCGCCAGGAATTCCTCGACGATTGCCGCGTAGTTGTCGGCCAGGACCGTCGAGGTCGGGTCGAGGCGCCGCACCATGCCCAGCCCGGTCGGGCGCAGCGCCAGGGTATGGACGGCGAGGTCGGGTCGGTACTTCTTCAGCACCAGCACCAAGCGCCAGATGTCGCCGCTCCACAGACTCGTCGCGCGCTCGCGCGCCGCGGTCTCGCGGTCCAGCGGGTAACAGTCGTGGATCAGGAGCGTGGAACTGCGCTCGGCCAGGCGCTCGAGCGCGATGAAGTCGCGCAGCGCGAACTCGAAGTTGTGCATGCCGTCGATGAACGCCAGTGCCACCGGGCCACCCAGTTCCGCACGCACATCGTGGGTGGCAAAGAACTCGTCGCTGGTCGCCTCGATCACCCGGCTGCCCGCGGAAAGCGCATAGTCGACGCGCGGCGCGGGGTCGACACCGATGGCCGGCGTGCCGGGCCTGACCAGGCGGAACGAGAGCCCCTCGGAGACACCGATCTCGACATAGTTGGCCGGCTTGACGTGCTTGTGCAGGTGCGCCAGGAAGTCCAGGTAATTCGGGCCCGGCAGGTGCAGCGCGGCGGCAAGCATGCGCGCCTCGTGCAGGTCGGGGTCGACGCGACTGGCCGCGCGACACGCGGCCAATGCCTCGTCCAACCGGCCCAGATCTGCCAGCTGTCGGGCTTCAAGGACGAGCGCCTGCGCTTGTGCAACGGCCGGGTCCGCGCCGCGCGCAGACGCTGCGCCGCCTGCCGCGGGCTGCGGGGCTGGCCGGGCGCGCAAGGCGTTGAAGAGACTCGAGAGCATGGGCAAATCAGTCGGCGCGGGAAGTCGATAGTAGCAAGCCGCGCCGCGGCCTGCGCCATTGCCGATGCGGACTACGGCCGGCCGCTCGCGGCCGGAGTCGGGCCCAGCGCCTCCGGCGGAATGCGTTGCGACGGATGGCGCTCGCGAAAGCGCGCCAGGCTCGCCTCGGCCTCGGTATGCCTGTCCTCTGCGCGCAGGCGCGCGATGCGTCGCAGCCATTCGGCGGGCGAGAGGGTGGCTTCGACCTCGACGCCCAGCGCGTCGGGGAGGGCTGCGGTGGATTTGGCCGCGGCGGTGGCAGCCTCGCCCTGCATGGCGCCGGCAGCATCGCGCGCCTGCTCGCGTCGCATCGGCGCGGGCGCGGCGCGCGCGCGCGATTCCATCTCGGCAGCCGGCGCCGCCATGCGCGGCGCTGCGGGCGCCTGCTGCGCGCCGGATGCGCCAGGAAACGCGTTGGCCAGCGGAGCGCGTGCTTCCGCGGCCGGGGCCGGCCGGGCCGCGACGGGCGGCGGCCCGGCGGTCGCAACTTGAGACTCCGACGTGCCAGCCGGAGGCGCTGCCACAGGCGCCGGCGCCGCGCTCGGGGGCGACGGCGCCGCGCTCGGGGGCGCGGGGGCTGGGGCCGGGGGCGATGCCGGCGCAACCGGGGCGATCGCCACGGCGGGTGCTGCCGGCGTGGTGGCTCGGGAATCGTCTGCTGCATCCTGGGTGACGCGCGGCGCCGCCGGTTCGGCCATGCGCCTGGCCGACGCGCCTTCCGGGCGCGGCGATTCACGCAACGCAACCGCCGGGGGCGCGGCCTCGGCCGGCGCCGCTGCAGGCACCTGCGCAGCGGTGGGCTGCACCTCAAGCTGCGGTGTTGCCGGCGCGCCCTTCGTGTCGACCGTGGCGGGGACCTGGGGCGACCCCGGCTCCGGCGGCAGCAAGGGCGCGTTGAAGACAATGCCGAAGCTGAGAATCACGGTGGCGGCGATGGCCAGCGGGAGCCGGGCGCGGCGCACCAGATCCCCAGAGCGCCTTGCAGGCGGCTCGGCAGCAGCGGCACGGGCCAGCGCCAGCACGGCAGCGTCGGCCGCGGCCGACGGTTCCTCGGTGGCGCCGGCGCGATACAGCTTGATGATGTCCTGGTCTTGATCGCTCATGGCAAGTAGCCCTGCATGCCGTCGCGCAGGCGCGCGAACGCGTAGCGCAAACGGCTCTTGACGGTCTCGAAGCCGGCACCGGTGGCCTCAGCGATCTCGGCCAAGGACAAGCCGCCCTCGGCCTGCATCAAAAAGGCCTCGCGCTGCGCCAAAGGCAGCCCCTCGACCAGGCTCACCAGGCGCGCGGCGGCGGCACGCTGGTGCGCAACGTCCTCAGGTGTGACAGCGCTCACGCCGGCAGCGGGCAGGAGAGCCTCCTCCTCGTCTTCGAGCGAGGAAAAGCCGACCAGCTTGGCGCGCCGGTAATGGTCGATCAAACGGTGCTGCGCCAGGCGATACAGCCAGGTGGCAAAGCGCGCCTCGGCGCGGTAGCCGGCGCGCGCGCGGATCAACGCGGCCCACACGTCCTGCGCCAGTTCCTCGGCCAGGTCGCGGTCCTTCAGGCTGCGCAGAAAAAAGCGCAAAACGCCGCCCTTGTGGCGCCGGTACAGGTCCTCGAAGGCAGCGGCGTCGCCGTTGGCAAACTTTTCCATCAGCCCGGCGTCGGCATCGCCCGGTCCCGCCGCAAGCGGGCCGCCCCCGGCCGCGCCCTGGACTGCCGCGTCGTTGGCGGCGTCGCCGCCCTGCCCGAAGGTCATCGCCTCGCTCGACGCATGGATGGTCTCCGGATAACGCATCCCGGCACGAACGAACCGGGCGGGCAAACGGGGTTAAGCGGACGTGCCGTCGGCGTCCCCGTCCGTGGAAACGGCGGCCGGCGCCTCGGTGCCGGATTCGCCTTCGTTCTCGCCGGCTTCGCCTGCGCCACGATTGCGGCGCCGGCGCAGGCTGGCAACAGCCTGGTCGACGGCGCCGAACACCGAGGCGCCGCTGGCATCGGTCGCGTCGATGCGCACGCGGTCGTCGAACTTCATGTAGGCGGTGCGCGGCTTGCCAGGCTTGCCGCCGCGCTCTTCCGCGCCCTCCATCGCCTCCTGGGCGCGCAGTTCGGCGATACAGCCGGGGCGACCGCCATTGGCGATGGTGCCCGAACCGATGATGGCCCCGGCGCCAAGCCGGCGCGTGCGCGCGGCGTGCGCGATCAGGTCGGCAAAGCTGAAGCGCGTACCCACGCCGGCGGCCACCCGGCAGAACTCGACGCCGTTCCAGGTTGAGACCACATCCACGAACGCCTGGCCGTCGCGCCAGGCCTCGCCCAGTTCATCGGGCGTGACAGCGCAGGGGCCGAACGCGGTGGCGGGTTTGCTCTGATAGAAGCCGAAACTCTTGGCCAGTTCGGCCGGGATCAGGTTGCGCAGCGACCAGTCGTTGATCAAAACCAGCAGGCGCACATGGTCCAGCGCATCGTCGCGGTGGGTCTGCATCGGCGTGTCGCCCAGGATCACGCCCAGCTCGGGCTCGAAGTCGATGCCCCAGTGCTCCTCCGCGAACACGGCCGGATCGCAAGGCCCCAAAAAATCGTCCGAGCCGCCCTGGTACATCATGGGCTCGCGCCACAGGTTGTCGGGCAGCTTGCCGCGCACCATGCGCGTGAGCAGTTCGACATGCTGCTCGTAGACCGAGCCATCGGCCCATTGCGTGGCACGCGGCAGCGGCGCCATGCACTGCGCGGGATCGAAGGCAAAGGCGCGCTTGGCGCGGCCCTGGCTCAGCGACAGGCTCAATTCTTCGAGCTGCGGGGCGATGAAGGCCCAGTCGTCCAGGGCGCGTTGCAGCGTCGGCGCGATGCCGTCGGCGATGTGGGCGGTCTTGAGATCACGCGAGACGACCATCAGCAGGCCATCGCGCGAGCCGTCCTTGAGAGTGGCGAGTTTCATTGCTTGGGCTAAGCGCGCCGTACGGCGCCTGTGGCACGGCGCACGGCGCCGCGAAGCGCGGATTGTCGCGCATGCCGGCAGAAGTCGCGGGCAATGCCGCGCTCCGTCGTCCGGCGCGAGTGGGTGATCCCGATCGAACTCGACCAGGTAACTCATGCCCTACTCTTTCACGAGTTGGCCCACGACGCCCCGTGCCTTGACGAGCCGCACGACGATCTCCTCGCGCGACCCTCACCGCTTCTGCCGGTCCGGCCGCCGGCATCGCCCGCGCGGCGGCTAGACTCGCCTCCAGCAAGCTTGCCCGCTGCCATGCCTGCGGCCAAGCGGACTCCCGGGAGATGCGCCGATGACCGCCACAACGAAAGACAAAAGCCTGATCTGGACCGAAGTCGACTACGAGCGCGAGGGCAAGCAGGTCGGCTTTTTGCACCTGCCGCACTCGGTCACGCGTTCGGCCTACGGCACGATCCCGATCCCGATCGCGGTGCTGCGCAATGGGGAGGGTCCGACGGTCTTCCTGATGGCCGGCAACCACGGCGACGAATACGAAGGTCAGATCGTCCTGAACCGGATGATCCGATCGCTTGCGCCCGGGCAGATCCGCGGGCGCGTGATCATCCTGCCGGCGGCCAACCTGCCGGCGGCGATGGACGGGGCGCGCGTCTCGCCGATCGACGGCGGCAACCTGAACCGCGCCTTCCCGGGTGACCCCAACGGCACGCCGACCTTCGCCATCGCGCATTACATCCAGACCGTGCTCTTCCCGATGGCCGACTTTCACCACGACCTGCATTCCGGCGGGTCGTCGCTGGACATGCTGCCGTTTTGCTCGGCGCGGTTGGGCGCGGACGAGGAGCTCAATGAAAAGGCTCTGGCCGCGCTGCGCGCCTTCGGCGCGTCGCTGAGTTTCGTCTGGGCCTATACGGCCGACCAGCGCCTTTCGTCAGCCGCGGCGGTGGCGCAGGGCGTGGTCGCGCTCGGTGGCGAATTCGGCGGGTGCGGGCGCGTCTCGATCAGCGGGCTGAAACTGGTCGAGCGCGGCGTCAGGAACCTGCTCGCCCACGCCGGCGTGCTCAAGGACTGGAAGATCCAGAACGACGGCCCGACACGCATGGTCGAGTTGAAGGGCCAGGACTATTACGTCTACGCGCCCGAATCCGGCCTCTTCGAGCCGTTCTGCGAACTAGGCGACACCGTGGCCGCGGGCCAGCCCTGCGGCCAGGTGGTGTTTCCCGACGACCCCGCGCGCGATCCGGTCGCCTGCCACTTCAAGCGCGCCGGGCTCCTGGTGTGCAAGCGCCACCCCGGAAGGGTGGTGCGCGGCGACTGCGTCGCGCATCTGGCGACGGATCGCTGACGGACCAGCACGCTGAAACCCTGCCAAGTCGCGAACGCCAGTTCAGGCTCAGGCCGTCAACGCGTCCCAACGGCGAATCCGGGACAGCGTTTCTTCCATTGACTCGCGTGCCATCTCAGTGTCGTACTGACTCTGGAGGTTGATCCAGCTGTGCGCGTCGGTACCAAAGAACGCGGCCAAGCGCAACGCAGTGTCAGCTGTGATGGATCGCCGACCGGCCACTATTTCACCGATGCGCCGCTGCGGAACGCCGATTTCCTTGGCAAGCCTGTACTGCGTGATACCCATCGGCTCGAGGAACTCGTGCAAAAGGATTTCACCCGGGGTTGCTAGCGGTACTTTGCGTGGCATGGTTTTAGCTCACTCAGTGGTAGTCGACGATCTCGGCGCGCCAGGCATGTCCGTCGCGCCATTCGAAGCAAAGCCGAAACTGGTCGTTGATCCGGATGCTCCATTGCCCTTTACGGTCGCCCTTTAGTTGCTCCAGCCGATTTTGCGGTGGCACGCGTAGAAACGCCAGAGACGAAGCCGCATTGAGCATCTGCAACTTACGAATCGCAACACCTGAAATGTTGGCAAAACGTGCGATGCGCCGTCCGTTGAACAGGTGTTCCGTGTCCACGCACTTGAAAGACTGAATCACAAAGACATACTAACGCATCAAGATACTATCGTCAATGGATAGTATGAGGCGATATGTCAGGCAGTTCCCGGAAAGCACGCCATGGCGCGCGAGCGTCCCTGGGACACCTGCTCAGGATGCGTCCGTTCCCAAGAGCGCGGCGTCGATGGCGCGCGCGAGCTTGTCGACCAGTTCGTCCATCTGCGCGTCGGTCACGATGTAGGGCGGCGCGATGAGGACGTGGTCGCCGTGCACGCCATCCACAGTGCCGCCCATCGGATAGCACAGCAGCCCCGCCTCCAATGCGGCGGCCTTGACCCGGGCATGGATCTTCAGCGCCGGATCGAAGGTGCGCTTGGTCGCACGGTCTTGGACCAGCTCGATGCCCCAGAAGAATCCGCGCCCGCGGATGTCGCCGACATGCGGGTGCTCACCGAAGCGCTCGCGCAACCGCGCCTCGAGCGCAGGGCCCAACGTACGCACTCGATCGATGAGTCCGCGCTTGCGCAGCTCCTGCTGCACCGCCAGCGACCCGGCGCAGGCGGCCGCGTGGCCGATGTAGGTATGGCCATGCTGGAACGCGCCCGACCCGCGGCTGATCGCCGCGTGGATGCGACCCTGGACCAGGGTGGCGCCAATCGGCTGATAGCCCGCGCCCAGTCCCTTGGCGACGCACACGATGTCGGGCACGACGCCTTCCCGCTCCAAGGCATAGAGCGTACCCGTGCGGCCCATGCCGCACATGACCTCGTCTGCAATCAGGAGGATGCCGTGGCGGTCGCAGACTTCGCGTACCAGGCGAAAGTACTCCGGCACTGCGGGTACCGCGCCGAGCGTGGCGCCGACCACCGGCTCGGCCACGAATGCGATCACCGATTCCGGCCCCAGGCGCTGGATCTCGGCCTCCAGTTCGCCCGCCAGCCGGCGCGCGTAGGCCGCCGTCGTCTCGCCCGGCTCAAGACCGCGGTACTCGTAGCAAGGCGAGACGTGGGTTACCGCCATCAGGAGCGGCTCGAACTGGCGCCGGCGCGCCATGTTGCCGCCGACCGCAAGCGCACCCAGGGTGTTGCCGTGATAGCTCTGCAAGCGCGCGATGACGTGCCTGCGCTGCGGCTGCCCGATCTCCAGGTAGTACTGGCGCGCAAGCTTGAGCGCGGCTTCCATCGCCTCCGACCCGCCGGAAACGAAGAACACGCGCTCGAATCCCGGCGGCGCATGGCGCACCAGATCGTCGGCCAGGGCTTCGGCCGGCGCACTGGAGAAGAACCCGGTATGCGCGTAGGGCATGCGGTCGAGCTGCGCCTTGATCGCTTCGATCACCGCGCGATCGGAGTGTCCAAGGCAGGACACCGCCGCGCCGCCGCTGCCGTCCAGGTAGCGCTTGCCGTTGGTGTCTATCAGGTAGCAGCCATCGGCCGCGACCACGATCGGGGGATCCATGCGCGAGTTGCGGTGCAGGACGTGGGTCATGGTCGAACCTCGGAAAGAAAGTCGATCGACTGCGCGAAATCCAGTTTGCTCGCCTGCTCGGAACGCAGCAGCAGCTACGCCGGCAGCCGCGCCTCTTCCACCGCATGGCAGGCCACGCGCACGCCGGCAAACTCGCGCAAGGTTGGCGCTTCGCTGCGGCAGCGCGCATCGGCATGCGGACAGCGCGGATGAAAGGCGCAGCCGGTCGGCGGATCGAGCGGATTGGGCACTTCGCCCTGCACCGGTACGCGCGCGGCGCCGGCGCCGCCCATCTTGGGCACCGCGGCCAGGAGCATGCGCGTGTAGGGATGGCGCGGGCGTTCGAAGAGTTCGCGCTTGTCCGCCAGTTCGACCAGCCGCCCCAGGTACATGACGCCGACCTGGTCGCTCATGTGGCGCACCACGGCCAGGTTGTGGCTGATGAAAAGAAAGGTGAGGCCGCGCTCGCGCTGCAGGTCCTGCATGATGTTGAGCACCTGCGCCTGAACGCTCACATCCAGCGCCGAGGTGGGCTCGTCGCAGACCAGGAACTCGGGCTCGGTGGCCAGGGCGCGCGCGATGGACAGGCGCTGGCGCTGGCCACCGGAGAACTGGTGCGGATACTTGACGCCGTCATCGGCCGACATGCCCACCGAGCGCAGCAGCCCGGCGACGCGCTCGACCTGGCGCGCGCGGTCGCTCTCGATGCCGTGCTCGCGCAGGGGCTCGGCGACGATGTCGGACACGCGCCAGCGCGGGTTGAGGCTGGCGTAGGGATCCTGGAAGATCATCTGGATGCGCCGCCGCAATGCGAGGCCATCCGCCGACGCGTAGGCCGCATGCGCATCGACACCGTCGAAGACAAAGCGGCCGCGGCCGGGCCGGTACAAACCCACCAGCAGGCGCGCCACGGTGCTCTTGCCGCAGCCGGACTCGCCGACCAGCGCGAGCGTCTTGCCGCGCGCAATGGAGAAGCTCACGCCGTCGACGGCGCGCAAGAGGCGCCGCGGCGAGCGTTCGATGACGCGGTTGAGCCAGGGCGGCGAGACGTCGAAAGTGCGCGCGAGGTCAATCGCCTCGGCCAGCGGCGGTGTCGTGGGCGCGGCTGAGGCCGCGGGAGTGCTCATGCGCGGCCCTCCTGCGCATGCAGCCAGCAGGCGGCATGCGTGGCGCCGGCCGCCAGCAATTCGGGGCGCTCGGCCGTGCAGCGCCCCCACTGCTTTTCGCAGCGCGGATGGAATGCGCAGCCTTTGGGAATGGCATTTAAGCGCGGCATGGCGCCCGGTATCTGCGCCAGGCGCTCGCGCGCCGCGCCGGCCACCGCGGGAATGCAGCGCATGAGGCCGGCCGTGTAAGGATGCGCGGGCGTTCGGATGACGGCGTCGACCGGGCCGATCTCGGCCACGCGCCCGGCGTACATCACCGCCACGCGATCGCAGGTCTCGGCGATCACGCCCATGTCGTGCGTGATCAGCATGACCGCGGCCGAGTGCTTGCGGCATACCGACTTGAGGAGGGTGATGATCTGCGCCTGGATCGACACGTCCAACGCGGTGGTGGGCTCGTCGGCGACGATCAGGCGCGGTTCGGCGGCCAGTGCCAGCGCGATCACGACGCGCTGGCGCATGCCGCCGGAGAATTGGTGCGGAAAGTGGTCGAGGCGCTCGGCGGCAGCCGGGATGCCGGTATCGGCAAGCAGTTGCGCGGCGCGCTCGCGCGCCGCCGCGGCCGAGATCGGCAGATGCGTGAGGATGGTCTCGGTCAGCTGGCGGCCGACGCTGTAGAGCGGGTTCAGCGAGGTGAGCGGGTCCTGGAAGATGGCGCCGATGCGCCGGCCGCGTATCCGGCGCATGGCGGCTTCCGGCAGGTTGTCGATGCGCTCGCCCTCGAGCCGGATCTCGCCGGCGACGATGCGGCCCGGCGGCTCGATGAGCCCGATGATGGCCGCGCCGGTGAGCGACTTGCCGGCCCCCGACTCGCCCACCACGCCCAACACTTCGCCGGGCGCGATGTCGAAGGACACCCCGTCGAGCGCGCGCAGCGTGCCGCGGCGGGCGGCGAACTCCACCGCCAGGTCGCGCACCTCGAGCAGGTTGGCCATCAGTTGAGCCTCGGATTGAGTGCGTCGCGCAACCAGTCGCCCAGGAGGTTCACCGACAGCGCGATGGCCACCAGCATGACGCCGGGAAAGATGGTGATCCACCATTCGCCGGAAAAAAGGTAGTCGTTGCCGATGCGGATCAGGGTCCCGAGCGAGGGCGTGGTGGGCGGCATGCCCACGCCCAGGAAGGACAGCGTGGCCTCGGTGATGATGGCCGAGGCGATGTGGATGGTGCCCAGCACCAGCACCGGCCCGAGGACGTTGGGCAGCACATGGCGGCGCATGATGCGCGCGGCCGGCACGCCGGTCACGCGCGCGGCCTGCACGTACTCCTTGTTGCGTTCCACCAGCGTCGAGCCGCGCACGGTGCGCGCGTACTGCACCCAGCCGGTGAGCGTGATGGAGACGATGAGCACGCCGAAGGCCAGCGTCTCGTGCGAGTTCGGGAACAGCGCGCGCCCCACCCCCGCGATCAAGAGCGCGATGAGGATGGGCGGGAAGGACAGCATCACGTCGCACAGGCGCATGAGGAAGGCATCCACCCAGCCGCCCAAATAGCCCGCGGCCAGGCCCAGCGCCACGCCCAGCACCACCGACAGCAGCACCGAGACGAAGCCCACGGCCAGCGAGATGCGCGCGCCGTAGATCAGTGCGGAGAGGATGTCGCGCCCCTGGTCGTCCGTGCCGAGCACGAAGGCCCAGCGTCCCCCGGTCTGCCAGGCCGGCGGCAGGCGCGCGTTGCCGAGTTCCAGCGTGGCCAGGTCAAAGGGATTGTGCGGCGCCACCCAGGGCGCGAAGAGCGCGCAAAAAAGGCACAGCGCCGCGACCGCCGCCGCGCCGATCGCGGTGGGCGAATGACGGAAGCTGTACCCCACGTCGCTGTCCAGCCAGCGCTGCAATGCCGCGATCATCGTCTCAGTGGCCGGCGGGCCGCTCCATGCGCAGGCGCGGATCGACCGCGAAATAAAGCAGGTCGACCGCGAGGTTGATGACCACGAAGATCAGCGCCACCAGGCACAGGTAGGCGGCCATGACCGGCACGTCGGCGAAGCTCACCGCCTGGATGAACAAGAGGCCCATGCCCGGCCACTGGAACACCGTCTCGGTGATGATGGCAAAGGCGATCAGGCCGCCCAACTGCAGCCCGGTGATGGTGATCACCGGAATGAGGGTGTTCTTGAGCGCGTGGCCGAAATGCACCGCGCGGTCGGTGAGGCCGCGCGCGCGCGAACTTGATGTAGTCGGTGCGCAGCACCTCCAGCATCTCGGAGCGCACCAGGCGCATGAACAGCGTGAGCTGGAACAGCGCCAGCGTGATCGAGGGCATCACCAGCGACTTCCAGCCGCTGAGGCTGAGCAGGCCGGTGGTCCAGGCGCCCAGGCGCACCACGTCGCCGCGTCCGAAGGCCGGCAGCCAGTTGAGCGCGACCGAGAACACCAGGATCAGGATGATGCCGGTGAGGAACGAGGGAATGGAGACGCCCACCAGCGACACCACCTGCATGACCTGGGCCAGCCAGGCGTCGCGGCGGATGCCGGCGTACACGCCCATCGGGATGCCCACCCCCAGCGCGAGCACGGCGGCGCACAGGCTCAGCTCCAGCGTGGCCGGCACGCGGGCCGCCAGCACCTGCGACACCGGCTCCAGGTTGCGGTAGGAGATGCCGAATTCGCCCTGCAGCGCCAGCCCGAGGTAGCGCAGGAAGCGCAGCACCAGGGGCTGGTCCAGGCCCAGGGCCTGCCGCATGGCCTGCTGCTGTTCCAGCGTGGCCCGCTCGCCCAGCAGGTTGTTGACCGGGTCGCCGATGTAGTTGAACAGCAGGAACGAGATGAAGGACACGCCGATCATCACGAGCAGGCCGTTCCAGAGGCGGGTGGAGAGGAAGCGCAGCATGCGGGCTCCGGTTCAGGTGGGCCGGACGCGCTGGCGCGCGCCCGGCCGGGGGCGAACGGGCGGGTGCGGACTCAGGGCATGCTGACCAGCCGCAGGCGCAGCTGGTTGTCCGGGCTCTGGCGCAGCTCGACGCCCTTCTTGGCCGCCCAGGTGATGGGTTGCTGGTGCAGCGGCAGGTAGACCATGTCGTTGCGGATGATGGTCACCGCATCGGCGATCAGCGCGGTGCGCTTGGCCGGATCGAGTTCGGCCGCGATGCGGGGGAACAGCGCGTCCAGGGCCGGATTGGAATAACCGCCGGTGTTCAGGCCGCCCATGCTCTGGCTGCGGGTGGCGGTGGTGTCGGTCAGCAACGCGTACGAGTCGACCATCGGCAGGCCGGCATGGCCGATCATGTACAGCGACACGTCCTGGGTGTTCAGGCGCACGTTCCACTTGGCCACCGGTTCGATCTGGGGCGTGATCTTGATGCCCACGCGGCCGAGCATGGAGATCACCGCCAGGCAGATCTGCTCGTCGTAGACGTAGCGGTTGTTGGGGCACTGCATCGCGACCGTGAAGCCGTTGGGGTAGCCCGCGTCGGCCAGCAGCTTCCTGGAGGCTTCGGGGTCATAGGGCAGCACGCGGCTGTTCAGGCCCTGGGGCGAGCCGTTCAGGCTGGGCGAGAGGATCATGCCGGCCGGCCAGGACACGCCGCGCATCACCGAGCGTTTGATCGCCTCGACGTCGATGGCCTGGTACAGGGCGCGGCGAACGCGCACGTCCTTGAACGGGTTCTTGCCCTTGACGTCGGAGTACAGCAGCTCGTCGCGGAACTGGTCCATGCCGAAGAAGATGGTGCGCAGCTCGGGGCCCTGCACCACGCTGAAGGCGCCCGAGGCGCTGATGCGTGCCACGTCCTGCAGCGGCACGTTGACGGTGGCGTCGAGCGCGCCCGACAGCAGCGAGGCGGTGCGGGTGGCGTCGGACTGGATCGGGGTGAACACCACCTCGGTCAGGTTGTGGCGCGGGCGGTCCCACCAGCTGGTGTTGGGCACCAGCACGGTCTTCACGTCGACCTCGCGCGACTTGAGCATGAACGGCCCGGTGCCGTTGGTGTTGCGGTTGGCGAAGTTCTCCTTCTTCTGCTGCAGGTCGCTGGCCTCGCGCGCGTTGTTGGCCTCGCACCAGATCTTGCTCATCACCGTGAAGCTCATCAGGTTGTTGAGCAGCAGCGGGAACGGGGCCTTGGTCTCGACGTCGACGGTGAAGTTGTCGACCTTGCGCATGTCCTTGATGCCGCCCAGGTCGAGCTTGGTGATCGAGCCCGGCGACTGCACGCGCTGCCAGCTGAACACCACGTCGTCGGCCGTGAACGGCTCGCCGTTGTGGAACTTCACGCCCTGGCGCAGCTTGAAGCGCCAGACCGTGGGGCTGATCGTGCTCCACGACTCGGCCAGTGCCGGCTCCACCTTGAGCTGCTCGTTGAAGCGGGCCAGCCCCTCGTAGATGTTGGTCATGAACGAGGTCGTGAACGAGTTGTTGGTGGAGTAGGGGTCCATCGACAGCGCGTCCGCCGAGGCGGTCCAGGTGAAGGTCTTGGCCCGTGCCACCGTCGCGCCGAGCGCGAGGGACACGGCCAGGCCGAAGGCCAGCAGGTGTTTCTTCATGGGGAGGGCTCCTTGGGGGGTGGGGTGGGGATCAGCGGGTGCGCGCGGCCCGGCCGCGGCGCTTGGGGGATTCGGTTGGGGCGGCGGGCGCCTTGGCGGCGGCGCCACGCGACGGGGGGCGGGCCACGCGGCTGGGCGCGGCGGCGCGCGGCGCGGCCGGCGCCGCGCCCGCCGGTGCCCCCAGCGCCGACGCCAGATCGACGTCGGCCGTGGCATCGTCGCCCAGGCGCAACTGGCGCTCGATGCCGCGCAGGTGGTCCTCCATCAGGCGTTCGGCCAGCGCGAAGTCGCCGGCTTCGATCGCGTCCAGGATCTCCAGGTGCTCCAGCACCGAGCAGTTGTTGGTGCCGGGCACGTCGTACAGGGCCACCATCAGGGAGGTCTGGGACACGACGCGGCGCAGGTGCTGCTCGAGCGCCGCATTGCCGGTGGCGGCCGCCAGATCGAGGTGGAACTTGCCGGCCAGGCGGATGTAGCGGCCGTTGTCCCCGGCGCGATTGGCCTCGCGCTCCTCGCCCACCTGCTGGCGCACGGCGCCGAGCCAGGGGCCGGGCTCGCCATGGGCCAGGCAGCGCACCACGCCGGATTCGAGGATGCGGCGC
>JAEUOR010000073.1 GCA_016790635.1 Burkholderiales bacterium
CGGAACGCAGCACCGCGCATACCTGGGCGATGGTCTCCTCGTCGATCGACGGGCGCGTGAAGGGCAGGAAGGGCGGGTTCACGAGCGCGCCACCAGGACCACGCCGACGATGATGAGGCTGATGCCGGCCAGCTTCTGCGCGCCCAGGTCCTCACCGAACAGCCACCACGCGGCCAGCGCGTTGATCACGTAACCCAGCGAGAGCAGCGGATAGGCGACGCTCACCGGGACCCGCGACAGGCCGAGTATCCACACCACCAGGCTGGCGACGTAACAGGCGACGCCGGCGACGACGTAGGGCTGGGTGGCGATCTTGAAGCCGACCGGAAGGACGTTGGCCGCAGCGAACTCGAAGTGCCCGATTGCGTTGGTGCCGGCCTTGAGGCAGAGCTGCGCGATGGCGTTCAACAGCACCCCGCAAAGGAGCAGCGCGAATGTAACGAGGGTCATCGGGGCGGGGCCGGCTTGCGAATCACCAGCCGGCGCGTGTCGCGGGCGATTATTTCATAGGGCAGGCCCAGCTGGTCGAGCTTGGCCTGCGTTCCCGGGTGCAGGATTGCCAGCGCTTCTGGTGCGGCCCGCCAGCGGCGCGCGAATTCGACATAGTCGGCAACCCACTTGTGCGGTTCGCGGTCGATGCCGAATCCCATTTCGTCGCGGTACTGCACCAGGGTCACGGTGCGTCCGAGGTAAAACGGCAGGGTCTGCTCGTACATCTCGAGGCTGTAGAACGGCGTGTCGGCACGCACCTCGGGCGCGATACGCTTGGCCAGGTGATATGCGGAACTGGCCGGCGACAGGCTGTCGTGTCCGGCCAGGCCGATGATCGCGGCCAGCAGCGCCGCGCCGCCCTGGCAGACGATGGCCGCGAGGACGCGGCCGCGCCACGCAAGCAAGGTCGCGAGCGCGGCCCCGGAAGTGAAGAGCGCCGTGGCGACCAGAAGCCAGGGCATGTACGCGGCATAGAGGTGGGCTGGCACCTCCTGGCTGGCCATGCCGGTGACGCGCTGCACCGCCAGCATCGCGGCACCTCCGGCGATGATCCAGGGCGCGCACAGCACGGCCAGGGTGCGACCCTTGAGTCGCATGGCGAAGTCCGCGATCAGGAGCGCCGCCGCCGGGAACATGGGGAGGATGTAGGAGGGCAGCTTGGAACTCGATGCCGAGAAGAAGACGAAGATGAAGGCGCACCAGACGAACAAGAAAAGCCGCGGTTCGAAGCCCTCCGCCTGTCGCTGCCGCACGGCGCGCCAGGCGGCGCCGAAGAGCAGCAGCGTCCAGGGTGCGATGCCACCCAGGAGCAGGGGGATGAAGTACCAGGCTGGCGCTTCGCGTCGATGCACCTTGGTCAGGAAGCGCTCGAAATGCTCGTGGATGAAAAAGAAGTGGAAGAACTCCGGGTTGCGCAGGGTCACCAGCACGAACCAGGGCGCGCAGATGGCCGCAAACAGTGCCAGGCCCGGCAGCCAGTGCATGCGCCGCCAGAGCGACAGGTCGCGCCTGGCCAGGCTGTAGAGGACGAGCGTGGCCAGCGGCAGGACGGCGCCGATCAAGCCCTTGGACAGGACCGCCAGCGCCAGCGCGGCCCAGGCGACAAGCATCCAGCGCCGCTCGGCCGGCGCGCCGCGCGCCTCCCTTTGCGCCAGCATGAAGGCGAAGATGCCGGCCGAGGAAAAAAAGGTCACTCCCATGTCGAGGGTGTTGACCTGGCCGATCAGGGCGTACAGCAATGCGCCT
>JAEUOR010000078.1 GCA_016790635.1 Burkholderiales bacterium
GTTCTCCCAGGATTCGTTTCCTGAGTATTCGCGATTGGAGCGTCATGCCGACAAGATCGAATGCAATGCGGCGATCCAGCTTGCTGAACGCGATGGGGCCGTCACGATTGATTGGGACGCCCGGGCAGGGGAGCGAAACCAAGTCGAGCGAATCGTGCTCCGTGATGGACCATGCCTGGCGATCCACCTGGGGGTGCTGCCTAGATGGGAAGCGGTCGAAGTGGCGGAGAGAAAGTTGGCGGAGTTTTTCGGCCGCTATCCAGTCTTGATGCAGGTGGTCCAGACCTGGAAACGGGGTGGCGTTGTCCGCGGATTTCGTGTCAATGACGTCGACGTCTGGTTGGAGGCAATTCAGGTCCAGAGCTATTGCACTTCGAAGTCTGGTGATGACGTGCCGATCCGCCGGTTGAGCGCGAGCCTGTTCGGTGACAGTAAGCGGATCGAGGCGCTATGGCCGATCTTGGATGTCTTGGCTTCCGGTGATCCGGGGGCCTCTCCAAAAGACGCCGAGGAGGTGTATTCCGGACTTGGTCTTGTCAAGTTTCCACCGACCATACTGGTGGCCGGTGAACTGGCCTTGGTTTATGGTGGAAGGTCTATCCGCGCCTATAGCCCTTATGTGGGGCTTGCTCCCAAGGCCATTGATGCGGTCAGTGCGGAACCGGCCGCGGCGCAGATGCTGCTTTCGGTGGAGAATCTGACCACTTTTCATGAGATGGCAAGTGTGCGTCCGGCGGGCGCGATATTGATCTACACGGGTGGAATGCCCAGCCCTTCGTGGAAGCACGCCTACCGCCTGCTTCTGGACTCGCTTCCAGTTTCAGCAATGATTTTTCACTGGGGCGACATTGATGCCGGCGGATTTCGGATTGCGTCGCATCTGGCGGAATGTTGTGTCATCGCGACGCGATCTCTACGGCTGCACGGCATGGTGTCGCGCGCGACAGGCGTGGCCGCGCGTACGCTCACCAAATCGGAGGCGAGTGAGATTCGGAGGATCTGCGATCGATGGGGTTGGGACGACGAAGCGTCGGGGCTTGGCACTGTCGCGGTGGAACAGGAGTCCTTGCCGGTTTTCTGGCCGGTGTTGTAAGTCGTCAAAAGACAATCGGTCCGCGGACGATGACCATGGCCTAACGGATGCGTTTGCTGGCCATGTCGGGCGAGATCGACACGCGAATCGCTGTCGATGATTGGCGTGTAACGGCAAACAATTGAGCCAGATGTGCAATCGCAGAAAAACCACTTGCGATGTGTGGTCGTCGGCGCAATAATCATCTGCTCCTGCCTTGATCGAATTGCCCCGCGTGACATCGCATTTCCTGCTAGTAGAAGACGATCCCGACCAAATCGCTTTGGTGATTCGGGCGCTGGACGACATCAGCAGCAGGATCGAACCGATCATCTGCCACGACGGGGCCGAAGCGCTGGAGTCCTTGCGGGCGGCTGTCGCGCGCGGTCCAGGGCATCTGCCGAGATTCGTCTTGCTGGACGCCACCATGCCTCGTGTGGATGGCTTTCAGGTGTTGCGCAAGATTCGATCTGATCCGGCCACCGGTGACCTGCCGGTGGTGATGTTTAGCAGTTCAACTTTGGTCGAGGACGTGGAGCGCGCCTACAACCTTGGCGTGACTGCCTATTGCGCCAAGCCCATTTCTTTCTCGGACTTCGTGCACATCCTGTTGGCCGTGTTGGTGCAGTGGGGCGGGCATGTGATGGAAGCCGTGCACCAGTGGGAGCATGCCATCCTGAATCGCTATTTCAAGGGGCCGCACGGCTTGTTTTCCGCCTGACGTTCAGGCAGATGGCGGCCTCGGTCGCTGCGCGCGCCGGTCATGGTGCGCGGTGATTTCCGTTAAGTCGCGCCGTTCGGTGCGCAGTGGATGTCGTTCCTTGTAGACGTGGAGTCCCAATGGTGTCAACGTGTTCTTGCCAACGGTCGGCACCTGTCGTTCGGCCGCATTAGGGTGGTTCATCCGACTAGTCATCCCAAGCGCTGTCCCAGTTCATCAGCCTGTGCCGCAAACTTCTTTGGGTTGAATTTTTGGAGTTGCGACAAGTTGTGCAATTTCCAGTTGATGGCGGGTAGACGGTCCAGGTGGGCGATACCCAGCAATGACCAATCCGGTTGGTTCCTGACCAGCGAAGTCAGGAAACCGCGTTCTTCCGTAGTCATGCCGGTTTGCAGTTCATGCATCATGCGTTCGCGTGCCGCCAGCAGGGCCGGTAGTTCCACGGGATCCATCGTCATGCCGACGAAGTTGCGCTCATATTCCTGTTCGATGTTGCGCGGGGCGGCGAACAGCACTTCGTGTACCGGCCGATTGTGGCAAGCCAAGTAGACGACAAATGCACGCCGTATCCCGGCGGTGATGCCTTCATGCGCGAATAGCTGCATGACGTCGAACAGGTCGCGCGGATGTTGGCGGTCCATGGCGGCGACCAACTTCCCCCCGTAAATGTCTTCAAGAGAAATGACAGGGATCTCCAGATCGGCCTGCAGCGTGTCGCGCGCACGTTGGGTCAACGCTGCCGATGCAACCGGACCGACGGTGCCGCGCATGACAAAATTGACTTCGATCTTGACTTCGATAGTTCCGCGACGCACCAGCAGTTTGGTTTCGCCGGTGTCAGCTGCAGTCGTCGTATGGGTTTGAAAGCCACGCCTGACCAGGCGTTCAGCCGCTTCGCGAATTCCCGTGTTGATACGTTCCAGCGCTTGTTCGCGCGGCAGGTTGTAGTCCGGCAAGACCAGGTCCAGATCCACCGACAGCCGGGGCATGTCCCGTATGAAGAGATTGATCGCGGTACCGCCCTTGAGGGCGAACGTGTCGTCCACGAACACAAGCGGCGCCACCTGGGTGAGCAGGCGCGCCGTGTCGAGATAGGTCTGGTTCATGGCTTGAGCACCAGCAAGCCATCGGCGGATTTCGAGACCCAAGGGCGGCGGCTGCCAGTCGGTAGTGTGGCGGCGTCAAGCTTTGCCGCCCAAGGCAGGGAGAGTTCCTTGCCTAGTTGAAGGCACAGCCGCACGGTCTTGATGTTGGTGCAGCGCCGCAGCAGTTCGCGCAGGACGTCGGCACGCAGGCTGTAGGTGCTCTCCGTCAGTTCGCGGGCTTCCTGTAATGGCTGGCGAACACCGACTTCGCTCAGCATTTCCAGCAAGGCGCGTTCGGGCGTCGAGACCATGGGGGCGCCGGTTCGGTTTTCGAAGGGGGCGGCGTGGAGTAGGGCGCCCGGTGATTCCTCGAATAGTCGCTTCCGATGGTATTCGGCGGGAAACCGCTCCGTGAACCAGGCCGGCAGGCGCGCTGCCGCCCAGCCGTATAGATGCAGGGCAGGTTGTTGGGACAGGTATTGGCGCACGCCATACCAATCGAGTGCCGATTTACCACCAACATGCAGTCCCTGGATCTGTCGCTGAAGCATCAGAAGGCATGGATGCAGGGTGAGGGTTTCATTCGGGCGGAAATAGACGCCGCGGGCGAGTCTGGTCAGCCAGCCAGAGCGGACATAGTGTACGGCCAGATCTGCGGAGATGCCGAGCGACGACAAATCCTCGGACGAAAGTGGCGCGCCTGGTGCCAGTTTCGTGTAGAGGGCATTTAATTTACTTGGCGTTCTCGTAGTCATACTACGATTAATAGCACAATTTTAAAATTGTGCCAAGTGCAATCAGATCGTATAAATCGTAGTCAAACTACGATAAAGAAAACTATTCAAAATTAGACCATTGAGCGTCGCTCCGATACACGCTCGCGTTGAATATGCGCCACTTTTAAGCGAAAGTATTTTTATGTAAAATCCCCGTAAGCGAAATCACCCTACGTCCCTAATGATGACCACCGCACCTGAAGACTCTGTACCTGACCTTCTGATCCGCAGCATCCCACGCGGCCTTGTCATGGGGATTGACGATGCACTTTGCGCTGGCGCCCAGCGTGCCTACACGGCCGCCAAAGGCATGGACGACGGGCATCTGCCCCACGTTGTCGGCCAGATGCGGCACTTCCATATGAACGAATCTTTTCAGCGAGCGCTTGCCGTGGGCGAAGCATCGCCGACGGCGATTCGGGGAAATGGAATCGTCACCGGTCGAGCCGGCGTCTTTATGCTTGCGAGGTTCAATATTCCTCAAGGGTTTTGGGTCAACGGAAGGCGCAGCCGCACTCGCAGGCAGATGTCGCTGGCAAACAAGGCGATCGAGCCATTGGTGCAACCTGAGCTGTTTGAAGCCTACGCGCCGCCCTCGGCTGCCGTAGCGTTCTTCGTAGCATGTTTTTCTGGGTCTCTGGAGAATCAGCCTGAGTCCCCAATCTCGATCCAGATTGCTGTACCCGATCGGTACATGCAAGGATGGTTATTTCGCGAACCAGTGGACACTTTCGTTCAGCGCTATGAGCAGAGGCCGTCAATCCAAGCTGACTTCGCAAAACCGCGTTTGAAGAAGAATATCGGCAAGCAAGGCGGAAACGGAACCGTGCCATGAGCCGTGGTGGTATCCAAGGTTTCCAATGCGATCGACTGAGTCAGATATTGGCGGCGCGCCGCCTGAGTCAAGCGCAACTCGCATCGCTAGTCGGTGTTTCTCCGGCGACCGTAAGCAAATGGCGCGCAGGTAGTCAGGCCCCGGAGCGCGAAGCATTGGACCGTCTCGCAGGTGTCGTAAACGTTACTCCTGAGTGGTTCACACGATTGCCCACACCCAAAGTGTCCCTACCATTGTTTCGTAGCAACGCGTCGGCACACGTTGCCGCCCGTGCCATGCTCGAAGCAAGGCTTGAATGGGGACAAGACATAGCTGTTGCCCTATCGGAATTCGTGGATTACCCGGTTCTGAATCTACCGAGCCGCGAATTTTCTGATCCGGAGGAGATCACGCCTGAAGATATCGAGCAGGCAGCAAGCGAGTGTCGCGATCTTTGGCGTCTCGGTCGGGCGGCAGTACAAGATATTGCGCTTGCAGTCGAAGGCGCTGGTGTGATTTTGATCCGCGAAGAGACTGGAATTACGCAAATCGAAGGCCTGTCGGCCTGGAGTAGCGTGCTCGATCGGCCACTCGTACTGCTTTCATCTGACAAGGACAATGGGTATCGTAGTCGTTTCGATTTGGCCCACGAGCTTGGGCACTTAGTTCTTCATCGTCGGATTCTTCGAGCGGTCGAGCGAGATCGTCACAAGCAATTGGAATCACAAGCGCATCGATTTGCCGGCGCGTTTCTGCTACCCGCGGAAACGTTTGCTGCGGAAGTGCGTCTGCCCGCGACACTGGATGATTTGTTGTTACTCAAGCGCCGTTGGGGTGTTTCCGTTGCTGCAATTGTGATGAGGCTTCGCGCCCTAAAGATGCTAGATGAAGAGGGTGCGTTGGCTCTATTCAAACGCCGCTCTGCCCGCTGGGGAGCCAAGTCCGAGCCGGGAGATGGTGATCGGTTACCAGAAAGACCGCGTTTGTTGCGGCGTACCATCGACCTACTTGTGGATGAAAACATCATGCCCTTGGAAGGGATTCCCCGGCACATTGGCCTGGCGGCGCATGATATTGAATTGCTCGCTGGACTTCCGGAGGGATATTTTCAAGGAAGGAGCAAAGTGGTCCAACTCGCACGCATTCGGCCCATACCGGTGAGCAACTCATCAAGCATTCCGAACGATGCCGGAAATGTGTTGCCGTTCCGGTCTGCGCAAAAGGCCTGAGTTAACTATGGAGATTCGAAATGGCTAAAAATACCAAGCAGACGTCTGCCCGTATCGCCACCCTGGCTGCCGAAACCCTGCAAAGCGATCGAGCTTCGCAAGTCGCAAAGAGCCTTGCTGCATCGGCACTTGCTCAGCGCAATGGCGCTAAGCAAACCGGCGCGGAGATGGAAGACTTAGCAGCGCGCGTACTCGCAAGCAGTCGCTATGCGGACGAAACGAAAGAACTTGCGGCCTCCGTATTGGCCCAGTCGAACAAGGGTCGCTAAATCCCGCAACTTGAAGTATGGCTGGGGACGCCCATTATGACCAAATAGTCTATTTCCCGGCCGCACAAGAAAGGGAGTTCTATGTCCCTAAGTGTTCATAACCCAGACCAATACATGGCCAGTCTAAGGCAGATCATCGCTCAAGGACGCAAGCGGATTGGCCTCTTAATTGGGGCGGGAGCACCAGCTGGCACAATTCCGCCGGGCGGAGACAAGCCTCTAATCCCCGCTGTTGCAGGTCTTACAGATATGGTGATGGCGGCGTTAGCTGCTGAATTTGGCAAGACGCTGGACGCCGTACGCGCCGAGCTAGACTCCCCGAATATCGAAATGATTCTATCCCGCGTTCGCAGCTTGGCGGTCGTGATCGGGAAGACCACGGTCCATGACCTTGACGGGGATGGATACAAGAAATTGAGCGAGGCAATTTGCAAACAGATAGGCGCAATCGTTAACAAGCCCTTGTATGAGGGATCCTCGCCATATACCGAGTTCGTAACATGGATCAGCGGCACTGGGCGGGAACACCCGGTTGAAATATTCACAACAAACTATGATTTGTTGTTCGAGCAAGCGCTGGAACGTATGCGGGTCCCGTACTTTGATGGCTTTAGCGGAGCCAGCGAACCATTCTTCGATCCATCGTCGGTAGCAAGCAATGACCTGCCTGCGCGCTGGACACGCTTGTGGAAGCTGCATGGATCGTTAGGTTGGGCTGCAAATGCGCGAGGTGAGGTTGTGCGTACTGGCCAGGCCAACGCGACCCATTTGGTTTTCCCCGAACATCTAAAGTATGACCAGACTCAGAAGGCGCCGTACGCGGCTCTTTTCGACAGGCTGCGCGCATTCTTGATGACGCCTGACACCTTACTGATCGCGACTGGGTTTTCATTCGCTGACGCGCATATCTCTGCCAGGATCGATGAATGTTTGGCGGCAAATCCCTCGGCGAGCGTCTTCGCTTTTCAGTTTAAGCCGCTCGAACAGGAACTCCATGCACGCGATATCGCAGGTCGCCGCGCCAATATGAGTTTGTACTCGCCTGACAAGGCGATGATCAATGGCATCGCGGCGCCATGGATGCCTGGTGATTTACCAACCCGCGATTGGGGTGCTATTCGAGCTACCTACTGGGGCAGTGAAGGTGAGACCGGCGCTACGCAATTTCAACTTGGCCGATTTGACCGACTGGCCCGGTTTTTTGCGTCCTCGCGCGCTGCGCAGCATTTTCCTCGCAGTGAATCTGCGGGCGAACCGGGGGAAGCTACTGGAAGCACGGTACCGACAGCTGACGGGGCGTCGCCTACGGCTACTTCAACATGACCTTGAAGCCGACCCTGTTAGGGCACGTTGGGGCTGTGACCGGTGCGACGGTCAGTATCCGGCAATCGCCGAGTGTCGCGTCCGGCATAGCCATTATCGGCGGCAAAAGCTACCGAATTGGGCAAGTCGGTAGTTTCGTACGCATCCCGCAGGGATATCACGACCTGTATGGCGTCGTTGCGGAGGTGGGGGCAAGCGCAACTCCGGAGGCTGCGCGGGAACTGAGCGATCGAGGCGATCGTTGGATGACGATTCAACTCGTTGGCGAAATCGTCGGTTCGTCATTTGAGCGCGGCATCAGCCAGTATCCAAGCGTCAACGATGAAGTGCATTTGGTTACCGAAGAAGACTTGGCTACGATTTATGGCTCTGCTGATGGTGGGCAGGTCGTTATCGGCCGTTTGGCCAACGCCGAGGGAATCTCGGTCCGCATCGATATTGACAAATTGGTAACAAGACATAGTGCGGTACTTGGTTCCACAGGCGCAGGGAAATCTACTACTGTCGCGAGCCTGCTGCGATCCATCGTCTTGGGAGAAACTGGCGAGGCACACGAGGGTTTCCCCAGCGCAAGCGTCTTGCTGCTCGATGTCCACGGGGAGTACGGGCGTGCCTTGCAATCCATCGCAACGGTCTTTCGAGTGAACCCAAATGATGGCGAAGAACCACTTCATATTCCATTTTGGGCTCTCGATCCTGCAGACTTGCTGACTTTTCTTATGGGGAAGCTTGATGACAAGGCGATGAGTCAAATCCTTGACAAGGTTTTGGACTACAAGTCGAAACTGGCCAGCGCGGTGTCATTTCCGGGGTTAGATATTACGTCGATGACGGCGGACAGTCCCATCCCGTTTAATTTGAAGAAGCTGTGGTTTGAACTTGTTGATCCGGAGATCAAGACCTGGGAGGATTCCGCGAAAACCAAGCCTGCATTGGTCGAGGCGGGCGACGCCGAGTCGCTGAAAGCGCCCAAATACAAACCGAATGGGCTCGGGTCAACCGCACCGTTTATAAACAGTATTGGTGTGCTCAGCATTCGCAGACCATTGGATCAGATGCGGTCACGAATGCTTGACCGACGCTATGACTTCTTGCTGCACCCCGGTGCGTGGGAGCCCAAGATTGACGGTCATACAGACAAGGATCTGCCTGATTTGTTAAGTACTTGGCTCGGGCATGGTAAGCCAATAACAATTTTGGACCTTTCTGGTATCCCGAGTGCCGTGCTCGCACAATTGATCGCCGCGATCTTGAAGATCATTTACGAGGGCCTATTCTGGGGCCGCGCGAAGAGTGAAGGAGGCATCCATCGCCCAATGCTGGTAGTGATGGAAGAGGCGCACCGCTATTTGTCGAAGGAGAGCGGTGGACCTGCTCGGGATATTGCACAAAGAATCGTCAAGGAAGGACGTAAGTTCGGTATTGGTGCGATGATCGTCAGTCAACGTCCGTCTGAGGTCGATGAAACAATTTTGTCGCAGTGCGGTACGTTTATCGCTTTGCGCCTCTCAAACGCAGCGGATCGTGGCAAAGTTCAAGGCGCACTGCCGGATAACCTTTCAGGCATAGTCGAGAGCCTTCCAATCCTTCGAACTGGCGAGGCGATCATCACAGGTGAAGCTGCGCGCCTTCCATTGCGCTGCCGGATCGCGTTGCCAAGTGAAGCGTATAGACCACAAAGTGAAGACCCCGAAGTTGCGCGGCGCTGGAAAGGCAACCGCATCAGCGAGGATTACACCCGACTAGCCGCTTCGTGGCGAGCCCAGAATCAATTTTGGGCGGCGGCTTACCTAACTCGCGAAAAGCTCAAGCCTGAGGAGATTGCTGAAATGGAGCGTGAAATGGTGGCGTCATCAACGATACTGTCTGCTGGCTATGACGCAGCCACCGAGACCTTGGAAATTGAGTTCAAAGGTGGTGGCATGTACCAGTACTACAACGTTCCAGAATCGATCTATAACGATTTCATGGCTTCGGATTCAAAGGGCAAGTTCCTTCACGTTTATATCAAGAACTCGTATGCCTTCTCACGCATCTAGTGTTGACGCCGCACTGTGACGAGTGTCGGCGGGTTTGGGCCAAGCGCTGGCGCATTTCACCTATTTGGCGGAGCGAATATCGATACGAGGCGGACTGCGGGGCGGTGCTGGAAACATGATCGTACCGTTCATGGGATTAATGCACTCGCAGTGCCTTATGCTTGGCTTTTTCTGAAATTCACAACTACGTTCCGCGTTGCACGACTCTCGCTACGCGTAGGCCGGGGTTTGCTGCGAATCCCCGTGGGGACGCCAAGTAATTGATGTTTTGTTGTTAAATCAATTATTTAGATGTGGAATTTCAAGTAATTTCCACCTTGTTGCCGAAGTTGTAGTAGCTTGCGCTCCGAGCGTTTTGCGAGTTGAAATGATTTCTTGAAGGGCAGACGTAGTCTGCCCTTTGTCATTTCGGCGTCAAGGTGCCTCGACGGTCGTGATACGCCCCCATGCGCATGGCTCTGCGGCATGGAGCGGATGTGCGAACGTTAGGCCTTCAGATGTGCTATCGTTGAGCACATCTGATCGTCCTGCCAATGGTTATACCTCCCATAGAATCGCTGCTCGAGCAGGAGCGATTCGAACTCAAACCAAAGTCAGGTGCCGGGACGTTGAGTTACGAGGTGTGGGGCTTCAAGGATCGCGGCAAGACCATTGTCACCCGCTACAACCTGGCATATATCAACCATGCCATTTTTCGCGGAGATCACGGCCGTGTTCTCGGATTCGACAATGCTCATGGCTACCACCATCGCCATTTCATGGGCAATGTCGAAGCAGTCGAATTCGAAAGCTATGAGGCAACGTTGGAGCGATTTCAGCGGGAGTGGTTGGAAATAGTGGAATCTGAAGGGGCCGGGAAATCATGACCAAGTTGGTTATTCGTACCGATGACGTAGCGGGCTTTTTCAATCGGGCCAAGGATGCCGCTCGCCGTGCCGATCGCGGTCAGCCCTTCAAAGGCAAGGTCACACTGTCTTTCGAGGATCCGCAGCAGATGTTCACCGTCCTGTCGGAGGCACGGCGCCGATTGATGCTGGAGGTGATGCATGAACCGAGGACGATCAATGAATTGACGCACCGCCTGCACCGCGATCGTTCGTCAATTACCAAGGATGTCGGTCTCCTGGAAAAGTTGGGACTTCTTGTCTCGCATCGCCAAGCCAATCCCGGCCATGGGATTCAAAAGCTTGT
Source organism: Burkholderiales bacterium (assembly GCA_016790635.1). Classification (GTDB taxonomy): domain Bacteria; phylum Pseudomonadota; class Gammaproteobacteria; order Burkholderiales; family JAEUOS01; genus JAEUOS01. The sequence continues at coordinate 10,520 of JAEUOR010000078.1, forward strand.
GCGGTCGGTCGCGCCGAAAATCGAGATGGTGGCGACTCTGGGCTGACATCATGATTTGTCCGAACGCTCCGTCGCCGAGCCCGCGCAATGCGTGCCGAAGGTGAAGCGCTGATGTCAGGGCTTTTCCGAATTCAAGCGCAGCATTAGCGTCATCGGGTGCAGTGGTGACGCTTGAAACCCGTAGTGTTCGTAGAACAGCTTCGCGCGGTCGTCAAGTGCATGCACGAGCAACGCACGGACACCCGCGTTTTGGGAAATCGCCACTGCTCGGTTGACGGCGTCCTGAAGCATGGCCGCCCCGAGTTTCAAGCCCTGCGCGCGACGGTCGACAGCAAGCCGGCCAAGGACCATCACGGGCACGGGGTCCGGCATATTCCGGCGCACGGGGCTAGTCGCCGTCTGATGGGACACCGCACCCGCCGCCACGGCGTAGTAGCCGACTACCCGGCTGCCGTCGTCCGCCACTACAAACGTGCGGCTGGCGCCACTCATTTGATTGGCCAACGCGCGGCGCTTGAGCCAATCGTCGAGAACGACTTCACCGCAGTCGAATCCATCCAGCAGGTGTGTGGTCAAGAGCGGCTCTGGCGGGCCGAGCAGCAAACTCATTTCCGCTTGCTGCTCCAGGGGGCCTTCACCGCCATGAGTCGCTCAAGCCCTTGATTGGCGCGGGGCGGTGCGTCAAGCATCATCGTGAACTTCTTGAACTTCTCGGCATCCAGGCTGAAAAACACCTGGTCGAGCACCACGGCTTGCGCCTTGTCGCAGGCAGCCTCCAGCATGAAGTCCGAACGGTTCTTGCCCAACAGGCTGGCGGCGTGATCAATCAAGTCACGCTGCTCCGGCAATGCCCTCAGATTGATGGCGGCGTCACGCATGGATCATCCCTTTTTGCATACACAATAGATACACGAACTTTAACCATACGTGTATCTGTTGTCAATACGCTCGACGGGTCGTGTCGAATTGCCGCTGCGCGGCGTTTCGGGCGGGTCGACGCTGTTCCGACGGTTGCAGCCGACCAAGTACCGCACGCGCTTCTTGAGCGGTTGCAAAAAATGCGGGCGCGATTCAGGCGATCATGTCTTGCGCCGCCGCGCAGTTGCAGGCTTCGCGGCGACGCGCTGCTTTGGGTTGGCAACCGCGCGCTTCGTGGTTGCGTGCGTCACCACGGGTTTTCGCGCGACGGTCTTGCGTGGCGCGGAGGTTGGTTCGGCTGATGCTTTTGTGGCTCGCCGTGGAGGCGTCGGCGGTGCGCTTGCGTTGTGCCGCGCGTCCATTTTCGGCCGTGCCTTCGAGGCCTTGATTGGCGGTGTTTTGGCCGCTTCTGCCATTGCCGGCGTGGTCCAGGTTTTTCGAGCGGACTCACCGACGGCACGAGCCGCTTTCTTCGTATTCGTCTTGGCAACGGTATTCTTGCGTGCCGCTCCGGCGATCGGCAACGCTGGTCCGGCCGCGATTTCGATCCCGAACACATCCGCCAGTTCCGAATCGTCGAGCACGTGCGCGGGTACCGGGCGTTTTTTGCGCGGCGTCAATCCGGCACTCGCCTGGGCGACCAGGTCCGCCGCATCCACATTGCGCAGGCGAAACAGGAGTTCGGGCTGTTCATCGAGCCGTACACCGACCCCATACAACACCGCTGCTACGTGCTTGCACATCGAGGCCCAGTCCGGGCAACTGCAATTGAAGCTGATTTCCTTCGGCGCGGGGAAAAGGCCGGTGCCCGGCTTGCAGAGCCGCGACATCACTGCCTGTGAGAGCTTGCCGCGCAGCAACTCGACGACCGAGTCGATCGACCCTGCGCATTCCGCGCTGATTTCGCGCCACTGGGTTTGCGGCACGGCGGCGACCTTGACGACGGTCTTGTAAAGGCTCGAACCCGCGACCTGCGCCTTTACTTCTCCGCCCTCGATCTTCAGGTCGATGACTGATCCGTTGCGCAGGTAGGTGCGCCCGCGCGGCAGGCGGTTGGAAAAATCGCTGTAGCGCTCCAGGTTGTCGCACCAGGCGCGGCCCCAGAAGGTCCCGGCGATCTTGTTGCCGCGGGCGCGCACCGGAGTCAATGATGCACCGGCCTTCGCTGCTTTGGCGGCGACCTTTTCGGCCTGTGCGCGCCGCTTGGCCACCGGCACATAGGGTTTCCATGCGTAGAAACTCATAGTGACTCAATCCCCAATTCCCCGATCAGTTGTCGGTTGCGGTATGAATGTCCAGCCTCACCAGGTCGAGCAATTCGCAATCACCCATTTCGGTGAGCAGGACCTCGGCCCCGGATTCAAGCACATCCTTGACCAGTTTCTGTTTCGATTCGATCAGGCGGTCGATGCGGGCTTCAATAGTGCCGCGACATGTGAACTTGTGTACCAGCACGTTCTTCTTCTGGCCGATGCGATACGCGCGGTCGGTGGCCTGGTTTTCCACTGCCGGGTTCCACCAGCGGTCGAAGTGGATCACATGTGAGGCGGCGGTCAGGTTCAACCCTGCGCCGCCGGCCTTGAGCGAGAGCACGAAGAAAGGCGTCAATTCGTCCTCCTGAAACTGCTTGACGCGTTCGCGCCGCCTGGCCACCGGCGTGCTGCCGTCCAATACCAGTCCGGCGCGGCCGAACACCTTGCCCAGGAACGCGGCCAGCGGTGCGGTGGTCTCGCGGAACTGGGTGAACACCAGCAGTTTCTCCTGGCGCGAGGCAACCACTTCGGCCAATTCGGCCAGGCGCGCGAACTTTCCGCTGTCTTCAGGACGCCAAGCCGCGTCGCCCAGCCATTGCGACGGGTGGTTGCAGATCTGCTTGAAGCGCATCAGGTAGGAGAGCACCAGACCGCGGCGGCCGATGCCCTCTGCGTCTGCGAGTTCGGCAGCCATGCTCTCGACGGCCTGCTGATAAAGCGCCGCCTGAGTCGGGCTCAAGTGGCACCAGGCAGTGACCTCGGTCTTGTCGGGAAGGTCGGCGATGACGTTTTTGTCGGTCTTGAGGCGGCGTAGGATGTAAGGCCGCACCAGCGCGCGTAAGGGGCCGAACTGGCCGCGCTCACTCAGGCGCTTGGAGAAATCGGTGAACACCTTGCCTGAGCCGAGCAGGCCTGGATGGGTGAAATCGAAAATCGACCACAGGTCAGAGAGCCGGTTTTCCACCGGCGTGCCGGTCAGCGCGATGCGGGTGCGGGCCTGGAGTTTCTTGACCAGGCGCGTCTGTTTGGCAGCAGGGTTCTTGATCGCCTGGGCTTCGTCGATAACGGCGACCTGCCATTGCATTTCCGAAAGCGCGCCCGCCCGCAGCAGCGAACCGTAGCTGGTGATCACCAGGTCGAATTCGTTCAGGCGCGATGCGTCGAGGACGCGCATCTCGGCAGCCGGTAGCGCCGATGGATGCGCAACCAGGATCTTGAGGCCTGGTGCGAATCGCTCGGCCTCTGCCGCCCAGTTGGCGAGCAGCGAAGCTGGCGCAACCAGAAGGCTGGGTCCGGCCTGTTTGCTATCGCGTTTCAACACCAGCAGCAGGGCGAGGACCTGGATGGTCTTGCCCAGGCCCATGTCGTCGGCCAGGCATGCCCCCAGCCCCAGGCGATGCAACAGGTACAGCCAGCGCACGCCCGCTTCCTGGTAGGGGCGCAAGGTTGCCTTGAGCGAAGGTCCGGGGCGGACGCGGGCGAGCCCCGCGGGGTCGCGTAGCTCCTTGAGCGTGTTGGCTAGCCAGGGGCCGGCGGCGACATTCGACCAGTCGACATCGGCTCCATCATCGGCATCTTCAAGCGACGCGCCGGAGAGCAGGCGCATCGCGTCAGCGAACGGCAGGCCGCCGGCCGCTGCCTTCTCGATTGCCTCGAAGCGCGCCAGCATGCGCTTCAGACGCTGGCGATCGACTTCCACCCAGCGGCCCCGGATGAGTTGCAGGCCGTCGGCGCCGGCCAGGAGTTGGCTGATCTCCGCCGCGCCCAGGCTTTCGCCATCGAGGCTCAACTCCATGTGGAAATCGAGCAGCGCGTCCTGGCCCAGGATCGAGGGCGTCGCGCTACCGACGGTGGCGCCGATCGAAGGGCGCGCTGGCCGTCCACCCGGCCAGGTGCCTGGCATGCGCACGATGATGCCGGCGGCCTGCAGTGCCGGCACATCCGAAAGAAAACGCCAGGCGTCCGCGCCGGTCCAGCGTAGCGGGTGGTAGACGTCACCCTCAGCCACCATTTCACTGAGCCACGCGCATGACTCGGCCGCGCGCTGTACCGGCGACAGCAGGGACAACAGGCGTACGCGATCGCGGCTGCCCGAAAATTCTTCCAGCGCACGCGACAGCGGCAGGTGCTGCGCCTTGCCGTGGCTCGAGAGCCCAGTGGTATAGGTTGCGAGAAAGGCGAAGGGTGCGTCGGCGTCCCTGCGGTTCTCCGCCAGGTTGAAGTGCACCCGGCCGACCTGGTTCCACGCCGGATTGTGTGCCTTGAGGAACGTCTGTAGAGACTCTCCCGAAGCCTTGAGGCTTGCGCGAACGCTGGCTTCCATGGCCGCCCACAACGCGATGGCGACGTCTCGGGTCAGGTACTCGGCGCCACGCATCGGTGGCGCGCCGGCAATCAGCGCGTCGAGCAAAGGCTCGTCCGGCACCGGGACGACGATTTCGCTTTCATCGGTTGTAGCGCACAAGGCGGTGACATAGCGCGAGGCGAAATCGCGCCACCAGTTCCAAGCAATTGGCAGACTGGTGTCGACCTCGGACGCACCCAGTTGGAAAAGCCCGTGGCCGGGGCTAGCCGAGAACGCGTCGATCAGGCGCTCACGCAGATCGGCAGTTAGGGGCGGTGCCTCGGGATCGTCGGTTGGGAGCACCTGCCCGTGCGGTGTCAGCACGGGCGCGATGCGGTCGGTCACGGGACTCAGCATTGAATGCGCATTTTACGAGGGGCGCTTGCTTGTCTGGGCGGGCATCAAGCGAGTTTGACGCACGCATGATTGTTAAAAATATATCATTTTGATATAATCGGCTTATGCATGTTATTTCGCTCAAGATGCTTCGCGAGTTTTGGAGCAAGCATCCGGAGGCCGAGCAGCCTTTGCGCAATTGGCACACCGTTGCCGAGCATTCGCGGTTTGCCGATTTTGCCGACTTGCGCCAAAGTTTCAGAAGCGCTGACTATGTCCCGCCGTACACGATATTCGACGTTGGCGGCAACAATTTCCGGATCGTTGTCGTCGTGCGTTACAGGGATGGCAAGATTTTCGTACGCTGGGTGATGACGCACCGGGAATATGATGACTGGTGCAAGTTGTACCGAAAGGGAAAGGTTTGAATATGACGACCGCTACCGCATTTGTCGATATCAAGGCGTTGCAATCGACCTGGGCCGCGTTCGACCGTGTTGCGCATTTGCGCCCGATCCGGTCCGAGGAGGAGTACGACCGAACGGTGACTCTGATGAATTACCTGCTGGAAGTCGTCGGCGACAAGACGGATCATGCGTTGTCTGGCCTGCTTGATCTCGTCGGCGAATTGGTGGCGGACTATGACGCCAACAATTACGCGATCGAGGCTGCGGAACCCAGGGAGGTGTTGCGTAGTTTGATCGAATCGCGAGGTCTAAAGCAGGGCGATCTGGCCGAACTCCTGCCGCAGGGCAATCTTTCCGCAATACTGTCTGGCAAGCGCAAGATCAATGCCACCCTTGCAGGGAAATTGGCCAAGTACTTCAATGTCAGCCCGGCGGTATTTGTGCCGACTTGAGTTCAACTGGATGCCTGCCCGCATCGAATGCCTTTGATCGTACTGGGGCATGCTCACAGTGTTGGCCGAATCGTAGCTGGACTACGATACCTCGCAACATTCCAAATTGTCGGATCTCACAAGCCTCGGGTTGTGACGAATTGCGGTCGTGAATGGCTTGCGCTGAATCAGCGGCGACCCGGTAGTCGCCTAAGCTGTCCGCGCCACATCCCGAGCCACGCGCAAGCAGGGGTTTGCTGCGAATCGCCGTGGGGACGCCAAGTAATGCGATGAGACAAGCCGCCTTCGGGTGGCTTTTTTCATTTTCCGTGGTCTTTGCGCCTTGTCGAAATGGCGATGGCGACAGCAGCGGCATGAAGCGTCGAAAACTTATCGATCGCTTGCCTAAGGATGGAGGGGCTATCTGGCGCCCATGGACCATGGTCCGTTTGCGGGTCGATAACCTGGGCACCCGGAGCGAGCCCGACCGGCATACCGTCACGATCGTTGGAATTGTCAAGTTCTCTTGCGCGTGTGCCCATCGTCCTTGACCCAACTGCCGTGGTCGGATCATGGATGAGGCGGGTATCGCCGCCTCAGGTCGCGTCGAATCCGCCATCCACCGGGAGAACCACTCCTGTGATGTAGGTCGCCTCTCGCGAGAGCAGGAATACCGCGGCAGAGGCGAGTTCGTCCGGCTCGGCCACGCGTCCCATCGGTACCCGCGTCAGGGTGCGCGCCACCTTCTCCGGATCTCTGCGGGTATGCGCAGAAAGCGGGGTGGCGATGATGCCCGGGGCAAGCGCGTTCACCCGCACCCCCGCGTCGGCGAGCTCCACGGCCCAGCCGCGGGTCATCTGTGTGATGGCCGCTTTCGAAGACTGGTAGGCAGTATTGCGGTTGCGTGCCGCGCGCGCCGCAACCGACGAGAGATTCAGGATCGCACCACGCGTCGCCTTGAGCTGCGGGAGAAAAGCGTGCGTCACGTTGAACACGCCCCCCGCGTTGACGTTCCACATCCTGTCCCAGGCTGCCGGGGTAGCGGTTTCGCCGAGCGGCGCGGCGATTGCGATGCCGGCGTTGTTGATCAGGCGGCTGATGGGCTGTGCGGATAGTGTCGCTGCCAAGGCACCGCAGGCTGCGCGATCGGTCACATCGAGCGCGTGAGCTTCGGCAACGCCGCCCATGGCGGCGATTTGCGCCACTGTCTCGCGCGCCTTGCCAAGATCCAGATCGGTAACCACGACAGCAGCCCCGGCGCGTGCGCAGCCGCGCGCCAGCGCTGCTCCGATGCCGCTGCCGGCGCCGGTCACCAGCACGCGCTCGCCCGCGAGCGAAAGCAGCAGACCCTTCGGCGCGGGGCGTCGATCCACCACGGTGCGCTCCTCGACGACAAAGGTGGTGATGGTGCCGATGTGCTTGAGCGCGTCGGCCTGCAGTTCCTTGGCCAGCGGCGAGGCATACATGGCTTCCATCTGCTCGCGGCTTTCGTACCAGAGTTCGACGATGCCGTCGACTTCCGGTCCCATGTGCCCGGGTGGCAGCGGGTTGGCCGGGTCGGCGTTGCGTTCGACGAAGCGTTCCTTGGCCAGGACGTTGTCCTGCAGATAACGCACCACATTAGGGTGGCTGGCCACCAGTGGCCCGTGGATCGTGTTCCAGTGGTGGTGGAACTCTTCACGACTCATGCCCGGCTTGCGAGTCAGCAGGGCCATTCGCTTGAGCATGTTCATCTCCGTGGCGGGTTGCAGAGGTCTGCGGCGGCGTGTCGCGCGACCGCACCGCCGCGCCGGCGCGCGTCCCGGCCTTTCATTGCCAGCTGGTTGCGGCCTCGGGTATTGTAGAGACCTCGTCACAGCCAACCCCTTGCCTATGCGCCGCTGTCCGGTACTTCTGTTGGCCATCGCCTGTGCTTTCGCGGCGCCGATGGAGGTTGCAGCCCAGACCTGGCCGGACAAGCCGGTGCGCATGGTCGTGCCATTTCCGGCCGGCACATCGACCGACGTTGCCGGCCGCCGCATCGCTGAGGCGCTCGCGCGCGATCTCGGCCAGCCCGTGGTGGTCGAGAACCGTGCCGGCGCCGGCGGCAACCTGGGCGCGGACTCGGTAGCCAAATCTGCGCCCGACGGCTACACCCTATTGCTCGGTACCACCGGCAACCTGGCAGTCAACAAGAGCCTGTTCCGTAGCCTCCCCTACGACCCGATCACCGATTTCACGGCGCTCACGATCGCCTGGTACTCCTGCAACGTGCTGGTAGTGAGCTCGACCTCGCCCATCACGGGCGTGGCCACGCTGATCTCCGAGGCCAAGGCCCGGCCCGGCGCGCTCAACTACGGGTCTCCCGGCAACGGCACTGCGGGGCACCTGGCTGGCGAGTGGTTCAAGGCGATGACCGGCACCAACCTGACCCACGTTCCCTACAAGGGAGGCAACCAGGTCATCGTCGACCTGATCGCCGGGCAGTTGCAGGTCTCGTTCGAAGCGGTGGGAAACGCCATCGCCCTGATTCGCGCGGGCAAGCTGCGCGCCCTGGGCAGCACCTGCAAGGACCGACTCGCGGTGTTGCCGGAACTGCCCACGCTGACCGAGGTGGGCGTGCCCGATTTCGACATTCGGGCCTGGGCCCTCTTCGCCGCGCCGGCACGCTTGCCCGAGCCCATTACCCAGCGCCTGGCCGCGGCGCTGACCAAGGTCCTGAACGAACCGGCAGTGCGCGATCCCATCAACGCCACCGGCGTGCAGGTCGCGACCAATTCCCCTGCGGCCGCGGGTGCTTTCTTGCGTGATGAAGTGACGCGCTGGGCGAAGATCGTGAAGACTGCCGGCGCTGTAGTCGACTAGGGCCGCCGTAGGCTGGTCCGCTGATTTTGTTGGCCTTTCGGCTTGTCCTGCCGTGTAATGCGCACGGCCGCAAGCCTTGATTCGAGGATCGATCTCATGCGCGTGATGCAAACCCTGCTCCTGTGTGCATTGCTTCTCCTGCCTGCGTCCGTGCCGGCTCAGACATACCCCGCCAAGCCCGTGCGCATGGTGGTGGGCTTTCCCCCGGGCGGGCCCACCGACAACCTGGCGCGGGTGGTCGGGGGCGCACTCGGCCGCGCGCTGGGCCAGAGCGTCGTCACCGAAAACCGGCCCGGCGCGGGTGGGCTGGTCTCGCTGCAGACCCTGGCGCGGCAGGAGGCCGACGGCTACACGATTCTTTTCGCCAGCGACGGCCAGATGGGGCTCCTGGGGCACTTGTACCCCAAGTCCGGGCTCGACATTCGCCGCGAGTTCGCGCCCATCCGCACGGTTGCCACCTTGTCGAACGTGCTGATGGTCAACGCCGGCAAGGGCATCAGCGAGATGAGCGCGCTCATCGCGCGGGCGCGTGCCGAGCCGGGCAAGCTCGGCTTCGGCTCCGGCGGCGTTGGTACGCCGTCGCACCTGGTCGGATTGATGTTCGAGTCCGCCAGCGGGGTCGACCTGCTGCATGTCCCCTACAAGGGCGCTGCGATGGCGATGACCGATCTCATCTCCGGCCAGGTCGAGATGATGTTCGTCGGCAGCTCGGTGGCGCTGCAGCAGGCTTCGCGCGAGCAACTGCGCGCCATCGCGGTCACCGGCGCGCGGCGTCTGCCGAATCTGCCGAACGTGCCGACCTTCGAGGAACTGGGTGTCAAGGGCATGGCTGACGATGTCGCATTCTGGTGGGGCATCGCCGTTCAGTCCGCGACGCCGCCGGCGGTGCGCGCGCGCCTGGATGCGGCACTCAGGGCGGTGCAGGGCGATGCGGAGTTTCAAAAGGCCTTGCAGAGCCAGGGCCTGCAGGCCCTGGACCTCGATGCGGCCGCAACCGCAGCGCGCATCGAGCGCGATCAAGCGCGCTGGGGGGCGATGGTGCGCGCCGGCAAGATCACGACCGAGTAGGCGCCTTACGCGCCCTGCAGCGCCTCGAGTTCGGTCTGCTTTTCCAGCCACTCGGTTTCGAGCTCTTCGATCTCGCGTGCCAGGTAGGCCTTGTCGATCATCAGGTTCTTCAACTCGTCGCGGCGTTCCTCGGCGTAGATCGACTCGGTCGCGAGGCTCGCGTCGACGGCCGCCCGTTGCGTGTTCAACTTGGCCAGTTGTTCTTCCAGGCGTTTGATGCGCGTGGTCAGTGGCCGCAATTGATCCGAGCGTCGCTGGCGCTCTTGCGCGTCGCGTCGCTTTTGCTCCTGGCGCGACGCCGCGTTGGCCATGCCCGACGGCCGCTCCGCGCTCGCGGCCGCCTTGGGGGGGCGCGGCGCGATATTGGTTGTGGCCGGCGGTACCTTGGGCGCGTTCAGCTCCGGCTTGCCCAGGCGTGTCCGGAACAGCCAGTCGCGATAGTCCTCCAGGTCGCCGTCGAAGGGCGTCAAGGCGCCGCCCGCCACGATCATGAATTCCTCGGTGGTGGCGCGCAGCAGATGACGATCGTGCGAGACCAGCACCAGCGTGCCCTCGAACTGCGCCAGGGCGACCGTCAGTGCCTCGCGGGTTTCCAGGTCCAGATGATTGGTCGGCTCGTCCAGCAGCAGCAGGTTGGGGCGCTGCCAGGCGATCAGCGCCAAGGCCAGGCGCGCCTTCTCGCCGCCCGAGAAGGGTGCGATGGACTGCGTCACCATCTCGCCGGGAAAGTTGAATCCGCCCAGGAAATTGCGCAATTCCTGCTCACGCACGTTCGGTGAGAGTCTCGCCATGTGCCACAGCGGCGATTCGTCATGGCGCAGCATCTCGACCTGGTGCTGGGCGAAATAGCCGATCGCCAGCCCCTTGCCAAAGCGCGCCACGCCGTCGATCAGGGGCAGTTCGCCGGCGATGGTCTTGATGAGAGTCGATTTGCCGGCGCCATTGACCCCCAGGAGGCCGATGCGCTGCCCGCCGGTCAAGGTGAAGCCGATGCCGGACACGACGGGTTTGTGGCCCGCCTCGAGCGCGTAGCCGGCCACCGCGTCTTCGAGCACCAAGAGCGGGTTGGGCGTGGCGATGGGTTCGCGGAACTCGAAGGAAAACGGCGAGGCGGCGTGGATCGGCGCCATTTCTCCCATCCTGGCCAGCATCTTCATGCGGCTTTGCGCCTGGCGCGCCTTGGTCGCCTTGGCCTTGAAGCGGTCGATGAAGGATTGCAGGTGGGCACGCTCGCGCTGCTGCTTCTCGTAGGCCGCCTGGTTGAGCGTCAGGGCCATCGCGCGCTGCACTTCGAACTGCGAGTAGTTGCCCGCGTAGCGCCTGATCTTGCGCTGGTCGATGTGTGCGATCACGCCGATGACGCCATCGAGGAAGTCTCGGTCGTGGGAAATGATGATCAGCGTGCCGGGGTAGCCCTTGAGCCAATCCTCGAGCCAGAGGATGGCATCCAGGTCCAGGTGGTTGGTCGGCTCGTCCAGGAGCAGCAGGTCGGAGGGACACATCAGCGCCTGGGCCAGGTTCAGGCGCATGCGCCAGCCGCCGGAAAACTCCGCCACCGGCGCGCCCATCTGCGCCGCGCTGAAGCCCAGCCCGGTCAGGAGCTGTTCGGCGCGCGAGCGCACCGTGTAGGCGCCGGCATCGGCCAGGAGCGCATGCAGCTCGGCGATGCGCGTGCCGTGGGCATGGTCGTCGTGAGCGTGGTCCTGCGCCTCGAGCGCTGCCAGTTCGGCCTCGAGCGCGCGCAGTCCGTTGTCGCCGTCGATCACGTAGTCGAGCGCGGCTCGCTCGAGCGCCGGGGTTTCCTGCGCGACGTGGGCGAGTCGCCAGCGCGGCGGCATCCCGACTTCGCCGCCGTCCAGGTTGAGCTGGCCCAGCAGGAGAGCGAACAGCGTCGATTTGCCCGAACCATTGGCGCCGATCAGGCCGACGTGCTCGCCGGGGTTCAGGGTCAGGTCGGCGGACTCGAACAGGGGCTTGACCCCGCGCGACAGGGTCAGGGATTGCAGGCGGATCATCGGGGGCGGGTGCAGCGGCGGAAACGTCGGACGCGGCGCGCCAAACCTTCCCTGCTAGACTCGAATTTTATCTTGGGACGGAGGCCGCATGGCCAGTGTGACCGTGGTGATGAACCCCAAGGGCGGGGTCGGCAAGTCGACGCTGGCGACCAACCTGGCGGGCTATCACGCCAGCCGCGGGCGCCGCGTCATGCTGGGCGACGTCGATCGCCAGCAGTCGGCGCGCGAGTGGCTGAAACTGCGTCCGCCGCAGTGCGCGCCGATCGCCGGCTGGGACATCGAGCGCGGCAAGCCGGCCAAGCCTCCCAAGGATGCGACCCATGTCGTGCTGGACACCCCGGCCGGTATTTCCGACAAGGTGCTGGAACAAGTGATCCTGCCGGCGCGGCACGTGATCGTGCCTCTGCAGGCTTCCATGCTTGATATCCTGGCGACCAAGCGTTTCCTCGCCGAACTGGCCGAGGATCGCGCAGTGCGCAAGAGCGATGCGCTGATTGGCGTCGTCGGCATGCGGGTCGACAGCCGCACGCGCGCCTTCGACGAACTGCAGCGCTTCCTCGATGGCCTGGGGCTGCCGGTGCTGGGCTACCTGCGCAACACGCAGAACTACGTGCAGCTGGCCGCCCGCGGCCTGACCCTGTTCGACATCGCGCCCGGGCGCGTGCAGCAGGACCTGGAGCAGTGGCAGCCGATTCTGGACTGGCTGGAACTCTGATCCGGCGCACCGGCGCCCGCGCAGCGCCGGTGCGGCAACGCGTCTAGCGACCGTCGGCCAGCTTGCGCGCCTCGGCACGCAGCGCGTCCAGCACGACGCGCCCGTTGACGTTCTTCTTCGCCGCGTCCGCCACCCAGGCGTCCACCACCGGCGCGGTGGCGCGGCGCATCTGTTCGACGAAGGCGGCATCAGCGGTGCGGATATCCATGCCGGCCTGGCGCATCAGGTCGACGGCGTTCTTGTCCGACTGGTCGAACGAGCGCCCGGCCGTGCGCGCGAAGTTTTCGCCGGAGGCTTTCAGCACAGCGTCGCGATCCGCCGCCGACAGCGCGTTGAACTTGGCCTCGTTCATGAGCAGGACGAAGCTGGTGTTGAAGAGCCCGCCGGGAACGAAGGTGGCGTGCCTGACCACATTGGAGAGCTTGAAGGTGAGGATGGACTCGCGCGCGAAGAAGGCGCCGTCGGCAACCCCTGAGGAGAGCAGCTCATAGGCCTCGGTCGCGGCTTTGAGGATCGCGGTCGCGCCGAGCGCATTGGTGACGTCGTTGACGACGCCGCCGCCGGTGCGCATCTTCATGCCCTGCAGGTCCTCCAGGCGCGTGATGGGCTTCCGCGTCGAATACATCTGCCCCGGGCCGTGGGTGAAGACCGAGAGCACGCGTACGCCCTGATGCTCGCCGGCGCGCGCGAGCTGCTGCTCGTGGATGCGCTGATAGGCAACCGAGATCGACTCCGCGCTGTCGCCCAGGAAGGGCAGTTCGGCCACCTTGGTGAGCACGAAACGCCCCGGGGTGTAGCCCTGCACGGTGAAGGCCACGTCGGCCAGGCCGTCGCGCACCGCGTCGAAGTGCCCGGTCGGGGAGGCCACGGCCTTGGGCAGGACGTTGACCTTGATGCGGCCGGCGCTCAATTCCTCGACCTGCTTGGCCCACGGCAGCAACGCATGCTGGGCGAAGGGCGCCTGGATCGGGATCCACACCGACATGGTGAGGGTGGTCTGCGCCGCGACCGGCGCGGTCAGGGCGGCGCAGGCGACGAAGCCGAGCATGGCGCGGCGGATGCGGTTGAAGGGCTGCATTGCGGACTCCTCAGTCGTTGATCAAGGGTTGAACTACCATGGCACGTTGCGGCCGATGTTCATGGCTGCGGCGTTGGCGAGCGCCAGTTCTGCGGCCGCCAGATCGAGCGCGGCGAAACCCAGCGCCTTGTACAGGGTGAATTCGGTCTGGCTGGTGCGGCCGGGCCGGCGCCCGGTGAGCACCTCGCCGAGTTCGGCGCGCACATGCGCGGGTTCGATCGTTCCTTCGCGCAGCGCGCCCAGGATGTCGCCCGACTCGGCCAGCGCGGCCTCGCGCCGGTCGACGAAGAGGCTTGCGCGGGCCAGCGTGGCGGCGTCGATCTCTCGCGCGGTGGGTGTGCTCGACCCGACCGCGTTGAGATGACAGCCTGCGCCGAACCAGTCAGGATCGGTGATCGGCTCCTGCGCGGCGGTCGTGGTGCACACCACGTCGGCGCCGGTGACGGCTGCGGCCAGGCTCGTCATGGGCCGGCAACCGGTGGCCTGGCCAAGCGCGGCCGTGCGTGCCGGGTCGCGCCCCCACAGCCGCACCTCGGCCCCCGGCACGACGCTCCGCATGGCATCGATGTGGGCGCGTCCCTGCACGCCGGTGCCGATGATGGCGACCACGCGCGCGTCGCTGCGCGAAAGCGCGCGCGTCGCGACGGCCGACACCGCCGCGGTGCGAATCGCGGTCAGCGCCCCGGCGTGGACCACGCCCAGGAGCCGCCCGTCGTCGCCGTCGTGCAGCAGCACCGCACCCTGGATCGGGTCAAGGCCAGCCGCGGCATTGGCCGGGAACACCGCCATCTCTTTTAGCGCCCACAGGCGCGGCCCGGAGAGGCGCAGCGCCGGCATCATGGTCATCCAGTGGCCTTCGCCTTCGGCGCGCGCGCGCGTGCGCAGGGGATTGAAGTACGCGCCCTCGGCCATGCCGACGAATACCGAGCGCATCGCCTCGATGCAGGCGCCAAGCGGCAGCGCGCGGGCCACGTCTTCCGCACTCAGGACGCGCATGTCCGCGCTCATCTAGGGACGCGTGCAGCACTGCATGACCGGACGCAGGCGCGAAGGCGGTGTCTGCCGGCTGCGTCCGGAGACGACCGCGACACCGTCGATGAACACGTGCGAGATGCCCGGCAGGTCGCCATGCGCCACCGCATCGGCGAGCGTGGTGCCGGCCGAGCCCTCGACCGGGCCGCAGATCGCCAGGTCTGCCGGCCGGCCGGGAGCGAGGACGCCTTCTTCGAGCTTGTGCGCGCGGCCGGTGTTGCCGGTCGCGATCGCGATCGCCTGGCCTGGAGACAGGCCGCACACCGAGGCCAGGAACAGGATGTTGCGCCACATGCCGCGCGGGATCACGCCGGTGCCGCCGGGCGTGTCGGTGCCCAGCGTCAGCCGGTCGAGGCGTCCGCGTTCGGCCAGGCGGCGCACCGCGCGCAGGGTCGAGCCGTAGTTGCCGGAAGAGCATATCTCCAGGGCGAAGTCGGTCTCGTCGATGACGCGGTCCAGGTCGGCGTCGCTCATCGGGATCGGTCCGCCGCTGATGTGCGCGGCGATGTCCGGCTTGAGCCAGGACAGGATCTCGAAGCCGCACACCTGCGACAGTCCGGAGCGCGATACCCCGCCGGTGTGCACCTTGGAGAGGATGCCGCGCTCGCGCGACCAGCGCACGTAGTTTCGCGCCTCGGCCGGATTGGCCGTCAGCGGATAGAACAGGAACTTGACCAGGCGCGCGCCGGCCGCGGCCAGGCGGTCGAAGTGGGCTTCGGTCATGCCCGGCACCAGGAGGGCGGTGCCGGCGGCCAGCTTGACGCCGGCCGGGCGCATGCGCCCGACGGTGGCCGCGGTGACCTCGGCCAGCGAGGTCACGAGGTCGGCCGAGAGGTTCTCGTAGTCGAGTCCGGGGGTGTGCAGCTCGCCCGCGGAAAGCATGCTGGTGGTGCCACCGTGCAGGTAGTTGCCGACCCAGCCGATGGCGTCCTGCGTCGGTGTCCATTCGCCGGCGACCGGGTGCACGTGGCCGTCGATCAGCCCCGGCACGACCGCCGAGCCGGCCGCATCGATGACGAGGTCCCAGTGGCCGGCAGGGTCCGGGTCGAGCGCGGCGATGCGGCCGTCGGCAATGGCCAGCGCACGCACCGGTGCGACCGGCGCAGCCAGGTCGCCGGTGAAAAACTCGCCGATGCCGCGGATCAGGGTGCGCGACATGTGCCGTCCTGCCTATAAATGTCCGATAATCGGATAGTATGTGCCGATAATCGGAGGAACACGCAATGCCGGAGATTTCCAAGACTGCCGACCAGGCGCTGGCCGTGCTCGAATTCGTCGCCGCACGCGGCCCGGTCGCGACCGCCGATATCGCGCGCGAGCTGCGCATGCATCGCACGGTCGTGCATCGCTCGCTGGCGACGCTGGCGCAGCGCGGTTACGTGCGTCGCGGCACTGACGGCCACGTTGCCGGCGCCACGCTGACCCGCCTGGCCGCCGCGGTCGAGCCGGAACTGCTGGGCGCGGCCCGTCCCGTGCTCGATGCGCTGGCGCGCGAACACGGCGAAACCTTCATCCTCACGCTGCGCGACGGCGACGAGGCGGTGCAGGTCGAGCAGGCGGTCGGCGGCCGGCATTTCGTGCGCGTCCAGCTCACGCGCGGGTTTCGCCACCCGCTGGCCTCGGGCGCCAGCGGGCGCGCCATCCTGGCTTTCCTGGATGCGCCGACCATCGCACGCCTGGTGGCCGCCACCCCGGCGCCGCGCCGCATTGCTGCGCTCCTGGCGCGCGCGCGTCGCGACGGGTACGCCGACTCCCACGACGAGCTGTCCGCGGGCGTGTATGGCGTTTCGGCGCCGATCATCGTCGGCCGCGACGACGTGCGCGGCTCGCTCGGGGTGGTGATGCCGGCGCTGCGCAGCAGCAGCGGCGACGCGCTGGTGCGCGTGCTCAAGGACGCCGCGCGGCGCATTGCCCGCTCGCTGGCCGCGCCCTGAGGGCGCGGCTGCGCCGGGTGGGGCAAGGCGGAGGAAGCGGGACTTTTGCATCCGTGCGCGCAGCGTGTTAGGCTTGTCCGTTAATCGGACTGTGATGTCCGATATCGATGCGGGGCAATCTACACGCGGGTGGCGTGAGCGTCAAGCCGCGGCGCGATACCGGGAGGTTTGGGATGCAGAGCGGATTCGCAGTGCAAAAACTCAATCACATCGCCTGGCGCTGCCGCGACGCGGAAGAGACGCGGGCGTTTTACGAGGACCTCCTGGGCATGCCGCTGGCGCACGTGGTGCGCGCCGACACGGTGCCCTCGACCGGCGAGCATTGTCCCTACGTGCACCTGTTCTTTCGCATGCAGGACGGCTCGTTTGTCGCCTTCTTCGACCTGGGTGACGGACGCGCGACCGCGCCCGACCCGGCCACCCCGGGCTGGGTCAACCACCTGTCGATGGAAGTCTCGACGAAGGCCGAGCTCGAGGCGGCCAAGGCGCGCCTGGTTGCCGCCGGCGTCGAGGTGCTGGGCATCATCGACCACGACTGGCTGCAGTCGATCTATTTCCACGACCCCAACGGGCTGCGCCTGGAGTTCTCGTGGCGCTCGCTCGGGCCGGAGTACCTCGAGGACTGCGCCGGCCGTGCGCACGGCGCACTCGATGACTGGACCCGCGACAAGCGGGCCAATCGCCTGGGCGCTGCGGTAGTGCCGGCATGAAGGAACTGGTCGTCATCGACGTCAAGCCCGGCGCGGCGATGGAGTCGCAGTCGGGTATCGCGCAACTGTGGCCCAAGATCTATGGCGCGGTCGTGCGCGCCGCGGGTGCGCGGGTCGGTGCGATCGTCATGCATCCGGCCAGCAACTTCATGGGCCACTATCTGCTCGAACCCCTGGCGCGCGCCGGCATCACCACGCTGGGACTCAATTCGCGCTACGTGAACAACGACTCCCAGCTTCTCATGGAGCGGGTCATCCAGGACCTGGGCGCCGGGGTGCGCTGGCTGCGCGCGCAGGGCTGCGACAAGGTGGTGCTGATCGGCAATTCCGGCGGCGCGGCGCTGGCTTCGTTCTATCAGGCCCAGGCCGAGCAACTCACCGCCACCCACAACATCGTCGGCGACGCGACCGGGCTCGCCCCCGGCGATCTCACACCCATCGAGGGCATCGCGTTGACGGCAGCGCACCCGGGCCGCTCGCGCCTGTTTGCCGAGTGGATGGACCCGTCGGTCATCGACGAGTCGGACCCGTTCTCGGCCGACCCTGCGCTCGACATGTTCAACCCGGCCAACGGGCCGCCCTTTGCCGCCGACTGGCTGGCACGCTATCGCGCGGCGCAGCTGCAACGCAATGCGCGGCTCGAGGAATGGGTCTTGAAGCAGCTGCGCTTCGTGCGCGCCCAGCCGCACGGCGTGCGCGACATGGCCTTCATCATCTATCGCACCGGGGCTGATCCGCGCCATCTGGACCCGGCGCTGGATCCGAACGACCGCCCGCCGGGCACCACCATCTGGGGCGACCCGCGGCAGCTCAACTACGGCGCCAACAACATCGGCCGCTACACCACGCTCCTGTCCTACCTGAGCCAGTGGGCGCCATCCAGTCCGGCCGACGGCCCTGCCAACCTGGCGCGCGCGCGAGGTGCGGTGCTGCTGATCGAGCACACCGCGGACGCGTCGGTGGTGCCGGTCATGAACCGCCTGTGGGTTGATGCCGCCGGGCCGCGCCTGAAGCACCATGTGCTCAGGGGTGGCACCCACTACCTGGCCGGCCAGCCGGCGCTGGTGGCCGAGTCGGTCGAAGTCATCGCGGCCTGGGCCAAGTCGCTCTGAGGTGAACATGGCGCGCATCTTCGATCCGTTTCCGCTACCCGACCATCAGGGGCTGGCGCCCACCCACGTGCTCGACTGGCCGGCCATCGCCGAGACGCTGGTCGCGCGTTCGCTGCGCCTTGGGCGTCACGAACGTGTGATCGTCTCGGCCGACCCCTATTTCGGCGGCGCGGCGCTGGACGCGGTGCGCGTCCAGATCCAGAAGGCGCGTGCCATCGAACTGGCGACCATCCTGCACTGGACGCCGGCGCTGGCTGCCCTGCGTGCGCCGCACGGCCGCTATGCGGATGCGGCGGACGACGCCGCCGAGACCGCGGCCATGCGCGAGCTGTTCGCGGTGGCCGATGTCTTCATCCTGCTCATGAACGATCGGCGCGGCGCGCGCACCCTGGCCACCTCGCAGTCGGACGTGGTGGTCGACGGCTGGAAGAAGGGACGCGCGGTGCACCTGCACTGGTTTCACGACCCCGCGTTCCCGGATCCGGCGCATGCGGTCAACCTCGCGCTGGACCGGGTCAACCAGGCGGCGGTCGTCGATGTCGACTACGCCGCGCTCAAGCGCAGCATGACCGGGCTGGCCGGGCAGATGCGCGGCGCGCTGGCGCACCTGACCGACGCTGCGGGTACGGACCTGAAATTTCGCATCGGCGAGCGCTTTCACGTCAACTACGGTGATGCATCGAAGGAGCGGATGGCGCAGTTCGACGCCGGGCGCGACCGCGAGGAGGAGATTCCCGCCGGCAGCCTGCGCACCATTCCCGAGCCGGACAGTGCCAGCGGGGTGCTGGTGTTCCCGCCGGCCAAGGACGGGGAATCGCCCGCACTGGGGCGCGGCATGGATTGCCGTGGCTTCGCCGCGCAGGGGCTGCGCTTCGAGTTTCGCGCCGGGCGGGTCGTCGGGGTCACCACCGGCGGCGATCAGCGCGAGCTCGACCGCCTGTGGGCCAAGGAGACTGGCGACCGCGATCGCCTCGGTGAACTGATCCTGGGCTGCAACCCGCTGCTCGAGCGCGTGCCCGGCAGCACCTTTTTCCCGCACTACGGTTTCGGCGCCGGCGTGATCCGCCTGATTCTGGGCGACAACCAGCTCTCCGGCGGCAGCTTCCGCTCCAGTTTTCACCGCTGGCTGATGTGGGGCGATTCCGACCTCGCCTTGGACGGTCGACCGATCGTCAGCCGCGGCCGCCTCCTGGCCTGACCGACGCGGCATGTTCGAACGCGCCGAAGACGGGCCCTTGCTGCGCGGCACGGGCGCTTTTACCGACGACCTCTTGCTGCCGGGTCAGGCCTGGATGGCGCTGGTGCGCTCGCCGCATGCGCATGCCCGCATCGAGCGCATCGACGCGAGCGCGGCGCGGGCGCTGCCCGGCGTGCTGGCGGTTTACACGCAGGCGGACCTGGCGGAGGCCGGCGTCGGCCCGCTGGCGGCGGTGCCGCCGCTCAAGAGCCGCGACGGCAGCGACCGGCGCGAGCCGGCGCGGCACGCATTGGCGCGCGAGCGGGTGCGCCATGTTGGCGAACCGGTTGTGTGCGTGGTCGCCGATTCGCAGGCCGCCGCGCGCGACGCCGCCGCCGCGATCGAGGTCGACTACGCGCCGCTGGCAGCGCTGGCCGATGGCGTCGCAGCGCTCGCAAAAGGTGCGCCGCTGATCGAGGCGGATGTGCCAGGCAACTGCTATTTCGACTGGGAAGGCGGCGATGCGGCGCGCACCGGCGCGCTCTTCGACGCTGCGGCGCATGTCGTGGAGTTGAAGGTGCACAACCAGCGCCTGATCGGCAACCCGATCGAGGGGCGGGTGGTGAACGCGCGCTGGGACCCAGAGAACGCGCGCACCACGCTGTGGGCCAACACGCAGGGTGTGCACATGATCCGCGCGCTCCTGGCGCGCTCGTTCGGCCTGCCCGCCGACCGCTTTCGCGTTGTCACCGGGGATGTCGGCGGAGCTTTCGGACCGAAGTTCTATTTCTATCCCGAGCAGGTGCTGGCGTGCTTTGCCGCGCGCGCCCTGGGGCGCCCGGTCAAGTGGAGTGCCGAGCGTGGCGAGACCATGGTGTCGGACTCGCAGGGGCGCGACTTGACCTCCACCGTCTCCTTGGCGCTCGACGCGGAGGGGCGCATGCTCGCGATCAAGGTCGACAGTGTCGCCAACCTGGGCGCCTATCTGTCGACCTTTGCGCCGGTGATCCCGGCGCCGGTGGCCAACGCGGTGCTGC
The DNA here is from genome assembly GCA_016790635.1 of Burkholderiales bacterium. Taxonomy (GTDB): domain Bacteria; phylum Pseudomonadota; class Gammaproteobacteria; order Burkholderiales; family JAEUOS01; genus JAEUOS01. Next base: position 30,931 of record JAEUOR010000078.1, read on the forward strand.
CATCGATGTACCGTTTCGAGGCGGCGCACGCGCGCGTGCGCGGGGCACGCAGCAACACCGTTCCGGTCGACGCCTATCGCGGGTCCGGCAAGCCGGAAATCAACCTCTTGGTCGAGCGGGTCATCGACCTGGCCGCCGCGAGTCTTGGCATCGACCGCGTCGAACTGCGCCGCCGCAACCTGGTGCCCGCCGCGGCCATGCCCTGGCGCAACGCCATGGGGGCGACCTACGACTCGGGCGACTTCGCGCACGCGCTGGATTGCGCGCTGGTTGCGGCCGACTGGCAGGGTGCCGCGGCGCGGCGCGCGGCGGCAGCGGCGCGCGGCAGGATGCTGGGCGTGGGGCTCGCGTGCTACGTGGAATCGACCGGCGGGGTGCGCAGCGAACGCGCCGAGGTGCGTTTCGAGGCCGATGGCGCGGTGACCCTGGTGGTCGGCACCCAGTCCTCGGGGCAGGGGCACGCGACGGCCTATCGCGCGTTCGCCGCCCAACGCCTGGGGTTGGACGCGGCGCGCATTCGCGTCGTGCAGGGCGATTCCGATGCGGCGCCCAGTGGCGGCGGCACGGGCGGTTCGCGTTCCCTGTCGATGCAAGGACCGGCGCTGGACGCGGCGCTCGCGCAGGCGCTCGATCTCGGTCGCCGCAACGCGGTGTCGCAGTTCGACAACCCGGCGCCGAACTATCCCAATGGCTGTCATATCGCGGAGGTTGAAATCGATCCCGACACCGGCCACGCCAGCCTGACGCGCTACACGGCGGTGGACGACTTCGGCAATGTCCTGCAGCCGGTCATCGTCGAGGGGCAGGTGCACGGCGCGGTGATGCAGGGCATCGGCCAGGCGCTCCTGGAGCATGCGGCCTACGACGCGGACGGCCAGTTGCTGACCGGCTCGCTGATGGACTACGCGCTGCCGCGCGCGGCGCACGCCCCGTCCTTCACGGCCGTGCTGGTTGGCACGCCGTGCAAGGGCAATCCCCTCGGTGTCAAGGGCGCCGGCGAGGCCGGCACGGTGGCCGCACCCGCGGCCATCCTGAACGCGGTGGCCGATGCGCTGGCCGGGGCCGGCGTCAAACACCTGGACTCGCCGGCGACGCCATATCGCATCTGGCGTGCACTCAAGGAGGCAAGATGATCCTGGTCACCGGCGCCACCGGGCGCGTGGGCGGAGCTCTGGTCGGGGTGCTCAAGCGCCAGGGCGCCGCGGTGCGTTGCCTGGTGCGCGATCCCGTGCGCGCGCGTGGTCTCTTGGGCGAAGGGATCGAACTCGCCCAAGGCGACCTGGACGACCCGGTATCGCTCTCGGCTGCGTGCGCCGGAGTGCAGGCGATGTTTCTCATGTCGCCGGTGGCTGCCGATCTTGCGCGCCTGCAGGTCGGGGCCGTGCGCGCGGCGCTGGCGGCCGGCGTGAAGCGCGTGGTCAAGCTCTCCGGCTCGGCGTGGACCCTGGGGCGCACGCCCACGGTGACCGGTGCGTTGCACACGGAAGTCGAGGCGATGCTGGCGAACGCTGATCTGGAGAGCGTCTGCCTGCGTCCCAACGCGTTCGCGCAAACCAGCCTCGCTCGGCTGCCCGCCGAACTCGCGCAGGGCGACACCTTCGGCCTGGCGTGGGGCGACGGGCGCGTGCCCTTGATCGACTTGCGCGACATCGCCGAAGTGGCAGGTCACGCGCTCACGATGCCGGAGCCGCCTGCGGTGATCGAATTGAGCGGACCGACCGATCTGGGCGGCGCCGAGATAGCGACGCTGGCTGCCGACCTGACCGGGCGCGCGACGCGCTATCGGCCGCTGGCCGCCGAGTCGGCGCTGGCGGCTGCGCGCGGGCGCGGCGAAGCGCCCTTTGTCATCGAGCACCTTCATGGTGTCTTCGAGCGCATCGGCCAGGGACTCGCGGCTGGTCCCGCCGACGGTGTCGCCGCCACGCTTGGCCGGCCGCCGCGCCCCCTCACGGAGTGGCTTGGAGAGGCGCTGCGGGCGCGCTGACACGCGACGCGCGGGCCTGCGCGATCAGCGGTCCTCGACCCAGCGCACCCAGGGGGCACGTTCCCCGTGCGCGAGAAAGTGTTCCAGCGCCCGCTTGATCTCGGCGACCGGCAGGGCCCAGGCCGCCGGGTACCTGTCGCGGTGATATCCGTCGACCAGGTACTCGATCTGCGCATCCGCGGGACCGTCGTAGTCCGCATTGACGCTATGCCATGTGGCCTCGTCGTCCAGCGCGACGTGCATCATCCAGCCCAATTCGCCGTTGATCAGGGTCACGGTGTGCTCGCCATCCGCATCGCCTGTCACCAACTCGAGAAATTGAGGTCGCCCTGCCTCCAGCGCGCGGGCCAGCGCCTCGCTGTCGCGAATCGTGTCGTCCGCCGGTTCCTGTTCGTCGCCTTCGTCCTCGGCATCCGGCGGGGTAGGGGTGGCGGCAGTTGCGTCCCAATAGAGGATGTCGCGATAGTCGACACGGGCGTTGGCGAGGAGCGCCTCGAGGCGCGCGATATCGCCCTGGCACAGGCGCAGCAACGCTGCACGCACGCGCTGCGGTTCCGCGTCGGCGGAGCGGGAACCGTAGTCGGCGAGCAGACTGCGCGCACGCTCGCGGTGCGCGGCGGGAAAGGCCAGGTCGATGGCCTGCGCAAGCGGCGGCGCCAGTTCGCCGATCATGATGGCAACTCGCCGGCGGATTCAAGCTTGCCGGCATCCAGGCGCAACGCCTGCCGATTCTCGAAATCGACGATGCGATAGGTTCGACCGGCCTCATACTGCTCGAGGTAATGGACCACGTCCTCGGTCGCAAACCAGGTGCGGGCGATCAGCTTGGGCGCAGCGCCCGACAGATCGATGATCGCGTAGCGGCTCGGGGGATTGCGGTGAAAGCCGACCGGCACCTCGACGCCATGCGCTGCGCAATAGTCGAGGATGCGCTTCTTCAGCGCGGCTGAACCCATGTCCGCATCAGACGCAGCGCCCGCCGTCGACCTCGATGTTCACGCCGGTGATGAAGGCCGCCTCGTCGGAAGCGAGATACAGGCAGGCGTTGGCGACATCCTCGGCGGTCGAGAAGCGTCCCATCGGAATGCTGGCGCGGAATTTCTCGCGCATCGCGTCGGTGACCGCGCCACCAGCGAACGCCGCCGAGAGCGCCGTGTCCGGGTTGAACACCGGGTTCACGCAGTTGACCCGCACCTGTTCCGGCGCGAACTCGGCGGCCATGGACTTGCTCATGATCACCACCGCGCCCTTGCTGGCGTTATAGACCGTGAGCCCCGGGCGCGGCCGCACGCCTGCGGTCGAGGCGATGTTGACGATCGCGCCGCCGCGCCCCTGCTTGCGGAACACCGGCAGCGCCGCCTGGGCCGACAGGTAGATGCTCTTCACGTTGACAGTGAAGCAGCGGTCGAAGTCGGCTTCGGTCACTTCCATGAACGGCCGGTTGACGTGGCTCCAGCCGGCGTTGTTGACGATGCCATCCAGCCCGCCGAAATTCTGCTGGGCCGCCTCGATCAGTGACTGCCACCCCGCCGCGGTCGTGACATCGGCGCGGGTGAAGACGGCCTTGCCCTTGCTTGCCGTGATGGCGGCGACGGTCGCCTCGCCTCCCTGGGCATTGATGTCGTTGACGACCACGCGTGCACCTTCGGCGGCGAAGCGCTTGGCGATGCCGGCGCCGATGCCGGAGCCGGCTCCGGTGACGATGACGGTCTTGTTGGCGAGGCGCATGCTTGATCTCCTGTAGGGGGGCGTTGGTGCGGGACCGGCGAGCATTCTAGAAGATGCGCCAACCGTGCCTGCGCCATGACGGCGGTGAGGCTAGGGCGCCAGGCGTGCGCGGTCGTCAGCGATGGCGCGGCGGATGGTTGTGCGGGTGGCTTTGCGTATTGGCAAGTCATCGGTGTCGGCATCGGAAACGTCGGTGGCCGCCAGCATCGCATCGATGGTGCGCGCCGCCGCGGCGCGCTTCATTCCGCCGCGTTCGGCTGCGACCAGCAGATGATCGCGTCCCGGGCTGCGGGTCTCCCCGGCGACGGCGAGTTGGTGATGTCCGCCGGGGCCGGTGTTGAAGGTCAGGTCGTAGGCAGGTGCCAGGCGCCAGCGCCAGTCGCGATCCATCCGGTAGGAGAAGTTCTTGGCGTGGTCGTCGCGGTTGTAGGTCAGCACGTTGAAGACGCAGCGCGCGAAGGCGGCAGCGACTTCGGACTCATCAAGGGTGACGGCGCGCGTGAAGCGCAGGAAATCGACGACATCGACGCCGGGGATGCGAAAGTCGCATTCGAGCAGCGCGGCCAGCGACAGCACCGGCACCCGCAGCGCGCCGGCGCGGTCGAAGCGACGCGCGCCGAACGCGGCGACGCCTCTTGCCAGGCTGAAATGGCGTGTCGGCTGCACGGCCAGTCCGCAGCGCCGCGCCAGTCGTGCGTACCACTCCTCGATCGCGCAGACTTCTGCATGCTCGCCGCGTCCCGGGTACTTGATGATCCAGGGTTCCCATCCCTGGGGCGCCACTGCGGCGGTGCTGATCTGTCCGGATGCGGGGTCGAGGCTCACCAGCGCCTTCGGTCGCGCGCCGTGCGGCGAGCCGCCGATCAGCATCAGTTCCGCCAATACGTCGGCACCGCGCCCCGACAGGACCCTCCCGATTTTGTTGGCGAGGTCGAGCAGGGACAGATCTTCCGGTGTCCCCTCGAAGTCCTGTGGGGGCTCGAAAGAGAGGGCGCCGATGGCCCGGTCTCCGACCAGCGCCAGCCGATCCAGCGGTGTAAGAGTGGCGGGGTCGCGCCCCGCGCGGCGTGCCGCCCGATCCATGAGCAGGAGGCCCCAGCCATCCGGCAGCGCGTCGGCCAGGAAGCCGGGCAGGCCGCCGGTGTGGGAAGGCCCGCCGACGTAGGCTTCGGCGCGCAAGGGGTGGCGGTGTGGAGAAAACTGCACGCCGCGACGCAGCGCTTCGCTGCCGTATTCGAAAAGAATGGCGCTGGAGGATTGCGCCAGCGTGCCCAGGGCCCAACGTTCGCCCCACGCGTTGCAGACGATGGCGAGGGTGTTCACGGCGCGGCGCGGCGGCGGGCCCGCTGGCGGGTGGCCACCTGTTCCTGGCGCGCCAGCTGCGCGATCGATGTGGGCGCGGGCGGGTTCAGCAAGGCCGCCAGGTCGTCGACCACCCCCAACGCGTGCAGGCAGCGCATGCAGGTGATGAGGGTGGAGCGACCGGCGCTTTCGAGGTTGCGCACCGCTCCCACCGCGATGCCGGCCCGACCGGCCAGCTCTGCCTGGGTGAGGTTCTGTGCCAGGCGCGCGTGCCGCACGCGCGAGCCGATGCGGGCGGCTGTTTCGGCTGGGGTTTCCAGGGAAATAATCGTCATTACAATGACAATTATATTCGAAAACACATAGTAAAACACATAAAAATAACGAAAAATGAATTCCATCTGTCTCGACGACAGGTAGCGTCCGCCTTCGATCTCGCTGCAGATCCCGGTGATGAACCAGGCTTCATCGGACGCCGCGGTTCGCGGCGCAGCGCAGATGGCGTCCGATCCCGTTCGAGGTGGGTAGACTCACCGACCATGGAAGCCCCATCAAGGTCATCGACAGAGCGCCCGCGCGCGCGTCGGCGCCGCAGCCTGCGCATCGGCTTTGCCGCCGTCATCGTGCTGGGGCTCATGCTGGGTCTGTCGCGCCTTGGCGAACCCATCGCACACGGCGTCCTGGATACCCAGTTGCGCCTGTCGGCCCAATGGTTCCCGCGCACGGCGGCGCGCGAGGTCGTGGTCATCGGCATTGACGAAGCCACGCGCGATGCACTCCAGGTGCCGATCGCGCTCTGGCACGAGCCCTTCGGACGCCTGCTCGAGGCGCTGGCCTTGGCGCGGCCGCTGGCGATCGGCCTGGATGTTTTGCTGCCGGAACGTTCCTACGACGCGCTCATTCCCGGCCAGGACTTGCGCCTCATGCGCGGCATCGTCGCCGCGCGCGCGGTGGCCCCGGTGGTGGCTGGGCGCGGCATCGACGCGGAAGGGCGGGCGCGCCCCTTGCTGCCGGCGCTGGCCTCGCTGCTCGGCGCCGATGGTGTGGGCTACATCCTGCTGCCGGTCGATGCGGATGGCACCGTGCGGCGTTTCAGCGAGGCGCTGGGGTCCGACGGCAAGCCTGCGCCGACGCTCGCCGGCAGCATCGCGCGGCGTATCGGAGTGCCGGTGCGCGCCGGCTTGATCGACTACACGTTGCGGCCCACCGCGCCGGTGTCGATGAAGATGGTGCTCGACTGGCACGCGGCCGGCGATGCCGCAGCCTTGCGCAGCGCGTTCGGTGGCAAGTTGGTCTTGCTGGGCAGCCTGGCGCGCTTCGAGGATCGCTTGCGCCAACCGGTCGACCTGGCGCCGTGGGAGGCATACAACGACCGGCGCGTACCGGGCGTGCTGATCCATGCGCAGATCCTGCGCGGCCTGGCTGACCGCGGGCTGGTCGCATCGGCGCCAATGCTGGTCATCGTCGCGCTGACGCTCTTGGGCGCGCTCTTGTGGTGGCTGCCCGTGCGGGGGCGTGCGGTCGTGGCGCTTGCGCTCGGTGTCCCGGCGGCCTTGTATGTCGCCGGCGTCTTGCTTCTCGGGCGCGGCCTCCATGTCGATGTCTTTGCGCCCATGCTGGTCGCCTTCGCGGCGGTGTCCGGCCGCTGGATGGTCGAGGCCGGCCTGCACCTGGGCGAGCGGCGTGCGCTCCGCCGCACGTTCTCGGGCTATGTCGGCCCGCAGTTGCTGCGTGAGATTCTCTCCGGCCGGGTCGACAGCGAACTGCGCGGTGAACTGCGCACCGTGGCGGTGATGTTTGCCGACATGCGCGGCTTCACCACCACCAGCGCCGCGTTGGCGCCGACCCAGGTGATCACGCTTCTGAACCGCTACTACGAGCGCGTCGCGGCGGTGATTCACGGCGAGGGCGGCATGTTGAACAGCCTCATGGGCGACGGCTTCATGGCGACATTTGGCGCCCCAAAGGCGATGGCCAACCCGGCGGCGAATGCCTTCGCCGCCGGGCGGCGCCTGATCGCCATGCTGCCCGCGCTGAATGCGGAACTTGCCGCCGACGGGTTGCCGGCGGTGAGCATCGGCGTGGGAATCCACCTTGGCGAGGCCGTCGTCGGCCATGTCGGCTCGCGCGCGCGCCACGAATACTCGGCCATCGGCGACACCACCAATGTCGCCGCGCGCCTGGAACAGTTGACCAAGGATCTCGGTGTGCCCATGGTCTGCTCGCATGCCGTGGCCGCGGCGCTCGGGTTCCCGGCCGCGCTGCGAACGCTGGGCACGCACACGATCCGCGGTCGGGGCGATCTCGAGGTGTTCGGTCTCACGGAAGACGCCTTGCGATGAACGATTGTGCGCCCACGCACCGGCATGCGAATCACGGGTTTGCCCGGCGCTGCGCGCGGGAGTATCTTTGATGACAGTCCGGATGCACGGTCGCCGGGTTTAAGGAGAACGAGCATGGGCCAAGGATTTTGTCGAACACTGACCATCCTGTTGGCGGGTTTCGCGGGCGTGTGCCTGCCGGCGGCAGCGCAGACGCGGCCGGTGGCCATCGTCACCGACGTGCAGGGCCGCGCGGTCGTGCAGCGCGGCGGTCAACCGGTGCGCATTGCCCTCTTGACCGAACTCGCCGACGGCGAGGAGGTCGAGGTCGCGCAAGGCACCCGCCTTGTCGCAGTGCTGTACTGGCCGGGCAACGAATACGCCGTGAGCGGCTTCTCCCGCGTGCGCTTTACTGTCGCCGCACTCGAACCCCTGGCGGGCGTGGCCCCGCAGCGGCGCGACATGCCGGCCGACATGCGCCTGAACCCTTCGGGCCTGGTGCAGGCCGGGGTGCAGATGCGCAGCGTTGCCCGTCCGACCATCGTCACTGTCCATCCGGTCGGCGTGCGTGTTCTGGACGCGCTGCCGGAATTCCGCTGGCAGCCCGTGGATGGCGTGCGCGAATACGAGTTCTCGCTGTCTGGAGAAAGCGGCGGCACGCTGTTCGCGGCGCGCACCACCGAGCCGCGCATCGCCCTGCCGGCTACCCAGCCGCTGGCACCGGGGTTGCGCTACGCCTGGCGCGTGCGGGCGAGTGACGCGAACGGACGTGAATCGAGCGGCATCGCCGCCTTCTTCACGGCCAGCGAACAATTGGCCGCCGACGTGAAGCGCTTGCAGCCTCCCGCCGCCGCTGCCGTTGAGCGCTGGGTCACGTATGCGCTATGGCTGCGCCAGGAACGCCTGCACGCCGAGGCAGACCGCGTCTGGCAGCGCGTGCAGGCGCTGCGGCCTGACGATACCGGAGTGCGCGCGATGCTGGCTTCCGGTGAAGGCGGGTCGCGCTAGCGCCGCGACGGCGGCGCGGCACGCTTGCTTCCCGGGTCGAACTGGCCTACTGACGCGCCTCCGCGGCTGCCATGGCCTTTTCGATCGCTGCGGCTTCAGGCAAGGCCGGAAAGCGCCGCTTGACATCATCCAGATGCGCGGCAAACGGCGCGCGATCGGCCTGCGCGGCCAGCACAGCCAGCAGGTAGATGTCCGGCGTCGGATCCTTCGGGTCGGTGGCGGCGCGCCACTGCGCGTACTGGCCACGGGCAGCGTCGGCGGAAGGCGGCGGTGGCGGCCCGAAGCTGCGCACAGTGACGCTGCCGGGGCGCGCGGTGCCGATCTCGGGGATGCGCCGCAATTCGAGGGCCGGCGGTGCGCCCTTGGACAGCTGGCCGGTCACGACCTGGCCGCTCGAGTCGCTGGCGCCACTGACATTGGCTGTGAATGCAGCCGGACCTTTCCAGGACTCGGTGCGGCCGTCGGCAAAATAGACCACGGCCAGCTCGCCACGATCGGGCACCGCGATCCGGTCACCGGCGCGAAGCTTCATGAAGGGCGTGGCTGGGATTGCCTTGCCCTGCACGGTCACCGTCGCGGCGCCGGAGAGCCGCGTCACGACGCCCACGTCGGTCTGCGCCTGGGCGCCGCTGCCAAGGAGCAGCAACGCACCGAAGACAATTGCAGGCCAGTGATGCGCGCGTCTCCGGGGCGCGGAGCGCTTTGTGGAATCAGTCGAAGCCATCGCGAAGGGGTACATGATCTTCTCCCGGTGCGTAAAGTCCTGCCGATTCTAGGCCAGGCTGCCGCAAGGAGCGAGGCAATTGGCGGTGCGGCTGTGCTCAGACGCACAGGAATTGCATGGCAGGACCGGGGGCTTGATCGATAGGCACCGGCTTTGCGCGCATAATCGATAGCGAGGGCAGGGCGGAGATCGACATGAACGCCAGACGCAACTGGATGCGGCAGGTCATCGGCAGCACGGTCCTTTTTGCGCCGTCGCCATGGGCTTATGTCTGGGCGCAGGGCGGCGCCGGTCAGGGTGCGCAACTCCTGAAACTGCCCAAGATCGCACTGGTGATCGGCAACGCGGCCTATCGGCAATCGCCGCTCAAGAACCCGGCCAATGACGCGCTGGGCATGGCCGAGACCCTCAACGCGACCGGCTTCGAGGTCACATTGCGTCTGGAAGCGTCGCGCAGCGCGATGCAGGCGACGATCGATGCCTACGTGAAGCAGCTCGCCGCGCGCAAGTGCGTGGGGCTCTTCTATTTCGCCGGCCACGGCATCCAGTTCAACTGGAAGAACTACCTGCTGCCGGTCGACGCGCAGGTCGCGTCCAACGCCGATGTCGAGAAGCAGGGCATCGAGGTCAACGCGCTGGCCGCCGGCCTGGCGCGCGCCGGCAATCCGATGAACCTGATCATCCTGGACGCCTGTCGCGACGCGCCGTTCGGCGAAGCCAGCAAGCCCGAGCAGAAGGGCCTGTCGCAGATGGATGCGCCGCCCGGCACCTTGCTCGCGTACGCGACCGCGCCGGGCAATGTCGCCAGCGACGGCGAGGGCAGCCATGGCCTGTACACCGAGAACCTGTTGCGCGAGGCCAAGGTGCCCGAGGCGCGCGTCGAGGATGTGTTCAAGCGCGTGCGCCTGAACGTGCGCCGTCGCTCCAACGGCGCGCAGGTGCCGTGGGAGAGCACTTCGCTCGAGGAGGACTACTACTTCGTGCCGCCGAGCGAACTCGCAGTCACGCCGGACGTCGAGCGCGTGCGCCGCTTCGCCGATGAATTGCGCCTCTGGGAGCGCACCGCGCTGGCGGGCGAGCCGGCGCCGTTCGACGACTACCTGAAGCGCCATCCCGACGGTCAGTTCGCCGATCTCGCACGTTCCCGGCGAGAGGCGGCCGTGGCCCTGCAGGCCAAGCTGCGCGAGGAGGACCGGCAGCGAAGGGTCGCCGCAGAGGCCGCCGCCTGGCAGCGCGTCGGTACGCAGGCAGGCCTTCCCGACATCGAGGAATTCCTGCGCCAGCATCCCGCCGGGGCCAACGCGCAGGCGGCGCGCGCGCGGCGCGACCGGCTCGTCGCCGAACGCGAAGCCAAGCTGTTGGCCGAGGCGCCGAAGGTGGCGGCGGTGCGCACCGAGCAGGATCGTGAGCGGCGCTACGCCGAAGAAGCGCGCCTGTGGGGCGAGGCCGAGCGGGCCAGCTCGCCGCGACTGGTGGAGGACTATCTGCGTCGTTACCCGAGCGGCTATTTCGCCGAGCTGGCGCAATTTCGCCTCGATCGCCTGCTGGCGCAGGCCGGCGAGAAAAGGATCGAGATACCATCGCAAAAGGGCAACCCCTATTCCGCCGGCACGCAGCGCGTCGACACCGCGTTCCGCGTCGGCGACACCTGGTTGTATCGGGTCAGCGACCCCGAAAGCGGAAAACTCCTGCGCAATGCCCGGCGCACGGTCACCGCGATCACCGACACCGAGGTGCAAATCAACAATGGCCAAATCACCTGGGACCTGATGGGCAACCTGCGCAAGCGTGCCGACGGACGCACCGAAGTCGGCGCGCAGTACATGCCGGGCGAGCTGGCCATCGGTCGCGCCTGGGTCTCGCGCCACGACATGCGCAACACCAACCAGCCCGAACCCAACACCTACGTGGTCTTTCAGTTCCGTGTCGCCGCGCGCGAGACGATCAGCGTGCCGGCCGGCAGCTTCGATTGCTTTCGCATCGACGGCAAGGGAGTGAGCCGCGCTTACCTGGGACCGAACAACTCGCAGCTCACCTGGGTGCGCTGGATGGCGCCTGAATCGCGCCAGTTCATCCGGCAGGACTATTCATCCGTGAGTTACGGGCGCGGCGGGCCGCCGACCCGCGAGATCAACGAGCGCTTCGAACTGGTCTCCTTCCGTCACGCCTAAATGCAGCCCTGATCGGGCGATTACCTGCTCTTCTGAGACAGAAGAGGGCGGCAGCGGCGCGGTAAGATGATCTTCTCGCCGCAACAAGATGAATATGATGCAAGGCTGCAAGCCACTCTCAGGCTGTGATTTGCCCGAGCCGGGCGTCTCGCGCGATGCCCTTCAAGATCCGCAGCGCCGCTCGCTTTTGGGCGGCGCCGTGCTGTTTGCTGCGTCGCCCTGGGCCCGCCTATGGGCGCAGACTCCGGCTGGCGCGCAGCTCCTGAAACTGCCCAAGATCGCGCTGGTGATCGGCAACGCGGCGTACCGGCAGGCGCCGCTCAAGAATCCTGCCAATGACGCCAAGGGCATGGCCGAAGCCTTGAACGGCGCGGGGTTCGAGGTCACGGTGCGCCTCGACGCTGGACGCGCGGCGATGCAGGCCGCCGTGGATGCCTACGTGAAGCAGCTGGCCGAACGCAAGTGCGTCGGTCTTTTCTATTTCGCCGGCCACGGCATTCAGATCAACTGGAAGAACTACCTGCTGCCGGCCGACGCCCAGGTGGCCTCCAACGAGGACGTCGAGCGGCAGGGGATCGAGGTCAATGCGATGGCGGCCGGCCTGGCGCGGGCCGGGAACGCGCTGAACCTGATCATCCTCGATGCCTGCCGCGACGCGCCCTTCGGCGAGGCGCGGAAGCCGGAGCAAAAGGGCCTGTCGCAGATGGACGCGCCGCGCAGCACGCTGCTGGCCTACGCGACCGCGCCGGGCAATGTGGCAAGCGATGGAGAAGGGGCCAATGGCCTCTACACCGAGAGCTTGCTGCGCGAGATGAAGGTGGCCGACGCCAAGGTCGAGGACGTGTTCAAGCGGGTGCGCCTGAACGTGCGGCGCAGGTCCGGCGGCGCGCAGATCCCGTGGGAAAGCACCTCGCTGGAGGACGATTTCTGGTTCGTCCCGCCGGCGAACCTGGCCCCGCCGACCGACCGCGAGCGCGCGGCGCGCTTCGCCGAGGAGCTGAAGCTGTGGGAGCGCGTCGAGGCCGCCAACACGCCCGAGCCGTTCGAGGATTACCTGCGCCGCTATCCGAGCGGCAATTTCAACGAACTGGCGCAGTTCCGCCTCGACCGCGTTCTCGCCCAGGCCGGCGAGAGGAGGATCGAGATTGCGCCGCAGGCGAACAATCCCTATGCAACTCCCACCGTTCGGAGCGACACGGCATACCGGGTCGGCGACCTTTACGTGCACCGCGTCAGCGATATCGACAGTGGCCAGTTCAGGCGTGAGATGAGGCGCGTGGTCACCGCGATCTCTGATAGCGAGGTGGTGTTGAATCAGGGGCAGGGGACCTTCGACCTGCTGGGCAACCCGCGCCGACTGCAGGATGGGCGGCAGATGTTCGGCGCGCAACTCATGCCAAGCGAATTTGCCGTCGGTCGCGCCTGGACCACGCGCTATAACCTGCGCACCGACTCCGGGCAGGATGCGTACGTGGAAATGCACTTCCGCATTGTCACGCGCGAAAAAGTCACGGTGCCTGCCGGTACCTTTGAATGCTTTCGCATCGAAGGCAAGGGCGTTACCCGACCTTATCAGGGCTCCTGGAACACCCAGTTGTCATCGACGCGCTGGTTGGCGCCGGACCGTTGCCGGCTGCCGATCAAAGCCGAGGGAAAGCGCGTGAATTTCGGGCCGCAAGGGTCGAACGTCCTCGAGAATGACCGTCTCGAACTGATCCAGTTCCGCCAGGGGTGACTGGCGCGGCCGCCGACCCGGGATTTTTGCAACTCAGGAAAAAAATGGCGGGCCATGCCCGCCATTGCCGATTCGAACTGGCCTGATCAGCGTTTCGGAAAGAACGCGTGCGCGTAGGTGCGCTCGTCGGTGCGGCCGACGTAGTCGATCGTGTTCTTGGCCGCCCAGGTGGTCACCTGGTGGTGGATCGGCACGAAGGCCGCGTCGTCGACGACGATCTTGACCGCTTCTTGGAAGAGCGCGAGCCGCTTCTTGTCATCGACCGTGCGCAGGCCTTCCTCGAGCAGCGCGTCCATCTTGGGATTGCAGTAGGACGGATAGTTGATCGCGCCGAAGCCCTTTTCCTTGTTCTCGCAGGCCAAGAGCGCGCGCAGCGGCGAGGAGGCCTCGCCGGTCTGCGCACCCCAGCCGACCAAGGTCACCGAGAATTCCTTCTTGGTGCCGCGCGGGAAGTACGTCGCCAGTGGCATCGCGTCGACCCGCGCACGCACGCCGATGCGCGCCCACATCTGCGCGATGGTCTGCATGATCTGGTCATCGTTGACGTAGCGGTTGTTGGGGCCGTGGAAGGTGAGCTGGAATCCATTCGGATAACCCGCCTCGGTGAGCAGGCGTTTGGCCTGGTCCGCATCAAACACTGGCTTCAACGTCGGGTTGTGACCGAACAGGGTCGAGGGCACCAGGTTGGCCGTCGGCAGCGACAGGCCCTCCATGAGGCGGTCGCGGATCGCGTCACGATTGACCGCCAGCGACAGCGCCTTCCGCACGCGCGCGTCGCGCAAGGGGTTCTTGTCCAGCGGCTTGCCGTCGTTGTCGAACACGAAGGGCGTCTTCTCGCGCTGATCCAGGTTGAAGTAGATGACGCGGTGCGAGACCTTGGAGAAGAAGTTCAAGGCCTTGTTCTCGCGGATGCGCTTCAGGTCGGCGGTCGGCACGTTCTCGATCGCATCCACATCCCCGGAAAGGAGCGCCGCGACGCGCGTCGGGTCGGCGGCGATGAAGCGCAGCGTCACCTTGGCCCAGGCAGGTTTCGGCCCCCAGTAGGCGTCATTGCGTTCCAGCTCGACACGGTCGTCGCGCTGGAAGCGCACGAACTTGAACGGTCCCGTGCCGGCCATGCCGCGCCCGGTGGCGAAGTCCTCGCTCGCCAGGCCTTGCGGCAAGGATCCCGCGGTAGCCTTCTTGCTGACGATGAACACCGCAGTCAGGTCCGGCAGCATCAGGGGATAGGGCGTGGCGGTGGTGAACTGGATGGTGTGCGAGTCGACGATACGCTTGGAAACGATCGCCTTGGTGTACGAGTCGAAGCGCCCCGGGCTGTTGGCGATGAGCGGAATGCGGTCGATCGACCAGGCCACGTCCTCGGCCGTGAAGTCCGACCCGTCGTGGAACTTGACGCCGCGCCGCAGCTTGAATTCCCAGGTCGTGTCGTTGACCAGGCGCCAGGACTCGGCCAGCCCGGGGATGGGCTGGCTGTCCGGGCTCATCTTGACCAGGGTCTCGAACATGTGGTCCGAGACGTTGATGTTGGAGAACAGGTTGAAAAAGTGCGGGTCCATCGAGCTTGGCGGCGAGCTCATGGCCAGGCGGAAGTCCTGGGCCTGGACGGAAGCTGCGCACAGCCCGAAGGCCAGTGCGGCGCCGGTCAGGGCGCGGCGCAAGGTGCGTAAGGCGGTCATTGCGTTCTCCTCGTTGGGGGATGGGGCGGATCAGGCGGGCGGATGCCGAAGCGCGGCTTTATAGCAGAAACGGCGCCGGAATCGCCGCTCTCGAAGGCTGGCCTCAAGGATTGCAGACAGTCCTTCAGTCAGCGCTCGCCTCATCGCCCCGGGCAGCCTGCGCCAGGGCCGCGCCGACATGCTCGCGCGTGAGCGCCGGGGCGAACATGCCGATGAAATCGTAGGCGAAGGTGCGCAGGTACGCGCGCCTGTGCACTGCCAGGTAGGTGGTGCGCTCGGCGAAGAGATGGCCGGCGTCGATGGCGGCCAGGCGCGTGTCGCGCGCGGCGTCGAACGCGATCGCATTGAGGATGCCGACCCCCAGGCCCAGTTCGACGTAGGTCTTGATCACGTCGGAGTCGATTGCCGAGAGCACGATGTTGGGTGCGAGCTTGCGCTCCGCGAAGGCGTGGTTGATGGTCGAGCGCCCGGTGAAGGCGCCGTCGTAGGTGATGATCGGATACTCGGCGAGGGCCTCCAGGGTCAGGCGCGGCGCCTTGCGCAAGGCGTGGTCCGACGGCGTGACCACGACGTGGTGCCAGCGATAGCAGGGCAGGGCCACCAGTTCCTCGTGCTCGGCGATGGTCTCGGTGGCGACCGCGAGGTCGGCTTCGCCGCGCACGACCATGTCGGCGATGACCGGCGGGCTGCCTTGCACGATCGCCAGGCGCACCTTGGGGTAGCGCTGCTTGAACTCGCCCACCGCCTTCGGCAGCGCATAGCGCGCCTGGGTATGCGTGGTGGCAATCGTCAGGCTGCCCGACTGCTGGTCGGCAAAATCGGCCGCGGTCTTTTTGAGGTTTTCGGCTTCGATCAAGAGGCGTTCGATGACCGCGAGCACCGCACGTCCCGGTTCGGTCAACTGCGTGATGCGCTTGCCGTAGCGCACAAAGATGGTCACCCCCAACTCGTCCTCGAGTTCGCGAATCTGCTTGGAGACCCCGGGCTGGGAGGTATGCAGCGCGTTGGCGGCATTGGTCAGGTTGAGGCCTTGGCGAACCGTCTCGCGCACGTAGCGCAGCTGCTGAAAGTTCATCGCAATCAATCAATGGAGATATTGATCTCTTATTTTATCGCGCCGGGTTATTTGGCTGGTCAGGACGAAAGAAGTCCGGGCAGCGCGTGATATAGTTTTTTGTTCCATGAACGCAAGCTTGGAACCGCATCCCCTGCTGGTAGGCGACCGCCTGCTCTACGCCTGTGTCGGCGCGTCGATGCTCCTGCATGCGTTTGCGTTGTTGACGGCCGCGCCCGCACCACCCAAGGAAACCCCGCCGCTGCGTTTGACGGCGACCCTGCGCGCTCTTGAACCGGCGCCCGCACCGGCGCCGCCGCCCGCGCCTGCGTCGAGCGTCGTGCCGGAGCCGCAGAAGGCGACCGCACCCGAGCCCCAGAAGGTGCCTCCCAAGCCGGTACCGGAGGTGCGGCGAACGGAGCCGCGCCCGCAGGCCGCGCCTGCTCCCGAGCAACGCCTGGTCAAGCCCCTGCCTGAAGAACGCTCGGAGGCGCGACCCGCGCCGACCATCGCTGCGCAGCCATCGGTTCCGGCCCCAGCACCGGCGCCTGCCGCAGTAGCGCCTGCGGAAGCCAAGTCCGAGGCGAAGGCTGATGCGCCAAGGATCGCCTCCGCGGCGCCATCCACGGCGGCGGGCGCAGGCACCAGTGGATCGTCAGAAGACGTGAAGCTTGCCGTCGGGCTGTTCCAGGACAAGCTGGTGTCCATCATCGAGACGCGTCGTTACAAGCGCTATCCCAATGAAGCCATGCAGAACGGCTGGGAGGGCATCGCCTGGGTGGAGCTGCTGGTTGGCAGCGACGGCAAGACGCGCGGCATCAACGTGCACAAGAGCAGCGGCCACGAGATGCTCGATCGGGAAGCGCGCGTCGCCGTCGAGAAGGCGCGCGTCGAAGCGATGATGCAGATTCCTCCGGCGTTGAAGGGGCGCGAGTTCGTCGCGCAGATCCGCGTTGTCTTCAAGCTGCCCTGAACGCGCCGCGCCAGGCGGCCGCTTCAATGACTGTGGCCGGTGATTGCGCGGGATTCGACCGGCTGCGCGGCAGCCGGCAGCGGCAGGTTGGCCACCGGCCCGAAGGCGACCACGTGGTCGATCTCGAGTCGAATGCCGATCTTCTCGCCGATCGCGTGGTTGTGATGCGAGGGCACCAGGGCCAGCACCTCGCGCCCGGACGGCAGGCGCAGCGTATAGAGGAATTGCGCGCCGCGAAACGACTTGCGCAGCACTTCGGCCTTGAGCGGCGCGTCGTCGTCGTGGATCACGTCGTCGGGCCGCAGCAGCACCTCGACGGCGCAGCCTTTGCCGCAGGAGTCGCAACCCTGGTGGCAGGGCATGGGGACGTCGCTGGCCAGGTTGCCGAATTCGATGGCCACGGAGTTGCCGGTCAGCACCTTGCCGGTCACGAACACGCCCTGTCCGATGAAGTCGGCGACAAAGCGCGACTGCGGCCGGTGGTAGAGCTCGTACGGGGCGGACCATTGCTCCAGGCGACCGGCATTCATGAGGCCGATGCAGTCGGCGATTGCAAAAGCCTCGTGCTGGTCGTGCGTGACCAGGATCGCGGTGGTGCCGGCGCGCTTCAGGATCTCGCGCAGTTCCAGGGAGAGGCGCTCGCGCAATTCGGTGTCGAGGTTGGAAAACGGTTCGTCGAGCAGGAGTAGTTCGGGCCGCGGCGCCAGCGCGCGCGCCAGGGCAACGCGCTGTTGCTGGCCGCCGGAGAGTTCGTGCGGGTACCTCTGGGCATTGCCGGCAAGCCCGGTCAGCGCGAGCAGTTCGTCCACGCGCGCCGCGCGCTCGTTGGCACCGATGCCGCGCAGACCGAAGGCGATGTTGCGCGCCACGGACAGGTGCGGAAACAGGGCATAGTCCTGGAAGACCATGCCGATGCGGCGCTTTTCCGGTTCCAGGGTATTGCCGACGCGACTGATGGTCGCGCCATCCAAGGTGATGCTGCCGCGCGTGACGGGTTCAAACCCCGCGACCGCGCGCAGTACGGTCGTCTTGCCACATCCGCTCGGGCCCAGGATGCAGCCGATTTCACCGCGCTTCAAGGCGAAAGACACCTCGTGCACGGCGGGTACGCCTGCATAGGAGACGCCCACGTGGTCGAGGGCGAGAATGTGCTGGCCGGAGCGTTCCATGGTGGAATTCCCAGATGATTATAATTCCTATTTGCATTAACTTGGCATGAACGCCCGCAAGAGCCTCAATCTCGCCGCCGTGCTGCTGGCCATGCTGGTGATGCTGCCTTTGCTGTCGGTGGCGTTCATCGCGTTTTCCGGCAACGGTGCAGGCGGACCGGGCGCCTGGTCCCACCTGGTCGAGTCCGGCCTGGCACGCTACACCTTCAATTCGTTGGCCCTGCTCGCGCTGGTGGCAGTCGGCGTGATCGCCGTCGGTGTGGGAGCGGCCTGGCTCACGGCGTTGTGCGAATTTCCCGGGCGTGCCTGGCTGGAGGTTGCACTCATGCTGCCGCTGGCGTTGCCGGGTTACGTGATCGCGTACGCCTACACCGATTTCCTGCAATTTTCCGGGCCGGTGCAAAGCGGCTTGCGCGGCCTTCTCGGCGTGGATGGCAGCCAGTGGATGGCCGCCGGCTACTGGTTTCCGGAGGTGCGCTCCCTGCCGGGCGCGGCAGCGATGCTGGTGCTGGTTCTCTATCCCTACGTCTACCTGCCGGTGCGCGCGGCCTTTGCCGCCGGCGGCGCCAACCTGACCGAAGCGGCCCGCACCCTGGGGCGCGGCGCGTGGGCTGCGTTTGCCACGGTGGCGGTGCCGCTGGCGCGCCCGGCGATCGTGGCTGGTGTCACCCTGGCGCTCATGGAGACGCTGGCCGATTACGGCGCGGTGGCGCATTTCGGCGTCGAGACCCTCACCACGGGGATCTACAAGGCATGGTTCGGCCTGGGGGACAAGGCGGCCGCCGCGCGCCTGGCTCTCCTGCTTCTCTTCGCGACGCTCGTGCTGGTGAGCCTGGAGCGCGCCACGCGGGGACGGGCGCGCTTCGCGGCCGCCGGTGCGGGATCCCAGCGACCGCTGTTTCGCTTCACCGGCGCGCGCGGAGTCGCCGCGGCGCTCGCCGCGCTCCTGCCCGCGCTCCTGGGGTTCTTCGTTCCGGTCGGCATCCTCCTGCGACTGGCGTCCCAGGAGACCGAAGCGGTTGCCTGGGCGCGATTCGCGGTCTTCGCCGGCAACAGCGTCCAGGTCGGTCTCCTGGCGGCGCTGTGCGCAGTCGGAGCCGCGCTGACCATCGCCTACTGCGTACGCGGAACGCCGCGCATGGGCGTGGTTGCACGTGCCGCCTCGCTCGGCTACGCGGTGCCCGGTGCGGTCATCGCGGTCGGTGTGCTGGTGCCGCTGGCGGCCTTCGACAACGCCCTGGATGCGATGCTGCGCGAGAATTTCGGCATCCGCACCGGCCTCCTTTTGACCGGCAGCGTCGCGGCCTTGGTGTTCGCCTGCGTGGTGCGCTTTCTGGCCGTGGCGCTCAACAATGTCGATGCCGGCCTCGCCCGTGTCACCACCTCGATGGATGACGCCGCGCGCGGCATGGGGCTCGGGCCCGGAGCGACTCTCGTGCGCGTGCACGCGCCATTGATCGTGCGCAGCCTCTTCATCGCCGCGCTCCTGGTTTTCGTCGATGCTATCAAGGAACTGCCGGCCACGCTTGCCGTGCGGCCGTTCAACTTCGACACCCTGGCCACCACTGCCTACACCCTGGCCAAGGACGAGCGCCTGGGCGAGGCGGCGTGGCCGTGCCTGGCGATCGTTTTGGCCAGCCTGGGTCCGGTGGTCCTGGTCGCGCGCAGCCTGCGCACCGGGCAGCGTCCCGCAAGTGTGATCAATCGCACGCGAATCGCGTCCGCTTAACCAGCCTTAACGGTTGCAACAGCATCGTTGACGATTGCGCTGTGGCCGATCGCCGGCCGGGGCGTTAGTCTTCTGGTCAAGAAGAGCCCGCACGGGCGGGCGCATGCGACGAAAGAGACATGATGATGGAACTGGACTTCGGACAAGACCGTGAAGCGCGTGAGCGCATCGCCAGCCTGGAAGCGCGCGTGGTGCAACTGGAACGCGCATTGGCCAACCTGGCGACTCGTGTCGGCGCTGTTCCCGCACCCGCCCAGGCGCCGTCGCGCGCTCCGGTAGCGCGCCCGCCCGCGCCACCGGTGGTCCAGGCCGCGCCGGTTCGTGCGCCGGCCTCGGCGCCTGCGCAAGTTCGACCGGTGACGGCCGCGCCGCTGCAGGCACCGATCGATCGCGCCGAGACACGCGTGACCCTTGACCGGCTGGGAATCACCGCCGCGTTCGAGCAGCTCGACGTGCGCCTGGCCGAGGCTGCCGCCCAAGAGTCCGCGTTTGTGCGCGGACGCGGCAGCGACGCGCCGGTCATCCACATCGACGAGAGCCTGATCGAAACCTCGACGGCGCGCCCGCCAGCCGAGAAACTTGAAGTGCTCTCGGGGATGGAGGAGCTCTACCCCAAGATCCTCGCCCGCATTGCGATGACGTGGCGCACGCCCGAGGCCGTTGACTACCTGAAGAAACTCATCGTCGACGAACGCGGTGGTCGCGCCGGCTTCCCGATGGAAGTCATGAGCGAGCTCCTGATGCTCTCTTCGGTGCTCGAAGCCGGTGCCGGCAGCGATCGTTGGGCAGCCAACGCGCGTCTGATCTAGCGCATCCGGCGCGCGTCATCGAACCGCTGGAGCGAGCCTCGCTGAAGTTCGCCCAGGCATCGGTCAGGCGCTCGCGCAGGCGCGCTCGATCAGCCGGTCCATGAAGAGTTCGCACTGCGCGAGCTGTTCGAGGTCGCAGTATTCATCGGGCCGGTGCGCCTGGTTGATCGAACCCGGACCGCAGATGATGGCCGGAAAGCCGGCCTTCTCGAACAGGCCGGCCTCGGTCGCGTAGGCCACCTTGGCCGTCTGCGGGTTGCGCGCAAGCGCGATCGCCAGTTGCGTCACCGCGTGGGTGTCGCCCAGATATGATCCGGGGGCCTCGGAGGTGGTCGTCATCTCGATGCCGGCTTCCGGCGCGACCTGCTTCATTTCCGGCTCCAGGGCCTCGGCGTAGCCCTTGACCTCGCGTTCGATGGCTTCCGGGTCGGCGCCCGGCAGATAGCGGAACTCCCACTCGAAGACGCACTCGCGCGGCACGATGTTGCCGGCCGTGCCGCCGCGGATGGTGCCGGTCGAAAGCGTCGTGAAGGGCACGTCGAAGCCGTGGTCGCGCGCCTCGGTCTGGCTCATGCGGTCGGCCAGGTGGCGGATCTGGGTGATGAGGCGCGCCGCGTATTCGATCGCGTTTACGCCCAAAGGCGTCAGCGCCGAGTGCGCCTCGCGACCATGCACGCGACAGCGGTACGATCGCTTGCCCTTGTGCGCCACGATGACCTGCATCGAAGTCGGCTCGCCGACGATTACCCCTGCAGTGCGGAATCGTTCGCGCTGCAATTGTTCGATCAGGCCACGCACCCCGATGCAGCCGATCTCCTCGTCGTAGGACAGCGCGTAGGAAATCGGCATGCGCAGGTCGGCCGCCACAAGGCGCGGCGCCAGCGCCAGCGCCACGCCGATGAATCCCTTCATGTCGCAGGCACCGCGACCGAACAGGCGGCCGCCGGCCACGGTGGCCTTGAAGGGGTCGGTGCTCCAGGCCTGGCCGTCGACCGGCACCACGTCGGTGTGACCCGAAAGGACCAGTCCCGGCACGTCGCCAGGATCGCGTGCCCCGCGGATGGTGGCGAAGAGATTGGCCTTGCGGGCCGTTGCATCGTAGACCAGGGTCGAGTCCACGCCCAGCGAGCGCAGGTGATCACGCACCCATTCGATGAGACCCAGGTTGGACTCGCGGCTGGTGGTGTCGAAGCCGATCAGGCGCTCGATCAGGGCCAGGGACTCGGGACGGACGGCGGGAATCGCCTCGTGTTTCATGCGGTGCCTCCGTCGTTCAGGTGACAGGCGGACAGGCGTGCCGGCGCAATCTCGCGCAGCTGCGGCGCCTCCCTCCGGCAGCGCGGCCCGGCGTGCGGGCAGCGGGGATGGAAATGGCAGCCCGGCGGGGGCGCCAACGGAGAAGGAATTTCCCCCACGACCGGCGCGTACTCGCGCTTGCGCCGCTTGAGCGATGGCACCTCCGAGAGCAGCGCGCGCGTGTACGGATGGTTGGGCTCCTCGTATACCGCCGTGGTCGGCGCGGACTCGACCACGCGGCCTAGGTACATGATGACCACGCGGTCCGACAGGTGGCGCACCACGCCCAGGTCGTGGCTGATGAAGAGGTAGGTCAGGTTGAATTCGCTGCGCAATGCCATGAAGAGGTTGAGCACCTGCGCCTGGATCGATACGTCCAGCGCCGCGACCGCCTCGTCGCAGACGATGAATTCGGGCTTGACCGCCAGCGCACGCGCGATGCCGATGCGGGCACGCTGACCGCCGGAGAACTGGTGCGGGAAGCGCCGCGCCATCGCGCCGTCGAGTCCGACCTTGGCCAGGAGCTCGGCCACGTAGGCTTCGCGCTGTGCGGCAGCCACCAGGCCGTGCACCACAGGGGCTTCGCCGACGATCTGCTCGACCCGCATGCGCGGATTGAGCGAGGCGTATGGATCCTGGAAGATCATCTGGATCTTGATCTGCGTGGCGCGCCCGGCGGCGCTGTCACGATCGGTCAGTGGGGCGCCGCGCCACAGGCGCGTCCCTTCGGTGGGGGCGTGCAGGCCGACCGCGATGCGCCCCAGGGTCGACTTGCCGCAGCCCGACTCGCCGACCAGACCCACAACCTCGCCGGGGGCGATCGCCAGGTCGACGCGGTCGACTGCGTGCACCACTTCCTCCTGCATGCCCGCGCCGAACAGGTTGCCGATGCGCGCCGCCATGTCGAGCGGCTTGACGAAGCGCTTGGAGACCCCCTTCAATTCGATGAGCGGGGTCATTGGGCAAACACCATCGGCTCTTCATGCGGGTGGTGGCAGCGCGCCGCGTGGCCGGATGTCCCGGCCGCCGGCAGCATTGCCGGTTCGCCGGCGCAGGCGAGGTCGGCGCGCGCGCAGCGTTCGCGAAACGCGCAGCCCGGCGGGATCGCGAGCAAGGACGGCGTCATGCCGGGAATCTGCGTCAGCGGCCGCCCGCGCGGGTTGACCGCCGGCACCGAGCCGATCAGGCCGCGCGTGTACGGGTGGCGCGGCCGGTCCATGACCTCGTCGACCGTGCCGTCCTCGACCACGCGCCCGGCGTACATGACGCACACGCGGTCGGCCAGTCCGGCGATGACCGACAGGTCGTGGGTGATCCAGATCAGCGCGGTGCCCGAGTCGCGCGCCAGCTTCTGCATCTCGTAGAGGATCTGCCCCTGGATGGTCACGTCCAGCGCCGTGGTCGGCTCGTCCGCGATGATCAGTTCGGGACGATTCAAGAGCGCCGTGGCGATGGCGACGCGCTGGCGCATGCCGCCGGAGAACTGGTGCGGGTAGGAGAGCAGGCGCTCGTCGGGGGAGGCGATGCCGACCTTGGCCAGTGCCTCGCGCGCGCGCTCGAATGCCGCCGCGCGCGAGACATCCTCGTGGGCGAGGATCGCCTCGATCATCTGCGTGTCGATGCGCAGGACCGGGTTCAAGGTCATCATCGGGTCCTGGAAGATCATCGCCACGCGCCGGCCGCGCAGGCGGCGCATGCCTTCGGCATCGAGGGTCGAGAGGTCAGTATCGCCCAGGACGATGCGCCCGCCAACCACCCGGCCGGGCGGGTCGATCAAGCCCATGATCGAATAGCCGGTCATGGACTTGCCCGAGCCGGACTCGCCGACCAGACCGACGATGCCGCCCTTGGGTACCGTGAAGGAGACCTCGTTGACCGCCTTGACTACCCCCGCCTTGGTGAAAAAATGGGTCGAGAGGTTTTCCACCACCAGTGCCGCGCTCATCGCTTGAGCCTCGGGTTGAGCACGTCGCGCAGGTGATCGCCGACCAGGTTGATGCTGACAATCAGGAGCACCAGCGCAATGCCGGGAAAAAAGCTGATCCAGTATTTGCCCGAGAGCATGTAGTTGAAGCCGTTGGCGATCAGGAGGCCCAGCGATGGCTCGGTAATCGGCAGGCCCAGTCCCAGGAACGACAGGGTCGCTTCCAGCGTGATCGCGGCTGCCACCTGCACGGTGGCGATCACGATCAGGGGCGGCATGCAGTTGGGCAGCAGGTGGCCGAAGACGATGCGTGCCGGCGGCAGGCCCAGCACCTGCGCTGCCTCGATGTATTCGCGGCGGCGTTCGACCAGTGCGGCGCCGCGCACGGTGCGCGCGTAGTAGGCCCACTGCACGGTCACCAGCGCGGTGATGATCTTGCCCAGTCCCTGTCCCAAGAGGGCCAACAGCACCAGCGCGATGAGAATGGGCGGGAACGAGAGCTGGATGTCGGCGATGCGCATGAGAACGGAGTCAGTCCGGCCGCCGACGTAGGCGGCCAGCATGCCGACGATCGCGCCGATCAAGAGCGCCAGCACGGTGGCCGAGACGCCCACGAAGATCGAGATGCGCAGCCCATAGTAGATGCCCGCCACCATGTCGCGGCCCTGGTCGTCGGTGCCCAGGAGCGCAGTCTTGCCGTTGCCCAGCTTGGCGCCCGGCTCGAGCTTGGCGTCGAGGATGTCGAGTTGGGCCAGGTCGTACGGGTTCTGCGGCGCGATCCAGGGAGCGGTCAGCGCGATGACCACGAGGAGCAGCAGCACGACCGAGCCGGCCACGGCCAGCTTCGACTCGGCGAATTCCTCGACAAAGCGCGCCAGGGGAGTTTGTTCGCGAACGTTCATGGCGCTGGTCTCAACCGGAACTGTCGGACAGGCGTACGCGCGGATCGAGCAGCGAGTAGGCCAGGTCGACCAGGAGGTTGACGACGATGAAGAGCGTGACGATGATCAGAAGGTAGGCCACGATCACCGGACGGTCCAGCACGTTGATGGAGTCGATCAGGAGCTTGCCCATCCCCGGCCAGGCGAAGATGGTCTCGGTGACGACCGAGAACGCGATCACGGCGCCGAACTGCAACGCGATCACCGTGACGATCGGGATCATGATGTTCTTGAGCACGTGCACCAGCACGATGCGCGCATTGGAGAGGCCCTTGGCGCGGGCGAACTTGACATAGTCCATCAGGAGCGCCTCCTGCGTCCCCGCGCGCGCCAGGCGGATGATGAGGGCGATGTTGAGGAGCGACAGGGTAAAGGCCGGCAGGAGCAGGTGCTTGAGTCCCGCCACCGACAGAAAACTGACCGGGATGCCCAGGAAGAGGGTGGTCGGCCCGCGCCCGTTGGATGGCAGCCAGCCCAGGAAGACCGCGAAGACCATGATCAGCATCAGACCGACCCAGAAGGTCGGCAGCGAGAAACCGAGGATGGAGGTGGCCATGATCGCCCGCGACGGCCATGCCTTGGGTTTGAGACCCGCGTACAGGCCCAGCGGCAGGCCCAGGCCGACCGCCATCAGCATCGACAGGATGGCAAGTTCCAGGGTGGCCGGCATGCGCTCGAAGATCAGCTCGATGGCCGGCACGTTGAAGGCGAACGAGCGCCCCAGGTCGGCGGCGAGCGCCTGCTTGACGAAGATCAGGTACTGCATCCACATCGGCTTGTCGAGCCCCAGGCGTGCGATCGCGGCGGCACGGTCGGCCTGGGTCGCATCCGGGCTGATGAGGATGTCGATCGGGTTGCCGATCGCATATACGCCGGCGAAGACCAGGAGCGACATCACGAACAGCACCAGCACGCTTTGCAGCAGGCGACGGATGATGAATACGAGCACGGGCGGGCAAGGATGAGGTCAGGAAGCGCCGGGAGCGGGGTGGCGAGGCGGGTTCAATCTCCCCGTAGGATCGCAGTGACCATCCGGCACGCGCATCCTAGCAGAGCCTCCTGCTTGCGCTCGTTGCGCGCCGTCCGCCAACGCCTGCGCCGCCCGGCCCTGCGCTGCGGGCGCTCCCTATAATCCGTGGCTTCAATCCCCCTGCGCCAGCGGAGTCCCCCTTGAACCTCGACCGTGTCGGCTCCGGCCGCGACCTGCCGAACGATTTCAACGTCATCATCGAGATTCCGATGGCGGCCGACCCGGTCAAGTACGAGGTCGACAAGGAGACGGGCGCTCTGTTCGTCGATCGTTTCATGGGCACGGCCATGCACTATCCGTGCAACTACGGCTACATCCCCCACACCCTGTCCTCGGACGGCGACCCGGTCGACGTGCTGGTGATCACGCCCTTTCCCCTGGTGGTGGGCGTGGTGGTGCGCTGCCGGCCGCTGGGCATGCTGCGCATGACCGATGAGGCCGGCGGCGACGAAAAGCTGCTTGCGGTGCCGATCGACAAGATCCTGCCGTGGTACCGGCACTGGAAGAAGCCGTCCGACATCAACCCCGAGCGCCTGGCGCAGATCCAGCATTTTTTCGAGCACTACAAGGACCTGGAAAAGGGCAAGTGGGTCAAGGTGGACGGGTGGGGCGGGCCGGCCGAGGCGGCACGCGCCATCAAGGCCGGGGTGGCGCGTTACGCCAGCGCCAAGACCAAGCCGAAGTTCTAGAACGTGGACGCGGTTGCGGTCATCGCCGGGGCGTTGGCCCAGGCCGATGCCCTCGGCGCCGCCGGTCGCAGCGCTGAAGCCGAGCGCGCCCTGTCACGCCTGATCGGCGAGGCGCCGCACTGCGTGGAGGCGTGGAATCGCCTGGCGGTGCTCCTGGCCGGGCGTGGCGACGGATTGAAGGCGGTCGCCTGCCTGGAGCGCGCTCTTTCCGTCGCGCCGCACGAGCCTTCGCTGCACGCCAACCTGGGAGAGATCAAGCGCCGCGCCGGGTTGCCGGAAGACGCGCATGTCCACTGCACGCGCGCGGTCGAACTCGCGCCGGACCACGTCGCGGCGAACCTGAACCTGGGCTATGCCTTGCTTGACCTGGGGCGGGCGGACGCGGCGCGACCGCACTTCGAGCGCGCGCTGGCGCGCGAGCCCGGCAATCCCTTCGCCTCGACAGGATTGGGGCGCGTGCTGCTGGCACAGGGTGATGCGGCCGGCGCCGCCAACGCTTTTGCGCGCACGCTGCGCGCCGCGCCCAACGATGCGCTGGCGCA
>JAEUOR010000063.1 GCA_016790635.1 Burkholderiales bacterium
AGCAGGTCTTCGCGCTCCACCCACACGGTCTGGCCTACGGCGGCCAGCACGCGTTCGGCGTCTGCGCGGCGGGAGACTTCGACTTCTGCGGGCGCGAAGAGGGCCGTGATGCCCTGGCCGATCAGGGCCGGGGTGTTGGGCATGGTGCGTACCAGCTTGCCGTGGCCGCCCAGCCAGCGTTTCAGGTCGATGAGGCGTGTGCCGGCGGCGATCGAGAGGACGGTCTGGTCTTTCAGGTACGGCGCGACCGCCGTGGCGGCTTCGCGCATGTTCTGAGGTTTGACGGCCATGACGATCAGGCTGGCCGTACTCAGGCTTGCGTCGGGGGCGGGCAGGGTGCGTACGCCGAACTCGGTTTGCAGGCGGGTGCGGCCATCGGCCAAGGGTTCGACGACGGTGATGGCGCCGGTGTCGAAACCCTTGGCTTTCATGCCGCCGATCAGGGCTGCGGCCATGTTGCCGCCGCCGATGAATGCGATGTTCATTGGTGCTTGTCCCGTTGTCCGAAGATGGCGGTGCCGATGCGCACCAGGGTGGAGCCCTCCAGGATGGCGGCTTCCATGTCCGCCGACATGCCCATGGAGAGGGTGTCGCAGTCAAGGCCTTGGGCGTTCAGTTGCTCCAGCAGCAGGCGCAGTTCGCGGAAGGGGGCGCGCTGGGCGTCCAGTCCCTGGGCCGGTTGCGGGATGGTCATGAGGCCGCGCAGTTTGAGACGCGGCAGCGCCGCGACGGCGCGCGCCAGCGTGAGTAGAGCGGCGGATTCGAGGCCGCTCTTGCTCGATTCGCCGCTGATGTTGACCTGGATGCACACCTGCAGGTCGGGCAGGTGGGCGGGGCGCTGGTCAGACAGGCGTTCGGCGATCTTGAGGCGCTCGATGCCGTGCACCCAGGCGAAGTGCTCGGCAATGGGGCGGGTCTTGTTGCTCTGGATCGGGCCGATGTAGTGCCATTCCAGCGGCAGGTGGGCCAGCGCCTGGGCCTTGGCGACGCCTTCCTGCACGTAGTTTTCGCCAAAGGCGCTCTGTCCGGCGGCGTGCGCCGCAGCCACGGCTTCGGCAGGGAAGGTCTTGGATACTGCCAGAAGGCGCACCGAATCGGGTGCGCGCCCCGCGCTGGTGCATGCCGCGCGCATGCGCTCTCGTACGTGGGCGAGGTTGTCTCCTATGACGGCAGGCGAAGGCATGTTAAGCTTTTCGGTGCCTGCAAGCGACGCGGAGAGGGTCCGCGCGGCGCGGCGCGATTTCCAGCCGGAGAATTATAGATGGACATATCCGAACTCCTAGCCTTCGTCGTCAAGAACAAGGCTTCCGACCTGCATCTTTCCGCGGGCCTGCCGCCGATGATCCGTGTGCACGGCGACGTGCGCCGCATCAACCTTCCGGCCATGGATCATTCCGAAGTGCACGGCATGATCTACGACATCATGAACGACGGGCAGAGGAAGGCCTACGAGGAAAACCTCGAGTGCGACTTCTCCTTCGCCATTCCCAACCTGGCGCGCTTTCGCGTCAACGCCTTCGTGCAGAACCGCGGCGCGGGCGCGGTCATGCGGACCATTCCCTCCAAGATCCTCTCGCTGGAGGAGTTGAACGCGCCCAAGAGCTTCGGCGACATCGCCAACCAGCCGCGCGGCATCGTGCTGGTCACCGGGCCCACAGGGTCGGGCAAGTCGACCACGCTGGCGGGCATGGTCAATCACATCAACGAGAACGAATACGGCCACATCCTCACGGTGGAGGACCCGATCGAGTTCGTGCACGAGTCGAAAAAGTGCCTCATCAACCAGCGCGAGGTCGGTCCGCACACCCTCTCGTTCAACAACGCGCTGCGCTCGGCGCTGCGCGAAGACCCGGACGTGATCCTGGTGGGCGAGATGCGCGACCTGGAGACCATCCGCCTCGCGCTCTCGGCGGCCGAGACGGGCCACCTGGTCTTCGGCACCCTGCACACGAGTTCGGCGGCCAAGACCATCGACCGTATCGTCGACGTGTTTCCCGCAGCCGAAAAGGAGATGGTGCGCTCGATGCTGTCGGAGTCCATCCGCGCGGTCATCTCGCAGACGCTCCTCAAGACCAAGGACGGCTCGGGCCGCGTTGCCGCGCACGAGATCATGATTGGCACCCCGGCCATCCGCAACCTGATCCGCGAGAACAAGATCGCGCAGATGTACTCGGCCATCCAGACCGGCCAGCAGTTCGGCATGCAGACCCTGGACCAGAACCTGCAGGACCTGGTCCGGCGCAACATCGTCTCGTCAGCCGAGGCGCGCAACAAGGCTGCCAACAAGGACAATTTCGCAGGCTAGGCCCTTTCGGCCACCGCTGGACCCGAGCCCCCATCACTCCCAAGAGAGCGCCGCCATGGAACGCGATCAGGCCACCAAGTTCATGTACGACCTGCTGAAGCTCATGCTCAGCAAGAAGGGTTCCGACCTCTTCATCACCTCCGGTTTCCCGCCGGCGTTCAAGATCGACAGCAAGATGACGCCGGTGTCCAACCAGGCGCTCACGCCGCAGCACACCTCCGACCTGTGCCGCGCGATCATGAACGACAAGCAGGCCGCCGAGTTCGAGGCCAAGAAGGAGTGCAACTTCGCGATCTCGCCGGCCGGCATCGGCCGCTTTCGCGTCAATGCCTTCGTCCAGCAGGGCAGCATGGGCATGGTGCTGCGCGTGATCACTTCCGCCATCCCCAAGTTCGAGGATCTCAAGGTTCCGCCGGTCTTGAAGGACGTGTCGATGACCAAGCGCGGGCTGGTCATCATGGTCGGCGGCACCGGCTCGGGTAAGTCGACCACGCTGGCGGCGATGATCGGCTATCGCAACGAGAATTCCTACGGTCACATCATCACCATCGAGGACCCGATCGAGTACGTGCACCCGCACAAGAACTGCGTGGTGACCCAGCGCGAGGTCGGCGTCGATACCGATTCCTGGGAGAACGCGCTCAAGAACACCTTGCGGCAAGCGCCGGACGTAATCCTGATCGGCGAGATCCGCGAGCGCGAGACCATGGAGCACGCGATCGCGTTTGCCGAGACCGGCCACCTGTGCATGGCAACCCTGCATGCCAACAGCGCCAACCAGGCGCTGGACCGGATCATCAACTTCTTCCCCGAGGACCGGCGCCCGCAGCTCCTCATGGACCTCTCGCTCAACATGCGCGCCCTGATCTCGCAGCGCCTGATTCCCTTGAAGGACAGCAAGGGCCGCGCCGCGGCGGTCGAGGTCATGCTCAATTCGCCCCTCATCTCCGACCTGATCTTCAAGGGCGAGGTGCACGAGATCAAGGAGATCATGAAGAAGTCGCGCGAACTGGGCATGCAGACCTTCGACCAGGCGCTCTTCGACCTCTACGAGGAAGGCCGCATCAGCTACGAGGATTCACTGCGCAACGCCGACTCGGTCAACGACCTGCGCCTGATGATCAAGCTGCACAGCAAGGAGTCCAAGTCCAAGGACCTCTCCACCGGCATCGAGCACCTCAACATCGTTTGAGCGGGAAATGCCCAGCCTGCACGATTTCAGCGCGGAGTCCTTAGCCGGCAAGCCGGTCAAGCTGTCACGCTACAAGGGCAAGCTGGTGCTGGTGGTCAATACGGCCAGCCAGTGCGGCCTGACGCCGCAGTACAAGGGCCTGGAGGCCTTGTACGGCAAGTATCGCGAGCGCGGCCTGGAGATCGTCGGATTCCCATGCAACCAGTTCGGCGGGCAGGAGCCGGGCACGGCGGAGGAGATCGGCGCCTTTTGCGAGCGCAACTACGGCGTGTCCTTTCCCATGATGGCCAAGGTCGAGGTCAACGGCGAGGGCGCACACCCGCTCTACAAATGGCTGACCAGCGCTGCGCCGGGCTTCCTGGGCAGCGAGGCGATCAAGTGGAACTTCACCAAGTTCCTGGTGGGCCCCGACGGCGCGGTCATCAAGCGTTACGCGCCGCAGACCGACCCGGCTGACCTGGCGCGGGACATCGAAGGCGCGCTGGCGTAGTCGCCAGCGCCTAGGTCTTGTCGCCGGGCTCCGGCCTCAGGCGCGGTGCGACCCGGCCACCACGCGAAACTCGAACAGCCGGCAGTCGATGTCGCCGTTCATGAGCGGCGTGCGACGCGAAGCCTTTAATCGAATCAGCTTTTCCATGCGCCGGTCGCCGGTGATGAAATTGGCCGACCAGCCGGCGTAGCGACGCTTGAGCGCGTCGCCCAGGCGCGGGTAGAAGGCCGCCAGTTCGGCGTCGTCGCCCAGCCGGTCGCCGTAGGGCGGGTTGGTGATCAGGATGCCCTCAGGCGCCGGCGCGTCAAGGTCCAGGATGTCGCCGCTTTGCACGCGAATCACCTCATCGACCCCGGCGGCGGTGAAGTTGGCGAGGGCCGCGCGCAACGCGTCGCGCGACGAATCGCTGCCGAAAATGCGCGGCGCCGGGTGGGCCACGCGCGGCCAGGTATCGCGCAGTCGTTGCCAGGCCGGCGCGTCGAAGGACTTCAGGTTGTAGAAGCCGAAGCGGCGTTTCGCGCCGGGCGGGATGCCCAGGGCGATCTGCGCCGCCTCGATCAGGAAGGTGCCGCTGCCGCACATGGGGTCGTAGAGCGCGATGTCGGGCGTCCAGCCGATGAGCTTCAGGATGCCCGCGGCGAGATTCTCGCGAATCGGCGCCTCGACGTCGGCCACCCGGTAGCCGCGCTTGAAGAGCGCCTCGCCTGAGGTGTCGAGGTACAGCACCGCGTTGCGCTCATCGAGGTGGGCATGTACCCGCACGTCGGGACCGAGCTTGGCGATGTCGGGGCGCGTGCCGGTGCGGTCGCGAAAGCGGTCGCACACGCCATCCTTGACCTTGAGCGTGGCGAACTTGAGGCTTTTCAACGGGCTTCTGGTCGCGACCAGGTCCACGCGCAGTGTCTGCGTCGCCTCGAAGTGCTTTTCCCAAGTGGTGTCGCGCGCCAGCGCGTAGAGGTCCTCCTCGGTGCGGTAAGGCGACTGGGCGACCCGCCACAGGACGCGACTGGCGATGCGCGACGCCAGGTTGACGCGCCAGGCAAGGTCCAAGGCACCCGAAAAGCCGGCGCCGCCGGGAGTGACCTTCAGGTCGCCTGCGCCGAGAACGCGCAACTCCTCGGCCAGGCATTCCTCCAGGCCGCGCGGACAGGGTGCGAAAAAGTGCTGGGTCACGCGCCGGCGGCCCTGGCGAGCGCGCGCTCGAGAAACTCGAGCCGATCCTGGCCCCAGAAGAGTTCGCCCGCGACTTCCCAAGTTGGCGCGCCGAACACCTGGTTCTGGATCGCCTCTTCGGTGAGCGCGGCATAGGTGGCCTGCGTTTGCGCCGAGGTCGAGGCGGCAAGGAGCACCTTGCCGTCCAGCCCCGCAGCGAGGGCTGCCGCTGCCAGTTCCGAAGGGTCGGCGATGTTGCGCTCGTCCACCCAGCAGGCGCGCAGCAATTCACCGGCGAGGCGCATGACCGCGGCCGTGCCGTGGGCCTGCGCGGCGACGAGCAGCAGGGCGCCGGGGTTGGCGTCGACCGGAAAATGGCGCGGCTCCAGGTTGAGGGGCAGTTTCAGGTGTTCGCGCCAGCGCTTGAGTTCGCTCATGCGGTAGGCTTGGCGCTGTTGCGGCCTTTGTTTGAGCGGCAACCCGCCGGAGGCGGGAAAGATGCGGCCATAGTCGACCGGCTTGGGGATGATGGTCGCCCCCGCAGCTGCGGCGATGCGCAGGAAGCGCTCGTGGCCCAGGTAGGTCCAGGGCGAGGAAGGCGTGAAGTAGTAGGAGACCGTGAGCGGCATGGCGGGCCTTCAGAAGGGCTTGACGACGACCAGGATGACCGCGCCGAAGAGGACCGGGGCGGCGGGAATCTCATTCAGCCAGCGGTAGAACACGTGGCCGTGGCGATTGCGGTCTTGCGCAAAACGACGCAGCAGCACGCCCAGGTAGACGTGGTGCACGACGAGGACCGCGACCAGCGCCAGTTTGGCGTGCATCCAGCCTGCGCCACGGCCGAGTCCGTAGCCCAGGAACAGGGCGAGCCCGAGGCCCAGCGCGAGGACCGCGGATGGGGTCATGATGCCCCAGAAGAGCTTGCGCTCCATGACCTTGAAGCGCTCTATGCTGGTGCGATCCTCGGCCAGCACGTGATAGACGTACAGGCGTGGCAGGTAGAAGAGGCCCGCGAACCAGGTCACGACGAAGATGATGTGCAGGGCCTTGAGCCAGAGCATGTGGATGGGTGGCGGCTTGCGGGTCGCGGTCGCGGCGAATTTCGCACGCCTATAATCGTCCGCACATCAAGAAAGCGGCGCGGACCGGGCGCAAGGATTGTCTCATGCGTGTCCTGATCGTCGACGAGAACGCAGACTTCCGCATGGTGCTGGCGGAGTATCTGCGCGAAGGGCACGCAATCGCGGGCGAGGAGGCGCGCGGGCGTGGCCTGGCGGAGCCGTCGCTGCTGGCCATCCGCGAGTGGAATCCGGCCGTCGATGGCGTCCCGCATGCCAACGAGGTCGAGGCGCAATGCGATGCAATCCTCATCGATTCGCACATCGAACCTGCCGATCCTGTGGTGTGGCTGGGACAGTTGCGTGCCGCGCTGTCGCGGCTGCCGCCGGTGGTGATGCTGGTCGGCGGCCGCGATGCGGAGGAGCTGATCGCCTCGGCCATGCGCATCGGCGTGACCGGCTGCCTGTCGCGCATGGAACTCACGGCTGCGCGCCTGTATCGCGAAATCGCCGAGGCCATCGAGGAGAGGCGAGAGGAAACCACCATCGAGAAAAGCCTCGTCACCGGCATGTACGGAACGCCGCAGCCGACCCGCATTCAGGCAGCCCAGCCCTCGGGCGCGCCCTCCATCGCCGGTTACGTGATCGAGCGCCGCATCGGCGAAGGCGGAACGGCCAGCGTGTACCTGGCGCGCCGCGAGGCCGACGGACTCGAGGTGGTGCTCAAGGTCCTGTTGCCGGAGTTTCTCAAGGAGACCAACGTCGTCGAGCGCTTCATGCAGGAATTCTCGTTGGTGCAGAAGATCCAGAGCCCCTATGTGACGCGCATCTTCGACCTGGGCTATGACGCCGGTGTCGCGTACCTGGCGATGGAGTACTTCGGCGCCGGCGACCTGCGCGAACGCCTGAAGAAGGGTTTCACGGCGCTGCAGGCGATCAAGCTATTCACGCAGCTCGCGCGCGCGCTCGATGCGATTCACAGTGCGGGCATCGTGCACCGCGATTTGAAGCCGCACAACATCATGTTTCGCGACCAGCACCACCTGGCGATCGTCGACTTCGGTGGTGCCAAGGCGATCGGCGAGACTGGCGGCATCACCAAGGTCGGGCAGATCGTTGGCACGCCCAACTACATGAGTCCGGAGCAGATCCGGGGCCAGGCGCTCGATGCGCGCAGCGACCTCTACAGCCTGGGCGTCATCCTGCACCAGCTCTTGACAGGGCGCACGCTCTACCAGGCCGGCAGCACGCCGGAACTGATGGAATTGCACATCGCCGGTCCCATCCCGCGACTGCCGGCCGAGTTCTCCGCCCTGCAGAACCTGTTCGAAAGACTGGTGGCGAAGAACCGCGAGGATCGGTTTGGTTCCGCGCGCGAACTCTACGCGCACATCGCGGCGTAGCCGCGGCGCGGCGCCGGACCGCGCGGGTCCGTCGTCAAGTCCAGGCAGAGAAACCGGGTCAGGC
Source organism: Burkholderiales bacterium (assembly GCA_016790635.1). Classification (GTDB taxonomy): domain Bacteria; phylum Pseudomonadota; class Gammaproteobacteria; order Burkholderiales; family JAEUOS01; genus JAEUOS01. The sequence continues at coordinate 7,665 of JAEUOR010000063.1, forward strand.
AGTCTCGAGCGAACGATCCCACGGATTGGGCATCGCCCGGCTCGAATAACCGGAGACGAATTCGCTCGCCGCGCCGGTTTCAGCCGCGAAGACGTGGCGGCGCACGGCGCCGATATTGGCGCCGTAGCAATGAATGCTGACCGAGACCCGGGCAGGCTCGGCGTTGCTGACCACATGGATGTCGCCCAAGGTCGGGCTGACCAAGTCGATGCTGCCGGGAGTCACGACATGTTCCCCCGCCTTGGCAAGTCGGGCGCCGCTCTGCGTGTACTCTTCGCAACGCTCGGTGCCGCGCATGACGCCGACCATGCCCCAGACCGTGTGGTCGTGCACCGGTGTCTTCTGCCCGGGCCCCCAGACGAAGCTCACCAGCGAAAAGCGCTCGAAAGGGTCGCAGTACAACAGGTACTGCTGGTACTTGTCCGGGTGCGCGCGGGCAAATTCCTCGGGCAGCCAGTCGTCATGGGTGATCAGGTCGGCAAGCAACGGCTGGCCGGCAGCGAGGAGCGCCGGTTCGTCGGCCTGGCTTTCCACGGCACGGGTCATTGCCTGGATGAATCGGCGCAAGCGGGCGAAGTTCATGAAAGCGGCCTGGGAGTGGATACCGGAAAAGCTTACCGCATTCGCGCGCAGCACCTTGTCGCCGCGCCCACGCATGGTCAGGTCATCGGCAATCTAGCCGAGCAAGGCCAGCCGCGTGCGTGCCAGTCTGTCGTGCAGGAACTGCCGGTCGCGATCGATGAGCGCCCACAGGAAGTTGGTGAAAAAGAAGGGCAGGGCGAAGAGGAAGGCCGCGTAGGAGAACCGGGCAGTGCCGAATCCGGTTGCGACCACCACCAGCTTGTAGACCACGAGGCCCAACAGCGGACCGGCCCAGGTCAGGGCGTAGCGGCTGATGCAGCGCGCCAGCGATGGGCTTCCTCCGCCGCTGGCTTCGAGGCGGAACTTCCAGGTCTTCATGGGCAGGGTCTGGCCGCCGCGTCGCCAGCACCAGATGAAATAAGTCCCCAGGGCGACGAGAATCGTCAACTGGAATCCGTACCGCAACGGCGAGGCAGGGTCGCCTCGAAACTGGGCCAGTGCGGAGAACAGGTAGGCAGGGATGAAAATCACCCCGAAAAGCAGCACGGATTCGTAGACCATGCTCGCCAGCCGGCGGCGCAGGCGCGGCGTCGCAGAGAGCGGCGCCGGCGTGGTACTCGAGGCCTGTCCCTGACCCGCAGCGGGGCGGAGGTCCTTGGTCGGCAAGGCCTAATTGGCTTTTTCGGCCGGGCTTGACTGCGTCGTCGCAGGAGAAGCCAGGGGCACTGGCTCCTCGGCCGGCGGGGTGATCGCCACGGGGGCGGCACTGGTCGCAGCCGGAACCTGTGCCGGACCGGCGAGGGGATTCGCCTCGCGTACCCGCTCGCTGCGTTTACCTGAAGGCCGTTGCGTGACGGCGGCACTCTTGCGCTCCGCTTCCCGCTTCTGTGCCTTCTGAACAGCCGGCTTTTGCGCTTCGGCGGCCGCGGTCAGCTTTTTCTTCTGGATCGGCGCCAAGGCCTGGTAATCCTGCCACTCGGTCACCTTGCGCTCGGGGGGCAGTTCCTGGGCCTTGCGGAAATTGTCGCGTGCGATGCGCCGCTGCTCGGGTGTCAGGCGAGCCCATTCCACCATGCGCGACTGTGCCCGCTTCTGTTCTTCCGGCGCCATCTCTCGGTAGCGGTCGGCCAGTGCGATCCAATGCCTGCGGCGGGTATTGTCAAGCTTGTCCCACTCGCCGGCCAAGGGCTTGAGCACGGCTTGGCGCTCCGGGGACAGCTGGGCCCAATTCGGCTGGCCGAGAACCTGGGCCGTACCCGACACCGGGGCGATGAACACCAGGAGGCCGGCGACAAGAGCAAGAAGGGCGCGCAAGAGGGCTGGCGCGCCGGGGTGCGGAACCGCAGTTGCCATCACTGCCCCTGACGAGAGAGCCAGGCGCCGAAGCCTTTGTCCAAATATGCGTTGGGGGGGACTTCATCGAGCAGCAGGCGCGTGTCGATCTCCAGGTTTTCCTCTGCCTGCCGTGCCTCATGCCACATGCCGATACCGAACAACCCGACGACCAGGATGATGACCGGTGCGACGCGCCAAAACCAGTCGATGCCGACCGATCCGCGCGCCCCGGCCAAGGCGATGACCCCGCTTGCTTCACGCTTTTGCACCGACAGCGCGCGCTCGCGCGCGGCGCGCAGCCTCTCGGGCACGCCATCGCCCAAGCGGGCCGTGGAAGCATCCAGATGCCGCTTCAAGGCAAGCGCGGTCCGCAGTTCGCGGCGGAGTTCAGGGGTGGTGGTCATGGCAAATGTGTGTGGGCGCTCACAACGAAACTCCCTTGGATTTTAGGGCCAAGGCCAAGGCGTGGGTCGCGCGAGAACAGTGTGTCTTGACACTTCCCTCGGAGCAACCCATGACTGCGGCGGTTTCGGAAACGTCCAACTCCTCCCAGTAACGCAAAAGGAAGGCTTCCCGTTGACGTTCGGGAAGCCGCTCAATTTCCTTCTCGATCAAGGCCATAACCTGCTCTCGCTGGACCAGATCTTCGGCACTTTCTGCGGATTTCGACCCTGGTTCGCTTTCCAAAGTTTCCAGCGGGTCGAAATCTTGCGCCTCCGACTCGTCGGCCGGCCCGAGGGATGAAAACAGGGTCGTCCAGAAAGAGCGAACCTTGGTTCGCCGGAAATAGTCACGAATCGCATTTTGCAGAATCCTCTGGAACAGCAGAGGCAATTCCTGTGCCGGGCGGTCGCCATACTTCTCGGACAGCCGCATCATGGCGTCCTGCACGATGTCCAGCGCAGCGTCCCTGTCGCGCACCGCGTACGCAGCCTGCTTGAAGGCGCGACGCTCTACTTCTGCGAGAAATGACGAAAGCTCTTGGGGAGAGGCCAGGGTAGGCTCGCGGGACGGGCAATTCGCGGGCGATTATGCCATTGCGGCCGGCCAAAGCACGCTTTTGGCCGGACTTTGACAGGCTTTTACACTCGTTGCCGTACGGATTCCATGTGCTTGCGCACGTTTTCGGTTCGCGGAGCCCTTGGTCATTCCCCATCGGTTAGGCCTGGCTTTGACCAAATGCGGCCGAACCGGTATGATGTCGACAGTTTGAGGCTCACAAGGCCGACACAACGCCCGCGGCGTCACCTTACCCGTGAACGTGGCACTGCGGCCCTGTTATCGGGTATTCGCGCCGATTCGGCCGGATTCCTGCCTTGATTTGCTTCATCAGAGCGAACCGAATTTCCGGCTGCCGGGCCTGTCTTGGCGCTGGCAAAGGCTTTTTCACTTTGGCTCTTTCATGAGGCTTGAAAACCATGTCCGCTAACGAAGAATTGACCGGCGCGCAGATCGTCGTGCGCTGCCTGCAGGCCGAGGGTGTCGAACACGTGTTCGGCTATCCCGGCGGCGCGGTCTTGTACATCTACGACGAATTGTTCAAGCAGGATAGCGTCAAGCACATCCTGGTGCGCCACGAGCAGGCGGCGGTGCACGCGGCCGATGCCTATTCGCGCTCCTCCGAGAAGGTCGGCGTGTGCCTGGTCACCTCCGGGCCGGGCGTGACCAACGCGGTGACCGGCATTGCGACTGCCTACATGGATTCCATCCCGATGGTCGTCCTGACCGGTCAGGTGCCGACCCATGCGATCGGTCTGGACGCGTTCCAGGAGTGCGACACGGTCGGCATCACCCGCCCGGTCGTCAAGCACAATTTCCTTGTCAAGGACGTGCGCGACCTGGCCGCGACGATCAAGAAGGCGTTTTATGTCGCGGCGTCGGGCCGCCCCGGGCCGGTGCTGGTCGACATTCCCAAGGACGTGACCGCCAAGAAGGCCAGCTTTTCCTATCCCGGGGAGGTCGAGATGCGCTCCTACCGGCCGGTCGTCAAGGGGCACAGCGGGCAGATCAAGAAGGCGGTGCAGATGATCCTCGCGGCCAAGCGGCCGATGATCTACACCGGCGGCGGCGTGATCCTGGCCAACGCGGCCCCCGAGTTGAACGAGCTGGTCGACAAGCTCGGCTACCCCTGCACCAACACACTGATGGGCCTGGGCGCGTATCGCGCTACCGACCGCAAGTTTGTCGGCATGCCCGGCATGCACGGCACCTACGAGGCCAACTGGGCGATGCAGAAGTGCGACGTGCTGATCGCGATCGGCGCGCGCTTCGACGACCGTGTGATCGGCAACCCGGCCGATTTTGCCAAGCACGAACGCCAGATCATCCATATCGATGTGGACCCCTCGTCGATCTCCAAGCGCGTCAAGGTCGACGTGCCGATCGTCGGCGACGTGCGCGACGTGCTCAAGGAGATGCTCAAGCTCATCGACACGGCCGGGCAAAAGCCCGACGGCGCGGCGCTGGCAGACTGGTGGAAGCAGATCGAGGACTGGCGTGCCAAGGATTGCCTGGCCTACGACCGCAAGAGCGAACTGATCAAGCCGCAGTTCGTCATCGAGAAGCTCTGGGAAGCCACCGGCGGGGACGCCTACGTGACCTCGGACGTGGGCCAGCACCAGATGTGGGCGGCGCAGTTCTACAAGTTCGACCGGCCGCGGCGCTGGATCAACTCCGGCGGGCTGGGGACCATGGGCTTCGGACTGCCGGCCGCGATGGGCGTGCAGATGGTGCATCCCGATGCCACGGTCGCCTGCATCACCGGCGAGGCCTCGATCCAGATGTGCATCCAGGAACTGTCCACCTGCAAGCAATACCGCCTGCCGGTCAAGGTGTTGAACCTCAACAACGGCTATCTGGGCATGGTGCGCCAGTGGCAGCAGATCGAGTATGGCTCGCGCTACTCCGAGTCTTACGTCGACGCCCTGCCCGACTTCGTCAAGCTGACCGAGGCCTACGGCCATGTCGGCATGCAGATCAGGAAGCCGGGCGATGTCGAGGGCGCGATCCGCGAGGCCCTGCGACTCAAGGACCGTTGCGTGTTCATGGACTTCCTGACCGATCCCAAGGAGAACGTCTGGCCGATGGTGCAGGCCGGCAAGGGGCTGACCAACATGCTCCTGGGGTCGGAGGAACTGTGATGCGCCACATCATTTCCATCCTGGTTGAGAACGAGGCGGGCGCGCTGTCGCGCGTGGCCGGTCTTTTCTCGGCGCGCGGCTACAACATCGAGACCCTCACGGTCGCGCCCACCGAGGATTCCTCGCTGTCGCGCATGACCATCGTCACCAAGGGCTCGGACGATGTCATCGAGCAGATCACCAAGCACTTGAACCGCTTGATCGAGGTGGTCAAGGTGGTCGACCTGTCCGAGGGTGCGCACATCGAGCGCGAACTCATGCTCGTCAAGGTGCGTGCCACCGGCAAGGAGCGTGAAGAGATGAAGCGCATGGCGGAGATCTTCCGCGGTCGCATCATCGATGTCACCGACAAGACCTATACCATCGAACTCACCGGCGACGTCGCCAAGATGGACGCCTTCATCGAGGGCATCGATCGATCGATGATCCTGGAGACGGTGCGTACCGGCGTTTCGGGGATAGGCCGCGGCGAGCGGGTTCTGAAAGTCTGATTTTTCAAACATTTTTCTGGGGAAGGAGAGAAGCATGAAGGTTTATTACGACAAGGACGCCGACCTGAGCCTCATCAAGGGCAAGAAGGTCACCATCGTTGGATACGGTTCGCAGGGGCACGCGCACGCGCAGAACCTGAACGACTCCGGGGTCAAGGTGACCGTCGGCGTGCGCAAGGGCGGGCCCTCGTGGGACAAGGTGAAGAAGGCGGGTCTCAAGGTGGCCGACGTGGCAACGGCGGTCAAGGGCGCCGACTTCGTCATCATGCTCATGCCCGACGAGCACATCGCGGCGACCTACAAGTCGGAAGTCGAGCCCAACCTGCGCAAGGGCGCGACGCTGGCTTTTGCGCACGGCTTCAATATCCACTATGGACAGGTGTCGCCGCGCGCCGACCTGGACGTGGTCATGATCGCGCCCAAGGCGCCCGGCCACACCGTGCGCTCGACCTATGCGGCTGGCGGTGGCGTGCCGATGCTGATCGCGATTCACCAGAATCCGAGCAAGAAGGCGCGCGATCTGGCGCTGTCCTATGCTGCCGCGATCGGCGGGGCGCGTGCGGGCGTGATCGAGACCAACTTCCGCGAAGAGACCGAGACCGACCTGTTCGGCGAACAGGTCGTCCTTTGCGGCGGGACCGTGGAACTCATCAAGGCCGGCTACGAGACCTTGGTTGAGGCCGGCTACGCACCCGAGATGGCCTATTTCGAGTGCCTGCACGAGTTGAAGCTGATCGTCGACCTGATCTACGAGGGCGGCATCGCCAACATGAACTACTCGATCTCGAACAACGCGGAGTATGGCGAGTACGTCAGCGGGCCGCGCATCATCACCGATGAGACCAAGCGGGTCATGAAGCAGATCCTGAAGGACATCCAGACTGGCGAATACGCCAAGAGCTTCATCAACGAGAACCGCGCCGGAGCGCCCACGCTGCTCTCGCGCCGCCGCCTGGGCGCCGAGCACTCCGTCGAGATCGTCGGCGAGAAACTGCGCGCGATGATGCCGTGGATCAAGCAGAAGGCGCTGGTCGATCGCTCGCGCAACTGACGTGGAAGCCCGGGCCGGCCGAGCCGGTCGGCCCGGGATGCGGTTCGTCGCTCCTGAACGGGGCGGGCGGCACCGCCTGCGAATTGCCGGTGGCGGGAACGCGCCGCGCTTACAATTGATCTCTGGGGTGGTTCAAGCCGCCCGGAGGTATTTGAGATGGGTGATGCGCATAAGCTTGCCGCGATTCTCGTGACGGCGATACCTCTGATTGCCGGCTGCGGAGACAAGGTCCCTGAGTCCAAGGCAGCCAAGGACCTTGGCAACGTCCCGCGACAGGTGATCGACAAGGCGGCTTCAGGCGCCGGCAGTGCGCTCCAGCAAGGTGCTGAACGCACGCGAGAAGAAGACAAGAAACCATAGCATCACAACCTCGGACAGCTGCGAGACACGCCTTGCCACCCTTAGATCCTGCTCCGGCCCCCGGACGTGCACGCTTGCTCAGGCGTCGCGGGGTCTACCTGTTGCCCAATGCGTTCACTACGGCCTGCCTTTTTTGCGGGTTCTACGCGATCGTCATGGCGATGGATGGCGACTTCGAGCGTTCGTGCATCGCTATTTTCGTGGCGATGGTCATGGACTCGCTGGACGGCCGGGTGGCGCGCCTGACCCACACACAGAGCGATTTCGGCGCCGAATACGACAGCCTGGCCGACATGGTTTCCTTCGGCGCTGCGCCCGCGCTGATCGTCTATCAGTGGGGCCTGCAGCCGTTCGGACGCTGGGGCTGGTTCGCTGCGTTCGTGTATTGCGCTGCGGCCGCTTTGCGACTGGCGCGTTTCAACACCAACATCGATGTTGTCGACAAGCGCTTTTTCCAGGGCATGCCCAGCCCGGCCGCGGCGGCCCTCCTGGTCGGGTTTGTCTGGCTGGCGTATGACAACAAGTTCCCGCTCGACGAGTACTACCTGCGCTATGTCGGCTGGTTCATCGCTGTGTACGCCGGCATCGCGATGGTGTCGAGCGTGCCGTTTTACAGTTTCAAGGACATCGGCCGCACGCGGCGCGTGCCGGTGATCGTGATCTTTCTTCTCGGCATCGCGATGTTCGTGATTTCCTCGTACCCGCCGCTGACGCTCTTCAGCCTGTTCGTCGTCTACGGACTGTCCGGCTATGTGCTGTGGGCGTGGAACCTCACGCGGGGCAAGCGCGCTTCGGACATCGTCAGGAAACCGCCTGCGCCTTGAGCGCGGCGCCCGGAAGCGCCGGATTGCCGGCGGGTGCCGCGATTTGTTGCCGCGCTCGGACGGATGTGTTCCTGCGGCGTGCTATTCCGCCTTGGCGCCGGAATCCTTGACCGCCTTGGCCCAGCGCGGCATTTCGGAACGGATATAGGCCGCGTATTCGGCGGCACTGCCGCCGAATACATCTGCGCCCTGCGCAGCAAGCCGTGCACGCACCCCGGCGTCAGCCAACGCCTTGTTGATTTCCGCGTTGAGACGCGCGACGATTTCGGCCAATGTGCCGGCCGGCACCACCACGCCCTGCCAGGCCGCGGCATCGAAGCCCGGCAGGCCGGATTCGGCGAACGTCGGCAGATCGGGCAGGACCGTGGAGCGCCTCAAGCTGGTGACGGCGATGCCGCGCAGCCGGCCATCTCTGATGTAGGGCAGCGCGGTGTTGACCGTGTCGGTCATGAACTGCGTCTGCCCGGCGGCCAGGTCCACCAGGCCCGGCGCGCTGCCCTTGTACGGAACATGGGTTGCCGCGAGGCCCATGTGCGAGGCGAGCATCGCGCTCGCCAGGTGGGTGATGGTGCCACTGCCCGAGGACGAATAGTTGATCTGCCCTGCACGCGAGCGCACGTGCTCGACGAATTCCCTCATGGTGCGCGCGGGCACTTGGGGATTCACCACCAACACCATGGGAATGGCCGCGGTCAGCGCCACCGGGGTGAAGTCCTTGAGGGTGTCATAGCTGGCGCGGCCATAGAGCGCCGGATTGATGACGATCGCGGAGGTGTTATAGAAGATCGTGTAACCGTCGCTGGCCGCCTTGGCCGCAAGCTCGGCGCCGATGTTGCCGCCCGCACCGGGCTTGTTGTCGACCAGCACCTGCTGGCCGAGTTGCTCGCCCAGTTTTTGCGCCAGTACCCGCGCGACGATGTCGGTCGGCCCGCCGGGCGGAAACGCGATGATCATCCGTATCGGCTTGTTGGGCCAGACCTGCGCGGCCGCCGGCAATGCGCCAGCGGCCAGGAGGACCGCCGACAGGATGGAGAGCAGTTTGTGCAACACGGGTTTTTCTCCTGACTAGATCTCGAACCGGTCCAGGACCGCGCCGGGGCCATGCGTGAGCCGGGCGTAGTCGGTACCGTCGTGCACTTTGATGCCATTGACCCATACGCCGTGTACGCCGCGGGGGTCGCGCACCGTGCGCGATCCGCCCCCGGGGAGGTCTGCCACCACCCGCGGCCGCGAGATGCCTACCCGCGCCGGATCGAAGAGCAGCAGGTCGGCCGGGGCGCCGACGGCGAGACGGCCGCGCTCGGGGATGCGAAAGCGCCGTGCCGGGTCGCTGGTGATGCGACGTATGCCCTCGGCCAGCTCGAAATGCCCGGTGTCGCGCACCCAGTGACCCAGAAAGTGCAGGCCGAACCCGGCGTCGCACATGTAGATCAGGTGCGCTCCCGCGTCCGACAAAGTGATGACGCCGGCGCGATGCTTGAGCAGCGGCGCAACCCCGTCGTCGTCGTTCTGGAAGAACTTGCCGAGGAAGTGGGTCGCAAGGTCCTCTTCGAGGGCCAGATCACAGAAAAGGTCCACCGCATCGCAGCCGCGTGCTCGCGCCAGCGCGGCGATGCTTTGGCCCTCGCAGGCCTTGTTGCGCGGCAGCGTCGCGATGCTGACCTCGATACGCTCCCAGTTGCCCAGGAAGATGATGCCCGGCTTGGGTTGCGCCAGGTCGGCGCGAAAGCGGGCACGGAAGCTGGCATCGGCGTAGACCGCCTTGCGGCCGGCGCGATCCAGGCCCTTAATCGCGTCAAAGGCCGAATGCGACAGCATCACGTAGGGGTCGTCGAGCGTGAAATCGAAGGAGAGCGGCTGGCAGTTGGAAAGGATCACGACCTCGTGCCCGCGGTCCTGCGCCGCCGCGCAGGCCTCGTAGTAGGTCATCGCCCGCTCGGGTGCGGCCTCGTTGTACATCGTGAGGACCGTGGAGATGAAGGCCGGGCGGCCGTTTTCTGCCGCGATCGATTCCATGACCGCGGGGGTCGCGCGCGGCCCGGTCGCGCTCATGAAGACCCCGCGTCCGACCTCGCCCAGCACGCGCGTCAGCGCGCGCAACTCGTCATCGCCGGCGATGGTGGAAGGCATCGGCCGACCGGCGAAGCCGCTGTGGTTGGGCGAGAACGAGGAGGCGAAGCCGATCGCGCCGGCGTCCATGGCCTCGCGCACCAGGCGTCGCATCGCATCGAGTTCCGTCGCTGTCGGCGTAGCACGCTCGGAGGCGGCTTCACCCATGACCGTTGTGCGGATCACCGAATGCCCGGCGAACACCGCGGTGTTGAGGTACGGTCCGATGCGGCGCAGCTGCGTCATGTATTCGGCGAAAGTCTCGAATTCCCAGCGTACCCCGGTCAGGAGCGCCGTCAGGTCCATGCCCTCGACCACGGAGAGGTTCTTCATCATGGTCTCGCGCAATTGCGCCGGGCAGGGCGCGATGCCGAAGCCGCAGTTGCCCATGACGGCCGTGGTGACGCCCAGCGCCGGGGAGGGCGACATGCTGCGGTCCCAGGTGATCTGCGCGTCGTAATGGGTATGCAGGTCGACGATGCCGGGCATCAAGGCCAGTCCGCCGGCGTCCACGGTTTCGCGCGCGGCTTCGCGCGTGCTGCCTATGCCGCTCACGCGCCCGGCGTCGATGGTGACATCGGCGCATTGGGGAGGGTTGCCCAGGCCGTCGTACACCTGGGCGCCACGAATGATGAGGTCATGCATGATCTGCCTCGGGATCAGGATGGCATCAGGGAGAGGATGGATGCGGCGAGGGCAGGCCGGCGACTTCGCAGGCGCGCTGGAACCTGGCTTTTCTCGCCGTGCCTGCGACCTGGAACAGGGAACGGTCGCGCTTCCACCGGGTGGCGGCTTCGCCATCGCCGCCCGCGGCATAGTTGGCATCTGCGGCGGCATACAGGCGATGCGCAGCGATCAAGGCGCCTTCCAGCGCGATGTGGGTCGTGGCACCCAATGGATCGCGGCCTGCGAGCGCGACCAAAGCATCCAGGGTCGCCGCGCACTCTGCCATCCAGGGCGCTGGCCATGCGAGCCGGCGCGCCTCGCGCAGCAGATGTGCCAGAACGGCAGCGCTGACATGGATGTCCTCGATGCTGCGAAAGGGCTTGACCACGGCGGTATAGCCGTCGCCGGGAACGAGTGCATCCGGCGCGATGTGAACGCCCTCGAGGCGCACCTCGGCGTGCGGGAGTTCCGGAACAAAGCGCGGGGGCGGCATCGTGTCCACCCGCACACCCGGTTGACCGACCGCGACGCGCACCGCCTTGAGGGCAGTGTGTGCCGGTTGGTCGGCACCGGAAAGGCGCGCGACGACGATCAGGCACGCGCCCGCCGGACCCAGGGTGCTCCATTTCTTGTGGCCGTCGAGTCGATAGCCTGCGCCCTCCGGCGTGAGGGTGGAAGCGATGGCGCGCGGGGCGTTGCCCCCTGATTCGGTCACACAAAGGCAGGCGATCTGATCGTTGGGCAGGGTGGGATCGAGTCGCCGCAACGCGGCCTGATAGCCCGCACCGAATGCCCAGGCAACCCGGTCCGCGGCAAAGCCGCCAAGGACAGCGCGCTCGATCGGGCTTTGCGCTGCGGCGAAAAGCACCTGCTGGTGCGACCACCAGTCCTCGACAGCGGGCACCGGCACGGTGCTGAGGGGCAGGCTCAACAAACGTTCGAGCATCACGTCGGCGAATGGCATGGTTGCGCAGGAGTTCCGGCGACGTCTTTGCCGTGCTGGAACCTAGCGTCCTTTGAACACGGGCTCGCGCTTGGCGACAAAGGCCTTGGTCGCTTCGCGGTGGTCCTCGGTCTGCCCGCAATGGATGTGGTGCGTGGCTTCCAGGTCCAGGCAGTCATCGGCATCGCCGGCCATGGCACGATTCAGGTTTTCCTTCATGTAGCGGTAGGCCACCGTCGGGCCGCTCGCCAGGCGCATTGCGATCTCGCGGGCCTTCGCCTGCAGATCTTCCGGCGCGCACACCCAGTTGGCCAGGCCCAGGCGCAAGGCTTCGTCGGCACTGATGCGGTCGGACAGGAAATACATCTCGCGCGCCTTGGCCGACCCCACCAGCTGCGTCAGGAAATAGGTGCCGCCATAGTCGCCTGAAAATCCCACCCGCGCAAACGCGGTGGTGAGGATGGCGGTGCTGGCCATGATGCGCATGTCGCAGGCCAGCGCCAGGGAAAGACCCGCCCCGGCCGCCGGTCCGGGTAGCGCTGCCAGTGTGGGCTTGGGCATCTTGAACAGCTTGCCGGCGGTGGCGTGATGGCTCAGGCGCTGCCGGTGGATGGCTGCGTCGATGCCCTGGCTGCCCGCGGTCCCATCACCGGCGGCGGCCATGCCCTTGACGTCCCCGCCGGCGCAGAATCCCTTGCCGGCACCGGTCAGCACGATGCATTTGACCGCGCTGTCGAGTTCGGCTGCGGCCAGTTGCCTGGCCATGGCATCGAGCATCGGGCGTGACAGCGCATTGCGCGCCTCGGGCCGATTCATGGTCAGGGTCAATACGCCTTCGGCGAGGCTCGCCTTAAGGTCCTCTGTGCCGGTGTCGATGTCTTGCATGCCTGGTTTGTCCTGTTGTCTGACTGCTGGCGCGCCGCGGCATTCTAGCGCCGCACCCAAGCGCTTGAGCGCGAAAGCATATGCTCGGGGCACCATGTGCCGTTTCAAAAAAAACAACAGCCGGCTTGCACGGCGGCATCAAAAGCGCTACATTTGCAAGCTATGGCTCGCATCACCCACACTGCCATTGTCCTTCTTGACGGCGCCCTGCTTCTGCCGGGGCTGCTGCTGCGCCGCGCGCGCTAAATCCCCTTCCCCACAATTCGGGCAGTAGAGCAGCGCCAAAAGGCCACGAGCCTTATTGCGCTTTCCATTCGCCCGGACCCTTTCCCCACCCAGGAGATGAGCATGGCCCAGGACCAATTGATCATTTTTGACACCACCTTGCGCGACGGCGAACAAAGCCCCGGTGCATCCATGACGCGCGAGGAAAAGCTGCGCATCGCGCGTGCGCTCGAAAAGCTCAAGGTCGACGTCATCGAGGCCGGCTTCCCGGCATCGTCCAACGGCGACTTCGAGGCTGTCAAGGCAATCGCCGCAGTGATCAAGGATTCCACGGTGGCCGGCCTGTGCCGGGCGAATGATCGCGACATCCAGCGCGGCATCGATGCCTTGAAGGGCGCCAAGTCCTGGCGCGTGCACACCTTCATCGCCACCTCCGCGCTGCACATGGAAAAAAAGCTGCGCATGAGCCCGGACCAGGTCTTCGAACAGGCCAAGCTGTCGGTGCGCTACGCGCGCAATGCCTGCCCGGATGTCGAGTTCTCGCCCGAGGACGGCTATCGTTCCGACATGGATTTCCTGTGCCGCATCTTGGAGGCCGTCATCAAGGAGGGCGCCACGACCATCAACGTGCCCGACACGGTCGGCTACGCCGTGCCGGAACTGTATGGCGAGTTCTTCAAGACCCTGCGCACGCGCATCCCCAACAGCGATAAAGCGGTCTGGTCGGCGCACTGCCACAACGACCTGGGCATGGCGGTGGCCAATTCACTGGCCGCGGTGACCATGGGTGGCGTGCGTCAGGTCGAATGCACCTTGAACGGCCTGGGTGAGCGTGCCGGCAACACCTCACTGGAAGAAGTCGTCATGGCGGTGCGTACGCGCAAGGATTTTTTCAAGCTCGACACGCGCATCGACGCCACGCAGATCGTGCCGGCCTCGCGCCTGGTATCGCAGATCACCGGCTTTGTCGTGCAGCCCAACAAGGCGGTGGTCGGCGCGAACGCCTTCGCGCATGCGTCCGGCATCCATCAGGACGGCGTGTTGAAGGCGCGCGACACCTACGAGATCATGCGCGCCGAAGACGTGGGCTGGAGCGCCAACAAGATCGTCCTGGGCAAACTCTCCGGGCGCAACGCGTTTCGCCAGCGCCTGGAGCAACTCGGCATCGCGCTCGACTCCGAGGCGCAACTGAACGAGGCCTTCGCCAAGTTCAAGGACTTGGCCGACAAGAAGGCGGATATCTTCGACGAGGACATCCAGATGCTGTTCGCCGACCACAACGATGACGAAACCGGCGAACACTATCGATTGATCGCGATGAAGCAGTCCTCCGAGATGGGCGAGAAGCCGCACGCGACCGTGACGCTCACCGCAGGCGGCACCGAGCGGCACGCCGAGGCCAACGGCTCCGGGCCGGTCGATGCGACCTTCAAGGCCATCGAGACCATCGCCAGGAGCGAGGCCGAACTGCTGCTGTACTCGGTCAACGCGGTGACCCAGGGCACGGACAGCCAGGGAGAAGTCACGGTGCGCCTGGCGCATGCCGGCCGCATCGTCAACGGGGTCGGTGCCGATACCGACGTCATCGTCGCCTCGGCCAAGGCCTATGTGAGTGCGCTCAACAAACTCTTCGACAAGAGCGAGCGTTTCAATCCGCAGACCGACAGCAAGATCTGATGATGTGCATTCGCGGACGTGGCAGGCGTGGCGTCGCCTGCCGGGAGGCGCGATGAAGGACATCGGCCTGCTGCGCAGTTGGCTCTTCGTCGCGGGTGCCGACGCCGCCGCCCACGAGGCGGCGACGCGTTCCGGGGCCGACGTGCTGATCCAGGATCTCGAGGATTTCACGCCGCCCGAGCGTCGTCCCGCAGCCCGCGCAGCGTCGGCTGCGCTTCTGGGCGCCTGGCGTGCCGCTGGTTCCTTGACAGCCGTGCGGGTGAATCGCCTGGAGGGCGAGGGCCTGGTCGACCTCGACGATGCGGTGGCGGCACGCCCCGACTTCATCGCCTATCCAAAGGCGGCTGGTGCCGAAGACATGCGTGCCCTCGATCTCGAGGTGACGTTGCGCGAGCGCCGCCTCGGCCTGCCCGCGGGCGGGATCCTGCTGCTGCCGGTCTGCGAGACCGCGCGCGGAGTCGTCTTTCTGGGGGAAATCGCGGCGGCCTCGCCGCGCGTGCGCTGCGCGCTTCTCGGCGCCGAGGACCTGGCTGCCGACCTGATGGCGGAGCGCGGCCGCGACGCGGACGAACTCGACCACGCACGGCGACGCTTCGTCCTGGAATGCCGTGCCTTCGGCGTCGAGCCGATCGATGCGCCCTACACCTTTGCGGATGCCGAGGGTGCGGTCGCCGAGACCCGCCGCTCGCGTCGCCTCGGATATCGCTGCAAGAGCCTGGTGCGGCCCGATCATGCCGCGCCGATCAACGGCGCGTTGACTCCGACCACAGAAGAATGCATGCGGGCAAGGCGCCTGATCGAGGCCTTCCGGGCTGCCCGCGCGCGCGGCGAGGACCGCGCTCTCGTCGATGGCCTGTGGGTCGAACTGCCGATGATGCTGACCGCGCAGCGGTTATTGGAACGCGCTGACGTGTTGCGGACTCCAGGGTAGCTGCGGCTGGGGTCTCACCGCCCGGGCGGGGGCCGGACGTAGGCTACGCGCCAAAAAGCAAAAGGGGCCGATGAGGCCCCTTTTGCAGGATCAGGTCCGCTCAGGCGACTTGCTTGCGGCGCTGCGCTGCGCTCGCGACCACCAGCAGGCCCACGAGCAACATCGCATATTCGGCCGGCTCGGGGACGGCCAGCGCGAACATCTGTTGCGCCAGGAATCCGTGCGCCGCGGTCGTGGGATGGATGCCATCCCAAAACAGCGCGTTGGCGATGTTGCCGGGGCAGACGCCGGCATTCGACGGCGCACCACAAGCGTCGGTGGTATTGGTGAAGCCGTTGGCGCCCGCCAGCGTCACGAGGTTGAAGAGGTCGAATACCTTGACGCTCGAAGGTTCGCTCGCCAAGCGGGTGTTCAGGGCGCCGTTGAGCGAGCCGGAGACCAGCGAGCCCAATTGCGACCCCGTGAGGCCCGATGCGGTCATCGGCACCGCTGTCACCGCCGGCGCCAGTCCGAGGTTAGGCGTGTTCCAGACGATGATGTTCTGGGCACCCGCGGCCTGCAGGTTATCGACAATGGTGCCGATGTCATTGGCATACTGTGACGCGGCAACGCTCGACACAGAACCGATCGTGCCGAAATTGGGTTGAGTGACAAGCGAGGCAAACGCAGCGCGCGCATTGTTGCCGCCGCCGGCCACGACGTACAGGGCGCCGGAAGGGACACCGCTGGGGTTGGCCGCCAGGAACGAGCCATTCTGGGCCAGAAGGCTGGGAACGAGGCCGCTGCCGCTGGTAGTCGCGCCGCCATAGGCGTAGTTAGTGCCTCCCAGGAGCGATGGCAGGGCACTCAAGCCGAGGAGGCTGGCGAATTGCGTCGCCCACACCGGACCATTTGAGTAGGTGCCAGACGGAGACGCGCCGTAAGTGTGAGTGGGGACATACGAGTTGCCGGTGATTACCTGTGCGGGGTTAGCTGCAAACAGGGAATTGTTGCCGCTGTCCGAGAGGCTGTCGCCGAAGACGTACAGGCCCGAATAACTGGGCAGAGCCACCACGGCGCTGGCGGAAGTGGCAAACACCATACCCGCGGCGGCGAGCAGGAATTTGAATGGGCGGAATTTCACGGCGAGACACCTCATTGTCTGGTCGCTTCGCGGGCCACGACTCTTCTACCCAGAGACCAACTGCATGAAGGCATGATTATCGAGGCGTCAAGTTGAACGGTCAATGAGATTGAGTAGCCACAAGGGGCCACTCGGCATTGGTGCATACGCACAATCGCGCAGCATTTATGCGATAGTCATACGCCATTGTCATGAGCTCATCTTCAATGGGGCTGGTGGCACAATGATGAAGAGTGGTTTCGCGCGCGACGGCGTTCCGGCTGCACGACTTGACCAGCGGAGAAATCGATGGCAAAAGTGGCACAAGAAGTCAGGCGGGTGCGAAGCAGCCGTCCCGGTGCGGAGACGGCCGCCGAGCGGGAAGCGCGTGTGGATCTTGCGGCCTGCTATCGCCTGGCCGCCCGTTATGGCTGGACTGACCTCATCTACACCCACATTTCCGCACGGGTGCCAGGCGAGGATGGACACTTCCTGCTGAACCCTTTTGGCTGGATGTTCGACGAGATCACCGCCTCGTCGCTGGTCAAGGTCGATCTCGAGGGCAACAAGGTGGACGATTCGCCGCATCGCATCCATCGCGCCGGTTTTGTGATCCATAGCGCCATCCACGCTGCACGGCCCGACGCCGGCTGCGTGATCCACTCGCACACTCGCGCCGGCATGGCCGTGTCGATGATGGAATGCGGCCTCCTGCCGCTGACCCAACACGCCATGCTTTTTCATGGGCGCGTCGGCTATCACGCCAGCGAGGGGTTTGCGCTGGCCCTGGACGAACGCCGCCGCCTGGCCGAGGATTTGGGCGACAAGCCGATCCTGATCCTGCGCAACCACGGCACCCTGGTCGCCGGTGCCACGGTGGCGCAGGCGTTTTCGATGATGTGGCACCTGGAGAAAGCCATGCAGGCGCAAGTCGACGCCATGGCCAGCGGCACCCCGTTGTCGCAGCCAGGCGCCGGCGTGGCCGATGCCATCGCCGCGCGCGGTTTTTCCAACGCGCGCATTGACGAGTACAGCGAAGGCCAAAGCCCGCTGGGGCGCCTGGAATGGCCGGCGCTCTTGCGCATGCTGGATCGCGAGGACCCCTCTTTCCGCGATTGAGTTTTCATTTCGGAGTACATCGGGTCTGATGTAGGTCAAGCCCCGCGCCTTCAGGGCAGGCACACTGGCGGCATCACTTTCCGAGTGGGGATGCGACATGACCTACAAGAACATCGCGGTGTGGCTCGACGCGAAACGCGACGCGCCGACGGAGGTCGGCATGCAATTGGCGCTGGACTTCGGCGCGCATCTGGTGGGGCTCAACCATTTTCATGTTCCGCGCCTGCCTCCTTATGTGCAGACTTACGTGGGTGAAGACATCGCCCGCGCACGCATCGAACGCGCCTCCGAGGAGGCGCGCGCGGCCAGCGCGGCATTCAGCGAGAACGCGGTGCGCCGCGGCGTCACCGGTGCTGAAGCGCGCACGCTGGGCGGCGACCCCATCAGCGGACTCGCCACCCATGCCCGTTACGCCGATCTGGTGGTGATGGGCCAGCCGGACCCGCAGGCCGCACTCGACCCGGCTGACCTTGAGTTTCCCGACCACGCCATTCTTGCCTGCGGCCGGCCGGTGCTCATGGTGCCGTACACGGGTACCTTCAAGACCATTGGCAGCCACGCCGTGGTGGCCTGGAGCGCGACCCGCGAGGCCACCCGCGCGGTCACCGATGCACTGCCGTTGCTCAAGCGTGCGAAAAAGGTCACGGTCATCACTGGCGATGCCAGTCCAAGCCCGGACGGTCACGGCGCCTCGCCGGGCGCCGATATCGCGCTGTACCTGGCACGACATGGTGTCGAAGTGACCGTATCGCGCGAGGCTGCCGCGGGTCTGGACATCGGCGCGCTTCTGCTGTCGCGCATCGCTGATCTCGATGCCGATCTGCTGGTCATGGGCGCCTATGGGCATTCAAGGCTGCGCGAACTGGTGATGGGCGGGGTGACCCGGACGATCCTCAAGTCCATGACGGTGCCGGTGCTGATGTCCCACTAGGGAGCGGTCAGCGCCGCACGCACCTCCCCAAGGCTGCGGCGGTATCATCGGCGCATGATCGATGCTCCCCGCACTTCTTTGGCGACCGACCTGACGATCGACCAGCGGCGCTTCTGGTCCACCATCGAGGCATCCGCCGCGATCGGCGTCGGCAGGCCCGGCGGGCTCTCGCGCGTCGCGCTGACCGATGCCGACCGCGAAATGCGCGACCTGTTTCGCGACTGGTGCGTCGGGGCGGGGTACGGGGTCACGGTCGATGCGGTCGGCAACCTGTTCGCGCGCCGCGCCGGGCGCGATCGAAGCCTGGCGCCGGTGGTGCTGGGTTCGCACCTGGATACGCAGATCAACGGCGGGCGCTACGACGGCATCGTCGGCGTCATGGCGGCGCTGGAAGTGTTGCGCAGCCTGGACGATCGCGGCATCGCCACGCGGCGTCCGGTGGAGATCGCGGTCTGGACCAACGAGGAGGGGGCGCGCTTCTCGCCACCCATGGTCGGCTCGGCCGCATTTGCCGGCGTGCATCCGGTCGAGTGGGTGCACGCGCGCTGCGCAGACGATGGCGCCACGATCGGCGAAGAGCTGCGGCGCATCGGCTACCTGGGTGACGCCCCGGTGGGCGGGCGGCCGCTGGACAGCTATTTGGAATTGCACATCGAGCAGGGGCCGGAGCTGCATGCGCGCGGCATCCCGGTCGGGGTCGTGACCCACGGCTACACCGCGTACGGCTTCATCGTCGATGTGGCCGGCGAGACCGCGCACACCGGGCCCTGGCCCATGGACAAGCGCAGGAACGCGCTGGTCGGCGCCGCCATGCTGGCCGTCGCGGTCAACGACATCGGCTGGAAATACCATGCCAGCGGGGGCAAGGGTACGGCTGCACGCATTGTCGCCTGGCCCAACAAGCCGGGCATCCTCTCGGATTCAGCCCAGTTCACCGGCGACGTGCGCCACGATGATCCTGCGGTCGCCGATGCGATGCGCGACGAATTCATGGCAGCCCTATCCGACTGCGCGCGGCGCTCGCAGTGCGACATGCGCGTTTTCGACCAATGGCACTGGGGCGCCGACATTTTTGACGCCGGCATGGTCGCGCTGGTGCGCGACAGTGCTCGCTCCCTTGGCATCGCCACGCTGGACCTGCCCAGCCAGGCCGGGCACGACGCGTATCACGTCGCCAAGGTCGCGCCCACGGCCATGATTTTCACGCCCTGCCGCGACGGCATCACGCACAACAACCTCGAGCACACCGACCTCAATGCGACCGTGCCGGGTGTCAATGTGCTCCTCCACGCCGCGCTCGCGCGTGCCGATCGCTGAAGCATCACGTCTTCCGCAGGCCAAACCAAAGACCTCGTCATGGCAGAAATCCTGGGACTCGGACTCTCGCACTATCCGCCGCTATGCATGCCGGACGACCGCATGAGCGGCATCCTGCGCACGACCCTGGCCGACCCCGGCATCCCGGCCGCGGCCAAGGACCCGGCCAACTGGCCGGCCGCCATGCGCGCGGAGTGGGGCGACGACAAGGGAACGCGCGCAGCGGCCGGGCATCGCGCCGCGCTGGTGGCCGAGTTCCGCAAGGTGCGTGCGGCGCTGGACGCGTTCAAACCCGACGCGGTGCTGATCTGGGGCGACGACCAGTACGAGAACTTCAAGGAGGACGTGATCCCGGCCTTCACCGTCTGCGCCTATGGCGACATGGACCTGTCTCCCTGGCGCCACGCGCAAGGGTCCTCGATGATGGAAGGCGGCAAGGCCAACGCCTGGGGCGAGGGGCCGGACTTCGGCTATCGCCTGAAAGGTCGTCGCGACATCGCCAAGCACCTGGCGACCGGCCTGCTTGAATCCGGGTTCGATGTGGCCTACGCGTACAAGCCGCTGCATCACGACTCCATCGCGCATGCCTTCACCAATGCCATCCTGTACCTGGACTACGACCGCCACGGCTGGGATTACCCGACCATCGCCTTCCCGATCAATTGCTACGGACGCAAGGTGATCTCGGCGCGGGGGTTTCTCACCAACGTCGACGACAAGCTGGACTTCGATCCACCCTCGCCGTCACCCGCGCGCTGCATGGACCTGGGCGCCGCGACCGCGCGCGTGCTCAAGGCTTCACCCTGGCGCGTCGCCGTTGTCGCCTCGTCGAGCTGGTCGCACGCGTTCCTTTGCGACCACACCTGGCGCCTGCGCCCGGACACGCCGGCCGACCGGGCGCTCTACCAGGCGTTGGTCGAAGGCGACGATACCTACTGGCGCAACCGCTCGGTCAAGGACTTCGAGGACGCCGGCCAGCAGGAAATCCTCAACTGGTGTCCGCTGGTGGGCGCCATGCGCGAACTGGGCGCGCGCCTGCAGTGGACCAGCTTCGTCGAGACGCAGGTGTTCAATTCGAACAAGGTGTTCGCGGTCTACGAAGCAGTCTGAGGGCGGCTCGGACGCGCCGCGTCGATCGGAACCTCGAGTCCGACGCGCAGTCCCTCGATGACCACATTGGACTGGAAGCGCAGCATCGCAGAGGAAGCCAGCAACAGGGACTTGGAGTACTGGTCGTAGTCCTGCATGTCCTCTACCACGACCACCAGCACCAGGTCCACCTCACCGGTGACGTAGTAGGCCTGCTGGGTGCGCGGGTCGGCGATCAGCCTGCGCTGCAGGGCCTCGACCTCGGCCTTCTGGCCAAAGTCGACCTTGACCCCGACGATGAAGGTCATGCGCTTGCCGAGCGCATCGGTGTCGAGGAGGGCAACTTCACGGGCGATGGTGCCCGTCTCGCGCAATCGCTTGATGCGCCTTTGCACGGAGGAAGCGGACAAGCCGATTTTCGAGCCCAGGGTCTCGGCCGGCGCGGTGGTATCGCGCTGGAGCAAGGCGAGCAGCCGGCGATCCATGTCGTCAAGCGTGATGTCGCGGCGTTTTGGCATAAAAACTATTATTTGTGCGGGAATACCGCAAGATTATGCGGCAATTCTCCGCATGCCCGCGCCCTCCATCGCTAGGATATGACCACCCTTAAAGGAGGATTTCGCCATGAACATGAACGACCTGCAGCAGGACCTGGCGGCATTCTGGATGCCGTTCACTGCCAATCGCCAGTTCAAGCAGGCGCCGCGCCTGTTGGCTGAGGCCAAAGGCATGTTCTACAAGACCCCGGACGGACGCGAGGTGCTGGACGCCTGCGCGGGCCTGTGGTGCGTTGCTGCCGGGCATTCGCGCGAGGAGATCGTGCGTGCCGTGCAGGAGCAGGTCGCGCGCCTGGATTTCGCGCCGACCTTCCAGATGGGCCATCCGCTGGCTTTCGAGACCGCGAGCCGCCTGGCCGCGATCACCCCGCCCGGGATGAACCGGGTGTTCTTCACCAATTCGGGGTCGGAGTCGGTCGACTCGGCGCTGAAGATCGCGCTCGCCTACCATCGCGCGCGCGGTGAAGGCACGCGCACCCGCCTGATCGGCCGCGAGCGCGGCTACCACGGCGTGAATTTCGGCGGCATGAGCGTGGGCGGAATCCCGGGCAACCGCAAGACCTTCGGCGGGTCCATGCTGCCTGGCGTGGATCACATGCCGGCCACGCACGATCTGAAGCGCAATGCGTTCTCGCGCGGCCAGCCCGCGCACGGCGCGGAGTTTGCCGACGAACTCGAGCGCTTGGTCGCGCTGCACGACGCCTCCAACATCGCGGCGGTGATCGTCGAACCTCTGGCCGGTTCCACCGGCGTCCTGGTGCCGCCGAAGGGGTACTTGCAACGCCTGCGCGAAATCTGCGACAAGCACGGCATCCTGCTCATATTCGACGAGGTGATCTGCGGTTTCGGGCGCCTGGGCGGCGCGTTTGCCTACGACGCCTTCGGCGTCAAGCCCGACCTCATGACGCTGGCCAAGGCGATCAACAACGCCACCGTGCCCATGGGTGCCGTGGTCGCGCGCCAGGAAGTGCACGACGCGATCGTCAACGGCGCGGCCGAAGGCGCGATGGAGTTCATGCACGGCTATACCTATTCGGCCCACCCGCTGGCGTGCGCGGCGGCCAACGCGACCCTGGCGCTGTACGAGCGTGATGGACTCTTCGCGCGCGCCGGTTCGCTGGCACCCATGTTCGAGGAGGGCGCGCATTCCCTGAAGGGCACGAAGAACCTGGTCGACATCCGCAACTTCGGCCTGGTCGCGGCCTTCGAGATGGCGCCGCGCCCTGGCGCTCCGGGCAAGCGCGGGTATGAAGCGATGGTCAAGTGCTTCGAGGCCGGCATGCTGGTGCGCGTCACCGGCGACACGGTAGCCGTGTCGCCCCCGCTGATCATCGAGCCTGCGCAGATCGAGCGCATCTTCGCCACGCTCTCCAAGGTGCTGGCGTCGATCGACTGACGCCTGGCGGGACGTAGAATCAGCGACGGGGCGCGAACTGCGCCCCGTTTGATTTTCAGTTCCTGCATGTTCACCCTGCGATTCGCGTGACTCGCGCCGCCGCCCAGCGGCTTGCCTATCTGCTCATTTTTGTCACGCCCGCCCTGTGGGGCGTGAACTACCTGGTCGCGCGCTCGGCGGTCGATGTGACCGCGCCGCACGCGCTGGCCCTGGGGCGCTGGGTGCTGGCCGGATTGCTCCTGACGGCTTTTTCATGGCATGAGCTTAAGGCCAAGCGTGCAGCAATCCGCGCCGAGTGGCGCTCGCTTATCGTCCTGGGCGCCCTGGGCATGTGGATTTGCGGCGCCTTCGTCTACATCGGCGCGCACACCACCGCGGCATCCAACATCGCGCTCATCTACGCGGTCTCGCCGGTGCTGATCGCGCTCTACTCGACCCTCGCGCTGGGCGAGCGCATGGGGCCGGCACAGGCCGTCGGTGTTGCCCTGGCGTTCGTGGGGGTGCTGCACGTCGCGCTAAAGGGGCACTGGCCCGGGCTCCTCACGCTTTCGTTTACCCGCGGCGATATCTGGATTGCAGTCGCGGCGTTTGCATGGACTGCCTACGCGCTGATCCTGAAGGGCGTGCCTTCGTCATTCGGGCCGCTGGCCCGTCTGGCCCTGACCTGCTGGGGTGGGGTCGTCGTACTCCTGCCGTTCACCCTGATCGAGGCGGTGTGGTACCTGCCGACGCTGCTGGATGCGCGCACGCTCCTGTACGTGGTTGCGGTCGCCCTGTTCCCCGGGTTCGGCGCCTACCTCGCGTTCTCGTTCATGCAGCGCGAACTCGGTGCGGCGCGGGTCGGCGTGGTGATCTATCTGGGGCCGCTCTATTCAGCGGCGCTGGCCTGGGCAGTCCTGGGTGAACCGGTGCATCCCTACCACCTGGTCGGCGCGGTCCTGATCCTGCCGGGGATTTTTCTCGCCACGCGAGCCCGCTGAGCGGCCCGTTCAGCGCGCGGCGGCCGCGGCGCGGCGCCGCATGCGCAGCATCAGCGCGGTGAACCAGGCGGTAGAGCGCGCCGGGGCGAGGCGGAACATCAGGTCCAGGAACTTCGCATCGCCTCCGATCAACAGGCGCGTGCGGTCCGCGCGAATCGCAGCGAGGATGGCCTGCGCCGCTTCTTCCGGGCTGGTGCGTGCCTGCGCCAGGAAGCGCGCGCGTAGAACCTCGGGGCTGTCGCCCATGGTCGATGTGGGCTCCATGCGCGAGTTCTCGGCGATGCGAGTGCGGATCCCGCCCGGGTGCACGCACAGGACCTTGACCGGGGTTGCGCGCAGTTCCTCGCGCAGCGCATCCGAAAACGCGCGTACTGCAGCCTTGGCCGCGTTGTACATGCTCTGCGTGGGCATGGACACCATGGCGAAGATCGACGAGACGTTGATGATCATCGCTTCCGGCCTGACCTTGAGTTGCGGCAGGAAGGCGCGGCAGCCGCGTACCACGCCCCAGAAGTTGATGTCCATCAGCCAGTGCGCGTCGGCTTCGGTCAGCACTTCGACGCGCGCCATGAGGGCGACGCCGGCGTTGTTCACAAGCAGGTCCGCGCCGCCCAAGCGCGCTGCGGCCTGCGCCAGTTCTTCCAGAGCGCCGGGTTGCGCGACGTCGAGCACCTGCGCCTGGCAGGTGGCGCCCAGGCGCGTCAATTCATTCTGTGCCGCCGCCAGTCGTTCGGCGTCGCGGTCGGCCAACAGGAGTGTCATGCCCGCGCGCGCGAGTGCGTGCGCCAGTGCCAGTCCGATGCCCGAGGCGGCGCCGGTAATGACCGCGGTCTTGCCTTTCAAATCGCGCATGGATGGCTTTCAGTTGCGTTGACGGGGCGGCATGTGCCACAGGTACAGGTTGCGCTCGCCGTAGAACCCCTTGACCTTCATGGTCACGCCGGGCGACCAGTCGCCCATGTCGTGCACGTAGGAGACGACGCGGGCACCCGGCTCCAGCTGACCGAAAAGCTGCGGCCGCAGTTTGAGGTTCAGGTCCGGCCAGAGGAAGAGGATGACCACGGTCGCGTCCGAAAAGTCGGTCGTGAAGAGGTCGCGCTCCAGAAAGCGGATGCGCCCGGCAACGCCGGCTTTTTCCGCGTTGGCGCGGCTCTCGCGAATGCGCTCGGGATCGATGTCGACGCACACCCCGCGCGCCGCGCCGGCCTTGACGGCCGCGATCACGGTGCGGCCGTCGCCGCAACCCAGGTCGTAGACCACATCGCCGGGACGGATCGCAGCCAGGCGCATCATCGATTCGACCACCGCGGGCGGGGTGGGTTCGTAGTGGATGTCGGGCGCGCGAGCACCGCTGCCGCACGCGACTGCGAAGAGGGCTAGGCTGAGAGAAACGAGACGGCGTCGAGAAACGGACATGGGCGCGACGGTGTTGGCGGACGCGGCGCATGGTACGCGAAGCGCGCGGCAACGGGACGGCCGGGCATTGCATTTGGTCTAGGATATCGATCGCGCGGCAGATGTCCCGCCGCGCCATGCCAAAGAGGAGAGCAGTGCGCATCGTCATCGCCCGCATGGAGCACGAGACCAACACGTTCTCGCCCATGCCCACCCCGCTCATCGCCTTCGGCGCCGGCAACGGCGTCGGGCCGGCCTTCGGGGCGGAAGCGCGCGTCGCGATGACCGAGGCGCGCGTCACCATGGGTGGCATGCTCGCGGTGGCCGCCCGGCGCGACTGCGAGATCGTCACTCCCTTGGCAGCCATGGCCTACCCCAGCGGGCCGGTGCATGCGAAGGCCTACGAGCGCATGGCCGAGTCCATCCTCGATGCGGTTGCATCCGGCTGCGACGCCATCCTGCTCGACCTGCACGGCGCCATGGTGGCGGAGCCCAACCGCTTCGGCAGTGGTGCGGACGGCGAACGCGACCTCCTGGCCGCCATCCGTCGCATCGCGCCGCGCACGCCTTTGGCCGTCGGCCTGGACCTGCACGGCAACCTGAGCCGGCGCATGATCGAGATGGCCGACATCGTGGTCGGCTACAAGACCTACCCGCATATCGACATGTTCGAGACCGGCGAGCACACCGCGCGCCTGCTCTTCGACATGCTGGACGGCAGGATTCGCCCGGTCATCGGATTTGCGCAGGCGCCTGTGCTGGCGCAGACCCTCATGATGAACACCAACCTGGGTGCGATGCGCGAGGCGCTTGCGGGCGCGCACTGGCGCGAAAAGGACCCGGGCATCCTGGCGTGCAGCGTCTTTGGCGGGTTTCCGCAGGCCGATACCAGGGACGCCGGCATGAGTGTGGTGGTGGTGGCCGATGCCAAGCGGCCCGGCGCGCGCGCACTGGCCGAGCGCACGGCGCGCTGGGGTGCGGATTTCCTCGATTCGCGGCGCGCGGAATTCATCTTCGCCGAGACGCCGCTTCACGAGTCCATCGCCGCCGCCGTGCGTGCGGGTCAGGCCGGTGCCGGCCGCCCGGTGATTCTCCTGGACCACGGCGACAACTGCATGTCCGGCGGTACCTGCGACACCGTGGATGTGCCACGCGCCGCGCTGGAGGCCGGGCTGGACGGCATCGTCGTCGGTCCGACGCGTGATCCGGAGGCCGTGGCGGCCATGCTGCAAGCCGGGGTCGGGGCGCAGGTCACCCTGGACATTGGTGGCAAGACCCCCATGCCGGCGATCGGCGTCGAACGGCCGCGCCCCTTGCGCCTGTCCGGCACGGTGCGCGCGATCAGCAGCGGCGAGTATGTGGTGAGCGGTCCGATCTTCACCGGCCAGACCCTGCACATGGGGCGCACCGCCGTACTTGACACCGGGCGCATCAAGATGGTCGTGACCTCGGAGTTGCAGGAGCCGCTGGACCTGGCCTGCTTCACCAGTGTCGGCGTCGACCCGTTGGAGGCGAAGTTCCTTGTGCTCAAATCGCGCATGTACTTCCGCCCCGTTTTCGAGCCCCTGGCCGCCGCGGCAATTCCCTGCGCGAGTGCCGGGGTGACCAGTTCGGACAATGCGATCTTTCGATTCAAGCACGTGCGCCGGCCGATCTATCCGCTGGATCGCGACTGAACCATGGACCTGACCCAGTTCGGCCAACTGGCCTTGAACGGCATTTCGATCGGTGCGATCTATGCGCTGGTCGCGCTCGGCCTGGTGCTCACCTACAAGGCCACCGAGGTGCTCAACTTCGCGCATGGCGACCTCCTGATGCTGGCGGCATTCACCGGCTGGGCGCTGATCGTCGGCCTCGGCTGGTCGTTCTGGATTGCATTGCCCGCGACGCTCGCCTTGATCGGCGCCGCGTCGTGGCTGCTGGAAGCGCGCGTCATGCGCCGCATCGCCGGGCAGCCGCAGTTCGCCGGCGTCATGCTCACCATCGGGCTGGCCTTCATGATCCGCGGCGCGGTGAGCATGGGCTTCGGCCCGGAGTCGCGCAAGTTCGAGACGCCGTTCGCCGGCAACCTGCGCGCGGGCGGCGTGGTGATCAGCGAGCTCAACCTGGCCATCCTCGGCGCGGTCCTTCTGTCGACCGCTCTCTTGTACCTGTTCATGACGCGCACGCGCATGGGGGTGGCCATCCAGGCGGCGTCGCAGGACCAGCTGGCCGCCTATCTGTCGGGCATCCGCGTCAAGCGCGTCAATTCCCTGGTGTGGGCGCTGGCAGGCGCGCTGGCGGCCTTGGCCGGCATGCTCCTCGCGCCGATCACCTTGGTCGACATCAGCCTGTGGTTCGTGGTGCTCAAGGCGCTGGCGGCGCTGGTGCTGGGCGGTTTCGGCAGCGCACCGGGAGCGATTGTCGGCGGCATCATCATCGGCCTGATCGAGTCCTTCGCCGGGGTCTACGCGCCCGGCGGGGTCAAGGACGTGATCGCCTATCTGGTGCTGATCGCCGTCCTGATCATCTACCCGCGCGGCCTCCTGGGCGAGGCGCACGGCAAGCGCGTATGAAATTCGCCTACGACACCAGCTACGCCGAGTCGCGGCGCCTGATGCGCTGGAAGAGCGAGCGCGTCGCCTACGCCCTTTTGCTGGCGCTGTTGTTGGTCGCGCCCTGGGTGCTGCCGGTCTACTACGTCACCGAGCTCACTTTTCTCTTCATCTTCTCGCTGGCAAGCCTGGGCCTGATGGTGCTGACCGGCTATACCGGCCAGGTGTCGCTGGGGCACGCGGCTTTCATCGCCATCGGCGCCTATGCGGAGGCCTTGCTGCTCGCGCGCGGGCTGCCCTTTCCGCTCACCCTCCTGGGGGCGGCGTTGATCGCGGCTGCCGCGGGGGTGGCCATCGGGTTGCCGGCGATCCGCGTCTCCGGCCTGTACCTGGCCATGGTGACCCTGGCCTTTTCGATCGTCGTCGAGCACCTGTCCGGGCACTGGACCGCGCTCACCGGCGGATTCACCGGCATGGCCGTGCCCGATGTCAAGCTGCTGGGCCTGGCGTTGTCGCAGCCGGTGGTTTTCTATTGCGTGTGCCTGGTGGTGCTGGTGCTGGTATTGCTCGCGCTCATCAACCTCATGCGCGCGCATGCGGGACGCGCCTTCGTCGGCGTGCGTGACAGCGAGGCAGCCGCGCACGGACTGGGCATCCATGTCGCGCGCACCAAGGTGCTGGCCTTCGCGCTCTCCGCCGGTATCACGGGCCTGGCCGGCGCGCTGCTTGCGCACCAGACCAAGTACCTGACCCCGGACGGCTTCGGCCTCATGCTCTCCATGCAGCTTGTGCTGGCGGTGGTCATCGGCGGCCTTGGGTCGCTGCGCGGCGCCATCCTCGGTGCGATCCTGATCGGCCTCCTGCCCGCCTTGATCTCCCAGTTCAAGCCCTTTCTGCCGGACCGCATCGCGCGGCAATTCGGCCTCGAGACCTTTGTCTTCGGCGCGGTGCTGGTCGGCTTCGTGCTCTTCGAGCCGCAGGGCCTGAACGGCCGCTGGCTGAAGCTGCGCGCGCTCTTCGAGACGTTTCCGCTCTACCGGCGCGACACCTTCCGGCGCGCCAAGACCTACATGCGCTCGGAGCGCGTGCGATGAGTTTTTTCGAAGTCGAGAATCTGGCGCTGGCCTTCGGCGGGGTGCGCGCGCTCGATGGCGTGGGCTTCTCGGTCGAGAAGGGCGAGGTGTTCGCGCTGATCGGACCGAACGGAGCGGGCAAGACCACGGTCTTCAATGTCGTGACCCGCGTGTTCGCTGCCCAGTCGGGCAGCGTGCGCTTCGAGGGCCACGACCTGACCCACGTGCCGCGCCACCGCGTGGTCGAGGCCGGCATCGCGCGCACCTTCCAGAACATCGAGCTCTTCGATGGCGCCACCGTCCTCGACAACCTGCTGCTGGGCCGGCACCGCTTCGACCATGGCGGCTGGCTGGCGCAGATACTGGGCAGTCGCGCCATGCGCGAACGCGAAGACGAGTCGCGCGACCGGGTCGAGACGCTGATCGATTTTCTCGACCTGGCGCCGTATCGCATGCAGCGCGTCGCCGGCCTGCCCTATGGGGTGCGCAAAGTCGTCGAGCTGGGTCGGGCGCTGGCCACCGAACCAAGGCTGCTCCTGCTCGACGAGCCGGCCTCGGGCCTCAATCCGGAGGAAACTCGCGATCTCGCGTTCTGGATCGACGACATCGTCCACGACCTCGGCATCACGGTCATCATGGTCGAGCACGACATGTCGCTGGTCAGCGAAGTGGCCGACCGGGTGCTGGCCATGAACCTGGGCCGGCCCATCGCGCTGGGCACGCCCGCCGAAGTGCGCGCGCACCCGGACGTGATCGCCGCGTATCTGGGGCACTGAATCCATGGCCGCCCTGCTCACGGTACGCAACCTGGAGACCTGGTATGGCCCGGTGTGCGCCATTCGCGGCGTTTCGCTCACCGTCGAGGCCGGGCGCATCGTCGCCGTCCTGGGCGCGAACGGCGCCGGCAAGACCACGCTCTTGAACACCATCGCCGGCGTGATCGACCCGTTCAAGGGCACGATCGAATACCAGGGCCAGAGCAGCGCCGGGCGCGATGCGGACGAGGTCGCGCGCGGCGGTCTGGTGCTGGTGCCCGAGGGGCGCCATGTCTTCCCGTTTCTCTCGGTGGCCGACAACCTGACCGCCGGAGCCTTTGCGCGGCGCGTCAAGGCAGGGGTGGCCGAGGACATCGAGCGTGTCTACGCCTGGTTTCCGCGCCTGGCCGAGCGGCGCGCCCAGCACGCGGGGCTGCTCTCGGGCGGCGAACAGCAGATGCTGGCCATCGGCCGTGCCCTCATGGCGCGTCCCGACCTGCTGCTCCTGGATGAACCCTCGCTGGGCCTCTCGCCGATCCTGACCACCGAGATCTTTCGCATCGTCACGCGCATCAACGCCGAGACCGGCATGACCATCCTCTTAGTCGAGCAGAACGCCGCCATCGCGCTGGACCATGCCCACGACGGCTACATCATGGAACTGGGCCGCGTGGTTGCCGCCGACACCTGCGCCAACCTCAAGGCCAAGGAAGACGTCAAGGAGTTCTACCTGGGCCTGGGCGCGACGCGCGAGGCCGATGGCCGGCAGCGGCGCTGGAAAAGGCGCAAGACCTGGCGATGAATCCGCTGACACTGGACTGCGACACCGCGGCCAAGCTGTTCCGCGCGCGCGCGCGCGCCTGGGGCGCCGACCCGGCGCTGCGCTGGAAGACGCGCGGCATCTGGAAATCCGCAAGCTGGAACGACTACTACGCCAATGCGCGCGCCGTCGGGCTGGCGCTGGCCGACGCGGGCGTCGGGCGCGGCGAGGTCGTGACGGTGCTGGCCGAGAATCGCCCGGAGTGGCTGTACGCCGACATGGGCGCGCAGTGCATGGGCATGATCGGCAACGGCATCTACCCGACCTCCTCGCCCGAGCAGGTGGAGTATGTGCTGGCCAACTCGGGCACGCGCGTGCTTTTCGTCGAGGACGCCGAGCAGCTCGACAAGGCGCTGGCCGTGCGCGCGCGTTGCCCGCGGCTGTTGCGCATCGTCGTCATGGACACCGAGGGCCTGCGCGGGCTCAAGGACGAAAGCGTCGTCGATTTCGCCGCATTCGTCGCGCGCGGCCAGGCGCTGTCGCCGCAACGCGCGGCCGACTTCGAGGCGGCCATCGACGCCGGAAAGCCAGGCGACATCGCCTTCCTGGTCTACACCTCGGGCACCACCGGTGCCCCCAAGGGAGCCATGATCGCGCACCGGAACCTGATCTTCCAGATCGGCACGGTGCGCGAGTACCTGACGGTGGACAAGGGCGACAAGACACTTTCCTTCCTGCCGCTGTGCCATATCGCCGAACGCATGGCGACGGTCTTCAACCAGCTGGCGCTCGGCACCATCGTGCACTTCCCGGAAAATTCCGGCACCGTGGCCGGCGACATGCGCGAAGTGGCGCCGCACATGGTCTTCGCACCACCGCGCTTCTGGGAAAAGCTGCATTCCCAGGTGGAATTGTTCATGCGCGACGCGCTGGCGCCGGCGCGGGCCGTCTATGCGCGCGCGCTGGCGGCCGGCACGCGCGCCGCCGAGGCGCGTCTGGCGGGTCGGCCACGCGCCGAGTGGGACAGCGCGGGCCTGCGCCTGTTGCGGCGCATCGCCTTTTCCAACGTGCGCGACATGCTCGGGTTGTCGCAGGTCAAGAACGCCATCACCGGCGCGGCGCCGGTGCCCCCGGAACTCCTCAAGTGGTACCTGGCGCTGGGCGTGGACTTGATCGAGGGCTTCGGCATGACCGAAACGACGGGTTTCGTCTGTGCCACCTCGATCGAACGCATCAAGATCGGCTGGTGCGGCCGGCCGGCGCCGGGGGTGGAGGTGCGCCTGGGTGCGGATGACGAGATCCTGGTGCGAGGAGGCAACGTCTTCGCCGGTTACTGGGGGCTGCCGGAGAAGACCGCCGAGACCATCGATCAAGAGGGCTGGTTGCACACCGGCGACTGCGGTGCCATCGACGACGACGGGGCGCTGGCCATCCGCGACCGCATCAAGGACATCATCATCACCTCCGGCGGCAAGAACATCACGCCGTCGAACATCGAGAGCCAGCTCAAGTTCAGCCCCTACGTCTCGGATGCGGTCGTGATCGGCGAGTCGCGCCACTTCCTGACCTGCCTCATCATGATCGACGAGGACAACGTCGCCAAGTTCGCGCAGGAGGCGCAGGTGCCCTACACCGACTTCGCCAGCCTCACGCGCGCACCTGAGGTCGTGAAACTGATCGCGCAGGAAGTCGAGTCGGTCAACGCGCGCCTGGCGCGGGTCGAGCAGGTCAAGACGTTTCGCATCCTGGAGCAGTTGCTGACGGCAGAGGATGAGGAACTGACGCCGACCATGAAGTTGAAGCGCCGGGTGGTCGCAGCCAAGTACGCACCCTTGATCGAGGAAATGTATCGCTGAAGCGATGGCGGCGCTGGTTTACCATTCGCCTGTAACCCAATCATCCAAAGGAGACATCCATGCTTTTCCGTGCCTTAGCGACCGCGGTCGTCGCGCTGGCGGCCGCGCTGCCCGCCGCCGCCCAACGCGTCACCGATACCGAGATCGTCCTCGGCTCCCATCTTGACCTGTCCGGCCCCACAGCGGCCGGCATGCCCATGCTGCGCAACGCCATGCAGATGCGCATCGACGAGGCCAACGAAGCCGGCGGCGTGCACGGCCGGCGCCTGCGCCTGATCGTGGAAGACAACGCGCTGCAGCCGCAGCAGGCGGTGCGCGCGGTGCAGAAGTTCATCAACCAGGACCGCGTGTTCGCCATCATCAACTCGTTCGGCTCCGGGCCCAACGCGGCCACGGTCAAGATGGTGGTCGATGCCGGGGTGGTCAACTACGCGCCCTGGGGGGCTTCCGCCATCTTCCGGCAGATCTCCGGCAACTCGCCGCTTCTGGTGACGACGGTGCAGAACTACGACACCACCACCGCCACCGGGGTGTCGTGGGCCCTGAAGGAGTTCGGCTCCAAGCGCGTTGGCTTCATCTTCCAGGAGGGACCGTTCGGCGACCTGGTGCGTCGTGGCCTGAATCAGGCGATGGAAGCGCACGGACTGAAGCTGGCCGCCGAGGCCGGCTACAAGCCGGGCGACATCGACTTTTCCTCGCAGGTCGCGCGCATGAAGGCGGCCAACGTCGACCTGATCATCGCCGCCACGGTGGTGCGCGAGACCGTCGCGGTCGGCGCCGAGGTCAAGAAGCTGGGGTGGAACGATGTCAAGGTCATGACCGCCTTGCCTGGCCGCAACACCATTTCGGCAATCCTCGGCAAGGGAGCGCTGGAGGGCATGTACGGCATGGGCGGCTGGAAGCTCAACTATCCGGATACCGCGTCGCCCGAGGCAAAAAAGGTCATGGACGCCTACAAGAAGAAATTCAACGCCGACCCCGACGAGAATGCGCTCAACGCGTATTCCTACACCGACTGGTTCATCAAGGGCCTGCAGGCAGCCGGGCGCAACCTGACCGCGGATGGCTTCATCAAGGCGCTGGCGAGCGTGCCGCAACAGGACTTCACCACCTACGGCCGCATGATGTTCACCAACAACCATGCCGGACCTGAATTGATCGAGATCGATCAGGTCAAGGGCGGGCGCTGGGTGTCCATCTCCAAGCCGATGTCGGGCATCATCAAGTAGGCGCGCACCATGTCCAGACGCCGCGTTCTCGGATTGGCAGTTGGCGCCGCGGTCCTGGCCGCGGCGCTGCCCGTGGCGGCGCAGGACTGGCCTGCCAAGCCGGTGCGCATCGTCGTGCCGTTCGCGCCCGGCGGCACCACCGACATCACGGCGCGGGTCATCGCCGAGCAGCTGTCGACGTCCCTCAAGCAGTCCTTCGTGGTCGAGAACCGCGCCGGTGCCGGCGGCAACGTCGGCGCCGCGGAGGTGGCGCGCGCGGCGCCGGACGGCTACACCTTCCTCATGGGCACGCCGGGAACGCAGGCCATCAACCAGTTCCTCTACCCCAAGATGCCCTACGACACCTCCCGCGACCTGGTGCCGGTGTCGTTTGTCGTGCGGGTCCCCAACGTGCTGATCGTGCATCCGGGGGTTGGTGCCAAGACCCTGGCGGACCTGATTCGCATCGCCAAGTCGAAGCCGGGCGCCCTGTCCTACGGGTCACCGGGCAGCGGCTCGACAGGGCACTTGTCGACCGAGCTCTTCAAGAGCCGCGCCGGCGTGTTCGTGGTTCACATCCCGTATCGCGGCAGCGGGCCGATGCTCCTGGACCTGATCGCCGGGCAGATCCAGATGGCGATCGACAACCTGCCCTCGGCCATTCCGCACATCCGTGCCGGCAAGCTCACGGCCCTGGGCGTGACCAGCGAAAAGCCCAATCCGCAGTTGCCCGACGTGCCGGCGATCGCCACCACGCTGCCCGGCTACGCGGCCGAATCCTGGTTTGTGCTGGTGGCACCCAATGGCACGCCCGCGTCCGCCATCACGCGCCTGTCCGGCGAGGTGGACCGCATCCTGAAGCGTCCTGAAGTCATCGAGCGCTTCAGGGGCCTGGGCGCCGATCCGGTCGGCGGCACCCCCGAGCAGCTGGGGACCTTCATCGCTGCCGAGACCAGGAAGTGGCAGCAGGTGGTCAAGGCCTCGGGTGCGAAGGTCGACTAGGGCGCGCCGCGAGACAGACGATGGACTTCGCGCCGACCCGTGAGCAGGACGATATTCAGCGCGCCATCGAGGCGCTGTGCAGTCGTTTCGACGCCGACTATTGGCGCAATAAGGACGAAAAGGGCGGCTTTCCGCAAGACTTCCATGCCGCGCTGGCGGAGGCAGGCTGGCTGGGCGTGGCCATGCCGGCGGAGTACGGCGGTGCGGGCCTCGGCATCAGCGAAGCCGCGGTCATGATGCGTACCATCGCCGAGTCCGGCGCCGGCATGTCCGGCGCCTCGGCGGTGCACATGAACATCTTCGGCCTGCACCCCGTGGTGATCAACGGCACGGACGAGCAAAAGCGTCGCTTCCTGCCGCCCTTGATCGAGGGCAAGCACAAGGCCTGCTTTGCCGTCACCGAACCCGACGCCGGCTTGAACACCCTGAAGCTCAAGACCCGCGCCGTGCGCAAGGGCGACCGTTACGTCGTCAACGGCCGCAAG
This sequence comes from Burkholderiales bacterium, assembly GCA_016790635.1. Lineage (GTDB taxonomy): Bacteria > Pseudomonadota > Gammaproteobacteria > Burkholderiales > JAEUOS01 > JAEUOS01. The sequence goes on from JAEUOR010000063.1 coordinate 42,443, forward strand.
ATGTGGATTTCCACCGCGCAGGTGGCCGACCGCATGCTGCTCCTGGCGCGCACCGCGGAACCCGACGCGGCCGCGCCCACGCGCGGCCTGACCCTGTTTTACTGCGCCTTCGACCGCAAGCGCATCGAGGCGCGCGAGATCGCCAAGCACGGCCGCAAGGCGGTCGATTCCAACGCGCTCTTCATCGACGACCTGGAGATTCCGGCCGAGGACCGCATCGGCGAGGAAGGGCGCGGCTTCGAGTACATCCTGCATGGCATGAACCCGGAGCGCGTGCTGATCGCCGCCGAGGCGGTCGGCATCGGTCGCGCAGCGTTGAAGCGCGCGGCGCTGTATGCCAAGGAGCGCATCGTCTTCAACCGGCCGATCGGCCAGAACCAGGGCGTGCAGCACCCCTTGGCCGAGCGCTGGATCGAACTGGAAGCCGCCAACCTCATGATGCAGAAGGCCGGCTGGCTCTACGACCAGGGGCGCCCCTGCGGTGCGGAAGCCAACGCGGCCAAGTACCTGTGCGGCGAGGCCGGTTACCGCGCCTGCGAGACCGCCATGCTGACCCACGGCGGCATGGGCTACTCCAAGGAATATCACGTCGAGCGCTATCTGCGCGAAGTCATGCTCACGCGCATCGCGCCGATCTCGCCGCAACTGATCCTCTCGTTCATCGCAGAGAAGGTGCTGGGGCTGCCCAAGTCCTACTGAGGTCGCGCGCCATGCCGGACCAGGACAAGCAGATCGACGAGGTACGCGCCTGGGTGGCTACGGCCAGGCGCATCGTCGTCCTCACCGGCGCTGGCATCTCGACGGAATCGGGCATCCCCGACTTCCGCGGGCCGCAGGGCGTGTGGACGCGCGATCCGCGCGCCGAGAAGCTCTCCAACATCCACTATTACATGAATGACCCGGAGGTGCGTCGACTGGCATGGCAGTCGCGCCTGGAGCATCCGGCGTGGGACGCGCAACCCAACGCCGGGCATCGCGCGCTTGCCGACCTGGAGCGCCGCGGCAAGCTCCATGCGCTTATCACCCAGAACATCGACGAACTTCACCAGATGGCCGGCAATTCGCCGCAGAATGTCATCGAGGTGCACGGCACGGTGCGCAGGGTCGTGTGCATGAACTGCGGTGCGACCACGCCCATGCAGGAGGCGCTGGAGCGGGTGCGTGCCGGCGAGGCTGATCCGCCGTGCCGCGCGTGCGGCGGCATCCAGAAGAGCGACACCATTTCGTTCGGCCAGAATCTCGTGCCTGAAGTCATCGAGCGAGCCATGCGCTCGGCCCGCGAGTCCGATCTTTTTTTCTCCATCGGCACCAGCTTGCAGGTCTACCCGATCGCGGGAGCGGTCGAATTGGCCAAGTCGGCCGGGGCGCGGCTGGTAATCCTCAATGCGCAGGAGACGCCGTTTGACGACGTCGCCGACGCGATCTTTCGCGACCCGATCGGCAGCGTGCTGCCGCGGCTGCTTGCGTGAATGCGCAGTGCCGCGTCAGCGCGGGCCGCGCACCACACGCCCTGGCCGTGCGGCCTGCATTTGACCGTCGCGAAACGTGACCTGCCCCGACTTGACCGTCGCGCTGTAGCCGCGGGCTTTTTGCAACAAGCGCTTGCCCTGGGCGGGCAGGTCGAAGGCGAGCCAGGGTTTCTCGAGCGCGATGCGGTCCATGTCGATCACATTCAAGTCCGCCAGCAGCCCGGGCGCCAGGAGACCGCGGTCGCCGAGGCCGTAGAGCAGCGCGGTGTCGCGGCACTGGCGCTTGATCGCGAGTTCGAGCGGGATGCGCCCGCGGCTGCGCTTCTTGACCCAGTGCTCCAGCATGAAGGTCGGTGAGGCCGCGTCGCAGATGGTGCCGCAGTGCGCGCCGCCGTCTGAGAGTGAATTGACCGTGTCGCCGCGATGGAGGAGCGGTTGCAGGAAGTCGAGGTTGCCGTCGGCGTAGTTGAGGATGGGCAGGTAGATGAAGCCTTGCCCGTCGTTTTCCATGAGCATGTCGTAGGCGACTTCCGCGCCGCTGCGTCCTTCGGTTCCGGCGCGCGTCGCGATCGAACGGGTCGCGTCGGGTTCGTAGTCGAATGCATCATCCATCGCGTACTGGTTGTGCCAGCCTTCGGTGATGACCGAGAGGATGTGCGTGACTGCAGCCTCGGGAAAGTGCGAAGGTTCGGCGAGCATGCGCGCGCGAAAGTCGGCGTCCCTGAGGGCCGCGAGCTTGCGTTCCCACGGCAGGTGCGCGATCTCCTGCCAGGCCCGCTTGAAGCGAAACGGGTGCACCGTGCCGCGCCAGGCCATCACCACGCCGGTACCGCGCAGCGCGATCTGTGCCACCAGGCGCGCGCCGCGCGCGTTCTCCGCCTGCATCGATGCCAGTTGTTCGGCGAGCGGTATCTCCTTGGCGATGGACTGCAGGGCCGCGAAGGTGACCGTGGCGCCGGTCTCGCGCGACAGGCGGCCCATCCACTCGAACTCGTTCCACTCGCGCCGGAAGTCCGAGACCATCTCGAAGACACCGTGCCCGGCGGCCTTGAGCGCGCGGCCGATGCCCAGCAATTCTGCGGGCGTCGCGGTGGTGCCGGGCACCAGTTCACGGTCCACCGAGCGGTGCAGCACCGTGCGCGAGGTGGAGAAGCCCAATGCGCCGGCACGCAGGCCTTCCTCGACGATCGCCGCCATTTGCGTGATGTCGTCCGCGGTCGGATCCTCGTTCCGCGCGCCGCGCTCGCCCATCACGTAGGCGCGCACCGCGCCGTGCGGCACGTGGGTGGCCACGTCCACAGTGCGCGGCAGGCGCTCCAGGGCGTCCATGTATTCAGGAAAGGACTCCCAGTCCCAGGTCATGCCTTCGGCCAGCGCGGTGCCGGGAATGTCCTCGACCCCTTCCATGAGGCCGATCAGCCAGTCGTGACGGTCGGGCCGCGCAGGTGCGAAACCGACGCCGCAATTGCCCATGACCACGGTGGTCACGCCGTGCCAGGAGGACGGCGCCATTTCGGCGTCCCAGGTGGCCTGGCCGTCGTAGTGGGTGTGGATGTCGACAAAGCCGGGCGCGACGACCTGGCCGCGCGCGTCGATCTCCTCGCGCCCACGCGAGGCGACCTTGCCAAGGGTGGTGATGCGTCCGCTGTCGATGGCGACATCCGCCTCGCGCGGCGCGCCGCCGCTGCCGTCCACCACGAGTCCGCCGCGAATCACCAGGTCATGCATGGTCTGCCTCGAGGTTTCTTGCGCGCTTGATCATGGAGGCGCATCTTAGCAATGCGGCATGCCCGCCACGCGTCTGCGCGCAAGCGCGATCCACGCTGGCGGCGTGGGTCACCGTCCGTGGCCGGGGGGTTTGCCGAACGCCCAGCCATGCAGCCAGGCCAGCACGCCCGCCCACGCCAGCGCACACAGGCCGAGGATCACGAACGCCACCTGGATGCCGGCGTGGTCGTGCAGCACCCCCATGAGCATGGGCGTGCTCAGATGCGACAGACCCCAGCCGACACCGCCCAAGGCGTTGGCCGAGCCGCGGTCCTCCGGGGAGGTGACCTCGGTGACCATCACCTGGAAATTGAGCGACATGAGCCCTGATCCCAGGCCCACGAGCAGCAGGAGGGCGGAGACTGCGAAGATGTTGCCGGTCAGGCCCACCACACTGACCGACAACGCCACCGTGACGGCCGAGCCGATGGCGAGGCCGCCCTTCATCGAGAAATCCAGGTGGCGCGCGACGAAGATGCCCATCAGCGCAGCGCCGATGCCGCGTAGCGACAGTACCATTCCGTTGACCTCATGACGGTAGCCATAGGCCTCGAAGAGCAACGGGTAGAACGATACCGACAACGAGAAAGGCAGGGCGGCGATGTAGGCGCAGGCCATGACGAAGAACATCGGGCGCAGGCGCATGAGCCGACCGTAGCGCTCGAAAGGGGCAAAGTGGGCCGCCATGGCGGGGCGCGTCTCGCGCGGATGCCTCGTCATCGCCAGCCAGGCGATGAGCGCCGCGCCGGCGAGCAGCAGGAAGGCATTGGCGAAACCGGCGATCGCGATGGTGACGCCGGCGATCAGCGTCCCCGCGATCTGGCCAAGATTGGTCATGGCGTTGAGCCGTCCGAGTTCGACGCTGCGTGCGCCGGGCAGCTGGCCCGCGATCGTCCAGGTCGCCGGCCAGAACACAGCGCGTCCCATGATCAGCACCACCTGCGCGGCCATGAGCGCCGCGAAGCTGGTCGACTGCGAGAACATGAGCGCACCCGCGCACATCGACAGACAAGAAAAGAGAACCAGGAGTCTTCCGCCGAGGCGATCGGTGAATGCGCCGCCCAGGAGATTGAAGGCGATCTGCACCACCACGGGGGCGGCGATCAGCGTGCCGATGGCGACGCCGGACATGCCCAGGGAATCGGCGTACAGCGGGATCAGAGGATGGCTCATGCCGAGCCCGACGTTCCAGACGAAGGTGCACACGTAGAAGGCGGCGTGCGCGCGCCACGGGAGTGCGTCGGTCGTGCTCATCGCGACGGTGTGCGGCAAATCTGCCGACCGTAGCGCGCGCGCAGATGGTTTCTGCCTGCACTGGGCAACTCATAGAATGGGCGCTTTGCGATCGCATCCGCATGGCGCCATTCGACCTGGCCTTGGTCAACCCTCACGCTGCGGGCGGCCGGGCTATGCGGAAGTTGCCGGAACTGCGGGCGGCGCTTGCGCGCCATGCGCCAGCCTGCCGGATCGAGGTGCCGGGCGACGTCGGCGCGGCGCGCGCGTTGCTGGAGGCCATTCCGCGCGGCAGTCGCGTGATCGTCGCCGGCGGTGACGGCACGGTCAATCGCCTGCTGCCGGCCTTGCTGGCCGGCGATCACCAGCTCGCGCTTGTGCCTGCCGGCAGCGGCAACGACCTGTCGCGAGCGCTTGGACTTTTCGGTCATTCGCTCGAGTCTACGCTGGCCCTGCTCGCGCGGGGCACTCCGCGCCAGATCGACATCGGCCGGGTGCGGCATGACGGCGGCGAGTCGCTGTTTGCCGCCAATCTCACCGCCGGCTTCGATGGCGCCGTGTGCGCCCGCGCGCTGGCCGGGCCACAGTGGCTGCGCGGCCTGCCGCGCTACCTGTATGCCACGCTGCGCGAGCTGGCCGCGCTGTCGGTCTATGAGGTGAGCGTCGTCGCCGACGGCGTCACCGTCCACACCGGTCCGGCCCTGTTCGCCTCCACGCTCAACACACCGACCTTCGGCAGCGGCATGCCGGCGGTCCCGGACGCGGTCATCGACGACGGGCGGCTGAACCTGCTCCTGGCCGGGCGGTTTTCGCGCCTGGGCGCGCTACGCATGCTGCCGCGACTGCTCAAGGGCACGCACCTGGCCGATGCGCGCATCCGTACGCTGCCATATACGACACTTGTCTTCGAAAGCCCCGCAGGCATTCCGCTGGCGGTCGACGGCGAGTACCTCGGCAGGGTTCGCGATGGTTGCGTGACGATCGATGCAAGGCGGCTGCGGGTCATCGCATGTGACGCCCGCTAAAATGGGAAATGCGCAGGCCGCAGTCGCGTTCTCCTGAAGTTGGGACGCATGGCGTTGCGACTCTTCCCGACCTTCCTGCTGCAAACCGTCACGCCGTGCCCGGCAAATCCGTGCCCAAATCTGCAAGCTTCGCCACCGGCATCCTGCCAGTGCAGGCGCTGGAACTCTGCGTGCGCCAAGGCGGCGAGATCGTCTCTTTGGAAGACCCGATCCGCGACGACCAGTTCCAGCCGGCCAGCCTGGACCTGCGCCTGGGCTCGGTGGCCTACCGGGTGCGCGCGAGTTTCCTGCCTGGTCGCAACGCCACCGTGCGACAAAAGCTCGACGACCTGGCCATGCACGCCATGGACATCACCGGCGGCGGGGTGCTCGAGCGCGGCTGCGTCTACATCATCCCGCTGCAGGAAAGCCTCGCCCTGAAGCGCCGCACCTCGGCGCGCGGCAACCCCAAGAGTTCGACCGGGCGCCTGGACATCTTCACACGTCTCATCACCGACCACGGCACCGAGTTCGACAGCATCCGCGAGGGCTACAAGGGCCCGCTTTATGCCGAGGTCTCGCCGCGCACCTTCAGCGTGCTGGTGCGCAAGGGCTCGCGCCTGTCGCAATTGCGCATCCGTCGCGGCAACCCGCAGGCCACCGACGGCAGCATGCGGCGCCTGCAGCAGGAACACCAGGTGGTCGAGGCGATCAGCGAGGCCGACATCCGCGACGGCGTGCCGGTGACGGTGGACGTGGCCGGTGCCAAGACCGGCGGCCTGATCGGCTATCGCGCCAAGGCGCATGCCGGCCTGATCGACATCGACCGCGTGCGTCACTACGAGGTGGCTGATTTCTGGGAGCCGGTCATGGCGCCCAAGCGCGGCGGCCTGGTGCTGGACCCGGCGGACTTCTACATCCTCGCCAGCCGCGAGGCGGTGCGGGTGCCGCCGGCCTATGCCGCCGAGATGATCGCCTACGACACCCTGGTGGGCGAGTTCCGCGTGCACTACGCGGGCTTCTTCGACCCCGGCTTTGGCCACGCGTCCTCCGCCGGCGATGGGTCGCGCGCGGTGCTGGAGGTGCGCTCCTACGAAGTGCCCTTCGTCATCGAGCACGGGCAGATCGTCGGGCGCCTGTCCTACGAGCGCCTGACCGCGATGCCGAGCCGGCTCTACGGCGTCGGCATCAAGTCGAACTACCAGGGCCAGGGCATCGCGCTGTCCAAGCATTTTCGCGTCTCCTCGACATAGAGCCGCGGCGCGCGCCACCCCGGCGCGCAGTTCCCTTCGCCGACGTTCCGGGAGCGGCTTCCCACGGCGCCTGCGTTCGACCATTGGCGGGATTTCGATTGCAGCCAATTCGACGCACATTTGATCAATATTGGCGCGTCTGGCCTTGCAAGTAGAGGGGAAGTGGTCTAGGATGCTTGCAATATTTGATCAAATGTTCCCCAGCAATCACGACATCGGCCAGCGCATCCGCGACGACATCGTCGCTGGTGTGCTCCGCTTTGGCGAGCGCATCACCATCGATGCGCTGGCGACCCGCTACGGTGTCAGCCACATGCCGGTGCGCGAGGCGCTGCGTGAACTGCAGGGCGAGGGCCTGGTGACAAGCGAGCCCAATCGCGGCGCGCGCGTGCGGGCGGTGGACGCCAATTTCATCGACAACCTGTTCGAGATCCGCACCGCGCTGGAAGTCATGATGGTGCGGCGCGCGGCGCGACGTGCCACGCCGGCAGACGTGGCCGAGCTCGAGGCCATCGAAGTGGTCCTGGAACGGCATATCGAGCGTGGCGAACATGCGGCGGTGGTGGCCGAGAATCGGCGCTTTCACCAGACCATCAACAGAATCGCCGACAACGTCGACGCACTGCCGGTGGTGGACCGCCACTGGACGCTCCTGGCGGCGCTATGGCGCCACTTCGGTTACGGCGCGGACCGCTTTTCCGGCGTGGCCAACGATCATCGTCACCTGATCGCCGCGCTCGCCGCGCATGACGAAGAAGCGGCCGCGATGCTCATGGGCGCGCATGCGACCAAGGCCAAGCTGGAGCTGCTCTCGCGGCTGGGCGCGCAGGCCGGGCCTGCGGTGACGAATGCACCGTCTACATCGCCGCGACAGCGCGCGGTGCGACACCTGCGGCGCGCGTGATGGCAGCCATCGCCCGCATGGCCTTGGATGTGGCGCGCATCTCGCCCAAGACCTGCTGGAGTTTCATCCGCCTCTTCGCCAAGGACGGTCGCGTCGGTCACGGCGAGGCCACCCTGCAGGGGCGCGAAGCCGCCATCGCCGAGGCAGCGGCCCGCCATGCGAGCGCCGCGCTCCTATCCGATCTTGGGCAGCCGGAACGCTTTGCCGACACTGCGGCGCCTGTCACGCTCGAAGAGGCGGCGGCGGTCAGCGCGATCGACCAGGCCCTGTGGGACCTGGCTGCGCAGGGGGCCGGCCTGCCGCTGGCACGCAAGCTGGGTGGCGTGCGTCGCTCTCAGGTGCCGGTGTACGCCAACATCAATCGCCGTACCGAAGATCGCTCGCCCGCAGGCTTTGCTGCGAGTGCGCGTGCAGCCCTGGCCTGCGGGCATGCTGCGTTCAAGCTCGCGCCCTTCGATGAAGTCAGCGTTGCACGATGCGCGGCCGGCGAAGGCGAGGCCGACATGCGCGCGGGCCTGGCGCGCGTGGCCGCGGTGCGCGAGGTCGTCGGCGCGGGCGCGCGCCTGATGATCGATTGTCATTGGCGCTTCGACGAAGCGACCGCCGGTGCGCTGATAGACGCGACGCGCGAACTGCAACTCCACTGGATCGAGTGTCCGCTGCCGGAGACGGCGGAGACGATACCCGCGCTCAGGCGTCTGCGTGCACGCGCCAACGCGCAGGGCGTGCGTCTGGCGGGGCTGGAACAGGCCATCGGCCGTGCCGGTTTCCAGCCTTACTGCGAGGCCGGCGCCTACGACGTCATGATGCCGGACATCAAGTATGTCGGCGGTTATGCAGAGATGCTGCGCGTGGCCGACCTGTTCGGGCGTCACGGCGTGGCCATGTCGCCGCATAACCCGAGCGGGCCGATTTCCCATGCCGCGAGCCTGCACGTGGCGGCGGCGCTCGCGGATTTCGACGCGCTCGAGATGCAGTTCGACGAAAGCCCGCTGTTCGATTCACTGCTCGACGACCCGCTGCCGGCGCCGCGCGCGGGTTCGATCCGGCAGCGCGACACACCGGGGCTTGGCGCATCGCTGTCGCAAGCCCGTCTTGCGTCGCTGGCGGCCGTGCCCGCGCGGGTGTGGGAGTGCAGATGAGAGAGGAGCGCGCCCGCTGCGAGCCGATCGGGACGCAGCGCCACGTGCTGGCCGAAACGCCGGCCTGGTGCGCCGCGAGCGGCGCGCTGTGGTGGATCGACGTGCGCGGGCCGACCCTGTTTCGCTGGGACGGCCGTGCCGCCGAGCCGGAGGCGTGGCCCCTGGCCGATGTCGTCGGCGGCGCCGCGGTTGCCGACGATGGTCGCGTGGTGGTGGCCTTGCGCGATTCGCTGGCGGTCTTCGATGCGGCCGATGCGACTCTCACGCCGCTCGTCCGTGTCGAACCTGCCCGGGCGGAACACCGGCTCAACGAACTGAAGACCGACCCGCAAGGTTGCCTGTGGTGCGGCAGCATGCGCGACTACGGCGCCGCCACCGCGGGTTCGCTCTATCGCATCGACACCTCGCTCGCCGTGCGTACGGTGCGCACGAATATCACCATCCCCAACGGCATGGCATTCACGCCCGACGGCGCGGGCATGGTCTTCGTCGATACCGGAGAGGGAGTGATCGAAGCAGCCGCGTGGGATGCGGTGAGCGGCCTGCCGGGCACATGGCGTCCCCATGTGGCGGCAGGCGTGGCGCCCGGACGGCCTGACGGGGATGCTTTCGATGCCGACGGATGCTTGTGGAGCGCACGCTTTGGCGCCGGCTGCATCGCGCGCTTCACGCCGGAGGGCCGACTGGATCGCCTGGTCAGCCTGCCGGCCACGCAGGTCACCTCGCTGGCGTTTGGCGGCGCGCACCTGGACACCCTCTTTGTCACCACCGGCACCCAGCGCTTGAGTGCCGAGGCCTTGCGCGCTGAACCGCTGGCGGGCGCGCTTCTGGCGCTTTCAGTCGGCGTGCGCGGTGCGCCGGTGGCGCCTGCGGTCCTGCCGGCGCGGCCACGCCCGTCACCGGTCACCGGAGTCGCAGCGTGAGGAATGCACGCACGACCGCCATGGCTGCCGGGTTGCCCTTGGTCGGCCTGACCCTGGTGCTGCTCGCCTGGGAGGCGGCGGCGCGCCTGGCCGCCAACGCCACCCTGGTGCCGCCGCCGCTGGTGGTGGGGCGCGCGTTCATCGGCATGCTCGACGGCGACCTGCCCGCCGATATCGGCGCGAGCCTGGTGCACCTGAGCATCGGTTACAGCCTGGGCGTGATTTCAGGCCTCATCCTCGCTCTCATCGCCGCCGGTTCGCGCCGCCTCGAAGCGGTCATCGACCCATTGGTCGAGTTCCTGCGCCCAATCAGCCCGATTGCCTGGATTCCGCTGGCCATCCTCTTTTTTGGGGTCGGCCGCGCCGTGCCGGTCTATCTGATCTTCTATGCAGCGTTGTTCCCGATTTTCGTCAGCACCCTGGATGGCATCCGCCGTGTCGATCCGCGCCTCGTGCTGGCGGCGGCTTCGCTGGGCGCATCGCGCGCGCTGGTGGTGCGCGCGGTGGTGCTGCCGGCAGCGTTGCCATCGGTCATCGCCGGGGCGCGGTTGTCGTTGGGCGTGGCCTGGATGTCGCTGGTGGCCGGCGAGATCGTGGGCGGCGACGCCGGCATCGGCTGGCGCATCCTCTGGTACCAGGAGTTCTTCCAGATGGATCACGTGCTGGCGGCCATCCTGGTCGTCGGGGTACTGGGTCTGGCGGCAGACCTGGTCCTGCGCGGTGTGCAGGCGCTGGCGCGCCGCTGGAACCCTGCCGCGGCGGAGGGCGCGACATGAGTTTCGCGCTGCGCACGCCATTGCCGCTCGGTACGCGCATCATGCTGCCGGTTGGCGTGCTGGTCGCGATCCTGATCGCCTGGGAGACCGCCGTGCGAGGCGCCGCCGCACAAGGCCTGGTGCCCTTGCCCTCGGGCGTGTTTGTCAGCGGCGTCGACCTGACGATGAGCGGGGTGATCGTGGCCGCCATGTCCGGCAGCCTTGCGCGCGTCGCGATCGGCTTTGCCTTCGGCGCGGCAGTCGGCGTGCCGCTGGGGCTGGCCATCGGCGCGCTGCCGACCCTGGATCGGGCGCTGCGTCCGGTGCTGGACATGTTGCGCTCGATCGCGCCGATCGCGTGGATCCCCATGGCCATCCTGTGGCTGGGGGTGCGCGGTAACGCAGCGCTTTTCGTGGTCGCCTACGGCGCGGTGTTTCCCTTCATCGTCGCCGCCAGCCAGGCCGCGCGCCAGACCGACCGGCGCCTCCTGGCCGCGGCGCGCTCGTTGGGCGCCGGTCCGTTCACCATGCTGCGCTCGGTGTGGCTGCCGGCGGCGCTGCCGATGATTTTCACCGGGGCGCGCATCGCGCTGGCGTTCGCGTGGGCCTCCATCATCGCCGCCGAACTGGCGGTGGGCATCAAGGTGGCCGGCCACGGTCGCAGCGTGGCCGGCATCGGCCAGCTGATGGTCGAGACCCTGTACGTGAAGCGCGACGTCGACGCGCTGGTCTTCTACATGCTGGTGGTGGGTGCGGTCAGCTTCGCCATCGATGCGGGCCTGCGCTGGGCCCAGCGCGTGATCCTGCCCTGGAGCGGCAAATGAATCCCATTGTGCGTGTCACAGGCGTCAGCAAGGAATTCCTGAGCGGCCGCGACGGCAGTCGGGTGCAGGCCCTGGACGGCATCGACTTGTCGATAGGGCGCGGCGAATTCGTCGCCGTGGTCGGGCCCTCCGGCTGCGGCAAGTCGACGCTCTTGTCCCTGATCGCCGGGTTCGCGGCGCCGAGTGCAGGCACGATCGAATTCGACTCCCGGCCAGTGACCGGCCCCGGCCCCGAGCGCGGCGTGATGTTCCAGGAATACGCGCTCTTTCCCTGGCGCACCGTGGAGGGCAATGTCGAGTTCGGACCCTACGCGCGCGGTGTGGACGCCGCGACGCGGCGCGCGCGAGCCCGATCGCTGATCGAGCTGGTGGGGCTCTCCGGTTTCGAGAAGCGATTCCCGCACGAGCTTTCCGGCGGAATGCGTCAGCGCTGCGCCCTGGCGCGCATGCTCGCCAATGAACCGGCCCTGTGGCTCATGGACGAACCCCTGGCAGCGGTCGACTTGCAGACGCGCATCATCCTGCAGGACGAGCTGTTGCGCCTGTGGGGTGACGGTCACGCGGCCGCCGCCGGGGGGACGGGCAAGGTCAACCGACCGACCGTGCTGTTCGTCACCCACGGCATCGACGAGGCCGTGCTGCTGGCCGACCGCGTGCTGGTGCTGGCGCGCCGGCCCGGGCGCATCAAGGAAGTTGTCACCATCGACCTGCCGCGGCCGCGCGCGGCTCAGCGCAACACGCCGGCGATGGCCCGGTTGATCGAACACGTCTGGAGCCTGATCCGCGACGAGGCGGTGCAGGCGATCAGCGAAGAGTCCGGTTGAACCAGCGGCGATTTTCCGTTCGCTGCATATGACCGTTCCGAAGCGATCCGTACCCACCCCTGGCGACATCCGCCAGACCGTAGTCCACCACAAGGAGGCAAGCATGCAATCCAACCATCGCCGCAGATTCCTGGGCCAGGCGTCCGCCCTGGCCGGCCTGCCCATGCTGTCAGTGAGCCCCGCGTTTGCGCAGGCGGTCAAACTTTCGATGGGCGTCGGCCTGGCGCAGGAGTCGGGCGCGCTGATCATGAAAATGCGCCAGGACAACCTGCTCGAGCAGGCGGCCAAGGAACTCGGCGTGGCCGGCATCGAACCCGAATTTCTTTCCTTTCCGGTCCTGCTGCGCATGCTGCAGGGCATCGCTGCCGGGCAGCTGCAGTTCGGCACGCTCGGCTCGACCCCGACCATCCGCTCGCTCACCGGGCCCGACCCGGTGGTGCCGCTGGCGATCGTCGGCGGCGGCAACCTGTTTCCCTTGCAGGTGCCGCCCAATTCGCCGATCCGCAACCTGAACGACCTGAAGGGAAAGACCATCCTGACCATCGTCGGTTCGGACCTGCACCTGGTGCTGGTGCGCATCCTCAAGGCGCACGCGGGCATTGACGACCCCAAGGAGTGGGGCATCACGCTGCGCAACATCAATGCGTTGACCGAATTGGGGCGGCCCCAGACGGGTGTGGACGCGTGCCTGAGCCTGGCGCCGACCTCCGCGATGGCCGAACGCGAGGGCCTGCTCGTCACCGTCATGCGCAACGACGGCAAGACCGGCGCGCACTATCGCGGGCCGGAGGGCAGCGGCGCCGGCAAGACCATCGCGAGCTTCGCCAAGACGCCCTTCGCGCCGGAGGCCTACTACCCGCACCGCATCTGGATCGTCGCCAGGCGCGATTTCCTGGCCGCCAACCCCAAGGTCGTGACCGCGCTCCTGGTGGCCAATCACCGCGCTGTGGCGACCCTGGCCAAAGGCGGCACCTCGGAGATCATCAAGGCGGGCGCGGCCAACTGGGCCGGTTCGGCGCAGTCGCAGGGCGACTGGATCGACAACGTGCTGTGGAAGCGCCGTGGCTGGTCGTGGGTGACCGAGGGCGATGCGCGCACCCTGGTGGGGCTCTCCACCACCAAGGCGATCTTCCAGACCGCGCTCGATGCCGAAGCCGCCAAGAAATTGTTTGTGTTGGGCGCGGACGTGTCGCGTGCCGCCTACGAAGCGGTCGGCCGTGTGCCCGAGCGCGCCGTATTCGATGACCAGAAAAGCGATGTGCGCGGCAGGCCGGTGTGGGAGTCGGCCAACTGGAACCTCAAGGCCTGAGGCGATGGATCGCGGGGCGATGGCCGCCGGCGCGGCACGCGTTGCCGCGCGCTTTTCCATGGCCGGTCGGCGTGCGCTCATCACCGGGGCCAGCCTGTCGATCGGCCGCGCCATCGCTCTGGCGTTCGCGGATGCGGGTGCTGCGCTGGCCTTGCAGCATGCAGGTGCGGCGGATGCGGGGCTGGGCCACCCGCACGCGGCACCAGAAACCGCCGCGCTGCTCGCCGAGCGTGGCGCCAGTTACAAGTTCATCGAGTCCGACTTCGCCGAACCCGGCGCGGGTCGGCGCTGTTTTGCCGCTGCGGAGGCCGCGCTCGGCGGGGTCGATATCCTGGTGCTGGCCGCTTCGGTGCAAAAGCGCACGCCGCTCGAAGCGGTTGACGAGGTCGAGCGCGATTGGCAAAGGCGCATCAATTTCGATGCCCCGGTCGAACTCCTGCAAGCGGCCGTGCCGGGCATGCGCGCGCGCGGCTGGGGTCGCATCCTGACCATCGGCAGCGTCAACCAGACGCGGCCTGATGCGGAACTTGCCGTCTATGCCGCCTTGAAGAGTGCGCAACACAACCTGGCCATCAATCTGGCGCGCCAGCTCGCGCCTGCCGGCATCACCGTCAACAATTTGTCTCCGGGGCTGGTGGCCACCGCGCGCAATCAATGGCGACGCAAGGATGCGGATCAATGGGGCGCGATCCAGCGCGCGGCCAATCCCATGGGTCGCGCAGGGTCGCCCGAGGAAATGGCCGGTGCTGCGCTGCTCCTGTGCTCCGAGGCTGGCAGTTTCATCACGGGGGCGGACCTGCAGGCGACCGGCGGCGGGCATCTGTGAGGCCGACAGGCAGCGCCACCCTGCCGTTCAGCGTCCAAGCATTCACCCTTGCGACGTCCGCCATCGTGCAATCCACCCTGAGAAGGCAAGCATGCAATCCATCCATCGCCGCGGATTCCTCTGTCACGCGTCCGCTTTGGCCTGCCTGCCCGCGCTGGCGGCAAGCCCCGCCTTCGCGCAGGCCGCGTACCCGCAGAAACCCATCCGGCTGATCGTGCCGAGTGCGCCGGGCGACGGCTCGGACCTGATCGCGCGCATGATCGGCGACAAGCTGACGCAGGTGCTCGGACAGTCGATCGTCGTCGACAACCGCACGGGCGCGGGTGGCCGCGTCGGTACCGAGGCTGCGGCGAGGGCCGCGCCCGACGGCTATACGCTGATCATGGGCAACGCCGGCTCGCATGGCATCAATGCCGCGCTCTACCGCGACCTTACCTACGACATCGAACGCGACTTCGTCGCGATCACCCAGGTGATGCGCGCGCCGAACGTACTGGTCATCAACCCCTCGCTGCCAGCGAAGAGCGTGGCCGAGTTCATCGCGCTGCTCAAGGCGAACCCCGGCAAGTACAGCTACGCTTCGGGCGGCAACGGCAGCTCGGCGCACTTCACGGCCGAGCTCTTCAAGACGATGGCGGGCGTGGACATCGCGCACGTCCCCTACAAGGGCGCCACACCCGCGCTCGGCGGCGTGGTCGGCGGGGAGGTCGTGATGTTCATGGGCAACCTGCCGCCCGCGATGGGTCACATCAAGGCCAATCGAGTTCGCGCTCTGGCTGTTACCACCGCGCAGCGCTCGTCGCTCGCGCCCGAGCTGCCGACGATTGCCGAGGCAGGGCTGCCCGGCTTCGAGACCGTCGCGTGGTTCGGCCTGTTCGCCCCGGCCGGCACGCCGCCCGGGATGGTCGCCCGCGTGCGCGACGAGGTCGTGAAGATCGTTCAGCAACCCGACACCCGCGAGCGCCTCGTGGCGCTCGGCGGTGAGCCGGTCGGCAACACCTCCGCCGAGTTTGCCGCCATCGTGCGCGGCGACATCGCCAAATGGAAGCGCGTGGCCGTGGCCGCCAACATCAAGGCGGACTGAGCACCTGCGAACGCCCAGTGCCGTGAGCTTGACTGGCAGCGCCACCCTGCCGTTCAGCGTCCGACGGGCCTGCGCTCGCCAAGCAGGGCCCTGCGTGTCACCGGCTTTTGCAACGCGTCCAGCCACCACTGCAGGGCACGTCCCTGCGCCTGTCGCGCGCTCTTGCGCCAGGCGTAACTCAGCTGCACCCGGTACTCCGGCCGATCCACGCGCTTGACCACCAGCCGGCCGGTGTCGATGTAGGGCTGGGCCAGGCAGGTCGGCAGGAAGCCGACGCCCAGGCCGCGCAACTGCGCGTCCAGCTTGGCCGGCATGGTCGCCACGGTGAAGACGTCCTGGCCGGTCAAGAGACCCAGGGAGATGCCGGCGCCCTGCGGTGCCGAGTCGGCCACGGTCACGGCGCGATAGGGGCGCACCACGTCGTCCGACAGCGGTTCCGGCGCCTTGGCCAGCCGATGGTGCGGCGCCACCACGAAGACGAACTTGATGCTCCCCAAGGGTTCGCGGCGCAGGTCGGCGCGGGTGGCTGCCTCCAGCACCACTCCCAGCGCCAGGTCGGCACGGCCCGAGGTGAGGCTCTCGACCGTGCCCGACAAGGTTTCGGTGCGCAGCCGCAGGCGCGTGGGCGGGTCGAGGGCGAAGAACGCCGAGCACAACTCCATGACCGTGGCGTGGTCGATCACGCTTTCCACGGCGATGGTCAATTGCGGTTCCCAGCCGGTCGCCACGCGCTTGACGCGGTTGGCGACCGCGTCGATGTTGGCCAGCAGGGTGGCGCCTTCGCGCAAAAGTTCCGCGCCGGCTTCGGTCAGGCGCGCCTGGCGTGAACTGCGGTCGAACAGCAATACGTCCAGCGCCTCTTCGATCTGCCGTACCCGGTAGGTGAGGGCGCTGGGCACCATGTCGCTCTGGCGGGCCGCGGCGGCAAAGCTTCCGCTGTCGGCGATTCTTTGCAGGAGCGTCAGCGCAGCCGGGGTAAGAACGTCGCGTGGATTGGGCATACGGAGGTCGTGAATTCAATAAATTTGAATGATGCCATCAATGCGCGTGTCCCCCGGCCGTCCGGCCGGTGGGCACAATGCGACTCATCACGCACCGAGGAGCATCGAACATGCAAACGCTACGCAAGTCCCAGGAACGCGGCTATGCCGACCATGGCTGGCTCAAGAGCTACCACTCGTTCTCGTTCGCCGGCTATCACGATCCCCGGCACATGGGCTGGGGCAACCTGCGCGTCATCAACGAAGACCGTATCGAGAAGGGCACCGGCTTCGGCAAGCACGGCCACCGCGACATGGAGATCATCAGCTACGTGCTCTCAGGCGAACTGGCGCACGAGGACAGCATGGGCAACGTCAAGGGCATTCCGCCGGGCGACGTGCAGCGCATGAGCGCCGGCCGCGGCGTGACCCACAGCGAATTCAACCACGCGCGCGATTCGACCACGCACTTCCTGCAGATCTGGATCGAGCCCAACGTCACCGGCATCCCGCCCAGCTACGAGCAGAAGACGGTTCCGGCGGCGGAGAAGCGTGGCGTGCTGCGCCTGGTCGCCTCGCCCGACGGGGCCAAGGGGTCGGTGACCATCCACGCCGACGCTTCGCTCTACGCAGGCCTCTTCGACGGCGCGGAGAACGCGCGCTGCACGCTCGCGCCCGGCCGCAAGGCCTATGTGCACCTGGTGCGCGGCGCGCTGGACGTGAACGGCCAGCGCCTGTCCGCCGGCGATGCACTCAAGTTCGAGAACGAAACCACCATCACGCTCGCCAACGGTGCCGACGCCGAGGTGCTGGTGTTCGACCTCGCGCCCTGATCTGCCTCCGGGTTCGCACCCGGGGTCGCGCTCGCATTAAGTCTCGGGAGCACCGGTTTCCCGGTGCCACCCTCATCCCATGAAAGGAAGCAGCATGTCCAAGGTTCTGGTGTTGTACTACTCCTCGTATGGCCATCTGGAAACCATGGCCAACGCGGTGGCTGAAGGTGCCCGCTCGACCGGCGCGACGGTGGACGTCAAACGCGTGCCCGAAACCGCGCCGGCGGAGGTGGCCAAGGCCGCGCACTTCAAGCTCGATCAAGCCGCGCCGGTGGCGACCGTGGCCGAACTGGCGAGTTACGATGCCATCATCGTCGGCGCGCCGACCCGCTTCGGGCGCATGCCGTCACAGATGGCGAGCTTCCTCGACCAGGCCGGCGGCCTGTGGGCGCGCGGCGCCCTGAACGGCAAAGTCGGCGGCGCCTTCACTTCCACCGCGACCCAGCACGGCGGCCAGGAGGTGACACTGTTCTCCATCATCACCAACCTGCTTCACTTCGGCATGACCATCGTCGGCCTGCCGTACAGCCATCAGGGGCAGATGACCATCGATGAAATCACGGGCGGCAGCCCCTATGGCGCGACCACCATCGCCGGCGGGCAGGGGCAGCGCCAGCCCTCGGCGATCGAGCTGGAGGGCGCGCGCCACCAAGGCAAGCTGATCGCGGCAACGGCCAACAAGCTTTTCGACGCCTGAGCGGGCATCGCGAGCCGCCGCGACAGGCACGTCTGCGTCGCGCGGCGATCAGCCATTCCCGCGCGGCAGCGTGATCCCGGGAAAAATCTTGATCACCGCCGCGTCATCTTCCTTCGCGAGACTGGCACTGGAGGCCTGCATGAAAATCCGGTGCGCGGTGGACGCAAGAGGCAGCGGGAATTTGGTGGCGCGCGCCGTGTCCAGCATCAGCCGCAAGCAATACGAAGAACGCTGGGTCGCGGCGCCGCTCGACAAAGCCGCGTGACAAGGACGCCAAGAGCTACGGGATTTGAGGGGCAGGGTCGCAGGTCGCTGTCCCAGATGTTGTCCATGTCCGCCTCTTCGATCGGTCTTTGGTGAATCGCTCACGCTGACGTGCAGCGGATCAGGCGCCGAAGAAGCGCTCGACCAGACCGATCTGGGCGCCCGTGTTGAGCGCCGGTGCATGGCCGCAGTCGGGGATCGTGGCCACGACGGCGCGCGGGCCGCGGGTGCGCATCGCTTCAGCGACCTCGGGCAGCAGCAGGTCGGAGTGCTCACCCCGCAGGCACAGCACCGGCAGGTCCAGCCGGTCCCAGGCGTCCCACTGGTCGTAGTCGCGGGGATGGTGCTCGAACTGCCCTGCCATCGCCGGGTCGTAGTGCGGGGTCCAGCGCCCGTCCGGCAGGCGGCGCGCCGAGGTTTCGGTCAGCTGCCGCCATTGCGCATCGGGCAGCCAGCCATAGGGCGCGTACACGGTGCGGAAGAAGGCTTCGAGCTCGGCCATCGTGGCAAACGAAGGCGGGTTGCCGGCATAGGCCCGAATGCGGTCTACCGCCGGTGCGGCCAGTTGCGGCCCTATGTCGTTGAGCACGAGACGGCGGATGCGGCCGACCAGCATGCCGGCCGCGGCCTTGAGGCCGATGGCGCCGCCCATCGACGTGCCCAGCCACAGGCACTGCTCGATGCCGAGCTGGTCCAGCAGGGCCGTCGCCAGCCGCTCGTAGAAGGCGAGGCAGTACTCGGCGGTCGGATCCGGACTCCACTGGCTCAGGCCGCGGCCGATCGTGTCGGGACAGATCACGCGCCAGCGCTCGGACAGGCGCTCGGCGATCGGGTCCATGTCGCGTCCGGTGCGGGCGAGACCATGCCAGGCAACCACGGTGTCTGCATGTTCGGCGCCCCACTCTGTGACGTGGATCTCGCGCCCTTCGCAGACCAGGTAACGCGACACGGGCTTGGTCATGTTGCCTCCTTGCGCGCCAGCGCCCGCAGGCGCCCGACGATGCCGCTCGGGAAGTGGTACACGGCGAGCACGAACAGCACGCCGAGCCACAGCAGCCAGCGGTCCGGGTTGACCACGGCGCCCAGCAGCGGCACGTCCTCCAGGGCCGGGGCGCTGAGGCGCAAGAGGTCCTGCAAGTAGTTCTGCGCAATCACGAACAGCACCGAGCCGACCACCGCGCCGTACAGCGTGCCCATTCCGCCGATCACGACGATCAGCAATACGTCGAGCATGATCTCGAACGACAGCGTCGTATCCGGCCCCACGTAGCGCAGCCAGAGCGCGAGCAGGGCGCCGGCGATGGTCGCGAACAGGGCCGACAGCACGTTCGAGAGCGTGCGGTAGACGACGGTGCGGTAGCCGATGGCCTCGGCCCGGAACTCGTTCTCGCGGATGGCTTGCAGCACGCGCCCGAAGGGCGAGTTGACGATGCGCAGCATGACCAGAAAGAGCGCCAGCACGACGGCGAAAAGCAGCCAGTAGCACAACATGCGGCCGTCGATGGCGAGACCGAGCCAGGTCGTCTCGAAGCCGGGGCTCAACCACTCGGGATTGCGGAAGGTGAGGCCGTCTTCGCCGCCGGTGAAGTCACTGAGCTGCGAGGCGAGCGTCTGGAAGGCCGAAGCGACGGCGAGCGTGATCATGGCGAAGAAGATCGCCTTCACACGCAGGCTGAAGAGGCCGATCAGCAGCGACAGCACGACAGACACCGCGAACGCCATGCCAAGGCCAAGCGCCACCGAGCCCCATCCGGCCCCGAGCTTGGTGCTCGTGATCGCGATGCCGTAGGCGCCGATGCCGAAGAACATCGTGTGTGCGAAGCTGACGATGCCGGTGTAGCCGAGCAGCAGGTCGTAGCTCACCACCAGCAGCACGAAGACGAGGATCTTGGCCACCACCGACATCGACTTGGCGCCGGGAAAGAAGAACGGCGCCAGTGCCAGCACCACGAGAATCGCGACCAGGGCCACCGTGAGCCAGGGGCTGCGCGGACGGTCGTGCGAAAGAAGACGGTCGATCAGCATGCGGGCCTCAACGGTTGGCCACCGGATAGAGGCCTTGCGGCCGCCAAAGCAGGATTGCCACCATCAGCGCGATGTTCGAGAACAGCGCCACCTTGGGCGCCAGAAACCCGCTGTAGTTGGCAACCAGCCCTACCAGCAGCGCCCCGACGAAACAGCCGAAGGTGGAGCCGAGCCCGCCGATGATGATGACGATGAAGATCAGCACGTTGACCTGGGTGCCGATCTGCGGCGTGACGCTCTGCTGGTACAGGCCCCACAACACGCCACCGAGGCCCGCGAGCGCCGAACCCGCAACGAACACGCCGACGAAGAGCCGCCGGATGCGGTAGCCCAGCGCCTCGACCATGCTGCGGTCCTGAACACCGGCACGGATCAAGAGGCCGATCTTGGTGCGGCTGAGCGTGAAGGCGAGCAGGGCGAACACGGTCAGCCCGATCACCGCCGTGAGCACACGGTACTTTTCGATCGCCGCGTCGCCGAAAATCCAGGCGCCGCGCAGCGCTTCGGGCAGCGGCAGCGCGATCTGCAGCGGGCCCCAGATCACCTTGATGATCTCTTCGCCGACGATCATCCCGCCCATCGTGATCAGGATCTGCTTCAGGTGCAGGCCGTACACCGGCCGCACGATCACGCGCTCGAAGGCAAAGCCGATGGCGCCGGCCACCGCCATGGCCACCAGCATGGCGGCGAACACGGCCAGGAGCCCGTCCGAGCCGGCGGCCCAGCCCATGACGCTCGTGGCCATGAAGGCGCCGAGCGCGATGAACACGCCGTGGCCGAAGTTGAGGACATCCATCAGGCCGAACACGAGTGTGAGGCCCGAGGCGATGACGAAGATGATGAGCCCCATCGCGAGGCCCGCCACCGTGAGCGTAAGCCAGGTGCTGGGGCTTCCAAGGGCAGGCAGGGCCAGCGCCATGAGGCCAACCAGCAAGGCGATCGGCCGCCAGTCGAAGCTCGCTTTGGGGATGGCCTCGCTGGCGTTGGAGGGCGGGGTCCGCGGCGGGGTGGCCGCGGTCGCTTGTGTCATGCGGGTACTCCCTGCGTGTGATCCGACGCGTGGCCCAACGAAAGCCCGAGCAAGCGCTGCTGCAATTCCTCGTCGGATGCAAGCGCTGCCATCGTGCCGTGGTGCACCGTGCGGCCGTTGTCCATCACCGCGACCGTGTCGCCAAGCGCGCGCGCCATCGCGAAGTTCTGCTCGACCAGCAGGATCGTCGTCTTCTGCGCCTTGAGTTCGCGCAGCGCGGTGATCAGGTTCTGCACGATCGACGGTGCCAGGCCCTTGCTCGGTTCGTCGATCAGGATCAGGGCGCGCGGCTCGATGATGGCGCGCGAGACGGCCAGCATCTGCTTCTGGCCGCCGGAGAGCTTGCCGGCCGGGTAGAGCCAGAACTTCTTCATCGCTGGAAAGTGACCGAAGATCCAGTCCAGCCGGGCGCGGTCGAGATCGCCCGCGTGGCGGGCCTGGCGCGCGGCCAGCACCATGTTCTCCTGCACCGTGAGGTCGGTGAAGATACCCATGCTCTCGGGCACCCAGGCGATGCCGAGCCGCGAGATGTCGGGGGTCTCCCGGCCGTGGATCGCTGCACCGCGAAAGCCGATCTCGCCCTGGCTCACGGCCACCAGACCCATGATGGTTCGCAGCGTCGTCGTCTTGCCGGCACCATTGCGGCCCAGCAGCACCGTGACTTCGCCCTCGGGCACGGCGAGGTCGACGCCGTGCAGGATGTGGTACGCGCCGATGTGCGCTTGCACACCGGAGAGCCTGAGCGCCGGCGCGACGCCGGAATTGGCCATGGCCATCACACCGCCTCCTCTGGAACCACACCCAGATAGGCCTGTTGCACCAGCGGCGAAGCGATCACCGCGGCCGGCTCACCATCGGCCACCAGCTGCCCGTTGTGCAGCACGATAATGCGGTCCGAGAGTTCGCGCACCACGTCCATCTTGTGCTCGACCAGCAGGATGGTGCGGTCGCGACCCGCCTTCAGCGCGCGGATCAGGTCGAGGATCACGGGCACGTCGTCGACGCTCATGCCGGCGGTTGGTTCGTCGAACATGTAGACCTTGGGGTCGAGCGCCATCAGCAGCGCCACTTCGAGCTTGCGCTGGTCGCCGTGAGGCAGGGACGCCGCCGTCTGCTGCAGCTTGTCGCCCAACTGCACCTGGCGCAGCAGGGCCTGCGCTTCATCGATCCAGTCACGCCGGTCCAGCCACACCTGCCACAGGTTCAAGCCGCCACTATGCCGCGCCTGCACTGCGAGCCGGACGTTCTCGATCACCGACAGGTTCGGAAACAGCTGCGTCAGCTGGAAGGCCCGGCCCAGGCCCCGGCGCGTGCGAGTCGGGGCGGGCAAGGTGGTGAGGTCCTCGCCATCCAGCAGCACCCGGCCGCTGGACGCCGGCAATTGCCCACTGATCAGGTTGAAGTAGGTCGTCTTGCCGGCGCCGTTGGGGCCCACGATCGAGGTCAGCGTGCCCGGCTCGAATCTGCAGCTGACCCGGTCGACGGCGACGTGCCCGCCGAAGCGGATGGTGAGCTCCTGCGTTTCGAGCATGGCGCGTCTTGCCGCGAAGGGTGATGCGGGCTCAGCGCTTGTTCAGGATCGGAACGTTCATCTCTGACGCCTTGATCTCGCGCACCAGCTCGGGCACGCCCCAGGCGAAGGCCGGGTCCGCCTTGATCTTGAAGTGGTACATGTCCTGCATGGCCTGGTGATCCTCCTTGCGGAAGGTCATCGCGCCTTTGGGCGTCTGGAAGCTCATGCCTTCCATGGTCTTGATCAGGCGTTCGGTATTCGTGTCGCCCGCGGTCTTCTTGAGCGCCTCGACCACCGCGATGGCCGCACTCATACCGCCGGCGGTGAAGAAGTCGGGCGGGCTCTTGAACTTGGAGTAGTGATTGGCAACCAGCCACTCGTTGACCGGGTTCTTCGGGATGCCGAAGTAGTAGTACAGCGCACCCTCCATACCGGGGTAGGCCTTGTAGGCCACCATCGCTGGCAGGATGTTGCCGCCGGTGGCCATCTCGATGCCGAAGCGCTTTTGCAGCTCGAGCTCGGCGAACTTGCTGAAAGGCGAGTTGCCGCCGGCCCAGATCACCCACACGATCTTGCGGCCCGGCTGGTCCTTCATCTTGTCGACCAGGCGCTGGAAGGCGGCGGTGAAGTCGGTGGTGGCGGGCGGCACGAATTCCTCGTGCGCAAACCGGCCCTTCTTGATCGCGTTCTTGAAGGCCTTCACGCCATCACGGCCGAAGGCGTTGTCCTGCGCCAGCGTGGCGATCACATTGCCCGGCTTGTCCAGCGCCACGGCGTTGGCGATCGCATCCTGGCTGCTGTTGCGGCCGGTGCGGAAGATGTACTTGTTCCACTTGTCGCCGGTGATCGAGTCAGCCACGGCCGGCTCCACGAGCAGGATCTTCTTGTACTCCTCCGCCACTGTCAGCATGGCCAGCGCCACGGGCGAAGCGGTCGGCCCGACGGCGATGTCGACCTTGTCGTCGCCATAGGCGGCCGCGAGCTGCGCCTTGCCCACGTCCGGCTTGCCCTGGTCATCCCTCTCGATGACCACCAGTTTGCGCCCGGCGACAGCCATCGTGCCGCCGGTGGCGTACTCGAGGCCCATCTGGAAGCCCGTGATCGTCTGCTTGGCGTACGCCTCGAGCGGCCCGGTCTTGCTTGCAATGATTGCGATCTTGACGTCGGGTTTGGATTGGGCTGTGGCGGCCAACGGCACCGCGAGCAGGACGGCGGCGGCGGTGGTGGCTTGGATAAGGGTGCGGCGACGCAGCATGCGGGTTCTCCTCGTGGGTGGGAAATGCGCCGCGAGTAACGCAAAGGGCATGCCAAAGGCACCAGATCGGTGCTAACCCGCAAATTCGGCTGGAATCAGCGCCGATTGCGACCGGTTATCGGTCGATAGAGGACAGGCCGTCCGTATTCCAGTCGATCCAGGGCGTCCTGATTACGGACTTAACTGACCCAGGTCGGGCCATTTCTGCAGCCGCTCGTACAACACGGAACGGGGCATGCCGAGCTGCCGCGCAGCCAAGGTGCGGTTGCCACGGCATTCCGCCAGCGCTTGGGCAATCGCGCGTTGCTCGACCTCGGCCACCTGTTCGGCCAAGGTTCGGATGCTGGTGCCTGGTTGAGCCGCCTCATGCGCTCGAAGTCCCGGCTGGACAGTCGCCGCTGCCGCCGAGGGCGTGGCACTTGCGGCCACGCTTTCGATGCGCGGCACTTCCTCGGGCCCTTCGAAGTGCCGCGCCGTCAGCACGCGTTCGTCGTGCATCAGCACCGCCTGCTCCAACGTATTTCGCAACTCGCGGATGTTCCCCGGCCAGGTCCGGCGGGTCAGCAGTTCCAGCGCGTCGGGCGCGAGGCTGCGCACAGGCAGTCCACTGCGCCGGGCGATGTCTTCCATCAGGATTTCGGCAAGCGCCTCCAGGTCGCCGATGCGTTCGCGCAGCGGCGGCAGGTGGATCGGCAGCACGTTGAGCCGGTAGTACAGGTCTGCCCGGAAGCGGCCCTCGGCCACCATGGCCGCCAAGTCCCGACTGGTGGCGGCGATCACGCGCACGTCGATGTGCTCGACGCGGTTGCTGCCCAGCGCTTCGATCTCCTGCTCCTGCAGCGCGCGCAGCAGCTTGGCCTGCAGCGCCAAAGGCATGTCGCCGATCTCGTCGAGGAAGAGCGTGCCGTTGTGCGCGAGCTTGAACTTGCCGTCCCGGCCCTTGCGGTCCGCACCGGTATAGGCGCCGGGCGCGACGCCGAAGAACTCTGCCTCGAGCAGGGTCTCCGGCACCGCGGCGATGTTGACACCGACGAAAGGCGATGAGGACCGCGGGCTCGCCGCGTGGATCGCCTGCGCCAGCACTTCCTTGCCGGTGCCGGTTTCGCCCAGCAGGAGCACCGTGCTGTCGGTGCCGGCCACGCGCCGCGCCTGGCGCTTCACGGCGAGTGCCGGGGCGCTGTCGCCAATGAAGCTGCCGATCGTGTACTTCGGACGCCGCTCGGCGGCGAGCTTGGCACGGGCTGTATCGAGCTCACGCTGCAGCCGGCCGAACTTGGCCATCAGCGGTTGCATCGTCGTCTCGGGATGGTCCAGCAGCACCATGCCGAAGGCGCCGATCACCTCGCCCTGCTCGTCGCGCAAAGGCAGCCGGCTCACGAGAAACGTCCCGGCCGAATTGGTCAGCAGGTCGATCAGGATCGGTTGGCCGGTCTCGACGACATGGGCCATCAGTGTGTTGGGCACCACATCCTCCACCCGCCGGCCCACGATGTCCTGATCGGCCTGGCCGAGCGCCGGCAGAAAGCGCTTGTAGCCCTCGCTGATCCAGACGATGCGGTGATGGCGGTCGATCACCAGCGTGCCCAGCGCGCTCTTGGCAAAGACGTCAAACATGCTGCGGGCGGCGAGCGCCAGCACACGATCGGCATCGAGCGGCGGCGCGGCAGACGAAGCGGCGTTGAAAGGCATGGTGGGACCTGATCAGCGATGAAGCTGATCAACCCGGATACCGCGCCCGGGGCGTCTCAGAGTCTTGGCCATGGCGCGCAGCAGATGGCCGAGCATCGCGGGCATGTCGTAGCGCCGATTGAATCGGGGAAGAATAGCTGTTTCTGGAGGGAATTGTTGCGCGAGTTGGATTGTTTCGCCGGCCGGTTCAAACCCTCGTCTTGCATCCGGGAATTGGCCCGGCGTCCTGCGGGAGCGGCGGCATCGGCAAGGTCCTAAGGCAGCGTGATCCCGGGAAAAATCTTGATCACCGCCGCATCATCTTCCTTCGCGAAACCGGCGCTGGAGGCCTGCATGAACATCTGGTGCGCGGTGGACGCGAGCGGCAGCGGAAACTTGGTGGCGCGCGCCGTGTCCAGCACCAGCCCCAGGTCCTTGACGAAGATGTCGACCGCCGAGAGCGGGGTGTAGTCGCCGGCGAGCACGTGCGCCATGCGGTTCTCGAACATCCAGGAATTGCCGGCGCTGTGGGTGATGACTTCGTACAGGTCCGCCGGTTCGACCCCGGCGCGGATGCCCAGGGCCATTGCCTCGGCGGCGGCGGCGATGTGCACCCCGGCCAAGAGCTGGTTGATGATCTTGACCTTCGAGCCGTTGCCCGCGCGATCCCCCAAGCGGTAGACCTTGGCCGCCATGGCGTCCAGCAGGGTCGCGCACTTGGCGTAGGCCGCCGGGCGGCCGGCGGTCATCATGGTCATCTCGGCGGATGCCGCGCGCGCGGCGCCGCCGGAGATCGGCGCGTCCAGGAAGAGGAGACCCATGGCTTCCAGTCGGGTCTCGAAGTCGATCGCGCGTGCCGGCGCGACGGTACTGCACATCGCGAAGACGCTGCCCGGACGCATGGCAGCGGCGGCGCCGTCCTGGCCGAAGAGGACCGCCTCGGTCTGGTCGGCGTCAACCACCACCGAGAACAATACCTCGCAGGCCTTGGCCACGGCGGCCGGTGAGTCGCACGCGACCCCGCCCTCGGCGGCGAACTGCACGGCGGCTTCCTTGCGCACGTCGTAGACATGCACCGCGTGGCCGGCGCGGCGCAGCGACTGCGCCATGCCGCGTCCCATCGCGCCCAGGCCGATCAGGCCGACGTCGATTCCCATGGATTCCCCTTGCCTTGTCGTTGCGGCCGATCCGCGGCCGTCATGGTTTCAGTCGCGCTTGACCGCATTGCCCGCGGCATCGAACCCGGCGCCGAGAGCCTGCGCGCGCCGGCGCAGGCTCTCGTCCCACTTGACGCGGTCGGGTACCTTGCCGCCCAGCACTGAAATCAGCATGCCGCCACCGTTGGCCAGGTCGTCCCCGTCCAAGCTGCGGAACGCGCGATGCACGCGCGGCGGCACGCTGATGGTGTCGCGCGGGCCCAGCGTGACGGTGTGCGTCTTGCCGGTGGCGCCGTCGATCCAGTCCACCTCCCAGCGCCCGGCCTGGACGATGAACACCTCTTCGGTGGTGTGCCAGTGCAGCGCTGCGCCGCAGCCCCTGGGGGCGACGATGAAATCGACGTGGAAGTTCTCGGCGGCGGAAATCTTCGGCCGGAAGTCGGGGTTGTCTGTCACGCCCGTCCCGATCACCGAGTACAGGGTGCGTTCGTGGCCGGGGACCCAGGTGTCGACAAACGCGCGCGGGCTGGCGGGCACCTCGCCAAAGCGTGCGACGCGCGCGTTCATGTCGGCCGGGCTGCACGGCGCGCTGGCGGCGACATGGTCCTGCCAGTGGTCGGAGGCCGGTTCCGGTTTGCTCATGGCTTGCTCCTTGGCTTATCCCTTGACTGCGCCCGCCGTGAGCCCGGTGATGATCTGCTTGGCGGCGACGAAGGTGAATATCAAAGGCGGCAGCGCGATCAATACGCCGGCCGCCATGATCTTGCCCCACTCCACGCCGGTGTCGGTGATGTAGTTGGAAATGGAGGCCGGCAGGGTGCGCGTGTAGCGATTGGTGAGGATGAAGGAGAGGATGAATTCATTCCACGCCAGACGGAAGGTGAAAATCGCCGCAGCGGCCATGCCGGGCTTGATGAGGGGCAGGATCACACGCCAAAACACCTCGTACGGGCCGCAGCCATCGATGGCGGCGGCCTCTTCCAGCTCCTCAGGCACCTGCTGGATGAATCCGTAGAGAAGCCAGATCGTGAACGGCAGGTTGAGCGCCACGTAGATCAGCACCACGCCTGCGAGCGTGTCGTTGATGCCCCAGCCGGCCCAGATCACGAAGACCGGCACCGCCAGCACCGCCGGCGGCAGGGTGCGCAGGATGAGCGTGCCATAGGAGAGGGTCTCGCGACCGAGAAAACGAAAGCGCGCCAGCGCGTAGGCGCACAGGCTGCCCACCAACAGGGTGAGGAGCGTGGCCGCAACCGAGATGATGAGGCTGTTCTTTAAGTAGCGGTCGATGTGACCGTCCTCGATGACCGAGCGGAAGTTGTCCATGGTCGGCATGAAGAACCACGACCACGACGTGTCGAATACCTGGCGTTCGGTCTTGAAGGCTGTCAGCGCCAGGATCACCACCGGCATCAGGCAGATGAGCGCCAGGATCGACAAGACCAGGTAGTGGAACCAACCAGCGCGCGCTTGCATGTCAGTCCCGCCGGGCCGTCCCAAGGGACTGACCCGCCCCCTCGGGGGGCAGTGAACGAAGTGAACGTGGAGGCAGTTTCACTTCAGCCCCGCTGGTTGTCCTTGAGCGGGTTGGCAATGAGCAACACGCACAGGGAAAGGATGGTCACGATGACCAGCAGCAGGATGGAGAGCGCCGACGCATAGCCCAGCTTCTGGCTCACGAATGCGGCCTTGTAGATGTGCAGCGAGAACAGCTCGGTGCTCTGGCCCGGTCCGCCGAAGGTCATCACGTAGATCACCTCCAGGCCGCGAAAGCCGTCGATCATGCGCATCAGCAAGGTGACCACCAGAATGGGCATGATCATCGGCAGCTTGACCAGGAAGATGGTCTGCCACCAGTTGGCGCCGTCGATGCGCGCCGCCTCGACCACGGCCGTGTCCATGCCCTGCAAGGCGGCCAGGACCATGATGAAGACGAACGGCGTCCACTGCCAGATGTCGGTGACCACCATGGCGAAAAACGCCGACTCGGGCGCCGCCAGCCAGGCGCGCGGCGCCACGCCGAAGAGCGACAGGAAGTGGTTGACCGGGCCGAACGACGCGTCGAACATGTAGCGCCAGATGAGGCCCACGCAGATGGGGGCGATCATCATCGGCAGGACGAAGACGGTGCGGAACGCGCGCATGCCGCGCACCGGCTTTTCCAGGAACAGGGCCAGCGCTATGCCCAGGCACATCTCGGCGGCCACCGCGACCACCACGAAGGCGAGCGTCACGCCCATCGAGGTCCAGACCTTGCCGTCCTTGAGCATCTCGCCGAAGGCTTCCAGGCCGATCCACTTGGCCGAGTCCCAGGGTGTGCCCATGCCCCAGTCAAAAAACGCCAGCTGCCCGGCCTTGAGGATGGGAAACAGCAGCCCCGCCGCCATGATGATCACGGCGGGTGCGATGTAAACGTAGGGGGTCGCGCGCGCGAGGCGCGATTGCAGAGTCATCGGGGAGCGCTCAAGATGGCAGCGACCGCCACGCATGTCGACCCAGTGGGTCGACAGCGCATGCGGTCACTCGAGCATCCCTGTAGGTTCAGGCCTTGAGCCAGCCCGCCTTGCGTACCACGTCCTCGGCAGCCGGCACGATCGCGGTCATCGCGTCCTTGGGCGACTTCTTGCCCGTCATGGCATCAGGCAGGGCCAATCCGATGATCTGCTGGCTGATGTGATCCCATTCCGGGATCAGGGGGCGCCAGTCCGGGTTGGCGATCTTGAGCGCTTCCTTCAGGATCGGAAACTCGATCGGATACTTCTTCTTGGTTTCCGCGTTCTCGAGGGTCGACCAGCGCGACGCGCTGCCGCCCAGCAGTGCGACCTTGACGTCCTGTTGCTTGGAGGTCAGCCACTGGATGAGCAGGAAAGCCGCATCCTTGTTCTTGGCGTTCTTGGGGATGGCCATGCCGAACCCGCCGGTCTGCGCCGAATGCTTGACCGCCTTCGGATGGATGGCATAGCCGACCTTGCCGGCGACGCGCGATTTGGTCGGGTCCTGCGCCGGGCCGAAGATCGCGACGGAATCCAGGTAGAAAGCCGCTTGTCCCTGCAGGAACGCGTTCTGCATCTCGCCGAAGCCGAACGACGGGATTCCCGGGGGGCCGGTGTCGATGATTTCCTTCAAGACCTCGATCGCCTTGAGGGAGGGCGGCAGATGGAAGGCCGCCTTGAACTTGCTGTCGAAGACCTCGCCGCCATGCGGGGTCAGGTGCATGAGCCAGGCGGCGGTGGCCTGATGCCCGCTCTGCCCGCGCGAAGTGAGCCCGCCCATGCCGGCCTCCTTGGCCTTGATGATGCGGCACTGGCCGAGCAACTCGTCGTAGGTGGCCGGCACCTTGAGGTTGTATTTCTCGAGGATATCCTTGCGATAGCCGAGCACGCCGGTCTCGGCACCGTAGGGAATCCCGTACAGCTTGGCGCCCGGGCCGGGCAGGTACATCTTGGGTCCGCCGACCAGGCCGATGTTCTCGTAGTAGGCGGTGATCAGGTCCTTCATGTCATAGGCCGGGTCGGCCAGCGCCTTGTTGGCGAAAAACGGCTCCATCGGCACGATCAGGTTCTTGGCCACGTACTCGGTCTTCCACATGACCACGTAGGTGATGATGTCGTAGTCGCCCTGCGGTTTGCCCATCTCCAGCACCTGCTTGTCCTTCATGCGCAGGTACTGCATCTTGTCGCGCTCGACCTTGATGCCGGTTTCCTTGGTGAACTCGGCGAACAGCTTCTCGGCCTGGTCGTAGTGCGGATGCGCCGGGAAATTGATGACGACGGTCTGGCCCTTGTACTTGGCGTACCGGTCCTGCGCGATGGCGCCGCGGATCAGCGGGAACTGGGCGGCGGCCAGGATACCGGCGGTTCCGCCGGCCTTGAGTAGGCTTCTGCGATGCATGCTTTGTCTCCTTGAGTTGGTGGATGTGCCTGGGTGAACGTCTAACCGAAGTCGGGCCCGTGCTCCGGGTCGAAGGTGAACTGGGTCTTGAGACCCGCGGGTTCGATGAGCGAGAACTGATTCATGCGTCAGCCGGTTACAGGGCACTCGCCAAAGTGTGATGCCGTGTAGCGCGGCAGGTCGGCGGTCGGCAGGAAGGGATCAGGCACCCAATCCGGGACGAATCCGCAAGCTTGTCGGCGCATCATACAACCGTGTCCGAGGCCGCGCGCCGGCGAGCCGGCAAAGAGCGGCTGGTTGGCGCGCCTGAGAGGGTAGTTCAGACGACTTGAAGACGTTCTCGATGCCTGGGCAGGCTTCGATGTCGAAGCGCCTGCCGAGGACGCCGTGCCCGCCTGAACGATGCCGGGCCGTCTGCCCCGGTCAGCCTTGCGCCGCCAAGGCGCCTAGGCTTTTGCGGGCGGGCCGATCCACTTCTCGAGAATGGCCTTGAGCGCCGGATGCTTGAACGGCTTGGCGAGATAGTCGTCCATTCCGCGCGTCAGGCAGGGCTCCCGGTCGCCTTGCAGGGCGAACGCGGTCAGGGCGATGATCGGCACCGGCGCGCGACCGCGGTTCTCTTCGTCATAACGGATGCGCCGCGTCGCCTCGAAGCCGTCGATCTCCGGCAGATCGCAATCCATCAATATGGCGTCATAGCGCCGTTCTGCGGCGAGGCGGACCGCCTCCGTGCCGTTTTCTGCGCCATCGACCCAATAGCCCAGGTCGATCAGTACCGAGGTCGCGACGAACCGGTTGATCTCGTCGTCCTCGACCAGGAGGACACTGGTGACATTGCATGTCGGCAAGGCGGCAGCCGCGTCGGCCGGAGCTTGAGACAGCATCGTCATTTTCCTCATGTCTCCTTGCACCGCGGTGGTCGCGATCGCGGTTGCATAGCCCGCGGCGCCAACCGGTGCGGTGTGGTCGTTAGCATGGACAGCATCGAACAAGGGCGATTCTGCATGCGCGCGCCAGGACTCCCCGTCGCGAGGATGCGCACAAAAAGCCGTCAATCCCGGCTTTGCACCGACCGGTGCCGGCGTCGGTTCGAGTGTAAGCCGCCAAGAATGGGCAGTGGCGCCGCCATGCCGGAGACGACGCGACCGATCTTGCTCCAAGCTTGCCCGCTTTGACCCGACAGAGACGCGCGAGCGGGCTTTGGGCAGGACGACACAACGACCTGCATCGACGCTACGGGTTGCCTGGCGATATCCGGTCTGGTCGATGCCGGCAGATGGGTCTGGCCGGCCCGCGCAGCACGGGCTCTATGCAGGGACCTTGCGCGTCGGCGCTGCCCGCAGCGCCACCAGCGTGGCTAGCGCGACCAGCGACACGCCGCCGGACAAGAGCAGCGCCGCGCGCGGGCCGCTGCCATCCAGCACCAGCCCGAATGCATAGGGCGCCGCCGCCTGTGTGATGCGCGCCGCCACCCCGAGCCAGCCCTGCGTCAGTCCGTAGCCGGCCGGGCCGAACAGCGCCAGCGGCAGGGTGCCCTTGGCGATGGTGATCATGCCGTTGCCGGCGCCGTGCATGAGCGCGAACGCAGCCGCCAGCATGGGCGGGCCGCCGAAGCCGATCAGGAGCATGCAGGCGAGCGGATGCAGCCCTGTGGCGAAGCGCGCGGTGACGAGCGCATGCAGGTTCCAGCGGCTGATCACGCCGAATTCCACCAGCCGTGCCGCGACCTGCGCCGGGCCGAGGAGGGCGGCGGCCATGACCGCACCCGCGGCGCCGGCGCCCATCGCAGCCAGAAGGCCGGGCAGGTGGGCGGCGAAGGACGAGGTGACGAATGCGGTGGTCGCGAAATAGACGCCGAGCAGCAGCACGCTGCGGCGCCGCTCGCGGCCGGGTGCGCTGGCCGCCGCAGCGGGCGCGGGAGCAGGCGCGACCGGAGGCAGATCCGCGACCACCGGCAGCATGCGCCAGTGCAGCGGCAACGCCACCAGCAGATGCAAGGCGGCCCAGACGAAGCAGGCGCCGCGCCAGCCGATCTGCGCGTCCAGGGCCGCGCTGAGCGGCCAGCCCACCGTGCTGGCGAATCCGGCGATGAGCGTGACGCCGGTGATGGGCTTGCGCGCTTCGTTGCCGAACACGCGCACCAGTGCGGCGAAGGCGGCGTCGTACAGCCCCAGCGCCATGCCGGCTCCGAGTACACACCAGGAGAGGAACAGGAGCGGCGTGCCCTGTGCCATGCCCAGCATGACCAATCCCGCGGCGAGCACCAGGTTGGAAAGCATCAGCGTGCCGCGCCCGCCGGCGCGGTCGATCGCGCGCCCGGCAGCCGGCCCCAGGGCCGCCATGACGAGCAGTGAAACCGAGAACGCCGCGAACACCGTCGAGCGTGCAAGCCCCAGGTCGCGCGCGATCGGCGCGGCCAGGATCGCCGGCAGGTAGGTTGACGAAGCCCAGGCCACCGTCTGGGTGATGCCCAGCGTGGTGACGATGGGCAGGGCGGAGTGCCCCGGGCGGGTCATGTCGGTATCGATGCGGCCTGCGCGCAGCGGCGCGTTCGGTGGGGCATAGTCTAGGGCAGGGCGGCGGCCGCAAGGCGGTGCCTCTTTGGAGTAGCTGCGCGGAACCCGGCCTGTCCCATGGTTTGGCGCCACCGTCGGCGTGCCAAACTGGACACATGTGCTCCCTTGCCCGGTTGGCGCGAACGTTACTGGTAGCAGCTTGCGTGATGGTCGCGGCGCCGCTCGCTGCGTCGCAGACACTGCGTACCGCGAGCTTCGACGTCACGATCGACGTGCGCTGTGCCGAGGGCGAAGTGAGTTGCTCCAGGGTGCGCTACACCGGCGTCAGCCGCAAGACCGGCAAGTCGATCACCCTGAACGGACGCACCTTGC
Source organism: Burkholderiales bacterium (assembly GCA_016790635.1). Taxonomy (GTDB): domain Bacteria; phylum Pseudomonadota; class Gammaproteobacteria; order Burkholderiales; family JAEUOS01; genus JAEUOS01. The sequence continues at coordinate 75,961 of JAEUOR010000063.1, forward strand.
ATACGACCTGCGCCGACGGGCGCACGCCGTGCCGCTTTCTCGGCTATGTGTTCAGGAACGGCAGCATCGTCTACACCGTTTGGGAAAACGGCATGCTGAGCGTCAAGGATGGCGAGCGGTCCCTGGTCGAGGAGCAGGGGGAATGGAAGTAGCACCGCAGCCTGTCGCGCCGCCGCTGCGGCGCTCGACCATAGTCTGGCTGCTGCTCTATGCAGCGCTCGCCTGCTGGATCCTGGTGACGCTGGCCCGCGCCTGGCCGTATGCCAACCACCCCGTGCAGATGCCCCTCTTGCTTTGTGTTCCCGGCATGCTGTATTGCGGCTTCAAGCTGGTGTACGCGTGGCGGCTGAAGAAACCCCTGGCGGGCTGGCGCAAGTGGCTGGCGCTGCCCATCATCTGCGTGTGCGGATTGTTCGGCGCAGGATGGCTGTGGGGCGTCGCGGATCGCTTGAGCATGGTCGGGTTCGAACGCAACATCGCGCCGCTCGTCGCTGCGATCGAAGCCAACCGCGCAAGTGTGTGCCAGCCGGCGCAGCCCTACCGCCTGAGCGCGGAGTTCCGGGCTTACCTGGATTCGTCCAACGCGGTCAGGAGCGGGCTCAAGATCCAGCATGGCGGCGGCCGGGTCGTGCTGTCCACCGGCGGGCGGTCGGCGGACATCGACGGCAGCACCCTGTACTACGACCTGGCGGAGAAGCGCTGGGTCAAGTTTCACAACGACAACGCGGACAAACGCGCCGCGTTCGAGGCACTGACCCGTGACATGGCTGACTGCAGGATCGCGTTCGCCTAGCGCGCGGCGGTCTTGACCCGCGCGCCGCGCACCTCGAAGTCCACCTGGTCAAGCACCTGCCCGTCGGCGCCAACGAGCCTGAGCAGGTGTTTCCCCGGCCACGGAAACCACGCGGTCGTGCGCGCCTCGCCCAGCGGCCGTCCGTTCAGGTGCCATTGCGCGCCTGGCGGTGCGTTGGCCTTGAAGATCAGGCGCTGGTTGGCGGGCGGGATGTCCGGGTCCAGCGCGTGGATGGAGCCGGCGACCGGCGCGACGATGGCCGATTGCAGGGCGGGCTCTGCCAGGCGCACCAGCGTGCGTTCGGTGCCGGCCATGAAGACTTCGCGGCGTGGCGCCTCGATCGCGGGCTGGTAGGTCAGTCGCGTGGCCACGACGCCGGGCGGTGGCAATGGCTCGCCGGCGCCCGCGCCGCGCGGATGCAAATGCAGCATGAGGTCTCGCCACAGCGGCGCTGCGCCCGAGACGCCGGACACGTCGTGCATGGGGCTGCCGCTGGCGTTGCCGACCCACACGGCCACGGTGTAGCGCGTCGAGTAGCCGATCGTCCAGTTGTCGCGCATGTCCTTGGAGGTGCCGGTCTTGACCGCGCTCCAGAAGGGAGTCTCCAGGCTGCTCGCGAGGCCGAAGGCCACCGCGCGCGCGGCGCGGTCGGCGAGCATGTCGCCGACGATGTGGCTGGCGACCGCGCTGGCGACGCGCCGCTGCGCGGGCTGCGGCACATCGCGGCGCAGGCGCACTGCGGAGGTCATGCCGCCATTGGCCAGGGTGCGATAGGCGTTGGCCAGTTCGATCAAGGTCACGTCCGCACTTCCCAGCGCCAGCGAGGGCCCGTAGTGATCGGCCGATTCCTCCACGGTCGACAGACCCAGGGCGCGCAGGCGTTCGACGAAGCGCTCCGGCCCGACGATGGCGAGCGCGCGCACCGCGGGAATGTTGAGCGAGCTGGCCAGGCTGGCGCGTACCGACACCGGGCCGCGGCTTGACGTGGCGTAGTTGCGCGGGATGTACAGGCCCGTGTCGGTCTGCACCTTGAGCAGCGCGTCGTCCAGGACGGAGGCTGCGGTCAGGCGCCGCTCCTCGATGGCCAGCGCGTACAGGAAGGGCTTCAAGGTCGAGCCGGCCTGGCGCGGCGCGGAGGCTCCGTCGACCTGCGCCGCGCGCGAGAGATCACCCGATGAACCCACGTAGGCCAGCACCTCGCCGCTGGCGTTGTCGAGCACGATGATTGCGCCGTCTTCGACGTTGCGCCCGGTCAGTTCGGTCAGGCGCGCGCGCAGCGCGGTGCGGGCTTTGGCCTGCACGTCGGCGTCCAGCGTGCTCGTGATGCGCGTGCCGCCGCGTACTGGAGCGTCGGCCAGGATGCGCCGCGCCGCGTGGGGCGCGCCGTTTTGCGCTGGAAAAGCCTCGTAACCGCGCGCAAGTACCTGTTCGACTTGCGCGGCGAGACCGGCACAGGAGTCGTTTTGCTGCATGGCCGCGCGGCCGCTCTCTGGCTTGGCGCGCTGCTCAACCTGCGCAGTGAGCAGCAGGCAGGTGCGCCGCGTCACGCGCTGCGCGTGCGCGTTGGGGCCGCGCACCAGCGCCGCGGCTACGGCCGCCTCGCGCCGGTCGATGCCGTGCGGCGCCTTGCCGAAGAGTCCCCAGGACATGGCGGAGACCCCGGTCAGTTCGCCGCGAAACGGCACCAGGTTCAGGTAGGCCTCGAGGATCTGCGCCTTGCTCCAGCGTTTTTCGATCGCCATGGCGGCGCGCGCCTGGCGGAGCTTTTGCGCCATGCTGCGCGGGGTGGCGTCGTCGGCGCGCTGCAATTCGGGGTCCAGCATCGCGGCCAACTGCATGGTGAGCGTGCTGGCACCGCGCGCCCCGCTGCCGCCCAGGTGTCCGGCAGCCGCGCTCATGGCCGCCTTCCAGTCCACGCCGTCATGTTCCTCGAAGCGCTGGTCCTCGGCGGCGATGAGCATGGCCTTGAGTTGCGGAGAGACCGCGTCCAACGCCACCCACTCGAAGCGCCGCGCCTTGTTCTCGACACGCAAGCGCTGCAAAGGCCGCCCATCGCGATCGAGCACCCAGGCTTCTGAGGAGCGCCACTCGCGCTTCACCTGGGCAAAGTCCGGCGGCGCGGCCGCCGCGAGCGACGTGGCCGCCATGAGGCACAGCCCCGCCAAATGGGGTCTGACCCCATTTGGCAGAAAAGAAATGGGGTCTGACCCCATTTGCTTCATGGCAGGACCTTCATGCGCGCGTTGGGGGCGACGCCGAACATTTCCGGCGCATACATGGCTTCGACGCGGGTGGCGGGGAGCGCGAACTCGCCGTCCTGGTTCAGGCGCAACGTGTACTCGACCGACCACTTGCCTTTGGGCGCGAATTCGTAATAGGCGCGAAAGGCTTCGAAGCTGCGCTCCTCGAACGCGGGCCAGGCCTGGCCGCTGCGGCGCTCGCCTTGTTGCGCGACGCTCGAATCGCGCGCCAGGCCGCCGCCCAGGATGGTCGCGCCGGCCGGTATCGGGTCGGCCACCACCACCCAGGTCATGTCGGCGCTGGCGTCCACCTCCAGGCGCACGCGCAGGATGTCGCCGCGGGTATAGCTGCCGGCGGTCTTTTGCTGGATCGGCGTGACGCTCTTGACGACGCGGTAGCCGGCGGCAAAGGATTCGCGCACCGGCACCGCAGCCAGGCTTTGCACCAGGATCCAGGGCTTGCCTGCGCCGTCGTGATTGAGCGCGAGCACGGCAGAGGCGTTGCCCTTGGGCCACGGCCACTCGAGGGCGCCGCCCTGCGGCTGCGCCGCCCAGGGCAGGTTCTTCGCGTCGCGCGCCGCCTCGCCCAGGCTCAGGCGCGTGCTGCCGCCGACCTTCTGTGTCTCGAAGCGCGCGGCAAACTTGTCCAGGGCCAGCGAGCCCCACAGGTTGGCGGTGGTGGTTTGCCAGGCGCCTTTTTGCTGTCGCGCGAGCAGCCCCGTCACCAGGCGCGGGAGGTCGTCCTGCCATTGCGGCCGCTCCGCCACCGCGGCGATCAGGCGCGCCGCGTTCACGTCGCCGCCGACCATGAGCCACCACCAGTGATCCTCGCGCTCGGTGGAAAAGACCATGCGCGTGCCCTGCATGGACAGTCGCGCGCGCAATACCTGCTCGGCCTCGGCCAGGCGCTCGTCGCGGCGCGGGATGGCCGGCACGCGACCGAGGATGGACAGCCAGTCGATGACCGCGTGCGTGGGCCAGACGTTCGGTGTCAGGGCGATCGATTCGGTCAACTTGGGCGTGGCCTTGGCCGAACGCGACAAGGCCTCGACGGCGGCGAGTTTCCTCGCATCGAGGTCACGGGTCGGCGCCCAGAAGTCGCGCTGGATGCGCCCTTCGACAAAGGCGATCAGCGCGCCCTCCATGCGATTGCGTGCGTTGTCCGGCAGCGCGAAGCCGGATTCGTGCGCAACCGCGAGCAGGTAGGCAGTCAGGGTATCGCTGCCGCGTCCGCCGGGGAAGTAGGCCGCCAGCCCGTCGCCATCCAGATAGTTGGGCAGCGCCGCGGCGACCTGCTCCCAGAGCACACGGTCGCGCAGCCCGATGGCCTTGGAGGTGCGCTGTTCCAGGCAGGCGAAGGGATAGGCCTCGAAGTAACGCCGCACGCCGTCCTGCGACCCCGAGAGACGCGGCTGCAATGCCACGCGCACACCGCCGCGCTCGGGCAGGCCCTGCGCGGGCGGTGCGACATTCAGGTTGAGGGTGCGGTCGAGTTGCGCGAGGGTCGCCTGCTCGACCGTCAACGGCACGGCGGGAACGACGCGCTGGCTGACCTTGAGGCCATCCTTGGCCGGCCGTGCGCCGCCTTTTTGCGTGGCTTCGATGGTCCAGGCGAGCGCCTGGCGCCCTACGGGCACCTCGATGGGCCAGAAGAATTCCTGCGCCGCGCCGGCCGCGAGGGTCGCTTCGCGCGGCGGTGTGGCGATGCCGTCCAAGTGCGCGCTGAGCGTGACCTGCATCGCCTGCGCGGTCGTGTTGCGCAGTGTCACTCCCGCGCGAAAGCTGTCGCCTTCGCGCACCAGCGGCGGCAGTCCCGCCAGGATCTGCAAGTCCTTGGTCGCGCGCACCGAGGTGGACCCGCTGCCGAAGAGCGTGCCGACGGTCGCCGCGGGCGCGTCGGCGATGGCGACGATGCGAAAACTGGTCAACGCATCGTTGAGCGGCACATCGACCAGCGCCTCGCCGTTTGCATCGACAGCGATGGCGCTTTTCCAGAGAAGAAGCGTGTCGAAGAGTTCGCGCGTGGGCGCGCGCCCGCCGCCGCCGCCGGGCGCCACCGCCTTCTTGCCGAAGTGGCGTCTTCCGACCACCTGCATCTGCGCGGTGGCAGTCTCGACGAAATAACCGCGCCGCCGGATCATGGCTTCCAGCACGTTCCAGCTGGCGTTGGGCATCAGTTCCAGGAGCGCCTCGTCGACCGCGGCGATGGCGACCTCGGTGCCCACCGGCGCGACCTTGCCATCGGCGGTCTTGACGGTCACCTTGACACGCGCGGTCTCGCGCGTCTGGTAGACCGGCTTGTCGGCGGCCACCCCCACTTTGAGTTCGAACGCCGAACTGCCGACCTGGATTTCCGCCAGTCCCAGCTTGAAGGCCGGCTTGGCCAGGTCCACCATCGCCGTGGCGCGCCCGCGGTTGTACAGGTCCACCCAGTCGCCGCGTTCGTTCCACCATTCCACCGGCGAGCGCCAGCCCCATTGAAACAACGAGTACCACGGCACGTCGCGCACCCGCGCGCGCACCGCCAGGACCGACACGTACACATTCGGCGCATAGCCGGGCTTGATCGGCAGGGCGATCACCGGGTCCCGACCGGAGAGCGGCACGACCAGGGTTTCGACGACCCCCTCGCGCTCCACCGCGACCCACGCTGTGGCGCTGCGAAACGGCATGCGCACCTGGAACTTGGCGGTCTCGCCGGGCTGGTAGCGCCTTTTCTCCGGCAGGAGGTCCATGCGGTCGGCGTTGTCGCCGCCGAACCAGGCGTCGCTGCCAGCCACCCAGATCGAGGTGGCGGCGACCGAGACACGACCCTCGCCATCCTCGGCCTCGGCCTTGAGTTCGATGTTGCCGACACGCTCCAGCACCGGCTCGCACAACAGCAGGCCGCGCGCGTCGCTGCTGCCGCTGCACAGGCTGCCGAGATCGCGGGTCTCGACCTTGTTGTCATAGCTGTAGAAGCCGCCGACGGTGCGGGTACGGCTGGAGAGCGTGGTGCGCAGCGTTCCCTTGACGGTGACCTTGGCGCCCTTGCGCGGCTTCCCGTCCAGGCCCAGGACCACGACCTTGAGTCGCGCCTTGCGCCGCGCCTGCACCCAGTCTTCGCTGTGGATGCCGGTGACGACGGCAGCCGGCCACAGGGTGGTGACGCTGCGCAGGGTCTGTTCCTCGCCGTTGGGATCGCGATAGGTGGCTTCGGCGACCAGTTCGCGCGGGCGGTCGATGCGCGGCAGGTCCCGCACGACGAAGCGCGCCGTGCCTTCGCGCGAGAGCGTGACGGCGGTCTTGTCGTTAATCAGGCGATCAGTGTTGCCGCGCGCTTCGCCCTGCGCATCGGCGGATGGCGTCTCGCCTGCAGCATCGGCGGGTGTGCCGAAGGTGAATTCCTCATAGTCGGCAAAGCGCACCTCGCGCTGGCGCAGGAGCGTGGTGAGGCTGACGGCATGACCTGCCGCCGGGCCGCCTGACAAATAGGAGAGCGCCAGGTCGAGCGGCAACTCGCCCGAGCGGACCTGCGGACCCTTGGGCGAGGCGACCGAACCCTGCATCAACGGCAGGCGGAATTCGGCGACGCGAAAGCTGCCGGTCTGCAGGATGCGACCGTCGTTGGCACCGCCGCCGCCGTAAACCAGCGACACCGCATACTCGCCGAGCTTGGCGTCGGTCGGGACTTTCCAGCTGTTGGATGCGCTGGCGCGCGCTCCAAAGCTGATCGGCAGGTCGACATCCGCGCCGCTGCCCAGGTGACTGATACGTACCGAGGTCGGCATGTTCTTCGCGCCCGGCAGCGCCAGCCCGCCGATGGTTTCCTCGCGCACGAAGTGCTTCATCGAGACGGTTTCGCCGGCGCGCAGGAGCGGCCGGTCGAAGACGGTGTGCGCGGCCAGCGCGGCGGACTCGCCGCCACCCTGGTTGACATTGAAGCGCCAGGGCTCGATGCCGTTCTGCCAGTCCGAGAGCGCGAACGACAATTCGTCGCCCTTGCGCGCGGTGACCAGAAATTCCGGCGCTCCCTCGGCGCAGCGCGCGGGCCGGGCCAGGCTGGTGCGGATCGCTGCCACGCCATCCGGGCCGGTCTTGCCGGTCCAGAGCGCCGCGCCCGCGCAGTCGGAGACGCGGATGGCAGCCTCCGCCACCGGACGCGCGCTGTCGAGCGTGGTCACCCACACGGCGCCGCCGCCGGCCTCGCCGCGCGCCATCTTGAAATGCACCGCCAGGTTGGTGACCAGCGCCCCGGCGCGCACGTACATGGGGGCCGGCTTGCCCAGGAGTGCGGCGCCCAGGCGCTCGCTCTCGATCTCGACGATGTGAAAGCCGGGCTCGGGCAGGGGGATGCCGATCACCTCGAAGGCCTTGCCGCCGGAGGGTAGCGGCAGGGTGGCGCTCCTGGCGCCGAGCACGCCCTTGAGGAGCGAGGAGGTGCGCGACTTGAATTCGTCGTTGCCGGCCGCGCGCAGGCGCGTCAGCCACTGCAAGATCTGCGTATCCTCGGTAACGCGAATGCGGTTGAGCGGCGCACCGTTCGCGGCCGGCGGCGCGGAGTCGCTCGCGCGCATGCTCACGCTCGCAGTCTTGAGCGCCGGCTCCACGTTGCGCACCGTCACCGGCAGGACCGGTTGCGAACGCTCGATGATGCCGAAATTGGCGGCGAACTTGGCCAGGGGCGTGCCTTCGCCGGTTTTCACTTTCAAGGGAAAGCTCGCCGCATTGACTGCGGTTCGTCCGCTGTCGTCGACAAACTTGGCCGGCAACAGCACCGAGAATTCGGCCTTCTCGGCAAAAGGCGGGGCAAAGCGGACCTGGCGCACCACCGTGTCGGCGGATTCGCGCCCCCAGGCCGGCTTGCGTTCGCCGTCGGGCCCCTTGATGCGGATCGCATCGGCCAGTGTGCGCGTTACCGCGGCGGAGAATTCCAGGCTCATTTCCTGGGTGGGTGAGCAGGGCGCGCTGGCGTTTTCACGCGGGCAGGTGAAGCTCACCTTGAATTCCGGGCGCACCTTGAACTTGAGCGCCTGGTCGATGCTGGTGGCGACGCGCGCCGCCGGATCGGCGGCGGCGCTGGCGATGCCCCGGCCCCAGACGAGGGTGAGGTTCGCGCCGGCCGGCAGGCGCTGGGTGCACTTGAGCGGCACCAGGCGCGGGTCGGGGACATCGCGTTCGCGCTTGAGCGCCTTGAAGAGCGCGGCGCGCTCCTGCTCCGGCAGAACGGTCACCGGCACGCGGTCGCCGATGCCTTCGACCACGCACCATGCGTTGGCCGCCACCGACGGCGTGTGCGCAGCGCCGTTCAGGCGCAGGATGAAGACCTGCTCCTCATCGATGGCACCGGCGCCGGCGTAAGGCTGCGAGGACAGTACCGCCGGTCCGCCGGTGGCGAAGCCGAATTCGACCTTGCCGGTCAGGGCGCCTCCGCTCAAGCTGCGCGTGGCGGGCTTGACGCGAAACGTGCAGCGCGTGGCCGGCGGCAGGTCGCGCGCGAAATCGAACACCCAGTTGCGCGCGTCGATCCAGCGCCCCTGCCCGGGCTCGCTGCATTCGATCGCAAAAGGCGCAGCGGCGTTGGGGTCGCCGAAGCGCACCATGTCCTCGGAAAAGCGCGCCGCCGCCTGGCGCACGCTGCGGACTTCCCCCTGCGGAGAAAAGCGCTCCACCGTGGCTGCCGCAACCGGGAGTCCGATCGACAGGATTGCCACCAACGCCCACATCCGGCCAGCCATTTGCTCTCCTTTGCGCCGCGCGGCGCGCGCGGCCCGGCTTTTTTGTCCCCGGTGTCAGCTTAAGGCCCCAGGTCGGGCGCAGTGTGGTCGTGATCCGGGCCGGAACGACGATCAATTATGGCCAAAGGCTGCAATCCACAGCCCGTGAAGTATTGCCCTTCGGCCGGCCACTTCCGCGTGCCGGCTCTGGTGAGCCCACCTCTCGAGGTTTCACACGCACCAGTTCGGGCGCAGACACGACGCCTGCCGGTTCTTGAAGGCTGGCCACAACTCGCCCTGCAACCGGCGTCACACCCGCCTGCTGTGTTATTTTCGCCCTCCTCTAACCCGCCTCCTGTGGAGAAACCGCCATGCGCCTGAAGTTCGCCCTCATTGCCGCCGCAACGACCCTGGTGTTTTCAGCCCAGGCACAGGCCCAGACCAAATGGGACCTGCCGGCCGCCTACCCGGCCACCAACTTTCACAGCGTCAACCTGCAGCAGTTCGCCGACGAGGTCGACAAAGCCACCGGCGGCAAGCTCAAGATCACGGTGCATGCCGGCGCGTCGCTCTTCAAGGCGCCCGAGATCAAGCGCGCGGTGCAGGGCGGCCAGGCGCAGATGGGCGAGATCCTGCTCGCCAACTTCCAGAACGAGTGGCAGATCTACGGTGCCGACGGCCTGCCCTTCCTGGCCGACAGCTACGACGAAGCCGCCAAGCTGTGGCGCATCCAGAAGCCCATGCTCGAGAAAAAGCTGGCCGAGCAGGGCATGATGGTCCTGTTCTCGGTGCCGTGGCCGCCGCAGGGCATCTACTCCAAGAAGCCGCTGGCCTCGGCGGCGGACCTGAAGGGCATCAAGTGGCGCGCCTACAGCCCGGCCACCAGCCGCATCGCCGAACTGGTCGGCGCGCAGCCGGTGACCGTGCAGGCCGCAGAGGTGAGCCAGGCCTTCGCCACCGGCGTGGCCGAGTCCATGATGTCGAGCGGCTCGACCGGCTGGGACGCCAAGCTGCATGAGCATGTCAAGTTCTGGTACGACACCCAGGCCTGGCTGCCCAAGAACGCAGTGCTGGTCAATCGCGCCGCCTTCAACGCTCTCGACAAGACGACCCAGGCGGCGGTGCTCAAGGCGGCAGCCGACGCCGAGCCGCGCGGCTGGGCCGCCAGCAAGCGCGCCAACACCGAGTCGCTCGACCGCCTGAAGGGTGGCGGCATGAGCATCCTGCCGCCCTCCGCGCAGTTGAAGGCCGACATGAAGAAGGTCGGCGACACCCTGTTGAAGGAGTGGCTCGACAAGGCCGGTCCTGAGGGCAAGCAGCTGGTCGATGCCTTCCTGAAGTAAGGCCGGCGCCCGGCGTGCGCCGCCTGCTCGACCGACTCTATGACGGCGCCGCCGCCCTGGCGGCGCTGTTCATGGTCGGGCTCCTCCTGATGGTGCTGCTGTCGATTGTCAGCAGGCAGCTGCATTTCCATGTGCCCGGCACCGACGCCTACGCCGGCTACCTGATGGCGGCGAGCGGTTTTCTGGCACTCGCGCACACCTTGAAGCGCGGCGAGCACATCCGCGTCACCCTCCTGCTCGGCTCGCTCGGGGAAGGTGCGCGGCGTGCCTTGGAAATCTGGTCGCTCGCTGCGGCGAGCGCCCTGGCGGGCCTCTTCGCCTTCTACAGCGCGCGCCTGGTCTGGCAGAGTCGCGCCTTCAACGACGTCTCGACCGGCAACGACGCGACGCCGTTGTGGATTCCGCAGCTGGCCATGGCGCTGGGCACGCTGATCCTTTTGATCGCGCTGGTCGACGAGCTGGTGCTCGAGTTGCGCGGCAAGCGCGAGCACCGCGAAGGCGCGGAGGCGGCCCACAATGAGTGACATCGCGATCTCGCTCCTGCTGGTGGCCGCGCTGTTCCTGATCCTGGGCAGCGGCGTCTGGATCGGACTCACCCTCTCCGGCGTGGCCTGGATCGGCATGCAACTCTTCAGCAGCCGGCCGGCCGGGGATGCGATGGCCGTCACGATCTGGGGCTCGGCCTCGAGCTGGACCCTGACCGCGCTGCCGCTGTTCGTCTGGATGGGCGAGATCCTCTTTCGCACGCGCTTAAGCCAGGACATGTTCCGCGGCCTCGCGCCGTGGATGCAGGCGCTGCCCGGACGCCTGCTGCACGTCAACGTGGCCGGCTGTGCCATCTTCGCCGCGGTCAGCGGGTCGAGCGCGGCCACCTGCGCAACCATCGGCAAGATGAGCCTGCCGGAGCTCTCGCGGCGCGGCTATCCGGACGGCATCGCGATTGGCTCCCTGGCCGGCGCCGGGACGCTCGGTCTCTTGATTCCGCCGTCGATCATCATGATCGTCTACGGCGTCACCGCCGAGGTCTCGATCGCCAAGCTCTTCATCGCCGGGGTCCTGCCGGGCCTGCTCCTTGCCCTGCTGTTCTCGGGTTACCTGATGCTCTGGGCGTGGCGCAATCCGCACCTGGTGCCGCCGGCAGACCAGCCCATGAGCCTGGTGCAAAAACTCTACGAGTCGCGCCACCTGATTCCCATCATCCTGCTCATCGCCGCGGTGCTGGGCAGCATCTACGGCGGCATCGCCACGGCCACCGAGGCAGCCGCGATCGGCGTGGTCGGCGCGCTCATCATCAGCGCGGTACAGGGCTCGCTCAGCTGGCAGACCTTCAGGGAAAGCCTGATGGGCGGCACGCGCCTGTACTGCATGATCGCGCTCATCCTGGCCGGCGCCGCTTTCCTGACCCTGGCGATGGGTTACATCGGCCTGCCGCGGCACCTGGCGGAGTGGATCGCGACGCTCGGGCTGACGCAGTGGCAGTTGCTGCTGGTACTGATGCTTTTCTACATCGTGCTCGGTTGCTTTCTCGACGGCATCAGCATGGTGGTCCTGACCATGGGCGTCATCCTGCCGACCATACAGAAGGCCGGCATCGACCCGCTGTGGTTCGGCATCTTCATCGTGCTGGTGGTCGAGATGGCGCAGATCACGCCGCCGGTGGGCTTCAACCTGTTTGTGCTGCAGGGCATGACGGGGCGCGACCTGCTGTGGATCGCCCGGGTGACGCTGCCGATGTTTGCCCTGATGGTGGGGGCCGTGGTGCTGATCTGGCTGTTCCCGGCCATCGTGACCTGGCTGCCCCAGCAGATGATGCGCTAGGGCCAAGGCCCTACTCGGCGGGACGAAACGGCCGCAGCAGCCGCTGATCGTCCAGCAGGCACCAGGTCTTCAGACCGGTGGCTTCCTCCACGGCCGCGCGGTAGGGCGGCATGTTGGTGCACTCCAGTACCACATCGGTCAGTGACGGCTCGCGCGCCTTCAGCGCCACAGCGGCTGCGACGACATCGGCGCGGGCCTTCTCCAGATCTAGTTCGGGCTGGTTGCCGAGGATACGGGTGGCGAATTCGCCTTTCGGATCCACACCCTGGATCACCACGTCGGCCAGGCGTTCACGCGGCACACCGGCGGCGCGCAGGTGCTCCCGCCCGAGCTTGCCGGCCGCGATGGTCAACACCCCCACACGGCGCTGAGTGGCCAGCAGACGCGGCAGTTGCAACAGGCTGGAGGTCTGGACCGGCACCCGGACACCCGCCTGCAGTTCCTTCTGCAAAAGCACAAGGAAGCCGCAACTGGTGGTCACCGCCACGGCGCCCTCGCGCACCAGCGCCTGAACCACCGCGACGAAGGCCTGACCAACCCGCCCGGCGTGCAATCCGGCGGCCGACTGCACCACTTTGTCCGGCCAGATACCGCGTACGACCCGGACATTCACCGGTACCGACCAGGTGGCGGGATTGCCCAGGTCGCCCAGCGGGCGCGGGAAACGGGTGTCGAGCATCACGACCCCCAGGAACGGCGCCTGCCCCGGCCGCAGCAAATGCCGGGAAATCTGCGTCGGCGTCTGCATCACCGGTCCTGTCATGGGCGTGGTTCCTCGAATTGAGCCGGCCTGCCGGAGCGCTGGTCGCCTTGCATACGGACATCTTTCTGCGCACGACGGGCGCCTGCGAGGCACAGCGCCCCGTGCGCCATGGCCTGCCCGAATTGTGCCGTCTGTGTTGATCGCCGATTTTCGGCCGCCGGTGCGGGACGCTGCGGATCCGCCCGCCGGCCGAGCAATGCACAATCACGGCCTCTGCCCAACTTCTGTGTTTGACCGCCTTGTCTGCCCCTTCCATGGCCGCACTTGTCTCGATCTGTGTCGGCGCCAGCGCTGGTGCCTTGCTGCGCTGGCAACTGGGACTGTGGCTCAATACCGGAACGGCTTTCCTGCCCTGGGGCACACTGGCGGCCAACCTCGTCGGCGGCTACCTGATTGGGGTGGCATTGGCGGTTTTTCAGAGTCTGCCGCATCTGGACCCGACATGGCGCCTGGCCTTGGTGACAGGTTTTCTGGGTGCGCTGACCACGTTTTCGAGCTTCAGCGCCGAGGTCGTCTTGCTGCTCAACCAGGCCCGCTACGCGACCGCCCTGATCACCGCCACGCTGCATCTTCTGGGTTCCCTGCTGCTGACCATCGTGGGCCTCAAAACTACCCTGCGACTGCTGGCCTGAGGTGCGGCAGCCCCGCCATGGCGGGCCCGTTACCGGGTGAATCAATCCTGTTTTTATAGCAATAAGCGACCTTTTTATGCTGGGTATTGACTGTTTTTGCTTGAAAACCATCAAACAGGGGCTTGGGGGGGCTGCCGTCGCCGCTCAACCGCCGCCACGCTGGGTCGTCAGGTCAAAGTGGCGCATGAACCGGGTGCGGGACACCTCGTCCACCCCCTCAAAACGAAATTCCACCAGCAGGCGGGGCAGCCGCATCAAGCCCATCACACGCGGCGGTGCCGGTGCCCAGTGAATGTGCAGATCGCCCCCTTCCAGGCTTGCGCGCAGGCGGGCGCCGGTCCGCTCCCAGGCCACGGCCCCCAGGGCACGGGGCAGCCAGCCGAGCCACTCGGCCTCGGTGCAGGCCATGTCGCGCTGGAAGTGCGACGGGTAGCTGCTGCGCACAGTCACGGCAAAGGGGCGGCGACTGGCCCGGTCAGCCGCCGGCAATCGGGGGCCAGATCGCCAGGACATCGCCCTCGACCAGGGTACGGGTCAGGCGATCTGCCGGCTGCACATAAGCGCCATTGACCAGTACCAGATGCACCAGCTTGGGCGGCAGTCCGAAGGGTTCGATGATCCTGGCGATGCTGGCATCGGGCGCAACGTCCAGCGCCAGCACATTGCCGGCCCGTGCGGCCGGAGGCAGGTAGTCGGTCAACGACGCAAACAGCTTGAGCGTGATCTGCATGGGGCCGGTGGAGATTGAGGAAAGGCCGTCATGGCCAGGTGGCAGCCGCCACCCGGCACACGAAACGTCAGGCGCGACGCCGGGCGTCGTGCGCCCCGCTCCAGCCATTCTGGCCCTGCGCACAGGCCAGATAGGCGTCCATCAGGCGGGTCGGATCCTGCAGCAGCGCATCTTTCCACGCACCGAGACGCACCTGTCCTTCGACCAGTCCCCGCATGACACCGACATGCGCGGTCCAGCCGACGCTGTTGCAGCCGACCAGCACGTCGTCCTTGAACTGCAGGCTGAGGTGGCGATGGTTAGCCTGGTCGGTCAATTCGACCTGTTGGCCACCGGGCAGCCCTTCCCAATTGCCGAAGCTTGCGGAAATGAGGCCCAGCGTGTCCAGCACGTTGATCTGTGTGACCCCACGCAACGCCGTGGTACGGCCGACCATGTTCAGCGCGGCCACCCGGGCCTGCTCGGCCGCATTGGGCTGGATGGCGCTGACGATGGTCTTGCCGCTCACTTTGTCGAAAGCTTCCGCGCAGTCCCCGGCGGCGTAAATGCCCGGCACATTGGTCTGCAGATGCTCGTCGGTCAACACGCCCACCAGACAGCGGACCCCGGAGTTCTCCAGAAAGCCGATATTGGGCCGGACCCCGGTGGCACTGATGACGAGGTCGGCTTCCAGCAACTGGCCGGTGGATAGCCGCACCGTCATGGCCCCGCGGGGCATGGCTGAATTGCCAATCCCCACGACCTCGGCAATTTTGCCCATCAGCCCTGGCGCCGCTCCGGTACCGCGCTCGATGGCCTCAACCCGGGCGCCGGTGTAGACCTTCACCCCCTTCGTCTCGCACCACGCCTTGATCATGCCGCCGGCGGCCGGACCCATCATGCGCGGCACCATGCGGTCGCCCATCTCGACCACCGACAGCGCCACACCCCGCTGTTGCAAAGCCTCCATGATGATGCAGCCGATGAACCCGGCCCCCATCTGCAGCACCTTCGCACCGGGCCGGGCCAGATTGGCAATTGCACGGGCGTCGGCCAGCGTCCAGCAGCTGTGCACGCCGGGGCCGTTGATGCCCGGAATCGGCGGGGTCGCTGGCGAGGAGCCGGTTGCGATCAGCAAGGTGTCGAAGCTGATCGTCTTGCCGTCACTGAGCTGGATGGTGCGTTTGGAGGCATCCAGCACCTTGGCCCGGACACCACGGAGAACCGTGATGCCCAGCCCCTCGAAATGCCCGGCCGTATGCCGCAGATGGGTCCCTTCCTCGCCGACCTTGCCGATCAGCAGGTAAGGGATCGCCATGCGCGAATACGGAGCCTCGTTCTCGTCACCGATAACGGTGATGGTGTCCCGCGGGGCGTGCTTGCAGATGGTTTCCGCAGCGATCACGCCGGCCGGGCCGGCGCCGAGGATGACATGGTGGGTCATGCCTTACAGACCCAGTCGCGACTTGGTATCGACGGTCGGACGGCCTTCGCTGTCCCAGCCGCGCGCGGCGTAGTACTTGGGCAGCATCTCGGGCAGCTTGCTGACCACGCCTTTGCCGGGGCCGGTCCTGGCGGCCTCGGTCAGCAGGCGCTTGGGCAGGCTGTCGTCCGCCTTGGTAAAGCCGGCTGCGTTGTTGAATTCGCGCTCCATGTTCCAGATGCGTTCGCCAATGTGGGCGAGTTGCTCCATGGAGAACTCTTCGCCGCACGCCGCCTGCACCTGGGGTGCCACGTCGGCCAGGGTCCAGGCGAAACTGGTAAACACACAGATGCCAGCGGAATCGAATGCGGCGGTGGCGTCCTGGAAAGCCTTGACCAGCTCCGGTTTGCCCTCACTTTCGGTAGGCTCGGTCTTGACCGGAATGCCCAGCACTTCCGAGGCGATGGTGTAGCCGCGCAGGTGGCAGGCGCCACGATTGGACGTCGCGTAGGCCAGGCCGATACCCTGAATCACGCGCCCGTCGTAGGCCGGGAACTCCTGGCCTTTGACGCTCATCGACAGGTCCGGGTGGCCATACTTGGCCGTCAGCCGCTTCGAACCCAGGCCAATCTCCTTGCCGAAGCCTTCACCGCGGGCAGTCATCACCGCCAGTTCACACAGGGCCTGGGCCGAGCCGAATGGTGACTCGATACCAATTTGATCCTTGCTCAGCACACCCATTTCATACAGTTCCATCACCGCCCCGACGGTGGCGCCGAAACTGATGGGGTCCATGCCTTCTTCGTTGCAGATGAGGTTGGCGAACTGCAGCGCCTCCAGATCGTTGACGCCGTTGGCCGCGCCGAGCGCCCAGGCGGCTTCGTACTCCAGCCCACCGGACGCGCCCCAGTACTCGGGTTTGTTCTTGACCGAAAAGTGGGATTCATCGATCTTGGAGATCCTCCCGCAGGCGATGGTGCAGCCGAAACAGGCCTGATTGGTGACCAGGTGCTTCTTGCCGTCGGTGGCACGCGGGGTGGCCATGGCTTCGGCAGAAATGTCCTTGGCACCTTCGAACTGCACGTCGCGGTGGTTGCGCGTGGGCAGCGCGCCGACTTCGTTGATCACGTTCATCAGCACCTGGGTGCCATAGGTGGGCAGCCCCTGGCCGGTGACCGCGTTGTCGGCAAGCACCTTCTTGGCGGCTTTGGCGGCGGCCATGAAGGCCTTGGGGTCACGGATGTTGCCCACGCCTTTGGTGCCCCGCACGGCGATGGCCTTGAGGTTCTTGCTGCCCATGACGGTGCCCACACCCGAGCGGCCGGCGGCGCGGTGCAGGTCGTTGACCACCGCCGCATAGAGGCATCCGTTTTCACCGGCCTTGCCAATGCTGCTGATACGCAGCAGCGGGTCCTGCAGGCTGGACTTGAGCGCCGCTTCTGTCTTCCAGACACTCTGGCCCCACAGGTGCGAGGCATCACGCAGCTCGGCCACGTCGTCATTGATGTACAGGTACACCGGCGTGGCGGACTTGCCCTCGAAAATGATCATGTCCCAGCCCGCCATCTTGAGTTCGGCGCCCCAGTACCCGCCTGAGTTGGAGCAGGCAATGGCGCCGGTCAGCGGGCCTTTGGTCGACACGGTATAGCGGCCGCCGGTGGAGGCCATGGTGCCGGTCAGCGGACCGGTGGCCCAGATGATCTTGTTGTCCGGCGAAAGCGGGTCGACCTTCGGATCGATTTCGCTGGTGAGGTATTTGGCCGCAAGACCGCGCGAACCGAGGTAGGCGCGCGCCCACTCCATGTTCAACGGTTCATTGGTGACGGTGCCCGCGCTCAGGTTGACGCGGAGGATTTTTCCAGCCCAGGACATGTTGCTTCTCCTTGTGTTCGCGTCGATCGGTCAGGCAGCGGTCGGCTGGTTGCCCAGCTTGTCGGCCCATTGCTGCATCTTGCCCAGCCCAGTCCAGTTGGCATCGATGAAGGTGATGGCACCGGTCGGGCAGGCTTCCGCGCAGGCCGGTTCACCGCCACACAGGTCGCATTTCTGGACCTTGCCGGTCTCCTGCACGTAGTTGATCGTGCCGAACGGGCAGGCAATGGTGCAGACCTTGCACCCGACACAGGTGGACTCGCTGACCACTTTGGCGCCGGTGAGCTTGTCGACCGTAATCGCCTCGACCGGGCAGGCATGCTGGCACCAGGCTTCGTCACACTGGGTACAGGTATAGGGAACCTTTTTCCCGGTGTGGTGAAAGTCGAACACCTTGATCCGTGATTTGGCAGTGGCATAGGTGCCGTAGTTCTCGAAAGAACAGGCCATCTCGCATTGCATGCACCCGGTGCACTTGTCCGGGTTGATGTGCAAAACCTTTTGCATCGATGTCTCCTTGGGTAACGGCCTATGCACGGCCTTGCCTATGAATGAACAAACATAGCGATGGTGCGGCGGCGCAGCCGGGAAAGCCCTAGTAAAAACCCTTGGTTCCAGCCGTCGCACGTGAGAAATTCTCAGCTTGCGACACTGCCTTCCACTACCATGAGCCTATGCAAGCCGTTTCCAGTCTGCCACCTGAGGAGCGTCTGCCGCTGATCGAGCGGGCGCGCCGGCTGGTGCTGGGCGGTGCGCCCGAGGGCACTCCGGCGCCGGTGGAACACTTCATCCTGAAATCCTGGCAGCGCTGCCTGCAACGTGGCTATAGCCCGGACTCCCCGGTAGCCTTCGACGCCGTCCCCGCTGCGGCCATGCGTCGCGTGCACGACGCCAGTCAGCCCCTGCGCAGCGCGGCCCGCCCGGTCATCGAGCGCCTGGCACGGGCCATTGCCGGCACCCGCTATTTCGCCATCCTGACGGATGCCACCGGCGTCGTCGTGGACGTCGAAGGCGAAATCGACCGCCAGGACCGCCGCGCCACGGCCCTGGCGCGGATTGGCGTGGATTTGTCCGAAACGGCCGTGGGCACGACGGCCATTGGCGCCGCACTGACTGAGCTGCAGCCCGTGTGGCTGCACCGCGGCGAACATTTCTTTCGCGATACCGGCATGTACACCTGCGCCGGGGCGCCAGTGTTCGGCCCCGACGGCCGCTGTGCCGGCATGCTGGACCTGACCGGCATCGACGTCGCCGAGCGCCCGCAGCTGCGCCATCTGGCCGACGCTTCGGCGCGCGCCATCGGCAATCGCCTGGTGCAGGCCCTGCCTCACGCGCTTGCGTTGTGGATCAACTGGCCTGGTGGGGTCGGCAACCATGAACAAGATGGCCTGATTTGCCTGGACAGCGAGGGCGTCGTCACCGGCTGCAACCCCACGGCCCGCCAGATTCTCGGCATCGTCCCTTCCGGCACGACCGCGCAGGCGCGGCTGCATGCCAGTGACCTGTTTGCCATGCCCTGGCCGATGTTGTTCGATGCCGCACGGCGCGGCACCAGACCGGTGGATGTTCCCCTCTGGTCAGGGTTTCAGGTGCAGGCTGTCGCGATGCTGTCCGGACCGTGCGACGCGGACAATACAGGCGCGCCGGGGGTCGCCAGACTGCCATTGCGTGACCTGGAACACAGCCTGATCCGGCAAGCCGTGCAGCAGGCGCGCGGCAATGTGGCCGAAGCCGCCCGCACCTTGGGTATCAGCCGCGCCACGGTGTATCGCAAACTGGGCGTGCGCCAGCCGCCGGCTGCCGATAAATCCTGAGGCGCGAGTTGGCCGCGCGCCGCTTGAAGCCGCTTCGTCACGGCTGGCAACAGGCGTTCAGCGGGCCAGTACCAGGGAGGATGGTGCCATGGCCGCCCAGGCCGCGTCCCCCACGGCGGCAGCACACGGGTGCGGCGCAAAACCCACCCAGTGCCCCCCTGCCGGCAGCGCCAGCGTGATCTCGTCGTGGCTGTGCCCGGCCGACACGCGTTCGACCCTGCCCGACAGCGTGGGGGCAGCCTCGTCGCCCGGCTCCTCGCCCCCGGTGGGGTCGGTACCCGTCGCGATACGCACCGCCGTGGCCTTGCACAGCACGAGTACCGGCAGCCCGGGCGCCAGCCCCAGCAGGTCGGCACTTTCGCGGGTGATCTGCGCGACCAGGCGTGCCGCCCCGGGCGTGCGTACCCACACCCGAACGGTGGGGTCGCCGGTCCCATCCGCCTGCAGCGACTCGACCCGACAGGGCAACTGGTTGCGCATGCTGGTCTGCAGGCCCAGGCCTGCGGCGGCCAGCGGATTCCCGGCAAAACGGGCCATCACCGCCTCGCGGGCCTGCTGCAGTTCGTCCGCCAGCGCCAGCAATTGCAGGCCCTGCGGGGTGAGGCGCGCGCCACCACCTCCGCTGCCCCCGACGGTCCGGTCCACCAGGGGTTCGCCAGCCAGGTTGGTGAGCGTGTCGATCGCCTGCCATGCCGCCTTGTAGCTGATGTCCGCCTCGCGGGCTGCCTGCGATATCGAGCCAGTCTCCGCCACCCGGCGCAGCACCTCCAGGCGCTTGTCGGCGCTGGCATCGCCAAGTGCCTGGGACAGGCCCACGGCCCCAGCACCATCGAGTTTCAGGGTTTGGTCGAATTGCGTCATCCGAAGGGTCCTATACTTCGCTATTCCAAAAAGGGATAACGAACTGTTGAGATCGCGTGACGAACAAGGAGTCTGCCGTGGATTATCCAAAGTTGGGGCGCTGGGCCCTGTGCCGTGTTCTGGTACTGCTCGCGGGCGCGTCCGTCGCAGGCGCCCATGCGGCCGAAGCCCAGGTTGCGGTGGCCGCCAACTTCGCCGAACCGATCAAGGCCGTCGCCGCCGTGCTGGAGAAGACGACCAGCCACACCCTGAGAATCTCCATCGGCGCATCGGGCGCGTTCTACACCCAGATCCGGAACGGCGCGCCGTTTGACGTGTTCCTGTCGGCCGACAACGAGCGCCCCGAGATGCTGGAGAAAGACGGTCTGGCGCAGCCCGGAACGCGCTTCACCTACGCCATCGGCAAGCTGGTGTTGTGGTCGGCCAAGGCCGGGCGGGTCGATGACAAGGGCGCCGTGCTCAAGGCGGCCGACCTCGGCAAGGTGGCCTACGCCAACCCCAGGACCGCGCCGTATGGCGCCGCCGCCGTCCAGGTTCTGGACAAGCTGGGCCTGAAGGACGCGATCACACCCAAGCTGGTACAGGGTGAAAGCATCGGCCAGACCTTCAATTTCGTGAAGACCGGCAACGCGGACGTGGGTTTCGTGGCCCTGTCGCAGGTGCTCTCGGGCGGCCAGCTCAAGGAAGGTTCGATGTGGGTGATTCCGCAGGCGAACTACGACCCGATCCTCCAGGATGCGGTGCTGCTCAAACGAGGCGCAGACAATGCGGCCGCCAAAGCGCTGCTCCAGCTGCTGCAAAGCCCCAAAGGCAGGGACCTGATCCGATCCTACGGCTACGACCACTGACCGGACCCTGATTCACCCGTGTACCTGACACCCGACAACCTTCAAGCCCTGTGGCTCACCGCCCGGGTCGCCGCGCTGACGACGCTGATCCTGCTGCTGCTGGGCACCCCGCTGGCCTGGTGGCTGGCGCGCTCGCGCAGCTGGGTGGCGAAACCGGTGGGCGCGCTGGTGGCGCTGCCCCTGGTGCTGCCGCCGTCGGTGCTGGGGTTTTATCTTCTGGTCGCACTGGGGCCCGAAGGCCCGCTGGGGCGATGGATGCTGGCGCTGGGCCTGCCCACCCTGCCCTTCACCTTTGCAGGACTGGTGGTGGCATCCGTGTTCTATTCGTTGCCCTTCATGGTGCAACCCATCCTGAACAGCATGCAGTCGCTGGGGGAGCGGCCGCTGGAAGCCGCGGCCACCCTGCGGGCCGGTCCGATGAACACGTTCTTCAGCGTGGTGCTGCCGCTGTGCCGGCCTGGCCTGGTCACCGGCTGCATCATGAGCTTTGCCCACACCGTGGGCGAGTTCGGCGTGGTGCTGATGATCGGCGGCAACATCCCCGGCGTGACGCGCGTGGTGTCGGTGCAGATCTTCGATCATGTCGAGGCCCTCGAATACGCCGACGCCCACCGCCTGGCCGCGGTGATGCTGGTGTTCGCCTTTACGGTGCTCATTACCCTGCAGATCTACACCGCACGCCGGGCCCGTGAGGCACACGAATGAGCGCCCGCACGTTGCGCCTGCGCGCCCGGGTCGACCGGGTCAGTTTTGCCCTCGATGTCGACCTCGCTCTGCCGGGCCGCGGCATCACCATCCTGTTCGGGCCCTCGGGTTCGGGCAAGACCACCTGCCTCAGGGTGCTGGCGGGTCTGGAAGCCCGCTGCGAGGCGCACGTGGCGGTGGGCGAGCTGGTCTGGCAGGATGCCGGGCAGCGGTTGTTTGTCCCGCCGCATCGGCGCGCAGTGGGTTACGTGTTCCAGGAAGCCAGCCTCTTCCCCCACCTCAGCGTGGAGGGCAACCTGCGTTTCGGCTTCGACCGCACACCCGCCGGCGAGCGTCGCCACGACTGGCGCCACGGACTGGAACTGCTGGGCATCGGCGACCTGCTGCAACGCCGCCCGCGGGAGCTTTCGGGAGGCGAACGCCAGCGCGTTGCGATCGCCCGCGCCCTGGCCACCAGCCCGCGCCTGCTGCTGATGGACGAACCACTGGCCGCGCTGGACGCGCCGCGCAAGGCCGAGATCCTGCCCTGGCTGGAACATCTGCACGACCGCCTGGACATTCCGGTGGTCTACGTCACCCATTCGTTGGACGAGGCCGCACGCCTGGGTGACCATCTGGTCTTGCTGGACGCGGGTCGGGCGCGGGCGCATGGGCCGGTGATCGAAATGCTCTCCCGACCCGACCTTCCGCTGGCACACGGCGACGGTGCTGGCGCGCTGATCGAAGCCGTGACCTGTGGCCTGCAGAGCGATTCCGGCCTCTGCGAACTGCGCTTTGACGGCGGCACCCTCCTGCTGCCCCAGACCCGCGCCACACCGCTGCCCGACCGCACTCCCGTGCGGGTTCGCATACAGGCGCGCGACGTGAGCCTGTCCCTGCAACGCGCCGAACAGACCAGTGTGCTCAATATCCTGCCCGCCACGGTGACCGACATCGGCGACGATGGCCCCGGCCAGATGCTGGTGGGCCTGCGCCTTGGCCATGCCACCCGTCTGCTGGCGCGTATCAGCCGCCTGTCATGCGAACGCCTGGGTGTCGCGCCCGGACTGCCGGTCTACGCCCAGATCAAGGGCGTGGCCATGGTGCGCTGACCCACTTCACCCCCCAGGAACCAAAACTTCCACCCGGGTCAACTTGCGAACATGCCGTGGACCCGGTCGGCTATCGTGGAGAGAGCGAAGCGCCACAAATCCATCGACCTCGATCAGGTCCCGTCCATCTTGTACGCGCACGAGGATCACACCTTCGCCCAAAGAACTGTTGAACAGTTCGCCCCACGAGAAAGAGACCCGGTAGCCGTCGCTGGCCGTGAGCAGGAAAACGGTGCGTCGCACCGCATGGCGGTCGGGAAGCAATTGCGCCATGTCCAGCAGTTCGCGCAGCGGCAGACCTCGGTAGGCGACCGCCTGCCTGGCCGTCGACTCACCCTGCCGTACCTCCCGCACCTCCGAGTAATCCCGCCACGGCAAGCTCCCGAGCTGCGCGGCCGTAAGAACAAGAGGCATCCGGACCGCACCATCGACGCGCAACAGGGCGATCGAACCCTCTGCCATGCCCTGGGCCCGGACCGGCAACTGAGAAACCGCCGCGCCCACTGCGGCGAACAACCATGCGCGGCGGTCCAATGCGGCGGTGTCCACGTCAGGGCCGGGCAAAACCATGACGGGCCAGGATATTCTGGGCAGCCCCCTCCCGCAGCGCCCCGGCGAACGCTGCGGCACCAGCGGGGGCACCTTGGCGATAGGTCAGCCCATACGAAGCCCCCACCTGCAGGGCCGCCGGCACTTGGACCACCTGGAGCGAGTTTCGGTCCCGGCGGGCTGCCACCGCATTGGTGCAGTAGGTCAGAAAGATGTCGGCGCTGCCCTGCTCCATGACCCAGGCGTAGAGATTGCGCCCCGGCGGAGCCGCCATCGAAGTCGGGCCACCGGTCAACTGCAACGCTTTCCCGGCAAGCGCCTCCCGGGCGCCAGGACGAATCGCTCCGGCTCTTTCGAACAAGGCAAGCGCGTAATCGCCCGAGGGATCGGCCTTGGGTGTGGACATGCCCAGCCTGACGTCGACCCGCAGCATGCTGTCCAGGAGGCTGTCCGTGTTGACAACGAACCCGGATCGCACCAGCGCACACAAGCTGTTTCGGGCAAAGACCGTCTGGGCAACCCAGGCGCCGCCATCGGCAAGCCGTTTCGGGTGCTGGGTATCAGCGGAGGCAAAGACATGGGCGCCTTCGCCTTTCTCGATGCGCTCGCGCAACAATCCCGAGGGCCCGAACACCATCGCGACAGGTTGCCCCGTCCGCGCTTCGTAGTCCCGGGCAACCTCGGTAAGCGCGTCCCGCAGGCTGCCAGCCGCATACACCACGACCGGGTCGGACACGCGGGCGGGCGCCGCGCAACCGCCCATGACCGGCGCCACAGCGACAGCAAGTGCTCTCATTTCACGGCGTTCGGAAAGAACAGCTGTTCGCCGCCTATCTTGTAGCTCGCAATGGCGGCCTGACCGGCGGGGCCAGTGACCCAGTCGACAAACTTCTGGCCCTCGCCCGTCTTGACCTGCGGATGTTTGGCGCTGCTGACCAGCATCACGCCATACTGATTGAACAGGCGCCGATCACCCTCGACCAGCACGGCCAGATCGGCGCGATTCTTGAAGTTGAGCCAGGTGCCGCGGTCAGCGAGCACATAAGCGCCACTCGACGCGGCGATGTTCAGTGCCGGGCCCATGCCACAGCCGCATTCCCGGTAGCCCCCGCCTTTGGCCGCCTCGTTGTCGGTCAGCTTCCAGAACCGAAGTTCCGCCGCATGGGTACCGCTCTTGTCACCGCGCGAGACAAACGGCGCGTTGGCGGCTGCCACTTTCTTGAGCGCAGCCACGATATCGGCACCCCGGGCTGCGGCCGGGTCGGCTTTCGGACCAATCAGCACAAAGTCGTTGTACATGACTTCGTGTCGCCTGGACGAGTAACCGTCCGCGACGAATTTTTCCTCCGCCGCCTTGTCATGGACGAACAGCACGTCGGCATCGCCCCGGCGCGCCATGTCGATGGCCTGCCCGGTTCCCAGCGCCACCACCTTCACGTCGATGCCGCTGGCCTGCTTGAACGCCGGCAGGATATGGCCGAACAGGCCGGATTGCTCGGTTGAGGTCGTCGAAGCGACCACAATCGACTGCGCCCAGGACACCGCAGGAACTACCAAAACAATAGCACAAAGCGACCTTTTCACGCTGGATACTGCCTCAAAACGCTCGAAAAACCTCATAACGACTCTCCTTTGACGAACAAATGGGCCTCCGGACTGGCAGACGCCAGATCCGGCGCATGAAAAAAACGATCTACCGGCAGGTCCGCCAGAATCCGGCCACCCTCCATGTAGACCACCCGGGTGGCCAGGCGCTTGACCTGACCGAGGTTGTGGCTGGCAAACGCCAGCGTCATGGCGCCGCCGGAAGCTCCCGCGCCCTCGTCGCCGGCTGCGAAGGCGGCCATCAGCGCTTCGACCTCGCGCTTGGCATGGGGGTCCAGACTCGCTGTCGGTTCGTCCAGCAACAGCAAATGCGGCTGTAGCGCCCAGGCGCGCGCCAGGGCCAGGCGCTGCTGTTGACCACCCGACAAGGTACGTGCGCTGCGGGTGGCCCGATCGCCCAGACCCACACGGTGCAGCGCCGCCTCCGCCCGCTCCACAGCCACCGTCCATGGACATCCGCGCAACCACAGCGCCAGCGCCACGTTGCTGCGGGCACTGGTCCGCATCATGTGCGGACGCTGGAAAAGCATGGCCTGTGTATGGTGCGGGCTGCGCCAACAGGCGCCGGAGGAAGGTTCGATCAAGCCGTGCATCAGGCGCAGCAGCGTGCTTTTGCCGCTGCCATTGGCGCCAATCAGGGCCAGCCGCTCACCAGCATGGACGACCAGATTCAGATCGTGCAGCGCCGCGACGGCACCGAACCGCACGTAGGCGTGCTCCAGCCGCAGCAGTGCCGCCGCGGGCGGCGCACCCGGCTGGCTGTGGGGCTCGACCAGGTGATCGCGCATCAGGCGACCAGGCCGCGTGTGACGTCGCTGACGGCGCCATCGCGCCGCTCGCGCCAATGGCGCAGCGCCGTCATGGCAGCGTTGAGGACCAACACCACCGCCATCAAAACCAGACCCAGCCCCAGCGCGAGCGGCAGATCACCTTTGCTGGTCTCCAGCGCAATCGCCGTGGTCATGACGCGGGTGAAGCCGTCGATATTGCCGCCCACGATCATGACGGCGCCCACTTCGGAAATCGCCCGGCCGAAGGCTGCCACCATCACGGTGAACAGCGCGTACCGTTCGTCCCACGCCAGCAGCAGACAGCGCAGCCACGGCCCCGCGCCCATCGAACGCAATTGTTCGCCGTGCCCGCGCTCGGCGTCCTCGATGACCTGCCGGGTGAGCGCCGTCACCACCGGGACCACCAGAATCACCTGGGCCAGCACCATGGCCTTGAACGAGAACAGCCAACCCAGGAAGCCCAGCGGGCCCGACCGGGACAACAGCAGGTAAACCACCAGCCCCACCACGACCGACGGCAAAGCCAGCAAGGTACCAAGCATCGCCATCACGGCCTGCCGGCCCGAAAAGCGCGCCACGCCCAGCCAGGCGCCGGCCGCCAGACCGATGGCACAGCCGATCACACATGCCGTGGCGCTGACGGAAAGCGACCGGCCGACGATGGACCACAAGGTGGGATCGAAAGACGTGACCAACTGCGCCGCAGTCTGGACACTGTCGAGAAAGGATGCCATCAGGAACTATGGTTTTTGAAGTGCGCTATCGTAAGGATCCAAAGCACTTTGATCGATATGTACTGCAATGCATAAGGTGGCCCTGCATTACGCGCTGACCCACACGACCGGCGACCGGGGCCTGCGCCATCCGCTGATGGATCTGCTCGCTGCGGTGGCCCGGGGCGGATCCATTTCGGCGGCGGCCCGGGATCTGGGCATGTCCTACCGGCATGCCTGGGGCGAACTCAAACGCTGGGAAGGCGAGCTCGCCAACCCGCTGATCATCTGGGGCAAGGGCCAGTCGGCCCGGTTGACCGAGTTCGGCTCCAAACTGCTGTGGGCCGAGCGGCAAGCCCAGGCACGGCTGGCGCCACAGATCGAGGCCCTGCGCGCGGAACTGGAGCGCACCTTTGCCGTCGCATTCGACCCTCATGCCCATGTGCTGAGTCTGTACGCCAGCCATGATGAAGCGCTGGTAACACTGCGTGAGTTCGCAGCCCGGCATGGTCAGGAGAATGGTCTGCATCTGGATATCCGGCCTGCGGCAACCCTGGATGCGTTGCGAGCCTTGAACGAAGGCCGCTGCATCATGGCGGCGCTGCATGCACCGGCCGCGATTTCGCCGCGTTCACCCCTGGCCGCAGCGTACAAGCCCCTGTTGCGGCCCGGGCAGCACAAGATCATCGGTTTTGTCGAACGCACGCAGGGCCTGATGGTCGCGGCCGGAAATCCGTTGCGGATCGGATCCCTCACCGACGTGGCGCGATCCGGGGCGCGGTTTGTCGGCCGTGCGGGCGGCAGCGGCACCCGCTATCTCACCCAGACATGGCTGGCCCGCGAGGGGCTGACCGAGTCCGACCTGTGTATGGCAGACCACGCCGAACCTTCGCATGCCGCAGCAGCCCAGGCACTTGCGGCCGGACTGGGCGATGTCGCCGTGGGCATCGAGTCGGCCGCGCGCGCGCAGGGCCTGGGGTTTGTACCGCTGGAGCGCGAAGCATTCCATCTGGTGTGCCTGAAGTCCGAGCTGGAGCAACCCGCCGTGCGGGCCTTGCGGACCTTGCTGGCCCGTGCCGACTGGCAGCAGCATCTGGTCAGCGCGGCGGGTTGCGAGCCAGCGCGCAGCGGACAGGTGCTGTCGCTGCGCGCCGTCATGCCCTGGTGGAACCTCAGGCCCAAAGCGGCGGCCCGACCGTCGGCGTTCGCAACGGCAGAGGTTGCCGACCGATAGCCTAGGGTTAACCCCGGTACGTAGGAATTTCAGCGCACTTGGAAGTTTTTTCATGCCGCCAATGGCAGCGGCGGCGCCTAGAATCCCTGCTTCCTGTGCGGTCGAAAACCCGGTCGGCCGCGCCGGGGTTCCCGACGGCCCCATCCGGCCGCCCAACACAACAGGAGACTGACCATGTCCTCTTTACTCGGCCTGTCCAGGTTGATCGATGCGATCAACACCTGGGTTGGCAAACTCACCATGTGGCTGATTCTGGCCGCCACCCTGATCAGCGCCGGCAACGCCGTGGTGCGCAAGGCGTTCAGCATGAGCTCCAACGCCATGCTCGAAATCCAGTGGTATCTGTTTGCGGGCGTCTTCATGCTGGGCGCCGGCTACTGCCTGCTGCAAAACGCCCATGTCCGCATCGACTTCATTTCGTCACGGCTGACAGCCCGAGCGCGCAACTGGATCGATGTCATCGGCATCGTGGTGGTCCTGTTTCCGCTTTGTATCCTGATCATTCAGCTTGGCTGGCCTCTGTTCACCCAGGCGCTGGCCAGCGGTGAGATGTCGTCCAATGCCGGTGGCCTGATCCGCTGGCCGGTGTACGCGCTGATTCCGGCCGGCTTCGCGCTTTTGCTGCTGCAAGGGGTGTCCGAGCTGATCAAGCGCATCGCCTTCCTGAAAGGGCTGGGCCCCGACCAGCTGTCTCACGAGGTGCACAAATCCGACGATGAAAAGCTGATGGAAGAACTCGCAGCCCAGGTGGCCGCGGAGACCGCTGCTGCAGAAGCCAACCGGAAAGGCACCTGATCATGCAAACGACTTTTCTGGCACAACAATTCGTCCCGCTGCTGTTCTGCGGCCTGCTGGTGCTGCTGCTTACCGGCTTCCCGGTCGCGTTTGCGCTGGCTGCCACCGGCCTGGGTTTCGGCCTGATCGGCATCGAAGCGGGCATCTTCCCGCCGGCGATGTTCCAGGCGCTGCCGCTGCGGATCTTCAACATCATGCAGAACGACACGCTGCTGGCGATCCCGTTCTTCACCTTCATGGGCATCATCCTGCAGAAATCCGGCATGGCCGAAGACCTGCTGGAAACCGTGGGCCAGGTGTTCGGCCCGGTGCGCGGCGGCGTGGCCATCGCGGTGATTCTG
>JAEUOR010000009.1 GCA_016790635.1 Burkholderiales bacterium
ATCACGCGCTCGCACCCGACCTGGACGCGCATCGCGCCGCAGGGCATCCGCAAGGAAGGCCTGTACCAGGTGTTCGCGCCCAACCAGAACGAAAACGTCTACACCAACGACTGGACCGGCCCGTTCTACGGATACGAGCGCGTCATCGAGACCTTCGAACTGACCGAGACGCCGCTGCGGGTCAAGCCGATCAACATCTACTACCACACCTATGCAGCGTCCAAGCCGGCATCGCTCAATGCCCTGCGCAAGGTCTACGACTGGGCCATGAAGCAGCCGACCACGCCGGTCCATGCCTCCGAATACATCCGCAAGGTGCATGACTTCGAGGGCGCTGTGGTGGCGCGAGAGCTTGACGACGGCGCTCTGATCGTGCGCTCGGGCGGCGCCTTGCGCACGCTGCGCGTGGCGCCCGATGCGCTCCCGCCCGATCTGGCCGCCAGCAGCGGCGTGGCCGGCGTTGCCAGCGGTCCGGGCGGGCGCTACCTGACCTTGGCCGGGGCGCAGGCGCGCATCGTCGCCGCGCGCGCGGGCGCGGCCACGCCGCCCGGCGTCGCCGAAGCCAACGGCCGCATTGATGCGCTCGCGCGCTTGGGTGGCAACCTCGAGTTCACGCTCACCTCGCATGTCGCGCCGACCTTCCGGCTGCACGATGCCGCGTCTTGCAGCGTGACGATCAACGGCCGGACGGCGCGACCCGCGCCCGGCACGCAAACCTATGACACCGATCCGGCAGGCGCCGGGCGCGCACCGCACCAACAAGTGGTACGCGTTCGATGCGTCCAATGAGCGACTGAGCCTGTTTTCGTGGTGGTCGGTGCTGCTCTTCGGCGCCGGCGTCGCGTTCGGCCTGGCGCTGATCTTCCCGCAAAAGGGACTCGAAGAGCGCCTGGCGCGCAACGCGCGCGCCGATGCGCTGACCGTCGAGTACCTGCGCGTGTTCCTGGCCGCGCATCCGGACTCCCCGCGCCTGCGCATGCTTTTGGCGCGCCAACTGGTGCTGCTGGAGCGCCACGACGAGGCGCGCCAGGCGCTCAAGGTCTTGATGCAGACCCATGCGGGCCCCGCGCGCCTCGAGGCGCTGGTCTACGATTTCGACATTCTCGAGAAGCTGGCCTACCTGCACGAGCAGGGCAGCGCTGCGCGCGAACAGGCCCTGAGCCTGGCCGCCGAACGCCTGCGCGAACTGGCGCGCGAGCCGCTGGACACGCCGCAACTGGCGTACCTGGCCGAGCGTGCTGTCGCCACCGGCGACCGGGTCACGGCAGTGCGCCTGTACGCGCGCCTGGCCGCGCGCGGCGAGGTCGCCAGCGACAAGGCCAACGCCGATGCGGCGCGCCTGGTGCTGGGTCTCGGCGACTATCGGGTCGCCGCGCAGCTTTTCTTTCGGGCAGAGGAACGTGCGGTCGGGCTGCCGAGGAAGCGCGAGCACTTCCGCGACGCGATCGCCACGCTCGTGGCCGGCAATCACTTCGACGAGGCCGTGGGCGAGGCCGAGGCCCGCCTCGATTCCCTGGGCGACGACGCGGAGACCCTGCGCTTCCTGACCAGGATGGCGCAGGCCGCCAACCGCCCGGATGCGGCGCAGCGTTTCGTCAAGCGCCTCCTGCGCATGGCTCTCCTGCGCGCGCTCCAGGAACGTCTGGCGCATGCGCTGCCGCTGGCCGAACCCCGCCTTGAGCCGGCGCTCTACGCGCAAGGCGGCGCGTTCGCCACCCGTGTGAATGCGACGGCACAGGGGCCGCAACTGCCGTTCGACGACGCCACCTACCTGCTGGGCTTCGAGGTGTTCGTCGCCGCCGGCAATCTGGTCGATGCGTTCAAGGTCGCCGAGTCCGCAGTGCTGCAGGCGCCCGGCCTGCCGGAGTGGCGCAGGCGCCTGGCGCAGGTGGCCGAATGGCGCAACCTGCCGCAACTGGCGCTGCCCCACTGGCTGGCGCACGCGCGCATGACCGGCGCGGCGGCCAGCTGGGAGGCGGTGCTGCGCCTGGCCGCCGGGCTGCGCGACGACGATGCGCTGCAGGCAGCGCTCGAACATCGTCTGGCCCGCGCACCAGGCGACCTGACCCTCATCGAGCGCCTGGTCGAGTTGCACGAGCGCCAGGGGAAACCGGATGCCGCGATCGAATTGCTGCGCGCACGCGCGACCGGGGGCGCGCGACTGGCGCTCCTGGAAAAGCTCGCCCTCCTGGCCGAGCGGGCGGGGCGCGACGAACTGGCGTTGCAGACCCTGGCCACGTTGCAAGCCGAGTTCGGCGCCACGCCGGAGCGCGCCATGCGCCAGGCCGGTTTCCTGTATCGCAAGCGCGACGTGCGCCGCGCCCTGGCGGCACTGGAAGCGGTGCCGCCCGATGTCGCCGGCGACAACGTCGAATTCTGGAACATGAGCGCCGAGCTCGCGCGGCTCTTGCAGGAGGACGGCAAGGCCATCGCCGCGTATCGCCGCCTGCTCGCCATCGAAAAATTCAGCGAAGGCGACCTGCAGAACCTGCTGGCGATCCTCGATTCCTCGAGCCCCAAGCTGGCTGCGCAGGTGGCCGAATTCGCCTTTGCCCGCCATCCGCGGATCGAATACGTGCTGACCACCCTGTACCAGTACGGACGCTTGCCCGATCATGCGGCCATCGGCCGCTTCCTCGCGCGCATCCACGGCAACCTGCTGGCCGAATTGCAGCGTGACGCGCGTTTCCTGCTCGCTCGCGCGGCGCACTTCCAGGCCGTGGGTGACGCGCGCCGTGCGCTGGCCGATTACCGCGTGGCGCACGCTGCCGATCCCGCCGATGCGCAGACCCGCGCCGCGATCCTGTGGCTACTGATCGCTGCGCGCGACGATGCGGGCTTGCGCCAGGCCTTGCGCGTCTTCATGCCCGGTGCGGGCGAGCACGCCGTCCTGTGGGGGCCGGTGGCCGCCGCGCTGATGTCGATCAACCGCCAGGCCGAGGCCCTGCCGTGGTTTCGCCGCCAGGCCCGCAGGCACAACGACTATCTCTGGATGATGGCCTACGCCGAATGCCTGGATGCCAACATGCAGGGCGAGGTGGCGTGGCGCATCCGACGCCTGGTGTGGACCGAACTGCGGCGCGCCGAGGTGCTGGCGTCGCTCGCGCCGGCCGAGTGGAACGCGTTGCGCGACCGCCTGGCCTCCCTCGCGCAGGTGTTCGTCCCCGGGGACCGCGCCAAGGCGGTCGTCGAGGCCCTCTTGCGCGCCGACCTCAAGGACCTGGTCCGCCCGGCAGCGCCCGCGCCTCTGCCCGCCGACGGCGCGGCGCTGGCGCGACTGCTGGCCGACACGCCGCTGGAATCGCCGCAGGTCGCAACGGCTGGGACACCTGCGGTCAGGCACCTGCCGCAGGCGTGGTTCGAGCGCAGCGGCCCGCCTGCGCGCGGCCACCCCGCATCGGTCAACGAGGCGACGGTCAAGGAACTCGCGCTGGCCTACGCGCTCAATGTCGACGGCGACGAACTGGCGCGCGCCTGGCTCATGACGCGCTTTGCCAATGACCTGGCACGCCCCCTGTGGGGCCAGTTGTCGGTCGCGCTGGCCGCATCCGACAAGGCGACCCTGACGCGCCTGATCGATGACCTGCCGGACTGGCTGCCCATGTACGACCGCGTGGAGGCCGCGATGCGCATCGGCCGCCCGGCCCTGGCGCAGACCCTGGCTTTCGAGCAGCTCGATCACCTGCAGCACGACGAACCCCTGCACCTGCGCTTCACGACCATGGTGACCGAGGATCCGGCGCGCCTGGCCGGGGCGGTAACCGCGATTCGCCAGTCGCCGCTGGCCATTCGCCAGTGGCGCGGGGAGGCGAGCGCCGACCTGACGCCGCGCCTCAAGCTGGGCCTGAGCCTTACCATCAACGAGCAGTCGACCCAGGACGAAACCGCTCTCATCGGCGTGCCCGCCAACGATCGCACTGCGACGCTCTTCGCGCGTTGGCGCCTGGAAGCCGGCCGCGCCTCGCTCGCGGTATTCCAGCGCGAGGCGCTGCGTGCGTTCACCGGTGTGCGCCTGGACTACGACCTGGCCCTCGCGCCGCGCCTGCGCTTATCGGGCAGCATCGGGCACAACGTGGCGGCCCCCGAATTGCCGATCCTGCGCGCCGGCGGCATGAAGGACAGCATCGACAACTCGATCAACTGGAACGTGAGCAGTCGTGAATACCTGCGCCTGGGACTCTCCTTGAACCGCTACCGTTCGCAGGACGGCATCGCTCTCGGGCACGGCACCCTCGCCAACGTCGAGGCGGGACACCGGCTGCGCATCGAGTATCCGGATTTCACCCTGCGCGTGTTCGCCGCGCGCGCCGATTTCCGGTCGGCGTCCGCGCCCGACGCGGCAATCGAGGGGCTGTTGCCCGCGGCCCTCAGAACCGGCGACAATCGCTTTCTGCCGGCCGGCGCGACCTCCTGGGGCGCGGCCTTCGGATGGGGGCTCTCGTTGCAGGATCGCTATACCCGTGCCTTGCGGCCGTTCTTCGATTTGAGCCTGGCGCGCAACAGCGTCACCGGCCCGGTGCACGCGGTGCGCATGGGCTTGGCCGGCAGCCTCATCGGGCAGGACCACATGAGCCTTCATTTCAGCCGCGCCAGCGGCACACCCGGCGCGCCGCAAGGCCTGCGCGAGCTGGGGCTTTCCTACCAGTGGCTATATTGAGACCGACATGCCCACTCATTTCCCTCATTCCCGTTCGCGCCGCGCCTGGCTCGCGCTACTGGGCGCAGCGGCCCTGGCCGGGGCCTGCACAACGGTGGATATCGGTGCGCCGCCGCCTCTCGAGCGCGGCGCACGCTGGGTGCTGCTCCCGATCATGAACCACACCGAGACGCCGCAGGCCGGGCTGCGCGCCGAGGCCATCATCGAGGCGCTCATGCGCGCGCAAGGGGTGCGCTCGCTCAAGCGTTACCCGGCAGGCATGAACAACGAATCGCTCTTCGAGCCGCTGGAGCGCAAGCAGTTCGACGCTGCACTGGCCTGGGCGCGCGGCGACGGCGCACGCTACGCGCTGGCCGGCGCGGTCGACGAGTGGCGCTACAAGGTGGGCGTGGATGGCGAGCCGGCGATCGGACTGGCACTGCAGGTGATCGACCTCGCCAACGGGGAAGTGGTATGGAGCGCGACCGGCGGCAAGACCGGCTGGAGCCGCGAGGCTCTCTCGGCGGTGGCGCAGCGCCTGGCGCGCCAGCTGCTGTTGCCTGTGATCACCGCGGCGCGCGCCTCCTAAGTCCGCGCCCGTGAGGGAGGACGACGCAGGCCCGGACCGCAACGCGCCACGACCGTGGCTCATCGGTCTCGCCGCGCGCTTCTTTCCCGGCCAGAAGGTCAGCGAGGCGCCCGGGTGGGTCTGGCTGTGGGCCTTGTTCGAGGCGGTGCTGTTCTGCAGCGCCGGCATCGCCACGGCGTTCTGGCTCGACCCGACCGACCCGTTCGTCCTCAAGCACCAGTTTCCCTGGTTGTGGCTCATCAGCGCCGGCGTGGCCATGCGCTACGGCAGCGTCGTCGGGTTGGCCGCGGTCGGCACGCTCTTCGCGGGCTGGCTGATCTTCGAGGAGGCCGCGCTCGTCGATGCTGCCTTTCCCAAGGCCTACTTCCTGGGCGGGCTGATCCTCACGCTCCTGGCCGGCCAGTTCGCCGACGTCTGGAACTCGCGCCAGCGGCGCCTGCGCGCGGTCAACGCCTATCTGGACGAACGCCTCAACACGCTCACGCGCAGCCACTTCCTGCTGCGCCTTTCGCACGAGCGCCTCGAGCAGGATCTGCTGGCGCGGCCACTGACGCTGCGCGAGACCCTGGTGCGCCTGCGCGCCCTGGCGGTGCTGGGGGGCGGCACGACCCTGCCGGGCGCGGAGGAATTCATGCAGGTGCTGGCCCAGAGCTGCCAGCTGGAAGTCGCTTCGGTGCATGCCTTGCGGCGCGACGGGACCTTCGACACCCAGCCTGCTGCACGTCTGGGCGGCGCCGGCGCGCTGGACCTGGCCGACCCGCTGCTCACCTACGCGCTCGAAGAGGGCAACCTGGTGCACGTGCAGATGGCGCAGGCCGGCGCGCGCGACTTCGATCTGTCGCGCTATCTCGTGTGTGCGCCGATGCAGACCGCGAGCGGCGCGCGCGTCGGCCTGGTGGCGGTCGAGCGCCTGCCGTTCTTCGCGCTCAACTACGAGACCCTGCAACTGTTCAGCGTGCTCCTTGGCTACTACGCCGACGGCG
The DNA here is from genome assembly GCA_016790635.1 of Burkholderiales bacterium. Taxonomy (GTDB): domain Bacteria; phylum Pseudomonadota; class Gammaproteobacteria; order Burkholderiales; family JAEUOS01; genus JAEUOS01. The sequence continues at coordinate 6,209 of JAEUOR010000009.1, forward strand.
TCGAAGCCGGCCAG
>JAEUOR010000048.1 GCA_016790635.1 Burkholderiales bacterium
GGACTTCATGACCGCGCACTGGGCGCACCTGCCGCACGAACTGCTGGGCCGCGTATCCAACCGCATCATCAACGAGGTGCGCGGCATCAACCGGGTGGTCTACGACATCTCGGGCAAGCCGCCGGCGACCATCGAGTGGGAATAATTCGGGGTCTTTCAGGGCCTATCGACATCTATCGAAATAGGTATTTAAGTTATTGATTTATATATATAACATCTGTCGAGATGTATCGAGGTCTATCGGGGAGATGCGGTTCAATCTGACGGTAAATCTGACGGTAAAACTTGGAGGCTGAAGCGCTCAAAAATTTTTACCGTCAGCCTTGAAATGCAAGTGACGGTAAAAATATTGTCAAAAAAAATCAATAATAACAATGAGTTAATAAATTAGTAGCGGTGCTTTTTGCTTGACGGTAAAATTCATGCAAAAGGAGGGCACGCCGATGCTGTCAGATGGCACGTTGAGGAGCCTCAAGCCCGAGGCCACCACCTACAAAATTGCTGACCGGGACGGGATGTATGTGACCGTCTCTCCCAGGGGGACGATCACCTTTCGGCTCGACTACCGGCTCAATGGCCGGCGCGAGACGCTCACGGTGGGTCGTTACGGCGCCAAGGACGGCATCTCGTTGTTGATGGCGCGCGAGCGCTGCATGGAAGCGCGGCGCGCGATCGTCGAAGGTCAGTCACCGAGCCAGGAAAAGCAGCGCGAGAAGCGCCGCATGTCCGAGGCCAAGACCTTCGAGGAATTTACCAACCGCTGGCTCGAAGATGCCCGGATGGCGGAGAGCACCAAGTCGATGCGCAAGAGCATCATCGACCGGGACATCATGCCGCAGCTCCGGAACCGCCTGCTGGCCGAAATCGGTCCCGAGGATCTGCGCAACCTCTGCGGGAAGGTCAAGGCGCGTGGGGCGCCGGCCACCGCCGTTCACGTCCGCGACATCGTCAAACAGGTCTTTGCGTTCGCGGCACTGCACGGTGACAAAGCACCAAACCCGGCTGACGAAGTTGGCCCCTCGTCAATTGCGACGTTCGTGCCCAAGGACCGGGCGCTATCGCCGTCCGAGATTCGCGTGATGCACCGGGTGCTCGATGCCACCGCGACTCTGCCCACCATCCGCCTGGCACTGCGTCTGATCCTGCTCACACTCGTACGCAAGAGCGAACTCATCGAGGCCACCTGGAACGAAATCGACTTCGAGAACGCTGTTTGGACGATCCCGAAGAGTCGCATGAAGGCAGGCAAGCCCCACAACGTTTATCTCTCCCAGCAGGCGCTCGACATCATGGTCGCTCTGCGCACCTGCGCCGGCGGATCGAGGTTTCTGCTGCCCTCGCGCTACGATGCCGATCGTTGCATGTCGAAGGCGACCCTCAACCGGGTGACTCAGGTAGTGGTCGCGAAAGCCAAGGAGTCAGGCTTGCCGCTGGAGTCATTCACCGTGCATGACCTGCGTCGCACGGGTTCTACCATTCTCAACGAACTGGGATTCAACAGCGACTGGATCGAGAAGGCCCTCGCTCACGAGGACGGACGTTCATCGCGCGGCGTCTACAACAAGGCTGAGTATGGCGAGCAGCGTCGCCACATGCTGCAGGAGTGGGCCGACATGATTGATGCTTGGGTAGCGGGAGAATCACACACGCCGACTCTGTTGCCGCCGACGATGAAGGTTGTCACAACGACCGCGCCGATATGATTTACCGCTCCGCGGGTGAAACCAATTCGCGCATGCGAAAAACTGTGCGCGATCGTGACTGATCACGAGCTTGCCAACTTCCTAAGTGAGAAGAAGGCCACCTGACTGATTCACGCGTCCCGCCTTCGATCATGAGGATGGCGGTCCGTTGCTTCCGCTAGCCCATCTTCCTACTCGTCCCGCTCTTTCGCATCCGATAATCCGGCACCGGCGCCTTCCTTACCACATCATCCCCGCCAGGCTGCCGCCGGCTTCGCAGCCACGCCTCGACCTCGGCCAAGTCCCACACGACGCAGCGCGCCGTGAGGAAGAAGCGCTGCGGAAACTCACCGCGCCGTTCCAGTTCGTAGATCGTCGAGTCAGCCAGCGGGACGATCTGACGTAGCTCGTTGCGGCGAATGGTGCGTCGCAGAGATCGCGGGTCGGTCGGTGCGGCCTGCGAGAGTTCCCTGATTGCCCGGGCGTCGAACGCACCCAGAGGCTGACGTTGCCGTACTTCCTCGCGAGCATTCCTGGTCCCTTCCGAATCAGTAGTTTCCCGATCCGGCTGCGTGCTATTACCCAGCGGTCTTGCGGCGCCCGTTGACTGCGTCCTATCTGTGTACAGCATTCCTCGCTTCATGCGCGCCTCCATCCGAATCCGTTAAGCCGCTCAGGTTCTTGGCCCTGCGGCACTCTCCGAAGGCATTCCGACTTCTCTCGCGATGGATCGCCGTCTTTCGCGATCTATCGAGAACGCCCCATTTCCTGATACGAAATTCCGCCAAAGAGTGTCGGGAGATTTACGGCGTTCTGCCTTTTAGGAAATGAAAGCTTCCGTCATCATGCTTCCGCAGCACTGGCCAACGATCGCCATCTGTTGCTGATCTCGCTGCTTTAGGCCTACTGGACTTCTCTCCCAAGTTTCAGGAGGACTTTCCCATACGCGTCGTTAGTCATTGATTTTGATTAGTTTTTTCAATTCATAAGTTCTGAGAAACGTTCGTTCAACCCCCCGTCGCATAACGCACGGGGGGCCGGATGGCACTCAAGAACGGAAAAGAACTCCAGCAATGGGAGATTGCAGTCGCAAAGCAACTGATTGGTAAATACCGCAGGCAGTCACAAAGTCCGGAACGCGAAGAATTCGATGACCTTCTGCAGGAATGCCTGATGCACTGGATCGAGGTGCGGCGCAAGTTCCGCGCCGATCCCAACGGTCCGCCAATCGGCTACATGGCCACGGTCATCCGCAACAAACTGACCGACCTGTTCCGCGAACGAGTTGCCGCCAAACGCGCCGGCGACTACGACGCAGTGTCACTCGATGCGCCCACGGGCGATGGCGACGATGCACCAACATTCGCTGAACTTCTCGACGCGGCCCGAGGCCGCGACGCTGCCGCGGATCACGGTCTTGATCCAGAGGATGCGCGCATCGATGTCGCCCGGGCGCTGCGCCAACTGACGCCACGCCAGAGACGACTTTGTGAGCTGTTGGGCACAGAGGGATTGTCGATCTCGGAGGCCGCAGAAAAGCTCCGAATCCCGCGCGGCACGCTCTACGAGGAAATCAACCGCATCCGAAAAATCTTTGCGGATCAGGGCCTTGGAGACTACTTGCGCAAATGAGCCGACACATATGATCGCGAATCCGTATCGCTGAATCAGGCCTCAATTCCCTACGGATTCGATGATCAAATTCACGGTGACCAGCACCAAAGGCGGTGTCGGCAAGACCACCCTCACGGCCAACCTGGGGGCGCTTCTGGCCGACATGGGTCTGCGCGTTCTCTTGATCGATGCGGACGTGCAGCCCTCGCTGTCGAAGTATTTCCCGCTGGCGACACCCAAGCCGCTCGCCGGGCTGACCGAAGTGATCGTGCGCGGCGAGGTTACCAGCCAGTGCATCACGCCAACCCTGTACCGCAACCTCGATATCGTCGTGTCCGACGATCCGGAGGGCAACCTGCCGCACTGGCTGCTCAACCGGATCGATCGCGGCTTCCGTCTGCGCTTCGCGCTGCAATCGGCCGCCGTCGTCGGCGCCTACGACTGCGTGCTGATCGACACCCAGGGCGCCATCGGGCCGCTGCAGGATGCCGCCGTGCTTGCGGCCGACATCCTGGTCTCGCCGATCACCCCCGAGATCCTCTCGGCCCGGGAGTTCAAGGACGGCACCATGGAACTGCTCGATCGCCTTGAGCCCGGCAGTGCCTTGGGCGCGACGCTCGGGCCGATGAAGGCGGTCATCTATCGGCAGGACCGTACCGCCGACGCTCGCACTATCGCCAGCGGCATTCGCGACGACTTCATCAAGCTCAAGGGCCGCGTCTCGGTACTGGAAACCGTGGTGCCCCATGCCAAGGCCTACAAGGAGGCCGCGACGCTGCGGATCCCGGTGCATCGGCACGAGCGCAAGCGCGAAGGCGTCACTCCCAGCGCCAGTACTGTCATGCATCAACTCGCCTGGGAACTGATCCCCAGCTTGCTGGGCGTCTATGCCGACCCGTTCCAGGCGCAGGAGAAAACGGCATGACGCAGGGTTCGAACGCCGCCAGGGCGCCGATCGCACTGCCCGTCGGGCGCCAACTGTCGATCGACGAGCGCCGCCGCCTGGTGGCCGAGTCGTTGCGCGTGGGCAATCCGGACAGCCGCTCCGGGGATCTCCCGACACAGGCCGACCCGCGCCAGGAATGCCAGATCGAATTGACGGTCGACGCCATCCACCCCTACGAGAACAACCCGCGCCGCGCCGGCAATGAGCGTTTCGAGGATATCAAGGCTTCGGTTCGCGCGAACGGAATCCGCACTCCGCTCACGGTCACCCGCCGGCCGGGCGAGGCGCATTTCATCGTTGAAGCCGGTGGCAACACCCGCCTGCAGGCCATCCAGCAATTGTGGGCCGAGACCGGCGATGCGCGGTTCCAGAAGCTCCTGGTGCTGTTCCGTCCGTGGCAATCGGAGAGCCATGTCCTGACCTCCCACCTGATCGAAAACGAACTGCGCGGCGAAATGTCGTTCTGGGACAAGGCTTGCGGCATCGTTTCCCTCAAGGCGCGACTCGAAGCGGAGAAGGGCCTTCCGCTCTCCATCCGCCAGCTTGAAGAAGCGATCAAGGGGCTCGGCCTCTCGATCAACACCGCCACGCTTGCACACTATTTGTTCGCGACCGAACGCCTCGGCACCCTCGGTGAGGCCGTCACCAGCCTGTCCGGCCTGGACGTCAAAACCCTGCAACCACGGCTGAACGCGATGAAGCGCCACGCGTTGGCGCGCGCATCCATTGCCGAAGACGATCTCTATGCCGGTACCTTCGAGCCGGTATTCCGGCGCTTCTCCGACAAGTTCCGCAAGACTTCGATCTTCAGCGTGGTGGCGCTTTTGCGCGCTTGCGAGGAAGCACTGGCGTTGCGGTTGGGCGTGCATGTGGACAAGGTCCGTGAGGCGCTCGACACGTCGCCGCGCGGCGTGCCGACTCCGCCGACATCGGCGACCAATAACTCGATTGCAGGTGCGCCGCGCGCGAGTCAGGGTTCTCCGGCCAATCCGTCGTCGCCCGGAGAGGCAGGCGTTAGCACTTCTAACGCCCCGCAAATCGCGGTGGCCGAACTGGCTGCGCTTCCGCCTGGTCCTGCGCCACAGCAAGCTCTGCCGGGCGCGTCCGCCAAGCTCATCGTGGCCGTGCGTGCGTTTGCCGCCACATCCGGTGTCGGCGACTTTCTCCAAATCACGCCAGGCGCGCCGATCGGCTATGTGATGCGCGATGCGCCGGCATGGAGCGAAGGGACGCACTTGTCGCCAGAAAAGCAACGTGCGTCGAGTCTACTGGCGGCGCTCGCCGCGCATGCGGATCCTGATGGCAGCGCAGCCCACGGCAATGATGCCGATGCCACAGTAGGCGAGATGGCATTGGTTTGTTGGCTCGTCGATGCGGGCAACGCGAGTGCCGGCGCATTCCTGGACATCTTGAATTTGGTCCGTGAAACACAAGCCGCGGTGCGAATCGCTGCCGAATCGGAAATGGATTCAAAGTTGGGGGGCACCTGATGCTGCCACTGCTCGACGCCCAGGTCCGCTTCGTCCTGCTCAACCACGTCGCCGTGAGGCTTGCCGAGGCCGAGCGGGAGGAGGTGAACGCCGCCGGCATCGATGCCGATCAGCTCGCTCGTCTACGGCAGCTTTCGGCGCTCGACCTCAACCGCTTAGCCGGCATGCGCAACCTGACCATCGCGGTAGCCGTGGATGGCGCCGGCCTCAAGGCCGGATTGCGGGCCGTGGCGTTAGTCAACGAGGCCAAGGCGCTGGAGACCTACTTCATCCGCCATGGCGCGACATGGCAAATGATGAGCGCATTGTTCAAGCTGCGCCGCAAGGTCACGCTCAGGCGGCGGCGTGACTACGGTGCGTGGCGGCCGTCCGGCCGCATTGCCCTTCCGGATCCTGGCACGCGCGAGCAGATTTACCGCGTCTGGTATGGACTCGACGATCCGGATCCGCGGGCGCGCTACTACCGGCTGCATCAGGCATTTCCGCAGCGGTCCCTCGCCGTTCTCGAATCGATCGTTCGTGAATTCGAGGCGGACCGATGAGCACACGTGCCTCTGTGTCGGTCGTTGTCTCTCCCGATCTGCTGCTCGACGTATTCGACCTGCCGATCAGCTTCCATCGTTGCCTGGTACCGGTCTCAGGCGGTGTCACGTCGGCCCTGATGCTGTCGCAGGCCATCTGGACGGCGCAGGCCGTCGATGCGACAGCCTTTGGCTGGTTCTGCAAGTCCCAGGACCAATGGACCGAGGAGACCGGGCTCACGCGCTGGGAGCAGGAAACCGCGCGGCGCGCTTTGCGCAAGGTGGGCTTCATGGAGGAGCGACGGGTGGGCATGCCGGCAAAGCTGTGGTTCCGGGTGCGCGTCGACGTCGTCTGGCGTGCGCTGCAGGCCCACGCCGCCGAGTCGCGCTGACGGTGCCGAGAGCAGGCGTGGCGGAGAGCGGATACGGAGCGGCGGCAGGGAGCGATGCATGGCAGTCAAAAGGACGAAACCAGGAACTCGCGATCATCTGGCCACTGCTGGGCCGGCACATCGCGTTCCATCGCCGTTTGGTGGACCTCACGGCGAACGTGAAGGCGGCGTTGATGCTGTCCCAGGCGATCTACTGGACGCGTCACGGTCGGGATATCGCCATGAATGACGGTTGGTTCTTCAAGACCGGTGAGCAGTGGACGATGGAAACTGGTCTTTCCGCCAAGGAGCAAGCGACCGCCCGCGAGTTGCTGCGAGACTTGGCGATTCTGGGCGAACGGCGCATTGGGCTGCCAGCGCGGCTGCACTTCAAGCTTTGCGTAGATCAGCTGGGCGAATTGCTGTTTGGGCCAGCAGAAGGCCCTGCCGCGCGCCTGGATTGGGCCGATGGCGCCGTGGTTGCCGAACTGCTGGGGCCATCGCTTTCCTTCCATCGGGCGCTGGCCGGAGTCGCAGGCAGTGTCCATGCGGGCCTGTTGCTGTCGCGCGCACTGTATCTGACGCGCTTGCAGATGCGCCGGCAACTCGATGCGTGGATTGCCAATTCGGCGAGTCACTGGACCCAGGAGATCGGGCTATCCCGCCGCGAACAGGAGGCAGCACGCCGGGAATTGATGCGCGCGGGCCTCTGGGAAGAATCATTGACCGGCATTCCGGCCAAACTCGTTGCGCGGATCAGGCTGGAATGTCTGCTCGACTTGCTCGCTCGCGGCGAGCGCGGCGCCTCTGGTGACCTGATCGTGCCGTCCCTGTCTGAATGCGGGATCGCCGCAACCAGGATTTCACCAAACGGCGAATCAAGAGTGTGGGATTCCCGCATTCCTGATTTGCCGAAACCGCCAAACTTGATTCGCCGAAACCGCCATCACAGTTTTGCCGAAAGCGCCAAACTACATATACAAAGAAGTACAAGTGTTTCAGTACAACAACCACAGGCTGTTGACGCGCGCGCTGTCGAGACCGGAATGCAGGGTGGTGGTGACCTGTTCTTCCCGGACGCGCTGATCCCTGAAGAGCGCGCTTCCGCGCGACGGGTGCTTGAGCAATGCCTTGGCCAGGCGCAGGCCTTGCTCGATGAGTTGAGCGCACGCATGCAGGCCAAGGCCATCCACACCGCGCCCATCGCCTACCTGCGTGGACTCGTCAAGCGTGCTGCCACCGGCGAGTTCATCCCGGAACTGGGCCCGCGGGTCGCCGCAGCGCGGCGCAAGCGTCAGGCAGAGCTGATCGAGCGCCGGCAACGCGACGAGGAAGAACGTCGCCTAGCTGCCGAACGCGCCACGCCGGAATTCCAGGCCAAGGCTGCCGAGCGCCGGGAAAAGATTCGCCAGATGCTCAACGCGACGCGTCCGCAATCCCCCAAGGGAGGCGCGGAATGACTGCCCGGCACGAGTGCGCCCCGGATCCAGTGCGAGCAGTGCTAACGGTCGACAACGCTCGATCCACACCTTTCTTGATCGATCAACCCACAGGAGTTTTTCATGGCAGGTCATGACGATGCGTCACAGCAACCCTCCGCCGAAACCAACGCGAAGCTGGGTCAGCTAGCGGACGCCACGCCCGACACGATGACCCTGCACACCCAGGATGCGTATCGCATGTTCACCGGCCGGCCGGCGGATGCCGACGGCCATGCATCGCAGATTGTGGGCGGAAGGCGGTTCGCGGCGGTTCTGAAATCGATCTGGCACCTGTCCGCAAACGACAACCCGTATGCCGACTGGATCCTGATCCGCATGTATGACGACCTCGTCGCGGTTCGAAGCCATCTGGACCAGGTGATCAAGTCGCGTAAGGAATCGTTCGAACTTCTCAGGCGCAAGGGCTTGGCCATCTCCGTGATGTCGTCGCGCAACCCGAAGGCCGTGGAGCTCGGGTTCCGCAGCCCGTATGGGTATGCCGCCGCGGAAGCGATCGTCGAGTTCGACTACTACGTGCGCATGATCAAGACCCTGGTCCACAAGGACCGCATCAGCGACACCGAAGGCCGGGCCGCGATCCGTGCAGTAGGTCGGCAGATGCGCGCGCTGTTCTTGGAGCCGATTCGCTGGGAGCGGCATCTACTGCGTGACGAGTTGCGGCAGATGAGCCGCAGCGACTTCCTGCCGTCGGCGGACGAGAACGCACGCCTCCGCGTCCAGGTAGCCGTGGCTCTGTTCGGTGAAGTTCCGCGTCCGGTTTTCACGGGTGCGAATGCACCGCGGCATACGCGGCGCCGCGTCAAGTTGACTGATGCGGAACTGCGTCTTCTGGAGCAGGCGTCGCTCTCGGTCGAGCAGGAATCGCCTGAACCGGCGACGGAGTTGCTGTGAGGGCAGCGGCAATTCGATTGGACCGGATTGGGCGGGTGCGTCGACCAATTGGCGCGGCGCAGCCGTTTCCCGTGAAACGTTGCCGAGCGCGGCGTGGCGTGAAGGCGGGGCGGAACTATGGGCGCAGTCGTCGTCCGCGCCTGCACGCATTCCTGGGTAGTTCAATCAACTGAAAGGAGATGTGTATGTCGAACGAGTTTCGCGGGACCGGAAATGTCGGTGATCAACCGGTATTGAGGACCGCCATGGTGAGTGGTAATCCGCGTCAGGTTACCGAGTTGCGGGTGTTCTTCGATGAGTACCGCCAGGATGGATCCGGTGGCCTGGAACAGACGGTCCGCTCGGGCTCACCGCCACCATCACCGGCGAGGTCGATGCCATCTTTTACACCTCGATCGCGGCGATGCCCATGATCAAGGCGGAGCGGGTTCGGCCCCTTGCCGTGAGCACCGCCAAGCGAACCGTCGAACTGCCCAAGGTTCCCACCATTGCCGAATCCGGCATCCCGGCCTTCGATCTCGCCGGTTGGGTGGTGCTCACAGCGCCAGCGCGCACGCCCCAACCGGTGATCGACAAACTGCGCGCGGCCATGCTCGAACTGTATGGTCAAGCGGCCTACCAGGAGAAACTCGAGTCGATCGGCATGGTCGCGCAGAAGCTGACGGGCAATGAACTGGAAGCCTTCGTCAAGCGGGAGCAGGTCCGCATGGTTGACGTCGCCAAGCGCGCCAACATTCAACCGGAGTAGTGCGATGCGTGATTCCGGTCTCTCCCTAAGCCCCCCGCGGTTGATCACTCGCCGGCATTTCCTGTGGGGCACGGCCGCTGTCGCAGCGCTTGCCGCCGGTTGCGCTGGCACCGGCAAATCGCCCAATCGGACCCTGGTCATCGGAACGGCGACCAAGCCCAACTCCTTTGATCCGCAATACCAGTATTTCGGCCCCAATCGTCAGGCGCACATGCCGGTTTTCGAGCCGCTTGTAATGTACGGGCCCGGGCTTGAGCTCAATCCCGCGCTTGCAAGCGCCTGGCGGGCCGTGGACGCCACTACCTGGGAGATCACGCTTCGGCCCAATGTTGTCTTTCACGACGGCTCGCCATTCATCGCCGAGGATGTGGTCTTCTCTCTGGACCGCGCCGGCAAGGTGCCCAACAGTCCTTCGTCGCTTGGCGTGTTCGTGCGGGCAATCGACAAGATCGAGATCGTCAACCCGACGACCTTGCGAATTCGGACCAAGGCAGCCGTACCGTTGTTGATGAACGACCTGGCGAATGTGCCGATCATCTCGAAAAAGATTTCGAGCGGTGCCACCACGGCGTCCTTCAACGCCGGCATTGGCGTCATCGGGACCGGCCCGTACCGCTTTCTCAAGTGGGACGGAGACCTGATTCAGTACCAGGCATTCGAAGGTCATTGGGGTGGTCGCCAGCCGTGGAGCCACGTCAATGTGATTGCGCTGGCGCAAGCCGAGGCGCGCGTGCAGTCCCTATTGTCGGGGCAATGCCAGCTGATCGATCAAGTTCCACCCGAAAGCGTAGCCAGGCTGCGTTCGACGGCGACGGTTCGACTGTTCGATACGCCCAGCAATTTCCTGATGTTCCTGCACATGGATCAAGCCAGGCAAGTCACGCCGTTTGTGACCGACAAGCAGGGAAAGTCGATACCCAATCCGCTACGCGACGTGCGCGTTCGCAAGGCACTGTCGCTGGCGATCAACCGGGCCGCGCTTTCAAAGGAGGTCCTGGGAAATTCAGCGGTTCCCGCCAACCAACTTTTGCCGCCGAGCTTTCCTGGCACGATTCAGGGCCTTCAAGGTATTCCCTACGACCCACGTGCCGCGCGGCAACTGCTGGCCGCGGCGGGGTATGCCGATGGCTTTCGGCTGGTCATGCACGGCACCGACGGACGCTACGCCAGCGACAAGCAGGTGCTTGGCGCCATCGCGCTGGGCCTGCGCGAGATCGGCATCGACGCACAGTCGGTGTCGCTTCCATCCAACGAATTCTTCGCGCGCGCGTCTGCCGGGAGCGGCAAGAATGGTGAGCCCGAGTTCAGTGTCATCCAGGTTGGTTGGGCTTCGGTTGAACCGTCAGGGGTTCTCAAAGGCTTGCTGGCGACGCCCAACAAGTCAACCGGCTTCGGGGCATCGAACCGGGGGATGTACTCGAACCGCAAGGTTGACGACACGTTGGCTCGCGCCCTTCAAACTGTCGACAACCACGCGCGCGAGGATTTGATCCGCGAGGCGACAAGGCAGGCGGTGGTTGAAGATCAAGGCATCATTCCCTTGTATTACCCAACCAGCACGTGGGCAGCGCTCCAGGATGTCCGCTACTTGCCTCGCGTCGACAGCGCCACCTATCCGATGGACGCCATGGCGGCCTGATGCTCAACGGGACCTGGCGCTGTCGCGGCAGCGCCGGCCCTTGGTCAGCCGGTATCTGACGCCGACCGGGCGGCCTGGGTTCAGGCGGATTTTTTGCCGCTATCGGTTGTATGAAGGCCGGCTGACGATCCGGCAGCGCGCCCTTGGCCGCCGCCCTTGACGACTTCCTCCACGATCGAGATCACCGCCGCCACGGCCGGCTCGACCGGCCTGGACTTCAGCCGAATGATGCCGATCTGGCGCGTGATACTGGGGCGGCGCAGCGGAACGGCGACGATCTCCGGCGCGTGCAGCGGCACCGCGAGGGCCGGCAACGGCGAAGTCCAGTCGCCGGCGGCAATAAGTGACAGCAGCGAGGTCATGTTGGACACAAACAGCTGTGGCTCGTGCACATGGTGCGCCGCCACTGTTCCGGCCAGCAACTGGTGCGTCAGATTGCCCAGCAGTTTCTGGCCTTTCAGGGCGCTCCAGGGCAGATGGGGTTCGCTGGCTAATGGATGATTCCTGTCGCACACCAAGGCAAACGCATCCTTCAACAATGCCTTAGCTTCGATCCGGCGGTCGATGGCCCCCATGCTGACGATGCCGACATCGGCGCGCCCATTGATCACCATGTCTTCGACGTTGCGGCTGTTGTCGTCCAGCACACGCAGCGCAATGCGCGGGTGCCGCTCGGTGAAGAGCGCAAGAAAACCGGGCAACCAGCGCGCTGCGAAGGATGGCAGTACCGCCATGGTCACCGTGGCCATGGCGCTCACGTTGCGCAGGCGCACGGTTTGCTGGGCGAAGCGCTCGACGATGTCGCGCGCGATCGGCAGGCACTCGCGCCCGTAGTCGGTCAACTGGGCGCGGCGCCCGGCCTGGAACAGGCTGGCACCGAGCACACTTTCCAGTTCCTGAATCGACAACGTCAACGCCGACTGTGATCGAAACGCACGCTCCGACGCGGCACGAAAGCTGCCGCACTCCGCCACCAGAACGAAGTGGCGCAACTGCCGAACCGACGGTTCCTGCATCGAAAGCCTGTTGAGTTTTACTTAATTATCGATATCTTAATTCAATTTGTCTTTACCTTTGAGCATCTCTATAGTCCATGTGTGCCAGATCACTTCGCGCCCAGACACCGAAAAGCCTGATCCATCATGACAACCCCCCTCCTGATCGACGGACTACAGTATTGCCGCTGGGACCGCCAGACCTTGAACGACCTGCGCATCGGCGGGGTCACTGCGGTGCATGTGACCGTGTCGTACTGGGAAAGCGCCAGGGAGTCGCTGACCCGCCTTGCCGAATGGGATCGCCGATTCGAGACCTTTCCCGACTTGATCATGCGGGTCCAGCAACCGCAGGACATATTGGCCGCGCAACGCGCCGGCAAGGTTGGCGTTTTCTTCGGTTTCCAGAACTGCTCTCCGATCGAGGAGGAGATCGGTCTGGTCGAAGTGTTCCGCCGTTTGGGCGTTCTGGTCATGCAACTGACCTACAACAACCAATCGGTGCTCGCCTCCGGGTGCTACGAGAGCCGTGACGGTGGCGTGAGCCGTTTCGGCCGCGAGGTGATACAGGAGATGAACCGTGTCGGCATGATCGTCGACATGTCGCACAGCGGCGAGCGCTCGACCCTGGAAACAATTGAGCTCTCTGCCCGCCCCATCGTGATCTCGCATGCCAACCCGTCGTCATGGCACCACGCGCTGCGCAACAAGTCGGACCAGTTGCTGCGCGAACTCGCCAAGCGCGGCGGCCTGCTGGGCTTGAGCCTGTACCCGCACCACCTGGCCGGCGCCGGCGATTGCACGCTGGAGAGCTTCTGCGACATGGTTGCAACAACGGTTGACCTCATGGGGATCGATCACGTCGCCTTCGGCTCCGACCTTTGTGTCAACCATCCGGTCGAGGTGGTCGAGTGGATGCGCAGCGGCCGCTGGACCAAAGGTGTCGATCTGGGCGAGGGATCCAAGTCCACGCCCGGTTGGCCAGACCCACCGGCCTGGTTCAAGACCAGCCGGGACTTCCCGACATTGCTCGAAGGATTGACGCGCCGGGGCTTCGGTGCTGCCGAGATTCGCAAAATTGCCGGCGAGAATTGGCTGCGGATACTGCGCGACAACGCTGTTTCCCGTTTGTCTCAAGAGTTTGCGGCCCCGGCGTCGTCGGCCGCTTGATCCATCGCATCGAAAGGAATTTGAAATGCGCAAAATCCTGGAACTGGCGCTTGCTTTGGCCACATTGACGCCGTTGGCGATCAATGCACAATCGCCGTACCCCAACAAGGCAATAAAGATCGTGGTGCCGTTTCCCGCTGGCGGCGTCGCGGATATCGTTGCCAGGACCATCGGCGTACGTCTGGCCGAGAACATCGGCCAATCGGTTCTGGTGGAAAACCGTGCCGGTGCAAGCGCCATCATCGGCACCGAGTTCGTGGCCAAGTCTGTACCCGACGGCTATACCCTGCTGCTGGCGAACCTGCCGGTATTGGCGATCAATCCGATTGCCTATACAAAACTACCCTATGAACCCTTGAAGGATTTCGCCCCCATATCGATGGTGACCGACCAGCCGTACATCATCGGCGTCAACCCGTCGATTCCTGCGAAGGATTTGAAGGAATTCATTGCGCTTGCCAAGCAAAACCGCGGGAAATTCACTCACGGGTCGGCATCGAGTTCGACGCATCTCGCAACCGAGTTGTTCAAGCTGACTGCTGGTATCGAAGCCCTGCATGTTCCGTACAAAGGCAGCGCGCCGGCAATCAACGACCTTCTAGGTGGCCAAATCACGTTCTTGATCGATCCGGTCATCACGATGCAGCCGTTTGTCAAATCGGGCAAGGTGCGCGCGTTGGCGGTGACGGACTCCAAGCGAAGTGCGGCGGCGCCCGACGTTCCAAGCTACACGGAGTTCGGCCTGAAGGATCTGGACATGACCTCCTGGCAAGGCCTGGTCGCGCCAGCAGGAACGCCGAAGGATGTGATTGCCAGGTTGCATCGCGAGATCGTCAAGGTGCTGCAAAACCCGGAGGTGATCGAACGGCTGAAGGCACAGGGCGTAACGCCGGTAGGCAGTTCGCCCGAGGCCTTCACCGCGTTTGTTCAGAGGGAAGTAGCGCGCTGGTCCAAGGTGGCAAGCGATGTGAAGTTTGAAAAACAGTCTCAGTAAAGGCCACGGGAAATGGACCTCGTTGAGGAGCGGCTCCGCTCGCTGGGCCTGCAACTTCCGCAAGCGGTTGGCACCAGGTTTTCGTATCAACCGATATTGATCGATGGAAATACGGCATATGTCGCCGGGCAGTTGGCGAAGTTGCCGGGCGATGTCGTCCTTCACCCGGGGATTGTCGGTTTGTCCGTGGACTTCGACGACGCATGCAAAAGCGCCCGCGCCTGCGCGTTGCAAGCCCTTGCCTGGCTTCAGGTAGAGTTGGGCACGCTGGATCGGGTACGCAGGGTGATCCGCCTCAATGCTTTCGTGCGGGTTGGTTCGGGGGGATTCGACCAGATGTCCGAAGTCATCAACGCAGCGTCCGATACCTTCGTCACCGCGTTCGGCACGGCCGGCCAGCATGTGCGCTCTGTATTGGGCGTGGCCGATTTGCCACGGCATGCGTGCGTCATGATCGATTTGACGGTCGCCATTCGCGCGGATTGAGCCGAGCGGCCGTTTTAACCCAGAGTGTCGGTACCCGAAGCCATTGGTGAGGCACGACAAGCTTCCTGAAATTCCGGGCGGGTCGCGTCTTCGACTGACAAGGAAACAGACGTCCAACATTCGCCGCGATCAGCACGAGCAGGAAGGCACGGTGATGTTCGTGATCACTGGAATCAGTGCGCCGCCCCTAAAATCGACGGAACCAATCTAAAAGTAGGTGGTCTGTTGATTTGAATACGTTCGGCTCGGTAGTATTTGCGTAGCGGGTGCGGCACGGCAGACCCGCAGTCGAGCATGCCGAAGTAACACGCTGGCTGTGTCAGCCCGATCGATGCACGTCACGCATCGCCCAACGCTCGTGAGAGCGCCAAAACCGGCCTCATCTCCTGAAAGCCGGTGACCGCAAGGTCTGGAGGTTTTGTCAGTTGTTTCAACCCAGTCGGGGATTCCATCCCCGGTCGGGGCATGGTCTCCCCATTTTCCATGTGTATAGGAGACCATCATGTCCGAGCAATCCCAGTCCGGTAACCAGCCGTCGTACTTCAATCTGCATGTTGAAGGCGTCGGCTATCTCAATCGCGTGCGTACCGTCAAGCCGAAGAAGGGCCAGGAATTTCTGGCCTGCAGCATTTCGGCCTTTCGCGGCAGCAGCGACGATGTCAGCTACACCAAGTTCGACTGCACGGTCAGCGGCGCCGACGCCAAAACGGTAGTCCGGAAACTCGAATCCGATGTCAAGGATGAAAAGGCCGTGATCATCGGCTTCCGGATCGCCGACATCTACCCCGAGACGTTCACCTTCGAGAAGGGTGATAACGCCGGACAGATGGGCGTCACCATCAAGGGCCGTTTGTTGCGGGTCAAGTTTGCCAAGGTCAACGGCAAAACCGTCGAGGTGCCGCAATCAGATCGGTCGAATCAGCCCGAACGCGCCACGGCCTGAACGTTCGCGCCTGTTAGCAGTGCTACCACCCCCTGGGGAGACATCTCTCCCTCGGGGAGACGTCTCCCCTTGGCTTTTCGAGGAGAACGTCATGAAAGAGTCCCTGTTGAACGTGGTCACCAACCTGAAGCTGATGGTGCTGATCGTCGTCGTATCCCAGGTCATCGCGATCGCCAAAGTGTTCGCCTGACCATCTTCGAAAGCCTCGCCTTCGGGCGGGGTTTTCACCTGTGGGCCAACCCAGAGGTGAAAACCCCGCAACCCACCGAAAGAGAGGCCCGCATGAAACAAGCATTCATCAACGTCGTCACCAATCCGAGCGTCATGGTGCTGTGCATCGTGATATCCCAAGTCATCGCCTTCGTCCGGGCCCTTGCATGAGTTGTGGCCTGGCGGACGGCGATTTTCGGCGGCATCGAAAGATGCCGCGTAGCGGCCCCTCAAGCGAGGGGCTCTACCCAAGCCGGCTTTGCGCCGGCTTGGGTAGAGATTGCTCCCGCCTGGGATGGCGCCGGGTTGCGTCTTACGAGGTTCCACCGCTGTCGTTTGACAGCGCCCATGAATCCGGCCTCATCTCCTGGAAGCCGGTGACCGCAAGGTCTGGAGATCGCAGTCAGTCAACCCTCGGGGAACATTTCCTCCCCGATGGGCGGTGTTCCCCTTCTCGTACGCAAAAGGAGAACACCATGAGTCAAGGCATGGAAGCGCTGTCGAATACTGATTTACTGGGTCTGTTGGTCGGCAGCAAGACCGCCGAATGGATGATCAAGGCGGCCGAAGGCAGTCTTTTCAAGTTGCTAAACGGGCCAATGCCGGCATGTGACGCGCCGGCCAGGTCCAAAGCGAAGTTGCAGGTCGCCAAAGAACTGGTGCGGCGTTCTCTGGCTGAATCCATGCGCCACCGGGATGTGTTGTCGTCGCCGGCCATTGTGCGGGATTACCTGCGCATGACGCTGGCGGGCCGGGAATATGAAGTCTTCATGGTCTTGTTCATGGATGCGCAAAATCGGGTCATCTCGCCCGAGGAAATGTTCCGCGGCACGCTGACCCAAACCAGCGTTTATCCGCGGGAAGTCGTCAAGAGGAGCCTGGCCACCAACGCGGCCGGCGTCATCCTGGCGCACAACCATCCGTCCGGCGTGGCTGAACCGAGCCAGGCCGATGCGATGCTGACGCGTGCCTTGAAAGAGGCATTGGCATTGGTCGACGTTCGGGTGCTGGATCATTTTGTGATCGCCGGTACGGGCGTGATGTCGTTCGCGGAACGCGGCATGTTGTAGTTGTTTGCAGTGCTGACACGCGGGAAGCGATTCCCGTTTGTCAGCGCAGGTAGTCGGCGCGACGCAAGTCGCGTTTTATCCCGGCCCGGAATCCTCCGAGCCGATTCGTTGATCCCAGCGGGGATGTGCATCCCCGGCATGGGGTCCGCCGTCCCCGCTTTCCATTTGGAGGTTTGAAATGAAAAGCGGACGTTCTCTCGTTAATTTGGCACAGGAGCTTGAGCGGCAAATCGGCTCGAAGCAGGACCTGGTAGTGCCGTCGTCGCTCTTGAAATGCAGTACCGATCAAGGCGGCACGCTGAAAATGTCGATCGAAGGCAGGGGCGGTGACAGCGCATTCGGGGTGACCAACCTCGCGCGCCGGCAACTCGCCGAAAAGCTGAAGATCCCGTTCATGTATTTCGAACGCATGCGGACCGAGCAACCCGGTCTGCTGGATCGCAATGTCAACACGTGGCTCCAGACCGATGGTGAGCGCCGGATGATTCGTACGCTGGATGGGCAGGTGCGTGCGGTGCTGTCCGACCGCTACCGCCGCCTGGACAACTTCGATCTTGCGGAAAACGTCCTGCCGATCCTGCAGCGCCTCCCCGAGGCACGCTTCGAATCGGTCGAATTGACCGAGACGAAGATGTATCTCAAAGTCGTCACGCCGCAGGTCAAGTTCGAAGTGGCGCCGGGCGACGTGGTCCAGGCCGGCATCGTCATCACCAACTCGGAAGTCGGTTGCGGCACGCTGGCGGTTCAGCCCCTGGTTTACAGGCTGATCTGCCGAAACGGCCTGATCGCGTCCGACCATGCGCTACGCAAGACCCATGTCGGCCGAATCCTGCAATCCGGGGAGGAGTCCGTCAATGTCTACCGGGACGACACCCTGGCTGCGGATGACAAGGCGTTTTTCCTGAAAGTGCGGGATGTCGTCGAGGCCGCGGTTTCCGAGGCGACGTTCCGGCAGGTGGCGCAGAAGATGCAGAAAACCCTGGATATCAAGCTCAGGGGCGATCCCGTCAAGGCGGTCGAGGTGCTTGCCAATCGCTACACGCTCAACGAAAACGAGCGTGCCGGCGTGCTGCGGCATCTCATCGTTGAAGGCGATCTCTCAGCCTATGGTCTGGTCAACGCCGTCACGCACTTTTCGCAAGACGTCGAGGACTATGACCGGGCGACGGAGTTCGAGGCATTGGGCGGGAAGTTGATTGATCTGGCGCCTACGGAA